>JADJRV010000041.1 GCA_016712045.1 Chloracidobacterium sp. | reverse complement strand
CGGCCTCAGAGATAATGACTTTGTCTTTGTGCTCGGTTTTCCCGGCGGCACAACGCGTTATCGCGAAAGCTGGTCGATCGAATACGCACGCGATGCCAACTTCCCTTTCTTGGGTAAATGGCTCCGGACATTGGCTGACACGCTGCGTGTGATCGGTTCGACCGATGATGAAAAGCGGATCAAGTTTCAGTCGGAGATCGCCAATTTTGACAACTCGTTTAAGGTTTACGACGGCGGTGCATTACGTCTCAGTCACGCCAAGGTTGTCGAAGCTCGACAGGCTGAGGAAGCAAAGCTTGCTGCTTGGATCGCCGCTAATCCTGCCCGTGATGCAAAATACGGCACGGTGATACCTGAGCTGAAAGCTCTCTCGCTGGAAACTAATGCAGCGTCCAAACGCGACGCGATGGTGCGCCGTTTCCCTGATCCCAATTCAATGCCTGTTCTCGGCCAGATGGTCGCGGCAGCCATGTCGATCAAGGCCGGTCGTAAGCTGACCGGTGACCAAAAGAAAGCTAAGAAAGCCGAGATCGAAAGGCATTTGCCGAACGTGAGCCTGTTTACGAAGCCGAGATGCTCAAGTTCTTTTTCAAGCAATTTGACTCTCTGCCAGCTAATCAGCGCTTCTTTGCTGCGGATCAGAAATTTGCCGGATTGACCGGTAAGGCTCGCAGGGCACCTGAGGCAGCATTTGCCAACGAGATCGCAAATGGTGAGTTTACGAAGCCCGACAAGATCGTCGATCTCTATGACGATTCGTGGGCAAAGTTTCAGAAAGACCATCCGTTCATCGCCGGTTTGGTTGACGAGCGTGCTGCTCTCGCTGCTCGCGGTGCTAAATTTAATGCAAGTATCGATCGTCTGCGTCAAAATTATATGGCGGCGATGTTCGAAATGCGCGGCACCAAATCGCCGTATCCGGACGCGAATTTTACGATGCGTTTTTCATACGGCAACGTCAAAGGATATCAACCCCGCGAAGCCGAGATTCGCACGCCTTTCACCACCATCAAAGGCATGATCGAGAAAAATACGGGCGTCAATCCTTTTGACGTGCCGCAAAAGATGATCGATATGCAAAACGCCAAAGACTTTGGCCGTTATGGCCAGGGCGATAGCGTTGTTGTCAATTTCCTCTCTACCACCGATATCATCGGCGGCAACTCAGGCTCGCCCATCCTCAACGGTGACGGCCACCAGGTCGGTATCTGTTTTGACGGCAACTACGAGGGCCTCGGCAATGATTTCTACTACGATCCGGACGTCAACCGAACGATCTCAGTAGATATCCGCTTTGTCCTATTTGTCACCGAAAAATTTGGCGGCGCCAAGTGGGTCGTTGATGAAATGAAAGTAGTCGGCAGGAAGTAGGGGAGTCGAGGAGTGCAAGAGTAGGGGAGTGAAAGAGGTTATCTTTCACTCCTCTTTTGTTTTTGGCCCGTTGGCATTACCCATACCGTGGGTTTGATTATCATACTCACTAACATTGCTAGCACTTCGTCATACTGCAAATAGAGGGTCTTTGCGATGTCACGGTCGATATATCCGCACTTCACTGCGAACTCGATCCAAGTCTGGGTTTCAGCAGCCTCGCCTTCGGAATCGCTTAGTTTAGCTATGAAAGCCGCTTCATATCTACGTTTCCGCCAAGCTTTAGCTAGATTGGCACAAACTGAACGTGACGAGCGTCTGATCTGGTCTGTAAGTGAATAGGTCTCTTCTTTGGGAAAGCTTTTGGTCAGTTCAAATATCTGCATCGCCGCTTCGAACGCTTTTTTGTAAACGTCCAACTCTTGATGTCGAATAACCATTCCGGGCATTATTTAAGACCTCCTAAATCCTTTACTCCCCAACTCCTGCCCTCCTCCACTCCTCTACTTGTCTGAATAATCGAGTTTGATCGAGTTCATTCCTCGCAGAATAACGCGTTGTCTTCGGACGACGCGTTTTTTGTTTTTGGCGGGATTGAATACGTTTAGCGGCGATGGGATCATTGCCGAGAGGAAAGCGGCTTCGTCTTTGGTGAGGTCTGATGCGGATTTTTTGAAATAGTTGCGAGCGGCGGCTTCGGCACCGTAGATGCCGTCGCCCCACTCGATGACGTTGAGATAGATCTCTAGGATGCGTTTTTTGGTTAGTTCGCGTTCGAGGAAATAGGTATAGACGGCCTCGCGGCCCTTGCGTAGGAAATTGCGGTCTTCGGACAGAAAGAGATTTTTTGAAAGCTGCTGCGTGACGGTCGAGGCACCGCGTTTGAAACTCGGCATTGACGGGATCCAATCTTCGGGATTCGGCTTGCAGTCTTTTTTAGGCGTATTCGCCGCCTTTGCCTCTTCTTCGCACTCTTGTTTATCTTCTTTCTTGCCCTCTTCGACCGCCTCATCCCAAGCTTTTTGGATCGCGTCCCAGTCAAAGCCGTTGTGCTGAAAAAAACGTGCGTCTTCGCCCGCAAGCACGGCACGTTGCAAATTTGGGCTGATCTGTTCGATAGGCGTCCAGATCATAAACTTTCTCGGCTCGCGGCCCTCGGCCCTCGCTTCGGACAGACGAAATTCGATCATCGACGAAGTCGTCGGATTTTCATCCCGTAGCCGCGAGATCGCCGGGAAAGTAACGACCTCATAACCCAGCCAAACGACTACCGCTCCGACAAAGACGAGGAAAATAATTTTTGTCCAGTACGCGCATCGAGAGATCAATTCGCAATAAGTTGAGAGTGCAAAATGCGCAATCTCAATCTTGCATTGTGCATTATGCACTGTGCATTTTACAATTGTTTCCATGGGCCAATACGACAATGTAGTTGCGGTGATCCTTGGCGGCGGTGCCGGATCGCGTTTGTTTCCACTGACACAGGAGCGTTCGAAACCGGCTGTGCCGCTTGGCGGGACGTATCGGCTGATCGATGTGCCAGTGTCGAACCCTGTATCAACTCACAGATCACGCAGATCTTTGTGCTGACGCAATATAACTCGGCGTCGCTCAATCGTCACATCTCACGCACATACCGCTTTTCCAGTTTCTCGACGGGCTTTGTCGAAGTGCTGGCGGCGGAACAGACCAAAGATAATCCGGAGTGGTTTCAGGGAACCGCCGATGCCGTTCGCCAGATGCTGCCGCATTTGCGAGACTGGCGGGTCGACACACTCCTCATTTTGTCGGGTGACCATCTTTACCGGATGGATTACCGCAATTTTCTAAAACGGCATTTCGACACAGGTGCTGATCTGACCGTCTCGGGGTATTTATGTTTTTAATTACGCTCGATTGGTCGAGTTGCTTGAGACCGATAATTCTTGGGTGGATTTTGGCCGCGAGATCATACCTGCGGCGATCGAAAAATACACCGTGCCGGGCTCTCTTTTAAGGAGTACTGGGGAGGATATCAGGACCATCGAGCGTTTTACGAGGCCAATCTTGACCTCGCGTCGCCGCTGCCAAAATTTAATTTCTTTGACGCGTCAGCGCCGATCTACACCCGCAGCCGCTATCTGCCGCCGTCAAAACTTAATAGCTGCGACATCGACAATTCGATGGTCAGCGAGGGCAATATCCTGAGCGGGGTTCGTGCCCGCGGCTCGATCATCGGCCTTGCGCAGCCGGATCGACGAGGAGTCGATATCGATAGATCGATCATTATGGGTTCGGATGTCTTTGAAACGATCGACGAGATCAGGGCTAATATCGCCAACGGCAAGCCTCATATCGGGATCGGTCAAAATGTCACGATAAGCAAAGCGATCATCGACAAAAATGTTCGTATCGGAAATAACGTCAGGCTGGTAAACCGCGAAAATATCGAGAATTTTGACGCGCCTGACGGCTCGTACTACATCCGCGAGGGCATCATTATCGTGCCAAAAGGCGGTATCATCAAGGACGGCACTGAGATCTAGCGGCTACCGGACCCCTTATTTTGGTCTGTTTTGGGCGCGATGTAGCCGTCGCGTGTGCGAACGACGACGCCTTCGCGATCGACTTTTACCTTTATACTCGTCTTCTTTCCGGCCGTACGATCTTCGTTTGGATAATACCCAAGACTGTAAAATTCGCGCAGCTCGCTGGCGATCTTAGAATAGGCGTCGGCGAGATTGGTGAGCGTTGTTGCTTCATACAAACGGCCGCCCGTTCGGAATGCAAGCTGGTCGAGATACTCTTTTGCTTTTTCGTATTCCTCGACGCTTAGTGCCGGCGTTACTCGGCGTGCCAACGCCCGACTGCATGATCGTCCCTAAGATCCCGCCGTTATCCTGTCGGGAATTTGAATGGGCGGCGGTTTTTGATGACACTTCCGTTCTTCATATTCTGAACGTCGGCAAACGTGTCGTACCGCACCGGGTAGATCAACGCATCAGGATCCATCGAATCGCTGACATTATCATTATAGGTGCTCGTCCGGCTGGTCGTATCGACACCGTCCGTGAACAAAGATGATCGCTTTGCGGCCCTGAATGCTGCGGAGCTTTTTGTTCATCACGAGCCACGGCTTCGTAAAGGCTCGTGCCTGTCATCGCGATCTTGGTCGATTTGATAGCCCGATAGATGGTCTGCCGGTCGTTGGTGGCGTCGCACAGGACATGCACATCTCCGTCAAACGAGACCACCATTATCTTGTCGTTAGGCCGGAGCTGGTCGATAAACGCGATCGCGGCAGATTGAATCTCGCTGATCTTAAACGTCGTCGAATAGCTCATATCGATCACAAGCGCGACCGTAAAAGGCTCATGCTCATTGGAGAAAAGCCCGATCTCCTGCTCCTTGCCGTCCTCGGTAACCTTAAAATTTTCTTTTGTCAGCCCGCCGATAAAGCGGCCCCTTTTATCCATCACCCGAACCGGTATTGATACAAGCTGCGTCGTGACCTTAATGATCTCGCCGTCGTCAGCCGGTGTTTTGTCATCGGAAAGTGGAACATCAACAGGCGAGGGCGTGGGTGTTGCGGCGGGCTCGACGGGACGTTTATTGGCTTTTTCGCCCGTTTTGGGCTGCGGACAGGTTGACTGGGCGGTCGCCCGCTCGCAAAGAACGCCGCCATTATTATCGAAAAAATTAGCAGAGCAACTTTCATTGAAATTTAAAACGAATTCAAGTAACTCTACGATGCAATATCCTATTAAAAGATGCAAAACGAAAAGGAAAGCTCGTATGAACCTTCCCTTTCTATTACTCTTGATCGCTAACTATTTGCCAGCGACGTTACGGTTCGTCTGGCCGACAATGTAGCTCGTCTTGGCTCGTACGACCACATTTTGTCGCAACACACGGATCTTGATCTGTTTCCGATCGCCTGCTTTACCGACGGCCTCGGGATAATAGCCGAGCGAATACTGGCGACGGAGCTCTTCGGCAATGCCCGAGAAAGCCGACTCGACATTATAGAGCGTCTGAGCCTCAAATTTACGGCCGCCGCTGTTTTGAGCAAGAGCCTCGAGATAAGTTCGGCCCGTCTCATACTCCTTTGAGCTCGAGCCAGCGCGGCCGCCTCCGCCGCTGCCAACATTTACACTACCACCCATAAGAATGGCGCCTAAGATATCACCAAACGTAACCTTGCCAGTCCGACGCGGCTGCGGATAGTTGCCGCCTCCACGACCGTTGCCCCAGCCGCCGCCGTTCATGTCGCGGGACGTGTCGTATCTGATCGTGTAAAAAGTGCATCGACCTCCTCAGACTCACGCAGCGTGCTTGCATAGTTAGCTCGGCTTGATGTCGTATCGACGCCGTCGGAGAAAAGTACGACCGCTTTGCGCCCTGTATTGCCGCAGTTGGTTGTCAATTACATAATTAACAGCCTCGTACAACTTGTACCAACACCAAATTCTAATTGGCGGATCGCATTTTGAGCTGGTAGCGGTTATTTGTCGCAGGGGTTAAAACATGGACGGCTCTCATCAAAGGAGATAACCATCACCCGGTCGGATGGGCGTAATTGGTCGACAAAGGCACTCGCCGCGTCCGGATCTCACCGATCTTGAACTGGGTCGACGGGCTCACGTCAATCAGCAAGATCACCGTAAGGACTGTTCGACCGATTGAAAATAATCCAGCTTTTGCTCAACACCGTTTTCAAAGATCTTAAAATCGGTTTTGCTGCAGGCCCGAAATAAAACGGCCGTCGCGGTCGAGCACCGATACCGGCATTGTAACCAAATTGGTCTCGGCCCGAATGATCTCATCGTCACCCGCAGCCGGCGTCGGCGCTGGAACAGGCCGGTTATTTCCCCGATCAGGACGGGCGGGCCGGTTGGGGTAGAATTGACGTTAGTGTCATTGCCGAGCGTCGGTGGTGTCGCCGTCGGCGAGACACGAGGACGCGTAGAGGTATTTCCTGAGAAAATGCTCCAACTACAAGCATCGCTATGGTCATTACGAAGGCGGTTAAAAGTTTCATCGACGCATATTCTCCAAGCCGAAAGTTAATAAGTGGGAAAGCGACATTTTGATTAGAATGCTCCCTTTTCGTTGCTAAGAATTTTTGTCGAGGTGTTCTATCGCCAGATCGTGAAAACGGCGGCGTACGGGGTTGATATTTGCGAATGGCAGAGCACGGTTGTGCGTACGGTTTGTGAGCAGGATAAAGACACGTTCTTTGACCGGATCGATCCACAGACTCGTACCCGTAAACCCCAAGATGCCCAAAGCTTTCCGGCGACATCTTTAGTGCCGGCGGTCGGGTCAGGCGTCGATGCAAGTTGGAATGCAAACGAGCGATGTTCGTTCATTCCCGGCGTAAAATTGTGCGAAAAAGCTCACAGGTCTCGGGCTTTAACAGTGTCGTGTAATTTGGCAAAAACTGCTGGGCGATCTTAAAGGTCTCTTCGGCAGTCGAAAACAGTCCCGCGTGACCGGCAACTCCGCCCATGAAATATGCGTTGTTGTCGTGGACTTCGCCCCAAATTGTCTCTGTGCGAAACCGGTCAGAACCACCTGCGGTAGCGGTGATTGAAGATACCCCTTGTTCGACACGTTTGTTTTCAAACCCATTTCCTTTTTCGCTCGCCGCTATCCTTTGTTTCATGGTCTGCGGCGGATTGAAAAAGGTTTTTCAGTTCAAATCATCAAAAATATACCCGGACGCAACCCGTTCAAAGTTGCCGTCCGCAACCCTTCTCAACAAGTTTCTGCAAAGCAATGAAATTTAGATCGCTATACGTAACCGGTTTGCTGTTCATAAGTTCAACTGCGTCGATCCTATCGCTGCGAAATTATCTCTGACGGATCATTTGCCAAAAATAAAATGGTTTCCATGCGGGCAAATGAGAGCGATGGAGTCAGGAGGTCGGAAATAGTGATCGTTCGTTTACCTTCTGTATCAAATTCTTTGAGATAAACGCTGACTCGGCCATCGATCGAAATTTGCCGTCTTCGATGACCTTTGGCAAACAATCCGTCAACCAACACCTTCGTCAAACTCGCCAGATCATAGATCGTATCAACTTGCTTCGATCCGTTCAGGTTCGACGACTGCGTAGCCAAGTGCCTCATGCACGACGATCTCGCCTTTTTCCGCGACGAGACAGACCGCTGACGGAAAATCCCCGGCGTCGATACGTTCATTCAAAAATGTTGCTATCTCGTTACGCACTTTCTTACCTTAATTGACATGCGGCGTGCGTGTAAATAGACTTGGAAATAAATCAACTTTGGAGGAATTAATACGATGTCAACAAAAGCCGAATCGGCAGATCTGATAATGAAACTTTACGACCTTCGCCGCGAAGCACACTATGCAAAGGCCCGTGACTGGATGTTCACTTTTAACCCCACGAGTGCCGAGGAATACGCGAAGACCATGATGGACCCGGAAGTCGGCGGTTATCTGCGAATGGTCACGTCGTACTGGGATATGGCGGCTACTTTCGTTAATCAAGGTGCGATCGATGCCGAGATGTTCAACCAGACTGCCGGTGAGCACATGCTGGTATTCGCCAAGGTCCAGGCCGTTCTTGGATGAGCTTCGAGCGATGTGGCGAGCCCCTGAAGCCATGGCCAATCTCGAAAAGGTCATCATGGATGCCCCAAATGGTTCTGAGCGTTTGAAAGGACTCAGGAATGGATGAAAACAATGGTCGCACCACAAGCCGGAGAGCGGCCGCCTGGACGTCAACCGCAGACGGTGGGCTTCGATCTTTTCGAGCACGCCAACCGCTAAACTCAACGCACGCCGTCCATCTTCACCGGAGATTGGCGGCGGCGTTTTATTTTCAAGACAATCGAGAAATGCGGTTATCTCTGCCCGCAGGGGCTCGACGTCGTTGATCTCCAGACGGTTGATCGAGATACCGGCCAGCGGATGTGCAGCCTCGGGGTTTAGCGAAGTGACGGACGCGAATTTTGTCGCGTAGTCTAAAACGACGTAAATTTGTCTGATAGAACCTCGTTTTGCGGATCTTTTCAGTACCGATTCGTGAGGCAGTGATGTTCGCGACCGTGCCGTTCTCAAACTCGATCCTCGCATTTGCCGCGTCGACTTTGTCCGAGATTACCGGAATGCCCACTGCTCTTATCTCGGAAACTTTAATGTCGCCGACCAGCCACTGGATCGCGTCGAGGTCGTGGATCATCACATCGGGCACGACATCGACATCGAGCGAGCGATTGGGAAAGGCGAAACGCGGTGGATCTCAAAATAAAGCGGCCGCGTAACGTGTGGACGCAGAGCGACCATCGCCGGGTTATAGCGTTCAAGCTGGCCGACCATCAGAGTGGCTCCTGATCTTTCGGCGGCGGCGATCATTTTGTCGGCTTCGTCAAGCGTAAGTGCGATCGGCTTTTCCACAAGGACATTGACGCCGCTTTCAAGAAAGGCACAGGCGATCTCGCAATGCGTCTCTGTCGGAGTCGCTATCGAAACGGCGTCCACCTTACCAAGCAGATCGTGCCAGTCCGTGAAATGATCACAACCGTGACTAGATCCGATCTGTGCGGCTGTTTCAGCACTCGGATCACACACGCCGATCATCTCAACGCGGCCTTCAGCGGCCAGTTCTGCGTAGTTTCGCGCATGATGCCGCCCCGGGCTACCGACACCGATCGCCGCTACTCTTAATTTTCCATTCTCGCCCATAATTTGATAACAAGCTGTTTTTCAGCAATACTTTACATTCTCATTTAAGAACGTGGAAATTACAAAGCCCGACACAGCCATCTGATTCAGTACCCAAATATGTTTGGGCAAGCCATTGCTGTTTTGGCGGTCGCGGCATTTTCGTCGGGCTCAATTTGCCATTTCTCGGCCCAGACGAGCCGCGATACGCACAAGTGGCCCGCGAGATGTGGCAAGCCGGTGATTGGGTAACGCCGACGCTTGGTGGATTTAATTGGTTCGAAAAACCGGCGTTGCTCTATTGGTTTGAGATCGCTTCGTACAACATATTCGGCGTCAGCGGAATTTGCCGCCCGCCTCGGCCCTGCGTTGTGTGGGATCGGGACAGTAGTGAGTCTTTGGATTCTCGGAAGGAAAGTAGCCCAAGTTCACAGGTCGGAAAATATTCAAAAAGAGCACTGAAATCTGTCTCAAGTTCTCTGACCCTCTGTCTAAGATTTTGCCAATTGGCTCGCTCTCATCGCCGCATCAACGCTCCGGATACTGATCTTTGCTCACGGTGCGAGTTTTGACATCATCGTCACATTTCCGATGACGGCGGCACTTGTCGGTTTTATGTCTTCGACCAACGAAAGACAGATCATTTAAGAAATATCATCTACCGCTGCTTTCGTTCTATTTTTCATCGGCATGTCGTTACTAGCGAAGGGCGATCGGGATAATTTTCCGTTTTGCCATCGTCGCCTTCTATCATATTTTAGCGTGGAAACTGCCGTCGAGCATTCGTTGTCTGGAGCCTGTTTTGGGGCACGGCTATCGCGGTTGCAGTGGCGTCCGTTTTGGTACGTGCCTGTTATTTCGCGCAACGGCTGGCCAGTTCGTTGACGAGTTTTTATTCAACACCATTTTCGGCGGTTTACATCAAATAAATATCAGCATCACAGCCGTTTTCTTCTTTCTCTGGGTGTTGCCGCTGATGACCATCTCCCTGGGATCCCGTTTTCTTTGCAGCGATATGGCAGCGGTCGTAGCCAACGAATATTGCCCTCCGGACGCACCAGCCGCTGATAGTAGGTCGCCACTGTTCTGCACTTCGCATCGTCTGCTTTTCTCATGGGCGTGGCTCTATTGTTCCGCTGGTTTTCTTTTTCCTTTCGGGTTCAAATTGCCAGGCATATATGCTCCGGCTGTCCCGCGACAGGTTTATTCTGACCGCGAGCTATATTTATAGCGTTTGTCGTGCCAACGATCGGTTGGAAGGCGGCTGTGTTCTCTGTGGCATTGGTGTTTTTCGTAACCATTTTCCTCGCATCTTTCCGTTGTTCCTCGATTTTCGAATGGCGAGTCAGTCAAAGGGCTTTTCTGAGGCCAAACGAACAAACCTGACAACCGGAGCGGGTTCTCACTTCACACGATCTCTCACAGTGCTGAGTTTACGCCGCCGGACGGCTGCTCCCGCGACCCAACCGGGAGCTCAAAAAACTCTACTGGCCTCGAGGTCGTAGCGGAAATGCAGCCCACAAATGCGGCCCGTCTTGGTTCTCGTACCGCTCGAACACCTCCAAAAGCAGTTGAGGATAGCGGTCCCAATTAAGATCTGAAGTTCTGCAAAACAACCTCGAACTTTGCGTTTTTTGCGGTCAAACTGCAAACGTTCGAACCCCTCGGCCGCACGACGGCGACGGTCCATCAGACCTGCCCCGATCCAGATCTCTTCGACAGTTTCGCAATAGATCGTTTCGATTTCCCGCCGGTCGCATTCACGGAAGAATTCAAAGACGACCCGGGCGTACTCCTCAACGTCTCCGCATATTTTTGCCAGCCTAAAGTCGGCTGACGGCCCGTGCAGGCCGATAAATGCGGAGTTCTCAGTTGTTGGCAATCCTCCAACGTCTCCTATAAGAACGACGTGAGCGCGAGGTGAATAGTGCCGGTGCCGCAGACCCGGACTGCGGACGGTCTCAAGATCAGTCGGACCGGGGAAAACTTCCCTGATCCATCGGGCACCACACTTCTCAGGTCTTCAAGGCGATACAGACAGCACCTAAGCGTGAGCAGCACCGGATGATCCGACGTGCAGTCAACCGACGGGGTAGACTCCAGGCCGATCTCGGTCGGATTTCCTGTCAAAAAATGCAATCGATCCTGCCGACCAGATCTTCTTTGACCGCCTGCGGAGTCGTCGGGCTAGGTTGCCCCGAAGGTTAGCGGACAGGGCGACAACGGGCACACCACCAAGCGTTCAGGGAGCGGTATGCGAGATCGTATCCTGAGCATCCGGATACCGATCGTGTCCGAGTCCGGCAGTCGCGATGTCCCGGCACTTCTCGCGATTTTCTAAGCACCACGGTCAATGGCCCCGGAAAGAATGCCTCGATCAATCTCTCGGCCGATCCTGTAATCGAATTCGGACAAGCCTCTCGATCTGAAAACAATCTCCGAAACGTGCCGATCAACGGGTTATCTGAAGGACGCCTCTTCGCCTCAAAGATCCTCGCGACGGCCTCGGCATCGAAGACCATCCGCTCCGAAGCATCCGTAAACTGTCTCGGTCGGAAATGCGACGATCCCGCCGCGTCTCACATACTCGGCAGCCTCGATGAGGATCAAATGTAAGTACAGTTTTCCACGTATGAGTAAGGTCGAAAAACACGAACTTCGGCAAAATGACGGCCGATCACCGTCTTATTAATGTGATCGGACGGACAGTCGAAAATAACACCCGAATCTAATTTATACGTTACGGAGAAATTATCCAATGCCGATCTCGTCAATTTATACGTCAGTCGGGATTATCGCTATTCTGATCGGTCTCTTACTTCCGGCGGTACAGCGTTAGGGACACGAACGCCGGAAACAAAACACTGCTCGTCCTTTATTGCGAACCGGCGAATTTTGCTTTCGCCAGTCGGTGCGGTAGAATTTAAGGCGTGATCGACGAAAACTCAGTACTGCCAGCAGATTCCCGGTATCTATATTCATAAAAGTGCGGCCGGCAGAATAATCTACGTCGGCAAGGCGGGAGATCTGCGGAGCCGCGTCCGTCAATACTTTCAATCAAGTAGGAACCTCGACCCAAAGACCCGACAAGCTCGTGAAACTGATCGCGGATTTTGAGTTCATCGTCGTCGATAACGAGGTCAAGCCCTCGTTCTTGAATCAAATCTGATAAAAAGAAGCTTTAAGCCGCGTTTCAACGTCCTGCTCAAGGACGACAAATCATATCCGCATCTAAAACTTACCAATGAACCGTATCCAAAGGTCGTAGTTACCCGACGGATCGTCCGCGACGGCTCGCACTACTACGGCCCATTCGCCGGCAGTCTGGCCCGGAAAACTCTGAATCTGTGGTCAATCCAGGCGTTCAACTTCGCACGTACCGAGATCGAGATCGACGGCAAGTTACGCGTCCGTGTCTCCGAATACCACCTGAAACGCTGCCTTGGGCCCTGCGTCAAGGGCCTCTGCACGCAGAAGGAGTACCAGGAAGCAGCAGCGGACGTCAAGATCCTGCTCGAGGGTCGAAACAAGGAACTTGCCAGCACCCTCGAAGAGCGTATGTGGCAGTACGCGGAGGAGAACAAGTTTGAGGTGGCCGCCAAATACCGGGATCTGCACAAAACAGTACTTGCCCTGAGCGAACAGCCAAAGATGGCGACGACCGCCGACCGGGACGTTGATATTTTGGTTACTACCGTGAAGGAATCGACTGCCCTGCAGCTCTTCACGATGCGTGAAGGGCGGGTGTCAGAGCGGCGTGAGTTCTTTTGGGAAGATCTGGCGGAGGACGACGCGTTTGACCCGTCGGGATTCCTGGGCAGCGTCCTGTTACAGTATTCGACGGATTGTGTTTCGCTCGAAATCCACGTACCCACGATTTTGACGACCGGGCGATCTTTGAAACGCTTCTGACCGAACGCCGAGGCAGGCGGGTGCACATCCTCGACCCCAAACGCGGCGCAAAAAGAGTCTCGTCGAGCTGGCTGGTCGAAAACACCACGCCAAGATCGCGTTCGAGCAGCGATTCCGCGTTTTGAAACCGGACGGAAAAAGGTGCTGGAGGAAGCTGCAGGAAATTCTCGAACTTCCTACTTTCCGGACCGGATCGAGGTCGTTCGGCATTTCAGCAGAACATCTCCGGAGCTGAAAACGTCGCGGGCATCGTCGTTTTCGAGAA
>JADJRV010000040.1 GCA_016712045.1 Chloracidobacterium sp. | reverse complement strand
TCGCTGGAAACTAATGCAGCGTCCAAACGCGAGCGCGATGGTGCGCCGTTTCCCGGATCCCAATTCACTGCCTGTTCGGCAGACGGTCGCGGCAGCCATGTCGATCAAGGCCGTATCGTAAGCCGACCGGCGACCAAAAGAGCTGGGGAGCTGAGATCGAAAGGCATCTCGGCCGAACGGTGAGCCTGTTTACGAAGCCAGAGATGCTCAGCTTCTCTTTCAGCCAATTTGACTCTCTGCCAACTAATCAAGCGTCTTTGCTGCGGATCAGAAACTTGCCGGATTGACCGGTGGGGCCCGCAGGGCACCCGAGTGTGCATTTGCCAGCCAGGATCGCAAGGTGAGGAGCTTGTCGAAGCCCGACAAGACGCCTGATCTCCTCTCGGGACGATTCCCGGGCAAAGCTTCAGTGGAGAGTCATCCGTTCATCGCCGGTTTGGTTGACGAGGGTGCTGCGGTCTCGCTGCTCGCGGTGCTAAATTAATACAGTATCGATCGTCTGCGGCCAAAGAGTATATGGCGGCGATGTTCGAAATGCGCGCCGCAAATCGCCGTATCGGACGCGAATTTTACGATGCGTTGCGTATACGGCAACGTCAAAGGATATCAACCCGCCAGGCCGAGATTCGCACGCCTTCACCACCATCAAAGGCATGATCGAGAAAAACATGGGCGTCAATCCTTTTGACGTGCTACGCAAAAGATGATCGATATGCAAAACGCCAAAGACTTTGGACCGGTCTGGCCGGAGGCGATAGCGCGTTGTCAATTTCCTCTCTACCACCGATACGATCGGCGGCAACTCCAGGCTCGCCCATCCTCAACGGTGACGGGCCACCGGTCGGTATCTGTTTTGACTAGCTTAACTACGAGGGCCCCGGCAATGATTTCACTTCGATCCGGACGTCAACCGAACGATCCGGTAGATATCCGCTGTCTATTTGTCACCGAAAAATCTCATGTCGAGTGGGTCGTTGATGAAATGGTAGTTCGGCAGGAAGTAGGGAGTCTTGAGAGTGCAAGAAGTAGGAGTGAAAGAGGTTATCTTCCTCTTTTGTTTTTGGCCCGTTGGCATTACCCATACCGTGGTTTTGATTATCATACTCACTAACATTGCTAGCACTTCGTCACACTCCAAAACAGAGGGTCTTTGCGATGTCATTACGATATATCCGCACCACTGCGAACCCGATCCAGTCTGGGTTTCAGCAGCCTCGCCTTCGGAATCGCTTAGTTTAGCTATGAAAGCCGCTTCATATCTACGTTTCCGCCAAGCTTTAGCTGAATTGGCACAAACTGAACGATGACGAGTCTGATCCGGTCTGTAAGTAAATAGGTCTCTTCTTTGGGAAAGCTTTTTGGTCCGTTCCAAATATCTGCATCGCCGCTTGAACGCTTTTTTTGTAAACGTCCAACTCTTGATGTCGAATAACCATCCGGGCATTATTTAAGACCTCCTAAATCCTTTACTCCCCCAACTCCTGCCCTCCTCCACTCCTCTACTTGTCTGAATAATCGAGTTTCTGACGAGTTCATTCCTCGCAGAATAACGCGTTGGTCTTCGGACGACGCGTTTTTTTTGGTGGCGGGATTGAATACGTTTAGCGACGATGGGGTCATTGCTGAGAGAAGCTGGCTTGAGTCTTTGGTGAGGTCTGATGCGGATTTTGAAATAGTTGCGAGCGGCGCTTCGGCACCGTAGATGCCGTCGCCCCTGAATCGATGACGGTGAGATAGACTTCTAGATTTTTTGGTTGTTTCGCGTCCGAGAAATAGGTATAGACGTACCTTTGCAGGAAAATGTGGGGTCTTCGGACAGAAAGAGATTTTTGGCGGTGCTGCGTGACGGTCGAGCACCGCGTTTGAAACTCGGCATTGACGGATCCAATCCTTCGGGATTCGGCTTGCAGCCCCTTTTTAGGCGTATTCGCCGCCTTTGCCTCTTCTTCGCACTTTCTTGTTTATCTTCTTTCTTGCCCTCTTCCGACCGCCTCATCCCAAGCTTTTGGATCGCGTCCCAGTCAAAGCCGTTGTGCTGAAAAAAACGTGCGTCTTCGCCCGTAAGCACGCACGTTGCTGATTTTGGGCCGATCGGTCGATGGCGTCCAGATCAGTAAACTTTCTCGGGCTCGCGCCCTCGCCCGCTTCGGCAGACGAAATTCGATCGTCGACGAAGTCGTCGGATTTTCATCCGTAGCGCGAGATCTGGCAACGTAACGACCTCATAACCCAGCCAAACGACTACCGCTCCGACAAAGACGAGGAAAATAATTTTTGTCCAGTACCACATAGATCGAATTCATAGTGTAGAGTGCAAAATGCGCAATCTCAATCTTGCATTGTGCATTATGCACTGTGCATTTTACAATTGTTTCCATGGGCCAATACGACAATGTAGTTGCGGTGATCCTTGGCGGCGGTGCCGGATCGCGTCGGTTTCCCACTGGCGACACAGGAGCGTTCGAAACCGGCTGTGCCGCTGGCGGGACGTATCGGCTGATCGATGTGCCAGTGTCGAACTGTATCAACTCACGATCACGCAGGGATCTTGTGCTGACGCAATATAACTCGGCGTCGCTCAATCGTCACATCACGCACATACCGCTTTTCCAGTTTCTCGACGGCTTTGTCGAAGTGCTGGCGGCGGAACAGACCAAAAGATAATCCGGAGTGGTTTCAGGAACTGCTGGACGTGTTCGCCAGATGCTGCCGCATTTGCGGGAACTGGCGTTCGACACTCCTCAGTTTGTCGGTGACCATCTTCTCCGGATGGATTACCGCAATTTTCCTAAAACGGCATTTGACACAGGTGCTGATCCGACCGCTCGGTAATTCCCTGCCGCCCGCAAGAAGCGAGAATTTATTGGTCTGCTAAAACCAGAACTCACCGGCGAGATCGTTGAGTTGAAAGAAAAGCCCGAAGGGCGAAGCTCTCGAACAAATGCGTGTCGATACCGCGTGATTTGGCTTGACCGAGTCCGAAGCCGAAAGCCGTTTCTCGCGTCCACGTGGGTATTTATGTTTTTAATTACGCTCGATTGGTCGAGTTGCTTGAACCGATAATTCTTGGGTGGATTTTGGCCGCGAGAGTGCTACCTGCGGCGATCGAAAAATACACGGTCCAGGCCCATCTTTTTAAGGAGTACTGGGAAGATATCGGGACCATCGGCGCGTTTTACGAGGCTAATCTCGACCTCGCGTCGCCGCTGCCAAAATTTAATTTCTTTGACGCGTCCGCCCCGATCTACACCCGCAGCCGCTATCTGCCGCCGTCAAAACTCAATAGCTGTGACATCGACAATTCGATGGTCAGCGAGGGCAGTATCCTGAGCGGGGTTCGTGCACGCGGCTCGATCATCGGCTTGCGCAGCCGAATCGACGAGGGAGTCGATATCGATAGATCGATCATTATGGGTTCGGATGTGTTTGAAACGATCGATGAAATAAGGGCTAATATTGCCAACGGCAAGCCTCATATAGGTCGGTCAAAATGTCACGATAAGCAAAGCGATCATCGACAAAATGTTCGTATCGGAAATAACGTCAGGCTGGTAAACCGCGAAAATATCGAGAATTTGACGCCTGACGGCTCGTACTACATCCGCGAGGGCATCATTATCGTGCCAAAAGGCGGTATCATCAAGGACGGCACTGAGATCTAGCGGCTACCGGACCCACTTATTTTGGTCTGTTTGGGCACGATGTAGCCGTCGCGTGTGCGAACGACGACGCCTTCGGGATCGACTTTACCTTTATACTCGTCTTCTTTCCGGCCGTACGATCTTCGTTTGGATAATACCCAAGACTGTAAAATTCGCGCAGCTCGCTGGCGATCTTAGAATAGGCGTCGGCGAGATTGGTGAGCGTTGTTGCTTCATACAAACGGCCGCCCGTTCGGAATGCAAGCTGGTCGAGATACTCTTTTGCTTTTTCGTATTCCTCGACGCTAGTGCCGGCGTTACTCGGCGTGCCAACGCCCGACTGCATGATCGTCCCTAAGATCCCGCCGTTATCCTGTCCGGGAATTTGAATGGGCGGCGGTTTTTTGATGACACTTCCGTTCTTCATATTCTGAACATCGGCAAACGTGTCGTACCGCACCGGGTAGATCAACGCATCAAGTTCCATCGAATCGCTGACATTATCATTATAGGTGCTCGTCCGGCTGGTCGTATCGACACCGTCCGTGAACAAGATGATCGCTTTGCGGCCCTGAATGCTGCGGAGCTTTTTGTTCATCACGAGAGCCACGGCTTCGTAAAGGCTCGTGCCTGTCATCGCGATCTTGGTCGATTTGATAGCCCGATAGATGGTCTGCCGGTCGTTGGTGGCGTCGCACAGGACATGCACATCTCCGTCAAACGAGACCACCATTATCTTGTCGTTAGGCCGGGGCTGGTCGATAAACGCGATCGCGGCAGATTGAATCTCGCTGATCTTAAACGTCGTCGAATAGCTCATATCGATCAGCAAGCGACCGTAAAAGGCCCATGCTCATTGGAGAAAAGCCCGATCTCCTGCTCCTTGCCGTCCTCGGTAACCTTAAAATTTTCTTTTGTCAGCCCGCCGATAAAGCGGCCCCTTTTATCCATCACCCGAACCGGTATTGATACAAGCTGCGTCGTGACCTTAATGATCTCGCCGTCGTCAACCGATGTTTTGTCATCGGAAAGTGGAACATCAACAGGCAAGGGCGTGGGTGTTGCGGCGGGCTCGACGGGACGTTTATTGGCTTTTTCGCCCGTTTTGGGCTGCGGACGGGTTGACTGGGCGGTCGCCCCGCTCGCAAAGAACGCCGCCATTATTATCGAAAAAATTAGCAGAGCAACTTTCATTGAAATTTAAAACGAATTCGAAGTAACTCTACGATGCAATATCCCTATTAAAAAGATGCAAAACGAAAAAAGGGAAAGCTCGTATGAACCTTCCCTTTCTATTACTCTTGATCGCTAACTATTTGCCAGCGACGTTACGGTTCGTCTGGCCGACAATGTAGCTCGTCTTGGCTCGTACGACCACATTTTGTCGCAACACACGGATCTTGATCTGTTTCCGATCGCCTGCTTTACCGACGGCCTCGGGATAATAGCCGAGCGAATACTGGCGACGGAGCTCTTCGGCAATGCCCGAGAAAGCCGACTCGACATTATAGAGCGTCTGAGCCTCAAATTTACGGCCGCCGCTGTTTTGAGCAAGAGCCTCGAGATAAGTTCGGCCCGTCTCATACTCCCTTGAGCTCGAGCCAGCGGCCGCCTCCGCCGCCAACAACATTTACACTACCACCCATAAGAATGGCGCCTAAGATATCACCAAACGTAACCTTGCCAGTCCGACGCGGCTGCGGATAGTTGCCGCCTCCACGACCGTTGCCCCAGCCGCCGCCGTTCATGTCGCGGGACGTGTCGTATCTGATCGTGTAAAAAAGTGCATCGACCTCCTCAGACTCACGCAGCGTGCTTGCATAGTTAGCTCGGCTTGATGTCGTATCGACGCCGTCGGAGAAAAGTACGACCGCTTTGCGGCCCTGTATTTGCCGCAATTGGTTGTCAATTACATAATTAACAGCCTCGTACAAACTTGTACCGTCACCAAATTCTAATTGGCGGATCGCATTTTTGAGCTGGTAGCGGTTATTTGTCGCAGGGGTTAAAACATGGACGCTCTCATCAAAGGAGATAACCATCACCCGGTCGGATGGGCGTAATTGGTCGACAAAGGCACTCGCCGCGTCCTGGATCTCACCGATCTTGAACTGGGTCGACGGGCTCACGTCAATCAGCAAGATCACCGTAAAAGGCTGTTCGACCGATTGAAAATAATCCAGCTTTTGCTCAACACCGTTTTCAAAGATCTTAAAATCGTTTTGCTGCAGGCCCGAAATAAAACGGCCGTCGCGGTCGAGCACCGATACCGGCATTGTAACCAAATTGGTCTCGACCCGAATGATCTCATCGTCACCCGCAGCCGGCGTCGGCGTAGGAACAGGCCGGTTATTTCCCCGATCAGGACGGGCGGGCCGGTTGGGGTAGAATTGACGTTAGTGTCATTGCCGAGCGTCGGTGGTGTCGCCGTCGGCGAGACACGAGGACGCGTAGAGGTATTTCCCTGAGAAAATGCTCCAACTACAAGCATCGCTATGGTCATTACGAAGGCGGTTAAAAGTTTCATCGACGCATATTCTCCAAGCCGAAAGTTAATAAGTGGGAAAGCGACATTTTGATTAGAATACTCCCTTTTTCGTTGCTAAGAATTTTTGTCGAGGTGTTCTATCGCCAGATCGTGAAAACGGCGGCGTACGGAGTTGATATTTGCGAATGGCAGAGCACGGTTGTGCGTACGGTTTGTGAGCAGGATAAAGACACGTTCTTTGACCGGATCGATCCACAGACTCGTACCCGTAAACCCAAGATGCCCAAAGCTTTCGGGCGACATCTTAGTGCCGGCGGTCGGGTCGGGCGTCGACGCAAGCTGGAATGCAAATGAGCGATGCTCGTTCATTCCCGGCGTAAAATTCGTGCGAAAAAGCTCACAGGTCTCGGGCTTTAACAAAGTCGTGTAATTAGGCAAAAACTGCTGCGCGATCTTAAATGTCTCTTCGGCGGTCGAAAACAGCCCCGCGTGACCGCCAACTCCGCCCATGAAATATGCGTTGTTGTCGTGAACCTCACCCCAAATTGTCTCTGTGCGAAACCGGTCAGAACCACCTGCGGTAGCGGGTGATTGAAGATACCCTTGTTCGACACACGTTTGTTTTTCAAACCCATTTCCTTTTTCGCTCGCCGCTATCCTTTGTTTCATGGTCTGCGGCGGATTGAAAAAGGTTTTTTGTAATTCCAAATCATCAAAAATATACCCGGACGCAACCCGTTCAAAGTTGCCGTCCGCAACCCGCTCAACAAGTTTCTGCAAAGCAATAAAATTTAGGTCGCTATACGTAACCGGTTGCTGTTCATAGTTGAACTGCGTCGTTCCTATCGCACAAATTATCTCTGACGGATCATTTACCAAAAAAATAAAAATGGTTTCCATGCGGGCAAATGAGAGCGATGAGTCAGGAGGTCGGAAATAGTGATCGTTCGTTTACCTTCTGTATCAAATTCTTTGAGATAAACGCTGACTCGGCCATCGGGTGGAAATTTGCCGTCTTCGATGACCTTTGCAACCAACAATCCGGTAACCAAAACCTTCGTCAAACTCGCCAGATCATAGATCGTATCAACCCTAGCTTCGATCCGTTCGGGTTCGACGACTGCGTAGCCGAGTGCCTCATGCACGACGATCTCGCCTTTTTCCGCGACGAGACAGACCGCGGACGGAAAATCCCCGGCTTCGATACGTTCATTCAAAAAATGTTGCTATCTCGTTACGCACTTTCTTACCTTAATTGACATGGGGCGTGCGTGTAAATAGACTTGGGAAATAAATCAACTTTGGAGGAATTAATACGATGTCAACAAAAGCCGAATCGGCAGATCTGATAATGAAACTTTACGACCTTCGCCGCGAAGCGACGATGCGAAAGGCCCGTGACTGGATGTTCACTTTTAACCCCACGAGTGCCGAGGAATACATGAAAACCATGATGGACCCGGAAGTCGGCGGTTATCTGCGAATGGTCACGTCGTATTGGGATATGGCGGCCACTTTTGTCAATCAGGGAGCGATCGATGCCGAGATGTTCAACCAGACTGCCGGTGAGCACATGCTGGTATTCGCTAAGGTCGAGCCGTTCTTGGATGAGCTTCGAGCGATGTGGCAAGCCCCTGAGGCCATGGCCAATCTCGAAAAGGTCATCATGGATGCCCCAAATGGTTCTGAGCGTTTGAAAAGGACTCAGGAATGGATGAAAACAATGGTCGCACCACAAGCCGGCGAGGCGGCCGCCTAGACGTCCAACCGCAGACGGTGGGCTTCGATCTTTTCGAGCACGCCAACCGCTAAACTCAACGCACGCCGTCCATCTTCACCGGAGATTGGCGGCGGCGTTTTATTTTCAAGACAATCGAGAAATGCGGTTATCTCTGCCCGCAGGGGCTCGACGTCGTTGATCTCCAGACGGTTGATCGAGATACCGGCCAGCGGATGTGCGGCCTCAGGGTTTAGCGATGTGACGGACGCGAATTTTGTCGCGTAGTCTAAAACGACGTAAGAATTTGTCTGGTAGAACCTAGTTTTGCGGATCTTTTCAGTACCGATTCGTGAGGCAGTGATGTTCGCGACCGTGCCGTTCTCAAACTCGATCCTCGCATTTGCCGCGTCGACTTTGTCAGAGATTACCGGAATGCCCACTGCTCTTATCTCGGAAACTTTAATGTCGCCGACCAGCCACTGTATCGCGTCTAGGTCGTGGATCATTACATCGAGCACGACATCGACATCGAGCGACCGATTAGGGAAAGGCGAAACGCGGTGGATCTCAAAATAGAGCGGCTTAGTAACATGCGGCCGCAGGGCGACCATCGCCGGGTTAAAGCGTTCGAGCTGGCCGACCATCAGAGTGGCTCCTGATCTTTCGGCGGCGGCGATCATTTTGTCGGCTTCGTCAAGCGTAAGTGCGATCGGCTTTTCCACAAGCGACATTGACGCCGCTTTCAAGAAAGGCACAGGCGATCTCGCAATGCGTCTCTGTCGGAGTCGCTATCGAAACGGCGTCCACCTTACCAAGCAGATCGTGCCAGTCCGTGAAATGATCACAACCATGACTAGATCCGATCTGTGCGGCTGTTTCAGCACTCGAATCACACACGCCGATCATCTCAACACGGCCCTCAGCGGCCAGTTCTGCGTAGTTTCGAGCATGATGCCGCCCCAGGCTACCGACACCGATCGCCGCTACTCGTAATTTTCCATTCTCGCCCATAATTTGATAACAAGCTGTTTTTCAGCAATACTTTACATTCTCATTTAAGAACGTGGAAATTACAAAGCCCGACACACAGCCATCTGATTCAGTACCCAAATATGTTTGGGCAACATTGGCTGTTTTGGCGGTCGCGGCATTTTTCGTTGGGCTCAACTTACCATTTCTCGGTCCAGACGAGCCGCGATACGCACAAGTGGCCCGGGAGATGTGGCAAGCCGGTGATTGGGTAACGCCGACGCTTGGTGGATTTAATTGGTTCGAAAAACCGGCGTTGCTCTATTGGTTTGAGATCGCTTCGTACAACATATTCGGCGTCAGCGAATTTGCCGCCCGCCTCGGCCCTGCGTTGTGTGGGATCGGAACGGTAGTGAGTCTTTGGATTCTCGGAAGGAAAGTAGCCACAGAGTTCACAGAGAGGGCGGAAAATATTCAAAAAGAGAGCACTTTGAAATCTGTCTCAGAGTTCTCTGTGCCCTCTGTGGCTAAAGATTTTGCCAATTGGCTCGCTCTCATCGCCGCATCAACGCTCGGGATACTGATCTTTGCTCACGGTGCGAGTTTTGACATCATCGTCACATTTCCGATGACGGCGGCACTTGTCGGTTTTTTTGTCTTTGACCAAGCGAAAGACAGATCATTTAAGAAATATCATCTACCACTGCTTTCGTTCTATTTTTTCATCGGCATTTCGCTGCTAGCGAAGGGCTTGATCGGGATAATTTTCCCTTTTGCCATCGTCGCCTTCTATCATATTTTAGCGTGGAAACTACCATCAAAGATCTTTGTGCTGAGCCTGTTTTGGGGTACGGCTATCGCGGTTGCAGTGGCGTCCGTTTGGTACGTGCCTGTTATTTCGCGCAACGGCTGGCAATTCGTTGACGAGTTTTTTATCCAACACCATTTTCAGCGGTTTACATCAAATAAATATCAGCATCCACAGCCGTTTTTCTTCTTTCTGTGGGTGTTGCCGCTGATGACTCTGCCGTGGATGCCGTTTTTCTTTGCAGCGATATGGAATTTTGTTAGACGAATATTTCCCCCGCAGAGACGCACAGGCGCAGAAAGATCAGCGGTCGCCACTGTTCTTCTCTTCGCATCTTCTGCTTTTCTCAATTGCCTGGCTCTTAGTGCCGCTTGTTTTCTTTTCCCTTTCGGGTTCAAAACTGCCTGGCTATATCCTACCGGCGGTGCCGGCAGCGGTTATTCTGACCGCGAGCTATATTTATAGGTTAGTAGAGCAAAACGATCGTTGGAAGACGGCTGTGTTATCCTGTGCCGCAATAGTGTTTTTCACAACCATCGTACTAGCGGCTTTCGTGGTTCCTCGATTTTCGAGCGCCGAGACAGTCAAAGGACTTTTTGAGGCTGCAAACAAGCGCGGGCTGACAACCGAGCGTGTATTTACGCTACACACGATATCTCACAGCACCGAATTTTACGCTGCCGGACGGCTGCTGCGCGAGCCAGACGGTAAACTCAAAAAACTCTACAACCCGTCCGAGGTCGTATCGGAAATGCAACGAACAAATACGAAAACGGCCCTGGTTCTCGTGCCGCTCGAATACCAAAAGCAATTGACGGATAGCGTTCAATTAAGATCTGAAGTGCTGCAAAACAATGGTGAGCTTGCGATTGTTGCGGTCAAACTGAAATAACGCTCAACCTTCGGCCGCTCGGCGGAGCCGGTCCATCAACGCTGACCCGATTCCAGTCTCTTCGACAGTTTCGCAATAGATCGTTTTGATTCCCCGCCGGTCACATTCACGGAAAAATTCAAAAATTGCACTCGCGTATTCTTCGGCTGATAGACAAATACGTGTAACTTGAAATCGCTCGCCCCTTTCATTTACGCCAATATAAGCAGCTCCACTTTTGAAATTTGAAATTTCAAATTTGTGATCCAAAATAATCACCTCTGCCACTGGCGAATAATGTCTATGTGACAATCCCGGACTCTTTGGCAACTCACCGGTGATTGGCTCATAATTGCGGGTTTCGGGGACGATCGCTTGCAGTTGGGCCAGAGAAACCGCACCCTGTCTCAGCAACAGGGGGATATCGCCCGTACAATCCACGACCGTTGATTCCAATCCGATCTCAGTCGGATCACCTTGCAAGATACAATTGGCGCGGCCATCCAGATCCTCAGCGACAGCTTGCCACGTAGTCGGGCTTGGGCGTCCTGAAAGATTAGCCGACGGAGCAACGACGGGAACGCCGCACGCAGCTATAAAGCATTGCGCAAGCTCAAATCGCGGCATCCGCACGCCGATCGTCTCCAAGCCGGCGGTAGCAATATACGGCACGGCGTCCGATTTTGGTAACACGATCGTCAACGGCCCCGGGAAAAAACTGCGTATAAATTTCCCTGCGTTCTTTGTGACCTTAGTGGCTAATTCACCTATTTGTTCGATCTCAGAAATATGCGCGATCAGCGGATTGTCAGCCGGACGGCGTTTGGCCTCGAATATCTTTGCGACAGCCTGTTCATCGAAAACATTTGCTCCGAGCCCATAAACAGTCTCGGTTGGAAACGCGACTATGCCTCCGCGTTTGATATATTCGGCGGCTTCGAGCGGATCGTTTGTCAGAACAGTTTTCACAAAAGAAGTTTTACGCAAAGCCGCCAAGAACGCAAAGGAAGAGTTTCACGCCCTAAGTCTTCAGGCTAATATATTAGTGTGAGCCTAACCGAAAAACTCAAAGATCTGCCGACCGCATCGGGTATCTATATCCATAAAAACGATGCCGGAAAGATCATCTATGTCGGCAAGGCCAAGAATCTGCGAAGCCGTGTACGGCAATATTTTCAGTCGAGCCGCAACATGGACCCAAAGACGCGGCGGCTGGTGAGCTTTATTGCGGATTTTGAGTTTATTGTTGTTGATAATGAGGTTGAGGCCCTCGTGCTAGAGTCAAACCTGATCAAAAAGCACAAGCCGCGATTCAACGTCTTGCTCAAAGACGATAAGACTTACCCTCATTTAAAGCTGACAAACGAGCCGTTTCCTAAGGTCGTCGTCACCCGCCGTATCGTTCGTGACGGTTCGAGTTATTACGGGCCGTTTCTGCCCGCGACGCTTGCGCGTAAGACTTTGAACCTTGTAAATCGTGCGTTCCAACTGCGCACTTGTGAGATCGAGATTACCGGCAAATTGCCGCGTCCGTGTCTTGAATATCACCTAAAACGCTGTCTCGGCCCGTGCGTCAAAGGGCTCTGCTCGCCGGAGGAATATAAAGAGGCGGCGGCCGACGTCAAGATACTGCTCGAAGGCAAAAACAAAGAGCTTGCGAAAACGCTTGAGGCCCGCATGTGGCAGTACGCCGAGGAAAGCAAATACGAGCTGGCGGCAAAATACCGCGACCTGCACCACACCGTGCTCGCTCTGAGCGAGACGCAAAAGATGGCGACGACCGCCGACCGCGATGTCGACATCATTGGCTTTTACCGGGAGAACCAGCGGCTCGCTCTACAGCTATTTACCATGCGCGAGGGGCGTATCGTCGGCCGCCGTGAGTTTTTTTGGGAAGACCTGCCTGAGGACGATTCGTTCAATTCGTTCGAGTTTTTACGCGAGGTGCTGATCCAATATTACTCGACCGACTACGTTCCGCTAGAGATCCACGTGCCGCAGGATTTTGATGATCGCGTCATCCTCGAACAACTCCTATCCGAACGTCGCGGCCGCAAGGTAAAAATTCTCGACCCAAAACGCGGAAAGAACCGGCATCTTGTCACGCTCGTCGAAACCAATGCAAAAATCGCGTTCGAACAACGTTTTCGTGTGCTCAAACCTGATTCGCAAAAGGTTCTCGAAGAGCTGCAGGAGCTACTCGAACTATCCTATTTCCCAGAGCGGATCGAGTCGTTCGACATTTCAAATATCTCCGGCTCGGAAAACGTCGCGGGCATCGTCGCTTTTGAGAACGGCAAACCGGCCCGGGTAAATTACCGCCGCTTTATCATTAAAACGGTCGAAGGAGCGAATGATTTTGCCTCAATGCACGAGGCTGTTTTTCGCCGCTATCGCCGGCAGAAAGAAGAGGAAAAGCCACTGCCCGAACTCATATTCATTGACGGCGGCAAAGGCCAGCTTTCGGCCGCTGCTGCGGCGATGCAAGCTCTCGACCTCGAGCAGATCATGCTCGTCGGGCTCGTCAAGCCGCCAAAGCAGCACAATCAGATCTCGCATCTGCTGATCTATGGCCGCGAAGACCAGCCGATACCGTTCGACCGCAACTCGCTCGCTTTTCGTCTGATCTTGCAGATCCGCGAAGAGACGCACAAAACCGCCATCGAATTTCACCGCAAACGCCGCGAGAAACGCGATTTCTCATCCGAACTCTCCGAGATACCCGGCGTCGGTGACAAACGAAAAATGAAACTGCTCCGCGAATTTGGCTCGATCGAACGTATCGCCAAAGCCGAGGCGTTCGAACTAAAACCGTTCGTCGGGGCAAAGACCGCGATCGAGATCTACACGCATTTCAAAAATCAGCGAGAGATCGCCGATAGCTAGAGCCTTTTGACGTTGACTTTCACATCAAACTGCTATATTTTTCGTTGCATCAGCTAAACAATTAGCTATTTCAAGGGCTTTTGGGTAATTCACTTAAAGGAGTTTTTTCCTATGGTCACGAGATTATTAGCAGCCACCTTCGCCGGTGGTATCACGTTTTTTGTTTTAGGTTTTGTCATTTACGGGCTCATTCTCGAAAACGCGGTGATGAAGCCGAATATGAACACCTACGCCGGCTTGATGAATGAAGTGCCGGTTTGGGTCCCGTTGGTTTTCGCCAATCTTGTCTCGGCTTTGCTGCTTGCATATATCTTTGAGCAATGGGCGAGCATCCGCACATTTGTCGGAGGCATGAAAGGCGGGGCAATAGTCATGTTTTTGATATCACTCAGCTTTCAGTTGATGTTTCTGGCGTTTATGAATCTTCATAAAAATTACATCCCACCGATCGCAGATGTGCTCGGATCGATCGTGATGGGAGCTATCGGCGGCGGCGTCATCGGAGCCGTTCTGGGCATGATGAATAAAGAAGCGTAGGCGAAAAAAATAAAGCGGCCCTCGTTTTCGCGTGTGAGGTACAGCGACGTTGCCGCACACGTTTGACGAGGGCCTGTTTCGACCTTTGAGTTTTCACTCGGCGGTCAAACTTTAGTTTTTCCTGACGTAGGTCTTGTGAACGACGAGTTTTGATTTATCGTCCATGGCCTCGATCATCACGTTGTCCTTGTCCTCGCGTTTGACGAGGCGGGCTCCGCCGGTCGCACGTTCGGTTGGTTTTGCTTTGTCGGAATCCGAGATAAAGCCTTTCACAGCGTCCGCCTTGACCTCGTCGGCGAGCCGTACACCTCGTTGGGCGGATACGGCTTCGGTCGCGGTGGCTTTTAGATTCTTACTCCGAAGCTTCTTGAACAGCGAGTTCGACACAAAAATATCTGCACTGTTGATCTGGCCGTTGATGGCGAACGCATAGCCGATCACGTCGGATTTGCCGTCGATGATGCTGCTGAGTTTTTTGATGTACTCATCGACACTGGCGACGACCTTTCTATTTTCAAGGCTCAACTGCAAACTCGAAGCCGAGTCGCCTGAGTTTACTGTCCCGCCGACATTCTGCCCGAGGCTTGCCTGTGCCTCCGACACCTTGCTCCAAACCTCGGTCTGCGAACGCGACGCGTTTGCCGCGATCTTTAGGTCGCGGGTGACGATACGGTCGTTTGAGCTGGTAAATTGTTTTGAGTCTTCATTGCCACGCTTTTCCCAACGCCCCGATTCGACGCAAAACGCTTCGATCTTTACACGCCCCGACCTTGCCGGGATGATGATGCTGACGGCCAGCACGCGGTCCTGTTTCCCGCCCTTGACGATGTCGCCGGACTGGATAAACACGTCCTGCTCTTTTGACAGATTCTCGACCTCCAGCTCATTGACCTCCGACGTTTCATAGACCTTGAACAGCTTTCGCTCCATCGCCTCTTGTAGCGTCATCATGTTGGTCTTTTTCGATTCGTCCTTGCCGTGGATGAGAAAAATGGAAAGATTTTTGTAAGTGTACGGTGCCGAGATCCGGTACCCGCCGCTCTGTGCCGTCGCCGTCGAAGCCACACCCGAGATCAATGCAATTATCGACAAAATGCCGATCTTTAGTCTTGTATTCATATAACAACTCCTTAGAAAAAAATACGTAAATTGTGCTCGGGAGAGCGTCGCCTTATGTATTTGGAACGGAGTTGTTCAGGTTTTCTTGCAGAAATATGAAGGCGGAAGCCCGCACGGAGTAAGGGCGTAACTCGCAAGACGGATGTATCGCCCTTACTTCGTGCGGGCTTGCGCCCAAAAGGGATGGTCCTTTTGGTCCGGTCCGGACCAGGTGGACCAAGGTGGACCAAACTGGACCAACTCGCCAAGCAGACGGTGTTCATCTGTTGTCGGGTGGAGTATATTCGTGGCCAGACGGAATCTATCTGCGGTCAGATGGAGTCTATCCGCCGCCGGATAGTGTCTATCTGCCGTCGGATGGTGTCCGTCTGTCCTCAGATGGAGTCTGTCTGCCGCCACATGGAGTGTATCTGCGGTCAGATGGAATGTATCTGCGACTAGACGAAAGATATCCACCGCGGAAAACCACGCCCATTGTTCACTATTCACTGTTCGTTGTTCACTATCTCTGCTAACATCCTAAAAATGAAGACTTATCGCACAACCGCATGCGTGATTTCGGCCTTCTTCCTGTTATTTCTTGCGACTCATAGGGTCGTCTCTCAAGGAGCTAATAAGATAACGGCCGCGGAATACATCGAAGCCAACGAACTCTCTCATAAGTTTGACGATAGGTTTCTTAAGACAAAGGATATCGCGGTGCTCATAAAGGACTTTTATGTTGGGGATTTTGTCGAGCGGTCGCTTAAAAATAATTACGATCGTGTCGGACTACTTTTGGATCGTGAGATGATTCCCAACTCCCGGATTAAAAATCTTAGACGATACTTTATAACGGAAACTAATTTTATTGGTCGATGGTTTTACTATCAACACACATTACCTAAATCTAAGAATGATACTGGTGATATTTACGGACTCTTTCCTGCCAACGTTCGAAGATATCTAAAGAAAAATCGATATGGAAGATTTGTTCAAGATCAGATTGACGTTAGTGCCAAATTCGATAAACCATTGTCGGAAAAAGAAAAGGAAGAAATATTTGATAACACTCTTTATTTAATGGAGACCGTGAATCGGATGTTGCTTAGGATCTATTTCGAATCTCAGCCCCAGTCAGCGAGTTCGTTCGAAGAAGAATTTTGAGCGATGAGTCGCTTCACAAAACCACACGAGCCCGACGTTTCCGAGTGCCATTCTGCATGTTATGGATTTCCTCAAAGTACGCGAATGTTTTACGTAAGGACATCCTTGTTCCAGCTAACCCTCGTTAAGCAGAATGGTCAAATGAAAGTCATCAATCTCGACATAATCTCAAACTAGGAAGAGGCTGAGTTCGTTGGGTTCAAGCACTGCGATCTTTCCGCCGCTGCAATCCCCAAAAACCCCGCACTCCTGTCGCCAGAAAAGGCTTCGCATATCGCGGGGCCTTTTTTGTTTTGGCGGACTTGGGGTAGAATGTGTGCAATCCGTCAGCAGTTTCAGCGGCAATACAAAATCTAGAGGAGCAGACTATTTATGTCAGATAAGATCTCGGTAAAGAGGTGATCGTTGGTGTGATCGTGCTTGCGGTCGTGGGGGCGGCGATGTTTTATACGCTGAGCGTTTTTAACGCCGAGAGCGGGCAAAAGGTGATAGATATATCGCAGCAGGGCGACAAAGAGGCGAGCCATATCGAGACGCATGTAAAGCTGATGTCGATCGACCCGATCAAGGGCGATGCGTCGGCGAGGTTTGAGTTTGTGCCAAGCGACAATCTGCTGGCCGAGGACGGCACGCTCAAGCAGGAGCTGAAACTGTACGTCAACAGTGCGAACGGCAAGCAGGAGATCGATTTTGCCAAGGGCAAGCTGATGACGCCCGTCGAAGCCGTTTTTAACATGCACGGCGGCCAAGCGACGCAGTATCCTTTTGACAAATACGTCACCGACATCGACATCTATATCACTAAGGGAAAAGTTGACGAAAAGAAACCCGCCCCGGCTCCGAAAGAAACCGCTGAAGGCGAAACCGCTGCCGAAACCACTAACCCCGAAGACGACGATCTGGAACTCGCGATCTCGGTCGATTTCATGGGCTCGATCCCCGGTTACAAGATCGAGGCGGCAAATGCGAAATACTCCGAGGTCGATTTTGTCGGCATCGAGACCAAGATCGAGCGTTCGGGCACGGTGGTGTTTGTGTCGATGTTTGTGTCGGTACTGACTTGGGTGCTAACGATCGGGATCCTGTTCCTCGTAATTAGCCTATTTATGCGCGGACGCAAGGTCGAGATCGCGATGTTCTCGTTCATGGGCGCGATGCTGTTCGGATTTTACGCGATCCGCAATTCACAGCCAAACGTGCCGCCGATCGGCGTCTATAGCGATTTTATGTCGTACATCTGGTGCGAAATTATTGTCGGAGTTTGCTTGCTCGCGTGTCTCATCGCGTGGGTGCTGCGGCCGGCGAAATAGGTTATCAAGTTTTTATACGGAGGCTACTAAATGAAATCGATACTTACTTTGGGAATGATCACATTTGCCCTGACGTTTTGCGGGCTGGGCGACAAACTAAAAGGCCTGACCGGCTCGGGCGGCAGCAACACTAATACCACGACGACGGGCTCGAACTCGTCATCGACCTCATCAACTTCGTCAACCGCCGAAAAGGCAAAACCAAACGCCGCTCAGCAATCCATAATCGACGGCGGCACCGAGACGAAATGGGACGATCAGGGGCTAGCGTGGAAATTGCCTGCGGGCTGGAAAAAGATGGATGTAAAGAAGGAGAGTTTTAATTACAGCTCACCTGACAATGCGTTTTTGCTTGTAAATATATCAGTGCTTGGCGACAATTTCCCTGCTGAGATCAGCCTCAAGGCCTATTACGATCAGGCGATGCAGCAGCTAAAGAACGGTAAATACGAATCGGTCAAGATGGTCGAGATCGACGGTATCCAGGCGTCGAGTTTACCGAAGCCCCCGAAGGCAAGGACGATCCGCGACGCCACCAATGGATCGCGTACCGCAAATACCTCGGCCAGACGCAGCAGCTAAACGTGATGACTTCGACCAAGGGCACCAACTTTAACAAGCACACGGACGATTTCACCGCGATACTCTATTCAATGAAAGCGGTTAAATAGTAGATGAACAGAAAAGAAAACGCCCGCTCAATCGGCGGGCTTTTTCATTTTGAAACCTGGTCGTCGTGCAACGTTGGAGAGTCCGCGTGGGGCACAAAACATTTACGACAGCGAGCCTCGTATTTGTCGCTCGCACCAACCTCGACGCGGGCGTCGGATTCGACGGTTCGTTGTGAATAATTAGCGGTCGCACCGCATTTGACGCAGATGGCGTGGGTTTTTGTGATAAATTCAGCGACCGACAATAGCTGCGGCATCGGCTCAAAGGGCTTTCCGGTGTAGTCCTGATCGAGACCAGCGATGATGACGCGTTTGCCACGTTCGGCCAGTTCGTTGACTGCGGCGATGATCGCCATGTCAAAAAACTGCGCCTCGTCAATACCAATAACCTCGGTGTCTTCGAGAACGTGCGACATCATCCCGGCGGTGTCGGCCACAGGAATCGAATCGTGCTTTTGCCCGGAGTGCGACGCGATCTCTTCGTCGGAGTAACGCACGTCGATGCCCGGTTTGAAAACCTGAACCTTTTGCCGAGCGATGCGCGCACGCGTCAGGCGGCGGATCAGTTCCTCTGATTTACCCGAAAACATCGACCCGGCGATCACCTCGATCCAGCCGGTCCCTTGCGTACGCACCTTGCGGCGTTCGTCAGCATTGTCGAACGCAAATTCTTCAACCATATTTCTTTACCGATCATGAATTCGAAAGACAATTATAGAGAAAAAGCCGGCGGGTGAAAATCAGCGATGTTCGAAATCCGCTATAGCGGGCTAAACGGTCAGTTCGGACACCGCAGCTTCGACCTGATCGACCGTGATCTGAGCAAGCGGACGGTCGTCGAGCACCCGCAAATTATCGATCAACGGCCGAAAGAAAGTCGGCGAACCGAGCTCTGAGAGCAAGACTATCCCTGTTCCCGCAACCGCCCCAAGATGCATTGGCCCGGTGTCGCCGACGGCCAGAACCTTGAGAAACGACAGCATTGCCAAAAAATCACACAGCGGCATTTCGTCTACAACTATCGCCGCACCGCCGAACACCTCGTCAAGCCCGTCACGCATATCGCGTTCTTCGGGGCCGATGAAAACCAGAACCCGTTTATTCGGGTCTCTAGAAAACCGTCGAGCCACCGCGGCAAAATTCTCAACAGGCCAACGCCTCGTCGGATGTCCTGCCCCGAGAAACAGCCCGATCAAAGTCTTATTTTCTATGCCACGTTCTTTCAAATATGACCTTGCATTCTCAACGCTTTCGGCTGGAGGCGTTATCGTGACCGTGCGATCTATGTTGTTAAGCCCCAATGCCTCAAGAACAGCAAGATAGCGGTCAGTATGATGTTTGGTTTTGTCTTCGGCGGGAGGCTTGACCGGAAAATTTGAGAGCCGGTCGAGCGACCGGCGGTCGCGGTTTGCGAATAGCCGATGCCTTGCACCCGATAGAAACCCGAGCAAGTTCGTCTCATACAAACTGTTTAGATCAACAACGAGGATCAAACTGTCGCCGGCGGACATCTCTTACTAATCGGCCCATTTCAATGATGGATTCCAGCCTGTTGCCGTCGCGCAACTTAACGCGATCAACCGCGATCTGATCGTCGCCGACCTGGCCAAGTCGAACGATCTCCGCGGTCGATGTGCCGGACATCACCGTTATTTTGGCATCGACAAAATGATCGCGGATCGCTCTGAGTGCAGGCAGACCAAGCACCACGTCGCCCAACTGGCCGGAAGTGGATGACGAGGATATTTTTGTATTGAGGATGAGCTTGCGCCAAGCGGATATTTTACAACATTCTCAGGTCAGTGCCGGTCATCTCGGCGGGCTTTTTGATGCCGAGGACGCTCAATATCGTTGGAGCGATGTCTGACAGAGAGCCGTCTTCACGTAAGCGAACGCCGTTGGAAGTTGCATCGAGGTAGTGGAATGGGACGGGATTTGCGGTCGCTGTAACGATCGATTCACCGCTGTCGAGGTCAATCATTTCTTCGCAATTGCCGTGCGTTGAAGTGATCATCACGACACCTCCAGCTTGCTGAACGCTCGCGCAAAGACCGCCGATACAGGTGTCGATATATTGGATCGCGGCCACCGTGTTGTTGACATCACCGGTCTCGGCCATCATCTCGGCGGCCGGAATATTTGCGATAAAAACCCCGTTAGGGGCGATCTCAAGACTGCTGAGCAGCCGGTCGGTGATCTTAAAGCTCTGGCTCTCCGGCTGGTCCGCGGACCGGTTTGCGGGGATGAGTATCTGCTCTTCGAAATGGGCTTGCAAGTCAGCACCGCCGTCAAAAAAATGCGTCAGATGCGGAAACCGCGAGCTTTCCGTTATCTTAAAACTTGGTATTTGGAGCGACGACAAAACCTCGGATAGCGTTCCTTTTTCGGGCTCTTGACGAAACGCGGCGGGCAGATTAAACGCACGGTCATATTCTGTAAGGCATACCGTATCGAGCATCGGCTTAGCCGACAGCGATTCGTCCGGTATGCATAACGCCCTGACAAGCTGTCGCATCGTGTCAGCACGGTGATTAAAAACGACCAGATCGCCGTTGCATACCTTTGCGACGGGCACGTCCTGTGACTTTTCAATTATTATCGGCGAAATAAATTCATCCGAGATGCCGCGTAGGAACGAGTTGCGAACAGCGTTTACAGGGTCGTTCGTCCGCTCGCCCTCAGCATGGACGAGCATCGTAAACGCACGGGCCGTTCGCTCCCAGCGCTCGGCACTGTCCATCGCAAAAAACCGTCCGCACAACGTCGCGATCTCGCCGATGCCTATGTCGGCGAGCTTGATCTCAAGCCTCGGCGTAGATGTCCGCCGTTCGCTGAGCTACATCGAGTCCGTCGAGAATGCAGTGGATACTTTGGTAAAGGCACGATTGAGTACCGCGTTTTCCTTGAAATCGTCGGACGCAATTGCGTCGCTTATCCGCGAAGTCTCAGTTTGAGCGCCCGTCCTGTCCCAATATTTAGATGGCCAACCTCGGCACTTCCCGGCTGTTCGTCCGTTTGACCGACCGCTGATCCGGCGGCAGCAAGCGTCGTCATTGGAAAGCGTTCGCAGATCTTGTCATAAAAAGGGGTGTGGGCGATCGCGATGGCGTTGCCTTCGGTACGCGGAGCAAAGCCCCATCCATCGAGGATGACGAGTGCGACCGGACGCCGATTTATTGCGATTGTTGAACTCATTAGGGATCTGTCGAAAGAGAAGCCTATTACGATTATAAACGAAACAGAGGTGAGCCGTGCAAGAATTTCTAATACGCGTCAGGCGCGGTTTTTTCCATCCACCTTTCGGGAAAACGAAGCTCTTCAAACCCGTATTGTTGATAGAGCCCATGTGCATCGCGCGTTGCTAATAACCAACGCCGAATCCCTTGCACATCTGGTTGTTCGGTGATCACCTGCATCAGCCATTTGCTCAGGCCTTTACCGCGATGAGCCTCTAGAATAAAAACATCACCGATGTATGCGAACGTCGCTCTATCTGTAACGACGCGGGCAAAACCGACCAATTCCCTACCGTGATAAACGCCGTAACACAACGAGTTTTCGACAGCCTTAAGTGTTTGTTCGAGCGTGCGATTCTTGGCCCAATAAGACTCGCCTGAAAGAAACCGGTGGATCGCTGCCAGATCTAACCGCTTTTTGTCGGTGTCGATCTCGTACAGGCCTTTTCGTGGTTTTTGTTTCATCTCACACACCCAAAACACGTCGGGTACGGCTGCGAAATCCGGCTGTGGCGACCTGCGGATACTTTGTTGCGATAAACCGCAGCTCGTCGAGCAGTTCGGGCGAGTCTTTGGCGACCTTTGCCGCGACTGTCAACGAAAAACACCGGACCGCTACTGCCTGTGTGGGATCAGCAAGAAGATCGTAGCAGGCGTCAAACACACGACCAGCGTATCGCTTCGGTATCTCGACGAACTGCAGCAACCTGACAACATTACGCCGGACAGCATTATGGACATCATCGCGTGCGAGCTGTTTCAGCAGTTTCGCGAAATAGGGTTTGATCAAGTCGGGATATTTCTCAACGCAGTTGCTCAACGGCCATCCGGCTCGTTGCGTGATGCGGTAAACATCGCCTAGGAACAATCGCATCAACTCAGCAAACCTTTCAGGATCGTCACCAACCCAATCCACGATCTTTGCCGTTTGCTGTTTTGAATGTTCGGCAAGGATTTCGTCGCGGAGGTTCATTATGCGATTTGATAAAACGCCTTGCGCCCGGGATATTTTGCCGAATCGCCTAAGTCTTCTTCAATTCTGAGCAACTGATTATATTTCGCAATGCGGTCACTCCGGCAAAGGCTACCGGTTTTGATCTGGCCGGCGTTTGTGGCGACGGCGAGGTCAGCGATAAAGCTGTCTTCGGTCTCGCCGGAGCGGTGCGAGATGACGGCGGTCATGTTGTTTGTCCGTGCAAGCTCAATAGCGTCAAGCGTTTCCGTTAGCGTGCCGCTCTGATTGACCTTGATGAGGATAGAGTTTGCCGCACCGGTCTCAATGCCCTTTTGCAGGAATTTGACGTTGGTGACAAACAGGTCGTCGCCGACTAGCTGCACCTTATCGCCAACCTTCCCGGTCAGGTTGATCCAGCCGTCCCAGTCATTTTCGGCCATGCCATCCTCGATCGATATGATCGGGTACTTACCGCACCAGTCGGCCCAGTACGATGCCATTTCTTCGGACGAGAGTTCACGATTGTCCGATTTCTTAAAGATATATTTGCCGTCCTTAAAAAACTCACTTGACGCCGGATCGAGGGCGATCATCACATCGTCACCGGCTTTGTATCCCGCGATGTCGATGGCTTCGAGAATGGTTTCGACCGCTTCGTCATTGGATTTTAGATTAGGTGCAAAACCACCCTCGTCGCCGACGCTGGTCGAATAACCGCGTGATTTGAGCACATTTTTGAGATTGTGAAAGATCTCAGCACCACATCGCAGAGCTTCGGTAAAGCTCAGCCCCGACGGGCATGACCATAAACTCCTGAAAATCCACGTTGTTGTCGGCGTGGGCACCACCGTTGAGGATGTTCATCATCGGCACTGGCAGAGTCTTGGCATTTGTCCCGCCGATGTAGCGGTAAAGTGGCATTTCCTGAAACGCGGCGGCCGCTCGCGCATTTGCAAGCGACACCGCAAGCAATGCGTTGGCCCCTAGTTTCGATTTCGTCTCGGTGCCGTCGAGATCGATCATCGTCTGATCGATCAGCGTTTGATCGAGACAGTCGAGTCCCTCGAGTTCGCGGCTAATGATGTCGTTGACGTTGCTGACCGCCGTCAGGACACCTTTGCCCAGATAACGCGATTTGTCGCCGTCACGCAGCTCGACGGCCTCGTTCTCTCCGGTCGAAGCCCCCGCTCGGCACCGCCGCGCGGCCTTGCGTTCCGTCCTCTAAAATAACCTCTGCCTCGATAGTCGGATTGCCCCTCGAATCCATGATCTCGCGTGCCCAAACCTGTTCAATATAGCTCATCAATGCTCCTCACTCTATTTTGTAAAACTGTAAATTGTATCCAAACTAGCAACAAAAACGCTGCTCTTGCTCTGCGTCATCACGCCGCTGGCGTAGCCGGTATCAAGCTTTGTGACCCCGCCGCCATTTTTTGAAACTCGGCACAGCACATCGGCGGACAAACCGTCTTCGTCAAAAAAGTAGATATTCTGCTCGTCAATGACGAACTGTTTTAACGAGAATGTCTTTGCGATCGTTTGCGGCTCGCCGCCGGCCTTTGATATTTTTCGCAGCGCTTAACGCGATTCGCCCGCACCGCGAAATCCAAAAATATAGATCGCTGCCGTCTTGCTCTAGTTTATCAATGCCCTCTCTGTCGCTCTTCCGCCTGCAAAACAACCTGCGGCGTGCCGCCGGTTTTTGGTTGTTTCATTATGCTCGACGGCGTAGTCCAATAGACAAACTTATCATCAACGACAATGTTTCCGGGTGCCATTTGCTTATCCGCAAATATCTCAGCCTTTCCTCCGGCCTTTGCCACCGAATAGATCGGGCTAGGCGTGATCGGCGTTCCCGATGAATAGTAACCGTGATTTGCCCAATATACCCGCTCAGTATCAAGCACCATATCGATCCCAATACCGACAAATTCCGTAGCGACCGCCTCACGCTTGCCATTATCTTTTGCGATGCGGGCGATCTCGCCGCCGGAGTTCCAATAGACGTATTTTTCGTCCTGAGCGATGCCGCCCTGCTCGGCTTGAGGGTACTTTTCGCCGTTGTCGAGCATTGTAACGGCTCCTCCATCAAGCGGCACTTTTCTTAGGCCATTGGTTCCCGCATTTGCGTCAGCGACCGTGCCGCCAATAGTGGTGTAGGCAAATTTGTCGTCAACAACAACGCCCGAGACGTGCGATAAACCTTGTTCCTTGCCGGCGATCCTTTTTAACTTGATCCATTCGGGCTTTGGCCCGCTTTGCGTGCCGCCGCAGCCAAGAGCCATCATGAAAAGTATCGCTCCCGCCAGCAAAAGTCCTGTTGAACTGTTTTTGAGATTCATCATATTACCCTGAGCTTTACGTAACGCCCTTCTCTAACTTGATCTGCTTTATCCGATGCTTATCAACCTTTTCGACCTTGAAAACATGACCATTGAAAGGCACGGTCTGCCCTTCTTCGAGGATCTGCCCCGCCTCCGCCATTAAAAATCCCGCGATAGTCGTATATCCTTCTGAAATAGGCAGCGTCATTTCAAGACGGCGGTTAAGGTCACGCACCGCAAGACCGCCATCGAGCACATAACTGCCGTCGGGTTGCTCGTCGATCTGCTCATCGACCTCAATATCATGTTCGTCGGATATGTCGCCAACGATCTCTTCGAGCAGGTCTTCGAGCGTGATTATGCCCTCAATACCGCCGTGCTCATCGACGACAAAACCAAAGTGAAACTTTTCGTTCTGCATCTGCCTAAGCACATCCTCAAGCCGAGCCGTATCGACGACATAATTTGGCTTATGGATAATATCGACGATCTTAAAGCTCTTTTGCTTTTTGGTGTATGCGACCAGATCTTTGGTGTGAACAAATCCCGCGATATCATCCAGCGAGCTGCGATAAACCGGCAAACGCGAATAGCCATGCTGCTGAAACGCCTCGACGATCTCGTCAAAACTACAGCTTTCCGGCACAGCAACGATCTCTGTTCGCGGTATCATCGCTTCTTTTACAGTCGTTTCAGAAAATTCAAACACGCGGTTGATGAGGCGTTGTTCTTCTTCGTTCAAATGGCCGCTTTCCTGCGACAGCTTAATAAGCCCCCGGATCTCATCTTCGCTATAGCTCGAACCGTGCTCCCCGGATGCCTGCAAGCCAAAAAGCCGCACCGTTCGGGTTCCCAGTCCAATCAAGCATGCGGATCGGATAACTGAAAACGTTATAAAACAGCCGCAGCGGTGCCGCGACGAGAAAAGAAACGCGTTCTGACAATTCGAGAGCGGCGGTTTTTGGAGCTAATTCGCCAAAGACAATATGTAGAAATGTAATAAGAGAGAATGCGATCGTAAATGAGATCGTGTGCAAGATCGGCCCCGACGATAAAAACGTCGCACCGGTCACGTCACCCAAATACGAGAGGCCCGGCTCAATCAAGGCGGCAACAACAGGTTCACCGACCCAACCAAGCCCAAGCGATGACAATGTGATCCCGAGTTGGGTCGCCGAGATGTAGCCGCTGAGATTGTTGAGCATCAGCAGCAACCGTTTTGCTGCGGCGTCGCCCTCGGCGGCGAGCGCCTCTATGCGCGACTTTCGCACTGCAACCAGCGCAAATTCGCTTGCGACGAAAAAACCATTTGCGAGCACAAGGAAAACAACCAATAAAATTTTAGCAAGCGTAAACAGTAGAGTTGGCACTTCGGGTGCGGCCTCGATATCGGCGGCAAAAAGTAGAAGCAAACTGGCAGGATCGTCCATTACGGATTCGAAAATTGGTTATCGGGCTAATTTATGATGGCCCTCGATCGATCTCCTTAAAAGCATTTTTGCCCCGAAGAGGCGGCGAATGTTGAAAATTATAGCATATAACTTGTTGATGGAAACGCGTGTCGGATCAACGAATCCCGCGAAGGGCGTCCAGCATTTTATCAGCATCCGGCACGAGCGCATCCGTCGCCGGCGTTACAAATTGCAGCGACCTCGTCCGTAGTTTTTAACGATCTTTCGCTGATATGCGAGGCGATCGTTTCTTCTAAAACACCAAAGCACGTACAGACAAGTGCCTTTTCCCCTGCAAATTCCTCTATCTGTGTCGCGCGAAGATCCGCGAATGTCGCACGCAATGCCTCAATACAAACATCCGCGCATTGTCGGCGTTCGGTTGGAAAAGGTTCGAGTGCGTTCTCTACCACACCAAACACCTCGTCGTGATCAAGGCTGTGGAGATCGCTCAGCCGAGTGCCCGTTATTGTTCCCGCCAAAACGTCTGCGGCGGCGATCATATAGCCACAGCCATTACTGTTAAAAGAGGCTGACTCGATCGTTTTGCCGTCCTCGCCTAACCTTACCGAAAATCCTACCGAACATCCGCACAGAAAACTCGCCGACCGTCCGCACGCACTGGCGTTTTCGATCGCTCCGGCATTCTGCCGTTGCTTCAGCCGTTGGTGGATCGTTGCAGGATAAAATGACATTAAGGTAAAAGTAAAAAGTAAAAGGGTAAATGTAAAGGCCGAGGACGTCGAGGCAAAAGTAAAAAGGTAAACGGTAAAACAGATCTCGATAGAAGTTGTGTAAAATAGGATTGTGAAATTGTTTTATTTTTGCCTTTTTACTTTTTACCTTTTTTGCTTACCAGCGGCTGCCGTCCGGCGGCTGCCCCGGCACGCTTAAACAGGCCCGTATCGATCAACGATCGTCCGACGACAAACGTCCCTATGCCTCCGTCAAAGCCGATGGGTGAGATGAGCTGGACTACGGCAGACGATAAAGTGCAGAAACTAGGTGATCTCAAAGGCAAGGCGGTTATTTGATTTTTGGGCGACGTACTGCCCCCCATGTATCGTAGAGATCCCGCACCTCAATTCGCTGCTCGCAAAACACGGAGCTGAAAATTTGGTGATCGTCGGCCTTAATGTCGGCGGTGCCGAAGATCTGCCGAAGATACCTGCGTTTGTCGCGAAAACCAAACTCGATTACCCCATCGCATTGCCCGAAAATGAACTGAGCCGGTTTATATTTTCCGACCGCGATGACATACCGTAAACGCTGATAACGGCCGCACGGCAAGAGATAATAAAGAAGATAATCGGATTTAACGATGCAATACGGGTCGAGCTGGACGCCGCAGTCGAAGAGGCATTAAAAGCGAACTAAGCCGCTATTGTATGAGAGACATTCCCGTCGGCAACGGCAATTT
>JADJRV010000039.1 GCA_016712045.1 Chloracidobacterium sp. | reverse complement strand
TATGCCAACAATCAGAAACGAAACCGACAGAACAAAGTTGATCGAGCGTCTCAACAAACTCACCGGCGACGAGACGCCGGCGTGGGGCAAGATGAATGTGAATCAGATGATGTCGCATCTGGTGCAAGGCGGTGAGCTGCCTTTGAGGCGACTCTCTCCGATAAGAGTACGTTTGCGTCGCGAACTTTTATCAAGCCGCTCATTTTGTATGTCCTGCCGATGCCGAAAGAGGTAAAGGTAAGTGCTGATTTTGATCAGCAGGCGGATGGACGCAAACCCGGGGAATTTGATGCTGATCGTGCGAGACTGATCGAGCTGATGAACAAATTGGGCGATCTGCCGGTCGATAGCGACTGCAAATATCACCCGATGTTCGGAAAATGACCGCGAAGGAATGGGCGTTGATCGCCCACAAACACATCGACCACCACCTAAAACAATTTGGCGTTTAAACAAAACGCGGCCGCGTGATCGCACGCAGCCGCAAGTCTTTCTGACTATATGGAGAAGAGTGGTTAACTCCGGTGGGAACCTTTGGGAACCAGTGGCACTAGGCAGAGGCAGTGGGCAGTAAAGAAAACTGCCTACCACTTACTGCTACTGCCTACTGATTAACAAGTCTCATACGTCCATCTGCCAGGCGGATCGCCACGGGGTTTGGTTCGTACACGGCCAGCGGGCGTGAAACTTTTTGTTCCAATTTGGCGGCCGTTGAGGTGTTCACGCGTTTGTAGTTGCGGGCAAAGCTGCCGTCCGAGATCTGGCCGTAACGAGCTGTGATGCGGCGGACGTATTCGCGGGTCTCGTTGTACGGCGGGATCTGGTTGCCGTATTTCATCACCGCTCCTTCGCCGGCGTTATAGCCCGCGAGAGCGAGGTTCACGTCCTGGCCAAACATATCGAGCAGGATCCGCATATATTTGACGCCGCCCTCGATGTTTTGTTTCGGGTCGTAGATATTGGTGACGCCAAGACGCCGAGCGGTCGCAGGCATCAGCTGCATCAGGCCGCTCGCACCTTTGTACGAGGTCGCCTTGAGCTTGAACGAAGATTCCTGATGCATCTGTGCGTAGATCAGCAGCGGGTCGATGTTGTAGCGGCGGCTCGAATCGACGATGTACGAATCGATCGTCGCGTCACCCGTCGTAAATCCTTTCATACCCGACGACGAGCCCATCGAAACTCGCACGGATCGGTCGACGCATTTGCGTCTCGCGCTGGCAAGGCCGTCGTTGACGTTCATGCGAGTGGTGCGGGCTTGATTGGACGGCGTAACCATGCGGTCGGCTGACGAACTGTTTGCCCGACGGGCTGACTTTTGCGTTCGGTCACCTTATTGTTCTTACTACTTGGCGGCGGTATTCGGCCTGGTTGCAACGACCGGCACAAGTCGGCGGATGACCGTGACGCCGCGTGACGTGTCAAAATTGTCAAAGAAACGATGGCGTTCCTGGGAAAGCGGGGAGCAAGCAGCAAGGGTAGTATGATCGTGAGGTAGGCTTTTTTTCATTATTGGTTGGATTTGACAGACGGGTATCTGCACGATGGACGGGCAGCTGCGGCGTTCCATCGCCTACTTAATAAAAATGTATAAGTGGAAAGTGTTTCCACAAAATACAAAACTATTTAACAATGTTTATGCAGCAGGTTTGGGTCGGTTGTCAGCTGTCAGTTGTCATCGGCCGATGACGGTTATACCGACAACTGGCCACTGACAACTGACCACTTTCGTATGCTTTACGTCTCGCAGATACTGAACCGCCCTGATCTTTGACGCCCGCAACGAAAAGATCGCGGTCATCAACGACGTGGTCGTGCGTTATGGCGACGAGGAGCATCCGCCGGTCATCGGGCTGGTCGCGCGTTATCGCCGGCGAAACTTTTTATGCCGCGCCGTGACATTTCAGGGAACTCGGCCTGCACGGCGCGAGGATGACGTCGGCGATATCGACCTGAGCCCGTTCGTCCGCCGCGATGGCGAGGTGCTGCTCGGAAAAGACGTCCTCGATAATCAGCTTATCGACGTCGACGGCAAACGCGTCGTTCGCGTGAACGATGTTCAGCTGATCGAGACCGGCGAAGTTTGGCGGCGTGTCGCCGGTGCGGATGTCAGCCTGCAGGATTTGTCCGGCGGCTGATGCCGCAGGGATTTTTTGGCAGCGACCGTCCGGTCGAGGTCATCGACTGGGCCGATGTCGGCTATCTCGCGACCGACACGACGACCGTCACCGTGCAGCTTAAATCTTCGAAAGACAAGCTTCCCGGCTTCACCCGGTCGAGATCGCCCAGCTGGCAGAGAATCGCTCTCGCCGATCCACCGGACCGAGGTCGTCGAGAGCCTCGATGACGAGATCGCCGCCGATACGCTGGAGGAGATGTCGACCGAGGCGCAGGCCCGCATTCTCGAAGACATGGACGAAGAACGCGCTGCCGACATTCTCGAAGAAATGTCGCCCGACGACGCTGTCGATGTGCTCGACGAAATGGACGACGAAAAATCAGAGCAGCTCTTTAACCTGATGGAAGACCACGAAAAAGCCGATGTCGCCGAGCTGATGCATTTTGACAACGACACGGCGGGCGGCCTGATGACGACGGAGTTTGTCGTTTTTCCAAAAGAGCTGACGGTCGGCGAGACGATCCGCAGTTTACGCGAAATGGCCGAGACGCCAAACATGATCTATTACCTGTACGTCGTCGAGGAAGAAGATTCGTGGAAGATCTGCGGGCTGATCAGTCTACGTTCGCTGATATTCGCCGACCCGACCAAAAACTTTGAAGAGGTGATGCGCAGCGAATTCCGTTTCGCCCATCCGTCCGAATCCGCCGAAAACGTCGCCCAGACCATCGCCGAATACAACCTGCTCGCCCTGCCCGTCATCGACGACGAAGGCGACATCGCCGGCATCGTCACCGTCGACGACGCGATGGAAACTTTTCTTCGCCACCATCGATCGATACCCGCATGACCTTTGGCATTCCGCCGACATAGGCGGAATAGATGACCCATTTGCTATCAGGGGAGATGTGAGGGTTGTACGCACCTAAGGCTTTGGTCAACACGAGCGGTTTCCTCCGCCGATATCGATCCGCACGATCTCACCGCCATTTTTCGATGACGTATAAACAATGAAACGCCCATCCGGCGAGGCATAAGGCACGGGTTTGATTACGCGGTCGTTTGTGATCTGACGGGCATTCGCTCCGTCGGCGTCCATTGTCCAAACCTCCGCGTCGCCGGTTTGCCGGAAACATAAACGATCCGTCCGTCGGCTGTCCAAGGAAAGCCCCACGTGTCACCGGTATTCGGCATTATCTGCTTGGTGTTCTCGGGCTTGAGATCCGGCGAAACCCAAACTGCGGAGCGCGAGTAACGTTCGCCGGTGACGATGGCTTTACCATCGGCCGTGATCGAAAGCGAACCGTATCCGCTGAGATTGTTGGTCAGCCTTTCGATATTCACCGGACGGGTGACATCTCCCACAATTGTCCGAGAGAAATGCATTTTCGCCGATCACCGCGATCAGTGAATCGCCGCTTGGGTGCCAGACGACATCGGCCATGGTTGTCCACCGCCCGAACCGATCTCACGCAGCGATCCGTCCGGCGACCGATATTAATGCGAGAGACATATTGATCTCGCCCTGGCCGATATCATCGTCACCTACGGCGACGGGTAGATTTTTACCGTCCGGGACCAAGCGGCCGAGCTTGTATAGAATTGCTTGCTGCCCGCGAGACTAGTGGACGCTCGTTCGACCCGTCGGCGTTGGCTACCAAAAGTGTGTCGGAGACGTTTACAAGTCAAAGCGACGAAAAGAAATTTGCTTGCCGTCAGGTGAAAATTCGATGAACTGTGCATTTGAGAGAAATTTTGTCGGTGTTCCTCCAAGCGTTGGGACGCGATAGATCGTCTGCGTCTCGTTGCTACTCATGAGGGCGTTAAAGTAAACGTGTAGTTACTGTCTGGCGAAAAAGCGAGGCCGAAAATTGCCCGCCTCGCCCGGCTTTACCACGTCTGCCGTGCTGCCGGTCTGTATCTGCTTGATCCAAAGCGAACTTGTCACCTCGACCCGCACATAAACCAAAACTTACCGTCGGGCGAGATCTCTGCGTCGACCACCTTACCATCGCCAGTCAAACGCTGAGTATTAATGGTTTTGGCCGTTCTGGGTATCTGCGGCGGGTCCGATCTCAAAAATCGGAATGCAAAAACCTGCCAGCAACTAGCATTGCCACAAGAATAATTCCCACAGCAATATTTCTAAATGCAGACGAACGCTTCTCTCCAAACGTATGAGCGACTGCCGTCTCCCCAGTCGTATTGATTTGCTGACGCGTTGGTGCCCGCCCGGAGCCACCGTCGAATGCAAGATCGCCGTCGCCGGCTCATCGACCGCACCGGAGCCACTCGCCGGGCCTTCGAGAAGCGGATTGCCGTCGTCGAGACAATAAGCAGCAGCGTATCGTCGTATTAATCCCGTCTGCATTCAGGGCATCGTTTCATAAAATAGGAAACCTGGTGACTCGTATTTCTAATAGTTTTAAGGTATGCGATCATCCGCACGAATTGTCCGGGTGCAGCCAGCTCGAGAAAGAAATTTGTCAAAACTGAAAGATCATTGCCCCTTTGGTCATAAAGCCGCCTAGATTGCATGCATCGGCTTCGGGAATGCAGATATCGACGTACGGTTTTGTGCCCGAAGCATCCTCCGGATGCCGCCGGAACGCAAACGGTCGCCCGCCGGAGGTGGTGTTTCGCAAAATCGTTGACGTTGACCAGCCTTACGCAGGTCGTTTTCAGGGCGATATCGTTGACTTTATCGTAGGACGACTGATCGTCGGCCCAGCCTTGCAGCTTTACGGCTCCGCCACCGAGATCACGTTTATGTGTGAGATCTGTGAGGCGAGGCCCTTATCAGCTTTTATGTCGGCGTAGATCGCGCCACGATCTGGCTGTCGGCGTTCTTTTCTGCACTGTCCAAAGGCGATTGCATTGATGGTTAAGTAGAAACACAAATGTAAAAACACTGAGTCATTTTCTTGGTCATATTTTCTCCATTTTCTCAATTGCTGGTTGTCAGCATCGAAAGCAGACTAAACCGCGTTTGCTTTCCAAACATGATGGTGCTGCCATCGTTCAGCCAGGCTAGGCGGGAAAAAATACTGCCCGGAATCGTTGTTATTCGTCAGTCGTTTGGCGTCGCCGCCAGATGTTGCGATTACCCACACATCGTCTCGCTCGTCGTTGCGTGCGACAAATCCGGCCCATTTTCTATCACGTTGGACACGAAAATATTATAATAATAGGCGTTCTTTAGACGAGAGATCGCCGACGCTGTCCCGGTTCCGGCCGCGACCTTTTAACACCGTCTCGGGCGGCAAACCGCTCGTCTTTTCCGACTCGGCAATAATAAGCCCATTTTCATCCGCCGTCCATCCAATTAACCGCATTGTGAGGCTGGTCTCTCATAGAAATTTGTCGTTTGTCCCGTCGCGGTGTCGATCATACCCAAACCGAGCACCTTTATACCGCCCTCCGCCGAGGTGTCCTTTTTGGTCGAGAATGCCAGCCGCTTTCCGTCCGATGACCAGACCGGACACGCGAACGTTAGCCCTGCGTCTGTGTTTGCGGTCAAAGAGCGTCCGAACCGTCGCGGGCATTCACCGCCCACAAATTCTGGGTTCGAGTTGGTTCGAAATGGTACGCGATCCGTGCGCTGTCCGGCGACCAGGCAAAAGCATTGGTTTGGTCATGGTTGTAGGGCCGACAATGAATATCCCGCCATCGGTATCCCACCCGCCAGCCAGCGCTCGCCGCCGCCAGTTCGGGTTGGCGACCATCAACTCCGGCACATCGCCCGCTTTTCGCATAAACGCGATCAAAGCGTCAACCGCGACCACACCGGTAAAAAGCCCAACCTCGCTGATCGTTGTTGTCGGGTCGTCACGTGACCGCAAACCTTTGACGAGGATCGTGCTTCGATAAGCTTGGCCGCGGCTGAGGTTTTGCCGGACTGAAACACCATCTTCTGCCCGTCCGGCGAGACATCGGGCCACAATTCGGAATTAACGTTACGCGATAACGGGTGACTCGGCCTTGTCGGTTACGTTTACACGCCAAATGTTGATTCTTCTTTTGCAGAACTTACAATGACCGAGCTGCCATCGGGAACGCATCGATAACGATGCTGTCCGTTCGGACGGGGTGAGGCGGGGTCGGCGTTCCAGACCCGCAACAAACAAGACCTGAAATACGCCGTCAACCGACGCACTGTAATAAAATCGCTCTTTTTTTCGGCAGCCACGCGACGCCGCTTATCCCAACGTACCCGTGCCATTGGTTACGGACGACGGGTCGGCGGCGGAGATGCCGCTTGTAGCGAGCTCCCACGCGATTTCTTTTGGGAGATAAAGGCGAGGGTTTTTTCGTCAGTCGAGATACTTTCCCAGATGATTTTGCCCTTTTGCGGATCAAAAGAAGTCGCTTTTTGCGACATCCCGACGCGTTATCCATGCGAAGAGGACGCCTTTTGACTGGTAATAGATCTTTCCGCTCTCGCGGCCCAGCGGCGAAGCTGAAAGCTGCCGTCCGCGACCGGCCTGACCGATTTTGAGTGCCGCCGAGCGCCGAGACTCGCCACACACCAGTTACGATTTCCCTTGCCGTCCGCGACATTTCCCTTTGTGAAAAAGAAAGCAGGCTCATCGCCCTTTGGCGACCAGATCGGTCCTGGTTTGAAAAAGCGTCGTTCGTGACCTGATCGCCTCGGGTCGAGACCGCTTTGTGTCACCCAGATATTTTGCAGAAGACTTGGTTAGACGAGAACGCGATCATCTTGCCGTCGAGGCGAAAAACTCGCGAATTGCGAAACAGCTCACCCAGGCGCTCGACCAATTGGCGATCTCCGTCGTTTTCAGGCTGCCGGCGATCACATTTGCCGCCGGCCGCGGCCGAAAATACCAGATTCCGCCAACCAATAGACCGACGATGGCAATAAAAACGATCGCATGGAGCAGCGTAAATCGGCGTGTCGCCGAGATCCTTTCTGTAAATGTCGACCGCGGTCCTTCCGATCCGGTCACCTGGGCGGTATCGCCTGGTCGGCGGTCTGATTGAGCTTTGCCTCAAACTTCAGCTCGTCCCGCAGATCTTGCAGGTCGATCTGCAGATCTTTTACGTGTTGGTACCGGTGGTCGCGGTCTTTCTAAGCGTTTTATCGACAATGCGTTCGAGATGCCGCGGCAGAGCCGGGGGCCAGCCTAAGGGCCTGCGGCTCGTCTTTTAATATCGAGCTGATCACATCGAGGTGAGATTCGCCGTCAAACGGACGCTTTGACGTAAAAAAGCTCGTATAGCACGATGCCGAGGCTGAAAATATCGCTACGCGGGTCGAGCGTGTGACCGCGGGCCTGTTCTGGCGACATATACGCGGCAGTGCCCATTATCATGCCCGGTTCGGTGTTAAATTGTGCCTTTGTTTCGGCCTCGGCCGCTGCGGTCTCGACATGTTTTTCGGTGAGCTTGGCCAAGCCAAAATCAAGCACCTTAACAACGCCGTCGTCGCGGATCATTATGTTGTCGGGCTTGATATCGCGGTGGATGATGCCGGCCTCGTGGGCGGCGGCCAGTGCGGTCGCGACCTGTAATGCGATTCCGAGCCTCGTCGAGGTTCATCGACGCCTCACGCATCCGGTGACGCAGCGTCGTGCCCTTGGATATACTCGGTGGCTATGTATTGCGAGTCGTTAAAGCTGCCGATCTCAAATACGGTCAATATATTTGGATGATTGAGCGCCGATGCGGCCTTGGCCTCCTGCACAAAACGCCTGACGCGTTCGTCGTCGTCAGCGACCTCTGCAAGCAGTATTTTTAGCGCGACCTGACGTTCGAGCTTAGTGTCCTCAGCTGAAAGACTTCGCCCATTCCGCCTGCACCGATAGCGGAGATGATCTTGTAGTGCGAAATATTTTTTCGCCTGCGTTTGGCATCGTGAATAACTCGGGAATTATAGCATTGTAAATGCTGAATTTACGACAATTATTACTATCGGGCACTCGCGAAACCGCACATCACAAACTGTCGTATTACCAAGTTTATTGATCGATACGATCGCACTTAGTAAAACTACTGAATTTCGTAATTAGGCTTGATAAACGGCCTGAATAAATTCATAATTTCATCGATCTACTTTTCAAAATAGTCTATTCATTAGGAGCTTTTACCGTGCATAAATGCGTTCGTCGTTCGTCCTTGTTTGCTTGTCGCTATCGTTTACTGCGACCTTTTTCGGCCAAAGGCAGACCGGGCCGCTGCCGACCTCTTCGCCGACGCCGGCCGGTGATTCCACCCGTGTAACAACCCCTGCTGCCAGCCCGACACCGGCTCCGACACCGCCTCCGCCGCCCGATCCGATGGGAACGCAGGCGTTTGGCGGCCGGTTTCGCTCGATCGGCCCGGCGGTGACATCGGGACGTGTGCTCGCTTTCGCGGTGGACCCAAACGACCGCACGAAATACTACGTCGCGGTCGCCTCGGGCGGAGTCTGGAAAACAGTCAACGCAGGCACGACATGGACATCGGTATTTGATAACGAAGGAGCATTTTCGATCGGTGCGATAGCTCTCGATCCAAAAAATCCGGCGACCGTCTGGGTCGGCACCGGCGAACGCAACAGCCAGCGCAGCGTTGGTTACGGCGACGGGGTTTATCGTTCGGACGACGGAGGCCGCAGCTGGCGTAATGTAGGGCTAAAAACGTCCGAGCATATCGGGCGTATCGCCATCGATCCGCGTGACAGCAACGTTGTTTTCGTTGCGGCACAGGGCCCGCTTTGGGCACCGGGCGGCGAACGCGGGCTCTACAAAACGACCGATGGCGGCAAGACATGGAAAGCGGTCATCCCTGGCACCGAACATACCGGCGTGACCGATGTCGCTATCGACCCGGCAAATCCCGACACGATGTACGCAGCGACATGGCAACGTCGTCGGCATTTTTACACGCTGATAAACGGCGGCCCCGAGAGTGCGATACACAAATCGACCGACGGCGGCAATACTTGGACGCGGCTTCGCTCAGGTCTGCCTCCGGGCGATCTTGGTCGCATCGGATTGTCCATCTCGCCTGCTAAAACGGACGTTATCTATGCGACCGTCGAGGCCAGCGGTGTGCTGAGCGGCATATTTCGCTCGAACGACCGAGGCGCGACCTGGGAGCGTATGAGCTCGACCATCGCTCAAGGTATGTATTACGGCCAGATCATTGCCGACCCGCAAAATGTCGATCGCGTCTATATTCCTAATGTGCAATTTCAGGTCTCAGACGATGGCGGCCGCACTCAGCGGAATCTCGGCGAGCGGCTAAAGCACGTCGATAACCACGGCATCTGGGTCGATCCGAAAAATACCGATTACATCCTGGTCGGTTGCGACGGCGGTATTTACGAGAGTTTTGACCGCGGGGCCAATTGGAATTTCAAGGCAAACTTGCCTATCGCACAGTTTTACGACATCACGACAGATAACGCTTTGCCGTTTTACAACGTCTATGGCGGTACGCAGGATAACAATTCGCTCGGCGGCCCGGCGCGAACGCGCAGCACGGCGGGCATCTTAAATTCCGATTGGATCGCAACTAACGGCGGAGACGGTTTTCGCTCGCAGGTCGATCCGACCGACCTAAACATAATCTACGCCGAGAGCCAGAACGGCGGTCTCGTACGTTTTGATAAGCGAACCGGCGAACGAGTCGGCATCGCCCCGATCGAGGGCAAAGGCGAGGAATCGCAGCGTTACAATTGGGATTCGCCGATAATGATCAGCCCGCACTCAAACACGCGGCTCTATTTCGCCGGCCACAAACTCTTCAAATCAGACAATCGTGGCGACGATTGGAAAGTCATCAGCGGCGACCTCTCGTGGGCTCGACCGCAATGCTTTGCCGGTAATGGGCAAGGTTTGGGGCCGGATGCGATCGCGAAAAATCAATCGACGGCTCTTTACGGCAACGCCTCGGCGATCTCAGAATCGCCTAAGAAACAAGGCCTGATCTACGTCGGAACCGACGATGGATTGATCCAGATCACGGATAATGATGGCCAGAGCTGGCGCAAGGTCGATAAGATCCCGGGCGTGCCGGATAATGCTTATGTTCATCGTGTCCTCGCTTCGCAGCATGATGCGAACACCGTCTATGCCATATATAACAACCACCAAAACGGTGATTTCAAACCGTATCTCGTCAAGAGCACCGACGCCGGACGAACTTGGACATTGATCACAGGTAAACTCCCCGAGCGTGGTTCGTTGTATGCCATTGCCGAGGACCATGTGAACCCAAATCTGCTGTTTGCGGGTTCAGAATTCGGCTTTTTCTTTACCGTCGACGGCGGTAGCAAATGGGTGCAGCTCAAGAGCGGCCTGCCAACGATCGCCGTACGCGACATCGCCATTCAAGTCCGAGAACGACCTCGTGCTGGCGACATTTGGTCGCGGGATCTATGTTCTTGACGACTATGCGGCACTCCGTCAGGTCAGCAAAAGCGATGGAACGGCAGTCAGCACTCTTTCCGGTCAAAGACGCCCTGATGTATGTCCGCTCAAACGTCTCGCTTGCCGGTTCGCAAAGCTGTCTTTTACGGCCCCAAATCCGGCATACGGTGCGACATTTACCTATTTTCTAAAAGAATCGCCGAAGACTTTGCGGCAAAAACGCCAGGATGCTGAGCGTGCGGCCGAGAGGGCAAAACAGCCCGTCCGTTATCCGTCGATCGCTGAGCTGCGTGCCGAGACTGAGGAAGAAACACCGTCGATGATCTTTACCGTCACGGATTCCGAGGGCAAGATCGTTCGCCGGCTAAACGCTTCTGCCGGTGCTGGCGTCCAGCGTGTAGTCTGGGATATGCGTTATTTGCCGCCGTCAATATCAGCCGCTCCGCAGGGTGGCCCACCTGATGGCGGTGGCGGAGGCTTTGGAGGCGGATTTGGCCCGCAAGGATCTCTAGTGATGCCGGGTAAATATACGGTTTCGATGGCTATGCGGGTCAATGGCGTGGTCACGTCGCTGCCGGGTTCGCAGAGCTTTAATGTGACGGTCGAGGGCAAAGAGAATATGACGCCCGCCGACGCCGCGTTCCTCGCCGAATTTCAACGCAAGGTCTCAACACTTCAACGGTCGCTCATCGGAGCCAACTCCGCTGCGACCGAGGCAAAGACCCGCATTGGACTGTACAAACGTGCCGCCCAAGAGGCTCCGGTCGATAACAAAAAGCTGATCGAGCAAGCCGAGGCATTTGATAATGAGATCGATGCTCTGATCAATGCGATCCGCGGCGGACGCGAAAACTCAGACATACCGCCGCCGTCGATAGCCCAGCGTGTCGGCAACATCGCCGGTACGATACGGCTCTCGACGATCCGGCCGACACAGACGCAACTAACTCAATACGACCTGTCGAGTGCAGAGTTTGCTCCGGTTCTGGCGAGGTTAAGGACGCTCATCGATGTCAGTCTGCCAGGCTTTGAAAAGACGCTTGAAGCAGCCGGAGCCCCGCTAACACCGGGACGCTTGCCCCAGTAGCCTGTGATTTGTAGCACACTAACGTAAACAGCCCTACGAGAGATCGCCGGGCTGTTTATTATCTTATCCATATATTCATGGCATCGTTTCATAGGCTAAATTCTATTCCGGAATCCCGACTTTCCTGACCAATTCCTTAAATCGCGGGTCGTCTCGCAGAAAACTTAGTGGTAATCGAATTTTGAGTTCTGCGATCTGTGGTTCGCGTTGATCATACGCTTTGTTTAAGTATTCAAACGCTTTATCTTTGTCTTGAAGACGGGCATAGGTTTCCGCTATTCGAAAGGCCGGCAAATAAGCATTTTTATCTTTCTCCAGAAGCGATCTCTGACTGTCCAACTGAATGTCTATTTGTTTTTGCACAAAACCCTTATAACCGTCTTTCTCAAAAGCTAGTTGGAGGTTCTTAATGTTTTCCGGACTAACGCCAAAGAGTAGTTTGATCTGGATAAGGCGCTGTTCAACGGCCTCGGAATACATACCCTTGGCTTCATAAACGTCGGCGAGGTTATTGCGAGGACTCGGGGCGTCCTGAAACAACTCAATGGTTTTCTTAAACTGAGCAATTGCTTCGTCCCGCTTGCCTCCAAAATCAATCACTCTACCTTTTTGGTTATTTATAACCATCGACAACGGGTCAAGTTCAATAGCTTTATTTATCTCCGATAGCGCTTGGTCGCCATTTCCCGAAAAATGATAGACCTCTGCAAGCCACTGATAAGCTGACGGATACTTTGGGTTGAGTTCGATCGCTCTCTTTAGCTCTCTCTCAGCACCTTTAAGATCATAATCATAGTTGGTCAGTATCTGACCAAGCGAGGCATGTGCTTCCGCCAGATTCGGGTCAATTTCGAGGGCTTTCTGTGCCGCCTGCTTTGCCAGCGGCATATATTCACTTGGCCTGAATGCACCGTAATAGGGCATCAATGCCAAAGTGTCGGAGAGTCCTGCGTATGCGAGTGCGTACCTCGGGTCAGCCGCGATCGCTTGCTGGAAATACTCTCTGGCTTTTTGAAAGTCCGAGGTATTTCGTTTGTTCCAATGGAATCGCCCTTTTAGGTAAAGCTGCTGTGCCTCGGAGCTGGTCGTGTTGGTCTTGCTCACCCGCTCCTGTTCGGTCGCCGTTAGCTTTGAACGAAGCTTGTCCGAAACCGTTTTGGCGATCTCACTCTGCAATGAAACAAGGTCGGATTGTTTGCGATTGTATTGTTCGCTCCAGATCACATCCTGGCTCTCGGTGTTGACGAGTTCGAAACTCAATTTCAGATCATCCCCGCGTTGGGAGACTCTACCCAACAAGACCGCCTGCACCTTCAATTCTTCCCCGATCTTCTTCGGCGAAATCTCTTTACCCTTGTAATAAAAAACCGTGCTTCTCGCCTTTACCGACAAACTAGGAATGTTCGACAAACTGCTGATCAGCGTCTCGGTCATTCCATCGCTCAAATATTCAACATCCGCATTCCCGCTCTCATTAACAAACGGCATCACGGCGATGGAATTGATCTGTTTGGTTGGTGAAAGATATTTGTAGCCGAAGAACCCGCCGACCAAAACAGCAACAGCGACCACCGTAGCGATCAGCGGCTTTGCCGCTCTATTTGCGGAAAAGCTCTGCTTTTTCGCAAGCCCACCCAAAGATTTCCGAGGCTCCGCCCCCGCTCCGGTAGGAAAAATGGCGGTCTGCTCAGTGGTATGAATTTGCGCACGAGTTGCTGACTCAGCCCCCGAGCCGTCTAAAGGCAGGACTCCAAGCCCAGACAAGATCGCCGTCGCCGGTTCAACACCGGAACCGCTCGCAGGGCCAAAAAGCAACTCCGACCCGTCATCGAGACAAAAGCTCATCGAATCATCGTTATAATCTCGTCCACATTCCGGGCATCGTTTCATAGGTAGATGTGCAAAGGTTTAGCACGTTATTCTAACCCATAAACCGCCTTTTTTGTGCATCCATTCCTACTTAGCGTCCAGCCCTTTGACCCAGTCTAAGAACGAATCTTCATAGACGAGCCAGCTTTGGCCGGGTGACGTGCGCCTTGCGGTTTCAAACGTTCCGTCTTCGCACATCGCTATGAGCGTTCGTCGCGAAGGTGGCGGGACGATGATGCGATGTTTGCGGATGAGTCGTTCGATCTCAGAGAGGCGGATCTTTGTACGCAGCGGTAAATCCAATGAGTGTTGTATGGTGTTCATATGTGTCGTGTGTAAATTTGGTTGAATTTAAAGCCGCCAAATGCGGTCCGGTTGTGATCAAAAAGTGAGACGTTTCGCAAAACCTGCAAGATCGGAAAAATACATAAAAACAAGAAAGATACGTTGTGTTGTGCATAATACATCGATGCCCGCAGAATAGCATTTCCTTTTTTGCAAAGTTGATCTAGTCTCAGTTCATAGCCGGACGATATGTAAGCGGCGAAATAAATCTCAATAAAACTGTTCGCCCATTATCGTCCGACTATTTTATATTATCTAATAATTATTACAGATGCAACTGCGTTTTATGAACGACACCAAAAACATATTTCTCGCATGGGCCAGTTCGTTCACCTCAGTCATGGCAGCTCTGGAGACCCGCGATGTGATCACGATCGTCTCGGCCATCGTGCTACCCGTCATCTTTTTTACGGTCGGCAAGACCATCGACGTTCTGCTACAGATCCATCTGAAACGCAAGGATAAGAGTAACGATGAAAAGTAGAGCCGTACGCCAGACGGACGAGCGGGTCTTTGATCCGAGAGAACTCGAGGACGCAAAACGGCTCTATCTGCGGCATGGCACATTCCCGCCACGACAGCTAAAGATCATCCAGCGGGAAATGCGGGAATTGGGTTGGGAACAGTTCAATTATCTCGAGCTGCAAGGCCGCTATCCGCTGATCGGGCTGATCGAAGAATTTGGCTGGGATCGCGTAAGGCTTGAGGAAAGGATTGGCGAAAAAGCTAAAACCTCAAGAGGTTCGGATTTGAGCGTTGGCTGCGAACGCATTTTTCCGAGTGGAAATGGGGAGCAAAATTTCAGAGGCACATCTACAAACGGCTGAGGAAATTTCAATCGAAAAAAGGCGGGCGGCTGATGATATTTATGCCGCCGCGTCACGGCAAATCGGAGATGGTAACGGTGCGTTACGCCGCATGGCGGCTTGCGATCGAGCCGAGAATGCGGATCATCATCGGGTGTCATAACCAGCGGCTCGCCAACCGATTTTCGCGGGCCATTAGACGGATCGATCAAGGTGCTGCGTCCGTTTCCGGCAAAAAGAGCGAGACAACCGCCTTGCTCAACCGGGCCGACGAATGGGAAACGCCCGAGGGCGGCGGCGTCAAGGCCGTCGGCGTCGGCAGCGGGGTGACAGGATTTGGAGCCGATCTGATCATCATCGATGATCCGGTAAGGAGCCGTGCCCACGCCGAAAGCACAAACAATCGCGAAAAGATCTGGGACTGGTATTCCAATGATCTGCACACGCGGCTCGAGCCCAATGCCGGGATCGTCCTGATCCAGACACGCTGGCACGAAGACGATCTCGCCGGCCGCCTGATCCAGGCAAGCGTCGAAGACGGCGAAAAATGGGATGTCATCTCGCTGCCCGCACTCGCCGAGGCAGACGATTCGCTCGGTCGAAAAGAAGGAGCGGCTTTGTGTCACCGCAGGTTTCCAAAAGGCGAACTGGAAAAGAAACGGACGCTGCTCGGGTCCTACTCATTTGCGTCTCTGTATCAGCAAGGCCGATACCGTTTGACGGGCATGTTCAACCGCGCGTATTTTGCCCGAATCGCGGCCAAGGCTCCTCAGGGACTCTCGTGGGTGCGTGGATACGATCTCGCAGTATCGACACAGACAAGCGCCGACTATACCGCGTCGTTTCGCTGTGCGATGGACAGCGATGGAACGCTCTATATATCAGACGGTTTTCGGGCACGCGTTGAGTATCCCGAACAGCGGCGTTATGTGCTCGAAAGACTCGAAGCCGAAACCGAGACGGTCCACTGCGTCGAAAGTGCTCTGCACGGACAAGCGTTGGTACAGGACATCAGGAAAGAAGTCAGGGCCGCTCCGTTGCGGGCGGTCAAAACGGACAAGGACAAGATCACCCGAGCAAACCTGTGGCTGCCGATCGCCGAGGCCGGAAGATAGTGCTGATACAAGGGTCATGGATAAGGAGTTTGTCGATGAAGTTTGTCGATTTCCCGCAGCCGTAAACGACGATCAGGTCGATGCCGTCAGTCTTGCAGTCAGGATGCTAAGCCGGCCCAAGCGATCACTGATAAGATTTTGATCAAACACATACGGTAAAACATATATGAATAAAGATATCGAAAGAATACTGGCAGATCTGAGGCTCACGGGTGAGCGTTATGCCAAACCGACACGCTATTACGATGGTGATCACGATCTGGCGTTTGCGACGCAGAAATTTGAGAACGCTTTTGGAACGCTGTTTCGCGAGTTTGCACTAAACCTTTGCCCAGTCATCTGCGACGCGGTCCGCGACAAGTTGCGGGTGACAGGGTTTAGTGTTGACTCTATCGCGGGCAAGGCCCACGATGTGTCGGCTGGCAGCCGGCACTCCGACACGCGGCGTATCTGGCATACGAACCGCATGGACACGCGTGCCGGTGAGGTTCATAAAGAAGCTCTTAAGAATGGCGATGCTTATATTATTATGTGGCCGAATGCTCGCGGCGAGGCCGTATTTTATCCCAACCGTGCCGCGAACATGAGCGTCACCTATGACGAAGATTCGCCCGGCCTGATCCAACGTGCAGCAAAACATTGGCTCGACGCGGACAAGCATGTACGGCTCAATCTTTTCTATCCCGACCGAATCGAGAAATATATCTCACGCGGCAAAAGCGAAGGGGCGATGCCGGATGCCAAGGACTTTGTGCCCTTGGCAAGTCCAAAGGCCCAAGTCAAAGTCCAAAGTCGGGACGCGGAAAACCTGGGGCATTGGACATGGGACATTGGACTGTTCCCAATCCTTTCGGCGTCGTGCCTGTCTTTCATTTTGCCAACAACGCGGACATCGGACAGCTTGGGCGTTCGGAGCTTGAGGCGGCTATTCCGGTGCAGGACGGCTTGAACAAATCGGTGCTCGATATGCTCGTCGCGATGGAATTTGCGGCGTACCGCCAGCGCTGGGCCGCCGGGATCGAGGTCGAATACGACAAGGACGGCAAGACCGTCGCCCCGTTCAAAGCGGGCGTCGAACACCTGTGGATCGCGAACGACCCTAGTGCTAAGTTTGGCGATTTTGAGGCCGCTCAGCTTGAGCAGTTTCTCAAGGTCAAGGACGGCTTTCGAGTTGATATCGCCTCGGTGACCGGCACGCCGCTGCATTACCTGCTGCAAAACACCGGCGGCTTCCCCAGCGGCGAATCGCTCAAAAAAGCCGAGACCCGTTTCCTCGCAAAGGTGCGCGATAGGCAGACGTCGTTCGGACAAGTATGGGCGGACGTGATGGAGTTTGCCCTGCGGATCGAGGGCCGCAAAACCGCTCGCCTGATAACGGAATGGGAAGACCCCGCGCCGATGTCCGAACGCGAAGTGCTCGAAAATATCCTGCTCAAAAAACAGATCGGTCTACCCGTCGAACAAGCCCTGCTCGAAGCAGGTTACGGCGAGGCGGATGTGAAAGAGATGGTCAAAAATTTAGGAGTCGAATGACGGCGGTGGTGGTGGAAGTGACTCAGCGGGAGTATCTTCGGGGCTGACTTTTGGAGGAAAAGCAAAGGTCAATGCTCCCCACCCGTACAGTCCGAACTGAACGATATTAAGTCCAACGACCACACCGGTCGTGAAAATATTATTCGGTCCGACGTACGCGACAAAGTACCAAAATAGCCCCCAGACCACATGCACGGTTAGAAACACATAGGTAGCTGCGGCCAGCCATCGCCCGTACGGCTTTTCCTTTGTTAATGCAAGAAAAGCGGCCCAACACATTAGGCTCCGATAGCATTCAGGACAAGAAGCGATGACTGGGATGCTGGTCCACTGTGTGGGCGAATAAGACTCCAAACGGACATGAGTAGTGAGAGCGACGTCAGAATCGCAAGCACAAGAAGAAGGCTCTTGAAGAAATTTACCAAGCGTGGAGGTTTGATCTCAGCTTCCATATAGCTATGCCTTGCAATTTATAACACGGAGAACTATGAAAACAAAAACAAACCAAAACAACGAAACTCCCAAGTCAGTACCGGGAACGACGGTGACAGAGACTTCCACGCATTCTGTCGCTTCCGGTACTGACATCTCCCACGCAGAACTTGCGGCTGAGAACGAACAGCTCAAGACAACGATACGGCTTAGTGCGGCTCACCGGCAGTTAACGGGCGAGCTTGCAAGGGCCGGCGCGAGGTCGCCGGAGCTGCTCTTTGACGCGGTCAAGGACGGCCTACAGTTTGCGGCTGACGGCACACTGCAAAACGCGGCGGCTGTCATTGGCAAATTAAAGACGAGCTTTCCCGAACAGTTTGGTGCCGAGCCAATCCCAGCATCGATCGACGCCGGAGCAGGAGCGGCTGCCGTTCCCCAACTAACCAAAGAGGCACTCGCCAAGATGAAACCCGCCGAGATCGCCGAGCTTGATTGGGCCGAAGTCAGGAGAGTTCTGGCCGCTTAAATGAATTGCCCCTAGGTTCTGGCACAAAATCGTGCCAGTGCTGAAGCCGTAGCTAGTGGTTAGGGGGCAAAAAATTATTTGGGCTGTAGCCCAACCCAGCAAGGCAATTCGGCTAAAGCCGGAAAATTTATCAACAACATACCCCTAGCTAAAGCTAGGGGCAATTCAAAAAGAAGAAGGAGAAAAAATGTCACTCGAATTTATCCCAACAGTATGGGCGGCGAGACTGCTGACCGCTCTTGAAAAAGCTCTCATATACGGACAGGCGAATGTGTGCAACCGAGATTACGAAGGCGAGATACGCGAGGCCGGAAATACGGTCAAGATCGCGTCGATCGGCGACGTTTCGATCGGCGATTATGAAAAAGACACCGACATCGCCGACCCCGAGGTACTGACCGACGACGATCAGAGCCTCGCGATCGATCAGCAAAAGTATTTTAACTTTTACGTCGACAGCGTTGACCGTGCCCAGCAAAACGTCAACGTGCTGGACGAGGCTATGCGGCGTTCGGCCTGGGGTCTGCGCGCGGCGGCTGATACCTACCTTGCGGGCGTGATGGAGGCGGCAGTCGCGGGCGATAACAAGATCGGTTCGCTCGCCACGCCTAAGGTCCCGACCAAGGACGACGCTTACGAGTATCTCGTCGATCTCGGCGTTCTGCTTGACGAGGCCAACGTGCCGATCGACGGCCGCTTTGTCGTCGTGCCCGCTTGGTTTCACGGACTGCTGTTAAAAGACGAGCGGTTTATCAAAGCAGGCACCCGCCGCTCGGATGCCGCTCTGGCAAATGGCGAGGTCGGTGAGGCCGCCGGGTTTGCGATCCTTAAATCCAACAACGTGCCTAACACGACCGGCACGAAATACAAGATCATGGCCGGCCACGCCATCGCCACGGCATACGTCGAACAGGTCGTCGATCTGCAGACGTACAAACCCGAAAAGCGTTTTGGCGACGCAGTCAAGGGTTTGCATGTCTACGGTGCCAAGGTCGTCCGCCCGACGGCATTGGCTTGTTTGATCGCGAGCAAGGCGTAAGCGGTTGTCAGTTGTCGGTGGCCGGTTTTCAGTTGCCGGTCACCGATAACCTCTCCTCTCCGACAACTGACTACTGACTACTGACACTATGGAACCAATCGACAAACTAAAACAACTAACCGCATGGGACATCGAGCCCACACTGACCGAAGACGACTTAGACGAGTTGCTCGCGGTCGCCGCTCTCAAAGATGCTGACGGCCTGACTCCCGAGGAAGCGGAATGGACGCCAACCTATGACCTCAACACGGCCGCCGCTCAAGCCTGGCTGATCAAAGCGGCTCGTGCCGCCGCGATGGTCGATACGCCTGAGGCAGGAATGGTCACGTCAAAAGTCTTTGACAACTGCCGGGCAATGGCTCGGATCTATGCGTCAAAACGCACAGCGAGCGTTTCGATCATTTAACATATTCGTTATTGCGAATATATAATTCTACGGGCGGCCGACTGGCCGCCCTTTTTTGCATTTTCCTTTTAACCTATAATCGGAGCAATGGATGTAATCAATGTAATAGGCGGCGGACTTGCAGGAGTCGAGGCAGCGTGGCAGGCGGCGGAGATGGGGGCGAAGGTTCGGTTGTATGAGATGCGGCCGGTACAGCAGACGCCTGCGCACCGGACCGATCAGCTTGCCGAGATCGTTTGCTCCAATTCGCTCAAGACAGACGAGCCAGGTTCGGCACCTTACCTTTTGAAAGAAGAGCTGCGTCGGGGTGGTTCGATGGTTTTGGAAGTTGCCCACGCGACACGCGTTCCGGCGGGTGCAGCTTTGTCGGTGGATCGGATCAAGTTTGCCGAGTTGATCACCGAGCGAGTTGGGGCTCATCCGAATATCGAGATCGTCCGCGAAGAGGTGACATCGATCCCGAGCGATGGCGTGTCGATCATCGCAACAGGGCCGCTTACCTCGGACGCACTGACTACTGAGATCATGAAGCTGACGGGTGATGACCAGCTTTATTTTTACGATGCGATCGCACCGATCATTGCGGCGGATTCGATCGATATGTCGGTCGCGTTCAAAGCCGCCCGCTATGACAAGGGCGGCGACGATTATATTAATTGCCCGATGGACCGCGACCAGTACGAGATGTTTATCGACGCTGTGCTGCACGCAAAATCGGTGCCGCTCAAACGGTTTGAGGACACGCATTGGTTTGAGTCGTGTCTGCCGATCGAAGAGATCGCCCGACGCGGGCCTGAGACTTTGCGGTTTGGCCCGATGAAGCCAAAGGGTTTGCGGCACCCCAAAACCGGCGAAGAGCCGTGGGCGTGTGTGCAGCTTCGCCAGGAAAATATGATGGCCGACGCGTACGGCATGGTCGGGTTTCAAAACCATCTGCGTTACGGCGAACAGGAGCGGGTGCTAAAGCTGATACCCGGTTTGGAAAACGCCGAGTTTTTGCAGTTTGGCCAGATCCACCGCAATACATTTATCAACTCGCCGAAGATATTAAATGAATCTTTAGAAACGCGTGCGAACCCGCGACTCTTTTTCGCCGGACAGATCACCGGCGTCGAAGGCTATGTCGAATCCGTCGCCACCGGCTGGCTCGCTGGTATAAACGCCGTGCGGGTATTACGTGATCAGCCAATGCTAACCGCTCCGCAAACATCAGCGATCGGAGCTCTCTGCCGCTACGTCTCAAACGTTGAGACCAAGAACTTTCAGCCGGTCAACATCACATTCGGCTTGCTCGAACCGCTGCCCGTCGAGCTTCGCAAAAAGCACCGCAACAAGCGCGAACGTCACGGCGTGCAGGTCGAGCGGGCGTTGGTTGATTGGGATGCGTGGTTGGCGGACGTTATTCGCACAGATGCAAAGACGCAGAGTATTTGAAAGATTTTCGGAGGAAATTAAAAATGACGACAATAGTAGCAGTAAGGAAGAACGGATACGCAGCGATTGCCGCTGATAGTCTGACATCATGGGGAAACATTAAAGAATCGGCTGTCCATGTCGTCAATCATGAAAAAATTCTTGCATATAAAGAAAACTATATCGGATTTACCGGTTCGTCCGCGAACAAGCTTGTATTCGAACACTGGCTTACAAATACTCGGAGCAAGCCGAAATTCGACAGCGTCCAAAATATCTTTGATTCGTGGCTGTCGTTTCACCAAGTATTAAAAAGTGAATATTTTATTCGAGAATATGACGAAGAAAATGATCCATTTGAGTCATCACGGATGAATCTGTTGATAGCCAATCCATCCGGCATTTTTTCTGTTGGGGTTCTTCGAACAGTTTTGGAATACAACACCTTTACAGCTTTCGGTAGCGGTTTCGAAGTGTCACTTGGTGCAATGCGGGTTCTATACGACGACGAAAGTCTAAGTGCAGAGTCGGTAGCGCGAAAGACGATTGAAATTGCAGCGGAGTTTGACGATGGCACGGCATTACCAATGCATTGTTACACAGTCAAATTGAGGTAATGGAACTTCCGGTTATTCTAATAATCCTAGCTATCTTCGTCGTCGCGGTGATGTATTCGTCGGTGGGGCATGGCGGGGCGTCGGGGTATTTGGCGGTGATGGCTTTTTTTGCGGTGGCGCCGGAGGTGGTCAGGCCGACGGCGTTGGTGTTGAATCTGTTTGTAGCATCGATCGGAACGGTGCAGTTTTATCGTGCGGGATATTTCTCTTGGCGGATATTTTTACCTTTTGCGGCGGCATCGATACCGTTTGCGTATCTCGGCGGGATGATACATCTGCCTACGCAGATATATAAGGTCGTGCTTGGTGTTGTATTGATGCTCGCGGCTGTCCGGCTAGCGATCCGGCTGAGTAACGACAACGAGGTCAAAGATCCACCGATACTCGCGTGTCTCGCGATAGGGGCCGTGATCGGACTGCTGTCGGGAATGGTCGGCGTGGGCGGCGGTATATTCCTAACGCCGATACTGCTGCTGATGCACTGGGCCGAAACGCGTGTCGCTGCGGGGGTTTCTGTTTTGTTTATCCTTGTAAATTCGATGGCAGGACTCGCCGGCAATTATAAACAGGTGTCGGTGCTGCCGCCCGACGTATGGATATGGATAGCGGCGGCGGTTGTCGGCGGTCTGATCGGATCGACGCTGGGGAGTAAACGGTTCGATTCGCTGACGCTCAGACGGGTGCTGGCGGTGGTGCTGCTGTTTGCGGGTGTTAAGTTAATTTTTGTCTAGGCATATTTAGGCGGCAGTTTGCATCAAATAACCATACGTCGCGATACCCTCGTAAGACTAGGCCGCAGATGACGCGGAAAAAAATGGATGAGCGCAGATCAGCAGAAAATTAGAATGGTTTGTTTTAGATCTGCGACGATCGTTTTTTATTTGCGTTTATCTGCGTGCTATCTTTGCGCAGTCATCATTCTTTTGGCGGCAACGGATGGTGTAGCGCAGTCGGGGCGTGTCAAAGAATCTCCGACACCGACATCGACTCCACGTAGTCTTGGCGGGCCGCTCGTGTTGACCGTTCCCGATGCCGGTCGGCCAAAACCCACACCTTCACCCACACCAAAAGGTGACGACGAGATCATCAAGGTCGAGTCTGCACTCGTGCCGATACCGGTCTCGGTCCTCGATAATAACGGCCGGGCGGTGGCGACGCTTAAGCTGGCGGATTTTGAGTTAAAGATCGACGGTAAGCCGGCTGAGATCGGAGAGATCTCGCGGTCGGATACGCCGATACGATTGGCGATGTTGTTTGATAATTCGTCGAGCGTATTGCTCGCACGGAGTTTTGAAAAGGATGCGGCTGTGCGGTTCTTTCGCCGAGTGATACGGCCCGACCGCGATATGGCGGCGTTGTTTTCGGTGGCGGATTACACGCGGCTCGAACAAGCTCTGACCCGCGATGTGTCACAACTAACGCAGTCGATCGAGTATTTCCCCGAGCCAAAGGGGGCGACCGCTCTGCTTGACGGCATCATCGAGGTCGCGGATTATCTCAAGTCCGCCCAAGGCCGCCGTGTTGTCGTGATCGTATCGGACGGTGAGGACACATATAGCGACGAAAAAACGACGCTCGAGGGCGTGGTCAAAGCTCTTCAGCTCGCCGACTGTCAGGTATATATTGTAAAGACCAAGGATTTTGAAAATTTCAAACGCACTGGCGTGCGCGGCGGCAACGCGAACATTCGCGCCCTGACAGCCGAACGCCGTATGATCGAGATCGCCCAGCAGACCGGCGGTGCCGTCTATTCGCCGATCGACGAAAACGAGCTCGATAGGGCATTTGACCAGATCTCCGCCGAGCTCGCCCAGCAATACATCCTCAGTTATTACCCCGATTCTGAGACCGACAAACGTGGCGAATTTCGCACGATCACGCTCGCGGTCAAGGGCAAGCCAACCGTTAGCATCCGCACGAGAAAAGGGTATTATGTTGGCAAGAAGTAGCGTCGGAGTGTGGGCTGCCAGCCCACACTGCTTCGCGAAGCGGAGCATAAGATGCACGAGGACGAGACCAGCTTATCTGACCCGCGACGTTGGTATGACAGCAACTATCTTCCGCATTTCGACGGCGGCGAGATCGCCCAGTTCGTAACATACAGGCTCGCTGGCAGCTTGCCGGTTCGTATTCGTGACTTGTACAAACAGCAGCTCGAACACGGCAAGATCTCAGAGATCGAATACCACAACGCTATGGATAAGCATCTCGACGAGGGACACGGGCCCGACTATTTGAGGCGGCCTGAGATAGCGAATATCGTTGAGGAAAACTGGCTTCGATTTGACGGTGAGAAATATAGGCTTCATGCGTGGGTAATAATGCCGAATCATGGTCATGTTCTATTTACTCCGCTAAACGGATTTACTCTAGGTAAGATCGTTCACTCAATGAAATCATTTACGGCAAATCGGGCGAACGCTATACTTGAAAGAACAGGGCCATTTTGGGCGAGGGAGTATTACGATAGATACATCCGTAATGAAGAGCATTTTTTCAATACGATCAACTACATAGTTAAAAATCCGGTTAAAGCCGGGTTGTGCCGACGGCCTGAGGATTGGCCCTTTGGCTCGGCTAGAATGAACGTTAAGCTGTAGTACCCGTCGGAGTTTGAGGCTGCCAGCCCACACTGCTTTGCGAAGCGGAGCATAAATTGCTTGACAACTAGACCAGCCTAACTGATCCGCGACTGTTCTTTGGTTCGGCTAGAATGAAAGTTAAGTTATAGTTCCGCCTGCGGGCGGGTGTTGGCTGGCAGCCAAACACTCCGACGCTAGAATGAAAGTTAAGTTATAGTTCCGCCTGCGGGCGGGTGTTGGCTGGCAGCCAAACACTCCGACGCTAGAATGAAAGTTAAGTTATAGGTCCGCCTGCGCGCGTGAGCTGGCTGGCAGCCAAACACCCGACGCTAGAATGAAAGTTAAGTTATAGTTCCGTTCGGGCGGGTTGGCTGGCAGCCAAACACCCGACGCTAGAATGAAAGTTAAGTTGTAGTTCCGCCTGCGGGCGGGTGTTGGCTGGCAGCCAAACACTCCGACGCTAGACACTAGAATGAAGGTTACGTTGTAGTACCGCCTTCGGCGGGTGTTGGCTGGCAGCCGAACACTCCGACAGAATATGCTCGACGACCACCTTACACAATTTCTGCAGCATCTGAAATACGAGCGTAATCTGAGCCCGCATACGCTTAGGAATTATGCGAGCGATCTGGAGCAGTTTAAGGCGCATTTGTTTAGCGTCGAAAAGCGGGCTGACATTCCGGTTGCTGATATCGACCGGCTGACGATCCGCGAATGGATGGCGGGGCTGCATGCGGATCATAAGAAAACGTCGGTTGCGCGAAAGCTTGCGAGTCTTCGCACCTTTTTTCAATTTCTGGTGCGCGAAGGCAAGCTCGAATCTAACCCCGCCAAACAGGTCGCGACGCCAAAGATCGAGCGAAAGCTGCCAAACCACCTGACGATGGAGGACGCCGTGCGGTTTATCGAGACGCCCGATATCAACACCGATCTCGGCCGCCGCGACCGTGCGATACTCGAATTTTTGTACGCGACGGGCATCCGCGTTGGTGAGCTGGTCGGGATAAATATTGCGGATGTGGATTTTCGCGAACGGATGGTTCGCGTTACCGGCAAGCGGAAAAAACAGCGGATCGTGCCCTTTGGCGAACCGGCCGCACAGGCACTGGTGCTATATCTCGAAATGACTCGCGGGGTGTTTCTAAACGAATGCCCCGAGGCCGAGCGTGACCTTAATGCCCTGTTCCTCCATCGACGCGGCGGACGCCTGACCACACGCAGCGTCGGGCGGATGATCGACAAATACATCCGGCAATGTGCCGACATCCACGACATCTCGCCCCACAGCCTGCGGCACACATTTGCCACGCACCTGCTCGACAGCGGTGCCGACCTACGCGACATCCAAGAGCTGCTCGGCCACGCCCGCCTCTCAACGACGCAGATCTACACACAGGTCTCGATGGAAAAAATGATCGAGGTTTATGATAAGGCCCATCCGAAGGCGTGAGATAATTAGACAATGAGACTATTCGTAATATTATTTTTGCTGGTTCTACTACTTGGAAATTTATGTGCCGCTCAGGATACAAGTTTGCCAAAGAAATTGGCCGTGCTCGAAGACAGTAGTAGCTATGATCAATTTGCAGCCGCGTTTGATCAATTTCTTTTAGCTCTATCAGCCTCACCGGATAACGTGAGGGGTTTCATAGCGTTGTCGAGCTCACCCGGTGAGATCATGCCGCGATACAAATTAATTAGGAAACGAATGCGACAGGATGAAAAGCTAAGTCGCAGACTTGAAACGACACACCCCGGGACGCGTTATCGCGGCTCATGGGAGGAAACGGAATTTTGGCTCCTGGCTAAGGATGCACCAAGTCCTTATACGCGATCAACCGCCGATTACGATTGCCCGACACTGGAAGTGCTCGGTGATACAGCGGTTAATGAAAGCGTGACTAATATAACCTATTCGGTGCGATACCCGATCGCAAACTGGCTCGACACTCCGTACACTTTCCGATGGACGGTCACCAATGGAAAAATAATTACCGGACAAGGAACGCCGTCAATTACGGTCAAAAGAAACCGAAAAGAGAAAAACCCGGTAACTGTGACCATAGATGTTGGCGGAGGAGATGATGAGGACCAATATTGCTTACACAATGCCTCAACAACAACGGAGATAGGAATTGTTATAAAGCCGAAAGAGTACTTCTAGATTGTAACCGTTACCTTCACACCTAACCCGGAGAGAACTTTCATGATCGTCTCGTATCGAGGTTTTGCTCCCGGCGCCAGAGCTTTATACAGACTTTCACGTCCCAGTCCGGTACTCTTCGCAATAGACGCCATCCCGCGCGTCTTTGCGACATCAGAGATGGCTGCGAGAAAGACATCGGGATTTTCGTCTTCGAGAGCGGCGGTGAGATATTCGGCTATTGCTTCTTCGCTATCCAGATAATCCGAAGCATCAAATTTTGTTAGTTTTGTCATAACCGAATACGTTATTAACTGTATCCACTTGGATACTATTTTTCAAGCGAAATCGTACTAGCGAAGGGTTCGGGTTCAATTCTTTAGTTTGGAAACAGAGAGGAAATCGCTTATTATTCAACAAAATCTTCGCTCGTTTTGAACCTGAATATATGAAAAAGATCCAAAGGCTCGTTGTTGCTTTATTTGTTTTTTCGTCTGTGGCGTTTGCCCAGGACAAGCTGTTGACGCTGGATGATATTTTTAGTCCGGACCCGGCGCGGCGTGTGCGGTTTAGCGGGACGCCGACGTTTGTGCAGTGGGCGAAGGACGGGCGGTCGTTCAAACAGGTGATCAACGGGCGGCTGATGCGGGTCGATGCGGTGACGGGCAATGCCGTGCCTTATCTAGACAGCGGGCGGCTGGCGGCGGCGCTTTCGCGGGCCGGGGTCAAGCTCGATGACGCGACCGCGATGGCAAATTCGCCGGGGCTGCAATTTAACTCGGACGAGAGCGGGATACTGATCGATAACGCGAGCGACCTGTGGTATTACGACGTGGCGAGCGGCAGCGTCAAACGGCTGACGAACAGCCGCGACGCCGAGCTTGAGGCGGATTTTAGCCCGGACGGACGTTTGGTCAGTTTTGTGCGGGGCAATAATCTGTGGGTCGTAGATATTGCCAAGGCGAGCGAAAAACAGATGACGCGCGACGGCCGCGAGGGCGACAAGCCCATCTACAACGGCTATCTCGACTGGGTTTATGAAGAGGAGCTGTACGGACGCGGGCAAAAACGCGGCTATTGGTGGTCGCCGGATTCGCGTTACATTGCGTTTCTGAGACTCGACGAATCCCCCGTGCCAAAATTTATCCTTGCCAACGACATCCCGAACGACCAGTTGATCGAAACAACGAGCTATCCGCAGGCGGGCGACCCAAATCCGATCGTCCGGCTCGGTATCGCCGAGGTCGGCAAATCGTCATTTTTGCCAAACGCCGGCCGCATACCAAAGATCGGCGACAAGATACCGCCGACGCTGTTGAGGTTTGGTGACGCGGTAAAATTTGTCGATACGGCAAATTACCGTCCCGACGACCTGCTCATCGCGCGTGTAGCTTGGGCACCTGACAGCCGAAATGTGCTCTTTCAGGCGCTCAATCGCGAACAGACCCGGCTCGAACTTAATGCCGCAGGATTAGATGGTAAGTACCGTCATGTGCTCGATGAAACGACACCGGCGTGGGTCGAGGTTTATGACAACCCCGAGTTTGTTGAGAGCGGAGCTGGCAACGGAACGTTTGTGTGGCAATCGGCACGCAACGGCTGGCGGCATCTGTATCTGTACGACAATGACGGCCGGCTCGTCCGCCAACTGACCAATGGCAAATGGGAGATCCGCAATCTATACGGCGTCGATGCCAAAAACGGGTGGGCGTATTTTTCGGCGACCAAGGACAGCCACATCGCCGAAAACGTCTATCGCGTCCGTCTGTCGGGCGGCGAGCCCGAGCGTTTGACGCAGGACAACGGCTGGCACACGGCTTCGTTTGACTCGACGTTCTCGCATTTTGTTGATACTTGGAGCGACGCTGCGACGCCCGCCCAAACGCGGCTATACCGCGCTGACGGTTTTGCCGTTCGCACGCTCAACGAAAACCGCGTTGATGTTTTGTCGCAATACCGGCTCTCGCGGCCTGAGTTTTTGAACGTCACGACACGCGACGGGTTTGTGATGGAGGCGATGATGATCAAGCCGCCAAACTTTGACCCGAACAAAAAATATCCGGTGTTTGAGTTTACATACTCCGGCCCGCACGCCCCGTCGGTCGCCAATCGTTGGCTCGGCAATCGCGGGATGTGGTTTCAGATGCTTGCTCAAAAAGGCTATATCGTCTGGGTCTGCGACAACCGCTCGGCGAGCGGCAAGGGCGAGGAATCCGTTTGGCCTATCTACAAACGTATGTACGAACTCGAGCTGCGCGATCTAGAGGATGGACTGAATTATCTGAAAGGCCTGCCCTACGTTGACGGTAGCCGCATCGGCCTGCACGGTTGGAGCTATGGCGGTTCGATGACGAGCTATGCCATGACGCACAGCAAATCGTGGAAGATCGGCATCGCCGGCGGCACCGGCACCGACTGGCGGCTGTACGATTCGATCTACACCGAGCGTTATATGATGACGCCCGACAACAACCGCGACGGCTACGACCGCTCGTCGATCGTCAAATCCGCACGGAACCTGTCAGGCAAACTACTCCTCATCCACGGCCAGATGGACGACAACGTCCATATGCAAAATATGACGCAATTTGTCTACGAACTGCAAAAAAACGACAAGCAGTTTGAGCTGATGTACTACCCGACCCAACGCCACGGCGTCACCAACCCGCAACAAGCCAAGCATATGTATTCGATGATGACGGAGTTTATTTTGAAGAATTTGTAAGGCTATTTCGGACAAGCGGCTCCGTTTACGACCCAATCGTTCATCCTTTTGAGAAAATCTTCGTGACTCATAGGCGGGATAGCGCGGTTTGTGCCGGGATTCCATGCCCAAAGCACTTTGGGGTCGGTGGCGAGGTGTTCGACGGCTTCTTTTGCCGACTTTTTGCCGCCGTTCTTTAGCGGATCTTTCAAATTACTGCATAGCTGTGCGGCCGTCAGGCCCTGAAATATCATCTTGTGTGCGGTCGGCGGCATATGCCAGTCGGGCACGCCGGGCGGCATATTCTCGCCATCGGTATTAGTCTCGAGATGGCACATCGCACATTGGATGTCCTCGTTGCCCCGTCCCTCGATGCCGCGGACGACCTCCGGTTCGTGTGCCTTGCTGTCATTTCCCTGAAGCGGGTTGTCGCCGGCCGGATGGCAATTGATACAGCGAGCCGAGAAGAAAACCTTGACGGCCTCATTAAACGCGGCACGAGCCTTTTTGGGATTGTCGGCGACCACGGCGTTTTCGGTACGTACAGTCGACGCGTCGACACGCTCCACTTTATTGTGACCGGCGAATAAAAGATATCCGCCAGCCACCGCCACAATCATGGCGGCAGATAATTTCAGAACATTGCGACCATCCTGCCGTTTTTTCATATTATTCGCCGTCCGTGTCATCCACTTGTATCTCCGGAAACTCAGCCGTGAATTGCTCGCGGGTTTTTGTATCGATCTCTCCTCGTAGCGGTTTTGTGCCGACGTTTGAGCGGAAATTGCCGTTGTCGTCGTAGAGGCGGCGGTATTGGGCGGAGTTGCGGATGATGCCCTGGACGTAGGCTTTGGTCTCTTTGAACGGGATCTCTTCGACAAATTCGTCGATCTCCGGCGGCAGAGTTGCTCGCCAAGGACCGACGCGGCCGGGTCCGGCGTTGTAGGCGATGGCAACGTATTCGACGCGGCCAAATTTGGCAAACTGGTCCTTCAGATATGCCGTGCCGAGCTCAATATTCAGAGCGGGGTTAAATAGGTCCTCGGCGGTCGCGGGCGAATCCAGGCCATATTTTTTTGCGACGACACGTGCCGTCGGCAGGAGCAATTGCATCAGGCCATAGGCGTTTGCCGGTGATTTTGCTCGCGAAGAAAAAGACCGTTTCAGTGCGAATAAAACCCGCGACGTGATAGCTGTCGAGGCCGCGTGCGGAGGACCATTTTTGGATGTCGCCCCAGTTTGTCAGCGGGTAGAAAAAGCTCCACGTTTCGCGATCCATTTCCTCCGGAAACATCTGTGCATAGTCGGGATAGCTCTTTTGCATCGCAACTAACGCTGAAGTGTTGTCGGCTTTCCATCGGTAATGACGCGCCAAGGCGAGATTTATTTTAGGGCTGTTACCGGCGGTCTTTTTGGCTTCGTTTAGCTCGTCGATCGACCAATCAAAAAGACCGATCGTCGAAAGCTCGTCCGATTTTTCGACACGTTCAAGCTCTTTTTGTCCTGCGGTTTCAGCGACGACCGACACGGTTCGAAGATTTGCCACCGCCTTTGCAATGATTTGATCCGTCGGAGCTGTTGATCGGCAATTTCCTCCTGCTTTCATCGCCGTCAGACGGCTAAGGGCAAGATAGCCGTACCAATTCGCTCCGTAGCGATAATTGACGCCTTCGTACAGGGCACACGCCTCGGCGGTCTTACCGGCACGCTCGCTGTCACGGGCGGCCCAGTAGCCGGCCTTGCCGCGATTTGTCGTGTCCTTGCCCGCGTAGCGGGACAAATGCTCGACAAACATACGGCTCGACTCGGCGTAGTTGCCGCTCTCATGCTGAAACCACGCCGCCTCAAACTGAGCGGTCGCGACCTCGACAGCGTTTGGAAAGGCAGCAACAGCGGTGTTTAGAAAATAGCCTTCGTCAACGCGGTTCTTGGCTTCGCGGGCGGCGAGCCCTGCCTCGATCAGCGTTTTTGCAACAAACGTTCCGTTCGGAAATGCAGTCCGCATAGAGTCTGCGGTCGTGCGTGCCTGCGGCCACATTTTTGCTTTGGCATAGCCGAGCACAAGCTGGCGATAGCCTTCTTCACGCTCCCTGCCGGACGACGGCAAAGAATTGAAAACGCCTTGTGCGTCGATCATCTTCCCCGTGTTTGCCATCGCCGTCAGTCGCCTGACCTGCAACAGCGGCGTGACGGACGCAGGAAAATTTGTCGCCAATACACCGTAAGCGGTGAGGGCATCTGCGAAATTTTTTGTATTGAAAAGACGCTCGGCACGGCCGATCTGCTCCTCTGAGTCTTGCGGCGTCAACGGCTGAGCAAGCGATGTTAGTTTAGCTTCCGCCTCTTTTGCAGCATTCGAACCAGCGGAGTAGAAAAACGTCTTGCGGTAATAACGGATCGCTTCGGTCTGGGAACCCTGAGCCTCGTAAGCCTTTGCGGTCGCAAGCATCGCTTCCGCATCATTTTTTCGCTCAACTCGATCAAGAACGGCGGTACCTCAACGGCACGGCCCGCGGCAATTGCCGATTGAGCCCACAGCAATTTTGCATCGCGAACACGGACGGAATCGCTATTGTCTTTAAGGATCTCACCAAAAACATTCAACGCCTCGCCATGATTTCCCGCTGCCTGCAGAGCCTTTCCGCGCAGCCAGAGCGCATGATCGGCAAGCTTTGTCCGTTTCTTAAAGACATCCGAATTTAGTATCGCGGCTGCTCCGGCGTAGTCTTTGTTTTCAAAACGGATGCGAGCGAAGCAGCTTGGCAAGAGCACCGGTTTTCTTATTGGCAAAACGCGTCTCGATATCGGCGACTATATTCTCGGGCGGCAGTTTGCCGCTGCTCGTCATATCACGCAGTTGAGCCAGCGCCTGTTCCTCGGTCTGCTGGGCCGAGCAACCGACGGTAAAAAAGACTAGGGAAAGGACGGTCGATATTCCAATTTTGGCTAGGTATTGCATCATATATATGGCGGTATTTACGGAGCGGTGTCGGGCAAAATACTATCTATAAAAAGCGAACCGTTATATCATACCAAATAAATAAGGGTGTTTTGGAGTAGTTTTTATGACGAAATTTTGGCCAATGATCGCGTTGCTCGTGCTATTTGCGGCTCCGGTCATCGCGCAAAATGTCACGCCTACGCCCAAACCCACGCCGCCGGACGACGATGTCGTAAAGATCTCTACAAACCTGATCCAGATCGACGTGACCGTTACCGACGCCAAAGGCAAGCCGATCACCGATCTTAAACCCAACGAGATAGAGATATTCGAGAATGGCGAAAAACAAAAGGTCTCAAATTTTTCGTTTGTGTCGTCTGTTAAAGAGATCACTCAGCAAGGCAAGCCAACGGGCACCGGCATTCCGATCCCAACGCAAAAACTGCGCCCGGAGCAGATACGCCGGACTATCGCTTTGGTTGTTGACGACCTTTCGCTTTCATTTGAGAGCGCGTATCACACCCGTGCGGCGTTAAAGAAATTTGTCGATGAACAGATGCAGGACGGCGACCTGGTTGCGATCGTTCGCACCGGAGCGGGCATCGGGGCTTTGCAGCAATTTACCGGAGACAAACGGATGCTCTACGCTGCTATTGAGCGTGTAAAGTGGAACCCACAGGGAACCGGCGGCGTCAGTGCTTTTGCCCCGATCGAAGCGACGCCCGAAACAGATACGACCGGTGACGAAGCAACGGAAGAGACTGTACCCACAGGCACCGGCCAGAGCCTCGACGATTTTCGAAGTGCCGTATTTGCGACCGGCACGCTCGGTGCTTTGAAATACATCGTTAGCGGCATGGGCGAGCTGCCCGGGCGTAAGTCGGTCATTCTCTTTTCTGACGGATTTAAGATGTTTGAGACGACTGAGGATGGATTTCAGGAATCGGGACGCGTAATGGATTTTCTTAAGCAGCTTGTCGAAACTGCGAACCGCGCCTCGGTCGTGTTCTATACCGTTGACGCTCGCGGCTTGCAACCAGCGGGTTTTACTGCGGCCGATAATATCTCAAATACGAGCCCGGACGCTATGAATGCTCAGGCACAATCCCGCCGTGACCAACTGATAGACACGCAAGAGGGCCTATCGTTTCTTGCCGAGGAAACCGGCGGGCTTGCGATAAAAAACAACAACGACCTCAGCGGCGGCGTTCGCCGCGTGCTCGACGACCAGAGCTATTATCTTGTCGGCTACGAACCTGATGCGGATACTTTTGATCCCGTCAAGAGAAAATTTAATGCACTTACGGTAAAGGTATTGCGGCCCGGTGCGACTGTCCGCTATCGCAGCGGTTTCTTTAATGTCGCAGATCGCGACAAGCCGACAGTGACGACGACACAGACAACCGGCCAGCAGTTAAATGCCGCTCTCGTGTCTCCATTCGCCGTTAGCGGCATCGGTTTGCGGCTAAACGCTCTGTTTGGCGATGACGCGAAAACGGGCCCGTTCGTCCGGTCGTTGCTGCACATAAATGCCGCCGATCTTAGGTTTACCGATGCACCCGACGGCAACAAAAAAGCTTCGTTCGACGTTCTTGCCGTCAGCTTTGGCGATAACGGCCAGCCGGTCGATCAGCTTGGCAAAACATACGTCATTTCGATAAAACCCGCCGCGTATGCCAAGATGGCGGCCAACGGATTTGTTTATCATTTTGCTTTTCCTATCAAAACAGCAGGTGCCTATCAATACCGCGTGGCGATCAAGGATTCGTCGGGCAAGATTGGCTCGGCAAGCCAGTTTATCGAGGTTCCAGACCTTAAGAAAAAACGTCTCACGCTGTCGAGTATCATTCTCGAAAATCTCTCAAACGACGATTGGCTGCGTAAGCGCGACAACGCCGAGACACGCATCGCTACCGACCCGATGTCTGACACGGCTCTTCGCCGCATAAAGAGCAACTCGGTAATGCGTTACGGCCTTGAGATCTACAATGCCAAACTCAGCTCGGCAAAGCAGCCACAATTGCAGATAAAAATACGCGTCTTTCGCGACGGCAAGCTTCTCCTGGACGGTACCCAAAAGCCTTTTGAGCTGTTCGGTCAAACCGATATGACACACTTAAAGCTTACCGGTGCGGTAGCCATCGGCGAAAAGATGCTGCCCGGCGATTACGTTCTGCAATTGATCGTTACCGACACGCTCGCCAAAACAAAACAACAGATCGCAACGCAATTTGTTGAATTTGAGGTCACATACTAACCTGCCGGTCTCCTTTTTTACCCACGGATAACAAAAATGTGACGCGCATCACATTTTTGGTTGACAAGTATTATCCCAAAATGAGAATCTAGCTTTTCTCGGTAAGTAAGCACTTACTTAGTTAGGAGATTCTATTGATCAAAGACCTTTTCCAATGCGGCCACCATGGCAAAATGACCGGCGACGCCCGCCGTCAGCAGATATTGCAGACGGCGGTTTCGCTGTTTTCGCAGCGTGGTTTTAAGGGCACAACGACCAAAGAGATCGCCAAAGCGGCCGGTGTGTCTGAGGCAATGGTGTTTCGCCATTTTGAGAATAAAGACGCCCTGTACGGGGCGATCCTCGACACAAAAGGCTGTCAGGACGGCGTTCATCGTTTCCCTTGGGAAGAGAACGAGGTACTGAGAACGGCGATCGAACAAAAGGACGATCTCGCCGTATTTTATAACATCGCGTTTGACGCTCTGAAAAAACACCAGGCCGACGAAGGATTTATGCGGCTGTTGTTTTACTCGGCGCTTGAGGAACATGTGCTCGCGGAGCGGTTCTTTCACGAATTTATCGAGCGAATTTATGAGTTTATTGGCGGCTATATCGAGGAGCGGCAGCGTGACGGGGCATTTCGTGAAATGAATCCGCGTATCGCCGTGAGGGCTTGGCTGGGGATGCTGATACACCATTCGCTAAACAACATTTTGTGGGACAAAAAGCGGGTCATCCTCGATATCCCAAACGAAGAAGCCGCAAAGAATTTCGCAGAGATCCTGCTTGGCGGGGTCAAGTCGTAAATATTTTAGACACGACAATTATCATGAGAGACAAGAAAGTACTTATCTTTTTGGCGGTATTGGTTTTGACCGCGACGGTCGGTGGAATAGGCTGCGGGTCAAAAGCGGCTAACGCCAATGCGATCGCTAATTCGCAGCCGACCATCGTCGACGTCACGTCGACCCAGGCGGTCGTAAAGCCGATCCCTACATATTTTGAGGCGACCGGTAATCTCGCCGGCGACGGTCAGAGCGATGTGGCCCCGACGGTGGCGGGCAAGATCGTTGAGGTCAATTTTGATGTCGGCAGCTTTGTCGAAAAGGGAAGCGTGCTTGTGCGGCTCGACGACCGCGACGCCCGCATCCGCATCGAACAGGCTCAGGCTCAGGTCGAACAGCAGCGAAAAGCTGTCGATCAATCTATCGCCGCTCTCCGTCAGGCACAGATCCGATTGGGTATAAAAGACGGCGAGTCTTTCGACATCGCGACATTTTCACAGGTCAAATCGGTCACGGCTCAGCTTGTCCTTGCTGAAAAAGAATTGACGCGTGCTCAGCGGCTTTACGATACGGGCGATGTTTCGAAATCGATTCTTGATACGCGGCGTTCGCAGCGTGACGCTCTGATCGGCCAATTGGACGAGGCCCGTTCGAACGCAGCTGTCGCTGTGCGTGCGATCAACTCCGCCGAGGCCGCCGTTGCGACCGCAAAGACGGGCGTGCGTACGGCTCAAACACAGGTCGAGCAAGCACAAAAATCTCTCACCGATACGGTGATTTATGCTCCGATCAGCGGCTACGTGTCCGAAAGAACTGCCGATCCGGGTGAATATCTTTCACCCGCTGCACCAAATACAAAGATCGGCACCATCGTCCGCACCTCGCCGCTGAGATTAAAGATCGACGTGCCCGAGGCAGCCATAGGAAAGGTCGCCATCGGACAAGGCATTTCGCTTCAAACAAGCGCCTATCCCGACCGAAATTTCGCCGGTACGGTCGCCCGCATATTACCGGGACTGAACACCACAGCACGCACACTGACCGTCGAGGCCGAGGTCGCGAATCCCGACGGGCTGCTCAAACCGGGACAGTTTGCGACGGTACGCATCACGCAGTCAAAACCCGAAAACGCGGTGATGATACCCGCAACGGCAGTTAAGGCCGAGGGCGATATTAACAAGGTTTACGTGGTCAAAGACGGTGCGGTTCGCGAGATATTGGTCCAAACCGGCCTGCTCGAAAACGGCCTTATTCAGATCAAAGCCGGCATCAACGAAAACGATGTCGTCGCGACAAGCAATATAAACGCTTTGTACGACGGCGTGCTCATCCGGCAGACGAACTAGGGGTAAAGAAGTATGCAGTGGTTAGCTGAAGTTTGTGTAAAGCGTCCCGTGTTCGCCACGATGTTGATCCTATCACTCGTGGTGGTCGGTGCATTTTCGTTTTTGAGCCTCGGCGTCGATCTGTTTCCAAAGATCGATTTTCCGACGATCACGATCACTGTCGTCAATCCGGGCGCTTCGCCGCAAGAGATCGAGACTGAGATCACCGACAAGGTCGAAGAAGCGGTCAATACGATCTCAGGTATAGACGAGTTACGCTCGACATCGATCGAGGGCATTTCACAGGTTTTCGTTGCGTTTGTACTTGAAAAGGACGTTAACGTCGCGGCTCAAGAGGTAGAAAACCGCGTCCAGACGGTCATCCCAAACCTGCCCGAAACGGCAAAACAGCCGACGGTTCAAAAGCTAGACACTGACGCCGCACCGGTACTGCGTATCTCGATATCCGCACCGACATCGCTTCGCGAAGTGACCGAGATCGCTAAGAATCGGGTCAAGGAACGGATAGAATCGGTCAACGGCGTTGGACAGATCACGATCATTGGCGGACAGGAGCGGCAGATAAACGTCTGGGTCGATCCCGATAAGATGCGTTCGTACAACGTCACACCGGCCGAAGTATCGGGCGCGTTGCGGATCCAGAATATGGAATTTCCCTCTGGCCGTATCGACGAGGGCCAGACCGAAACCGCCATTCGAACGGTCGGAAAGATACAAAAACCTGAGCAGTTCAATGACGTAGTTGTTGCAACACGCGGCGGTTATCAGGTCAAGGTCAAGGACCTCGGTTACACCGAAGATGGCGGTGCCGAAACCCGCTCTGAGGCACGTCTAAACGGCCAGCCTGCTGTAACGCTGATCGTATCGAAACAGTCGGGACAGAAGACAGTTGCCGTAGCTCGTGAAATTAAAGCGCGTCTAAAAGAAATTGAGCCGACTCTGCCAAAAGGTTTCCAAATGCGCGTGATCGGCGACAACTCGATTTTTATCGAAAACTCGCTCCACGCTATCGAAGAGCATCTCATCGTTGGTTCGATACTAGCGTCGATAGTCGTCTTTCTATTTCTGTGGAATTTCCGCGCGACTTTTATCGCGGCTCTCGCCATACCGACATCGATCATCTCGACGTTTGCCCTCGTTTACGCGATGGGCTATACGCTCAATTCGATCACGATGCTTTCGCTGACCTTAATGGTCGGTATTGTGATCGACGACGCGATCGTGGTGCTGGAAAACATCTATCGATTTGTCGAAGAAAAGGGTATGAACCCTTTCCAGGCGGCGATCGAGGGAACCCGTGAGATCGGCCTCGCCGTGCTGGCGACGACGTTGTCGCTGATGGCCGTTTTCGTGCCGATCGGTTTCATGCAGGGCATCGTCGGCAAATTTATGTCGTCGTTTGGCCTGACAGCTTCGTTTGCGGTCGCGGTTTCGCTGATCGTGTCGTTTACACTCACGCCGATGCTTGCGGCACGCCTGATCAAGCGGCATAAGGAAAAGTCCGAAACTGACCTCGACAAGGTAAAGGGTGATGCCGCGACCGAGCTCGAAAAAGACGACAGCCATTACACTGGCTGGTTCAAGCGAGTTGATCTGTTATATGCGTGGATGTTGCGGTTTTCGATGGGGCATCGGTGGGTGATCGTAACACTCGTCGTGTTGGTGTTTCTGAGTATCATCCCGCTCTTTATGCTCGTCGGTAAAAACTTTTTGCCGGTCGATGACCAGTCACAGTTTGAGATCTCTGTCCGAACGCCTGAGGGCACAAGCCTGTCAGCATCATCACAGTCATTCGAGCGGATCGCTTCGGAAATTCGTAAAATGCCGGGTGTGACGGACACGCTTGCGACAGTCGGCGGCGGACAGCAGCAGGTCGTCAACGCCGGAACCATTTACGTGAAATTGAGCGATGTCGGGACTCGCGTAAAATCGCAAGAAATGATGATGGCCGACGCCCGCGATATCCTGGCAAAGTTTCCTCCGGAATTACGGACCAGTGTCCAGATCGTCCAGGCATTTTCGGGCGGCGGTTTTCGCAATGCTAATGTCCAATTTCTGATCTCCGGCCCTGACATCAAGGTACTCGAAGAAGCCTCTGCTAAGGTCCTGGCGAAAATGAAGACCATACCCGACGCGGTGGACGTTGACACGACACTCATTTCGGGCAAGCCCGAATTGCAGCTTGAGGTTGATCGTGACACCGCCGCAGACCTTGGCGTACGAGTCGGCGATGTCTCGCAAGCTCTAAACACTCTTGTCGCCGGACAAGAAGCGACGACGTTCAATGCGGGTTCGGATCAATACGATGTCTATGTGCGGGCGATAAACCCGTTTCGCACCAGTGAAGAGGGTCTGAAACGCATGATAGTGCCGTCGGCAAAGCTCGGTTGGGTCACGCTCGATCGTGTCGTCAAGACCAAACCCGGCACCGGCCCGAGTGCGATCGACCGTACGAACAGGCAAAAACAGGTGACGTTGCTGGCGAACACAAAACCGGGCGGTTCGGCCGCAAGCATCACTTCGGCGATCGACAGTTATGTTAAGGAACTAAATCTACCTGTCGGTTACCACACGGGCTATGTCGGCCAGTCAAAAGAAATGGGCAAAGCCGGCTTCTACTTCCTGCTCGCCTTCATGCTGTCATTTATCTTTATGTACATCGTGCTGGCCGCACAGTTCGAATCGTTTATCCACCCGATCACGATCCTGCTGACGCTGCCGCTCTCGATACCATTTGGTATTTTCAGCCTATTGGTGATGGGCCAGACGGTAAATATCTTTTCGGGGCTCGGGCTACTGCTGCTGTTTGGCGTGGTCAAGAAAAACGCAATTTTGCAGATCGACCATACAAATCATCTGCGTTCGCAGGGCATGTCGCGTTACGACGCGATCATCCAGGCAAACCGCGACCGTCTGCGTCCCATCTTGATGACGACGATCGCCCTCGTCGCTGGTATGATCCCGCTCGTGGTTTCGACCGGTGCCGGTTCGGGAACGAACCGCTCGATCGGTGTGCTCGTGGTCGGCGGCCAGTCGCTTTGTTTGTTGCTGACCCTGCTGGCAGTACCCGTTTTTTATTCGTTATTTGATGACCTAGCCGAGCTGCGGCTTTTCAAATACATCAATCGTTTTGCCGAATGGCTATTTGGCGGAGTAAAGCGGCGTTTTGTCGGGGCGACAAGCTCAATGTTTAGGTCGATCAATAAATGATACGCACAAGTTTCGATCCGGGGATCGGTTTTATGAAGGGACGTTTTTACCTAATTTTAATAACGGCATTTTTGGTGCTTGGCACTCATGCGCTCGGCCAAACGCCGACGCCCACGCCCGATGCTCAAAATGTAAAGACCGAGGACATCAAGGGCGTGCCGGCGGTTGCAGTTGAGTATCGTTCGGACGACCGCAGCTTTCCCGATCTAGGCCGCGTCGGCGTCGATATGACTCAGCAAAAAACGCTGACCATGCGAGACGCTATCGAACTTGCGCTTGATAACAACCGCGACATCGAGGTCACCCGTAAGAATGAACGTATCGCCGAATACGATCTCGACGCGGCCCGCGGTATTTACCAACCAAGATTTACCGCCCAAACATACTTCGATCGCTCGACCGTGCCAAACGTCAGCATCTTTACCAGCAATCAAAAAACACGCAGGGATCGCTCGTTGCCAATACCGGCATTCAGGCGTACCTGCCGAAGTTCGGAACGGTTTATGGCGGCACATTCAATAATTCGCGGGTTACGACAGACAATCCGATATCCGTGCTGAGTCCGCAGCTAAATGCGAGTCTAGGGTTTAATGTTTTGCAGCCGCTGTTTCGCGGACGAAAGTTTGACCAGACGCGTCGCAATATCGAGATCGCCAAGCGAAACATCAGCCTGACGGATACGCAATTTCGCCAGCGTTCGATCGAGACGGTTGCCTCTGTGCAGAAAGCATATTGGGATCTGACCTACGCTCTTCGCAATTTACAGGTGCAGCGTGACGCCGTCCGCGATGCTAAGGCACAGCTCGAGCACAACCGCCGTCTCGTCAATGAGGGACAGCTTGCTCCGATCGATATCGTTGCGGGTGAAACGCAGGTCGCCAATTTTGAACAGGCGGTCTATGACGCGCTAAATACCGTCAACCTTGCCGAAAATGTCCTGAAAAATCTCATCTCGCCCAATCGCAATGACTTGCTATGGGGACAAGCGATCGTGCCGGTCGAGCCGGTCGAGATAGCGCCGCCGGTCACAACGCTCGGCGAGGCAATGAACACCGCGATCGAAAATCGCCCTGAGCTTGAGATCAACCGGGCACAGAAAGACATCAACCTGCTCGACCAAAGGCTTTATCGCGACCTGAAACAACCGCAGATCGATTTTGTCGCAAGTTACTCGACGTCAGGGATAGGTGGAGATCCAAATCGAAATTTTAGTCCTAACTTTCCAACACCTTGCACGACGGATCCGACGTCGCCCGCGTGCGTCCAACAGTTAAAAAATCTGGCGTTGTTGACGGGCAATCCATACAGCGGCTTGATTGCAAACCGTTATCCCGTATTTCGATTCGGCGTCAATTTCAACCTGCCGCTCTTTGGCGACAAGACTGCCGCCGCCCAACTCGGCCACGCAAAGGTCGAGGCCGAAAAGCTTGAGATTCAACGCGAGCAGATCGAGCAAGGCGTACAGGTCGAGGTGCGAAATGCCCTACAATCGATCCGCACATCCGAAGCCAGGCTACGTGCGGCATCGGTCGCCCGCGAAAACACAGCAAAGCAATACGATTCCGAACAGCGAAAACTCGACGAGGGCCAGTCCGATGTCTATAAAGTGCTCGAACGCCAGACCGCTTTGACCGCCGCCCGCAGCATGGAATTGCGTGCACGAACCGAGCTAAACAAAGCCATCGCCGAGCTACAGCGTGCGACCGGAAATTCGCTCAAAGCAAACGATATAGAAACGAAGCTAAAGAAATAAATGCGGAGGCCCGCGCGTAAGCAAGGGCGTAACGCGATTGTTAGATGTTACGCCCTTGCTGACGCGTGGGCTTCTGCATCAGGAAAAAGTATGAAAGCCGTTTACATAGCCGAATTTGGCAGCGAAGATAACCTCAAGACCCAAGAGGTCGATGAACCGCGTGAGATAGGACCAACCGATGCGCTTATCCGGGTCCGTGCCGTCGGATTAAATCGGGCTGATCTGCTACAGGTTCGCGGGCTGTACCCGCCGCCTGCCGGTTATTCGCCAAATATTCCGGGGCTCGAATTTGCCGGTGAAATCGCCGCCGTCGGAGATGATGTCTCTAATTGGAATATCGGTGACCGTGTTTTCGGCATCACTGCCGGCGAGGCCCAAGCCGAATATTTGACCATCGACAGCTCGCAGTTAGTGCGCATTCCAGATAACCTTAGCTTTACCGAAGCCGCTGCTGTTCCCGAGGCTTTTATTACCGCTCACGACGCGATCTTTACGCGGGGCGCCTTGAAACAAGGCGAGACACTGCTCATACACGCCGTCGGCTCGGGCGTTGGGCTTGCCGGATTGCAGCTTGGGAAAGCTAATGGTTCGATGGTCAACGGGACTTCGCGAACGACCGACAAGCTCGACCGCTGTGTCGAATACGGACTCGATCACGGAATTTCGACTGCCGATGGTATTGGTTTCGCGACGCAGATCGGCGAGATCACAGGCGGCAAAGGTGTCGATGTAATACTGGATCTCGTTGGCGGTGCGTATTTTCCGCAAAATCTCGCGAGCCTTGCTGTAAAAGGCAGATTGATACTGGTCGGCCTGACCGCCGGACGAACCGCCGAGTTTGATATGGGCATGGCTTTGCAAAAACGCCTGACAATTACCGGCACAGTTTTGCGTGGACGCTCAACAGCCGAAAAGGCAGAGGCAACTCAAAAATTTGCTGACGACGTCTTACCGCTGCTTGCTAACGGCACGATCCGCCCAAACCTCGACCGCGTCTTCGCTGCCGACGATGTGATTTCTGCCTATAAATATCTTGGATCTAACGAGAGTTTTGGTAAGGTCGTGCTGGAGTTTTAGCGTCTCACCCGCAGTGCTGCGTCATCTGTGATGATGCATAGGCCGCTGACGCCTCTGGCATCGAGTTCGGATAGCAGTGCGGCGGCCTGTTCGTAGGTCAGGCTGTGAGCCTCGCACCTTTCAAATGAGACGACCGACCAGATGGCTTCGTCGAGTTCGCACACGGCCGCAACCTTTTCAGCCTCGGTCATATTGTTGACCAGCGCCAGCTTTTCGAAATAGTTTATCGGCCGTTCGATCTCCATCTTTTTCTTTAGATGCGTGATCCCCGACCTCATTTCCTGAATTCTCATACAAAACGTACCGCGCCTGACAAGATAACACGCGCCCAAAGCGCAAGTAAATACATTTTTTCGTGCGGTTTGTTCAAAATTGACGCGCCATATAGTGCGGCGACTTGGTAAAATAGCTCAAGTCTTATGCTCTATCGCGAATCGATCTTTCTCACAGGTTTCCCCGGCTTTATCGCCGGACGGCTCGTCGAGCGGCTGGCAAAGCCCGAAACCCAGTTTTATTTGCTCGTCCAACCGCAGTTTATCGACAAAGCGATGGACGAGATCGAGGAGATCGCCGAGCTGACAAACACGCCGCTCGAGAGCTATGTCATCGTTGAGGGCGACATCACCCAGCCAAATCTCGGCATTTCTGACGACGACCTGCAAACGATACTGTTTGAGACGACCGATGTCTTTCATTTGGCCGCCGCGTACGATCTGGGCGTGCCAAAAGATGTTGCCTTTAACGTAAATCTCGAGGGCACAAAAAACGTCAACGATCTCGTCCGGTCGGTGCGAAATCTGCGGCGATATAATTACGTCTCGACCTGTTACGTCGCCGGTAAGCGTGAGGGCGAGATATCTGAAACGGAGCTCGAACACAACGCCGGGTTTCGCAATAACTATGAGGAAACCAAGTATCTTGCTGAGGCTGAGGTTGAAAAGCTAAAGCCCGCGTTTCCCGTGACGATCTATCGGCCAGCGGTCGTAGTCGGCGATTCGCAGACCGGCGAAACTTCAAAATACGACGGTATCTATTATCTCATCAACTATTTACGCAAAGCCCCTTGGCTCTTTCGCGTGATGAATGTCGGCAACGACACCGTCAAACTCAACCTCGTCCCGGTCGATTTTGTCGTCGATGCGATAGTAGCTCTCGCTCGTGATAAAGCTGCCGTCGGCAAAACCATCGCTCTCGCCGACGCCGAACCGCTGACGACCGCCGCTCTTTTTGACGTGATCGCAAAAGAATTGACCGGACGCAAATCCGAGTTTGGCCCGCCGGTAAAACTCACTGAGTGGTTTTTGCACACACGCATCTCACCCGCGATCACCGGGCTGCCGCACCACGGCGTACCGTATTTTTTCATCTCGCAGAAATACGACACGAGCAACGCCGCCGAACTATTGCGTCCGCACGGTATCGAATGCCCGAGATTTGAAAAGTATGTGGAAAATCTTCTGGATTTTGTCGAAGAGTTTCCAAAGCTCTAGCTCGATGGCAAAGCAAAGGTACGGCATTTCGAGGCATCATAGTTGATAATGATTTGTAGATATACCCCTTCAATTGCCCGCCTTTTCTTCTCGATTACAATTCTGTTTGGTGCGTCGATCATCGCCTCGGCACAGAGCGGTCGCGTACAGGCAACACCGACACCAACGCCCGAAGACGATACCGTCCGAATTGTCACTGAGGAGATCAAGCTCAACGTCCTCGCCTTTGACGAGAAAGGCGATTTCTTTCGCGACGTAAATGAACGCGATCTGGTTATCAGCGAAAACAACATTCTCCATCAACCCGTCAGCGTCCGGCGCTTGCCGGCAAATGTCCTGATAATAATGGACACGGGCGGCGAGCTGCGAGCTGTAAAAAGCCTCGATCAAACGCGAAAAGTCGCTAAGGCCGTCGTTGACGCTCTTCGTCCCGGCGATGCTGTCGCGGTAATGCAATACTCGGACAAAGCCGAGATCGTGACCGAATGGACAAGCGACAAAGCTCAATCACTCGCAGCAATAAAGCGGGCAAATTTTGGCCGCCGCTCAATGTTTGTCGATGCTATCAAGCTTGCAACGGATTTTATGCTGCGGAGCGGCGTCGATAATAAACACATTATTTTGATCACCGACGGTACCGACAGCATGGGGCGTTCTTCGGCAAAGTTTGACGCGTTTCAGCGCCTAATGGCGACCGACATTAGCGTCCACGTGATCAGCTACACATCCATGGAGGCCGCCGATATTGAGCCCCGTACAAAAGGCATTTCAAACACACCGCCGCCAAAGGCAATGCCCGACGAGATCGCCGCCACGCTGCCAAACGGCGTCAAAGACAAAGGGGTAAAGATCGGCCCGACGATCAGTCTCGACCGTACGCTCATCAAAAAGATGAAAGCCCGCCAGCTCGAACTCGAGACGAGCCAAGAGCAGCTCGAAAAGCTAGCCGAAAGCACCAACGGCGAATACATCCTGCCAACCTCGCTCGAGGAAATGGTCGAAAAAGCAGCCCTCGTCGCCAAGATGGTCGACGCCAGCTATGTCGTCACCTATATGCCAAAGATCTCAGTCGTTGAGACTCGTGGTATCGCCGAGCGCAATATCGACGTCACATCTCGACGGGCGGGGTTGATCGTAGTCGCGCGGCGAAAACTGCTTTTCGACACCAAAAACCAACCAAAGTCAGTTTCATCCAAACCTTAGCCCGCATTTCAGCGTAAATTTATCCGTTACTAAATGGCGAGACGCGAAATTTCGTGTAACCGGCCAGCGCCGGTGCTCGTCTTAGCTTTCGACGGTCAAAACAGTAACGTTACGTAGAATGAGCAGTTATCAGACGGCTTTGAATAATGAAACTCTAGCCACGCGCACCGATCTAGACGCCGTGAATCTGCCGGTGCGCGCCGAAATGACCGACCGTCAGCTCGTGGATCTGACGCTCGCCGGAGATAATTTTGCATTTGAACAGATATTTGACCGCCACAAACGCCTCGTCGCCGTCATCGCCGCACGTTATTTTCGAAAGCCCGACGAGATCGAAGACATCGTCCAGATCAGTTTTGCGAGGAGCTTTACCCAACTAGACAAATTTCGTGGTGAACACGACCGTTCGCTGGCAAGCTGGCTCATCAGGATAACGGCAAATATTTGCTTTGACACGCTGCGGGCGCAAAAACGCAAACCCGAAACGCTCACGTGCGACCTGTCGGATGCTGAGGTCGATTCGCTCGTCGAGTTGACTGCCGACACGTCACGTTCGCAGGAGCGGTTATTGGTGGCAACGGACCTTTCGGAAAAGCTGCTGGCGCAAATTCCGGCCGAAGAGCGGGCTTTGCTGCAGATGCTCTATGCCGAAGAAATGAGCGTCGCCGAGATCGCCGGTGTGCTCGATTGCACCGCCGCAAATGTAAAGATCCGTGCGTGGCGGGCACGCAAAACCCTGAGAAAGTTATTGCAAAAATTTTTGTAACCGGCGAGCCGTAAAATTCGTCATTTTTTATAAGCGATGGACAATCGACGTTTTAATAAAAAAGATCTGGATGCGATCGGCAAGATATTGCTGGTAAACTCAGCCGTGCCGGAAGACAAGATCGACGATATCGTTGCAAAACCCGACCTGTTTTCCGGCGTTTTGCAGCGTATCGCTGATGAAAAAGCTCAGGCCGTAGCCATCCAACCAAAACGAATTTTTGTCCCGCAATATGCAGCTGCTTTTGCCTCAGTTTTAGTAATGATCGCCGCCGTTTTTGGAACTTATAGATACATACAAATTAATTACAGCAATAATAGTAATGAGTTCCGTGCGGCAAAACAGGAAGTTGTACAAGTTCCGGCAGAAATGCCGGTTGCCGCACGGCCCGTCTTTCCTCCTAAGGAAGAGAATTTTGGTAAACCTTCTCCGGGCCGTGCGTCTAATCCAGAAATTTTAGCCGAAAGGACTGCTTTTCGAACGCCCGCTAGATCGGCGGGCCGCATACGTCAGGCCGGAACCGTCGATGAAGAGGATGGCCATTTTTATCCAGTTTCATACAACGGCGATCTGGAAGAATCGGCTTCCGGCGGACGTGTCATCCGCGTCAATATGACGCGTTCGGCGTTATTTGCCATGGGCGTTAACGTCCCGCTTGAGAACGGTTCGGAAACCGTTATGGCCGATCTGCTCGTTGGAGCAGATGGCGTGACACGCGCGGTGCGCGTTGTCGAATAAATTGCATATTTTGCATCATAGGAGTAGATCATGAAGATATTTTCAATTGTTTTATTGTGCGCCATGTTTGGCGCCACCGCCTTTGCCCAACAGGACGCAAAGGTGATCGCTGAGACTTGGGTCTCAGGCGACAAGGTCGTAAAAGGCCAGCCATTTTCCGCTGACGCCGTCAGCGAGAGCGTCCAGACGCTGTCTGACGGTAACCGCATAGTCCACAATTCGACCACCAAACTTTACCGCAACGGCGAGGGACGTTTTCGCCGTGAAATTGCCGGCGGTACTGGCGGCGTTATGGGTACGGCGTACAGTTTTGAGCCCGGCGTGACAATAACGGATCAGTTGGGCGGTCGGTTGTTGCTCGATTCGACAATGAGAACCGTGCGTCCGCTGGCAATGGTCGAACCGCGAAAGATCGAGATCCCGTCACTCACGACCGAGCAAAAAGCAGCTCTCGAAAAACTGCGTGTCGAGCTAAAACTAACCGACACGGCAAAGATCACCGACGAACAGCGACAGACCATCAAAAAACTCAAAGAAGAGCTAAATATCACCATCCCGCTCATCGTCACGCCCGAGGGTTTTAAGCCCGCCCACAGCATCACGACAACGGTCAACGGCTCACTATTTGGCGGCTCGGTCAAGGCAATGACGCCAATGGCTCCGCTGACCGGCGCCCTGACACTGCGACATCCGTCGCCGGTCAGTCTAAGTACGAAACAAAGACCGAGCAACTCGGCAGCAAAAATATCGAGGGCGTCGAGGCCGAAGGAACACGCAGCGTCACGACCATCCCGGCCGGAGCCATCGGTAACGAGCGTCCTATCGAGACCGTTTATGAAAAATGGTATTCGAAAGAGTTGCAGCTCGTGGTTATGTCAAAACGCAGCGATCCCCGGTTTGGAGAGCAGACATATCGTCTGACCAACATCGTCCGCAATGAACCCGATCCGTCGCTTTTCAGCGTTCCAGCGGGATACAAACCATATCCGTCGCCGTCCGGTTACAAAACGTATAGCACATACGGCGAGGCGGTGACCGCTTACCCCGCCGCTGTTACCAAGGCCAAAAAAGCCGAGGCCGAAAAAGCAGCCGCGTCACCTAAACCGGCAACTGCACCAAAACCTCTGCAATAGTTTTTTGCTAGTAACCCTCGAAACTTTGGCGGGCATCTGATGCCCGCCCTTTTTTTGGTCCACCTTGGTCCATCTTGGTCCACCTGGTCCGGACCGGACCAAGATGGACAAAATTTCCGGGTTTTCGTGCGTTTGGGTTAGAATTGACCAATACCATATCGAATACAAGGAGATACTCAATCAATGTCAACAGCTACAGGAACTGCAACCGAAAACACACCCGCCATCGCTAAGGTGGGCACGCCGGCACCGGATTTTAACATGGCCTCGACCAAAAATATCGAGACGCTTGGCGAAAACGTCAAATTGTCCGATTACAAGGGCAAATGGCTTATCTTGCTCTTTTACCCGCTCGATTTTACCGGCGTCTGCTCGACCGATCTGACGCATTTTTCGGCGAGGTTTGACGAATTTAGCAGCCTCAACACAGAGGTTTTAGGTGTCTCGACCGACTCGGCCCACTCGCATCGTGCGTGGCTCCGTATGCCAAAAGAGTTGAATGGTATCGGCGAGATCAAATTCCCGATCGCCTCCGACGCCGGCGGCAAACTGTCGCGTCAGTACAACATATTGATCGAGGAGCCCAACATCTCGCTCCGCGGTCTGTTTATCATCGATCCCGATGGCGTTCTGCAACATGCGTCCGTCAACACCCCGGCGATCGGACGATCGGTCGATGAAACGCTCCGCGTGCTCCAAGCCCTGCAAACCGGTGGCTTTTGTGCCGCTGATTGGAAAGCCGGCGACAAAAATTTGTAAAGAAAAATCTGCCACTGATAACACAGATCGAACGGATAAAAAATCTGTGCTTATCCGTGTTATCGGTGGCTAATTTATATGAACGGGCGGCTGAGGAATACCCAGTAGAGGATAAAACCGCTCGCTATGATCGAACCGAACAATAGAAATATGAGCAGTGCGATCAATCCAAATACAAATACATAATCGCTCGTCGTCGTACCCGTACCAGGCCCGGCGGCCCGTGTGCGGATGAGGTTCATGTTTTGCTGGTTAGCTTTCCACACAAAATCAAACGCATCACCGATAAACGGAACCATACCGACAACATAATCCAGCCCGATATTAAAAGCCATTCGTAGCAAGGTGATCTTTGGGACGCCATAGCGGACACCCGCCACCAAGATGTACATCGACGGCAAAAAGGTGAGCGTGTCGCCGACGTTCGGTATTAGCCCGATCAAGGCATCAAGCCCAAACCGCCACCCGACACCGGGAACCTTGAACAACCCGTCAAGGTAAAACGACAGATCGTCCAGCTTCTTGTCCACTTCTATCTGCTTTCGCCCAAGCTTATCCATAAATGGTCTTTGCCACGAATACCACGAATGACACAAATAAGAATTTTCTGATTCGTGCTATTCGTGTAATTCGTGGCTAAAAGTTCTTACTTTCCGATTATCGTTACTTTTAATATCCTATCGCCGCGGACGATCCTGTCCACGACCGTCATGTCCGCCTCGCTCACATGACCAAAAACCGTGTAGCCGCCATCGAGGTGCGGCTGGGGCGAATGCGTGACGAACCACTGCGAGCCGCCCGTGTCCTTGCCCGACAGGGCCATGCCGACGGCACCGCGATCGTATTCGCGCATGTTGACCTCACATCGGATCGACCAGCCCGGGCCGCCGTTGCCATCGCCGCGTGGGTCGCCATCCTGCATCACAAAATTAGGCACGACACGGTGAACCTCAAGGCCGTTAAAATAACCGCTTCGTGCAAGCTTGACCCAATTATCCACCGTCAGCGGTGCATCCTCAGGATAGAAAACGATAGTGAACGAGCCCTTTTCAGTAGTCAGAACGGCCTTTACACTGCCATTCTTTCGCGACGATGCGCGGCGATAATCGAGATCTGAATTCAAGACCTGACCGAGCTTTGTCCCAAAAACAGGCTTGTATGGTAACACTTGGTCTTTGTGGTTTTTTCGTTCGCTCGCCACCGTTGCCGTCATACCAGGATATGCAGATTCGAGATCTTTGTCGGCAAGTATCTCAAAAGCCTTTTTCCTCACCAGATAATCCGGCGACGCGAGAGCGATGCTGTACGAACCAACGCCTGCCTTTTTGTCGAGCTTTACGAGCGCGTCGAGGATCGCGAGTTGGGCGTCGTTCTCAAATTTATCGGTAACTGTCGCTTTCGAAAATGCGTCATTTAAAGCGCTAACACTCTCTTTGGTTGACGGTAGATCGGCGAGAGCACCGGCGGCGGCGGCTCGTATAAATACGTCGTTGTTTGCGAGTTGGCCGCGCAATATCTCGTCGAGATTGCCGGGCTTTAAGGTGGCCATCGCCCCGGTTAGATCCGGCATTGCTTTCAGCATCTTTGCCTGATCAGCCGGGCGAACGCCGGTCGCCATTCCGGCAATAAATTTTGTCAGAATTTCGCCCGCCTGAGCATTCATCGCCTCGTTCTTTAGCGTTGCAATATCCGCGAGTCCCTGCCCGTAGGCCGAAGCTGCGTGAAAATCCGAATACAACACATCGAGCGGTGGTTTCGAGGCCAAATATGCCTTTGGCGCAATGCGTGCGAACGCGATCTCTGTTTCGGATGATTGATATTTGTCGGCGATCCTTAGCTTTGTCAGAAATTCTATCGCCGCCGCGTTTTCAGTATTCGCGAGCAGACGCCCGACTACGGTCGCTATCTCAAGCAGTTCACTTTTCGGGATCGGTACCTCGATCGGTTTCAGATTACCCGTATTTTGCCCCGGCTTGATCGGTCCCGGATCGCCGTGGATCGGGATCAGGAGATAATTCCCACGTTCAATCAGCTTATCAGCGGCCCTGGCATCTTTCAGACTGCCCAACGAACGGATCGCCGAAATGCGGACACGGCTGTCGGTATCGTTGGTCGCAGCCTTTAATAGCAGCTCATATGCCGTCTTATCCTCAGCCGCTCCGAGCGCCCGGGCGGCGTTGGCACGCGCCGCCGGTTCATTGTCGCTATCGAGCATTCCGCGTAAGTTAGCGCTCGCATTTTTTGCACGAAGCCGTGCCATCGTATTGCCGGCATCCGTGCGGATACGGCTGTCTTTTGACAGCAAAAACTTTGCCGCCGTCACCTCGCCCCCTTCTGGTCGCACACGCAGCACAGCAGTCAATCCGAGAAGCACCGTGGTACGATCTTGTCCAAATGTTGTCGTATCCTCTCTTTCCAGCTCCTCAAGGATCACCTTGCCGAGTGCCTTGGCCGACTCGTCTTTTGCATTAGCCGCCGCAATTTTTCCAGCCGCCTCGATAAGCCTAGCGGTAACGTTCGCCGGCTTTAACGAAAGGGTCGGTACGCCGCCGGGTGTCCCGGGCCGAGTATCACTCTTGATCGCTTTGATTATCAAAACCGCAGCTTTGACCGATTCGATCTCGCCGAGGGCAAAAGCCGCCATCGCCCTAACATCATCATTCGTGTCATTTTCGAGCAAAGCGGCCAAAGCAGTGATCGCCTTTTCGTCACCGATCCGCCCGGCCGCAAGTGCCGCCCTTATACGAACTGCCGAGTTTGGCGATCTCATAAGCCCCTCAAGCGCAGCATCGTATCGGCGGGCGTCCTCGGCTTTGAGGATCTGAATGCCTGTGGTGACGGGCACTTGTGCAGTCGCAAATGAATTCAGTATTAGTGCTACGGCCGCAATCAGAATTAGCTTTTTCATATTTAACAATTGCCCTTACTACGTGCGGGCTTCTGCAACCTCGATGATCTCGTAGCTCGTAGTGATCTCAGCGGTCGGTTTTACTGTCGCCGCGACGGAGCAGTATGTATCGTCTGACAGCTTGATGGCGTCGGCGACGGCTTTGTCGGAAACGCCACGTCCGTGCACGATATGGTGGACGTGAAACTTGATAAATTTACGCGGATGATCGTCCGCCCGCTCTCCCTCGATCTCGACATTATAGTCGGTCACATCCTGTCGTTTTTTTGCGAGGATCGACTGCACATCTATTGCCGTGCAGGCTGCGACAGACACCAGCAGCATCTCCATAGGCGTCGGTGCAGCGTGTCTATCTCCTTTAGAATCCATAATTTGGGCGTGGCCGCTCGGCGGTATTCCGATAAAAAAACCGTCACCCGCGTATTTAATATTTGCTTTGTTAGTATTGCCGGACATAGTATATTTCTCCTTATAGTCGCGATTTTAACATAGTCTATGAATCGTCAATTGCATTCGAAACAACCATTGGCACGAAAAATGCTTCAAAAGGCGCGTAGGGGCACGTGTGCCCGAAACCTGACAACTTTTTAGGATGGCAATTATGAACAGATATCGAAATTCGTTTGCAACGATCGCTTTCGTTACGGCAATTGTTTTTGGAACAGCAGGGCTCGTTTCGGCACAAAAAACCGCCGCGATTTCGGGAACGTACGACCTCGACCGAGACGTCAGCGATCGTGTTGATGACGTTGTCGCTGACGTAAATGTCGCCGACGACCAAAAACAGGACTTAATCGACAAACTCGACGCACCGGACCAGATCGCTATCGACCTGCGTGGAACACAGGTCACACTTGCTACAAGCAAAGCTCAGCCCGTAACATTTACCGCCGACGGACGTGACAAGACCGAAACCGACGGCAATGGCCGCACCATCAGACTGCGTGCGACTCTATCGGGCGACCGGCTCATACTGTCGAGCATCGGCGGCGATACGGATTACACGATCACATTTACCTCGACCGACAATGGCCAAGTCCTGAAAGTTTCACGCCGCATTACGACCGATTATCTCAACCAGACCGTCTTTGCCGAGAGCACCTATAACAAAACCGACTCGGTCGCACGGCTCGGCATTCCCGCAAATGGCGGCGGTAATAACACGGCCACCGGCAGTAACAGCGGCAACGGCAGCAATAGTAACGGTACGACAACCTACGACCCGAACGGCGGATACTCCGACAACGATCAGAACGGAACTATTTCAAACGGCGGTTCGAATAACAGCTCGAACGGCAACACAAACAACGGCAGCAACAACGGCCGTCCGTCTGCAGTGTATGTAAAACCCGGCAACTACACGGTAGCTGACGGCACGATGATAACCGGCGTTCTCGAAAACGAGATCAACAGCAAAGTCTCGCAAAACAACGATCGATTTCGCATGAAGGTACAGTCGCCCGACGAATATCGCGGAGCCGTTATCGAGGGATATGTTTCCGGCATCAACCGCTCGGGCAGGGTCACCGGGGCATCAACGATCAATCTCAATTTTGAAAAGATAACCCTTAATAACGGCCAATCGTATGATTTTGCCGCAACGCTCCGCGGCGTTACCGATGCTACAGGCAAGATCATCAAGGTCGATAACGAGGGAACGATCAAAGGCGATAGTCAGACCAACAACACTGCAAAACGCGGCGGCATCGGTGCCGGTATCGGTGCAATTATCGGTGCGATCGCAGGCGGCGGTAAATGGTCTGGCATCGGTGCCATCATCGGTGGCGGTGCCGGTGCAGGTTCGGTCGCGATACAGGACCGCAAGGACGTGCAGATAACCAAAGGCTCGACCGTTTCGATCCAGGCGGCTGCACCTGCACGCTAGATCCATCAATACTTAGAAACTTAATAATGAGCGGTCATAACGGCCGCTCATTTTTTATTTTGTCCGCTTTTTATCTGCGTCTATCTGCGATAATCTGCGGCTAATGAAAATTTTGCCCGACGAGATCGAACAATATCGTGACCGCAAATGGCGGCGTGAGGATCAGCTCAAGATCGACTCCGCCGCAGAGGCCGAGGCGATGATCGAGGATCTCGGGTTTTCGCTCGGGCTGACCGACGCCCGCACAGATCTGCCGTCGATCTACATCGCCGTCTGCGGCCGCCGCGATGCTCATATGCCGCGAAATGTGCAAAAAGACCACGAAGCCAGCCGAGCGTGGGTGCTAAAAGACGAGATCATGGCCCGCGGCAACGTCTATTACGCCAAACTGATCAAGGGGAAATCCTGGTTCCTAGCCCCCCGAATGATCCCGGTTTTTAATGCCATTTGGGGCTGCTCGAAAAAAGGTGAGAGCGGCATCCTGACAAAAAATGCTCAGACGGTACTGAAAGTGCTCCGAAAAGAATGGGAAATGGCGACCTCCGACCTGCGCGAAGAGTGCGGTTTCAAAGACAAAAAAGACCTTACCAACGCCATCGATGAACTCCAAAAACGTATGAAGGTCGTCCCGCAAGAGGCTCTCTACGTACCAAAATTTACCTACATCTGGACACTTGCAGAAGCGCGCTTCCCCGAGCAAATGCAGATCAAGATGAAACGAGAAAACGCCGTCCGCGAACTCGCCCGCACCTATCTACAAGCATGCGGCATGACGCTGCTTGGTGACCTGTCGGGTAAATTTGGGTTTTACAGATGGGAATCAGGCAAGGCAAACCACGAACTTGTTGATGAGGGTTTTGCCGAGCGTCTGGCTACGGGAGTCTATAAACTAAAAGAGTTTTAGCCACAGAGGACACAGAGTGCTCCTAGAATTAACTCAGTGTCCTCTGTGGCCAATCTTAGTACTGCATCAATTCCTGCACCGCTTTCTCGACATCCTCGCTCTGCGGCAGGATGTAATCTTCGACCTGCGGGGCGTAGGCGACGAAGGTGTCGGTCGCTCCGACGCGGCGGACGGGGGCGTCGAGGTATTCGAACAGGTCATTGCCGATGCGGGCGGCGATCTCGGCTCCGTAGCCGTAAGAGACCGGGTCCTCGTGAGCGACGATGACGCGAGAGGTTTTCTTGACCGACTCGGTGATCGCTTCCCAATCGTACGGGACGAGCGTTCGCAGATCGATGATCTCGACCGAGATGCCCTGCTGCTCAAGCCGTTTTGCCGCCTGATTTGACCGTTCGACGAGTGCCCCGTATGTCACTATCGTGATGTCGGTACCGGAACGAACGGTCTTTGCCTTGCCAAACGGGATAAGGAAATCGCTCGACGGATATTGCGATTTGTTGTAGACCTGACGGTAGAGATGTTTGTGTTCGAGAAACAAAACCGGGTCGTCGCAGCGGATGGCGGTACGCAATAAACCGTTTGCATCGAGAGCATTAGACGGATAGACGATCATCAACCCCGGGGTGTGCGAAAAGATGGTTGTGCCGGATTGTGAGTGATAAACGGCACCGCCCTTGAGATAGCCGCCGACCGGAACACGCATCACCATCGGGCATTTTGTGTCGCCGTCCGAGCGCCAACGCGTCACGGCAACCTCGTTGCGGATCTGCTGCATCGCCGGGAAAATGTAATCAAAAAACTGGATCTCGACGACCGGTTTCAAATTGCGGAGGGCCATACCGACCGCACGGCCAATGATGTTTGCCTCGGCCAGCGGTGTGTTGAAAACGCGAGCCGAGCCAAAATTCCGCTGCAGATTCGCAGTAACCTTGAACACGCCGCCCTTGCCCTTTACGGTCTCAAGATACTCTTCGCGTGAGCAATCAGCGACATCCTCGCCAAAGACGACGATACGCTCGTCACGCTCCATCTCCTCGTGCATGCAGCGGTTGATGAGATCGACCATTGTGCCTGCATTGCCGCTGAGTTCGGCTCCGTCCTCGGTGTCAAAAAGCTGACGATCGGTCGGATCGATGTCGGGCGAAAATACATTGCGATGAGCCGTTTCCGGCGCGGGCTGCGGCGTTTCGATGGCGATGTCGGCGGCCTTGTTGACCTCGTCGTCGACCTCTTTGCGCAGAGACTCAAGCGTTTCCGACGACGCAAATCCTTCGGTCATCAAAAACTCAGCGTACTTCTTGATCGGGTCGATCGCGGCATCTGCCTCAAGTTCCTCGACCGGACGATAAAGCTTTTCGTCGTCCGACAGCGAGTGCGAATACGGACGAACTACCTTACCGCGAATGAACGCAGGACCTTTTCGGGCACGACAATACTCGACTGCGTTTTTGAACGCCTCGTACGACGCCAGCACATCGGTACCGTCAACATTTTGGATATAAAGATCGGGAAATCCGACGACCAGCTTTGAAACATCACCGCCGGCCGTGCCGACCTCGACGGGCGTCGAAATAGCGTAGCCGTTGTCTTCGACGACGAAGATCACTGGCAGCTTGAGGTTCGACGCAGTATTGAGCGATTCCCACCATTCGCCCTCGCTCGTGGTTCCGTCGCCGACCGACATATAGACGACCTCGTCGCCTTTGTAGCCGGATATCTTGTCTTGTAGTCCTTTAATTATGGACGCTCGATAGCTGGCCTCGGCCGCTCCGACAGCGTGCAGAGCCTGCGTTCCGGTACACGACGATTGCGAAGGAACATTTAACTTGACGCTGCCCCAGTGCGAAGGCATCTGACGCCCATGCGAATTTGGATCGACCTCTGCGCCAACTGCCGACCACAACATTTCCTGAGCTGTCATTCCAAGCCCGAGCATCAACGCACGGTCGCGATAATACGGAAAAAACCAGTCGTAACCGGGTTTCATCGCAAGCCGCAGCGGCAAGCATCGCTTCGTGTCCGGCACCCGAGATCTGAAAAAATATCTTGTTCTGGCCCTTGAGCTGGATCTCTTTGTCATCGACCCGCCGCGAGATATACATCGTTCGGTACAGGCCGACCAGCGTCTCAGTGTCTAGGCCGTGATGTTTGGCGCCTGTCGCGGATTTAACTTTCGCAGGAGTAGTGGCCTCCGCAGCGTCGGCCTTCGCAGTCGTTTGTGTTTTGGTTTCGGGGTTAAATCCGTCGGCCTCGGTCGTACGTGCCTTTTCAGTCACGATGTCCTTGCCATTCTTTTTGGTAGCAGTCGCCATTTCTCTTGTTTCCTAGTGCAGCAAATATTACTAATACGGCAACTTTTTAAGATACCAAATCGCGGGAACACGGGCAATTTGAATTCAGGTAAGACAGTAGCAGTTAGTCGATACGCCCACGCCAGATCATGGGGTTTCGGCTAGTGTGAAAGATCGCGAAAATAACCGTAGATTCATCATTTATCGAAAAGAATATTCGATACGGAAAGTCTTGTACGATCGCCTGCCGAACGTTCGACCCGAAAACTACTGGGAATGTTAGAGGACGGTCAATTACCGAATCGATTGCCTGTTTTATAGAATGTCTCAACCGGTTGCCGAGACCAATCTCCCGCTCCTCATACCAATCGTATGCCTCGCTTGCTTCCCGCTCGGCAATAGGGCGAATTACAATTTTCCGACCCATCATCGTGTCCGAAGTCTTTCCCAAGCTTCTTCCCATGGAATCGCATCCTCTGGGTGCTTCTCATGCTCCTCTACTCGGCGCTGGAGTTCGGCTTCCTGTTCAGGCGTTAGATAGATCTTTTCTTCTGGATCGTCGAGAGTTTCAATAAGATCGTAAGCAAGTTTTCGCCGCTCGTCATTCGGTAGTTTTAATGCTTCTTCGAAAAGTACGCTCATATTGAGATTAGAATAGATCGATTTGGGGATGGATGCAATGAAAATAATTCAATGAAAACCCGCAACGAACTAACGCACCACAATTTCAATTTTACAATGGTCGCTTCCGCCCCATTCTTCAACATAATTTACCGCCTTTACCTTTACACGACTTGATATGTCTGCGGACGCAAAGACAAAATCCAGTTGCCGTGTAGCGGTTTGCGGGGTTTGACGGTTCGTGTAGTATGTTGGCACATTTAGGCTGTCCAATGGCAACTCGGCTGGCCACGGGTCGGCTTGCCGACCATTCGGGAATTGCGGGCCAACAAACTCCAACCCAGTGCTTTTAAACCGATCAAAAATAGTTTTATATCTCGCCCCCCAATATTTATTACCAAACTCGCCGTACCCGTATAAACTGTTCAGATCACCCGCAACAATTATCCTATGCCCCCTTTCTTGGCCAACCAGGGAGGAAATGTCCGAGATCAATCGATGAACGGAGGCGTCGGCATATATCCAACTGCTGCCTGTCGATACATGCGGTTTTTCCCAAAGCGAATACATGGAAACTAGAGTATATATTTCGGACGTGTGCGGATCTTTTACGTGGGCAGCAGCTATTGTTCCAAGACGGGTTACTCCAAAATCGCCGTCTTTTACCTCAAATAAAGATTGAGATTTTATTCGATCGATTTTTACGTTATCGTTCAATCCGACAATCGCGGTCCGCCATCGTCGCTGTTTGGTTCCTTCCGTTCGCCAAGGCTCGTCGTCGAGATCTAGAATTGAAGTAATTTCATGGGGAGGTTCACCTGCTTCCTGCAATAGGGCTACATCTGCTCCGGTCGTGGGCAGTGTGCCAAAGCTCGGAGCGATGTGCCATATTCCATGACAATATACTCAGCATTACCTTATTGCGCTTTCAAAACCCAACCGTCGGGATCGATCTTAGGCGATGAGCCAAAGATCGAGACAGTCGCCTTGTTGTCGCGCATTTCAACACGTTGGGTTTTGCCGTCATATACGATATCAACCGGCATATTAAATGGCATATTATTCGGCGTTTCCCATTCAAGGGACAATATCTCACTCACATCTCTGTCGCCATCGATAAGTTTTCGATTAACGATCAACTTTGGCAATTTTGGCTGACGCAAGTACATCTCAAACAGCCAGTCGAGTTCCATCCCCGAATCGGCCTCGGCGATAGTGAGGAAATCGTCGGTGTTGACGAGCCGCTCTTGACGGCCGTCGGTGAATTTTTCCATTTCCTTGGTCGGATATGCCATGTGGCGGAGCGCGTTAAAGAACGCTTTGTCGCCGATCAGATAGCGGAGCGTGTGCAGAAAATAGGCGCCTTTGCCGTAGATGTCGCCGTCGGAATTTACATAGTCCGGCTCGGACATGTAGACCTGATAGGCGATCTTTGGTTCACGCGGAGCGATGGGCTGTTTGTTTTTGAAACCCTTTTGTCGGGCTACCATCGCTTTCATATACGCGTCTTTGCCGTGCAGATGCTCTTGATAGAGCGTATCCATATACGACTGAAAGCCCTCGTGTATCCAAAAATCACGCCAGTCGCTGGCCGTCACGAGATTGGCCCAGTATTCGTGGCCAAATTCGTGGAGCAGCAGCCAGTCCATTCCGTCTTTGTCGTATTTGAACTGGTTACCGTACGCAATATTGGTCGAGTGTTCCATCCCAAGATGCGGCGTCTCGACAATGCCGACCTTGACGGCTCGAAATGGAAAAGGCCCGAGATATTTTTCGTAAAACGCGAGATATTTTTTCTGCTCGGCGATCAGCCCCGCACCTTTGTCGTAACTTTCGGGCAGGATGTAAAAATCGATCGGCATCGTCTCGCCGGTGATCGATTTGTATTTATCGCTGATCAGCTTGTACGGAGCGGCGTTGAAAACGATCGAGTAGGTCGAGATCGGGTTGTTCATCTCCCAATTATAGGTCGATGTGCCGTTTTTGTTTTTAACCGTGCTGACCAGCTTGCCGGGGCCGTTCGCGTTCAACGGGTCAGGGACGGTGATGTGCATCTGCACGTTAGCGGCTTTATCTGACGGATGGTCTTTGCAGGGGAACAACAGATCCGCACCGTCATTTTGCAGAGCGACCGAGATCCAGTCAGCACCGCTCGGAGTCTTTTTCCACATAAAACCTCCGATCCAAGGCGGCATCGGTGCGACACGCGGAACGCCGGAATATGCGACGGTGATAGCGGCCATTTCGCCGACCTGCTTTGTCATCGGAAACCATATCCAGATCTTGCCGTCTTTGAACTCATACTTGCGATCAGGCCGCCCTCGCGAACCATCTCGACCTTGTACGGTGTATCGAGATCGAGCAGGATCACGTTGGTCGGTATGACGATCTTTGTTTTTAGTACCGTCGAGCCTTTGATCGATTTGGTCGCCGGATCGACATCCAGAGAGATGTCATAAGATTGGACATCATAGACGGCTTGCTCAAACCTGAGCGGCCCGCCGGTCTCGGTCGGACGGACGCCTAACGTGCGTTGGGGAAAAGAAGAAGCCGCAAGAATAAAATGGCAATAAGCAAAGATATCTGTTTCATTTTGAAATGTTTCCTGTGTTTCGAGTACCTGCTTTAACAGACCGACGCGCGTAGAACGCTATCGTTCTACTTTACACTCAGTTCGGTTTTGCCGAAAATGAAATCAATGTTTGGACGCATGGTTTTTACGTTAATTTTGATCGCTGTGTTTTCGGTGTCGATCGCTGTCGGCCAAGAGAACACGCAAAAAGCAAACGCCCGCCCGACGCCGACTCCATCGATAGTGTTAGAGCCGTTTGACCGAGCCGACGTTAAAACAATGGCGTCGAAATGCGTCACGCTTGATACCGAATCAGGCATGATAGAGATCGAGCTGTTTCCTGAAAGTGCTCCCGAATCGGTCCGTAATTTTCTAAATCTCACCGCGATCGGGGCTTTTGACACCACGCTTTTCAGCCGCGTCGTGCCTGGGTTTGTTGTACAGGGCGGCAACGTCTGGACTCGGGTCGGCGGTGTTCCGGCTGGCCTGGGAGCGCGTGCCCGTCGCACCATACCAGACGAGCCTAACAAGGTCCTCCACGAAAGAGGTGTTGTCTCAATGGCCCGCCCAGACGAGCCAAATATGGCCACGTCTCACTTTTTTATTTTAGTATCGGAGGCGTCCTATCTCGACGGCAAGTTTGCGGCTTTTGGCCGCGTTACCCGCGGGATGGAGGTCGTGGATCTGATGAATAAAGCCGCCGTGACGGATGAAAAGCCCGATAAACCTGTGCGGCTTAAAAAGGCGAGCGTCGGTACATGCCCGCCATCAACGCGGTAATCCTTACACCCTGACAACTAATCCGCAAAATCCAGGTCCAGTGTCATCCTGTATTCGTTTGCCATCGAGGGATGGCCGTGTGCCATCGATACATCGATGCCTTTGCGGTAAGTCTCTGCAGCTTTTTCGCGGTCACCGGAGAGAGCATACGCATTCGCAAGCACGCCGTAAGCATTGCCCTCATCGTCGAACTTAGCAAGATACGTTTCGAGCATTTCGATCACTTTAAAGTGTTCGGCAAGCTTTTCATATTCCTTAGCCAACCCAAACATCACCATCGTGTTCTCAGGATCGTCGGCGAGCATTTGTTCAAAAACTTCGATGCGGTTTTGCATAATGGGATTTTAACAGGATAGGCAGGATACACAAGATACCCGACTGCTCAGAACAATCGTGGTTGGGTCGGCAAAATTTGGGCGACCGTTTCAGCTTTTGGCTGATCCCGCATTTTTTCTGCATTAAACCCGAGCCGTTTTGCGTGAAATTCGAATAGTTTTTTTGTTACTTCCCACTGCTCGGTCTTTCCGGTCATCCGGTCCTTGTAGGTTGCGTGACGGAGCGTGCCCCCGCGTTCGCGTTTCATTGTGTTTATGATCTTTGCGGCGGCGGTTGGCGAAAAACGCTCGTGCATTTTTTGCACAAAATATTCCTCGATCGAATCGGTGTCGAGGTGGAGCATGGACATAAATGCTCGCGTCGCTCCTGATTCTTTTGCACGTTCGAGTAAGGCCGGTATGTTCGATTCGTTATAACCGGGTATAACCGGTGCGATTCCGATACCGACCGGAATGCCCGCGTCGGCTATCTCACGCATTGCACGAAAGCGGGCTTCGGGTACGGGCGTGTATGGTTCGAATGGGTTCGATTTTTCTTTTGTAAGAAACGGCAATGAAAAGAAAACGCTGCACTTTAATTTCTTAAGAATGTCGATATCGCGCGTCACAAGTGGCGCTTTTGTAATTACACCGACGGGTACCCGAAATTCAGCACAAACCTCCAGACATTTGCGGGTCAACTCATAGCTTGCCTCAAGCGGCAGATACGGATCGGTCGCAAACGAAAAATCAATGTGCGGCATCTTGTCGCGGGTTTTCTTTAACTCCTGCCGCAAGATCTGGGGGGCGTTGGGCTTGACGACGATCTTGGTCTCAAAATCCGTCCCGGCACCATAGCCGAGATATTCGTGATACTGGCGGGCAAAACAATACGTGCAGCCGTGGACGCATCCGCGATAGCAGTTGACCGTGTAACGCCACCCGCCTTCCCAATCTGACGCGAACGCCTTGGTGATCATTTTCTTGGTCGCAGTTTCCTCAAAGATCTCAAGCTTTGTCGGCGGCGGCTCGCCAACATATTCGGCAGAGTATTTATTGTAGGGATTAGGAGGGTTTTTGATGTATCTCACAGATGCAACAATAACTCATTATTGATAATTAGAGCAAGTCAACCTCTGACGCGTCGAGCGATCAATGGCGAGAAAAACATAATGAACAGGCCGATCGGCATAAGGCCACCATGGCGAGGGTCATAGTCCATTAAAACTCTGTCCCAGCCGCCAAACGCATAGCCGAGCCCGACCTCAAAACCTAGTGTTAAAAGAACCCAGATCAGACCAACTTTTACCAACTCGCTTGTCCGGATAGCTCCGATCCATTTGATCGTAAAGAGTGTGACCAGCAAAATGAGGAGCGAGCCGACAGCCACACCAATCTGATTTGCTCGGATAGGGCCGACCAACGGGACGAGCAATAGGCCTCGCAAAATGCCGTGCAGCGTCTCTACCAGCATCAATAGGAACCAAATAGCTAATGCCCGGGTGATCATTAGAGATTAAAGGTTTCGCTGCATCAATAGGTCAGTTTGTGGGTCAGAGCCGAGTTGAAAGGTATGTTTGCCGACCTCACGAAAGCCGTTTTTTTGGTAAAACCGCTGCGCCCGCGGGTTGTATTCCCAAACGCCGAGCCACATTACGTCGTGACCGAGTGACTTTGCCAGGTCAAAGCATGCGTCCATCAGATTTTGCCCGACACCTTTTCCGAGATATTCCTGATGCGAATAGAGCCGTGATAGCTCGATAGGTCGCGTCGCCGTGATGCCGTCCTCGCGACTTTCGACGACCAGCTTCGCGTATCCGGCTGGCTTATCATTAAGCTCGGCAATAAGAAATATTGAATTTGGTTCAGCCAGTTCCGCTACTATCTGTTCTGGGTTGAACGCCTGTCGCATATAGTGATCGAGATCGTCCGGAGCGTTTTTTGGGTGATGTGCAAACGCGTCCCAAAATGTCGTGTACGACAGATCGGTCAACAGTTTTGCGTCTTCGGTGCTCGGCGTATTCACCGATAACCGCTTATCTGCGTCCATCTGCGGTAAATGTCTCACTTTCCGCTCATGATCAGCTTGGCGATGGTCTGTAGTTGCATGTTTGACGTGCCCTCGTAGATCGAGCCGATCTTGCTATCACGCCAGTATTTTTCGACCGGATAATCTTTGACATAGCCATAGCCGCCGTAGAGCTCGATGGCCTTGGACGCAACGGCCTCGGCACAGCGTGAGGAGTAGAGCTTTGCCATCGCTGCTTCTTTCAGGAACGGAAGACCTGCGTCCTTGAGACGGGCGGCATTATAGACGAGCAGGCGTGTCGCCTCGATCTCAACAGCCATTTCGGCGAGCTGAAACTGCACCGCCTGAAAACTATTGATCGACTGGCCAAACTGTTCGCGTTCCTGCGTGTATTTGAGAGCACATTCGTACGCTCCCTGAGCGATACCGAGCATTTGGGCTCCGATACCAATGCGGCCCTCGTTGAGCGTTTCGATCGAGACCTTGTAGCCTTTACCAACCTCGCCCAGGACGTTTTCTTTAGGCACTTTACAACCGTCGAAAATTAGCTCGGTCGTCGATGACGCTCGGATCCCGAGCTTGTCCTCTTTTTTACCGACCGTAAAACCATCAAACCCTTTCTCCACGATAAATGCCGTGATGCCCTTATATCCTGCGGAAAGGTCGATGGTTGCAAAAACAATAAATATTTCGGCTTCGTTGCCGTTCGTGATCCAGAGTTTTTGTCCGGTCAATTCCCAATAGTCACCCTTGTCTGCGGCCTTAGTTGAAAGGGCAAACGCATCCGAGCCTGAACCAGCTTCGCTCAACGCGTAAGCCCCGACCTTGCCGGTCGCCATTTGGGTCAAGTATTTCTTCTTTAGTTCGTCACTGCCCCACCGCATAAAGGCATTTGTGACTAGGGTATTGTGGACGTCGACAAAAACCGACACACTCGCATCGACGCGGGCAAGTTCCTCGATCGCGAGGATCGCGTTAAAAATGGTTGAGCCGGCACCACCGTATTCCTCAGGCGATTCGATTGCCATCAAACCGAGTTCGAAACATTGTTTGATAAGATCCGGGTCAAGCTTTGCAGCCTGTTCCATATGCTCGACGCGAGGACGAACCTCGCCCTCGGCAAATTCGCGGACGGACGAGCGAAACAATTCTTCTTCTTCGGATAAAACGGTCAAACCTACGTTTGATAGTGCGGCACCTGCGGCTGTGGTCATAATTATGGTTCCCTTAAAATATCTAGTTACTCAAGTTTTGCTAAAATACCATTTTAGCCACCGCAGGGCACAAAGGCAAAGCATTGGACGAGACCACCGAAACACAAAAGCCAACCTCAAAACGCATCAGACGCCTACATATCCTGGGCTTTGTGCTGACCATATTTGGCATTGCGCTGTTTGCATATTTTATTTACTCCATCGGGTTTCACGAGATATGGGACGGCATCAAGCGGTTTGGTTTTGACGGTTTTGCGATCATCGTGGCGTTGTTTTTTGTGAGGCTGTTAACGCGTGCATACGCATGGACACTGACCGTTCACCCGCCATATACCCTAACGCTAAAGGACACGGTTCCCGCAATGATGATCGGCGAAGCGATGAGCAGCACGATACCGCTAGGCTTTTTTGCCAGCGGCACGGCCAAGGCGATCTCGGTCCGTGGCCGCGTCCCACTGGTTGCGGGCCTGTCGTCGGTCGCTACCGAAAATCTTTTTTACAGCTTTACGACCGGGCTATTTTTGATCGTCGGAGCGGCAATGTTGCTGCGTGGATTTGCGGTAGATGAAAATGTCGCTCTTACGCTAAACGTCGTCATTGGCACACTCGCGGTCCTTATCGTGCTTGGCGTAACGATGGTGATCCGCCAATGGCATTTTGCGAGTTGGATCTGCAATTGGGTTTACAAACACGGCATCCTGCACAATCTTTTGGGTAAGTGGCGTTTTGATGTGCGGCGTTTCGAAGACCTGATCTATGGATTTTACCGTCACTTTCCAGGTCGTTTTGTACCGATCTGTTTACTCGAAATGACCTATCATGTGCTCGGGATAGTCGAGGTAGCGTATATTCTTTACCGGCTGACCGGTGCCAGCCCGAGCCTCATGACAGCGTTTCTGCTCGAATCCATCAGCCGTTTTATCACTGTTCTTTTCAAACTTGTACCGTTCACGATCGGCGTTGACGAGGCTGGGGCTCAATTTATCGGCGAAACGGTTGCGCTGGCCGCGGGCGTTGGGGTAACGTTGGCGATCATTCGCCGAGGCCGGATATTCTTTTGGACGGCTGTGGGTATGATAATGATCATCAAACGTGGGCTCAGCTTAAGCGAGATCACAAAATCGATCCGGCATTAGAGCGGCCAAAACACCGGCACGAGGGTGATCGACACAACAAAAACGATTATCGTCAGGATCGTTCCGATCTTTACAAAATCCATAAACCGATACCGTCCCGGCGTATAGACCAGCACACAGGCTGGCTCGAGCGGCGTAATGAACGAGAATGACGCCGCGTACGTGACGCCGATGATAAACGTACGCGGATTGAGCCCCAGAGCGACCGCTGTTTTGATAGCGACCGGCAGAACGACGAGAGCCGCTGCCTGATTCGACATCGGTTGGGTCAGCAAAACGGTGAACAAAAAGAATCCGGCAAGCACAGCAGTGGGGCCAAATTGCCCAAAATATTGTTCGATCAGTCCGGCAAGATACACATCGGCTTTGGTGTTTTCCATCGCAACGCCAAAGCTCATCATGCAGGCGATCAGTACGAGCAAGCGAAAATCGATGAGATCATACATCTCCGAGTAGCGAACCGTTTTGGTCGCGAGCAGTACCATAACGCCTAAAAGCACACACACGGCCAGCGGTATCTCGTAACCAACAACGACCTTTGTCAGCGAAAGCGTTAGGAAAAGGGCAAATGCCGCCACTGCCCACTTTCGTTTTTCAACTCGGATACTGCTGGCCGAAACGTCTTCGAGCAGCATCAGCTCACGGTCGATAACGAGCGGATCGATCAACGTACGTTTGCCCTGAACGAGCAGCACATCGCCAAAGATAAGCTCGAGGTCGCTCAGTTTTTCTATAAACGTCTGGCCGTGCCGATTGACCGCAAGCACGGTCAGATCGTAGCTCTGGCGAAACTTCATCGTCTTGAGCGTGTGGCCGACAAACCTCGAATCACGCATCACCATCAGCTCAAAAAGCTCGACATCATCATCCTCGAGCACTACATCATTGAGCATAAAATCGGCCTTGATCTCGAGCCCGATCTCTTCTTTTACGCGCAGAATATCGCTTATCTTGCCCTCCACGATCAGCGAATCACGCCGGCGGATACGTTCGTCAGAACTCGGGGCAATGATCCGCTCGCCGTCACGGATGATACCGAGCACATTCAGCTCAAGTAGATTGTTGATATTCGCCTCTTCGAGCGTCTTTCCGACCAGTTCCGAATCGGGCAGGACAAGCAGCTCTGATATGTAGTCACGGATCTGATATTGCTCGGTTAGTGAAGCCTCGCCGCCGCGGCTAGGCAGCATCTTACGCCCGATAAAAAGCATATAGAGCATGCCGACCGCAAATGTAATAATGCCGACCGGTGCTAACTCAAACATAGAAAACGGCTCTTGGCCATAACGGGTAATCGCACCGCTAACTGCTAGATTTGTTGACGTACCTATCAGAGTACAACTGCCGCCGAGGATCGCTCCAAATGCAAGCGGCATCAGCAGTTTGGAGGGCGGCACCTTTGATCTGGCTGCGAGGCCGATGACGACCGGCAAAAACATCGCCGCTGTCGTCGTGTTTTTGAGCACCGAAGCGGACACTGCCGCCGTCACCATTATTAGAGCGGTCAATACAAACTCATTATCACCCGATATTCGCCCGATCCGCCGCCCTATGACATCGACCATGCCGGTCTTGGTCAGGCCGCCAACGAGAATAAACAGCCCGCCGATCGTGATTATCACATCGTTGCCAAATCCGGCAACCGCCTCGCCGACCGTCAATACACGCGTCAATATCAGCGCTATAACGAGAATAATGCCGATGACATCGACAGGCAGCTTTTCGGTCGCAAACAAAACGATCGCAACGAGCAGCAGTATTAGCGTGATCGCAATTGGTGACATGTGCCGAAAAGAATATCTGAATTTGCCGCGTTTTGAAAGAAAAAACTTGGCGATAGGCGTGCTATTATTGTGAAAAATACATCAGGGCCAAGGATCAATTGCATGAAAAACATTAAAAAGCTTTCCGGTTTTCTCGTTCTTATTCTCGTACTTCATTTGGGTGCCGTCGCCCAGACTCTCGATGACAAGCTTAAAGAGATCGACGCTTACGCCAATACCGTAATGGACACCTGGCACGGCCCGGGCATGGCGATCGCTATCGTTAAAGACGACAAGACCGTTTTTGCAAAGGGCTATGGTTTGCGCGAGCTTGGTAAACCGGAAAAGGTGGATGAGAACACGATATTTGAGATCGCGTCAAACTCTAAGGCGTTTACGACCGCGAGCCTTGCCATTCTTGTCGATGAGAAAAAACTCAGTTGGAACGACAAGGTCTCAAAATACCTGCCCGAGTTTCAGATGTATGACCCGTGGGTGACAAGCGAATTGACCGTTCGCGATTTGGTCACACACCGCGTCGGGCTCGACACATTTAGCGGCGACCTGCTGTGGTTCAATACGACTTACTCGATGGACGACATGCTCAAACGCGTTAAGTATCTAAAGCCCGTATCGAGCTTTCGTACCCGCTATGGTTACCAAAACCTGATGTTCGTCGCGGCGGGTAAGATCGTCGAAAAGGTGTCGGGCAAACCATGGCCCGTCTTTGTAAAAGAACGGATCATGGACCAGATCGGTATGACGCGTTCGGTAACGAGTATTAACGCCCTGCCGGACAACGTCGCTCGCCCGCACAACGAATCCGGCGGCAAGCTTGCGTGTGCTGCCGCAGATCAAAGGTGCAAATTACGAGGGAGCTTACGGTGCTGTGGGCGTCAATGCCTCGGTCGCGGATCTTTCTCGTTGGATACGATTGCAACTTGGTCGCGGAACGTTTGAGGGTAAAAAGATCTTTTCGAGTGAACAATCCAATCAAATGTGGCAGCCAAATATGATGATGCCGCTATCCGAAGGAGCAATAAGATCAAACCCGACCCGCCATTTTAACGCCGTCGGCATGGGCTGGTTCTTATACGATTACTACGGCCGCAAGATCATCAATCACAGCGGCGGACTCGACGGCATGCTCTCTTACACCGTGCTTATACCTGAGGAAAATGCCGGTTTTGTGGTGCTGACAAACAACGAATCGCCGTCATTCCTGATAATGATGTCGAAAATCCGCGATATGCTCGTCGATGCTCCAAAACGCGATTACAACGCCGAGGCCGTCAAACAAGTTGCCGACGGAAAGGTCGCCGCTGCCGAGGAGATCAAAAAGGCCGATGCCGCCCGCATCCCAAATACAAAACCGTCGCTCGCCGTTTCATCCTACGGCGGAACATTTAACAGCCAGATGTACGGCGACATTACTGTTGCCGAGGAAAACGGCAAGCTCGTGATGCGTATGATCCCAACGCCGGGATACGTCGCCGATCTCGAGCACTGGCACCTCGACACGTTTCAGATCAAATGGCGTCCGTCCGCCGGTTACAACTTTCCGCGCGGTTTTGTGACCTTTGTGATCGATAAGAACGGTAAGGCAAATGAGATGAAGATCGACCAGCCAAACAACGATCTGTGGTTTTACGAGCTGGAACTGAAACGAACGAAATGACCGCAAGGCTCGACAAAATAAGGCGCTGTGTGTAGAATTCTCTTTCTATTAACAGTTTGTAATAGGAAATAGATCGATAGGAGAAATTTGTTTTAATGTCAGAAGAAGCAGTACAGGCCGCAGAGGCACCAGAGGAAACTCCGGCAGCCGCACCGGTCGCAGAAGCGCCGGTTAACACCGAGGACGTTTCATATCAAGCGGTTGAAAAAGAAGGAACGGTAACGGCGATATGGGAAATGCAGGGCCGCAAGCATCTGCGTACCATTGACCCGCGTTCGATCGAGGGCAAACAGATCCTCGCACTTTTCGAGACCGCAGGGTAACAACCCGGAAATTACGAATCTACACGAAGGCAGACGAAAGATGATTTCGCGCTCTTCGTGTATTTTTGTGTTTTCAAATCGTGGATTCGAGCAATTTAAGGATCGGGTGATCTGATCTTTGCATTGGTTTGCCTTCGTATTCCGCAACCTGCGTTACGCCCAAACCAGCAGATGTAAGAAATATAGCGTCGGCTTTTTCTAACTCGTCTATCGCAGCCTCCACCTCTCGGCAGTCCAGATTCTCCAACACAAATTCCCGCGTCGTTCCCGGCAAGCATCCGGTCGTAAGCGTTGGCGTGTAGAGCATCTCGTCCTTTAGCCAGAAAATATTCGACATACAGCCGCTGGTAATATGTCCGTGTTCGTTGACGCGGGCGGCTTCGTGAAAACCGCGCGTCGTTGCCTCTTCGATAGCCAATAGATTTTCAAGATAGTTACACGATTTCACACCCGCGAGCGGTGAACGTGAATTAACGGTGTACGGCGAAACCGTCAATCGAAACTCATCCGGCACTGGACGCAGATCGCCGGTGATTATATGAAGGGTTGTTTTAGATGGAGAATCACTCGGCCAAATAGGGCTTGGACTTTCGTCAAGAAATGTGAGCCGTGCCCGGCCGTTGACGATGCCATCCGTTTCGATCGAAGTGGTGAGGTGGTTTAACGAGTGTTCTTCCGAATATGCCGGGAGTTCGATCCCGACAGTTTTGGCATTATCAATCAACCGCCTCCAATGCTTATCCCATAGGAACGGCTGCCGGTCGCGGATAGCGACGGTTGTGAAAACCCCTTTGCCATATAATGCCGCGGCCGTGGCTTTCATCAGGCTTCCATCCGCACGTCATCGCCGTCTTTTGCGGCAATGCGGCCCTTGCGATCTCGGCAAAATTCGGTGACGAGGTCGGTAAATAACTCGCTTTTTTCCTCTTGCGGGACGTGGCCGCAGTCTTTAAGGATGACAAAGCGGGAATTCAAGATCTCGCGATGCAGCGTGTAGCCGTGCTTGATAGGTATGACCGTGTCCGAGTCGCCCCAGATGATGAGCGTCGGCTGGTTGATGAGATTTGCATCGGCTTCGAGTCGGTCGGCGTGCCAGTTGCGCGAGGTGGCTAGCACCGCGTGGTGGCCGTCGGCGGCTAACAGCGGACGGCGGATATTATCGATACGCTCGTCCGTGATCATGTGGTGGTTGGCTTTGGCAAGCGTGCCTTGCATTCGCATGCGGAGAAACCTTTTAGAATCGATCAGAAAAGGCGTTAGCGCTTCGCCCACGCCGGGCAAAGCCGCGAGACGCAGGATCGGATGATCTTTTGGTTCATCATTACAGACAGCATCGACGAGGACGAGCTTTTCGACCATTTCCGAATAATCGAGCGTCAGGTTTAACGCTACCGCACCGCCATACGAACTGCCTACGACCGTCGCCCGCCCGACCCCGATCCGGGCCATAAACCGTGAGATCATCCGTGCCTGTGCCTGGATCGAGTAATCAAACCACGACGGTTTTTCCGAATATCCAAACCCGAGCAGATCGACCGCGATGACGCGAAAACCTGCGTCGGCCAGCATCGGTGCGACCGTTTTCCAGACATAGACCGACGCCGTGTAGCCGTGGATCAGGATGAGCGGCGGCTTCGTCGGCAGGCCAAATTCCTGATAATGCACACGGGCACCGTCAACATTTACAAAATGCGAGTGGTCGGAGTGGATGACCCGATCGGCCACGTCGTCCCAGTTGACTGTGTCGGCACGCGTCAACAGCTTGACCGCGACCGCCGCCCCGACCGCACCACCGATCGCCAATGCCACATTTCGTTTTTTCATACGTTTTTACTCTGCCGTCATTTTATACCAAAACGACTTTTGGACGCACAGAATTTTCCGTTTCGTCATAGGCACCGATCGCGATCAACGTGCCGTCCTCGTCGATCATCTGGATCGGTTGCCCAGCAGAAAACTGCGGTTCGAAAACTCTCGTCGACATTCCACTCTTTGTTTTACCAACCCGGTCAGCGTTAAGCGTAAAGGCCTCAAGGTGCGACACAGCTTCTTCCATTGGGATCAATGCAGTTTGTTTATCATCGATCTGTTCCAAATTTTCAAGCGTTATGCTCTGTTCGATACCAAATTTCCCCGCACGGGTTCGCCGCAGTTCGGCAAGATGCGCTCCAACGCCGACCTTGCGTCCAATGTCCTCGGCGAGCGTGCGGATGTAGGTCCCAGCCGAACAAGTAACTTTGAGTCCCAAGTCCCAATTCTCAAGCCCTAAGTCGGTTTGATGGAGATCCCCAAAAAGTTCCAGTTCGTAAATGGTAATTGTTACAGACTTTCGTTCAATCGTTTCGCCCTTGTGGGCATGTTCATACAGCTTTTTGCCATCAACCTTTTTTGCCGAATACATTGGCGGCGTCTGCTCGATCTGTCCGCGAAACCCAGCAAAAATTTCATCCCAATTTGTTGCCGCCAATAACTTTCCGATCTCTTCATTCTGCATTCTGCATTCTGCATTCTGCATTTGCCCGGTTAGGTCTCCCGTGTCAGTTTCAAACCCAAATCGAACCAGAGCCTCGTATTCCTTCTCATCCTTGTCCAAAAACTGAGCAAGCCGCGTCGCTTGGCCGATGAGGATCACCATCACGCCGGTCGCAAATGGGTCGAGCGTTCCCGTGTGGCCGACACGCTTTGTTTGCAGGATGCGGCGCACGCGGGCGACCACATCATGCGATGTGATGCCCGCCGGTTTGTCGATGATGAGGATGCCTTCCAAGGCTCAATTTTAGAATGCACAATGCATAATGCACAATGTGAGAAGATTTTTGCATTTTGCATTGGGCTTATGTGGGGAAAACGCACAAGAAAGGTTGATGATGCCGACCGGGTGGTCAAAGACCCGGTTCGCTCGCGTGAGCGGACGATGAACCGTGCCGTTAAGCTGCTCGCCGCCAAACCGCGTTCGGTCCGGGAGCTCCGAGACCGCCTGCTCGAAAAACTCTGGACCAATGACGAGATCGTCGATGCCGTGCTTGAAAAGCTAAAGGAATATAAGTATCTCGACGATGAGCAGTACGCCCGCGATCTGGCCGTCTCAAAACTCCGCCAAAAACCGCAAGGCAAACGCCGTCTGCAGCAGACGATGTCGCAGAAAAAGCTTGATAAAGAAACAGTTTCCGGCGCAATAGCTGAGGCATTTGAAAAACTGCCTGAGGAAGAGTTGATCGATCTTGCAATAGAGAAGCGGCTCCGTCTAAAGGGCAAACCCGAAACCCGCGAAGAGACCAAAAAATTTCTACGACCACCTCATGCGTCAGGGCTTTGGCTTTGACCTCATACGCGAAAAAATGTCCGCCGTTGCTATCCGCGAATTCGAACAGGATGGACAAGATCTATAGATTGATTTAGTTGTTATCCTGTCGATCCTGTTAAAAAAATTTTCCACCAAGTTGAATCCAAACCCTCGGCCCCCACGAAATCCACTCCAAAGGAAAGAAAGCCTTTTCATTTAGTCAAATTATTATTTTATTAAGGGGAGATTTTTCAATGAAAACATTTTTAGCATTAGTAGTATTGACGCTCGGCGTCTCGTTTGGAGTTTCAGCGCAGTCGATGGACGGCAACCCGATGGTCGGCGGAGCAGCGATGTACAAGACAAAAAATATTGTCGAGAACGCCGTTAATTCGAAAGACCATACGACGCTCGTTGCCGCGGTTCAGGCAGCTGGTCTGGTAGACACTCTAAAGAGTGCGGGTCCGTTCACCGTATTTGCACCAGTCAACAGTGCTTTTGCTGCTTTGCCAGCAGGCACCGTCGAGACTCTGCTCAAGCCGGAAAACAAAGCAACGCTCACCAAGATCCTCACCTATCACGTCATTGCGGGCAACTTTAGCTCAAAAGACGTAGTAAAGGCGATCAAGAAAGGCAAGGGCAAGGCTGAGTTTACGACCGTCGCCGGCGGCAAGCTCTATGCGATGCTCGATGGCAAAAACGTGGTTTTGATGGATGAAAAGGGCGGCAAATCGTATGTCACGATCGCTGACGTCAAACAGTCGAATGGTGTCATTCACGTCATCAATTCGGTATTGTTGCCAAACTAACTTAGGTTCTACAATTTCGCTCGACGGTCTGAGGCAATATCAAGGATTCGAATCAAAACATTTCTGGAGGGGGATGTTTTGGTTGGAAAGGGAATAGCCCTCAGACACGTCGAGCGGATCTTTTTTAAACATTGCACCGAAGATCAGAAATAAAATGGCTTCGCGATAGTATTATTAAGCTATGAGATACAAAGTTATATTTTCGACGCTCGCACTATTTACGCTCACTTCGATGACATTGATGGTCGGCTTATTTGGCTGTGCTCCAAAAGCATCGATGAACGAGCAGGTGGCGGCCGCTGAACCAACACCCGCCAAGAAAGCCGATGGATCGACCCGCACGGTTGAGCTAACAGACGGTGAATTTGACGGCAAAGAGATCGCAAAATCCAACGAAGAGTGGAAAAAAGAACTTACCGCCGAGGAATACAACGTGATGCGCGAAGAGGGCACTGAGCGGCCCTACTCCGGAGCCTTAACCAAAAATCACAAACACGGAACGTATTATTGTGCCGCTTGTGGGTTGGCGCTTTTCAAATCAACGGCAAAGTTTGAATCGGGAACCGGTTGGCCCAGCTTTTTCAGCCTATTTTCAAAAAGAATGTCGTGGAAACGGTCGATAACTCTCTGGGCGAGGTCCGCACCGAGGTCGAATGTGCCCGTTGTCATGCCCATCTTGGCCACGTCTTTGATGACGGCCCGCAGCCTACAGGTTTGCGTTACTGCATGAACTCTGTGTCACTAAAGTTTAAGGCGGAAAAATAGTCTTTGTTCATATCCAGTAAACAGTGCCGGATGCCGAAAGGCGTCCGGCTTTTTTGTGCGATTCCCGCCTCTCGTGCTTTGTGCTAAAGTTTTCGTATGACCGGAGACGAGATCAGAGCAAAATTCCTCGATTATTTTGAGCAGAACGGACACAAGGTTGTTCATTCATCGCCGCTACTACCCGCCAACGACCCGACGCTGTTATTTATCAACGCGGGAATGAATCAATTCAAAGACGTGTTTCTCGGCAACGAAAAACGTGATTACACACGCGCCGTCACCTCGCAAAAATGTATCCGTGCCGGCGGCAAGCATAACGATCTCGATGAGGTCGGAAAAACCGCAAGGCATCATACATTTTTCGAAATGCTCGGCAATTTTTCGTTTGGCGACTACTTTAAAGAGGACGCGATCCGTTTTGCCTGGGACCTGCTGGTCAACGAATTTGGACTAGATACAGAGCGGCTTTGGTTCTCGGTTTTTGAGGGCGACGATCAAGTCGGTCCGGACGATGAGGCCCGTGAACTTTGGATAAAGGCGGGAGCGAAACCGGATCGCGTATTGGGATTTGGTAAGAAGGATAATTTCTGGCAAATGGGCGACACCGGGCCGTGCGGACCTTGTTCCGAGATCCATTATTACATGGGCGACGACGCGGGTGACCCGGAAAAGAATTCACCCGACTGGGTCAACGGTCCCGGCGACACGACCATGGAGATCTGGAATCTCGTCTTTATGCAATACAACCGCACGCAGGAGCCTGACGGGTCATTTAAGCTCACCCCGCTGCCCGCTCCGTCGGTCGATACGGGCATGGGACTTGAGCGTATGACCGCCGTGATGCAGCACGTAAAAACAAACTATGACACTGACCTGATCCGCCCGATCGTCGAATTTGCGGCCAGTCTAGCCGCAGTTAAATGATAGCCCTTAGATAATGAAACTTAAGGAATATTGAGGTATGAACACAAGATCGACTGCCCTCCTACGTCTTTGTCTTGCTCACTCACGGCATCAGCCGATCCCGGTTGACAAACGCCCAGATTGGCGGCTTTATCAGCGGCAGCTTCCCCTCGGACGCCCATTATTTTGCATCATCGATAACTGGTGAGATCTTTCGAACAGCGATGACTAGGAAAGTTGTTTAGCCGTTTGTCGGGAACATTACCGTCCGATAGACGGTGAGCAAGACTTGACCGTGAGCAGGGATATTCTTCAAAACAGAGATGCCAAATGTGAGTTTCAGATTGACGCAAAGGTTAAGATCTCAAAACCGGTATAAAGGAAAATGCAACAGTTCCTAAAAAGGCTTTGGAGTTCTATGAGAACGCCCTCAAACTTGCCGGGACGGGTGACAATAAGGGTGCGATCGTACAATTAAAGCTTGCTATAGCTGAGTATCCGGCATTCATGCTCGCTTACACCGAGATGGGGGTGCAATATCTCAAACTCAACGAACTGGAAAAAGCCGATGAAGCTTTACACGCAGCCCTGAAGATTAAGCCCGATGCTTATGAACCATTGGTAAATCGAGGAATCGTCATGTTTCGGTCAAAGCAATTTGTGGATGCGGAGACTCTATTACGTCGTGCCCTAAATGCCAAGGAACAATCAGCGGTGGCTCATTTTTACCTCGGGCGTACATTTGTTTCTGTAAAGCGGTATGACGAAGCAAAAGGCGTTTGGCGCAATAAGCATTGGCGGGAACAGATGAAAGAGCACTGGCGCAGCATTTCTCGACCGCGAGATAGCGAGCCTTGGCTGAGCTGGAAACGTATCTACAGCTCGCCCCGACAGCACCTGACGCCGTGCAGCTTCGCGATGTGGTCAGCCAGCTAAAGACCCTCGTTCAGAAAAGCCATAACCCCGCAATGTCCGAGCCTATTAAAGTCCTACTCGTCGAAAGCCAACCGCTCACACGCATCGGTATGCGTTCGGTACTATCGACCAAAACGTGTATTGAGCTTGTCAATGAAGCTGACAATGCGGCTGACGGATTTGCGTTGTTTCTTGATACGCAACCCGATGTCACGATTCTCGGGCTAAGATTTCCCGATTCTTGCACGATCGATGATCTCGATAATTATTTTATTCGCGACCCAAAAGCCAAGATCATTGTTTTAGCCGACCACGCAGGTGACGCCGAGATCAGCCGGGCTTTGAAAAAGGGAACGTCCGGGTATATCTGCAAGGACATTGAGCCGGACGAACTGGTCAAGGCTATCCGCACTGTCGCGTCGGGTCGTAAATACATACCCGATGCGATCGCACGGGTCCTCAGTGAGCATCTTGGCCAGGAAGAACTTACCGCGACCGAGGCAAATGTTTTGAGAATGATCGTCGGGGGTATGTCGAATAAAGAGATCGCGTTTGCTCTCGATAATTCGGAAAACACTATCAAGACACACGTACAGAATATTTTTGGAAAGATCGGCGTCTCGGACCGCACATCGGCTGCGACTCTGGCAATAAAGCGCGGACTGGTAAGGGTAGATCTATGAAAGACGAGGTGATCAAATACGCCGAAAGCATGACATCGGACGAAAGCAACGTTCTGCAAGAGCTGCGTGCCCATTGTTATGCACACTACGAAGACTCGGCAATGCTGTCAGGCTTTTTCCAGGGTCGTGTACTGTCGATGCTGTCGCACATGATACGTCCAAACGTGGTTTTAGAGATCGGCACGTATCTGGGATATTCTGCCCTCTGTTTTGCCGAAGGACTGGCCGATAAGGGCAAGGTAATTACATTGGATATACAAGAAGACACAAATCGTGTTGCCCGTGAATTTGTCCAAAAAAGTGAGTTTGCGGACAAAATCGAGTTTCACCTTGGCTTTGGCACAGACATCATTCCCACACTGCCGGAAACATTTGATCTCGTGTTTATCGATGCTGACAAGCCTAATTATTCAACTTATTACAACCTAGTTTGCGACAAGGTTCGGCCAGGTGGATTTATCATTGCCGATAATGTGCTCTGGAGCGGCAAAGTGATCGAAGACGAAAAGGATGAGAACACGCAGGCTCTATATGACTTTAACCAGATGGTGCTTGCCGACGACCGTGTTGAAAATGTGCTGCTTTCGATACGTGACGGGCTGATGATCGTTAGAAAGAAATAAGTTCTCTCACCCAAAAGTATTAGATAACTCTCACCGCAATTGATGGTTACTTAGAGCCTCGCTGCCGATAAACTATATCCATAGTAATCGGATGGGAGGTTTTAATGAAGACACAAATGAAGAAAGAGAAAAGCATCAAATCAGTGGAAAGGATTGTCCCGCCGCCGCCGAAACACTGGGTCGGCGATGGATTTAATGTTCATGGATTTTTCCCGCACGGGCCGTTAACGGGCGAGAGGATGAGTCCCTTTTTTCTGCTAGATTATGGGTCGCTGACGGATTTTCCGCCGCGTGAAGAACCGTTTGGTGTCGGGCCGCATCCGCATCGCGGGTTTGAGACCGTTACCATCGCTTACAAAGGCAAGGTCGAGCACCACGACAGTCGCGGAAACGGCGGCGTGATCGGCGAAGGAGATGTTCAGTGGATGACCGCCGGTAGCGGCTTGCTGCATAAGGAATATCACGAACGCGAATCCAACCGTCAGGGCGGTCCGTTTCAGATGGTTCAGCTGTGGGTCAATCTACCCGCGAAAGATAAGATGACCGAGCCGCAATATCAGGCAATTACAAATCCTGAATTTGGGCGTGTGGCACTTGCAAACGGCGGTGAGGTCGAGGTTATTGCAGGCGACTTTAATGGCTTGAGAGGCCCGGCCACGACATTTTCGCCAGTTCATCTTTACAACCTCAAGATGAAAAAAGGCGAAAAGGTCGAGCTTAACTATCCAGCAGGTTATACCACAGCAATACTGCTATCGAGGGCTCGGCAATGTTAAATGGCATCGAAACGCTGCCGACAGACAACCTCGCCCTATTCGAAGTCGACGGTGAGCATATTACCGTCGATGCGATCGAAGACAACGTACTACTCGTCATGAGTGGCGAACCTCTGAACGAACCGATAGCTCAGTACGGCCCGTTCCTGATGAACACTCAGCAAGAGATCGTACAAGCGATGCGTGATTTTCAGATGGGAAAATTTGGCCAGTTGGATTGAAAAAAAGGGCCGCCAAGGCGGCCTTACTTTTTTAAGCTGGCAAGCAATTTACCAAGGAATTCGTTAATCTTGTTGTTCTCTATCCAACGCACCACAACCACGAGGCCTGGGCCGAGATGTAGTGCCGTGCCGTGTGACGACGATGCCTGTTGGGGCGTTAGGGTAGAGCTTTTTGTCGGTGTTGAGAAACCAGTTCATAAACCCGTAGGTCGGTTGGACAGGGGTCGGCGTCTTTGCCTGACGGACAAATTCATTTGAGAGCAACTGTTTGTTGCCCCATTTACTCGCTGCGCGTCGTCAGCAACCCAAATCGCGCCATATCATACGCATTGATAAACATCCCGCCGCCCCAATGCCCCGCCGCTGACCGACTGGACGATCTGGCCGTCCAAAACGACATAGAATTTCGTAGCCGTACCACCGCCAAGTGTTTAGGCCCGATCTCGTCCATATTTCTTTAGACTGGCGGCTTACGCCAACGTTGGCCGCCAGGGCGTGCACGCCTTGTATCGTAAACGTCCGGGCTCGCCTCGCATTGCTCACGGGTCCCCCGCCCCAGGCCCTCCCAATCTGTTTGCGCAGATGTTCCCGTGACTTGCGGTTGTGATCAGTGGCGAATACTCGAGTAACTTTGACTTGCCAAACTCTTCGGCATCATCGTACGCTGGCCGGGTCTGTAGGACGACGGGGCATTGTAGTCAACGCCTTGTCCTAGGCTGCGGATCAGTTGGGCAAAAGCGCCGACGACCGGAAGAAGCTTTTGGTCACGCTGTGCGACTATCACGCGGCGGTCGCCCCTGGCACGATAACCTTGGATAACGATCCCGTTGGCTCGCCCGATCTTGTCAGCCCTATAGTTCCCAAAGGTGCTTGGCCAAAGTTGTTAGCCAGTTCCTGACTCCCGGCCCTTTCCCTCGCTTGCAATGGCAAAATCGATCGCCTCTTTTAGCTTAACTCCGTCTATCTTTACTTGCTCTGGCGTTCGGCGTTCCCACGAACCGGCCGGCGTAATTACTTTGAGCATACGAAAGCTGTGTCAGGAGTGAGAATAGAAAAATACCGTATGAGTCTTTTAAGCATATTATTGCTTTACGAGCGTGCCGCCCTAATTATGTCAGCAAAACTCCTGCGGCGGTTACATCTGCCCCGGCTCCGCACCTTTTATCACTAGCGGTTGGTCGGCATAGCGGTTTGTGTAAAAAGAACTGCGTTATCTTTGCCCGAAAGGTTGGCAAAAGTTGTGATCCGGGCCCGATCGATTGCAAGCCCACGGACGCCTTGCCGTTATCAAACGACGCGATGTATTTGAGCTTCAATCCTTGCTCCGCGGCATCATCGAGCAACTTGCGGAAATGGGGTTCGTGCCGCTCCATTTCAGCGTAAAAATCATCGACGCTGCCCGCAAGGCACGATTCCGGCAGAAAACCGGCATTTGAGATATCATTCATCTCCATTTGCTGTCCTGCTTCGCGGGCGAGGATCAAGATCTTTCTGGCGACATCGGTTCCGTTAAGGTCGAGCCTTGGGTCGGGCTCCGTGTAACCTTCGGTCTGTGCCTGGCGTACGACCTCGGCAAACGTACGCGAGCCATCGTAATTGTTAAAAACAAAATTGAGCGTCCCCGACAGAACGGCCTCGATCCGATTCACTCGGTCGCCGCTGCGGAGCAGATCGCCGAGCGTATGTATCACCGGCAGACCGGCACCGACATTTGTCTCAAAGAAGAAATTTGTACCGTATTCGCGAGCTAGGTTCTTTAATTGAATATAGTTATCGTGGTCTGAGGACGCGGCGATCTTGTTGCACGCGATCACAGATATCGCTTTCGCAAGCAATTTGGGATAGGTCTCGACGACTGCCGGGCTTGCGGTGATATCGACGAAGATCGAGTTACGCAGATTACGCTCGATGATCGCATCGGTAAATGCGTCAATGCTCAACTCGTCTGCGATCGGCAGCTTTTCTTTGTAATCACTTAGGTCAACGCCTTCCTCTGCGATCAGAGCCCGAGTGCTGTTGGCGATTCCGACAACTCGTAAATTTAATCGCATGTCATCGAGCAGATGCAGATGTTGCGACATTATCTGGCCGATCAATTTGCCGCCGACCGTCCCGACGCCGGCGATATAAAGATTGATCTGCTTATTGCCATCGGAGAAAAATTCCTCGTGCAACGTGTTCACGGCCTTTCGAACATCTTTTGATGAGATAACGGCTGAGATATTTCGTTCGCTCGAACCCTGAGCGATAGCGTGGATGTTGATGCCGTTTTGTCCAAGCGTGGTGAACATCTTGCCCGACACGCCGGTGTGCTCTTTCATGTTGTCGCCAACGAGGGCGAGGATCGAAAATCCGCTCTCGACCTTGAGCGGATCGATGCGGCCCATGTTGATCTCGTTTTCAAACTCGAGGTCAACGGCGAGCTTTGCCATCTCGGCGTGCTTTTCTTCGATTGCAACGCAGATCGAGTGTTCGGAAGAGCTTTGGGTAATCAGGATGACGTTGATCGCCGCCCGCGAGAGTGCGTCAAATAAACGCTTGGAAAAGCCGGGAATCCCGACCATACCGCTGCCCTCGAGGTTAAGGATCGTAATCTGATCGATGCTCGTGATGCCGCGGATCATCTCGGTTTTTGAGGCAGATTCGGCTTCGATCAATGTGCCGTTATGATCGGGCTCAAAGGTATTTTTGATCAGGATCGGTATGCCCTTCGCCATCACTGGCTGGATCGTCGGCGGGTAGATGACCTTCGCTCCAAAGTGCGACAACTCCATCGCCTCACGATATGTAATGTGCGAGATCTGTCGAACATTACGGACAAAACGCGGATCCGCCGTCATCATGCCTGAGACGTCTGTCCAAATTTCGAGCACCTCAGCATCGACCGCCGCCGCGATTATCGCCGCCGAGTAATCCGAGCCACCACGTCCAAGCGTGGTCGTGTAACCAGCCGCGTCGGACGCAACAAACCCGGGAAAGATAGTGATCCCTGACGGATGTGCTATCAAATGTCCGGTTATTCGTTCATTTGTCTCGGCAAAATCCACACCCGCCGATCCGTGATTGGAATCGGTCCGTATGAGCAAACGACTGTCGACCCATTCGTTCTCATGCCCCTCCGCAGCCAGAAAAGCCGAAACGATCCGCGTTGATACTATCTCGCCAAAGCTCAAAATGCGGTCGAGTGTTTTTGGCGAAAGCTCGCGGATGAGCCTGACACCTTCGCACAGATCTCCGAGTTCTTTGATCGTCGATTCGACAAAATCGATGACCGGCGGATTTGTGCCTTCGCCAAACAGTTCGTGGATCGCCGTCAAATGCCGGTCGTTGATATCGCTGATCGTCTCAATATACCCGTCGTCACCGCGTTCGGCAGAGAGGCCGGCGGCGATCAGAGAATCGGTCGTGCCTTGCATTGCGGACAGCACGATCGCGCATTCGCCATCGGAACTCGTCCGACGAATGATCTCGACAACTTGTCTTATTGCTTCGGGGCCGCCAACCGACGAACCGCCAAATTTTAGGACCTTCATATCTTGCTCAACAAAACCTCTCGCAACGCGCCGTAATCATTATCCATCTCGGTGCTGACCTTTTGTTTTAAATAAAGTTCCTCAACCGATGGTGGCGTTGCTCCAAACGTCCCGATTATCTCACGGACAGAATCGAATTTCACCGGATGTGCGGTTTCGAGGAAAAACCCTCGTGAATTTGGTTCAGTTTTTAAATGGTCTGCCAGCGCCCGGTAACCAACAGCACCGTGCGGATCGAGGATGTATCCGGTCTCTTTATATACTTCGCGCATTGTCTGCGCGGTCACCTCATCCGAAATGCTGACCGACTCTAGCTTTTCCTTGAGGTCTACAAACTTATTACCAAATATCTCTAATATGCGAACGAAGTTGCTCGGGGCACCAACATCCATTGCGTTTGAGAGTGTGGCGACGGATTCGTGCGGTTCGTAATTTTGCGTTTCGAGAAATCGCGTGACGACATCGTTGGCATTACACGCGGCGATAAACTTCTTTACCGGCAAGCCTGAAATATGGGCTAAGATTCCGGACGCAAGATTTCCAAAATTACCGCTTGGCACAGAGATAACAGGCGGCTCGCCCTGCGATTGCTTTAACCCAAAGAAGTAATAAAATTGCTGAGGCAGCCAGCGGGCGACGTTGATCGAATTGGCTGATGTTAGGTGAACTTTTGATTGCAGCTCGCTGTCAGCGAGTGCATGTTTTGCCAGCGCCTGACAGTCGTCGAAATTACCATGTAATTCCAATGTAGTTACATTTCCGCCAAGCGTTGTCAATTGTAATTCCTGCACCTTACTGACCTTTCCCTTTGGGTACAAGATAACAACCTCAATTCCCTCGACGCCGTGAAAGCCCGCCGCGACGGCACCACCCGTATCACCCGAGGTCGCAACGATAACGATCGTTTTCTCTTTGTTGTCTTGTGAAAAATGCCGCAAGCACCGACTCATAAACCGCGCACCCACATCTTTGAACGCGAGCGTCGGCCCGTGAAAAAGCTCAAGTGTCGATATTCGATCAGTTATTGGAACAAGAGGGAAATCAAAATTAACCGTCTCACTGCATATCTCAAACAGAGTGCCATCCGGTATTTCGCCAGCGACATACGGCCGGATCACGTCGAACGCGATCTGTTCATTGGCCATGTCGGGAAGCCGGTCAACAAAATCGGCCTCAAGTCGCGGTATGTCCGACGGAAAATAGAGCCCCTTGTCGTCGGGCTGGCCATTGAGTACGGCGTCGCGAAACGAGACATGAGGCGACACGCGGTTTGTGCTAAAGTAGTGCATCAATAGATCGGGTGGGCAGAGCAAGCTAAGCAATAAATCATATAACGCATTGCCCGCTTTTAAGAAATATGGACGAGGTCAGCGTTAGGTCACCGGCAACAGTTTCAAATGTCGTATGCGGTTTTGACTGTCTCGGCTTTGCTCTAGAGGAGCCGTTTGACGAGATGACGGTGCGCAAGATCGAGGCCCGCGAAGTGCGGATCATCAACCGCGACGACTATGGCTTGCCCACCGATCCTGCAAAAAATGTTGCCGGAGTTGCGTTGCAAGCACTGATGGACGCGGCTCATATGGATCATGGTTTTGAGATCGAGATCACTAAACACATCAAACCCGGCAGCGGTATCGGATCGAGCTCGGCAAGCTCTTGCGGAGCGGTCGTTGCGGCAAATCGGCTGCTCGGTGACAGATTTTCAAAGCTTGAGTTGGTCGATTTTGCGATGGCCGGTGAAATGCTCGCCTCAGGCACGCGTCATGCCGACAACGTTGCACCCAGTATATACGGTGGATTTACGCTCGTTCGGTCGGTTGATCCGCTCGATATTGTCGAAATAGAGTTCCCGGCTTTGTTCGCGACAGTCATTCATCCGCAGATCGAGATCAAAACCGCCGAGGCTCGTGCGATCCTACCAAAAGATGTCCCGCTCAAAGACGCCGTCAAAAACTGGAGTAATCTCGGAGCCCTCGTTGCGGCGCTCGGCTCAGGCGATTACGATCTGATGGCCCGCTCGATGGTAGATCTTATTGTCGAACCCGCTCGCAAATCGCTCATTCCAAAATTTGATGAGGTTAAAAATGCGTGTCTTGCGGCCGGGCCATTGGCGGCGGCATTTCCGGTTCGGGGCCGTCGATGTTTATGCTCAGTCACACCGCGACGACCGCCGAAGCCATCAAAAGCGCAATGCACGATGTGTATTCGCAAACCGGCATTGATTTCAATGTTTATGTCTCGCGCATCCACCCCGAAGGCGTCCGATTTGTTTGAGGCGCGAACTGGCTATTTTCATTCAACATAAAACTGGTAAGATATTTGTAGATGTTAACGCGTGAGTTAGAAGAAACACTTAGCTTTGCCGTCGATGAGGCGGTCAAGCACAAGCACGAATTTGTGACGCTTGAGCATTTGCTGTTCGCGCTGCTCGAAGACGCGGCCGCGCGGGAGATATTGTTTAATTGCGGAGCACAGATCGAGGAACTTGCGCGGGCTTTGCAGGAATATTTCGAGACCCAGCTCGAAAAAATACCGGCGGACGTCAAGACAATGCCGGAGCTGACATCGACATTTCAATCGACGATCTCGTACGCCGTGCTACAGGCCGAGGGCAGCGGGCAACCGGCGGTTGACGGCGGCAACATCCTCGCCGCACTTTACCAGGCCGAGCAATCGTACGCCGTTTATCTGCTCTTGCAACAGGGCGTTTCGCGGCTTGATATCCTCAATTACATTTCACACGGCATCTCAAAGGTCGATGAGGGCGATATGCTGCCCGATTTTGACATGGACGATGACGAAAATCCGTTTCAGTCGGCACCGCGAAAGAAACCGCTTGAGAGTTTTTGCGTCGAGTTAGTAGCAAAGGCCGAGGCGGGCGAGATCGATCCGATCGTCGGACGCACCCCGGAGATCGAACGAACGATCCAGGTGCTGTGCCGACGTAAGAAAAATAATCCGCTTTATGTAGGTGAACCCGGCGTCGGTAAAACGGCTCTGGCCGAAGGCCTTGCACTAAAGATCAGCGAGGGCAATGTGCCAGAGGTTTTGCAAGGGGCCAAGGTTTTTGCACTCGATATGGGTGCGGTGCTTGCCGGCACGCGTTATCGCGGTGATTTTGAGCAGCGATTTAAGGCGATCATCAGCGAGCTGAAAGAACACGAAAACGCGATCCTTTTATCGACGAGATACACACCATAGTCGGTGCGGGAGCTGTTTCGGGCGGCTCGATGGATGCTTCGAACATCTTAAAGCCCGCGTTAGCCGAAGGTTCATTGCGGTGTATCGGCTCAACGACGCACGCCGAATACAAGGCTGCTTTTGACCGCGACCGCGCGCTTGCGAGACGTTTTCAGCGGATCGATATCAATGAGCCGACCATTGAGGAAACCTACGAGATCCTCAAGGGCCTCAAACGTTTTTACGAACAGCATCACGGCGTCAAATATGGCAACGATGCTCTACGGACCGCTGCCGAGCTCGCGGGCAAATATATCAACGACCGTTTCTTGCCGGACAAAGCCATAGACGTGATCGATGAGGTAGGTGCGTCGGTCAAGTTGCTGCCAGCCAGCCGCCGTCCGAAAAAGATCTCGGTCCAGATGGTCGAAAACACCATCGCCCGCATGGCAAAGATCCCGCCAAAGACTGTCGTCGCGAACGAAAAGGAGCGGCTCAAGACTCTTCGCGACGACCTTAAGAAAACCATCTTTGGCCAGGACGACGCGATCAACGTTATTGTTGATGCGATACAAATATCGCGAGCCGGCCTAGGTGCTCAAGAGAAACCGGTCGGGTCGTTTCTGTTTTCCGGGCCGACAGGCGTTGGTAAGACAGAAGTTTCAAAACAGCTTGCCGAGACGCTCGGTGTCGAATTTATGCGATTCGACATGAGCGAATACGCCGAGCCGCACACGGTTTCGCGTCTGATCGGAGCACCGCCCGGATATGTGGGGTTTGATCAGGGCGGCCTGTTGACCGAGGCGATCATGCGAACGCCCCACGCTGTGCTCGTACTGGATGAGATCGAAAAAGCTCATCCAAATCTGTTCAATCTGTTGCTGCAAGTGATGGATTCGGCCACGCTGACTGACAATAACGGCAAGAAAGCGGATTTTCGCAATGTCATTCTGATAATGACGACCAACGCCGGTGCTAGGGAACTCTCATCCGGCGGCGTAGGTTTTAGGAACGCGTCTGATACAAAGGGGAACGCCAAAGGCGTGATCGAGCGGACGTTTACGCCCGAGTTTCGTAACCGGCTCGACGCATGGGTTCCGTTCAAGCCGCTCGATATCGACATTATCAAACTCATCGTCGATAAATTTATCAAGGAACTCAATGGCCAGCTTGCCGAAAAACGTGTCCTCGTAAAACTGACCGAAGAGGCCCGCGAATGGCTCGCGATAAATGGCTTTGACGCCCGCTACGGCGCCCGTCCGATGTCGCGGCTCATCCACGAAAAGATCAAACAGCCGCTGGCAAACGAGATCCTCTTTGGCAAACTCACCGATGGCGGCAGTGCTTTGATCGATGAGAAAGACGGTGAGCTCACGCTGAAATTCTGATCACTGATAATGGATCACAAATAAAAGCCCGTCGATCGCTCGGCGGGCTTTTTGATTGACCAGTTTCCGGACAATCAAGTGGATTCCAGTAACATTATTTTTTGGCGATCTTGGCCGTGAAGTTACCCTTGACGGAATTTTCACCTTGCGTAACGTCGATCGAACCGCTTACTGCGTCAGCCGTGACCGAGGTGACCTTGATCTCACCTTTCGCGTCAGCCGCTCTGAGATCGAAATACGTTTCCTTGTCATTACCATCGGCAAACGTCATTACCGTAACTGTACTGACTGACATGAACCTACCCTCTTTATCGACCTTATAGGTTCCAGGCTTTACCTCATCTTTAAGACCCGTGCCAGATTCACCGTAGATGGAAAAAGAAACTCTTGCCTGATCGGCAGATGCCAATTTCTTTTTCATAGTAGCGAAGTTGGTGGTGTCCATCTCGTAGTTTCCAAACATAGCAGAAAACGAGGTCGCCGTTTGAGGTGGTTGGCCGGGTCCGGGCGTGTAGGTAAATACACTCTTATCAGAGCCGCTCGATTTCACGGCAAACGGAACGTCTTTGCCGCCCGCCTTTACGCTCAGGCTTGATCCGCCCCCTGCTCCGCTACCGCACGCGGTCACAAAAAGTGCGCACATTGTAATTATTATTAGTTTTTTCATATTGCTCCTATTTCGTCACCTCGCCAAAATCCAGATCCTTTTGCTCGTCACCTGTTTTACGCTTGACGGTTACCTTTCCTGACTTTGGATCTATCGCGACGACAGTTGCCGGATCGAACGATGCGAAAAACGCGGCTTTGACCTCGTCGCCGACTTTGAAAGCAGGTTTATATGCGATAGGTGTCAAATCTGCCTTAGGTCGTACCCGCAGCTTGCGACCAAATCCTGAGATCAAAACTTTGTCGCCATTTACGCGAAGTATATAGGCGAATTCGGTTCCATTGGCGTCTTTTGAAAGAACAGGTGCTCCCGGCGCCCATTCGCTATTAACGACGATAAATGAATCCGGCTTTAGCTTGTCGCTCTTGTCTTCACGCGGCGACATACCGAAATAGCGTACTGTTGGCTCGGCAGGGTTAGCCGCCTCGGTCACATAGCCACGCATCATGCCGCCGCCCGATTGCCACCACGTCAGGACAACATCGCCGACCTTGGCTTTCTGTCCCTTAGGCACAGCGATGATATAGGCATTTGCCACTTTGTATTTTTTCTTAAAGCTATCCTCGACCTCTGATTCGAGTTCGCCCGGCGTCACCATCACGCGATTCTGATAAATGGCTGTCGGGTCCTTAGCACCACCGGCGATCTCGGCGATCTTGCTTTCGTCGATGGTCAAAACGATCTCGCCCGCTTTTGCCGTCGTCGCGACATTAGACATACCGTCAAACGGAACCTCGCCGGGTTTGAGTGTTACGACTGGCTTTGCTTCCGGTGAAGCCGGAGCCTTTGCCGTTGCGGCATTGTTTGCTGTTGTATTTGATGTATTCGCCGCTCCGCCGCAGGCAGACATTAAAACGGCTGCGAATGTCAGACTAACTAATTTTTTCATTCTTTCTCCTATATTTTAAGTAAGTTCGATCTATTCATAACTCCCAACATTGCTGCGGTAACGCTTTAACGCCCACAATGCAACTGCCAGAAAAACTGTCCCGATCATGAACAAGCCCGCGATCGTCACCCAATAATTAATCGGCTTTTGTGATGCATTGATGTTGCCGTAGCGAGTAACCTTACTCGATGGTACAAAGCCGGCGATCAGCCCAAAGATCATTAGGATGTACGATGCACCGCTCAGCGCAAAATTGAGTATCACACCCTTTAGCCGCCGTTTGTTTTGAAGTCTTGATGCCATTATTTTGTCTCAAACTTTACACGGCACGTTCCCGTTACAACACGACGATCACTTCGTCATCATTTAGCTCGCCGGTACCGAGGATGTTTTTCCACGGTGACGTTTTGCTGTCACGATAGAGCCTTGCCCTGAACGGTTTCGAGATGCGGCGCATAGTCGTCGAATCTATTTTCTCTCTGTAAGTGGCAATAACCGTGAACGAGACCGAGTTAAGCGTATGCCACTCGAACCGTGGTTTTCCCGCCAGCTTGACGCTCTCGACGCCACCGACTGCGTTATAAAAATCACCCATCATTACTTTTTGCGGGCCAAACTGAGTAAGCAGCGAAGCGACTTCAGTTTCGGTCGGATTTGGAATACCTTCGTAAATGTTCGACCCGACAAATGATCTCCAGTAAACATAACGCCCGCCCACGATGTCATACGAAGCCGTTGCCTCGACGAGGATGTTCACGCCTGGCTCTTCGCTTTTTACCTTTGCCGAATACGGCACGTCCCAAACCCATTTCGAATAGCCTTTGCTCCAGACCCGCGTTCCTCTGCCGCCAACAGTAACCGAGATGGTCTTTGGCCCGGACACGTCTTTCTTGACCTGAGTAGCCGACGGCTGTGCATTTGCAGCGGTTACACAGATACCTAATGCGACCGCTGCCATAATGACAATGCTTGAAAAAAATCTTAACTTCATTTTTACTATTTACTCCTTTAATTGAATGATCTCTATTATCTGTTTGGAGCCATCTGGGCGTGTTTTGTTTACGGGCATTTAACAAAATAGCCCGCTCCACCAACATTTTCCGCAACTGATGCCGAATAACCGCCGCCGTTATATGCCTGTTTTATGACCCATTCCTGAGCCTGACAATATGGACGGCCGGGGATCTGCAAGAGGATTTCACCGCGAATATAACGATTCGTCGGTATGCCGAGCGAGTTTTTGAAAACGTTCCAGTCTTTGTAATTCGAGCCGATCTTGAGGATCTTAACGCCCGGATATTTCGCGAGATATTTCGTCTTTACGATCGCTTGCTCCGTTGGCCTTTGGAACGGACGCTCCTTCCAGACTTTAGTTTTTCCGTCGTTATCCGCAATGGCTTTAAGCTGATCGTAATTGTCGCGAACGCGATCCATCCAATTTGAAGGAAAGCTCGATGGCGAACAGTTCATCACCTTCGCCAGTTCGGCTTTCCACACATCCGGCGTAAAGAGCAGCTTTTGCATATCGTCGCTGATGATATGCCATGTATTGGCAAGCGAACTCTTTAGGGAGTTATTGGCAAAGCCCATATTTACGTCAAGGGCATTGCACGCCTGCGCATTCGCAAATGCTGAGGTTGCCATGCATATTGCAATTAATAGTATTATCCGTTTCATTTTTGTTTCTCCTTTTATAGACCTATTTCTTGAGATCCGTGATGATGCACGACGAAAGTGCGGCGGCACTGTCGCTGTACGAAGATTTGCCGTAGGTGCCCATAACAGTGACGCTTGGGGACCGGTGCTGACTAGTGAGTTCGTCGATCCTCGGAGCAGAACTCATGTAATCGCTAAATGATCCGCTGCACTCAAAGGCATAGCCCGAGCCGTCACGTACAGTAACGGAGCTATACGAGATCTTATCGAGCACTCCGCCTTCGACCGTCACTGTGCGACCCTCTTTGCTTGAGTCAAAGCTGCTGCTGCCAACCATCTCAGAAACTCTCAAAGTTAGTGGCGTAGTATCTTTTGGAACACCCGAGTCTCTGTTGGCCGACGATGTGCTCCCAGAGCTATTTATAGCGTTAGAATTATTCGAATTTCCTGAATTTGAGGTCGATTTGGAACCAAAACCACATGCGGCAACTGCGATGAAAAAGAGTGCGATAACGATCAAATTTTTCATTGTTTTTTTCCTATTTTGAAATGCTGCGCTTATTCGTCAGTAGCCTTTTTCCCTTTATTAAAATGATTCCCGCGACCGCAGTTATAAGTAGCCCGATAAAGCCAAAAAGTATTAACGGAACGATCCCGACCATCGCTTCTTTAATGTTGACGCGGTTGTGTGTCATCGACGGCAACATTAGAAATATCACTAGTGCAATTGCTGACAATGCCGTCAACCCGATTCCGGTTATTAATCCTGCAATTTTCATTTACTTATCCTCTCTATTCTCCCGACCTACTTCACGATGTGTTAGTTTGACCATTGCGGCGCGACGACCTTGCCCATTTTATCGATATACAGATAATTTGAGCTGACGCTCACGTCTTTATACTGGCTGCAGGCGGAAGTGTTAGAAGCGGGGAAGACCCGTGCCAGCCCTGCCCGAAAATCGCCGACACTGTCAAAGCAGTTGGGGATCGCGACACTCATATCGGGCTTTACAAATCCCCAAGCAGCGTCGTTTCCGTCCTTTGGCCGGTTTCGGACGGCCGCCAGGCCCTCGACAAATGGCCGTGCATCACCAAATGAGTCTTTGTGTAGCGGCTTAAAATCTTTGTCAACAAAAAACCATCCGTCTGCGGCAAGGTCGACACCGGCAAGAGCGCCGATCTCAGCTACATCTTTGTAAAAAACCTTAACGAGACCGAGGTTTTCGGACATTGGGCGTAGGCCCGAGACATCCGCGTCATTTACCTTATTATTTGGATTCTTGTTTTCGGACACAGTCTTGCAGTCTTTACCAATGTATTTCTTGGCGTAAATAGCTGTGCCGTTCGTAAAGAATGACGTAGCCGTCGCGGTGTCCTTTTCGTAGTCGCCAAATAGGTATTTCGCAACATCGTCTGATAATTCCGGCTTGTTGCCAACGCCCTTTGCATTCGGTTATCTCCTTACCCGTTTTGTCAATGATCTTCCAATCCGAACCGGCCATAACAGGAGCCAGGCCATCACCAAAGCTGCCCGCGCTGTCAAATTTTGCTTCGATGGTAAATTTTCCTGTGTTATCGATATAACCCCATTTTCGTCCACCTGCCGACAGCTCGATCTTTGCAACGGTCGCAACGACCAATCCATCATGAAATGAGGAGGGTTCATAAAACTTAGCCTCGACAACCATTTTTCCTGTTTTGTCGATGTATCCCCAGTTTTCCCCATCCGGAAAGACGGCGGCGAGATCCTCGCTAAAATAGCTGATCTTTTTATATTTAGGTTCGATCACGACCTTGCCCGTCTTGTCGATAAAGCCGCATGTTTCGGCGAATTCTTTGGACGACTTGGTTTCAGGGTCTGTATTCTTATCAATAAAACATATGCCGGCTAATCCTTCGAAAAAAGGCCGCGGGCGAAAATAGATGTCCTTTTCGCCATATTTCTTTCCGTTATACTCAAACGTAACCCATGGCCCGAGGACGATCTTTCCGGTCTTGTCCATATAGCCGTACTCCGCATTCGCCCCTTTATCTCTGGCAACCAAAAACAGCTCGTCCGGCGGCGTGACTTTTGCGGCATTTCCACCTAGGTAAGAACAGCCGCTGAAAATGGAAATTGTAAGGAGTACTAACGCTGTTATTTTCGTGTTGAACATCTGTATCTTCTCCTAGCCAAATAGTTAATTAGTGAGTTTCGATCTTTGATATTTTCAGGACGCATCCGCTGTCGCGTTTTGAGACCTCGCCTGTCACATTAACGCGGTCATCTGAGGATGCCGTTTTTCCGTTATTCGTGACGACATGAAAATCTTTGTACGTGTAGCTAGCCGGCAATGCACCAATTCGGTTTGGTTCGTTCTTATCGGTCGCAGGAACTTGCGTCGTCAAAAAATTTCCCGTCCCGTTCAAACGTTCAACCAGAAGTAGCGTGTAAACAGGAGCAGATGGATCGTCGTTATTGACTATCGGCAACCTCAGAAAACCTTCGACGTTAACGACCGCATTTTGCTCCTTTTGGCAAACATCCGAAAGTGCGACTTTTTCCGCGACCCGACCGCAGCCCGACGACAACACGGCAGTCATCAAACAGGCTGCACACAGGAGGTTTGTTGTTGAAAAAACGCTTTGCCGCATCTGTAAGTTGTCGTAGAATTAGTGAACTCTTCGAACACGGAACATTTTGGACATTTGCGGGCGTGAAGTCTTAAATTACACGTCAATTTTTTATCAAGAAGATATCAATTGTGGACGAGCAGGTAGAAAACTTGGTTGAATTTGGCGATTTCCGGCTGGATCTAATTCAGAAAATACTCTTTCGCAATAGTGAGCCAGTCGCGCTCCCGCCAAAGGTTCTCGATGTACTATGTCTGCTCGTCAAACGTCAGGGCGCAATCGTTTCAAAGACCGAGCTGATGGAGACCGTTTGGGCAGATTCGTTTGTCGAGGAGAGCAACCTAACACAAAGCATTTACACGCTACGCAGAGTGCTGGGTAAAAATACTGCTGGTAAGGACCTGATCGATACGATTCCGCGTCGCGGCTACCGGCTCGCGGTCCCGATCAATAGAACAGGTAATGATGCCGCCGTAATGGGGCGACGAAGCTCTGATAAGGCGGTCGGCTCAAAATATCGAAGGATCGCTCTACCTGTTGGGATAGGCCTAGCGGCAATTGTAGCCGTCACCCTTTTAGGCGGATATATCTATTCAAACCGCAGGTCGCAGTCCGCCTCGATCGAAAAGGTAAAATTTCAAAAACTGACATTCACCGGTGACATCGCGTTTCCGGTCATCTCGCCGGATGGCCAGTCATTTGCGTACATAAGAGAAAATGCGATCAATTTACAGGATATTGCGACCGGCAGCAGCATTAAGCTAAATATTCCGGGCCATGATCATTTTGGCAATCTGCAGTTTTCGAATGAGGGCGAGTCTATATTCTTTCGAAATGAAGATAGTTTCGACGCAGCCGGCGACATTTTTAAAGTGTCGCGGTTTGGCGGGCCGGCAAAACTTATTGCCGATCGTGTTTGGAGCACCGTCGGCTTGTCACCAGACTCACGATCATTGGCTTTTGTTCGCTTTTATCCCAAAGCAGGAGAGTGGGCTCTTCTTTTGAAAGATCTGAATTCGGGTATCGAGCAAAAGCTGCTCGCACGAAATCTACCCTACACTATCTACCGTCGAGGTTTTCCCGCCTGGTCGCCGGACGGCACACGTATCGCGATAATCGAGCAGACGCCAGATCAGCTGAATATATCAAGAATCGTTATTGTAAACTCGATCGATGGCCAAGCCGAAACCTTATCAACACCGCAGTTTATCCAGATCGAACAGGTTGGTTGGTCGCCTGACAGCAAACGGCTGTTGATCACGGGCCGGGAAAATAATCGCTTTTTCCAGCTATGGGATATGGATCTGCGATCGTCAGAGATCCGTCCGATCACAAATGATCTCAGTATTTATCGCAATCTGACCATTTCAGCGGACGGTAAGACCATTCTCGCCTGTCAGAATTCGATATATTCACATATCTGGACCGCTGATGCGTCTGATCTGCAAAATCAGAAACAGATCACGTTTGGCAATCTCAATCGCGATGGCACATCGGGCCTTACATGGTCTCCGGAGGGCCGCATTGTATATACAACCCGAATAACGGGAAATATAGACATCTGGTCGATCACACCGGGAAACGGTGCCCGAAACCAATTAACAGAAAACGCCGGAACAAAGAACGAAAATCCGTTTGTAACGGCTGACGGTAAATATATTTACTACGAATCGACCCGAACCGGCCGACAGCATATTTGGCGAGCGGGAACAGACGGGTCGGATCCGACGCAGATCACGTTTGCAGATAACGAAACTGACTTTTTCCCGGTCGTATCGCCGGACGGCAATACACTTTATTACATCCAACGTACACCAAAATCTAACATTATCTGGCGTCAGTCGCTGGCTGACGGTAAACGCGAAATGATAACGCAGCCTGGAAAATTGTCACCCGGCCGCTTTCTCTCAATTTCATCCGATGGCCGCTATCTTTTGTTTGATGACATAAAGGATGACAAGAAAAATGATGATTCTGAGATCGTCATTGTAGATCTGTTGAACGGTGGTGAGCCGCGGTTTGTCATTATCGGAACCGCCAGTGCTCCCGTAACAATAAGCGCAGACGGCCATTTTGTGGATTATTATGAGCATCGGCCGGAGAGTTCTAAATTTTGGCGGCAGCCGATCGATACTCCGGGTGAGAGAAAACTTTTGTTTGAACTGCCAAAGATCCGCATCGAGTCTTTTGCCTGGTCGCGGGACGGTAAGACCCTTGCACTAGCACGCGGCCGTTCGGACAACGATGCGATCGTGCTGACAGGTTTTTGAGCGATGAAAAATACTGATGTGATCATTATAGGTGCCGGCCCAACGGGGCTTGCTTTGGCGTGTCAGTTGATCAGACACGGCGTTGATTTTGTCATTATCGACAAAAAAGAGACGACCACACCGTTTTCAAAAGCGATCGGTGTGCAGGCTCGAACGCTAGAGATTTATGAGCAGATCGGACTTGCAGATAAACTGATCGCTCTCGGTGCAAAAGCCGAAAAAGCCCGGATGTTTGCCGGCGGCAAAGTGCGTGGTGAGATCGAGTTTAATGAGCTAGGCAAAGGGATGAGTCCGTATCCATATGTTCTCTTGGTCGAACAAGGTAAACACGAGAAACTCCTTTATGAATATATCCAATCGCACGGCGAGGACGTTGAATGGTTGAGCGAACTTGATAGCTTTTCGCAGAACGAAGCGGGCGTAACCGCAACGATCAAAACCGTTGCTGGAGAGCAACAGACTATCAATGCGAAATATCTCGTCGGCTGCGACGGTGCAAAAAGTCTGGTGCGTCACGCGCTCGGCCTGACGTTCGAAGGCAGCACGTTCGAACGGCTCTTTTACGTCGCTGATGTGCAGATAGATTGGGCATTTGGGCACGACGCGTTACAAGGCTTTCTAATGCGAAATTCGCTTTTAGCGTTTTTCCCGATGACCGGCAAAAAGCAATACCGCATTGTCGGCACGTTTCCCGAAGAGTTTGCAAAAGACGAGGGTGACGTTCTTTACGAAGAGATCGAAGAGCGGATACGGCTTGACGCGCAGATCGATTTTGATATCACAAAGGTCAATTGGTTCTCGACTTACAAGGTTCATACGCGGCATGTCAATAAGTTTTCCGAAGGCCGCTGTTTTCTAGCGGGTGACTCGGCTCACATCCACACACCAGCGGGCGCACAGGGTATGAACACGGGAATTCAAGACGGATATAACCTGGCTTGGAAAATGGCGTGGGTCCTCAAACGCGGTTCGGACGAGCTCTTATTAAATACGTACAACGAAGAGCGGCTCCCAAACGCCGACAACCTTATGAAGACCACCGACAGGTTTTTCAACCTCGTTGCGAGTCCAGATCCGCTCCTCGTGTTTGCCCGCCTCTATATTTTCCCGTACATCGCAAACATCGCATTTAACCTTGATGCTGTAAAGCGTTTCGTGTTTCCGCGGATCTCACAGATCGCGATCAATTATCGCGATAGTTCACTGAGCAAAAATAGGGGGTCTTTTAAGGTCAAGGCTGGAGACAGAATGCCTTGGTTTATGGTCTATGGTGAGAGTGTTTATGAAAGGCTGCGGCAACCGGGTTTTCACCTAATCGTCTTTATGGATGGCAAGACGGAAATTCCGCCGCTGCCCTCTGATCTGATGGCCGCGTGGGACGGAAAGATCGATAGTACGGTCATTTCGCTGAAGCCGGAGATCTCAAAGATCTTTGGTACGGACAAAGCTTTTTATCTGATCCTAAGGCCGGATAACTACATCGGCATTATATCTGATATTTTCTCAGGCGATACGGTCGGCGAATATCTCACTAAATTTACAAAATAACAACTCTACTTAGTTGCCTATCGGGTCGCCCGGTGGTGTCGCGAGCGGGGATGTCTGTTTGCGCGGAGCATCGGGCCGCGTCAGGAAACGCTCGATATCGTCAACCGTTGAACGATAATGTGCCGCCGTATCACCGGTTACCGCGGATCCTTTGAGCGAGGCACCAAGAGCACGCAGAGCCTCGGTCGCAACCGAGCGAACCTGCGGCTGGGCTCGCTCGTTTGCGGCGAGATCCATCAGGCGTGAAACGACGAGCGTCTGCACTGCTCGTTGAATGACGGCGAGGTTTCCGTCAGTAGAAACCGGTGCTTTCCAAGTCGAGCGAATCAACGCTTCGACAACCTCACGAAAATGCGGATTCGCCTTATTCCGGGCATTCTGTCCGATCATTCGGGCTGCACGGTTTGGTTCGAGCATACCGCTGATGGTCATATCCGCAGCGATCTCGGCCGCACCTGTGCTGTCAAAGATCGGGCTCGTTCGTTTAGGAAAAAGCTCCGACCTGCCCGAACCATAGCCATACGCGACGGGCGGCAACAATTTGATGATGGTGTCTGAAATGACTAGTTCTTCGGGTTTGACGGTATCCAGAATGGCAGTTAGTGCTTCACGCTGTTTGTCAGCGGGCACAGCGTCGGCGACCTTTGACGGTATCGGCCCCGCCTCAGAGCGGACGGCAAAAGTGTAATAAACGCCACCGAGCATTTTTGTCGCCGCTGTCAATTGATAGCGGTGATGCAGATACAGCGGCATAAATTTATTTTCAAGCTCCGACATCGGCGAACCTGTAGGTATATTTTGCGGGCCAAATTGATCGAGCCCGATTCGCCGCACCTGCATCTCGTGCTTGAGCATCGCGACGGGATCCGGACCGTTGTCCCACAGATTCGCAAGCGGATTTGCACCTGACGCGGGGCGTGCGTCTTGATCTGAGAGAAAGAGCATCCCTGCCGCGACGCCCTCTCGAACGATCTTTTCAAGCTCTGCGTTCTCGTTCACTCCGCTTGGAAACTGCGAGTAAGAGTATCTAACTGCAAATTTATCAAACGCCCCGATGCCGACGGCGTAGGCGTTGGAAAGATCGAGCCTGCCGTTCCTTATCTCGACCATCGGTGCTGGATAATCCATCACCGAGCCGCGATTGTAGGTACTCGCCGCAAAATTATGCGTAAACCCAAGCGTGTGGCCGACCTCATGGGCCGAAAGCTGGCGAACGCGGGCGTACGCCATTGCCGTAACTTCGTTTGCCGAATTATCAGCCGCCAGATAATCAACATCCGGCGAGAGGCCTAATTCACAGGCGTTCGAGCTAGAGCGATACTGCGGCAACATACCTGTTCCAAGCAAGAAATCCTGTCTTGACCTCTGAGAATCGAGCGTCACATCCCCTTTAGTATCTCGCCGGTCCTCGGATCGACGACACTGTCTCCGATCGACCACCCGCGTGTCGAACGGTGCACCCAATTGATTACGTTATAGCGGATGTCCATCGGATCGGCGTCCGGCGGCAAAACCTTTACTTGAAATGCGTTGCGAAATCCGGCCGCCTCATACGCCTGATTCCACCAAGAGGCACCCTCGATCAGAGCATCTTGGATCGCTTTCGGAGCACCGTTATCAACGTAATAAATGATCGGTTTGACCGCCTCGCTGATCGCAGCAGCAGGGTCTTTTTCTCAAGCCGATGGCGAATTATCCAGCGAACTTCGAGATCCTCGTTTATATCCGTCCCATAATCGTAAAACTCGTCGGTATCGCCCTGTCGCGGATCAAATTTACGCGGGTTTGTATTTGTCGTCAGGCAGCTCGACGAATGAATGCCGCTCGCGTACCGTCACGTGCTTGCCGGTCGGCGTTACCTGATTTACAAGATTATTGGTATCGCCTCCGGCGGTGAGTGTGACTGTAGCCTCGACCTCGGTATTCTTGGGAAAGCCCTTTGTGTTTGGTAGATAGAGTGCGCTGCGGCTCTCGTCAAATCCATACGTCCCCTGCCGCTGCTGATTTATCCTGTCGCCGACGCCATGCGCGTCTCGGACGATAAATGCAGTCGCATCTACCAAAACACGATCGCCCTCTGTAGCCTCGATCTTAAATCCCCAGATGACAGATCTCGCAAACGATTCTTCGACCGACTTTTTCTGTTTGGCATCGCCGGTCGCACGAAACTCGTAATTTGGCTGGACCAACAGCACCTTGTTGCCCGCACGCTCAAACGTCACAACCTTAGTCGTGCCCAATTGACCGCGATCAAGCCCAAGCGGATTTGATCCGACGCCGGTCGGCAGGCTCACAAGATACAGAAACTCCTGGTTAAATTTCGCGATCTCGATATAGATCTTGCCGTCGTCGCTGTTTACATAAAGCGGCATAAAACCGTCGATCTTTTGCATCTTTTCAGTAAATGCTGTGATCGTCTTTTTTGCCGTAGGCGCGGTTTGAGCCTGTGAAACACCGGCGACAATTACAAGTGCGATCAGCGAAATGATAATTCGTTTCATATATTTAAGTGCGGTTTGATTTAGCGAAAGCTACTATTGATACGCATCGAGAATCAATTTGGTTTTCCGGTGATTTGGACACAATGCTTCCGAAAAAGAAATCGTTTTCCCTCCAAATCTCTGTGTTCTCCGTGGCTAAACTCTTATAATACATCAATGCGGATCAACGAAAGAGTTATTCAGCTAAACGACCAGCCAGTAAATCAAAATGCGCGGTATGTGCTGTATTGGATGCAGATGTATAAACGTGTGGACAATAACCATGCGCTGATCTACGCGACGCGCAGGGCGAATGAGCTAAAACTCCCCCTCGTCGTATACGAGGGGTTGAAGTATTACTACCCGTGGGCGAGCGACCGGATACATACATTTATACTCGAGGGCGTAGAAGAAAAGCGGCGTGAATTTGAACACCTCGGCATTCGTTATTTGTTTTATTTGCAAAAAGATGCCGATTCGCCAAAAAACACAGTCGCCGCTCTCGCAAAAGATGCCGCTCTGATTGTCACTGACGATTATCCCTGCTTTATCATCCCTGAGCACAACCGCCGGATCGCCCAGCGTGCAGAAATACCGGTTTACGCTGTAGATTCGAACGGCATTATCCCAATTTCGAAATTTGAGAAAGAAGAATACGCCGCCTATACCATCCGGCCAAAGATAAATAAGCTGCTCGACCACTATCTGAAGCCGCTTCCCAATGAGACGGTCGATATATCGAGTGTCGGGCTTGAGGTCGAGTGTCCTGAGACGCTTGTGACCGCCGACAACATCGCGTCGCTCGTCGCCGGGTGCGATATCGACCACAGCGTTCCGGCATCGACGCATTACAAAGGCGGCACGACCGAGGGCCGCAGACGGCTCACAGATTTGTCGATGAGATCTTAACCGACTATGACAAAGCCCGCAGCAAGCCCGACCGCGACGGATCCTCGCGGCTTTCGTCTTATCTACATTTTGGCTATCTGTCGCCGCTTGAGATCGCGCTTGTTGTGCGGGATGCGGACGCTCCACAGGCGTCGATCGATGCGTATCTGGAGGAACTGATCGTCCGCCGCGAGCTGTCGTTTATCATGACGCGGCACAGCCCAAATTACGATTCGCTTGGTGCATTGCCCAATTGGGTGCAAAAAACAATGCGTGAGCACGCGGATGACGAACGACAAATAACCTATTCGCTCGAACAATTAGAGGCGGGCGAAACGCACGACGAGTTGTGGAACGCTGCTCAACGCGAAATGGTGGCGACAGGCGAGATGCATAACTATGTGCGGATGCTGTGGGGTAAAAATATAATCTCGTGGTCACCGTCATATGAGGTTGCGTTTGAAACGCTGGTCCACCTTAACAACAAATACTGTCTCGACGGCCGCGATCCAAATTCATACGCCGGTATCCTCTGGTGTTTTGGCAAGCACGACAGAGCTTGGTTTGAGCGGCCGGTTTTTGGACTGATCCGATACATGGCAAGCCACAGCACCGGGAAGAAATTTGATTCGAAAAAGTATATCGAATGGACTAAGTCCCTATAATGATGATTGCCAGACCGCGATCGCTTTTGCCAGATTCACGGGGTAACTATGAAACTAATTGACGTTTCGTCCGTAAATATTTTGCTGCAACGATAAATTTATTCACCAGGAGTTTTCTAAGATGCTTTCTATATTTAGGTCTTTTATCGCAATTTGCGTGTTGTTTTCTCTATCGCTCGCGACGCTTGCCCAGAGCAAAGGTTTTGATACGGGGCGGATGGATACTTCGACCGAAGCTTGTAACGATTTTTATCAGTACGCCAACGGCAACTGGCTCAAGACAACCAAGATACCTGCTGAATACCCTAGCTGGGGGAGCTTTACGATCGTTTATGAGAACAATCAGAACGTTCTCAAGAAAGTGGTTGAAACGGCTGCCAAAACCACAAATGCTGCCAAGGGTAGCGATACGCAGCTCGTCGGCGACTATTACGCTTCGTGCATGAACGAAGATGCCCTCGAAAAGGCCGGTATCGAGCCGATCAAACCTTTCCTGCCGAGGCCGCCAAGGTCTCGAGCGTCAAGGAGTTGCAGAAGCAGATCGCGATGAACCATAGCCGTGGTTTGGGCGGATTTTTTCGCTTTGCTATTGGGACCGATGACAAGAATAGCAGCGTCAATCTCGCGTCCGCCTCGCAAAGCGGTGTCGGGTTGCCGAACCGCGATTACTGGTTCAAGGACGATGCAAAATCGGTCGAAACGCGGCAGAAATATGCGGAGTACATGACCAACATGTTCAAGCTTGCGGGCGACACGCCAGAAGCGGCCGCCGCCGAAGCGAAGACAGTGATGTCGATACAGAAGCGTTTTGCGTCCGCTGCAAAAGCACCGGTCGACCTTCGCGATTCCGAGGCGAATTACAATAAAAAGACTCTCGCCGAGCTCGCACAGCTAACGCCAAATTTCTCGTGGACGGATTACCTAAAAGAGCGCGGTGTGCCGAGCGTTAAAGAAGTAAACGTTGGCCAGCCGAAGTTTTTTGAGGAAATGAGCAAGATGCTGAACGAGGTTCCGATCTCTGATTGGAAAGCTTATCTCCGCTGGGTCGTCATCGCAGATTCGGCCGGCAATCTGACCAAGGCGTTTCGCGACGAGTCTTTCAATTTTAACGCCAAATATCTCTTCGGAGTTCAGGAACAGCAGGCTCGCTGGAAAGTCTGCACAGCAGAGGTTGACGGCGTTATCGGCGAATCACTTGGGCAGGAATTTGTAAAAACCGCATTCTCGCCGGCCGCAAAAAAACGGATGAACGAGCTGATCGACAACCTATTCGCAGCCTATCAGGAGCGCATCCAAAAACTCGACTGGATGAGCGGCGCAACGAAGGCTAAGGCCCTCGAAAAACTAGCTGCCTACACCCGCAAGATCGGTTACCCGGACAAACTTGAGGGCTACAAGGGCCTCGAGATCGAACGCGGTTCCTATTTTCAGAACAACTTGAAAGCGAGCGAATTCCTGATCAAGCGCAACATGGCAAAAGCGACAAAGCCGGTCGACCGTGCAGAATGGGGAATGACGCCGCCGACGGTCAATGCGTACAACAACCCGCAGTTCAACGAGATAGTTTTCCCTGCCGGAATTCTGCAGCCCCTTTCTTTGATTCAGCAGCGGATGACGCGATCAACTACGGCGGCATCGGAGCGGTCATCGGTCACGAGATCACGCACGGTTTTGACGATGAGGGCAGCAAATACGACGCTCAGGGCAACCTGAAAACGTGGTGGACCGACGCTGACCGAAAGACGTTCGATGAGCGCAGTGCGTGTGTCGTGGAGCAGTTCAGCAAATTCAAGGTCGGCGGCGACGTGTTTATGAACGGCAAGCTAACGCTTGGTGAGAACACAGCCGATCTCGGCGGCCTGACAATGGCATTTGCCGCATTCGAAAAATCGATGCAGGGCAAACCCAAACCGGCAAAGATCGACAACCTCACACCGGAACAGCGGTTCTTTTTAGGCTGGGCACAGGCGTGGGCTGAGGTATCGACCCCGCAGGGCGAGGCGTTTCAGGCCCAAAACGATCCGCACGCGATCGCCCGTTTTCGTGTCAACGGTCCGCTCTCAAATATGCCTGAGTTTGCTGAGGCATTTGCCTGCAAACAAGGTGCCGCAATGGTCAGGGAAAGGTTTGCAATATCTGGTAATAGGTCAGTAACGGCATCAAATTCCCGCGGATCGGTCTCGTTGCCGACCGCGGGAATTTTCTATAGGACAGGCCTACAGTTTCAGCGTGAGCGTCAGGTTGTTGCCGAACGCTCCCATGAGCCGTTCCACTCAAACACCTCAGTCGCGGCAAATCGTTTTTTGTAGTCGTAAAACGATGCACCTTCATAGGCGTAGCCCTGATAGTAAAAGATTTTGCCCGCGTCGATCGAAAACTCGATCTCCTTCAGCATAGTAAATATCCCGAGCCCGCGAAGCCGTTCCGCGGGATCAAACGCGGCATAAATACCGGATGTTGTCGTCAAACCAATGTCGAAATAACTGACCGCTACGAGTCTGTCATTATCGTAAACCGCTACCTCGCGAGCCTCACAGGGAATGGTTGACGGTTCGAGCGAAAGAAAATCATAGATCGACGATGGAGCGCCGTGGTCAAATCGCAGCTTATGCCGGTGAAAGAGATCTTCGGATTCCGGCGTGATCTCGATTGGGCGGATCTCGACGCTGAGGTCGCTGTTGTTTCGTAGGTTACGGCGTTGGCTTTTTGAAAATTGAAAATCGGAAAGCCGTATCCGCAAAGGGATGACGCGGCGGATCTCGTCCTGATAGATGCCTAAGTTGTAACGAAAAAAATGAGTTCCAAAATGCCGCCAAGCATCGGCAAGCAAGAGATCTAATTGGCCGGGCGTTACCGCGTCGGCATAAAATTCTTCGTTTATTAGCTCCACCCTGTCGAGTATCATAGTACCAGTGACGGACTTACGATCTACAAAGAAACAACATTTGCCGACAAAGATCTGCTTGCGGTGTGGACGCCCATTTACGTGGCGGCGGCGGTGGGCCAAGGTCTGGGACGACGTAAAATATTGTTCGCGGCGTTGCAGCAACACCAAGCCGAGTGGTCAGAGTCCGGCGTACCAGTCATAACCATTTTCCGCCCAGTAATCTCGGGGCCGCTCGTTTGTAAATTCAATTCTGCCTATACGCTTTATCTGCTTGATACCGTATTTTGTTGGGCTCGCAAGCCGCAGCGGAGCACCGTGTTCGTTCGTCAAAGGGGCACCGTTCATCTCATACGCAAGCAGCGTCTGCGGATGCATTATCGCCTCGATGTCCCAGCCGACATAGTACTTTTCATCGGGTGTTCTCATTGAAACATATCGCGGCAGTTCCGTTGGCGAGGTAGCTCCACAGGCCGCCGCAAGATCAGAAAAACGCACGCCGGCCCAATGGACGATGGTGCTCCAACCTTCGATACATTTGAACTCGGTGATCATCTCGGTCCTCGGCATCGCCCTGATCTGTTCGATCGTAAACGCAGAGCCGCTCCCAATTCCATTTACATTTAACCGCCAATCGGACGGGGTGATCTCCGTCTCGAGACCCAATGCTCCGTTGTATCTCGCGGCTGTGATCCGCGACGGCGGGAATTCGGGAGCAAGCCGTTTCGGGCTGTAAAGACCTGGCTGACACGCTCGTTAAATTCGAGTGTTCGCCTGGGCAATGCAGACTTTGTCTCATCCAGCATCGATCGCCAGCCGAAAATGCTAAGCGAGCCAGCCATTCCACCGACCAAAAATCCTCGACGCGAGCGTGTGGACATCTGACGTTTAGCCTCTGCATCGCTCATCGGTTCGCTGAGGTAACGAAATTCTTTTAACGCCGTCGCCGTATTTTCAGGATCGTCCGGCCACGACCGTCCGATCGTACCGCTTTTGTCCTCAAGTTCGCGAACGCCATCGATGATAATGTCTTTGTCTTCGCTCATACTTCGACAGCCTCCTCTTTCGACACAGGCGGAGTTTCCGCATCGACAACATCATACCCCGTTATCATCGAGCGAAAGTTCGCCCATCCGGCCATTGCGACCTGAAAAACATGCACCCCAAAAAACAACACGAACAGCACCATCAGCCAGAAATGTTCCCAACGCGCCCATTCGTAACCACCCAGCAAGCTCGTAAGCCAACCGATCTGCGTCGGTTTGTAAATCGACAGCCCCGTGATGACCGAGCCCGCTCCCATCAGTATCACACCTGTGTAAGCGATGCGTTGGGCGTCGTTATATTTGCCTTGTGGCGGTTTGTTTTTGACTATGTGGGCATCGTGCAGAGCAACGAGCGGTGCACGCCGAAACGAGGCCGGGACCGGCAATAGAGCTCTCCATTCGCCCGATAGAAAGGTGTAGAAAATATACGCGATACCGTTCGCGGTAAATAGCCACATAAAAAAGAAATGCAGCTGCAGCCCCTCGGCAAGACGATATGGGATACCGAGCGTCTCGTAAAACCACGGCGGGAAGAAATGAAAGACTTCATAGTACCCGAGCCGGAGCGAGTAAACCGCATTGGCCCAGTAGATCAGCAACCCGCTCCATATCATCAACGCGAGCAGGGGAAAATTGATCCAGTGCATCCATCGCACTGGCGAGCGAGTGTTTTCTTTCGAGCTGCTTCTCCATACGGCAAAGCTAAAATGGAGGGGTTAAATTCGAGGTGTCGCTACCAGTTGACCTTACCTTCTTGCGAGGTGTCGATCTGGGTCAGCTCGACGCCTTCGTTGTAGAAAAAGATCTTCATGTTGTCGAACAAAAACTGGTGCGAATCGGGATTTGAGACGTCGAGGCCAAAATGGTTGATGAGCTGCTTTTGCTTTTCCTGCCACTCGGCCCAGCAACCTTTGCACATCTCTGCACCGATCTGCTGCCCAAGCTCGGTCGGGATCGGAGCGTAACCAAGCGGTTCGTTTTTCTGCCCGCAGCGGGCACATTTAAATTTGTCACCAAATAAAGCCATAAGATTATTTAGCCACAGATTAACACAGATGGACACAGATGATAATCGATTTCTTATCCGTGCCTTTCCGCGTTCATCCGTGGTTAATTTTTGCTTTCCGAGTTCTAGTACCCTTGTGCAAGTAATATCGCGGCGAGAACGTCATCATCGGAAGGTTTGAACAGACTAACAGGTTGAGCCTTCGAATAAGCGATTTTTCCGCTGCCATCGATGACGACTACGCCGCGAGCCGAGCGGCCGGGGAGCCATGATTTCATGTCGTACAGTTCGGACACCTTTCGATTTGCGTCCGAAAGCAGACGCAGCGGCAGGCTATTCTTTTCGGCAAACCCCTTGTGCGACTCAACCGTGTCCGTCGAAATACCGACAACCTCTGCACCCGTCGCCTGATACTCTGACCAATGATCGCGAACCGAGCAAAGCTGGGCCGTACACACTGGAGTATTATCGCCGGGATAGAACAACAGCACGACCGTACGTCCTTTGTAATTACTTAACGTCCAATCATTACCCTCGCCGTCTTTTAACGTGAAACCAGGTGCTGTATTGCCAATCTTCATAACGTCTCCTGTTGAAAATCTCGAATATCCTTAAACGGTTTATCAGCGTCGGTAAAATCCGGCCTGTAATAATGCGACGCTGATTCGTATTCCTGCATAAAGCCTTCTTCGATGCCGAGGTCCTTGAGCAGCGAAACCGCCTCGAACCATTCCCCCTCAGATATGCGGCGTGAGAGGAGGATGTAACGGTCGTCGGTCGCGGCTTTGTTAGTGGCGTAGTACTGGGCCATTAGCGAGACGGCGGTTTTGGATGAAAGCTCGCCTCGGATCCAGCGGAGATTTGATTCGATATCGGCGATGTCGTTGGGTAGAACGAGCAAGCGGATCATCAGGCCTCGTTTTAGGAGGCCGTCTTCGCCAAAAACGAGCGAGGCCCCCATCTGGCGGTGCATTTCTTTGATCGCGGCCCGGGCGTGTTCTTTGTAATCGCGAACCTTGGAATACTGAAATCCCGCGTCTGAATCGGCGTATTTGAGGTCAGGCAGATAGACATCGACGATGCCGTCAAGCAACCGCAAGACCTCGACCGAATCGTAGGCGTTGGTGTTATAAACGATCGGCAGCCTCAACCCTTTTTTAGCAGCAAGCAAAATACCGCGAGCCATCTGCGGGGCAAAATGTGTTGGGCTAACAAAACCGATGTTGTGACAGCCGCGATCTTGAAGTTCGAGCATCATCTCGGCGAGGCGTTCGTGGGATATCTCGTTCTTCTTTTGCTCTTTGTGAGTTTGAGAGATCTGATAATTTTGGCAATAGACACAACGGAGATTGCAGTTACCGAAAAAGATATTTCCGGCTCCGTTTGTCCCGCTTAGACAAGGCTCTTCGCCAAAATGTGCTGTGTAGCTTGAGACGATAGGTAAACGGCCGGAGTAGCAGGCGGCGATCTCGTCTTTGAGGCGATCATTGCCGCAATCCTTGGGGCAGACGGTGCACGAACGCAGTAGATCTTCGAGCTCACGCACGCGATCTTCGAGCTTATTCTCCGCCAAGAGTGTCAGGTACTTTGCGTGCATTCTTTATCTTTGCCGTCTTCATTCCCTTGCTTTTACCTTTTCGGCTGTACTTGCTGGCAACCTCTTTCGGGGCGACCTCGCGGGCAAGCTGCCACGTAAAATCCATCTCTGCGTTAACGGTCGCTGTTGCCATGCGGGTTTCTCGGATCATAAAGATTGTGCCGATAAACAAGAACATAATGCCGACAATACCGACCGGTATCGGGATCCATCGGTATGTGTTAAAGATCGCAGCAACTGCGATGGTCACGCTGCACAGCACAAACATACCGAGCCCGTAGTAAAAGGTTTCCATTGCCCGCTGCAGTATGCGTGAGCGGCTGGTGACCTTGTCAAGCAGATCGACGATGACCTCGACACGTTTGTCGTAGAGCGGCACATCATCTTTGTCCTCGAGATAGATCAGATCGCTAAGACGTTCCTCAAGTTGGCGGACACGGTCGACGACCCTACCCAATCGTGTCGATGTGGACAGCACTAGCGAACCGGTTGCCGATATCAGCAAAGCCGGCGTGACCATCGCCGTCAAAAATTCGATGGTCGAATTCAAAGCGTCCGGATTTATTAGGTCGTTTGCGGGCATAGGACAATTTTGCCACAGTTTTGCCACAGAGGTCACAGAGAACTCTGAGATAGGAACAATAAATCTCCTCTTTGTTCTCGGTGTGCTCTGTGGCTAGTTATTACTCTTCACCCGCTCGACTTCGCGGCCCATGCGGCCGGTGACCATGTACCACATCATTTTGAAATCGCTGATAAAAGACCAGAGCGGGAAGCGAAAGCTGGCGGGTTTGTTTTTTTCGACGACAAAATGGGCGAACCACGCGAATGCATAGCCAACGACAAAAAACGCCGGAAAGAAATACCAACGCCCTGACCAGACGAACCAAACGAGCAATAATATCCCTAGCGAGGTACCGACAAAATGCAGCAGTCGCGTCATCGGCAGGCTGTGCTCCGAAACGTAAAAGTCCCAAAATTCGATGAAGTTTGTTGGGTTCGTGGTCATATTAGTCGCTGCTCCTTATGAGCGAATACTAATACTTTATGCGGCTTGCTTCAATTCGGCGGGCCGTTTGCCGGCGTCAAATTGGCGGATATTTTTGGCCCAGCCGAGCTTTTCAAAGATGCGGATGGCGATCCAGTTCATGTCAAATTGATACCACTCTGTGCCGTGACGCGCCGAACTCGGCGACATATGGTGATTGTTGTGCCAGCCTTCGCCAAATGTGAGGATCGCGACAAACCAGTTGTTTGTCGAGAGATCGCCCGTGTCGTGCGGTCGTTTGCCGTAGATGTGCGAGAGCGAATTGACGAACCAAGTCGTGTGCCACCCGAAGACAACGCGGGCAAAAACGCCCCAAACGACCATTGTCCAGCCGCCTAGGGCAAACAATATCGCAATAGAAACTGCGATCGGTACAAGATAATACCGCGAAATCAGTACATGGCCGCGGTCTTTTAGCAGATCGGGCACGTATTTTTTCATCGTCGCCTCGTCATGGTCCTGTGCCTTACCCCACACGACCCAACCGATCTGCGGCCACCAAAATCCGGAGCGGGCCGGAGTGCGGATCTTTGTCGGTATCGACAAATTTGTGATGCATCCGATGCGTCGCGATCCACTTATCAGGCGGATCCTGCATCGACATGGTCGCAAATATTGAGAGCGTATATTCAAGCCATTTCGGTGCCTTAAACCCGCGATGCGTCAGCAAACGGTGCCACCCAAGCCCAACGCCAAGGCTGCCGACGATCCAGTTGCCGATCAGCAAAGCTGCGAGATTCTGCCAGCTAAATGTCCATAAAACCGGTATAGCCAGCAGATGAAACGACGTGACCATGACGACATTTTTCCAGTTCGGACCCTTTCGGGGCGTTTCAAACTCAAGTATATTTTGCATTAGATCGATATGAGGGCTACTAAATTATTACTCTATTAGAGTAACAGTTTGGCCCGGATGGAGATGTAATAGATTTGTCAGAAATGCATTTACCCGCCATCTGTGGAGAAGCCCGCACGTCAGTAAGGGCGTAAAACTCCACCGTGCGGAAAGGATTCGTGTTTACGCTCTATCCTCCGCAATTTGCTTGAGCTTGGCGTTGCGAGTCGAAACTAAGTCTGTTAAATGCCGCTCTAGAAAAAGCTTATCGATAAGCTTACCGAAGATACCAAATGGCGTTTCCCAAACCAGCGTGTCGCGCATCAGCGTGCCGTTCTCAACAAACAAGAATTCGTGGATGTGTTTGAAAGACCTGAAAGAGCCCTCGGTCATCTCGTCAACTAAGAGTGTCGGACGTCCAAATTCTGTGACTTTGACGCTTAACGACTGATCCAAACCAAAATTATTGCTTTTGAAAGTAACTGTCTGGCCAATGCCGAGCTCACCAAAGATCGCTGGCAATGGTTCCGTTTGAATTCGCTTGTCACGCACCAGATCAAAACATTCTTCGGCACGGGCGTGGATGAGGGTTTCGAGGATAAGGGTCGGCATCGCTAGTAATTAACCCGAACGTAGTCGGCGATGCCGATCCCGATCAGGCAGCACACAAACTTTAGCCCAATACTGACTATCGAAAACACCGGTATCGCAATGAGGGCCGACACGAACCCTGAGAATTGCTTCTTTTGTAAAAGGTGAACCAACAAAAACGCTCCGGTGCTCATTAAGAGAGTGACGATCAGGGCAAGAATAATATATGCCCCAAAGCCCCAATTGGCATCGCTCTCGCTTAACCCGTTCATTGCAACAAGCATGAAAAAGAAGATCACAACGCCAGCGGCGATATTAACTATCAGTGTAATTATTGCTGCAATTACTTTCGCGGCCATATTGTTTAATCCGCAAACGCAACGCTCAATTGCTTGAGTTTCATCGAATCGCTCTTGTCTATGTCATCGATGCCTTCGCGGTTGATGTAATTGTAGAGGATGTCTCGTTGCTGAGGTGTGAAACCGGCTTCGCGGATCTGATAGCGGAGGTCGCGTTCGTTGGCCTCGACGTGAGCACCGGCGGCAGATACGACGTTCTCCTCGATCATGATCGAGCCCATGTCGTCGGCACCAAATCGCAGTGCGGTCTGGCCGAGCTTTAGCCCTTGGGTCAGCCATGAGGCCTGTATGTGCTGCACGTTGTCGAGGAACAGACGCGAGACGGCGACCATTTGTAGGTAATCGATGCCGGTCGGTTCTTCGGTGATCTTGCGGCCGAGAGCGGTATTTTCGCGTTGAAATGTCCAAGGGATAAATGCCGTAAATCCGCCCGTCTCGTCCTGAACATCTCGTATTCGCTGCAAATGCCGCACGCGGTGCTCGATCTTGTCACCAATGCCAAACATCATCGTCGCCGTCGAGATCAGCCCGACCTTGTGCACCGCACGCATCACGTCGAGCCATTCCTGCGTATTACACTTGGTCGAGACACGGGCACGAACCTCGTCGTCGAGTATCTCGCCGCCGCCGCCGGGGAGAGAGTTCAAACCCGCGTCCTTGAGACGCTGCATTACCGTCTCATAATCGAGCCCGGAAATGAGATGAATATTGTGTATCTCAGGCGGCGAAAAACAATGCAATTGAAATTTGGGGTATTTGGCGTGCAATGTCGAGAGCAGATTTTCGTACCACTCAATATTAAAATCGGGGTGCAACCCGCCCTGCATCAGTACGCCGGTGCCGCCAATGGCAATGGTCTCATCGATGCGTTTTTCGATCTCTTCGATCGAGTGGACGTACGTTTCCGGCTTTCCAGGCCGCCGGTAAAACGCGCAAAATGTGCAGACGACGTTGCAAACGTTGGTGTAATTGATGTTGCGGTCGATGATATAGGTCACGACATCGCCCGGATTTTTCCGCTGACGCATCTCGTCCGCCGCGAGCCCGATGCGGAGAAAATCATTTGATTCGAGCAGAGCGGTGCAATCATCGGCGGTCAAACGCTCGCCGGCCGTGGCTTTGTCGAGAATTGGTTGGATCATGGTTTACACTTGAGTTTAATTCTATCAAAACGCAATAGAAATTCACCTCAGGCCGCCAAAGCAGTGAGAAAATAATGTGGTGAAATATACGTATGGCGGTTAGCATGACATTTAAGACAGAATTGACCCGCGCAATGCCTGAATCGGGTTGGGTCTTTTTGGCGATCGAACCAGAGATCGCCCACAAATTTCCGAGCGACGGCAAATCGCGTCGTGTCGTTTGCAAGATCAATGATGGTGAGCCGTTTCAATGTGCTATTTTGCCGTGGGGCGAGATCTTTTACATCATCGTCAACAAAAAACGTCGTGACGCGATCAGTGTCGATGTCGGCGACACCGTAGATGTCGTATTGACTGAGGACGATAGTAAATATGGCCTGCCAATGCCTGACGAGTTTCGAGAAGTGCTAAATCAGGACCCCGAAGGCGACAAGTTATTTCACTCACTCACCGCCGGCAAACGGCGTTCGATCCTATATCTACTGGGGAATATCAAGAATATCGATGATCGGATACATCAGGCATTGATCATCGTCGACCACCTTAAGGAACACGGAAAGATCATCGACAAAAAATTGTATGAGGAGCTAAAGCGACCGATGTTTTAATACGGGTTAAATGATCGACGAACTCAAATCACTTCAGTCGGAATACAATGCAATTTGCCAGCGGGTCGAGCCGAGCGGCGGAGAGTATACGTTTCTAACCGAAAGGGAGGATGTCGGCGTTCCGCATGTCGAATTCATCGATGGCGAATATCACTACATTGTTACCGAACGCGGACTCGACCTGGAAAGCAGATCGACCGCCGATAGATATGAAATTCTCTACTGGATGCTCTACGATCTGACATTTTGGATGGGCGTTGCTTACGAATTCAAAAACCGCATAGATGGTCCGGACGTACGCCGTGTAATATTCGCGCGATGGCTCGATCTGATGAAAAAAGCCGATCTGGCATTTGCCGACCGGCTCAAAATACATATTGCTGAGACCCTCGCTAAAAATCCGTTCGTCGATCAGGATCCGCTTGGCTGAGCCGTCTCTTTTTTACAAATAAATACGATGCCGATCACCGGATCGTCGGGCAGTGTTGAGCCTTTGAACCCAATATTCAAACCAAAAAGGTAATTGAGAAAAGTACCGAGCGCCGCTAGCCCAAAGGCAACAACGCTAAGATTAACGACTAAGACAAGAAAGTTTTTCATCTATAAGCTCCAAAAAATGTGATGTGTAGAACATTTTTTGAACGCCCGCCACCCTGTCATCTTGCACCGATCTCATAAAAATACTAATTCCCGATTTTTAGCGATTAGGCCATGTTTTGCGGCAAGCTCAAAATACAGTTCCATCCCGTGACGCATCGAATCGTTGATGGAGTAAGAGATATTTTCGGTCAAATAGCTTTTCATCTCGTCACGGCTCAGGCCGATATCGGTAGCGTAATTTGCTGCAATGTCTTCGGCGTGAGCAAGCCCCTCGTCGCGAGCCGATGCAAGATCTATCGTGCAAGTCTCACGTCTCGTCATCCACATCGCGAAAACAAAACCGAACCCGGTGTGCTGATGCCAAAGTTTCGCAAGGTCAAATTCTTTATATCGCGACTCGTCGATCATCAACGCGGGATCACCAATAAGCAGCGCCGCATCTGATGTTGCAAGCATCGCGTCGATATCAGGTTCGGCGTCTATCCACTCAGGTTCAAAACCTAGAAATTCACGAAAGATGATCTTTGTCAGGACGACAGATGTCTTTGACGAGACGTCGAGGGCGACGCTCTTTACGTCTGAGAGATCCTTTCCGTTCGTAACGAGGCAGACGCTGCGGACGCGTTGTTTTGCACCCACGCATACATCGGGTATCAGCCGTACATCGTCGATAATTTGATAGGCAATTATTGGTACGAGAGCTGCATCAACGCGGTCTTGCAAAAGCAACTCTGCCGATCTCGCAGGAGCATTATCGAGGATCAGCTCAACGCTACCGCGCATTGATCCATACAGAAAGGACCAAACGAGCGGTGCGGTGTTTGAATAACTCGATGCGGATATGCGCGGTGTTTCCATGTTGAAATAAGAATTTTTACGCAAAGAGGCTAAGAACGCAAAACTGCTACGTGTGGTCCATTGGAGAATGATGAATTGTCTACTATTCTATCCTTGTGAAAATATACGATATCACTGTCGCGATCAGCGCAGATGTGCCGATCTATAAGGGCGATCCGGGCGTTGAGGTGACCTCTTTCAAATCGATCGCTGACGGCTCGTCGGCAAACGTGTCGCATGTCTCGCTCGGCGTTCATACTGCAACGCACATCGACGCGCCAAATCATTTTATCGACGGAGCAAAACGCATACACGAGATCGATCCCGAAAAACTTGTCGGTCCGTGTCGTGTCATCGAGGTGCCTGAGGATGTTGTTGCAATTGAACCTGAGCACGTTGGTAATCTCGGCGGCCTGATTCGGGTGCTTTTTAAAACGCGCAATTCGGCGTTTTGGGCGACGCCGGAGGATGGGTTCAGAACAGATTTTACTTATCTGACACCCGCAACCGCGAAATTGCTCGTAGATAGCGGTGTCGTCCTAGTTGGCATCGATTATCTATCGATCGAAAAAAGCGGCTCGCCCGGACATCCGGTGCATATCACGCTGCTTGAAAAAGAAGTCGTAATACTCGAAGGCGTCGATCTCCGGGAGGTAAAAGGCGGTGATTACGGTCTGATCTGTATGCCGCTGAAATACATCGGCGGTGGCGGTGACGGCTCGCCCGCGCGAACGATGCTCTGGCATAACGAATGAACGTCAACGACCCGCTATACCGCGAACGTGCCTTTGCGATTGTCCGCCGGATCCCAAAGGGCCGTGTGATGACATACGGCCAACTCGCTATCGTGCTGGGACCCGGTTACACCGCCCGCACCGTCGGCTACGTCATGCACGCCTCAGACGACGATGTGCCGTGGCAGCGGGTAATAAATTCGCAAGGGAAATGCTCGACCGGAAAGCTCACGATCCCGATAGATCTTCAGCAAGAACTGCTCGAAACCGAAGGCGTAATATTTAACGCCGCCGGAAAGTGCGATCTTGGAATTTTTCAATGGTGGCCCGAGGGCTTTGAATCTAACGAAGACGAGCAGATCAGACTATTCGAAGAATCTTAGCCACAGATGACACAGATGACACAGATAAACACAGATTTTCTGCGAGTTTTTTCTTATCTGTTTTTAATCTGTGTTATCGGTGGCAAATTTCTACCGGCCCCATTTTAACTTGTCTCTCAACACATCAAAATAGTTTCGATGGCTCGGTTGGACGAGGTTAAATGTTGCTTCGCTTTTGCGTATGACAACGCGGTCGCCGGCTTTCATTCGATGGCCGGTTTGTCCGTCAAAGGTAAGGAAAACGCCCTCATTCTCTTCCTTTAGCATTAATTCGACCACGGCGGCATCCGGGATGACGATGGGTCGATTGGTCAGCGTAAAGGGGCAGATCGGTGTCATAACGACCGCGTTCATTGACGGGTAAATGATCGGTCCGCCGGCCGAGAGATTGTACGCGGTCGAACCGGTCGGCGTCGAAACGATCAGTCCGTCTGCACGAAAAGAATTTACAAATAGCTCGTTGAGGTGCACATCGATCTCGATTATGCGTGCAAGCGCGGCTTTGTTAATGACCACGTCATTGAGAACGCGGCCGGCGGCCTTTCGTTCATCGCCCCTCAACAACTCAGCCTCGAGCATCACGCGGCTGTCGATCTCATAATCTCCGGCGATGATCGCCTCGATAGCGGGAAACATTTCCTCGATTCGAAAATCGGTCAGATAGCCGAGACTGCCGTAGTTGATGCCTAAAACGAGGACGTCACCCGAACCAATGAGCCGTGCGGTCGAGATCATCGTGCCGTCGCCCCCGAGCACGACGATCAGGTCGGCATCTACGGTCGAATTTTCGGTATCAGAGGTTCCAGCCTCGATAACCTCGCCGGCCTGATCGATGCCTTTTGTGCGTAGCCATGCCGACAGTTCGCCGGCCGTCGCCCTTGCTTCGGGGTGGTTTGGCTTTACTACAATGCCGACTGATCTGATCTCGTTACCTTTCATTTCGCGCGGGTATCGAGGTTTATCATCGATGAATTATCGCGAAACTGCAAGTATTTTCGGCGCTTCGGGTGTAATTGCGTTTGATTTGACAGCGCTTTTTGCTAGAATTACGGTTTGTCCATACAGACTATTTTTTCCGTATTCTGAGTTAAGTTAGGTATCAATCGATGTTAAAGTTTTTCACCCGTCTCGAAAAAACGCGTAATTTCGTTCTTTTCCTTTTTGCCATCCTGATGGTTGGCAGTCTTGTGTTTTTCTACACGCCACAGAGCAATACACCCATCGCCAATCTTTCGCAGAGCGATGAGACCGCCGCCACTGTTGCCGGTAACAAGATCACGATCGGCGAGCTTGTCCGTCAAAAGGAAAATTACAGCCAGTTTAGCCGCGGCCAGAGCTTTCCGGCCAAGATGATCCTCGAGGGGATGATCGGCAGCCGCATCTCGCGTGTCGAGGCAGAGCGTTTGGGCTTGACGGCAAGCGATGCCGAGGTCGCTGCCCGCATCCGCGAGCAGTTTAAGACCGACGACGGCAAGCCGTTTGACGAGGAAAAATACAAGCAAAATGTGACTGAGCAGTTTGGCAGCATCTCGTCATACGAACAGAGCGTTCGCGACGACATCAGCTATAAAAAGCTCGATGCCTTTATCACATCGGGTGTAACGGTTTCTGAGGAAGAGGTACTCAACGATTTTCAGAGAAAGAACACAAAATTTGACCTCTCGTATGTGGCTGTAAGCACGACCGACCTTGCTAAGGCCATCACGCCTACGGACGCCGAGCTGCGTGAGTATTTTGATAAAAACAAGATCAACTATTACATCAACACGCCGCAGAAAAAGATCAAATATATCTTTATCAACACCGCCAAGATCGGCGAGAAGCTGCAGATCTCCGATGCTGATATCCGTGCCGAATACGATGCTCTGCCGGCCGACAAAAAGATCGCGGGTGTCGCCGGACAGGAGATAGTTCTCCGCGTACCGAAACCGGATCAGGAAAGCGTCGTTCAGGCAAAGGCAGGCGAGCTGGTCACGCAGCTTCGTAAGAATGGTGCGACTGTGACCGAAGAGGCTTTTGCGACAATGGCGAAGGGACAGTCGGAAAACCCGGCGTCGGCATCGAGCGGCGGTAAGCTGGTCGGCCCCGTTCGCGAAAATCCCAACAAACCCGATGATCCGTACCAACAGCTTTTGAAACTTAAACCCGGCGAGGTTACCTCACCGATCAGTTATCAGAGCCGTATCTTCATCCTACGGCGAGGCGAGGATATCCCTAAGAGCTACGAACAGGCCAAGAAAGAGATCGAGGTCAGTCTTCGAAATCGTAAGGCATACGCCGTCGCCGCCGAGCTCGCGCAAAAGATCGCTGATGCATTCAAACAAAGCAAAGACATTCAAGCCATTGCGAAACAGTTTGCCGCACAAGCAAATATGGGCGTCGCGGATATGATCAAAGAGACCGGCTATATCAAACCGGGTGATGACGTGCCTAATATCGGTGTCTCGCCGCAGTTCGAGGAGGGCATCGCACCGCTCGAAGAGGTAAATGCAGTCGGTGACAAAACGCCGATCCAAAACGGATTTGCCGTGCCGATGCTAGCCGATAGAAAAGAGCCGCGTGACGCGGAGTTTGACGAGGTCAAGGCTCAAGTCATCGAAACCGTTAAAATGGAAAAGGCGCGCTCACAGGTCGAAGAGATCGCTAAGGCGATCGCGTCGGGTGCGGCAAACGCCGGAGCTCTGGCTGCCGCTGCAACGGCAAAGGGTATGTCGGCGAAAGATCAAAAGAGCTTTATCCTCGGCTCGCCGCTTGGCGAAGGGCCGACAGCCGGTACGAGCGAAGAGCTCGAGACTGCGGTCTATGCGCTCAAGGCCGGCGACGTTACAAAAACCCCTATCAAGGTCGGTGACAACTGGTACATCGTCGGTGCTACAACCCGTACGGACGCAAACACCGCCGATTTTGCCAAACAGCGAAGCGGCCTGATCGAACAGATGCTGTCTAAGAAACGCTCGGATGTTTTCTCAGACTATCTGGCGGCGACTCGTCAGCGGCTCGAATCGAGCGGTTCGATCAAGATCTATAAGGACGCTCTTGCTAAGGTCGATGCCCCTCTCGATGGACTACCGGGCGGCGATACGCAGTAACTAAAAACTAGTAGTTAAAAGTGAAAAGGTAAGAGGTTCGGTTCGGACACTCTTACCTTTTCACTTTTAGCTTTTACCTTTTCACTAAAACCTACCACCATCCCAGCAGCTTCCACCACAAAAGCCCTGCGACGGACCACACAGCGATGTTTATTATCGACGTGATCAGGCCGGTTTTCCACCAGACGCCCTGTTTGACGTAGCCTGTGCCGAAATAGATCGGGCCCGGAGTCGTTCCAAAATGCGTGAGGCTGGCGTTCAAGTTGGAAAAATATATTAAAACTAAAACTGACAATCCAACCGGAGCACCCGCCGCCATTGTTACGACCAAAAATGGAACGAGCATCGCCAGCACATGTGCGGTGATCGAAGCAAAGAAATAATGGCTGTAGAAATAAACCAGTGCTATGATCGCCAGTGCTACCGCCCAGGTCATGCCGCTCGTCATCCCGCCGACCCTATCCGCAAATACCTTAGTCAGCCCGGTCTCACCCACAGCCGTCGCCATATTAACAAGGCCGCCGTACCAGATAAATGTTGACCACGCATTTCGCTCTCCCATGATGTCGCTCCAGGTAATGACACCGGTCAGTAACATAATCCCGATGCCCACGAGAGCAACGATAGCCGTATCAACCGTATGGAGCGTATCTTTGGTGATCCAAAAAAAGATGACGGCGATGAGCGTGCCGACCACGATCTTTTCGGCATCCGTGATCGGGCCTGACTTCTCCAGCTCGCTTCGGGCAAAATCCGCAGCTCCGGGCGTTTCGCTTATCTCGGGCGGAAAGAGCCGATAGATGACAGCTGGGACGATCGCGAGCGAGATCAGGGCAGGGACGATCGCCGCAGCAAACCAACCGACGTAGCTAAGCTCGATACCGGTGTTGTCCTTGACGAGTTTGGCGATGACAAAATTACCGGCCTGGCCGGTGATAAAGGTCGCACCGATGATCACATCACACTGATAAAGCAAGTTCATCAGATACGCCCCGAGCTTGTTTGCCGTGCCGTCATCAGGCCGCGAATCGTAACTCTCGCTGACGCTGACAGCTATCGGTATCATTATGCCGCCGTTTCGGGCCCCATTTGACGGAACGACCGACGCGAGCACAAAGTCAGTGGCGATCAGTGCATAGCCGAGGCCAAACGTATTACGTCCGATGGCTTTGATGAAAAGAAGTGCGATCCGGCGGCCGAGCCCCGTTTTGATCACTCCGCATGAAAGGAAAAATGCGGACAATACCAGCCACACAACCGGCTCGCTGTACCCGCGCAAGGCAGTTTTCGCGTCAAGCGTACCGGTGACCGCAGTTGCGACCACTCCGAGCAGCACCATCGCACTACCGGTCAGAGGTTGGACGATCGATCCGACGATCGTCGCGATAAAGATGGCGAACAAAGTCCATGACCCGCTGGTGATACCCTCAGGACGCGGAAGTGCGGCGACAACCACTCCGCTGCCGATCACGGCCACCCATTTAACGAGCTTGCTTTGCATAACTACGAATACAAAGATGCCACAGAGATCGAGAGAGAAATTATTACTCCTTGATCTCTGTGGCAATCTCAACCACGGTCTAATTACTTAGCTGCGTGTAACTCTGCGTAATGGACAAAGAACCAATAGGTGATCCCGATCCAAACAGCAAGGTTGAGCAGCGTCGCGATCAGTCCGATATTCCTTGTTGATGAACTGCGGGCGGCATTTCGGTCGCCCTTTCCATACATCAGCACAATAACGAGAACGCCGGTGACGCCCCACGCAAATAACCGAACGGCCATTTCGATCCATACCAGATGCGAAACCTGCCACACGGTCAACGCCATTGCCAGAACGATCGCGATCGCCGCAGCGATCGGCGGCTTATAGTTCGATTCGCCCTCGTCGCCCGACCGGTCTTGATCTATTCCGATCTTGCTATGGGTATAGCTATAGGCAAAGTAGATCACGAGCCCGATCGACATCCAGACAATAAGCCGGATCCAGGTATCGAGCGGTAAGCTGTTCATCAAATACGCTGCCGACAGTACGGTAGCGATCGGAATGAACGGCGAAAGAGGCACTTTGAACGGCCGATTGAGCGAAGGGTTAGATGAACGCAGGATAATAATACCCACGCCCACGATCACAAACGCAAAGAGCGTTCCGATACTAACCAACTCGCCAAGCAAACTGATCGGAACAAATCCGGCCAGTATAGCCACGATCACACCGGTTATGGCTGTGGTGATGTGCGGTGTCTGAAACTTTGGATGGATCTTAGCAGCCCATGCCGGCAGCAAACCATCTTTAGACATCGAGTAAAACACACGCGGTTGGCCCATCGTCATAACGACCATTGTCGAGCTCAAACCGAGTACGGCACCGACCTTGATGATCGTCGGGAAGACGGCCAAGATCGTTCCCATGGTCGTTCCCTGGGCTTTTTGTAGGGCGGCGTCGATCGCAACGGCAATAGGTGCGGCGGCGTTGGTCAAGAGTTTGTAATCTACAAGACCCACCATGATACCAGCGACCAAAATGTACAGAACTGTACAGATCGCAAGCGAGCCCATAATGCCGATAGGCATATCGCGCTGCGGATTTTTTGCCTCTTGGGCCGCCGTCGAAACCGCGTCAAACCCGATGTAGGCAAAGAAGATAACAGCCGCACCAGTTACCACACCGCTAAAGCCAAATGGCATGAACTGTGCACAACCGGGAGCTCCCATCGTACAGCCGATGCCGATGTTATCGGTGTTCACGTAACCTATACCGGCGACGATGAACAGAACAACGACCACGACCTTGACGATCACGATGATCGAGTTAAAACTGGCCGATTCCTTGATGCCGCGAATAAGCAACAGCGTTACGGCCACGGCAATGAGAGCCGCCGGCAGGTTAAATGCTCCGGTTGCGACGACATTGCCCGCAGCATCTTTTAACACCGTCCCCGGCGGGGCACTTAGAGCGAGCGGGAAATTTATCCCGAGCGTATCTCTAAACAGGCTGACCACATAGCCCGACCAACCAACGGCGACCGTAGCCGCGCCAAAAGCGTATTCGAGGATCAGATCCCAACCGATGATCCACGCGATAAATTCGCCCAGAGTTCCGTACCCGTAAGCATAAGCCGAGCCCGAGATCGGCACGCTGGCAGCAAATTCCGAATAACAAAGTGCAGCAAAAGCACTAACGATACCGGCAATGATCATCGAGATGATGACCGCTGGCCCAGCATGCTTTCCGGCAGCTTGTCCGGTCAGAACGAAAATTCCGGTTCCGATGATCGCACCGACACCTAACATCGTCAGGTCGAGTGCGCTAAGCGTCTTTTTTAAAGTGTGCTCGCCTGTCTCCTGAGCTTCGGCGATGATCCTTGAAATTGGTTTAGTCGCGAAAAGTGACATGAAAACCTCCTAGAGTTGAATTAACAATTACTGCTTTAACCTGCCGCCGGCTTGGCGGAAAGGTTTTTCCAAATAAAGTAAACCGGTACGCCGGTCAGAACGATGACGAGTCCGGGCCAGGTGGCCGTTGTTTGATATACAAACAGGACCACGAGAATTATCGAAGCTCCTATTATATATAGAGCCGGAATTATCGGATATCCAAATGCTTTATACGGGCGCTCGGCATCAGGTTGTTTCACCCGGAGCACAAAAACTGCCACGATGGCCAAAATGTAAAAGATCAGGGCGGCTGATATCACGTAGGTGAGCAGATCGCCGTACAGATTGCCATAGGTTATCTTACCGTCGGCGGCTTGATTTACCGTGCGTGGCAAAACGTACAAAACCGACAATATGCCCTGGATCACGATCGCCCACGCCGGGACATGAAACTTGTTCAGCTCGCCTGCCGCCTTAAAGAACAGGCCGTCCTTCGCCATTGCGTAATACGCTCGTGCTCCGGCGATGATCAGGCCATTGTTACAGCCAAAGGTCGAGATCATGATCGCGACCGCCATTATCACAGCACCAGCACCGGGGAAAATAACATCGGCAGTCGCGGAACCGACGCGGTCGCTCGGAACTTTCTGTATGTCTTCAAATCGAAGTGTTACAAGGTACGCGATATTTGCGAGAAGATAAAGAGAAATAACGCCGCCTGTTCCGAGCAAGAGCGAGAGCGGCAAATTTCGTTTAGGATTTTGCACCTCGCCGGCCGTAAATGTCACGTTGTGCCACGCGTCAGCCGAAAAGAGCGAGTTAGTTTGCGCGACGCAGATCGCGATCAGCATTCCCATGGCCGTCAGCAGCGATGCCACCGCCGCCCCGGAATCGTTTGCCGCAGTCGCTCCGACATTCTGTATGCTGCCTCGAACAGTCCAAAGATCACCAAAATTCGCTTTTGCGATCTCAGGATATGAAAAAGGCCCGACGATAATTCCGAGAACGATTAAAGCAATGAGCGAACCTGTCTTTGCAAACGTAAAGGTGTTTTGAACCAGCTTGCCAAGCTTAAGCCCCCGCGTATTCATAAACGTCAAAAGCACGATCATGACAATGCCAAGCAATTGGGCAGTCGACAGCGAAAACGCATAACTCGACGAACCAAAGCGGATCGGCTCGATCAGATAATTCGTTTCGGAGATCTGCGGAACAAGAATACCGGTAAAACGGCTAAAAGCGATCGAAACGGCCGCGATCGTTGCTGTACCAATAACGAGAAAGTGTGTCCAGCCGTACAAAAACCCCCAGAGCGGCGAGAATGCTTCCTTTAAATAGACGTACATTCCGCCGGCCCGCGGCATCATTGCAGCAAGCTCGCCGTAAGAGAGTGCGGCCCCAACGGTCAGCAGCCCGGTCACGATCCAAACGACAAGCAGCCATCCGGGCGAGCCGACCTGACGAGCGATGTCTGACGAGACAATAAAAATGCCCGAGCCTATCATCGACCCGGCGACGATCATTGTCGAATCAAGCAGGCCGAGTCCGCGTACAAACCCTTCGTTCGATTGTTCAGTCTCTGACGGCGAAGTTGCCATAAATTTCTGTCAGAACCATCCGCTGTCGCCGATGGTTAGGTCGGGCATGGAGTAGGCCCACTTATTTTTCGTGTTTGATCACCAGCTACCGCGGGTGATGCTAACTAATTGTCGTTGGCGAGATATTCGTAGGTGATATTATACTTTTATTCCAAATACTGTCGAGTGGTTTTTAGCATTTTCCTGCCCTTAACAAAATTTAGGGCGTTTGAGGACAAATGCGTTCACCGGCAAATCTCATAAAGACCTGACGATAACTGCGGCAATCGCGGCCGAGTATCATGCCCGCCTGTTGGTTATCGCCGTCGAGAGTTTTGATAAAACCGAGCATAATATCGGGTTTTTCGAGCCGGTTTGTGCTGCCGAGATCGGCCATTAGCTTGTTGACGCTGTCTTTGCTAAGCAATAATAGCTTACTCATAACCACCGTATCGTATGCCGCTCCGACATTTTTATATTCGATTGTTTTGTCGGCGGGTTTAATAAAGAGCATGTCCGTATCGAATTTGCCGCGGTTGATAAGCTGCCCCGGCCCTTTGGTCATCTCAGTGTCGAAATATGTCTCAGGGTCAGATGAATAGCGTTTTAGCTCGTCGCTCGACATCCCCGTCGCCCGTTTGATGAGGACGTCGTACAGATTTCGTTTGAATTGTTTGATCGGCTCAACCAGCGCGTCAGGGATCGCTTTAAGGATAATGTCCTGCACCTTGCCCGAAAGGACGGCTAGACTGCCGACGGCATCGGGCGGGCCGGACATCGAGATCAGATGCTTGTTCACGTAGTCGTCGAGTATCGCTTGTGCTTTATCAACATCCGTCTTCTTTTCGGAGTTAAAGAAAAGCGCTTTGGCGACGCTGTCGCTCGTCTTAACCCACTCTTTCAGCCCAGCATCGATATCGGCGATCCAGGCTTTTTTGTATTTCGCCTCAGCCTTGAGCAAAACCGCGCTGCATTTTGGGTTCCACGGCTTACATTTCTTTGCGTCCGCCGTCAGTTTCACAACGTCAGCCTCAAGCTCCGCCCGCAATGTCGAATAGACCCGTGGTATCGAGCCGTCCGTTCCCTCGCCGTCTTTGACAAGCAACTCTTTGTCGAGATATGTGCCGGGACGGGCATCGACCATTTTTTGATAGATAAAATCTTCGACCCCGGCGATGCTTGCCGCAAACGTCGGATCAGGAACGCGTTTGCCGATGTAGCTTTCGAGCAGGATGTGTTTTTTGGCGTTGTCTGCCGGCTTGAAAGTGAACGCTCCGCCGGTGAAATTATTGATAAACGTATGCCCGTACATATCACCCGCCGCATGCGTCAGATATCCGGTGACAAATGCTTTGATAGCTGGTGAACTGTCCGAATTAGACCACAAATATTCGAGCCAGCGGTTTGTTCCATCCGGATTTGTCGGCGGATGTATCACTTGTTGCCCGGTCAAAACATCTGGATAAGCATCGGGCCCGAGAATGCCCGCTCGATACTGATCGGGATTTTTCTTTAATGCATCAAGCACCGCCGCATCGACCGCATATTCGCCGATAACTCCGGCGACCTTTCCTGTCGCCGGATCCAACGCTCGATCGTCACTTTGCCGTTGTCGAGAGCATCCTCAAGCGCACGTTCGGCCAAATAAACGTGCGTCGTCGGTTTCCACGCAAACACAAGGCCTGAATTGCATACCAGTACACACGCACACACGGCGATAGAAAACAAAACTCTTTCAATACGCACGGCACGGTTACCCACGTTTTTCATAGTTGTAATTTCTCCGAAAGAAAAGGCGGCAAGTAAAATTAGCTTCTCAAAGATATTAGACCAAAACAGCACAAATTTCAGCTTGTTTTTTCATTGTGCTAAGTTAATGAATCATGAGTGAAAAATTAGGTAAATTCGGCGATATGCCAAGCGACGATTTTCGTAAGTTTGGATACCAGATCATCGACCAGCTCGCGGATTATTTTGACGAGATGGAAAAGTATCCCGTGTTGTCGCAGGTCGAGCTTGACTGGCTCAAAAGCAATCTGCCCTCGTCGGCTCCCGAAACAGGTGAGGATTTTGGGGACATTCTCGGCGATGTCGATAAACTTATAATGCCAGCCGTCACTCATTGGAACCATCCAAATTTTCACGGCCTCTTTTCCACATCGACCAGCTCGGTCGGCGTTTTCGGCGAGATGTTTGCGGCGGCATTTGATATGAAAGCGATGCTCTGGCGGACATCGCCCGCATCGACCGAGCTCGAAGATGTTGTGCTTGACTGGCTGCGGCAGATGATGGATCTGCCCGAACATTTTGAAGGGATCATCTACGACACGGCTTCGGTCTCGACAATGCACGCCATAGCCTGCGCCCGTGAAAAGGCAAATTTACGCATCCGCGACGAAGGCATGAGCGGCCGCGACGACGTGCCGCTGATGCGAGTGTATTGTTCCGAACACGTCCATTCGTCAATAGACAAAGGCGTCATTACACTAGGGCTCGGTTTGCGGTCTCTGCGAAAGATCGAGTGCAACGACCGCTTTGAAATGATCCCCGAAAAACTCGCCGAGGCCATCGACGAAGATATTGAGGCTGGATATCTGCCGATCTGCGTCATCCCGACCGTCGGTACAACATCGACATCAAGCGTCGATCCGGTCGATGCCGTCGCGGATATTTGCGAAAAATACGGCATCTGGCTGCACGTCGATACAGCATATGCCGGCTCAACGGCTACAGTGCCGGAATATCGTAAATATTTTAAGGGCTGGGAACGTGCCGATTCCATCGTCGTAAACCCGCACAAATGGCTCTTCACGCCGTTCGACCTGTCGGTGCTCTACTGCAAAGACTTGAGTGTTCTAAAAGAGGCATTTTCACTCGTCGCCGAGTATCTGAAGACTACCGACGAGCAAACTGTCAAAAACGGTATGGATTACGGCATCCAGCTCGGGCGGCGATTTCGTGCGTTAAAGCTGTGGTTCGTCATCCGCTATTTCGGCCGCGAAGGCCTCATCGAACGCCTGCGTGAACACTGCCGCCTCGCCCGTCTTTTCGCCTCGTGGGTCGAGGAAAGCGACGATTGGGAAATAATGGCTCCGGTTCCGTTCGCCCTCGTCTGCTTTCGTGCTTGCCCAACTGGCGTTGACGATCTGAACGCCCTAAATGGAAAGATAATGAACAAGATCAACACGTCGGGCGAGGCGTATCTCTCGCACACAAAACTTAACGGAAAATATACGATCCGATTATCCGTCGGCAGCATCCGCGTCGAGGAAAGGCATTTGCGAAAGGTGTGGAATCTTTTGAATAAACGTTTACGAAGTTAGGTGTCCGTTGATACATCGCTCAAGCGCCCCCGCCCCCCGGCCGGAGGCGGATGACGTTCCGCTACTACGCTGGGATTAAGTCCGGCTGGGATGATTCTGTCGTTTAGTCTTGCATCAACGCAAGCCCAGTCATAACGATAGATCAAATCCGTTGCGTCTAAGATCTCTACGGCGGTTCGGAGCTTTGCTTCCGCTATAAATGCAATCGAGGTGCGATCAACCATGATTTGAACCCCTCTTTCTACGTCGCAAACTGCATCCGGCCGTTCAAGTTTTTCGACATAATTCAAGGCCCAAAGCAAGACCCAATACGCCTCGTAACGCCAAGAAAATTGAATTCGTTGGTGGTCGGTGGGTGAAGAATCAAAGATAAATTTCGTTTCTTTTGGGGTAAACCTTGCCGCAAGTTGGTACTGCTCCACAATTTCCAACACCCGTGTCTGATCGAGTCCCTCTCCTTTTACGGCTACAACGTTCAAGGCCATCGTTCTCCAAGCAACCTCTTCGAGCGAACGAAAGCGTACCGATGATTCGTCCTCAACGGTCGGCAAGTTAGCAAGAATCGGAACTCCTTCTTCGCGAAGAATAGCTTCGGATCGTTGTTTTCGTCTAAGAGCGTCGTTAGATGCCATTTTCCTTACGATCAATCTCTGCCCAGATCTTGTGCCCGTGCGTTTCTTTTAAGAAGATAGCCCCGACAACTGCAGTTATTCCCGCAACGATCATCGGATAATAAAGCCCCGCATAAATATTGCCGGTTTGCGCGATAACGGATAGGCCGATCAACGGCAGTAGCCCGCCGAAAACTCCGTTCCCGATGTGATATGGCAGCGATAGAGCGGTGTATCGGATCTTCGCCGGAAACGCCTCAACCAGATACGCTGCGATCGGACCATACACCATCGTGACCCATATCACCTGAATAAATATGAGCATGATCAGGGCCCAAGCCGTCCGGTTTGAGGTCAGATCGCCAAACGATGTGTAAGGCAAAACTTTTGGCGACGAGGTGATAATGCCGCTTTCGTCAACCGATTGCGGCGTTAGTTTAATAGCTCCGGTCACAGGGTCTTTTTGTGAGGTAGCGGTCACAACATTGGATCCGGCGACGGATTGCATCGCTTTGTAGATCGGCAGATAGGTACAAACAGCCAGTACACATCCGGCGATGATTATCCATTTACGGCCGAGGCGATCACTCAACCAGCCAAAGAAAACAAAAAACGGCATTCCTAAAAGCAGTGCGATCGCGATGATGTAGTTTGCCGAGGTCGCGTTTACATTAAGTATCGATTGCAGATAAAACAGCGCGTAAAACTGTCCGGTGTACCAAACGACGCCCTGTCCGGCGGTCGCTCCGAATAGCGAGATGAGCACTATCTTCAGATTTTCCCATTTCGTAAATGCCTCGATCAGAGGATTTGCCGAACGCATCCCGCTGCTTTTTAGCTGTTCAAATATCGGCGATTCTTTCATCCTCAAACGTATATAGAGCGAAACGCCGACGAGAGCGATCGAGATAAGAAACGGTATTCGCCAGCCGCCGATGCCGTCGGCTTTGCCGCCAAACTGCTCAGGACTCATGGTGTTCTGCGCCGCTAAAATGACCGCCAGCGATAAAAATAACCCTAGCGTTGCCGTGATCTGAATAAACGAGGTGTAAAATCCGCGACGGTTATCGGGAACGTGTTCCGCGACATAGACAGCCGCTCCTCCGTATTCGCCGCCAAGAGCAAGCCCTTGCAACACGCGAATCAACAGCAAAATTATTGGCGCCGCAATACCGATCTGCGAGTATGTCGGTAAAAAGCCGATCACCGCGGTCGCTCCGCCCATGATCAAAAGCGTGACGAGAAACGCATATTTTCGCCCTACAATGTCGCCGATTCGCCCGAAAAACAACGCGCCGAATGGCCGAACGACAAACCCGACCGCAAATGTAGCGAGATAGGCGATGTACGCAAATGTCTGATTTTCCAGGCGGGTAAAAAAGCGGTGCGATGACTGTCGCCAGGCTGCCGAAAATATAAAAGTCGTACCATTCGATCATCGTCCCGACGGCGGACGCACCAATGACCTGCCAGATCTTTGCTTTTGAGATCTCGTCGTTATAGATCGCTCCGAGGTCGGTTGCGGCTTCTTTCATATGATTTGAGGTATTAAAGCAGTTTCCCGCTCCAATTTCAAAGGTAAATCCAATATCCGCGTGTGCTAAGGTCAATAATAATGAGATTTGTAAAAGAAAGTGTGTTCAAAGCGTCGCCCGAGCGGGTTTTCGCTTTTCATGAATTGCCGGACGCTTTCGAGCGGCTGATGCCGCCGTGGGAAGACGCCACGATCATCCAAAAAGCCGACATCTCGGTAATTGGCTCGCAGGCGATCTTTGATACAAAAATACTTGGGTTGATAACTGTTCGATGGGTCGCTGAGCACACCGCGTTTGAACCGCAGCGGATGTTTGAGGACACGCAAGTCTCCGGCCCGTTCAAAAACTGGCGGCACCGCCATATCATTACGCCGCACGCCGACGGAGCAATGTTGCGGGACGAGGTCGAATACGAGCCGCCAATGTGGTTTTTAGGTACGCTCGCCGCACCGTTTGCTGTTGTGCCCAAGCTCGAAAAGATGTTCGACCACCGCCACGAAGTGACGCGTAAATGGTGCGAATCAAACGAAGATTAGCCAAACATGGCTGTTAGTTCGCCAAACTTACTGCCAAACAAAAAATCTCCTAGACCCGCGTGTTCATGCGACAGGTCGTAACCGACAAGTTCGACATACGCCTTGCCGCTTATGCTGCTGCCGTCCTTGCTCCCGGAAACCTTACACGCACCTTCCCAGTAAACGATCATTGTCGTACCGCGCGTGTCCAGTTCTTGGTCCGCGATCAGCGCGGCGATCTCAATATCAATACCTAAACTCTCGACACTGACTTTCCATCTGCTCGGATATTCTGCTCCGGTTTTTTCGCTCGTCCAAGTGGATAATACCTCTATCTCGTAATCTTTTCGCTCAAGATATTTACAAGCTCCATCGCGGTCGACAAACGTGCCGGTCGAAGCCCCGGCCAGCTCATCCGCCTCCCCGCTAAACTGATAGATCATCAGCTCAGTATCGTCGTCAAATTGTATGCTAAACCAATCCCAGTTGCCCGGGCCCCAAATGCCGTATTCGCGGTCCATCCAAGCCGAGCCGGTAAATTTCTCGACATGACCATCGGTCGATGTTTGCCCGCTGACATTCATCCGTGTGTAGGAAAAATGCTTTGACGAACCGTCTTTTTTGCGTGTGATGCCGCCATCTCCATTCAAAACCAAAGGTTTGTCCGATTCGAGCACGGCGTCGAAAACATAACCGCCCTCAAGCGTGCCGTGCAGGATATGCTTACCAGCAACCTCACGCAGCGACCAGTCGCCCAAGCGTATGTCACACGCCGTCTCATTCATCGAAACCGGCACGTCAAAAGGCTTGTTGAAACTACGGATATGCTCATAGCGAAACTTTTGCTCGTCGATATCCGATATCGCAAAATGGGCAAAATACATCGGGTTTGCAAGCACGGTCATCGGCACGATACCGATCCGGTCGAGGTCAGTCCGGCGTTTGAAAAATACAAGCTCAAAGCCAAATTCTTTTCCGCTCTCGCTCTTGCAATGGCCCGTGTAGTACCACCATTCGGTCTGCACATCGGGCTGAGCAAACAGATCATTGGGCAAGATCACCTTGCCGTCGGACGGCGGTCCGCTGAGACTTTTTCCGGTATTTCCTAAAAGGCCCGCTATGCCGTCGAGGGCGGTTGCAGCGAGGTCTTCGAGGGGTGCGATAAATTCTTTATACATATAGTTAGTTAGTATTTCGTCTATCCATCAACAACGGTTTCAGAGAACTTATCCAAGGTTAATTAAATTGGCCGGATTATGCGAAAATACATTGATGCTCATCCATATTGTCTGCTGGAAATATAAACCCGAAACGGACGAAGCCGCACGCGAAGACCACCGTGACCGACTAAAAGCGCTTACCGGCGTGATCCCTGAGATCGTCTCGTTTGATGTCGGTGCTGACGTTTTGCATCTCGACCGCTCGTTCGATACGGGGCTCGTCGCGACATTTCCGGATAGGGTCGCTCTCGATGCTTATACCGATCATCCTGAGCATCAGGCGGTTGCCGCGTTTGGGAGACAATTGGCGGAAAAGGCTATTTCGGTCGATTTTTACCGCGACAATTAACAAACCCGCGCAAAAAGCAAACGATTTAGGATTTGCGCACATCCTAAGAGAGCACATTTGATCGGACAGTATTTGCTGAAACTCGACATGAAAAAGTTTATTACTCACCTCGTCAAAATAGCCGCCGTTGCGTCGCTGTTCACGCTGCCGGCCATCGCCCAACAAGTAAAAAGAACGCCGTTTGACGTCACAAATTATGTGATGGACGTGTCGCTCATGCCCACGGAACGCAAGATCAACGCGACCGTCGATGTCACATTTACGCCGCTCGAGGACACTCGCTCGGTCTCATTTGAGCTAAACGGCAGCCTAAAGGTCGATTCCGTTACACGTATCGGCGGCGGCATGATGCCGACAACGCCTGCGGTTCAGACGAAGCCCGCAGTTCGTCCGACACCAAAACCAGTGACGCCGTCAGCTCCACAGGTCACGTTTATTCAGGACCAATCGGCGAGTACCGACCTCGGCCCGCATGTGCGTATTGACCTGGGTGAAAATGTCGTAAAAGGAATGCCGATCACGCTGCGTTTCAAATACAACGGCATCCTCGATCTGCCTGCGGGCGGGCCACTGCTCAACAAACGGCTTGCTTACATCGGCGACAATCAGGGCTATCTGATGTACGCGGCACGCTGGTTTCCGTTTCACGATTATGCCGCCGACCCAGCGACATCAGACATTAGTATTGCAATTCCAGGGGGGCTCACTCTGACGGGTTACAGTACCGTTCCGGTCACGACGACCGGCACTAAATCGCGTTTTGTGCAATCGACACCGGCTCTGATCGGTAACTTTGCCTACGGCAAGTATGCGGCCAAAACGCTGCGTATTGCTGATTATGACATCCAGTTTTTGGCAAGGCCCGGCAACGACGCCAACGTCGCGAAATATGCGGAAACGCTCGGCACGGCGCTCGATTTTTATACAAAACGCTTTGGAGCACCCGCCAGCGGCACGCGTCTGATCGTCGCTCAGATCGATGACGACAGTCTCGATTTTTATTCGTCGACAGGGATGCTCTTTATCGCCAACCGCCAGTTCGAAGAGGCCCGCGATGTCACCGTCGAACGTCTCCAGCGTGAGGCCGCTTTTCAATGGTGGGGACTGACCGTCGGGCTCAAATCGTTTGACGATGCTTGGTTGTCGCAGGGGTTGGCCGAATACAGCGCGTTCACGTTACGTGAGAGTAAGTTGGACGGAGCAAAGCTCGATGCGATACGCCGCGAGTTGCTAGAAAAATCGCTCACATTTGAGCAAACATCGTCGTTGCTGCGTGCACCAAAAGATCTCGATGATCAGAGCAGCGCCTATCAATACATCATGTACGCCAAAGGGGCGTTCGTTTTCAAACTGCTCCGCGACACATTAAACCCAGCAAAATTTGACCAATTATTAAAAACCTTTTTGCAGGAATATCGCGGCAAATCGGCGTCGATCGACGATTTTGAAAAACTTTCGTCCCGGGTAGGCGGTGAAAACTTACGTTACTTCTTTGCCCGCTGGGTTGAGGGAACCGGCGTACCGGAATTTACGAGTGATTATCTGATCATCAGGACGCGCGGAGGCAAATTTGTCACCCGCGGCACAGTAAAACAAAATTACGACAATCTAAAGCTGCCGGTAGATGTCCAACTCCGGTCCGAGGGAGATTTTGGCCTCTCAACCGTCACCCTTGATATGCAGGAAACGAGTGCGGACTTTAACATCGAATCGACCGGGCGGCCGATCGCTGTCGTCATCGACCCTAGCTATAAGCTGCTGCGTATCTCGCCCGACCTACGTGTTTCGTCCATTGCTCGCCGCGGCATTGAGCAGTTGAAAGAGGGAAATTATCCTGAAGCACAGCAGCAATTTGAGGCGGCTCTAAAGCTCGATAAATCCAATTCATGGATCTACTATCACCTTGGCCTCCTGTTTCTCGAACAGCGAAACTATGACGTCGCGGTCGACAATTTCAAAGCGGCCTTGAGCGGCAGCCTTAATCCGGCCTGGCTTTCGGTCTGGTCAAATATCAAAATGGGCAACGCCTACGATGGCAAAGGTGACAGGACACGTGCGGTTGCAGCGTATAAACGAGCCGCCGATCTGGGTGATAATTACGATAACGCCCAGGATGCGGTCAAAAAATATCAAGCGGCTCCCTACGATCCGCGTGAACCCAAATCAACGGCTACTAGATAAAAAAAGAGGCTCTTAATGAGCCTCTAGAAATTCAAATCTATTAAGCAATTTTCTTAGCGGGTGTTCTCGTGGTTTTTGTGGGCGAAGTTTGAGGTTTTGCTACCTTAGGTGCCGGTTTGGCATTTAGTAGTGGTTTTTCACCCACTACCGACTTGGATCCTGACTTGGGCATTCCACTCGCTTCCATTATCGATAACATTTCGTCCAACTGCGACTTTGTTTTCGCGAGCTTCTTTTTCGTCTTGGTAAGTTTTGCTTCGAGCCTTTTCTTCTTCATTTTGATGTTCCCCTCCGAGCGAAAGATAGTTTACGACATATTTCCCGCTCAGATGTTACAAAAACGAAATAATTTAGTAACAACAAAAAGGAGGCTCTTGACGAGCCTCTTTTATGATCTCAGGATCAAACCGCCTTTTAGAAGTTAAACCTAAAGGCAAACTGGATCTGCCTGTTCGATCCCAACCCAACGGTCCTACCAACCGTCGAGCGGAGCAGCCCAAAGGTTGAGCCTGCCGCGGATTGTGTGTATGCCTGTCCCGGCTGAATCACGTTTGACGTGCTTGCCGTATAGACCGATGTTCCTGTGTTAAAGGTCAATGTCGGCAAAGCAAGCGCCAGTGTGGTCGATGGGTTGGCAAAATTCGTCTGGTTAAAGATATTAAATACCTCGGTCCTGAATTCGACATTCATCGTTTCCGTTATGTGAAAACGCTTTGCGAGTATCATATCGATCTGACGAAATGTCGGCCCCGACAACTGGTTTCTGCCGAGATTGCCCCAATTGCCCGGTGTCGGTGTAGCAAACGCCGCCGGGTTAATAAAGTTGCGGTCGTTGTTCAAATAAGGATTTACGCCCGCGATCAGGTCAGGCCGGCGGATGTTACGCGAATTGCCGCCGCCCGGTGTGTTGACGACCGCAATAAAGCCCGTCGGCAATGCCGGAAAGCTTGCCCCAAATGACGGTAGCTGTGCGACAAACCCATTGGCAAAGAACGTACCATCACCTCTCGGACATCCGCCCGGGGCGTTACATTGGATAACGACGTCGGGCCGCGTTATCAGCACTTCGACGGGTACGCCGCTTCTTGCGTTTGCGATACCGCCGATCTCCCAGCCGCCGAGTAGTGTGTTTGCCACACCGTCAAGATTGAACCGTTTGCCCTTGCCAAACGGCAGGTGATATAGGGCACTAATGTTAAATGTGTGACGCACGTCGAAATTGTTGCGGCCGCGGTCGGCCTCAAAATTATCAAGCTGTGCCGAGGTGCGAGCCTCGTTCGATCCCGCGCTCGTACCATAGCTGCTGGCAAACGTATATTGAGCGTTCATCGTCAGCCCCGAACGCGAGCTTCGCTGGAAAGAAAGCTGTAGAGCGTTGTAACGGTCGTCGCCACCCGAGGTTTTGTAATCGACCTCGGCGTAAGGATTCTGCACCGAATTTGTTCCGCTAACGATGCTAAATTCGCGGATCGTATTGACCGCGATGACCTGTCCGCCGGCGTTTGTCCGGTTGACCACGCCAAATGTATTTGGCAATGCGGTGCCGTCCAGGATCGTCGTTTGGCCGGGTTTGATCTTGTTTGCGACGCTTCGCAAAAACAGATTGCGGCCCTGGCTGCCGACATAAGCAACCGTCGATGTGATGTCATACGGCAGCTGCTGCTGCCACGAGAATGTGTACTGATAGATCTTTTCAGGGATCTTATAGTCATTAGAATATGCACGCGGCTGATAGCTGCGGTTATTTACGTTTGTCGCAAAGTTGCTGACGATGCCGGGAAGATTTGCCGGGAACGCGAGGAGTGCTCCGCTCGTTAGCGTCGAGCTAACTCGATCGCTTTCGATAGGTTGAATCTGGTCCTCGGTCTGTCCGGGGCCGTAATACATACCAAATCCGCCTCGGAGAACTGTCTTACCGCCGCCAAAAAATCCTGCGCCGTCCTGATTGGGCGACCATGTCATAGCTATGCGAGGGCCAAAGTTTGTGTTTGACGATTTAAATGCCGCCTCAGACGAAGGACGCAGCGTCCCCGCCTTAATATCAAACAGCACCTGTCCGTTGTTGGCCTCGCGCAGCGGTGAGTAATATTCGTAACGCAGGCCATAGCTTAAGGTAAGGCCCGGACGGATCTTCCATTCGTCCTGTCCGTAGCCGATGTAATACTCCTGTTTGGCAAGACGCTGGCCGGTCAGGCCGTTATTGAAAGGGCTGGCGGCACTTACGTCGCCAAGATACTGAACGGACGAAAGTGTATTGGTCAGAAAGTTTGCGAGGCTCGAAAATGTGTACGTCGTGCCGCCGAGACGGTCGGTATACATACGGATCATGCGGACCTCGCCGCCAAATTTGAAATTGTGATTGCCACGAATATAGTTAAGGCTATCGATAAAACCCAACGAGTAAGGCGTGTATGGCTGTCCGCGACCGTTGGTCGCCGAGTTTGCACGAACCAAACCGCCCGGTATCGAGATACCTGACGAAGTGCCCTGTCCGGCAATGCCGGTATTTGCGACGCTGCCAGAAATGTTAAGGATGAGTGCCGAAAAATCGACGCCGTTGACCGTCGGAGCACTGCCGTTAACGCGTGTGCGAGCACCGTTGTAACCGACCTTAAATTCATTGATCAACGTGCCGTCCTTACGGAGGATCGACTGCCAGCCGAGAACGCCGTTCTGGGGAACGGCTGAGATAGTGACCACACGGCCCGAAACACCCTCAGGGGCGATGTCTGTTCCCTCGTCGCGGAAAAAGCGAAAGTAGATCTTGTTTAGGTCGTTCCACTGGTAATCGAAACGTGCGGCGTATGCCTTTTCGTCGGTCTTTTGATTTGCTTGGAGCTGAACGATCTCAAACCCCGCTGCCGTTGTAGCACCTGGTATCACGACCGCATTTGGCGAACGGAAAGCTGTGAGGAAAGCTAAGTTCGGCGAATTAACGCCGCCGATCTGACAATTTAGTGTGCCGGTTCCGACCGGCGGGGCACATAGCCTTGCCGTATCGGTTATAGGTGCGGCCTCGACAAAGTTCAGGCCAAAACGTCCGCGATAGCGTTCGTAACTGCCAAAGAAAAACAACTTGTTCTTAATGATCGGTCCGCCGATCGATCCGCCAAATTGGTCGAGCGTCAGCGGGCTCTTTGCGATGCCGGGTGAGATGTTGTCAAAAAAGTTACGCGAATCGAGTCCAGTCCGCCGCATGTATTCAAACACCGAGCCGTGAAACTGGTTGCCGCCGCTCTTGGTCACGACGCTGATCTGGCCGCCCGTTCCGGTGCCAAACTCGGCTGGGAAGTTGCTCGAATCTACGCGAAACTCCTGAATATTTTCGAGGCTCGATTGCAGCCGGAAAGGCGATGGTATCTCACCGTTCAGATTACCCGGGCTCGAATCGATGATCGCCGTGCCCTCGACGCCGTCGTAGCGAACGACGTTTTGGTTATTTGCGCGGCCCGAAAAGCGAATGTCCGAAAATGTCCCGCTGCCGCTGTTGACGCCGCCCGGAGCCTGCAGATATAGCTGCGATAGCTGGCGGCCGTTGATCGGCAACCCCTCGACCTCGCGTTGATTGACGTTTGCGCTCATGCCGGCTGAGGCGGTGTTAACGATCGTGTCTTCACCTGAGACGACATCGACCTGTACCGACTGCCCTTTGATCTGCAGCACGATGTCCAGATTTAACTCTTGCCCGACGAGCACCTCGACCGACTTTCGCGTCGTGTCAAAAGTGCCGCCGCTCGCCGCGATCGAGTATTTCGCAGGTTTTAACGCGATGATCATAAACGAACCGTCGCCCTTAACGCTCACCGTGCGGGCCTCGCCCGTAAGGTCGTTTGTAACGGTCACCGTCGCTCCTGGCACGACCGCACCGTTTGCGTCGGTCACGTTGCCGGCGATCCGGCCCTGATCGGCCTGAGCCGAAATGTTGATAATAAATGCAAATATTAGTATTGATACGCTCGTGAATGTTCGTAACCAGCGGTTCGTTTTCATCATCGCTCCTTTGTGAAAAGAAAGGCGGCCGGCGATACAGCTATCGCTCGAAAACCGTCTCCCCCGTGTCCTCTCAAGTCTCTAAAACTATTAATTTCAATGCGGCAAGGAGTAGGTTAGGGTGGCCAAGTTAACCGGAGGTGAATTGAGTGTTAAATGAGTGTTAATTCTGTACTGAATATCCAAGACAAATAGTCGGCAATTTCTTATCCGCATTTATTCGTGGTTATTTGCGGTTGATTATTGTCTTATCTGCCTGCTTTAGCGGTGATATAATCGTCGGGCTAGATTTGGCAAACCCGGGAGGATAAATATGATCGCTCGTTTTATTACTCGACAACCGTTGCGACGCAGCACAATTCTGTCAGCCCGCGGGCACGTAATGATCCGCTCAGCATTGCTCGCTATTGGTTTTCTATTCTGTCTATTGCCGCAGACCGCGCGGTCGCAGGAATGGCGGAATTGCATGGAGCCGGGCTATCTTGCCTTTTTTGATTACACGGATCCCGGTGATCCGGTCAGGATCGAGCCACAACCTTGCGAAGTGATAACCACTGCCAATATTCGTTGGGGTACCAGATCGGCGACTCTTCGGGCAATTCATCCGACCTCAATGCCTATCAACAACAGGGAAGCCATTAAGCGGCACATCGATCAGGCCGCCGCAGCGATCGGCAACTCTTTAGAAAGACTGGAGGGCAACCCTAATCTTGGCGACATCACTCTTTTGTTCACGAGCTACGTTTCAGCTGAGGGTGACGGGCCGAACGGAGGATTTCATAAAGGTGACACTCGTGCATTGACCCGACCATCCCCTTGGAGTGAATGTGCGGTGACTTATTACAAGGATACCCTCGACGACTCAGGGGGTAACCGTTTCCTCTTTAATCTCTCCCATGAGGTATTTCACTGCGTCCAATACGCGACTTGGCCGGGCATGCCGAGAGATGGCTGGCTGGTCGAAGCTACGCCTAATTATTTCGCCTATATGGTCGTTCCGGGTTACGATCCTCGTTACATCACGACTTTCGACCGTGATATTCCGAGTTTTCCGATCAATCGATTAACGTATGCCGCAGTACCGTTCTATCTCTGGCTCGGCCACTACGGGCCGCCGCGTGTAAAGGCATTTCTTGATAATACGCGTACGATCCTCGATGCGGTCTCACCGGATATGCTTGGCGAATTTGCAAAGGCATATTTCGGCAAAACTATTCGAATGCCAGATGGCCGCCCAATGCCCTCATATCCGGTGGCTCCGGCGACCCGTACGGTCAACGGCAGCACGCGGGTCGCGAGCCCGGTCGTTGAGCCTTATACGCTGAAAAGCGAGCTGATAACCTTTGTGCGCGGTAATGTCTACGAACTTTCCCAACTGGCTGGCCCCGCAGATTCACGCACGGCGTGGCGTCTTGAGCCAGACGGAGCGTTTGGCGAAATGCCCGCAACTGTATCGACCTGCGACGGCGATAAGCAGTTCCTCGTTGTCCGAACGACCACAACTTCGAAAAAGGCCAGTGACATCAACGTTACGGCACAACCGGCGTCGAGCAACGTCTGCGCCTGCCCCGCCGGTACATGGCAGGAAACGACCGCTTCGGCAAAGCGTTACTTCGAGCAAAAAGGTCTCGGGATCTATGCGGGTTCCGAATCGACGAAATACATCTCCGGCGGCCGCGTCCTGACGCTCAATCCGGATCATACGGGTTCGCTCAGCTATAACAACGTCGAGACTGTGACAACCGGCTCGTCTGACCTAACGGTTCATCAGGTCAAGACGGGCGAGTCACGTTTCACCTGGAGGGTCGCGAACGGCAAGCTGCTGACGTTCATTACCGGCGGAAACAATCTGATCACGCTGAATAACCAGTTAACAACGCCAAACGGCACGATATACGAAACAAAAACTGCGATAGCACAATCGATCGGCCACGAATTTGTCTGCGACGCAACCGGGCTCCATCTCAGGCAGATCGCCAGGCCGACAGGCGGGATCGTTGATCCGAGAACAGGCCAGGTTTTCGGATCGCCCACGACGTTCAATACTAATATGGACTTTGTCCGCATCGGCGGCACTCCCTAAATCGGCGTTCGCTTGGATTCGGTGACGGGATGGTGATCGAATTGCTGAGGTAAGTTTACCGCAGATGGACGCAGATACACGCAGATCGGCTATGCCTTGATATTTGCGTTCATTTGCGTTTATCTGCGGTTAATTCTTTTCTTATCTGCATCCAGATGTCGTAATATTTCCACTCGGGCGGGGGGTTTTCTTCGCCGTGGTGGTCGGGTTTTAGGGTGAGGTCGCCGGTGGCTAGGAGGATGCGTTTTACTTCGGGGTTTTGGTCGGCTTTGGCACGCATGGCGGCGAGGATGAGTTTGTAGTGTTCGCCGGGAGTGGCGGAGCGGTATGGGAAACGCTTGCCGTCGAACGTCACCCAATCGATGCCGAGGGTTTTCATGTTTTCCTCGGCGAGCGTACCGGCGGATTTTGCTTCGAAGGCGGTCATCTGGGCGACCTGTTCGCGGGTATATTTCCAGGTCACACGTTTGTCTTTCGCACGCTCGTCGTCCGGCCCCTCAGGATAAAGCATCATCTGCCAAAAGCCCTCGACGCTCGCGTACCGCTTGCCATAAAGCTCAAACGGCGTCGCCGCAAAGTTCGACAAAATGCCAAGCTCATTCCGCTTCGACAAAATAACCTCCCCCGCCTTCGCCTCCTGCGGCAATATCTCCCAGTCGGGTTTGTTGGGATCGTTGATCGGCGCGAACCAGACGACAGGATATTTCTCAATGGTTGAATTTGTATAAGGAATGCTTGGCTGACATCCGAATAGAAAAACAACGGCAATACAAAATACGACGGTTTTTGGTAGCATAGGCCCATCCAACTTATGTTTAGGTAAACACATCTTATCGAATACAACCCTTATATGCGTTTTCGATTCATTCTAGGTATAACAGTTTTCATGCTTTTTGGCTCGAGCATTGGATATGCCTGTTCATGTTCTGATCCGAGTATACGCGCTAAGTTCCGAGGGTATGACCTCGTGTTTGCCGGTACCGTCGTTGATTACAAGGATGCGCCTCAAACCATAAATCCAAACTTTATTTCTTTAGCGACACTTAAGGTTGATAAGCAGTGGAAAGGAGGCAATTCAAAAACGATCGATGTGCTCTGGGGATTCGACGCCAAAGGAATGTGCAACGACCTTCCCTTAATTAAAGGCGAAAGATATCTAATTTACACCTCACGCGAAAAGGACGGCTACGGCGTTTATCCTGAATGCGGAGCGAATTATGTCGCCAAGTACCACGAAGACGAGATCAAAAAACTCGATAGCTTTTGGTTTCGATTTTCCGCTCGGACATTTCCTTTCCCGAAATTCTAGTCCGTATCCACCTTCTTTAACTCCTCAAGCATCTCGCCCAGCTTCTCCAGTTTGTCGAGCGGGAGTTCGCGGAGGGTGGTTTGGATGTCGTTTTTCTGTTTGGTGAGGGTGCGGAGGGCGTGGGTGTCGTGGACGACGGTTTTGCCGTCCTCGCGCCAGTCGAAAAGGTCGTTCGGCGTGCAGTTGAGCAGCAGACAGAGGCGTTCGAGGTGGTCGGGCTTGATGTAGCCGAGCTGATAATTCAGCCACGAATGCACCGTCTGCGGCACAAAACCGTTCTTGACCAACCAACGATACGGCTCGTCGATCCCGCGTGTCTTTAAGATCCTCTTAATGTCGAAATAAAGCATCTCTCACCCTCATTGAAGAGAAAGATAGCACGTTTTATTAAATGTGAAAAGAGTTTTTTCGATAGTCACAAACGTCGGATGAAAGGTGTAGTGGGGCGAATAAAATATTACGTGCTTTGTCTTCATAATGCAGTGCTTCTTTTCGAATCTGATATATGTTTTCTCGATATTGACGAGCTTTGTCTTAATAATGACGCGATACATATAAAAGATGACGCGAAATATGAAGACATTCCCTGAAAGGGAAAGATGAAATAGCGTCGGGAGAATCCCGACGATCAGAGCGTCAAGCGTTTTCGTCCCTGTAAGGGACGTATGAATCATGTTTGTCCCTTACAGGGACAGAGCCCGCCCGATCGATGCCCGTCGGGTTTCACCCGACGCTATTCCATTAGTGGCTTTCAGCCACGACGGACCCTCGTTCAAATTATCGTCGTCACGATCTCTCTGATACTTCGCTGCAGCTCGCGGTCGTCGGTTATGGGGGAGCAGATGGCGACTTCGGCGGCGGCGATGGGGGAGATGCCTTGGGCGATCATTTGGGCGGCGTAGATGAGTAGGCGGGTTGAGACGCCTTCTTCGAGGCCGTGGCCGCGGAGGTTGCGGACCTTTTGGCCGATCTTTACCAGGTCGGCGGCGGTGTCGATGTCGATGCCGCCTTCTTTGGCGACGATCTCGGCTTCGGCCTCGGCGTTTGGGTAGTCGAATTCCATCGCGACGAAGCGTTGGCGCGTGGATTGTTTGAGATCTTTGAGGATCGACTGGTAGCCCGGATTGTACGAGACGACGAGCATGAAATCGTCGGGAGCCTCGATCACGGTGCCGCGTTTTTCGATCGGCAGACGGCGGCGGTCGTCGGTGAGCGGGTGGATGATGACGACGGTGTCTTTGCGGGCCTCGACGACCTCGTCGAGATAGCAGATCGCACCGTGGCGAACGGCGGTCGTCAAAGGGCCGTCGTGCCAGACGGTTTCTTCGCCTTCGAGCAGAAAGCGGCCGACGAGATCGGTCGAGGAGAGGTCTTCGTGACAGGCGACGGTGATGAGCGGGCGGTTTAGGCGATGCGCCATGTATTCGACAAACCGCGTCTTGCCGCAGCCCGTCGGGCCTTTGAGCATCGCGGGCAGCTTTGCCGCAAACGCCGCTTCGAAAAGCTCGACCTCCTGTCCGATGGGTAAATAAAACGGTTCGTCTTTGACCTTGTATTTCTCGACTGCTAGTTCCATAAAAGAATAATGTTATACCATACGATAAAAATATGCTCACGATCACCCAAGCCGAAACAGACGAACAGATAGCCGAGGCAAAAACGCTCTTTCGCGAATACGAAACTTGGCTCGGTATGTCGTTGTGCTTTCAGGATTTTGAGAACGAGGTCGCAACATTGCCAGGAAAATATGCGATGCCGGACGGACGGCTCTATCTCGCGTATTCGGACGACGATCTCGCAGGCTGTATTGCAATGAGGAAGCTTGAAGACGGCATATGCGAGATGAAACGTCTGTTTGTCCGCGACGGTTTTCGCGGTCACAAAGTCGGCGTGTCGCTGATAGAAAAACTGATTGATGACGCCCGCGAGATCGGCTATTCAAAGATGCGGCTCGACACTTACCCGCCGAAGATGGGAAAAGCCGTGAAACTATATGAGTCTCACGGCTTTCAAGCCATTCCGCCGTATTACGATAATCCGCATTCCGACGTTTTATTTATGGAGCTGGCTCTATAACCTACGCCATTCCTTGGCCAAAATCACCGTACGCGGTTGGCGGAGGCGGGGCCATGTTAAATTGCTGCTCAATGTAAGGAAACACCTGTCGATAGACGAATGCGTTTGCGATGTAGATGATCGGTGTCGAAACCAGGATGACGCCGATACCGCACATTAGCACGCCCAGAAGCGTTACAAGGACCTTGAGGATCAACAGCACGATCAGCCCGCCGATATTGGTCATCGCGGCCTGAGCACTGAGCTTGATCGCGTCGACCGGGCCGAGGTCATATTCCATCGCGAGCGGTATCGCAAAGAAAAATACTAGCCACCAAACCAAAGCAAATATTGCGAAAAATAAACCCACGACGACCGCAACTATAACTAATCCGCTCGCGATCGCAACGTCCTGATCCGACGCCATAAAGAAATTGATCTCGCGGTTACGTCCACCGCCGAGGCCGAGCTGTCCAAACCTGACACCGTATTGCATGACCTGGCGATGATGCCGGGAATCGCCTGTATCAGGCCGATGACCATCAGCGGGACAAATTTCTCAAAGCCTTTGAACATCATCCCAAATTCGATCGGCTCATTTCGCATTGCACGCAATGCAAAGAAATAAACGCCGCCCATGACCGGGCCCATGATGAATATATTAAGGCACGGGATGCAGCCCGTGAGCACCATCGCGACAACGGCGACCCCTAGATACAAACCGTAATTTCCTTTGATCAGTTCCCACGCACTGCTGATCGCGGTTGAGGCATCGACGGCCCCGCGTTGAAATTGGATGTTAGTCATATGTTTTGTGTTGAGACGCCAAGATTTTAACTCAATTCCATAAAATTCAAAAACAAAAATGCCCGGATCTGTAGAAAATTACGACAGATCCGGGCGATTAGTTGCGTCGAAAAGACTGGTAACTATCTCGGTGTCTTTCTCGGCATCTTGTCGTCCATCATCGCTGTTTGATAAACAAATGCTGCGAGGATGATCGCCATTTGTTTCATATCGTCAGGCTGGATGCGGTCAAAGACGTCCATGTTTGAGTGGTGCGTACGGGTGTCGTACTCGATCGCATCCTGGATAAACTGGAATCCCGGCAACCCGATGCCGTCGAACGCAAGGTGGTCCGTACCACCGGTGTTTGCAAGCGTCAGCGTGTTTGCACCCATATCTTTGAACGGGGCCAGCCAGCTGCGAAATATCGGACGCACGTTTTCGTTGCCCTGCATATAAACGCCGCGGACCTTGCCGGTGCCGTTGTCGATGTTGAAATAGGCAGAGAGTTTGTCGTACTCCGGCAGCTTGGTAAGAGCAAGCGGAGCAACATTTTGCCCGCCGCCTCCACCACCACCGCCAAACGCAGGTGCCGTGCCGTCGCCAAGATAGCCGAAATGCTGCTTGACATAAGCACGCGAGCCGAGCAAACCCTGCTCCTCACCGGACCATAAAGCGATGCGGATCGTACGGCGTGGTTTGAGGCCGGCGGCTTGCAAAATGCGGACTGCTTCCATCATGACTGCACATCCGGCACCGTTATCGGTTGCTCCGGTTCCGCCCTGCCATGAGTCTAGATGGCCGCCGAGCATGACGATCTCATCTGCTTTGTCGGTGCCGGGGATCTCGGCGATCGTGTTGTAGACGTTAGGGTCCTGATCCTGATATTCGACGCCCAGATCGACCGTCATCGTGACCTTTTCACCGGCATCGATCATGCGTGCGACGCGGTTAAAATGCTCGACAGCGGCACTGACTTGGATCGGAATGGTCGCGGTTTTGTCATACAGACGGACCGGCGGATTTGGTGGAGCACCCGCTGCGGCCGGAGCCGGTTGGACGGCTGTCGCCTGTTGGACAAAGATCGTCCCCCCATCGCCACGGCCGGCGTCTATCAAAACAGCGGCTCCCTCTTCCGATAAGAAACGCATGCGGCGTGAGTTAAACTGCTGTGCCTGAGCAAAATTATTCGGCAAACCCGCGGGAGGCCCGGCCGGACGGCGAACTGTTGCCGGGTCGGGAGCGTCGGCGAGATCGAGCAATTCCTTTTCGCCGGCACGTTTGCCCTCAGCTTCGAAATGAGCCTTGACCTCGCGGATAGCTCCGACAAGCACGATCTTGCCCTTGAGCTTGCCCTTGTACTGTTCGAGTTCTTCTTCTTTTGTAGCGGTAAAACGCACGACTTCCGCAGTATAAGCAGTATTTGGCTTGCCTGTCGCAACCGGGGTTTTGCCCTTTGCTTTTGGATCGACGACTGGTGCCGGGATCAGAGTGTCCGTTCCGGGTGACCAAGCTTTTGGATAAGCGATCATCGGAAATGCCACCGGGCCGTCGACCATCGCGTAAAATTTCTTGAGCGTCCAGCCGCGTCCAAATGGGCCCCACGATTCGAGATGTGCGTTTTGCAGGCCATACGATGTCAGTTGGTCGCGTGTCCATTCGTTAGCGCGTTTGAGCCCGGGGCTGCCGGTCAGACGCGGGCCGATCACGTCGGACATGTAGCCGAGGGTTTTCATTACCTGCGACCGGTTCATACCCTCGTCTTTTATCTTGTCCATCACCTCTTTCGGCGCTTCGAAAACCTTTGTTTGGCCAAAGGTTAGACCCGGCAACATGACACTGACAAGCAAAAATACGCCTAAAACTTTGCGTTTTAACATTACTTAGTTCTCCTGAAAATTTAATTGAATCTTTATGACGAGATTTAGCTATTTATACCACAAACATCGGGGAAATGTTTCAAATCAGCTAAATAGTCGACCAGGTGAGCGTAAATGCGGGCGGCATGTTTTTAAGTACTAGCGGGCTGCGTCGTGATGTGCCGTAACGATTTTTCAAAAACTCACGCAGCTTGATCGCCGGCGGTAGAAAATATCCGTGTGCATATTGGAAGATGCGCAGCTCACAGCCTTCGTCCATAAACTTAGCGATCTCGGTCAATACGCTATCGCTGACCTCTTTTGGCAGGGAAACAAACGGCAGACAGCAAACGAGATAACGAACCTTTCCGAGGCCCAATTCCTGATGGATCGAATATGCCTCAGCCGCATTTCCCTGAATAATATTCATATCGGGAAAGTTTTTGTTTAGAGTTTTTACGAGGTCGCCGTCCAGTTCGATACCGAGGTATGAGTCGCGGCTGGGGATCGCTCCACGTAAGAATTTAGTTATCGCACCCGTACCAACGCCCAACTCAAGCACAATATTATGATCGTCCGGATGAATACCCGCCAGCATCTCCGCCGCAAGTTCCGGCGAACTTGGCGCGATGGCGCCAACCTTTAATGGATTTTTTAAGAATGCTTGTAGGAATTGGAGATTTTCGTTCATACGCATCCGATCTCACCGGAATAAATTATTCCGTTTAGCTGTCGGAACTTTCATCGCTTGCCTAGAGTGCAATTCTATACTCAGAACCCTCGTTTTGGCAATACCTTACGAGGCCTGTCATTTTATCGGACCTTACTCTTCGCAGCTTTCCTGGGCTTTGCCTTTTTAGCCGCGGGCCTCGTTTTCTTAGTAAACGCTCCCGGCACCTCGGCCTCGATGAGTTTTTTTACCTGCTCGAGTGTCATTGCCGCTGCCTCATCTGCGGTTGCGCGGCTGCCATCAGCTTTTTTCGGGATATAAATGATCTTTTTGCCAAATTTAATGATCGGCCCCCAACGGGCATTTTCCAAAGAGATCTTTTCGTCTTCCCAGCGTTGGATGTAGCGGTTTGCTTCCTTATCACGCTTTGCTTCGATAAGTTCGTTCATCTCAGCCTGGGTCAGGATCTCAAAATCGTATCGACGCGGCACGTTGATAAACATACCGTCCCATTTGATAAACGGCCCGAACCGTCCCGTTCCTTTTGTAATGGGTTTACTGTCAAACTCACCAACCGGGGCATCCGCGATCTGTTTGGCTTTGATGAACTCGATCGCTTTTTCGGTGTCAACGGTCGCCTAGGTCCGTGCCGCGGGGAATTGAGATAAATTCGTCGCCCCATTTTACATAAGGGCCAAAGCGGCCAATGCTGACAGACAGGTCTTTGCCCTCATACGTGCCCATCGCGTCCTGCAATTTAAACAGCGCGAGTGCCTCGTCAAACGTAATGGTTTCAATGCTTTGTCCTGGCGGGACCTTAGCAAATCTTGGCTTTTCCTCTTCGTCAACACTGCCGATCTGTATGATCGGGCCGTAGCGGGCCATACGGGCAACCACCGGTTTACCGCTTTCGGGGTCGTTGCCAAGCACCCTTTCGCCTTTTGCACGTTCAGCATTTTCGATGGTGTTATCAACGTCCTTTTTGAATGGGCCGTAAAACTCCTCGAGCATTTTATTCCACTTCAGTTTGCCGGCGGCGACCTCGTCAAACTCGCCCTCGATCTTGGCGGTAAAGCCATAATCCATGATGGCGTCAAAATGCTGTTTCAGAAAATCCGTCACCACGAGCCCTAGATCACTCGGAAACAGTTTTGATTTTTCTGCACCGGTATTTTCAGATTCTTCGCGTTTACTGATGGCGTCATTTTTTAATACCAATACGCGAAATGGCCTCGGCGTGCCGTCTTTATCCCGCTTTTCTACATAACCGCGTTTCTGGATCGTAGAGATCGTCGGAGCGTAGGTGGACGGGCGGCCGATGCCGAGTTCTTCTAATTTTTTGACCAGTGATGCCTCTGTGTATCTCGGCTGGGCACGGCTAAACCGTTCGGTTGCTCTGAGTTCAGAAAGCGGCAGTATTTGCCCGACCGTCATCGGCGGCAACAAGGCCTTCGGATGATTCTTCCTGTTCGTCCTCGTCTTTATCTTCGCGATAGACTTTCAGAAATCCGTCAAATTTCAACACCTCGCCCGACGCTGTTAACTCCTCTTTATTAGTGGAGATCTCTATATTGACCGTAGTTTTTTCCAGCTCAGCATCAGCCATCTGCGACGCCATAGTTCGTTTCCAGATCAGCTCATATAACTTTTGCCATTCCGGGTCATTGATCGTTGTTGCGGTCGTATAGGTCGGGCGAATGGCTTCGTGAGCTTCTTGTGCAGATTCGTTTTTGTTTTTGAATTTGCGAAATTGCTGATATCTGTCGCCGTAAAGGGCGCTCACGGTTTGCGTAATGTCGGCCAGCGCTGTATCGCTCAGGCTGACGCTGTCCGTACGCATGTAGGTAATATGCCCGTTTTCATACAGCTTTTGGGCGATCTGCATCGTCCGTGCCACGCCATAACCCAGTTTTCTTGATGCTTCTTGTTGCAGTGTTGAGGTGGTAAAGGGCGGAGCCGGAGTGCGTTTACCAGGTTTAACCTTTATATCGGTCACTTTATAATCAGCACCAACGCACCCGTTCAAAAACTTTTCCGCATCCTCGGCACTGTCCTGTTTTCTGCCCTCGGCTTTGAATGTGACAGATTTTCCGGTTATATCATCGGCAATAAACAATCCTTCGATCTTGAAATGGCTCAGAGATTGAAATGCGTTGATCTCGCGTTCGCGGTCGGCGATAAGCCGTACCGCAACACTCTGCACGCGGCCCGCGCTCAGGTTTGTACCGCTCGCACTGATCTTGCGCCACAGTACAGGGCTTAATTCAAACCCGACGATGCGGTCCAGTACTCGGCGAGCCTGCTGCGCCATAACGAGGTTCATATTCACCGTGCGAGGATTTTTTACCGCCGCCTCGATCGCGGGTTTGGTGATCTCGTGAAATACGATCCGTTTGGTCGTGATCGGGTCGAGACCGAGCACCTCGCACAAATGCCAGCTTATGGCTTCGCCCTCACGGTCTTCGTCAGTTGCGAGCCATACTTCGTCAGATTTTTTTGCCAAAGACCTCAGTTCGCTCACGACTTTTTTCTTATCGTCAGAAACGATATAGCTAGGTTCAAAGTCGTTTTCGATGTCGATACCCATCCCGGCTTTTTCCAGATCGCGGATATGGCCAAAACAGCTATTCACCTGAAAATCTTTCCCGAGGATCTTTTCGATGGTCTTTGCTTTTGCAGGACTCTCAACTATTAACAGGTTCTTTGACATATTCTGAAAAAAATACGCCAGCACCTAAATTTTTGTGCTGACGTTTAAGACTTCTAACACCTCGCTCTTGAGCTTGTCAATGCGAGGCTAGAGCATAGCGAAATTTTTTAGGATGTCAAAACCCTCAACTATCAGATCCGGCGGGCATAATGTTTTCCCGGCAAAACGCGGATCAGATCGCGGATATCAAGAGCGACGAGGGCACTGTTAAGATCGCCAAATGACAATCCTGAGGCTTCAAGCAGCAAGTCGATATGCGTAGATTCGTCGGCCGTCAGAGCGTCCCAGACCTTGCGCTCGTTGTCGGTCATGTCCGCCGGCACAAGCTCGGGCTGGCGTTTCGCATCCTCGGCTTTTTGCTCGTCTATCTTTGGCGGTAAGATGGCTGCCGATATCTCGCTCGGCATCTCGGCGACGATGTCCTGCCATTGCTGCACCAGCTTTGCGCCGGTCTTGATTAGGTAATTCGTGCCAAACGAATTTCTGGATGTGATATTGCCCGGAACGGCCATCACCTCGCGGTTTTGTTCCATCGCGAGCCGCGCGGTTATCAGCGAACCGCTCCGCTCAGACGCCTCGATGATCACCACACCATGACTCAGCCCGCTTATGATGCGGTTGCGGTAGGGAAAGTTTTCCGGTATCGGCGGTGTACCAAGCGGAAACTGCGTCACAACGCATCCGCCCGCCGCTATTATCTCGCGAACGAGGCCGTTGTTTTCCTTTGGATAAACGCTGTCTAAGCCAGTTCCCATAACGGCAACGGTCTTGCCCTGGCCGCGTATCGCCCCGCGATGTCCGGCAGTATCGATCCCGCGAGCAAGCCCCGAAACGACCGTTATCCCTCGCGAGGCCAGATCACGCGACAGCATCTCAGACGCATTCTCGCCGTACGTCGAGCATTTACGCGAACCGATCACCCCTATACACGGCTGGTCAAAACACGATTGCCAATCGCCCCGGACATACAGCACCGGCGGCGGATCGTCGATCTCACGCAGCAGAGCCGGATAGCTGCCGTCATCCAGAATCAATATGTCGCCGCCAAGCTCTTTGACCCGCTCAAGCTCATTCGCCGCACGGTCGTAAAACTCGCGCTTGATAATGCTGTCGATGGTCTCCGGCTTTAACCGCAAAGATTCAAGCTCTGTCCGCCGTGCATGAAACACGGCATCCGCCGAACCAAACCGCTCCAGCAGCATCGTCGCCGCCCGCGGCCCCAACACCGGGCGTCATATTTAACGCGATCCAATCGATCATTTTTGCATCGTTTTACTGACTTAATAATAAGGTAACGAGCGTCGCCCGATTTGCGATATCGCTCACCAAAATATGCTCTTCGAGCGTGTGTGCACCGTCACCAGCGATTCCCAAGCCATCCAAAACCGGCACGCCCACCGCTGCGACAAAATTGCCGTCCGACCCGCCGCCGACCTGTGCTTCGCCAAGATCGTATCCAAAACTTGTACCGATCTCGCGGGCGCGTTCAAACCGAGCAACTACCGCATCCGTCCGCTCAAGCGGCGGACGATTGATCCCGCCCGTAAGTTCTAATGACACGCGGGTGTCGGTCACACTTAGCGATCTCAACTCGGCATCGATCCGGTCAATCTCGTCCATCTGACTAAACCGCACATCGATCTCGCATTCCGCGTGTTCGGGAATGACATTGGTCGTCGTCCCGCCTCGAATGGTTGTGACATTAACGGTCGTGCCGATCTCAGGCCGTGCGACCGCGTGGATATGCTCGATCTGACGGGCGAGCTCGGCAATGGCGTTAGCACCTTTTTCGGGTTCAAGCCCAGCGTGTGCGGGTACACCGTGAGCTTTAAGTGTGTACATCCCAGTGCCTTTGCGCCCGGTTTTTACGCGGCCCTCAGCCGACGGCTCAAATACAAAACACTCGGCGGCATCCGCTGCCTCACGCTCGACAAACTCCTGCCCGCTGTGGCTGCCGACCTCTTCGTCGCATGAGAGCAAGATGGTGATCGGCCGGGCTGGGCGTGTTCCGGTCACCGCAAAAAACCGCAAGGTTTCAAGCATCAGCACAATGCCGGACCGCATATCAAAAATGCCGCAGCCGTAAAATTTATCACCCTCGATCCGCGTCAGATTTTTAAGATTTGTGCCGACCGGATGGACTGTGTCGGTGTGGCCGAGCAGCAAGGTGTGTTTCCCCGACGCGGGAAACGCTCGAATCATGACGTGCACACCCTCCGCCACATCCACACGTTCGACCGTCAGTTCCGCTCCGGTCGCAAGAGCGGCCCGCTCGATCCAATCTGCGACCGCGCGGCTCTGCACCGCATCATATGACGGAGCCTCGATATTGACGATCTCGCGGATCGCATCGACGATCGCTGATTCGCGGTCGCGAAAGTATTGTAGCGTCTCGTTTGGAGTCATTTGGTTGAGAGATCAAAAACTCACATCTGCGATCTTGTTATCAGCGGCATATTTTCTAGCCTCAGCGTCGGTCTTAAATGTCCGCACGACATCGTATTCTTTCATAACCATATTGCCGTTGATAAACAAACTATACATCGGCCGCGCCATGCCCGGTGTCGGGCATAGGTCCAGCAGAGCGATTTCCAGCGTCTGTTTGACCGAGCTCGTCTGCGTCACCGGATACATTACCTTGCGGATGATCTTACACGGTATCGCATCGGCAGACGCCACCGCCGGTTTTGCTCCAAACGCCTGATTAAATATCTCGCCCATGCGGTATCCCGCGAGCGTCAGCCGTTCCTCGGCTATCTTTAGGCCCTTTTTCTTATATTTGTCCGAAGGCATTTCCCCGCGTTTGAGGTCTGACGAAAAAACATCATTTTGAGCATAAGTCAGGCTCTCTTTTGCCCACGATGCAGGATCCGACACCGCCAACCGGCTCTGCATTTTGGCGAAAGGGTATTTTTTCATGAAATCCTTTGCGAGAGGCTCAAGAAAATCGATATCGCACGCATTTTTAGTATTCGGGATGTTACGAACGACGATCGAATCCCAAAACCAGTGCAGATTTTCCTGTTTATCACGCGGGGTGTCTTTTGGTGTCAGCGAAAACAGATTGCCGCCCTGATCGCCTTTTGGTTCGGTGTCGGTCACGCGGGCGGACGAATGCAGCGGTTGGTGAATATCGCCGATCAGATGCTCGAGCCAGGCTATCGCGACCGCCTTTTCGCTGTCGGGTGCGTTACTGCTGATTGTTTTTACAAATTCTGCGATCCTCTTTAGCGCTTGGCCGCCATCCTCCGGAGCTTTTAAATACTCGATCTTGCCATCCTTTAATGTCCAAAATTGGTCATCATAGTGCCAGTTGCTTTTGTGGTATTTCTTCATCCTGACGTCAAAATTACGGTCGCGGATAAGGTCGGCCCACGTTGCCATCACCATAAAGAAATCCCGTTTCCTGGCATCTACATTTTGCGAACCATAAGGAAAGTGATATGTCCCGATCGTCGAATCCTCAGGCGCCGCCAGCAAGATCTTTAGCACCCGCTCGCGCACATCGGGCGTCATCCGCTGCCACGCGATATAGGCGGTGATCTTGTGCCCGGTGTCATCCCAAGCCAATGCAGGTATCGCTGCACCCATCAAAACCACAACAACAAACAGCACGGGCATCATTTTTCGCAACATATTTTTATTAACTCCTGAATCTGTTTTCCACGATTCTATCGAATATATCAAACAAGAGAAAGATTCTGCCCTAGAAGCGAAAAATATTATCAAACCTTTTCGCAACGCGGCTCATCTTACTGTTGCAAAGCTTTGCCGCCAGAGCGTTCTACATAGTAGTTATCAAGGGGTGGAGGAAAAGAAAAAATATGCAAGCGGTTTTGGAACAAAATGTGGTCGCCGAACGTGTAATAGATAGAACAAATGGTTTGTTCGGCAAAAGATCGGTCTGTTGGTAAAGCTTTTAGGCTGCCGACACAGGCAATTGACCCGGCCATTTACAAATCGACAAGGATCTTATCGTGCGTGTCTCAATTGCGGAGCACGAAAAGAATTTGATATAAAAAGTTTTAAGACATTGGGGACGTTTTACTATCCCCCGTCGGTGTCCTCGCGGCCGTAACAGCGGGGAATTCATACAACCTTCATTTATACCTACCAAATGAAACCTACCGGGTGCGGCGTTACAAAAAACGCCGCACTCATTCTTTTTAAACCAAGTAATTTCACAGAAACATCTCTTGCAGCGCTGCCGTAATATCGGTTACAGTAACTGGCAAAAGGAGATATTATGATCAAGAAATTGATTTTGGGCCTACTCGCCCTGATCGTTATCGGTGTCACCGTATTTTGTGTGGTCGTCGCGATGCAGCCGGCGGATTTTAAGATAACTCGCTCCGCGACATTTAATGCCCCGCCCGAAAAGGTATTCGAACAGATCAACGATTTTCACAAATGGGAAGCCTGGTCGCCGTGGGCAAAGATCGATCCCAACATGAAAACCACCTACTCCGGAGCGGCAACCGGCACTGGAGCCGGATACGCCTGGACGGGTAATGACGAGGTCGGCGAAGGCAAGATGACCATTACCGACAGCCGCCCAAGCGATATGGTCAAAATAGATCTCGAATTTATCAAACCATTTGCCGCCAAAAACGTGACCGAATTTAATATCAAAGCCAACGGCGACAAATCGGACGTCACTTGGACAATGACCGGCACAAACAATTTTATGATGAAAGCCTTTGGCCTGCTGATGAATATGGACAAGCTCGTC
>JADJRV010000038.1 GCA_016712045.1 Chloracidobacterium sp. | reverse complement strand
GAGCATTGTAAATTGTTCGATGGTAAATTGTTGAATTGATTAGTCGATTTCTAATACCAATTAACAATCCGCCAATTTACAATCTACAATGAAAGCAATATGCATGATTCTCGTCTAATTGACGCCATTCGCCCGACTACATTGTCCGTTCAGCGAAACTCATTGATCATCTCGGCATCGACATAACGATCGCGACTGAGACTTTTCAGCATACGGGCAGTTTCAAGTTTCGAGCGGCGTACAATGTTGCGCTAAACGTACCGAACGATGAGCTTATCGGCGTTTCATCGGGCAATTTTGGTCAAGCTCTGGCTTATAGTGCAAAACTGCTTGGGAAAAAATGTACCGTGATAATGCCGCACAATTCCGCTCAGGTTAAGGTCGATGCTGTTCCTCGTATGGTGCCGACGCTGATCTGATCGACGTAAATATTATCAGCCGAACTGAACGATTGTCACAACTCGCTGCCGAGCGCCAAATGCATATCTAGCAGTGCTTTTGACGACCAGCTCGTTATCGACGGCAATTCACCTCGGCGACGAGATGGCCGAGCACGATTTCGATGTCGTGATCTTGCCTATCGGCGGCGGCGGGCTAATATCAGGCACCATCCAGAGCTTTGCTCGCAACGGCTGTACGACAGAAATACTCGGAGCCGAACCATTGCTCGCAAAACGATGCCGCTCGCTCGTTATCGTCCTAGACAACTCATTGCAAACGAGACGGAGCCTCAAACCATAGCCGACGGCACGCGGGCATTATCGCTCGGCAAACTAAACTGGCCAATAATCAAAGATGGTTTCAAAGAAATAATAGAGGTGCAGAAGAAAAGAGTTCATCGAGGCTCTCAGGCTATACTATGGCTTAGCAAAATCTTAAATGTGGGCCAACGGGGAGCTTTAAGCCTCGGGGCGATCTTGGTTGATAAAGATAGGTTTCAGGTCAGAACATAAGTTGTCGTCAGCGGAGGGAATGTCGATCCGTCGGTGTATGCGGTCTGATCCGTGAGTAGTTTATTTTTTTAAGCGGCTTTCGGAAGCCTTTCGATAAACACCTGAAAAGGTCACATTCATACCACCGCAGTTCATATTATCTTTGACAACTAGAAAGCTACCGATCAATTGCATTGAGACTTTGCAGGCATATTCATCGGGGTCCGTCTCACCGGCCTTTAGAAGTGTACCTTTGGGTTCTGCTCTGTGATCGAGTTCCCCAATGTGAATATTGTCACCAAAGCCTTTCCAAAACGCCTCTCCAGTGACACTTAGATATCCTTTTGAGTTTTGTTATGGGTTAATGTGATCATGTTGTCCGCGAAACGCCAATTTCCCATCCAAGCTGACAAAGCTGGCGTTGCGGGAGCGTCGACAATCACGACCTTTTCCTTCTTGATCCAGCCAACCGTAGGCATGCCTTTCGCCGGACTAAACCAACTGCATAAAAAGCCCTTGAAGATCCTCGATACAACTAACTTGTCGCCCGTGACGACGGCGGACTTTTCTTTTACATGTCTCGCTCGTCGGGCAGTAGTCCTCGAAGTCATTGTAAAAATGAACTTTCTCGTTCTTAGCAGCTCTTATCGTGCCTATTTTGAATTCCTCAATTTCAGATGGAAACGCCCCGTTCCGGCACCAATTCGCGGGATCACCATCCGTCTGTGCAGCAGCGGTAGCCGCAAGCATCGCCATCGCAAGTATCCATCCAAACCTGTGCCTCATACCTTGCCTATTTCCTCTACAAACGTCACGCGATTGATCTCATACAGTGTTGTCGTGCCGAGGAACACCTTTTTGACAGCGGATTCGCGAAGCGACGAAAGGCCTTCTCTTTCAGCCTGACGGCGGATCTCAGAACCTGGGCGGCGCTCGATGATCATTTCGCGGATCGTGTCGGACATATCGAGGAGCTCGTGGATCGCAGTTCGGCCTCGATAGCCGGTATGGTTGCACGCGTCACAGCCAACGCTGCGATAAAGATCTGACCTGCGGGTAACGACTCCGGAATGCATACCTGATACCGATAACTCCTCCTCCGCCGGAACATAAGCCCGTTTACATGTCGGACACAGCATACGCACAAGCCGCTGAGCCAACACACAATTTAGCGACGAAACGAAGTTATACGGCTCGACGCCCATATTCAAAAATCGGCCGATCACGTCAATAACGTTGTTGGCGTGAACTGTTGTAAACACAAGGTGACCTGTAAGTGCAGACTGGATCGCGATCTGTGCGGTTTCTTCGTCACGGATCTCTCCGACCATGATCTTGTCGGGATCGTGACGCAAGATAGATCGCAGTCCGCATAAACGTTAGCCCTTTCTTCTCGTTGACTGGAATTTGCACGATGCCGTGAAGTTGATACTCGACCGGGTCTTCGATGGTGATGATCTTATCTTCTTCATTGCGGATCTCATTGAGAGCAGCGTAAAGCGTGGTGGTTTTACCTGAACCTGTCGGACCGGTTACCAGGACCATTCCGTAGGGTTCTTTGATATACAAACGAAATCGCGACACGTCATCAGGGTCAAAACCGACCACATCGAGATCAAGATTCTTAAATTTCTTCGTTGATCTGCTCTTTGTCGAGGATACGGATAACCGCGTCTTCGCCAAAAACGGTCGGCATTATAGAAACACGAAAATCTACTGTGCGGCCTTTGTAACGGACGCGAAAACGCCCGTCCTGCGGGGATGCGGCGTTCAGCGATATCTAGCTCGGACGCGACTTTGATACGCGATATCAGCTGTTGGTGAAATACGATATCGATCGGATCGACCTTGGCATAGAGCGCACCGTCAATGCGAAATTTAACTTGCACGTCCCGTTCCCGCGTCTCGATATGTATATCCGACGAACGAGATTCCATCGCGTTGTAGAGAATGGTATCGACGAGTTTAATGATCGGCGATATCACTATCCGATGCAAGCCGGTCAAGGTCGAGCACCTCTTCGCCCTGATCGGTTTCTTTTACAAGGGAGATCTTAAATGTCGATGCCGCTTCTGCCAGCACACGCTGAGTCGAATCGCCCTTACGCAAAACAACGTCAATTGCACCGGCAGTCGCAACCATAAGGAACGATGCGGACATTCAAAACATTTTCGAGCTCGTCGAGACGTTCCAAATTTGAAGGATCCGCCATCGCAGCGTGGAGGTTGTTTCCCTCACGGCGAAGCGGTACAAACTGATTGCGTAGCATCAGATCAACTGGCAGTTTTGCTAGCTCTTCGATGTCAACAGGTGACGGCTGCTCAGGCGGCAGCAGATCAATAAAAGGCAGGCGGTAACGGGACGCCAAAGCTTTTGCCTCAGTAACCTCGGGCGGCTGCTTGTCGAGAAATTCGGCAACATCTATCGTCGGTGCCGATACGTCAGCGGCCTCAGTTTCAGTTTGTATTTGTTCGCCCATTTACTATTAACGGCCTCCCGGTCGGGCCCGACGAGATCATTTGGATGATCGGCAGATAATGTGCCAAAAAAGTATCGTGACTACAACAGCCGCCATAAACAGAAGGATCAGCGGTTCAAGCGCGTCGTCAATTGCTCAAGCCTTACTTCGGACTCGGAATCATAAAAATTTGCCACTTCGTCCAGCATTTCCCTAAGGCTACCCGAGCGTTCGCCGATCCCGACCATATCCAAAGCAAGCTCCGGCAGCCAGTTGGCCTTATCCAGAGCCTCAGTAAAACCCAATCCTTCGCGGATCATCGGCAACACGCTCTGACTGCGGCGGCGGAGTTCGAGATTATTGATCGATTGTGACGATATTTCCCACGAATCAGGCACGGTGATACCGCCCGATAGAAGCGTGGACATCGACCGAGCAAGCTGGGCAGTGCCCATGTTGCGGATCAATTGTCCGGCGATAGGTATTCGCAATAAAAGCTTATGCAGTAATAGTTTGCCGCTAGCTGTACGCAACCAGACATACATCGCCAACCCAACGACGATCAGCAGCGGTAGCAGCCACAAAACATTGCCGGATATAAAATTTGAGACCGAAAGCACGACGACCGTAACGGTCGGCAACCCGCGATTTGCGCTCAGGCTCTTAAAAAGGTCGGACATGCGAGGAACGATGTAGAGCGAAAGAAACGCTACCATCATCGTAGCCGCCAGCAGCAGAAATGGGGATATGCCGGGGCACCACGCAATTTTCGTGAGATACCGACGCTCCGCTTTAGATAGGTAACCTGAACGTGCGAGCACATCGTCGAGAGCACCGCTTCGGCTCACCGGCAAGGATCGATGCAGTGTAAATACGCGGGAAAATGCCCTGGGCTTCAAATGCTTCCAGAAAGCGGCACGCCGCTTTTGATCTTTTCCTCAACATCGCGAGCACGATACGTAAATTTCCAGACGCAGATCGTTTTCAAAAAGATTGATCGACTGCAAAGCCGGAATGCCGGCCCTCAAAAGTGCAGATAGCTGTTGGTTGAATAACAAAAGCTCAGCCTGTTTAACCTTGCCCTTTTGCTACCACCCGAAATCATCGCGGAGAGCCCTTCGTTAGCGTTTGATACAGCAAAAACGCGAAACCCTTCGCTTTCGAGACGCGTCCGCGCTTCGCTGGCGGCTGTAGCCTCAACGATCCGTGTTACGATCTCGCCAGACGGCGTTCCGAGTCGGCAAATAAATTCGGTCATATCGTTAGCAAAAGGGGCCTGAAACTCACCGATTATATCACGCAAAACCCCCCAATCTTGCATACAGGAATCTAATTATTTTCCTTCGACGAAAACAACTATTGAAAATACATCATCAAAAAATTACATCTTGACAGGTGTATTCATAGCATAGAATTTAGTCGTCTCACCGGAGTATTAGGGCCGTTTCAAGTTTGTTGCTCCAGCCCGATAGGCGGTTTGAGAAGATCGCTTTTTATTGGCTTTTTGTCATAGCAATGGCCTGAGTCTTTGGTGACCGAGGCCGACCCTCCACTGCCCGATGATCTAACCGGCCCGTTCGAATCAAGACCGACCTTGTCACCCTGGCTTTAACCGTTACCGATCTTTGGACGTTACGTCTCGGCCTTACAAAGAGTGCTTTTACGGTCACCGATAATCAGGAGCAGGATGTTACGTTCTTTAGTGATAGCGACGCCCCAATTTCACTCGGCGTTCTGTTCGATGTCTCGGGATCGATGGATGGGGATAAGATATTAAAGGCAAAAAACGCCTTGTCTCGGTTTATCGCAACAAGCCATCCTTCGGACGAGTATTTTCTTATTGCCTTTAACAATCGGGCACAGCTTTTACTTGACCGGACGCGCGATGGCGATGCAGTGTTGCAAAAACTCACGCTTGTTAAACCAAAAAACGATACGGCTCTCTGCGACGCTGTGTACCTCGGTGTCGAACGCGTCACCCGCGGCAGCCACAACAAACGAGCATTGCTGATAATCAGCGACGGACAGGATAATGCTTCGCGTTACAACTTTGGCGAGGTTCGACGGCTACTTCGGGAATCTGATGTCGTAGCGTATTCGGTCGGCATCATGAACGGTAAGGATTCGTCCAGCGCAACAGGTATGCAGGGGCAGGCTTTTCTCGACGAGATCAGCTCGGTTACCGGCGGCAAGGCTTTTTATCCGCAAACAGACGTTGAGATGGACGAAATTTTTGAGCGTATCGCTCTCGAACTCCGCAATCAGTACACGATCGGTTACATCCCAAAAGACTTCCAGCCGGACGGAAAATGGCGTAAAGTAAAGTTAAGGTCAAACCCCCGCGGGGTTTACCGCGTCTAACTGTTCGCGCACGCGAAGGTTATTACGCATCGCCAAATCCAAATTATCGCTAGAGAGCAATCGAAAATGAAAAGAAGCCTATATCTGCTAACATCGCTATTCGTGATGGCGCTTTT
>JADJRV010000037.1 GCA_016712045.1 Chloracidobacterium sp. | reverse complement strand
GCCGCCGTTTTCGAGCAAAATTACGTCAAACGCATCACCGGCGAAAACGTCAAAACCGGCAAGAACAAGATGGATCTGGCGGAGCAGTTGATCGCCGACATCGCTAAGTTCAAATCCGAAAATAATTGCTCGCGGCTCGTCATGGTCTGGTGCGCATCGACCGAGATCTACATTGAAGAAGGCGAGATACACCAGTCGGTCGCTTCGCTTGAAAAAGCGATGTACGACAACGACCCGATGATCGCCCCGTCGATGATCTACGCATACGCCGCGCTCAAATCGGGTGTGCCGTTTGCTAACGGTGCCCCAAATCTGACGGTCGATATCCCGGCGCTTGTCGAGCTTGCCGACGAGACCAAGATGCCGATCTGCGGCAAAGATTTTAAGACCGGCCAGACGCTGATGAAAACCATCCTCGCACCGGGCCTGAAATCGAGAATGCTCGGCCTCGACGGCTGGTATTCGACAAACATCCTCGGCAACCGCGACGGCGAAGTGCTCGACGACCCTGAGAATTTCAAATCAAAAGAGGTCTCAAAGCTTTCGGTTCTCGAACATATTTTCCAGCCGGAAACCTATCCCGACCTCTACGGCAATTTTTCGCACGTCGTCCGCATCAACTATTATCCGCCCCGTGGCGATAACAAAGAGGGCTGGGACAACATCGACATCTTTGGCTGGCTCGGCTACAAGATGCAGATCAAGATCGATTTCCTCTGCCGCGATTCGATCCTCGCCGCACCGCTGGCTCTCGACCTTGCGCTGTTCATGGACCTCGCACAGCGTGCCAATATGAAAGGCATCCAGGAATGGCTGTCGTTCTACTTTAAGGCACCGCAGACCGCGCCGGGCCTGTACCCCGAGCACGACTTTTTTCATCCAGTTGATGAAGCTCAAAAACACGCTCCGCCACATGCATGGCGAGGAATTGATCACACATCTGGGACTCGAATATTACGATTAGGCGTCCGCCTAAACGATCAATGGCTCTTTGATTCCACAAAAAGTTTAAACTTTTTGTTGTTTTCGGTTGCGCTGGATTTATTTTATGTGCTAAACCTTAGATTGGTGCGGGCCTTCATACTCGCGGCCACTCTCTGGGCTTAGACCCTCCTATTTCCAAAGTCCAGCCAACGATACATCTTTTGAAATCATCATTACAGACGACAGACTTGTCGCCGGAGATGACCGGCAAGTTTGGATTGAAAATACGTTCTAGTGCTGAGGGGCAAAATAACCTCTCGAGGTAAAGAGATGAAACAGGAATCGGCAAAGAAAAAAGAATCAACGGACAAGGGAATTTTGCTTGACCCCGAGCGCAAGAGCCCTCGGGCGGCGGAATTTGAAGATAAGCTTTCCAGCTTGATCGTCGGCCAGGAACGTGCGGTCCGCCGCATGAGCGGGCTGTTCCAGATCTATCTGGCGGGGTTGAATAATCCATCGCGTCCGATCGGCACGATGCTTTTCCTCGGGCCGACCGGTTCGGGTAAGACCCGCGTCGTCGAGGCCGCATCCGAAGTTCTATTTAACGAGCCCTATACGGTCGTCAAGATCGATTGTGCCGAGTTTCAGCATTCGCACGAGATCGCCAAACTGATCGGCTCGCCTCCGGGCTACCTCGGCCATCGCGAAACGTCGCCGATGCTGACGCAGGAAAATCTCGACAAAGCACACACCGACGAGACCAAGCTGACGTTTGTGCTCTTTGACGAGATCGAAAAGGCTTCGGACTCGCTGTGGCAGCTGCTGTTGGGAATTTTGGACAAAGCGACTCTGACGCTCGGCGACAACCGCCGCGTCGATTTTTCGAAGACGGTGGTCATCATGACCTCAAATCTCGGTGCTCGCGAAATGTCCGAGATGATCTCCGGCGGCATCGGCTTTGCTCCGACAAAAACCGATCAGGCCAAGGACGACAACGAGATCGACACCAAGATCTACCGCACCGCACTCGAGGCGGCAAAACGTAAATTCTCACCTGAATTTATGAACCGCATCGACAAGGTGGTCGTTTTCCGCAGCCTCAAGGAACATCACCTTCGCCGCATTCTCGATATCGAGCTGCGATCCGTTCAGGACCGCATCACCGAATCGGCAGGGACAAAGTTTGTCTTTGAGTGCACCGACGAAGCAAAAGAATATTTACTCGGCGAGGGCATCGACCTTAAATACGGTGCCCGTCACCTCAAGCGTGCGATCGAGCGTTTCCTCGTATATCCGCTTTCAAATCTCGTCGCGACCGAACAGGTCGAGACCGGCGATCTGCTGATGGTCGATTATGATGAAGAAAACCAAGCTTTGACGTTCACCAAACAGGCAGGCAAGCTTATCGTCGCCGACACGGCTGAGCGCGATCTCATAGATGATCAGCCTCTAGTGAATGCCGACGCCGTTGGGTTGCCGCTGCCGGCTTCGCAGGTTGCCGCGGGCATGAGCAAATCGAAGAGCGAGCAAAACGACGCTTAGTATTGGTTTCTAGCAAAACTTTTAGGGAGCGAATATTCGCTCCCTTTTTATTTTGCCCAGTTAAGCGATCTGCTGACAGCCTCGTGCCATCTGTCCGTTAGAGCTTTTGAACCAGTTGACGACATCTGAGGTTCGAACGTCCGGTCAGCTTGCCAATGCTCGGCGAGTTCATTTTTCGATGCCCAAAATCCGACCGCAAGCCCTGCGAGATACCCGGTACCAAGAGCCGTCGTCTCTGCCGTTTTTGACCGCACAACAGGTATCTGCAAAATGTCGGCTTGAAACTGGAGTAGGGCATCGTTCGTGGTGGCTCCGCCATCGACTCGGAGTTCGATGAGGTCGGCATTCGAATCGGCGTTCATCGCCGTGAGCAGATCGGCGGTTTGAAAGGCGATCGATTCGACAGCCGCTCGGGCTATGTGAGCCTTTCCCGTGCCGCGTGTAAGGCCAATGATCAATCCGCGAGCGTTCTGATCCCAATGCGGCGTTCCAAGTCCGGCAAACGCCGGAACGAAATACACGCCGCCGTTATCCGTTACGGACGCGGCGAGAACCTCGACATCTGACGACTGCTCGATCACGCCCAGCGAATCACGCAGCCACTGGATGACCGCCCCGCCGATAAAGACACTGCCCTCGAGAGCGTATTCGGTAACGCCGCTCGTCTGCCAGGCAACGGTCGATAGCAGCCGATGCTCCGAAGCGACCGGTTTGTCGCCTACGTTTTGCAGCATAAAACAACCGGTGCCGTAGGTGTTCTTGGTCGAGCCGCTGGCAAAACACGCCTGCCCAAAAAGCGCCGCTTGTTGATCACCGGCGATACCGGCGATCTTTGTGCCGTTTAGCTCATCGATCTTGACCTCGCCGTATATTTCTGACGACGAACGCACCTCAGGTAAGATCGCTCGCGGCACTTTAAAGATGTCGAGCAGCTCCTCATCCCACTCAAGCGAGTTGATGTTGTAAAGCATTGTCCGTGAGGCATTTGACGGGTCGGTAATATGGAGCTTGCCGTTCGTCAGCTTCCAAACGAGCCAGGTGTCGACAGTGCCAAATGCAAGCTCTCCATTCTCGGCCCTTGAGCGAACACCCGGTAAATTATCGACTAGCCACTTGATCTTGCTTGCCGAGAAATAAGCGTCAACCTCAAGCCCGGTCTTTGAGCGGATCAGTTCACCGTGTGTTTCCCGGATCTCGTTGCAGATATCGGACGTGCGGCGATCTTGCCAGACGATCGCGTTGTGAATGGGTTCACCGGTCTTGCGGTCCCAGATGATCGTATAAGATTCGCTTTTGCTAAGGCCTCAACGGCAGTAGCAAACTGCGATTGCCATATCTCAATCGGGTCGTGCTCGACCCAGCCACTTTGTGGATAGATCTGTGTAAATTCCTTTTGACCTACGGAAATGACACTACCACCGCGGTCGAAAACTATCGCCCGGCTGCTCGTCGTGCCCTGATCTAATGCGAGAATAAAAGACATATCGTGATAGGCGTATGTGAGTGGCTATATTTTGTCCAGTGCCTGCGTCAGGTCGTCGATCAGATCGTTAACATCCTCGACACCGACCGAGAGGCGTATCAAGCCGTCAGAGATCCCAGCTTTTAGACGGTCTTCCCGCGATATTGTTGCATGGGTCATCGATGCTGAGTGCTGTAGAATGGTTTCCACACCGCCAAGCGATGTTGCCAATGTGCAGAGCCTCACGCTATTGGCAAAGATCTTGCCCGCCTCGACCGTGCATAGATCCAGCCCGATCATACCGCCGTATCCGCCCGGCATCTGACGTTTTGCGATCTCGTGATTGGGATGCGATTCGAGTCCGGGATAATAGACCGCATCGACCTTTGGGTGATCGCCGAGCATATTCGCGATCGCAAAGGCGTTGGAGTTATGCCGCTCCATTCTCAAGGCGAGCGTCTTGATGCCGCGAATGACAAGCCACGCAACTTGCGGGGCAATGTTGCCGCCGTAAAATTTATTCGCGCCGTGACGAGCCGACTCGACGACCTCGCTCTTACCAACGAGCACGCCTGCCGTCAGGTCGCTGTGGCCGCCCAGATATTTAGTGGCACTATGTATAACAGCGTCAACGCCGAGTTCGCAAGGCCGCTGATTGAACGGGGTCGCAAACGTGTTGTCGGCTACAGTTGCGATGCCGTGTTCGCGGGCAATGGCGGTAACAGCCTCGATGTCAGTGACGAGGACGAGCGGGTTGGTTGGCGTCTCGATCCAAAACAGTTTTGTGTTGGGCTGTATCGCTGCACGATAATTCTCCGCGTTCGTAGCATCGACAAATGTCGTCTCGATATCAAATCGTTCTTTTAGATGATGCAGAAAGTTTGTCGTCGTCGCATACATCGACTGGGGAGCGACTATATGCTCTCCGGACTTTACAAGCGTAAAGATCGCGGCCGAGACAGCCGCCATTCCGGATGCGAGAGCGAGGGCGGCGTCGGTATTCTCAAGTTCCGCGACGGCTGTCTCCAATGCCCGTTGGGTAGGGTTTCCAAGCCGTCCGTAATAGTAGCCGTCCTTTTCCTCGTTATGGATCGCCGCTCCCTCGTCGGCATCGGTAAATGCAAACACCGACGCCGGGTATATCGGTACCGACAAAGCCCCGTAGTGTGAGGAATGGTCGTCGCCGGCATGGACCGCCTTTGTGTACATCGATCTGTCGCCCATTTATGTTAAATGCTCCTTTCCCGATAATCGTAAAGCTAAACGCTCGGAATCGCAATCTGACGCGGCGTGCGTCTAGATTGCATTACATATATGGTTGGCGTAATATGAAGATGACACGTTATGCAGGAATCAACATTTACAGCCCTTGAACATCTCTTTTTAGCCTTATCTGATAAGACGCGCGTACGGCTTCTTGCTCTGATGGTCGATGGCGAGGTGCCGGTAGGGGTGCTGGCTGAAAGCTTAGGCGAAAGCCAGCCGAAGATCTCGCGGCATCTCGCGTATCTGCGTAGCGCCGGGCTCGTTTCGACTCGCCGCGAGGGCAAATGGATCTATTACGGTATAGAAGATGGAATGGACGCTGCCGTCACGCGTGTGCTGGATGCAACGCTTCGATCGATCTTGTCGGACGGAAACGAACAGCCTGTCAGCCAGCCCGCAGCGTATGAAGAGTATGTTTACGATGAGAGTGTATACGACAGCGAAGAGTGTGTGTCGGATTGGGTCCCGCAGGAGCTAGAGATCCACCTACTCTAATTCGTCACTATTGCCATACGGACAATGGCGGCAGATGTTGTTGCAACAGTAGCCTCGATTGAGCAGATACCGGCGGGTCAGAACCATCAACCCTTCTTCAAAATAAAAATCCAGGCCCTCAACAAAAGTCTCAGCCTGCTCGCTCGTGTCTACCGCTTGTCCGTGACTATCTTGCATACAAACCTAGAAACTCCTTGTTGCCCTCGGCTCCGGTAATGGGCGATTCGATCAGGCCCTCAACCAGCAAACCCAGTCCAACCGCAAACTCATTTATCTCGGCGACCACCCTCTCGTGCTTTTCAGTTTCGCGGACGATGCCGCCTTTACCGACTTCGCCACGGCCAACCTCAAACTGTGGTTTGATGAGCACAACCAGCTTTCCGGTTGGCTTGAGCAGCGGTAAAGTGCCGGAATTATTTTCGTCACTGAGATAAATGAGACATCCATCACCACCAGATCAAACTGGCTTGTCAAAATCATCCGGCAAAAGCTCGCGGGCATTTGTGTGTTCACGAACCTCGACGCGCGGGTCGTTTCGCAAGCTCCAGACCAATTGATTAGTGCCGACGTCGATGGCGACGACACTCGCCGCACCATGCTGGAGCAGGCAATCCGTAAAACCACCGGTCGAGGCTCCTATGTCAACACAATCAAAACCCGCTGGGTCGATCTCAAAGTCGGCTAGAGATGCTTCGAGCTTTAGCCCGCCACGCCCGACATACCTTAATTCACTAGACGCTCCTTTAAGCCGGATGGTCGCAGATCTTTCAAAACTTTCCGACGATTTTTCTACACGCTTTTCATCGGCCAGCACAACGCCGGCCATCACCAATGCCTGAGCCTTGGTCCGAGACTCGGCTAAACCAAGCTCGACGAGCATTTTATCGACGCGTTCTTTTGTGCTCACAGATGTAACCTCAGACCGCGCTTAGCCATGCGAAAACCACGTCGTCTTAGATCTTTGAGAGCTTTTTTATCGCCCTGCACCAGCGGATTGCTGTGATTGAAATGGATAAAGTAGACTTTGGCCCGTTCCTTTAGTGGCAGGGTTTTTAGCAGATCCATCGTCTCGGATACGAAAGGGTGGGGCACCTCGCTCATCGGCCGTGAGATCTCGCCGTCGGCGTAAAACGTGCCGTCGATCAACAGATAGTCAGCCGTCTTAACCACATCCTCAAGCGGCGTCTGCCATTTTTGCCACTTGTCGATATCAGGTATGAAGATGAGGGTTTTGGTTCGGGGAGCGGATCCGATACCCTACGGTTTCGGAAAATTCATCTCGGTGAGGCACGAGAAATGGTTCGACGATCAACCTGTCATTCAGCCGAACTTCGCTCTTATCGACAAGTGGTTGAAGCGATATATTTTTGAGCCCGACGAGCTGCGACCAAGGAGCGTTTTGCTCAAGCATCTGCTTCATTCGCGGCATAGCGTAGACCTTTACGTCTTTGCTGTTCATAGATTCGCGGCCAAGGTACATCAGCCCGGTGTAATGGCCAATGTGGGCGTGCGTCAGAAAGATGCCGGTGATGTCATTTGTGCGGTCGCCGGTGATTTGCT
>JADJRV010000036.1 GCA_016712045.1 Chloracidobacterium sp. | reverse complement strand
AAAACAACCCAAAACATGGGTAATGCGATTTTCCTTAACATAGATCGGCCTCCATACCGTCAAAAGCTATAAAATCATGCATTTTTATTTGCGCACTGTAATCTACACCTTTCTTTTATTTTTTTCAACGAAAAATTACTTGTCCGGCGGTGATTATTGACACCGTAACGGCCTTTTAGTAGGCTTTCGTTTATAGGAACGAGACCGCTTTTCTACATAAGAATTGAGCACACTGAAAAAACTAGAATTACCAACCCAAGGACTTAACACGCTATTCGGCGTCCAGGATCAAAACATCAAATATCTCGAATCTCTACTCGATGTCAGCATCGGTGCGCGGGGCAACGAGCTGCTCATTGACGGCGACGAACGCGATATTAAGACGGTCGAACAGATCCTGCGTGATTTCAGCGACCTTTTTGCCGACGGCAATACGTTCACCGACAAAGAGCTCCGCGACGCGTTCAAACAGATCGCCGAAGACCGTGCCTACAGCCTCAAAGACCATTTCCTAAAAGCGCGTTTTAACCCCTCCGGCAAAAAATCGGTCGCCCCCAAAACCGCTAACCAGCGCAAATACCTTGATGCGATCGCGGCTAACGATCTTGTGTTCGGGATCGGCGTTGCGGGTACGGGCAAAAGCTTTCTCGCGGTCGCAATGGCGGTCGATGCGTTGATGAAAAAACAGGTCAGCCGCATCATCCTCACGCGTCCGGCGGTCGAGGCCGGCGAACGCCTCGGCTTTCTCCCGGGTGATCTGCAGGACAAGGTCGACCCGTATCTGCGCCCGCTTTACGACGCTCTGTTTGACCTCGTCGATGGCGAAAGTCACAAAATATCGAGAACGCATCATCGAGATCGCTCCGCTCGCCTTTATGCGCGGCCGCACGCTCTCGGACGCTTTCATCATCCTCGACGAGGCGCAAAACACCACGAGCGAGCAGATGAAGATGTTCCTCACGCGTATCGGTTTCGGCTCCAAGGCCGTCGTCACCGGCGACAAGACCCAGATCGACCTGCCCCGCGGGCAAAAAAGCGGCATCAAAGAGGCCGAGCACGTCCTCGCCGATCTCGAAGGCATCGAGTTTGTCTATTTCAACGAAAAAGACGTCGTCCGCCAGCGTCGTCCAGATGATCGTCAAAGCCTACGAGCAAAACTCCGAAAACAACGAACCCGGCGACCACTAAATGATGATCGATGTCGTTAATCTCCAGCGAAAGATCAAGCTCGATCTAGCCCCCATCCGTGCATTCGTTGCCGATCTCTCGGCCAACGTCGAAGAATCTGCCAACGCCACGTTCACCGTTGCGTTCATCGGCGACGGCCGCATGAAACAGCTCAACGAACTTTTTCGCGGCAAAGATACAACCACCGACGTTCTCTCATTCCCCCACGAACCGGATGACTTCGCTGGGAGTACCGACTTTAGTCGGCAGCCGCCTGAAGGCGGGACTCCAAGCCCTATTTTCTTAGGCGATATAGTGATTTCCGCCGAACAGGCGCAGAAACAAGCCACCGAAAACGATCTCTCGCTCGACGCCGAGATCAAACAGCTCATCCTCCACGGACTCCTCCACCTCTGCGGCCACGACCACGAAACCGATACCGGCGAAATGAACACCCGCGAACTCGCCCTCCGCGAAACTTTCGGCATATAAACAATTACGGCGAAGCCACGACATCAAAGTCACTAAGGGCCCCGTTTACAGTCACACCACGCGGGGCAAAGCTATATCTTCGCTGTGTGGCGGCAACTGTGTATGACCGTCCTGTCGCAACGCCTTGAAAGCGATATCTGCCAAATGCGTCCGTTGTCACCGACTGCAAAATGGTTGGCCCGCCATTTAGCCGAACGACCGCCCCGCGCACGCCTCGCCCGCCGGATGTCAGAACCCGGCCAGTGACATCAACTCCGGACGCGTCTGGTGTATAGATCGAAAAGAGATTGCTGCCATCACGCCCGACGATGAGCTTTTGGCTGAATATACTAAACGCGACCGCGAGCCACGGCCCCCGATTCGCTGCCGTTCCGAGCACACTGTTTTGCGAATTTATCGCTCCGACGGTTCCCGTTATGCCATTTCCGTACGTAACGGCACCGGCATCCACGATGCCGCCGTTGTCCCATTTGCCACTCCCAAAGTAATAGTCACCGTTTGGCAACGCTCCTAGGTTCGCATTTCCGATACCGACATTGTCTGGGTCTTCATGCCCCACTTTGTCTCCGGCGGTCGTTCCGACTATCGAATTCGCCGCGGACACCGCTCCGGTACAGCCAGTTGTGCCGCGGCACCAAGTCGCGGCCCCCGTGTCTACTGCTATGCCGTCCCACAATGGCGACGTCACGACGTAGTTTCCGTTGGTAAGTTCCACGAAGCGCCCCGATCCGACCTGATCCCCGGAGGTCGAACCTATCAGTGAATTTGATGCTGATACCGTCCCAACACAACCCGTCGCTCCATTGCACTTAGTTACTGCTCCGACATCAAGAGTTGCTCCATCCCAGAGACTGCTAATTACAATGTAATCGCTGTTGGCCAGAGCCACAGTGAACCGCCCGATCTGATCATTTGTTGATGAGCCAGTAAGCGAATTCGCGGTTGATACCACACCGGTGGTTCCTGTCGCACCATTGCAAAATGTGACCGCACCGACATCGGCAAATGCACCATCCCATTGAGAACTGACTGCTGCATAATTGCCATTAGGCAGCGAGAGCACCCCAAATGTTATACCGGTGCCGCCGCCCACATTGTCTCCCGCGCTGCTGCCGGTCAGCGAATTTCCTGCCGTTACCGGCCCGGTGCAGCCCGTTGTCCCGCTGCACCATGTTACCGCCCCGACATCAGCCGCCGCACCGTTCCAAAGAGGGCTGGCGACGACATAGTTTCCATTAGTCAGAGCTACACTAACGCCACTTCCGACCTGATCATTAAGGGCGGTACCGACTAAAGAGTTTGCGGCACTTATCGCACCCATACAACCGGTCGTGCCATTGCAAAACGTCACGGCCCCGACGTCCGCAGCCGCTCCGTTCCACAAACGGGTCGCAACCACGTAACCCCCATTTGTCAACTCTACCATTCCCGTCGAACCACCGGCCTGATCGTTCAACGTCGTCCCGACAAGAGAATTGCTCGACGAAACAGTACCGGTACATCCGGTTGTTCCGTTGCAAAAGGTTACCGCCCCAACATCTGCCGCGGCGCCGTCCCACATCCGGCTGCGAACGACGTAATTGCCATTTGCAAGCGGATTCACCAACTGTCCCACCTGATCCTGAGCAGTCGATCCAACAAGCGAGTTTGCAGATGTTATCGTGCCGTTGCAGCCGCTCGTCCCGCTGCATAATCTAACCGCACCGGCACTAATCGCCGTTCCGCTCCACCCCTGATGTCTTACGACGTAGTTGCCATTTGCTAACGCAACGACAGACAGATTTAGAGCAGATGTCGCTGTTCCAACCAAAGAATTTGTAGAGTTTATCGTGCCCGTACAGCCCGTCGTTCCGCTACACCACGTCACCGCACCGGCATTTGCGACTGCACCGTTATCCCATAGCTGGCTAATCACGACATAATTCCCATTATTTAACGCCACCGTTACGGCACCGACAGAATCTGATGCAGTCGTACCTATCAGCGAATTAGCAGAGGAGATTACACCGGAACAGCCCGTTGTCGCACTGCACCATGTATGAGCTCCAACGTTCAGTACATTACCGTCATCCCATCCGCCACTCGATACAACATAATTTCCATTGGCAAGTACCGTAATGACGCCGCCGACGCCGCCATTAGGCGTATTCCCCGTCAACGTGCTGATCAATGCCCCGGTCGTACCGTTATAAAGGTGAAACGCCCCAACATCAACAGCTCCGGGAGCATCATACAAAGTGTCGATAACAACAATGTTTCCATTTGGCAGCGGCATCGCCCTACCACCAAACAACCCACTACCAACCGGTCCGAGAATATCGACCTGCGAAGAATTTGGAGCAAAGATGTTCTGCTCTCTGTCGTCGAAACTCCCATTCATTTCTGACAGTTGCTCCGCGTTCTCGACATTTTGAGCACGAATCCTCAAACCACCTACACAGAACCGTCGCGCATACGCTTACCAGCATAACTAACGCCATCGAGCGTCTGGTTTTATCGATATTTAACATAAATTTGGGTTCCCGATAATACATGCGTAAATTTGTACCAAAACCTGCCAAAAAAAAATAAATATTTTTAATTCTGTGCTCGGGTGCTGACTCTGTGGCAAAATATGTGAAATGACCGACTCTAAGAAAACAGCCGACCCGTGCGTGATGGTGATATTTGGAGCGACCGGCGATCTGACAAAACGCAAGCTGTTTCCCGCGCTTTATAATCTTGCCAAGGACGATTTTCTGCCGCACAAATTTGCCATCATCGGCGTCGGGCGTCAGGAAATGACGACTGAGGAGTTTCGTGAGCAGATGCTTGCGAATCTCAAAGAGTTTATCCCCGGCGGGCCTGAGGAAAAGCTGGTCAAATGGTTTGCCGAGCGTATCTATTATACGGGCGGCGATTTTGACGACGATAAAAAACTCTTCGGCGACCTCAAAGACCTCGTTGGCGAAGTCACGACCACGCACCAGATACCGGACAACTATTTCTATTATCTCGCGACGCCGCCCAATCTATTTGCGAATGTCACGCAAAAGATAGTTAAGAACGGGCTTGGAAAAGAAGAGGGCAGCAATTGGCGGCGGTTTATCTACGAAAAACCATTTGGCCGCGACCTCGCGTCGGCGCAGGCTCTGAACGCCGATCTGCTCAAAACGATCAAAGAGCGTCAGATCTATCGCATCGACCATTATCTCGGCAAAGAGACGGTGCAAAACATACTCGTCTTTCGTTTTGGCAACAGCATCTTCGAGCCGATCTGGAACCGCAATTTTATCGACCACGTCCAGATCACCGTCGCCGAATCTCTCGGTGTCGAGCGTCGCGGCGGTTACTATGACTCCGCCGGAGCCTTGCGCGACATGATCCCGAATCACATCTTGCAGCTTGTCACGCTGACCGCGATGGAGCCGCCCGTGTCGTTTGACGCCGATCCGGTCCGCGATGAACAGGCAAAGATCTTGCAATCCATCCAGCCTTTTACGCCGGAAGATGTGCTTAAGAAAACAAGCCGCGGCCAGTACGGCGAAGGCGAGATCGATGGCAAGGCAGTTCCCGCTTATCGCGACGAAGAAATGATCGCCGCGCATTCAAACACTGAGACATTTGCCGCCCTAAAACTCACGCTCGACAATTGGCGTTGGGCCGACGTGCCGTTTTACATCCGCACCGGCAAGCGTATGCCAAAGCGGCATTCGAGCATCGTCATCCAATTCAAACAAGCGCCGTTCACGCTCTTTCGCGGCACGCCGGTCGAACGTCTGCGGACAAACCGCATCGTCATCCATATCCAACCCGACGAAGGCATCACGCTGCATTTTGGCGCAAAGATTCCCGGCCCGATCGTCAACATTGGCCCCGTCGATATGGATTTTAACTACGTCGAGCATTTTGGCGAACAGGTCTCGACCGGGTACGAACGCCTTCTGTTTGACTGCATGATCGGCGACGCGACGCTCTTTCAGCGGGCCGACATGGTCGAGGCGAGCTGGCGTATCGTCGATCCCGTTCTCGACGTTTGGAGTGCTCTGCCACCGCGAAGCTTTCCAAATTACGCCGCCGGCAGTTGGGGGCCAAAAGAATCTGACGACCTGCTCGAAGCCGACGGCCGTGCCTGGAAAAACATCGAATAATTTATGGAACTTGAAATTTTCATAGCGGCGGCCATACTGCTCGGTCTCGTTTTTACGGCGACAGTCGATATGGCGTTTTCGCATCTCTCCGATGTTGGCCTGCGGCGTCTCGCGTCTGACGAGGAGGCTGCGAACAAAAAGACTCGGCCAGTTTCTTGCGTGAGATACTCGAAAATCGCCCGCGTTTCCGCTTTGCATTGTCGTCCGTGATCCAGGTGTTTTTGATATGCGTCGCGGTGCTTGTGACCGTCATCGTATCTGAATTTATTCCTACAAAACTCAAATTACTTGTCGCCTCGCTTGCGATCAGCGTTACCGCTACCGTCATCGTCCGGCAGATCATACCGCGGCTCATCATTCGTAACGACACGGAGAAAAAGCTGCTCTTTTTGCTGCCAGTCATACGTCCGATGTACGCATTTGTCTCGTATTTCGTCGACCCGATCGCAAACCGCAAACGTGCTAAAGCTCTGCAAAGACTCGAAACGACGATCGCACCCGACAGCGCCGAAGACCGTGCCGACGACAACGCCGAAGACTTTCAGGCACTGATGGAAGTCGGCGAGGCCGAGGGCATTATCGAAGAAGATGAACGAGAGCTGATCGAAACGATGATCGATTTCGGCGACACTCTCGCGGGCGAGATCATGACCCCGCGAACGGGCATCGTCGGGATCGCGGTGGGCACCTCGATCAAAGATGCCCGCGATGTCATCATCGAAGAAAAATATTCGCGTCTGCCCGTCTATCGCGACACGATCGACAATGTCGAGGGCATGATCTACGTCCGCGACCTGCTAGCGGCTCTAGCAACAGGACAAAAAGAAAACGCCGTCGAGACCATCATGCGTGACGCTTTTTTTGTCCCTGAAACAAAAACGGCCTCGGAACTGCTCAAATCAATGCAGCAAAATCACGTTCAGATCGCTGTCGTCATCGACGAATACGGCGGCGTCGCCGGCCTCGTCACTGTCGAAGACATCATCGAAGAGATCGTCGGCGAGATCGAGGATGAGGACACCGAACAAGAAGAGGTCATCGAGATAATCGAGGGCGAAGGCGGATATTACGACGTTCTCGGCTCGACCGAGATCGACAAGGTCGAACGCATCTTCGACATCGACCTCGAAGACGACGATTACACTACCATTGCGGGTCTGGTCACCAGTGAAGCGGGCTACGTCCCCAAAGTGGGCGACAAACTCGCCCTAAAGGGCCCCGCCATCGAAATCCTCCAAGCCGATGAAAAACGCATCACGCTTCTCCGCCTGAGAAAAACAGACCCGCCCAAAACAGACGAAGATGCGGACGATTAAAATACAGTTTGGGTTATAATCTTGGATAACGACGGAGGCAATATTATGGCTATACGATTAGGCGACGAGGCACCGGATTTACGGCGGAGACGACGCAGGACGATCAAATTTTCATGAATGGCTTGGCGACAGCTGGGGCGTGCTGTTTTCGCATCCGAAGGATTACACACCGGTCTGTACGACCGAGCTGGGAATGGCGGCGAGACTCAAGCCGGAGTTTGACAAGCGAAACGTCAAGGTCATCGGACTAAGTGTCGATCCGCTTGAATCGCATATCGGTTGGGAAAAGGACATCGAAGAAACACAAGGCACGGCCGTTAATTTCCCAATGATCGCCGACAGCGACCGCAAAGTCGCCGATCTATACGATATGATCCACCCGAACGCCAGCGATACTTTTACCGTCCGCTCGGTGTTTGTAATAGGGCCGGACAAGAAGGTAAAACTGACGCTGACCTATCCGGCTTCGACCGGACGGAACTTTGCCGAACTGCTGCGGGTGATCGATTCCCTGCAACTGACCGCCAACTACTCCGTCGCCACCCCCGTAAACTGGCAAGACGGCGAAGATTGCATCATCGTCCCCGCAGTCTCAAACGAAGACGCCAAAGCCAAGTTCCCCAAAGGCTGGAACGAGATCAAACCATACTTACGCGTCACGCCGCAGCCGAATAAATAAGATATATTAACCGCTAAACACGCGAAAAATGCGAAAGGTAAGAGCTTCCTAATTTCGCATCGTTTCGCGTTTTAGCGGTTGGACGAGCATATGAAACTTCAAGCCAAAATTAACGGTGAAAAACTCGATGTCGAGATCGTCGAGCAGGACGGAAAAACCAGAGCAGTCGTAGAGGGCCGTGAATACACGCTTGATGTGTCACATCCTGAGCAAGGCGTTTTTGCGCTGCGAAACGGCCATAAGATGACCGAGGCTTTTGTTTCGCCGGACGGCAAGCAAGTCGTCATCGGCGGGCATGATTTTGAGGTTGAGATCGCCGACCCTAAACGGCTTCGCGGAGCAGGTGCGGATCACGAACACGGCGATGGAGTTGCCGAGATCGAGACCGCAATGCCGGGCAAAGTCGTCCGCATCCTAGTCGAGGTTGGTGCCGAGATTGAAAAGGGCGACGGAGTCATCGTCGTCGAGGCGATGAAAATGCAAAACGAAATGAAATCACCCAAAACCGGCATCGTCGCCAAGATCAACGCTACCGAGGGCGACAAACGTGGCCGCCGGCGATATACTCGTCGTGATCGAATAAAGCACCAGATGGCTGAGATCATTACCCATCCGGACGGCGAACTCCACCTCACCGACATCGCTGACGGGTTCCGTCTTGTCACTGTCAAACCTGTGGACGCCTCGCAATTTATTGCCGTCCACTCCTGCGAAACATCCTATCCGACCGACCTGATCGAAAAGATCCTCGCCGTCAAAGGCATCGCCTGGGTCTGCGACGAGATTAACCGCGACGTCGATCCCAATTACGTCTCAAAATACCTGTTAAATGATCTAGCCGCATACTTTGCTTCGTCGGATATCGCTGGCAGACGAGTGCTTGATTTCGGCTGTGGGAGCGGTGCCTCGACCGCCATCCTCGCCCGCGAATATCCTGACGCCCTGTTTACCGGCGTCGAACTGCGAGCCGATCTGCTCGAAATAGCCAAGGCTCGTGCAGATCATTACGGCCTGTCAAATTGTAGCTTTATCGTCTCGCCCGATGGTTCGAGTTTGCCGCCGGACCTTGGCGAATTTGATATCGTGATAATGAGTGCAGTGGTCGAGCATCTGCTGCCTGACGAACGCCCCGTAATATTGCCTTTGCTCTGGGAACAGGTTAAGTCCGGCGGGTATCTTTTCCTCGACCAAACACCGTACCGCTATTTCCCCATCGAACTGCACACGACAATGCTGCCGTTCATTAATTATCTGCCCGACAGTCTGGCATTGGCTTACGCAAAGACATTCTCAAAACGTATCGACGACGGCGAAACTTGGGAGTCGCTTTTAAGACAAGGCATACGAGGGGCGACCGAAAAAGAGATCGGTAGTCTGCTGACAAATAGCGAGATGTTGGGATGCCTCGGAGACGTTAACGACCGCATAGACCTTTGGCTCAAAAATACAAACCCAAACAAGATGGCCGCCGCAAAACATCTCACCAAAGGCGTCTTAAAACTGCTCTATAAAACTACAGGCATTTGTATGGTCCGGACCTCGCTCTGGCGTATCGCAAAGGTTAGATCACCTAGCCGCCCTGGGCATACTCAGCAGATTCGCAAATAGCCGATAAGCCCCCGGAACACCCGCCGGCAGCTGGCGAAAGAACGAGTAACTGGAATAGACCCAATTCCCTTTCCCAACCTTTGCGATCACTAGCCCACCCTTGTTCTCCTGCTCACCAGCGTCATGCGATTCGAGCAGCGGGGTATATTGCGGGTCAAAGGTCACAAGGTTATAAGCATTCCGCTCCTGCACCCAGCCCTTGAAATCGTCATCCGTTATCTTGTTTGGTGTCGTAAAAAACGGATGTTCGGGAGCGAGTATATTTACTTTTGCATTCTCATCAACAACGCGTGCGATCGAACCAGCAGCCGTGCGTTGGTTATCAGCGGTCGTTACCGGGAATGGAGGCAGTCCGGAGGTTGCAAAGCCGCCGCGTTGATACTGGACCACTAGATTGCCGCCATTCTTAACGTAATCTATCAGCCGAGCCTTATTTGCCATCATGTCAGGGCGCGTTTCGGTCGCCCGCACACCTACGACGATCGTGTCATATTTACCGAGATCACCCGACGCCAGATCCTTGTCCTCAAGCATCGTAACCGACATCCCCATTTGCCGTACCGCCTCAGGAATCTCATCGCCGCTGCCCATAACGTAGCCGATATTTCGTTTCTCGGCCGCGAGATCAAAGGTCGCGACTCTCGCCGTCGCGTCAGTATAATATCGATGCGTCTGAATGTGCGGATACGCGACCGTGTGCATCTTACTGCGATATTGCACGCCATCAACCGTTGCAGCAACACCCACCTTGAACAGCGCGTTCTTTTCTTGGGACGGGAGTTTGAATGAAAGCTCTGCATTCTTTGATTCGTTTGGTTTTAGTTCCACCTTTTCAGTCGAGAGCTTTGCCGCGGCAAACCCAACTTGTTTGGACGTTGAGAGATCGAGCGATATCGGTTTCGACGTATTGTTCGTAATGCGGGCCTGTAGCTTGTATTCCGTAGATACCGACTTTGACGGGACGATCACCAGATCTTTGTCTAAAGAAATCGAAACAGGCGGAACGACGTTCACTTCGCGGCGAAGCTCACCACGAGAAACATCTGCATACCGATATTCGAGCGGCTGCGACAGCGGTATTTCGATATCTCCGACAAAGGCCGTGACATTTGCGGTGATAGCGGCCGGTGAAAACGGCAATGTCAGATCGCTAGAGTCAGGCCAATCAAACACTTCGCCTAGGCGCGGGTTCGTTAACCAATACGGCTGTGTTATCGCCGCGTTGCTAGCAACATTGATGCGGTAGGTATCGTTTATCTTGCCCTCTTCACGACGAAACGGTCCTGTTTGCTGCTCGTTTGCTCGCGGAATGATCTCGGTAACTGTAAATCCACGCGGAACGGTGATCGTCTTTCGCTGAAAACGGATATTGGCCATTGGCGAATACAGTCGAAGTGTGGCATTTATCTCACCGCCCGGCGTCACCGTTTCTTTGTCAGAAAGCAGATCGATCTGAACCCCTGCAGCATTCCGGATCGCCGCAGCACTCTTTGTCTGCAGTTCTTCCATAAACTGCTTTGACTCTGGCCGCCGCGTCGACCACTCGGCGTCGTACGCCATTTTATAGATCGACGCTAGATCGCCGACTATATCTTGAGCAGCATCAGGCCGGTATTTAGCCAAAACCACAGCTATTGCATCAGCGAGAGGTTTGAGCTTTGCATTGAATGGCTCCTCGCTACTCCCTGAAAGCCTAGCGATTCCGCTGATCGTCGTGTCGAGCCCGTCAAACGGCGTGGTTTCTGCCTTTTCGGGGGCATCACCTTGCAGTTTTAAACTAGAGATCTGATCGCCTTTGAGTTCAATACGGCCTTCGCCTTGAGATTTGTGCTGGCTGCGTCCTTCGATAGCTATCTCAAAATATGACCGCCCATAGACGCCATCAAATCTGCCGGTGTTTAACTGCAACGCAGATTTGTCCTTAGATGAAAACCCCTGTTCGACATACAATTTTCTGACCTGCCACGGATCGCCAGCTCCTTTGCACTGATCCCAATCGCCAGCTGCTTTGACCGCCAGTGGCGAGATGAATCCGGCGTACTGATGTTGTCCATGACCGTCGGCGGGTGTGCCGGAAAATCGCGAAATGACGACGAGCGGACGAAACGAGCGTATCGCTCGAACAACGTCGCACATAATGACTTCCTGGGGCCATTTCGACTTTGCTTCATCGAGAGTCTTAGAGAAACCGTAATCGAACGCTCGGGCAAAATACTGTTCGGCTCCATCGAGGCGTCTGGCTTGTAGTAATTCTTCCGTCCGAATAACACCGAGAGATTCGAAAAGCTCAGGGCCAATAATATTCTGTCCGCCATCACCACGTGTAAGAGAAAGGTACGCTGTGCGTGCGTTTTCTCCGCGAGCGAGATATGCGATCAGAGCCGAGTCTTCGTCATCAGGATGCTTCATCATCATCACACTTGCGGTCGTGTTGAGTTGTTTCAACAACCTGCCGAGTCCGGAGTGTCGGTATAATCATTACAGGACGAACCGCGCTTCGCGATCACCGCATAATGGCTAGAACATCAGTGATAAAAACCAAGTATATTCTCAGACGCGGCGAATACAAATCTATTTCTCATATTAAGGTCTCAACCGGCTCATCGGATTCTGGATCGTTGCGAACCGTCAAACTGATCAAATAGCCAAAAAATACCGTAACAAGGCACCCGATCACATTGAACCAAAGAAATTCGATATCGGTTAATAAGCTTGCTATCCAGACTGAGGCAATACCACAAAGCAAGCCAAAAA
>JADJRV010000035.1 GCA_016712045.1 Chloracidobacterium sp. | reverse complement strand
TCACTTACAAAAATTTAAGTGCGGATAATTAGTGGTTCAATGAGCTTGAGCCAGGCTGTGTGCTGCAATTCCTGCAGTGGTATAAATTGAAACGTTGGTAAACACGGATACACAAAGAAAATGGCAAGTTTCGTGCCATAACGTCTCCAATGTTACAGAAATGTTTAACTTACTGACTTTTCAATAGATACCGTCATTTTCTCTGCTTCGTCACCAATGTTTTACGGTGCTTTATTTGGGATCTTGAGAAGATTTTTGTAGATTATTCCAATTATTTGGATATGCGTATTAGGCTGATTTTGTTTGGATATTGTAGCTTTTGATCTTGGAATTGAGGGTTGTGGCGTTGAGCCCGAGCAGACGCGCGGCACGTGACTGGTGCCCTCCGGTCTGATCGAGCGCGCGGCGGATAAGGTCGATCTCGTAATTTTTGACCTCGTCGTAAAAACTCACGCCATGTGATATCAACGTTGCCGGATTTACCGGAAGATGCCGACATCCTTTCCAACAGCTTTCCGGGTCGCGAACCTCTGGACGCAAACAATCGACGGTGATCTCGTCCGTGGGGGCAATGACAATTGCCCGCTCGATAATATTCTCAAGCTCCCGGACATTACCCGGATAATTGTAATTTTCCAGCAATGAAAGCACATCCGGTGACAGGGTTTCGGAGATATTCCGACCATTTTCCTCAGCGTATTTACGGATAAAATGTTGAGCAAGGGGCAGTATATCCTCGCGGCGATCCCGTAGCGGGGGCAGCTCCAGCGGCACGACCGACAGGCGAAAGTAGAGATCCTCACGAAACTGCCCGATTGTCACAGCCTCTTTGAGATCGACGTTCGTCGCGGCGATAATGCGAACATCGACCTTCGTCGGAGCGGTCTCCCCGATCGGAGTAAACTCCCTTTCTTGGATAACGCGGAGCAACCGGACTTGCGTTTCGGGCCGTAGGTCGCCGATCTCATCCAGAAAGATCGAGCCCGTATCAGCCACCTCGAAAAGCCCTTTCTTCGCACCGACAGCACCGGTAAACGCACCTTTCGTGTGGCCAAATAATTCGGATCAAGCAGTTCTGAAGGGATATTCGTAGCAATTTACAACGACAAATGGCTTGTCTGCACGAGGGCTCGCTTCGTGTATCGCCTTAGCGACGAGCTCCTTTCCAGTCCTGATTCACCCGTGATCAAAACCGTCGAACGAGCGGGGTCCAACCCTATCCACCAGACGGAAAATATTTTCCATTTTCTCCGAATCGACAACGATCAGAGCTTCGCGCTTGACCGAGCCGGACCATCGCCTGACGGAGGACCTGACGTTTCCTCTTCCTTACGGCGTGTCTTGGATCCCTTTGGCGACAAGAGCTAGGATCTGTTCGTTTTGGAAAGGTTTGCGGATGACGCCCGCCGCACCTTTTTCCCATGCGTGAGATAGCTGTGTCAAAAGTTGCGTAAGCGGTCACCATCAGTACCACGACTTCGCATCAAGTTTTACCAGTTCTTCGAGTGCCGTCAACCCGCCCATACCGGGCATCGAAACGTCCATCAGCACGACATCATACGGCTTATGCGAATACATCTCGACGGCTTCTTCACCGGTTTTGGCCAGATCGACCTTATAACCCGCGCTCGACATTATCGTGCCGAGCACGTCTCGCATTATCTCTTCGTCGTCGCAGATCAGAATTGAGGCCTTTTTTGCCATAAACTTTGAATATACCAAAATTATCGTCCGTGTTATAGTGCGGTATTCCTTTGATGCACAAAACCGCCCGGTAAGAGCATCGCTAGATGATTAAACTTTTTGCCTCCAATTGACGTAATATAACTCAAGTAATACGCGGTATTTGGCGTACATTTTTATCGATCAAGCGGGTAATTATCAACGATGGCAATGTCAAAAACAGGTAAGCTCTTTTTACTGATCGGCGGGATCTTCTTAGCTCTGCTAATTGTGGCGGTCATCGTCATCGCCTTTGCGGCGAGAAATATGGGGACACCTACGGTCGCAAATAACAGCGTACTGGTCCTCAGCATTTCGGGCGAACTGCCGGATTATGTCGCCGAGGAACCGCTTGCCAAGGCCTTTGGCATTTCGCAGCCGCAATCTTTTACGAGCTTGCTAACACAGATCCGCAAAGCAAAAGTCGATCCGCGTATCGGCGCCGTCATGCTCGAGATCAATTTCCCCGGCATCGGCTGGGGCAAAGCAGATGAATTACGCGACGCCATCAAAGATCTCAGATCGTCGGGCAAACCGGTCTATGCCTACATGGAGATCGGTATGAACAAGGAATATTACATCGCGACTGCCGCTGACAAGATATTTCTGCCGCCATCGGGCGATATTTATGTCAACGGCCTCGCTGCCGAAGCGATGTTTTACAAAGGCTCGCTCGACAAACTCGGCGTTGAGGTCGATGCGATCCAGATCGGCCCAAAATACAAGAGTGCTCCCGACCAATACACCAAAACCGCGATGGGCGACGGCCAGCGTGAGGTTATCAATGCCCTGCTCGACGAGTTTTTTGGCCGCTTTACAAATGCCATTGCCGAGTCGCGCAAGAAATCGGTCGAGGACGTTAAGGCGTTGGTCGACGGTGCCCCATACAATGCCAAGAAAGCCAAGGAACTTGGCCTGATCGATGACGCATTTTACCGCGAACAGGTTGATAGCGAACTCAAAGCAAAGCTCGGCTACAGGGAAACCGACACACTTCGCACCATTCGCGGAGGTGCGTATCGTGAGATTCCTTCGGACACGTTGGGTCTTAATAACGGTGAAAAAGTCGCTGTTATTTACGCCTCAGGAGCGATCACTAGCGGACGTTCGTCGAGCGGACCGCTCAATGGTGAGTCGGTTGGCTCAGACACCATCGTTGCAGCCGTAAATGATGCGGCAAATGACAAAACGGTCAAAGCGATCGTTCTCCGTGTAGATTCCGGCGGCGGTTCGGCTCTCGCATCAGACGTGATGTGGTACGCGCTCGAAAACGCAAAAGCTAAAAAACCTGTCGTCGTCTCGATGGGCGACGTGGCGGCCTCAGGAGGTTATTACATCGCCTGTAACTCCAACAAGATCGTCGCCGAGCCGTCCGCAATAACAGGTTCGATCGGCATTTTTGTGTTCAAGCCAAATATCAAAGGTTTTTACGATTGGATCGGCGTTTCCAATGAATACACGATGCGTGGCAAGAATGCCGGTATCTTCCGTGCGACCGAAAAATGGACGCCCGAGGAACGGGCAAAAATGGAATCGCAGATCAGCAGCGTCTATTACGACAGCTTTATACCAAAGGTCGCGGCGGGCCGGAAAAAGACCACCGAAGAATCCAACACCCTCGGCCAGGGCCGCGTCTGGACCGGGACACAAGCCAAAGCAAACGGCCTGATCGACGAATTTGGGGGCCTCGAAAAGGCGATCTCGATAGCCAAAGAGCTTGCTAATCTCCCTGCCGACAAAGACGTTCGCCGCGTCGTTTTTCCGGCACCGCGTCCGTTCTTTGAGACCTTGTTCAATGACGAAACTTCGTCCGAAGCAAAAGCCCAAGAGGCCGTTATCAAATCGCTCCCGTCGGACATCCGCCGCTCGTTTCGCTACATGGCGTTGTTCGAACAGATGAAACAGGGGCAGTCAATGCTCATGATGCCGTTCGAACTCAACATCAAGTAGCGTTGACATTTTCAGCAACTGCGAATAAAGTTTTGTTCGCACTAACTTAACAAGGACAAGGGGAGTTTTTACCTAAAATTTCTATTGTCCTTTTTCTTTTAACGGAGGAAGAATGGGTCGAATAATTGTCGGTATTATTGTCGGATTTATCGTCTGGTCGATCGTCTGGGTCGGCGGTGAGCAGACGCTGGGAAGGTTTTGGGCCGAATACGGAGCCCACTCGCTCGCAGCCGAAAAGGCACTTGTAAACGGAACTGCTGTCGAAAGCAGCATCGTTATCGTGCTAGTCAATCTTGTCCGCAGCTTTATCACGTCGCTCATTGCGGGCTACATGACGGCGCTCGTCGCGGGCGAATATAAAAAATCCACAATGGTGCTGGGCATCATCCTCGTACTGGTCGGTGTCGCCGTCGAGTATATGTTTTGGAATGTCGCCCCGGCTTGGTACCACATTTTGTTCGTGCTGTTTCTGATTCCAATGACAATTGTCGGCGGAAAATTGAGACGATCGAACTAGATAAGTTTTGCGATGGCCAGCGGTATCGGCAGTTGCCCGGTCGGTCGGCGATAGGTTTGTTCGTTGAGCTTGTTGACGGCAAGCTCGGCCTCGTCGAGCAGTTCGTCGGGTGGCAAATCGGCTTCGGACGAATAACAGGCGTGCATGATGCACGGCAAAGGCTTAGCCGTGTCGTGGACGAGACAACCGGTTCCCTTTTCAAAGAGCGGACACGCATAGGTTGCAGTGCTTGTATCGATCGCTTCGTCAAGTTTGTATTTTTCTATCACTTTGGCCGTGCGTTCGCGTACGGCCTTTTTCGTTTGTGCGGGGAGGTCTGCAATAGCTTTCCCGATCGCCGCAGCCTCAAGCCGCGACACATGCACATTCACAAAATGCTCATCCAGACAGCACGCTCCCGGCGTTTCGCACACCGCACAAGCCTTTGCCCGATGCTCATAAACGTCGGTGATCATTGACCGAAAATCCGATCTCAGAGCCTCGAGATTAGCTAGGGCATTTTGTTCGCTGATAGGTCTAAACATTTGTCCGCATGTTACAATCGTGAAAAAATAGATTTTACCCTACGTAAGGAGAATTATGCTGAAAGAAGGCGATAAGGCACCGGATTTTAATGCCAAGGACCAGAACGGAAATGATGTAAAACTTGCTGAGCTCAAGGGCCAGCGGGTCGTGTTGTACTTTTACCCTAAGGACGACACGCCGGGATGCACAAAAGAGGCTTGCTCATTTCGCGATGCCGATGATGTCTATAAAAGCAAAGGCATCCGCGTACTCGGCGTCTCGACCGACAACGAAAAATCACATCAGAAATTTATCTCAAAATTTCAATTGCCCTTCGATCTGCTCGCCGACACCGACAAGCAAATCGTCGAGGCATACGGCGTCTGGGGAGAAAAATCGATGTATGGCCGAAAATATATGGGGACGTTTCGCAAGACTTTCCTGATCGATGGCGATGGCAAGATCGTCAAAATTTTCGACAAGGTCGACGTCTCAGCCCATGCCGATGAGGTGCTGGCGGCATTTAGCGAGAAATAACCTTAAGAATTAACCGCGAAATACACGAAAGACGCTAAAAGGAGAAATTCTTAATTTAGCGTCTTTTCGCGTTTTTCGCGGTTAATCTTTGTCAGTTCGTCGCAGATGCGTCCGGCAGTTTTGCCATCCCAGAACGGCGGGATCTTGTATTTGAAATTTCAGATCTCAAATTGAGTATTTCTGAGGCAGCTTCTCTGATATTCTGCGGATCAATGCCGACCAGCACATTCGTGCCCATCTCAATCGTAATCGGACGTTCAGTGTTTTCTCTCAGTGTTAGACAGGGAATGCCAAGAACAGTCGTTTCTTCTTGCAAGCCACCTGAATCCGTCAGCACGAACTTTGCCCCGCTGTAGAGCCGCATAAAATCAAGATAGCCAAGCGGGTCGATCAGCCGAATATTTGAATTCGCGATCGCGTCGGCAAAACCAAATTCCTCGATCTTTGCCTTAGTTCGCGGGTGAGCCGGAAAGATGATGGGTATGTGTTCTGCAACAGTGAGCAGCGCATCCAAAATACCCGAAAAGGTAGGTTTATCATCAACATTTGACGGGCGATGGAGCGTCAAAACGGCGTAATCTTTGCCGTCAATGCCCAGGTCAGCTGCACCGTCGAGCCTTCCGCGATCTTGAGATGCTCAAGCAGCGAGTCGATCATCACGTTGCCGACAAATCGGACGCGTTCAGCAGGAATGCCCTCGCGTGCCAGATTTTCATCCGCATCCTGCGATGTTGTGAAAAGCAGATCCGAGATCGAATCAGTAAGAATGCGGTTGATCTCCTCCGGCATTTGTCTGTCACGCGAACGCAATCCGGCCTCGACATGAGCGACCTTTACACCAAGCTTTACGCTTACCAACGCGCACGCGATCGTAGAATTCACATCACCGACCACCAGCACCCAGTCCGGCTTATGCTCCAGCACGACCGGCTCAAATTCGGTCATTATCTTCGCCGTCTGCACGGCATGAGAACCCGACCCAACCCCAAGATGCACATCCGGTTTTGGCATTCCCAGATCCTCAAAAAACGAATCCGACATGGCCGCATCGTAATGTTGGCCCGTATGTACGATCAGCGGCTCAAACTCCTCCGGCCGCCGCCTCATCTCAGCATAGATCGGCGCGACCTTCATAAAATTTGGCCGCGCACCGGCGATGAGCAATATCTTTTGTATTTGAGATCTCAAATTTGAAATTTATAGACGGACGATCCGCGCTTTACTCTCACCCCGAGTCTCAACGGAAAGAGCGTCACGTGTATCGACAACCAACGAAGCAAGCTCGCACACTCGGTTGTAATCCACCGGCGTGTGTTCGGTGCAGATGATGACGCAATCCGATTCGCGGATCAGGTCGTCGGTCAGCTCTTTGTTGTAAAGCGGGTCACCGGCTCCGATCGTGTATGCGTGGTCAAACGTCACCTCCGGCACGAACGGGTCGTGGTAATAAACATCTGCTCCATCTGCACGCAGCAGGTCGATGATAGACAAGGCGGGCGACTCGCGCATATCATCGATGTCTTTTTTATACGCGACACCGAGGATCAGGATCTTTGATCCGTTGACAGATTTTTTGCTGTCGTTCAGAGCCGTTGTCGCTAGTTCGACAACGTAATTTGGCATTGTCGAATTTACCTGTTCGGCAAGCGAGATAAACTGCGAATCAAACCCATGCTGACGCGCTTTCCACGATAAATAGTGCGGGTCGAGCGGGATGCAGTGGCCCCCAATTCCCGGCCCCGGATAAAATGCCATAAAGCCAAACGGCTTTGTCGCCGCCGCCCTTACAACCTCCCAAGTGTCGATGCCGAGGGCGTTGCAGAGCTTTGCCATCTCGTTCGCCATGCCGATGTTTATTGCACGAAAGGTGTTTTCCCACAGCTTTGCCGCCTCGGCGACACGCGCTGACGAGACGGTATGCACTTGTCCGACGATCTGGCCATACAGCATCGCCGCAGCCCCGGTCGAGTCGTCCGAGACGCCGCCGACAACCTTCGGGATATTATGCGTCTGAAATTGCGGATTGCCGGGATCGACACGTTCGGGCGAAAACGCGAGCAAAAACCCTTCGTCGAGCTTAAATCCTTTTTCCTCAAACATTGGCTGCAAAACCTCATCCGTCGTCCCCGGATAGGTCGTCGATTCCAAAATGATGAGCTGGCCGGGCCGCATATATTTTTGGATCTCGGCACCGGCCGTGAGGATATACGACATATCCGGATCCTTGGTCTTGCGTAGCGGCGTCGGGACGCAAATGATAATTACGTCGCAATTGGCGAGCTGGCTAAAATCGGTCGTCGCCGTTAGTTTGCCTTCGATGACGCATTTTGCGACGTTTTCGCTTGTCACATCAACTATGTATGAGCGGCCGGCGCTTATCTCGCTCGTCTTGTGTTCATCGACCTCAAAGCCGACGGCGTTAAAACCTTTGAGGCAGAATTCGACGATCAGCGGCAGTCCCACGTAACCGAGTCCGATGACGCCGATGGTTGCCTTTTTTTCAGAGATCAGTTGTTGTAATTCGTCTTTGATCATTGTGTGTCTGGTCAAGAATATCTGAGAATTGCGGAATAAAATGGTAGATACTGGCAGAAAAGCCCTGTGTATTAAACTATGTTAAGCAGTGCGGTTAGTCAAGATTATATTCAATTATGCTATGATGACGCTGTCCGTGATCGGTCCGGCCTCCCGTAGTATTTATAGTTTTAATAGCAGGTTTTCCCCAGCTCGTTATGAGTTCTGAGATCGCATCCAGCAATCCGGTGGTCAAGGCCGTCGTCGAAGGCACCGCCCCTCGTCCTGCCCAACTGGCGGCGTCGCGGGGCATTTTGCCTCTTCCCCAGGCCGATCTGCTTGAAATACTGGTCAGTTTTTATAACGGCAACGACCCCGAGTTAAAAGAAAACTCACGGCTGACGCTGGCCGAACAAAATGCCGAATCGCTGACCGAGACGATACGTTCGGCGGATGTCGCCCCGATCGTGCTGGCTTTTTTTGCCGAGCGGGCAGACCTGCCGGTGGCGATCCACGAGACGATACTTACAAACGCAAAGACCCCGCCAGGCTCAATCGCAAAATTTGCCGCCGCAACGCAAAACGGTTCGCTGATCGAGTTGATATCTCTTAACCAGCAGCTCCTCATCCAAAACCCGGCGATACTAGACGCGATATTAAAAAATCCTAGCCGGACGCCCGAATCTGAACGGCGGGCGACCGAGATTAAGCGCGAATTCTTTGAAAAGGAACGCGGTGCCCAACAGATCGCCAACGAGTTGCGTGCTCAAGGCAACGAAGCCGCTGCCGAGTTTATCGAGCAATCCGATTCCGGCCTGAGTGCCGAGGACGCTCTGTTTCTCGCCCAGCATATCGAGGTCCCAGACCGCGAAACCGACGATTCGTGGCTCAGTCTCGAATACATCGAAGAGATCTACGAGGAAACTGAGGAGCAGCGTCAGGCCGCCATTCACAAGATCATCGGCGAGCTGCAAAACGAAGAAGATGAGATACCGGGCGAACGTATCTCGATGATCAACCGTGTAATGAAGATGGGCGTCAAAGACCGCGTCAAGCTCGGTATGAAAGGCGACCGCGAGGCCCGCAATATCTTCATCCGTGACCCCAATCGTCTTGTATCGTCCGCAGTTATCAACAACCCCAAGATCACCGAGCAAGAGGTCGAGTCGATCGCATCGATGCGGTCCATCACCGAGGATATCCTCCGCCAGATCGCGTCAAACCGCCAATGGGCTCGCAGCTACACTATCGGCCACAGCCTAGCCAAAAACCCGCGAACGCCCATCGGCAGCGCCATCACGATCATGAGCCGTCTGCAGCTACGCGATCTGATCGCCCTGTCAAAAAATCGTAACGTCTCCGACGCCGTTCGCCGTCAGGCTCAACGTCTGCACACCGCCCGCACCGGCGGCGGCAATCGCGGCTAGAAAAATTTCATAACCCTACCGGTCTTAATAAACGACCCCGCCATATCCGTAAATGTATGGCTCGCCGCCCCTAGCCATAAACCAATAAACGCGAGAAACATAAAATTGTCGCCGAGATTTCTGCGGACAAACGTCCCGATACCTCCCCACGCCTCGGTAAAATCCGACAACGCCGGAGTGTTGTCACCCGCGATGCCGTACCAGGCGACCGCCAAGATGTAAACCGCGATCGTCAAAACACCAAGAAAATAAATGACTCGGATGAGGGCTCCGAATATCAGCCCGTGTGAGAACCGCGACCGGTGCTTAAAAAACGATCGGTACGGATACCACAAAAATCGAAAGATAAACCACCGCGAGTATTGCCGCGAGACCGTATCCAGATCGGGCCCAAACATCACGCCGCCAAAGATAAACGCCAGAGCGACGATCGCTGACGCAAACGAATTCCGCGTCACCGCATAGGTCGCCGCAAACGCGGGAAGAGCGAGAAAAACCGTTATGACATCATGTGTGCGTCCGCTGGGCATCGCTACATTCTACCGCGCGGAGCGGTGCGAGCGGTATTGTGCTAGAATCTTCCGTTTGGCATGGCATCCATCTGGCAAAAATTAAAAACCTCGCTCGCAATGATCAAGTTCGAGCACACGCTGTTCGCACTGCCCTTTGCTTTTCTCGGAGCGATACTCGCGGCAAACGGTATGCCGACTTGGCGGCAGATATTGTGGATCACCGTCGCAATGGTCGGGGCTCGCTCGGCGGCGATGACATTTAACCGCATCATCGACCGCGACATCGACGCTGCAAATCCCCGCACCGCGAACCGCGAGATTCCCTCAGGCAAACTCTCGCTAACATTCGCGTGGGTTTTTCTCTACATATCTGTAGCCGTCTTTGTCCTCGCCGCATGGTCGCTAAACTGGCTCACCTTCGCTCTGTCGCCGGTCGCTCTGCTTTTTGTGCTCGGCTATTCGTACGCCAAACGCTTTACCGTCTTTGCCCATCTCTTGCTCGGAGCCGCCCTCGCCATCTCGCCTTCGGCGGCGTGGATCGCCGTTCGCGGTAACCTGATGGATGAGGTCCCGATCCTGCTGTCGGTATTTGTCTTGATCTGGACCGCCGGGTTTGATGTGCTGTATGCCTGTCAGGATTTCGAATACGACCGCAAAGCCGGCCTGCGTTCGATACCGGCGTTTCGGGATCAAGAACGCCCCTGTGGATCGCCCGGCTCTTTCACTTTCAGGCGTTTATCGTCTTGTTGCTGCTTTGGCTGGTAACGGGAATGTCGTGGCTCGCTCTCGCGGAGTGATCGCAGTCGGGGTTATTTGTCTATCAACACGCCCTACTTCGCGGCGGCAACCTCTCGCGTATGAACGCCGCATTTTTCACAACAAACGCCTTTGTCAGCGTGATCCTACTCGTAACATTTGGGGCGGCGGTCTTTATTCAGCAATGAAACCGCTTCTCGAAAACATCAGCCCCGAACTCCTCGAAAAACTCAAGTCGAGCGGACATAAACGCTCATACGGCGAAGACCAAGAGATCTTTACCCGCGGCGACAAGGCAGATTTCTTGCCGATAGTACTATCCGGTGCGGTCAAAATGATACGTAACCCTGAGGTTGGTAAAGAGGTGATCATCGGCATTTTTCGCACCGGTGAGATGTTCGCCGTACCGCCCGTATTTGACGGCGCACCTTATCCATCTACGGCGATCGCTGTCGAGAAAACTGAACTACTGCAGATCAGCCGCAATGATTTTTGGATATTCTACGCGACTCGCCCGAGTTTGCGTTTGAGGTCATCGGCTGGACGTGCGAGATGCTCCGGGAAAAGACGTCGATGATCCGCACCCTCGCGACTGCCTCGCCCGAGCATCGCGTCGGACGTGTCCTTATCAAACTTGCCGAAGATGCTGCCGCTTTGCCGTTCCGCGTCCCCGTCCGCCGTCAGGACATTGCGGAAATGGCCAGCCTGACAACCGAAACTACCATTCGCGTAATTCGCCGCTTTGCCGAAAAGCAACTCTTGCGGATCGAGCACGGCAAGGTCTTTATGGATTCACTGGAGCCGCTCCAAAGGTTTCTTCGCGACTAACATCCAAGCCGAGATTCTCCTGAAAACGGTTGGCGATTGCATGTGCCCGCATCTTGATAAAGTCTGCTCGTTCGCCTTCAAATTCCTCATCGACACACTGCACAAATAATTTCAGCCAACGCGAAAAGTGTTTTGCTCCAATGCAGACTTAAGATGAAGCTGACGATGGACCTCCAACGGATTTCGTCCCTGGCTGGCATAGCCCCGGTACGAAATAGCATTGTCTCCCAAAATCACCGATGATCGGCAGATGCGATTCGAGATCAAGGTGTGCCACGTCCGTAAAAATATACCCGATAACGTCGTCGGCCAACGCTCGCTGGTAAAAATTCTGCATCAGCAGATCGATATCAGCACGGTTTTCAATGTCCGGTTTCATGGGAGCCCCCTAGATCATTCGTCGCGTGGTCGCAATACCCAATACGGCCAATGAGATCAACTTGATCGCGTCAAAACTATATAGACGACATGCGAATTCGAAAATGGCGATGCCGTACCGGCGATGACCAACTCGGCCCGGGCATCAAGTACCGGCAGCAGCCAGACTGTTTCGAGCAACAAGATCACAAACGCTAAACCAAATGTCACAAGCATAGTTCGCGGGTTTGGCCGCGTGCGTATAAATGCGAATAGCAGCATTAATGCGCAAACGATCTCCATCTTATTGAGTGTGAAAAACACCAACCGCCCGATGCCTAAGCCCAACGGAATCGTTATCCCGGGAGCCTGAAATTTTAGCGGTGCCTCCATAAAAGAGATGGCCAAGACCATCCCAAACCATACAAAAGGCACCGCTATTTTCAGCGTTCTGGAGAACATCGGTTTAGGCCTCGACCCTTTGAATATCAGGTGAGTTGCTTTCACCCTTAGTGAGCATCAGTTTCAATGCAAACCAGACGAACGCGGCCGCTCCGATGGCAAAGACCCAGAACGCAAAGCCGATGAGCTTGGTGTTCCACTTGCGCTCCGGCTGCATCGCCCGCATACAGAACAGTAGCAGGCCGAGGCCGAGTGTGCCGTACACGCCATACAAAGCTCCGTGAGCGTGAACCGCGGTCGTATTGAGGCCCTGCATGTAATACAGAGCGATCGGCGGATTGATCATAAATCCGAAGATGCCGGCGCCGACCAGATTCCAGAACGCCACCGCGACGAAGAAATACACGACCCATTTATATTGAGCAAGCCACGGCCGGACTTTTGAATGGCGAATGTTGTCGAACGCCTCATATCCGACAAATACCAGCGGCACGATCTCGAGTGCGCTAAACACCGAACCGAATGCCAGGGCGACCGTCGGCGTCCCTGCAAAATAGAGGTGGTGCAGCGTTCCGATAATGCCGCCGCTCAGGTAGATCGCTCCCGAAAGCAGCGACGCGTAGGCCGCGTTTTCGGCATTGATCACCTTCAACCGGGCGAAAAGATAGGCGATGACGACGGTCGCAAAGACCTCGAAAAAGCCTTCGACCCACAGATGAACGACCCACCAACGCCAGTATTCGACGACCGTCATGTGCGACCGCATGCCCCAGAACAATCCCGGAGCTTAGAATAGAGCGATTCCCGCCGTCGTGCCCATAAAGAGCCAGATCAGCGATTTGTTGGTGCCTTCGCGTTTTAACGCCGGTATCGCCGCACGGCCGATCAGGAACAGCCACAACAGCAATCCGACAAAAAATGCCGCCTGCCAGACGCGGCCGAGATCGACGTATTCATAACCCTGATGTCCGAACCAGAACCACAGGTCGCCGTTGCCGAGTTTGTGCATCACGCTCATCCATTGCCCGCCCATCGAACCGAGCACGACGATCAGCAGCGCAATGAACAGGACATCGACGCCGAGCTTTTGAAACTTGGGCTCTTTTCCGCAGATGTATGGCGAGATAAAAAGGCCGGCGGCGAGCCACGCGGTCGCGATCCAGAAAATACCGAGCTGTGTGTGCCAAGTGCGGGAAACGACGTAGGGAAGGTAATCGGCAAGCGGGATACCATAAAATCCGCCGCCCTCGACGCCGTAGTGAGCCGTGATTATTCCCATCACTATCTGCAATAAGAACAGCAGCGACACAACGAGAAAATACTTGACCGTCGCCTTTTGCGAGGGCGTCAACGTCTCGCCGATCAGCGGATCGCTGTCCGGCGTATCGCGGTCTTCGGCCTCTTTTCGCCACCCGGCATAAAACCAAACCATCGCTCCGAGGCCCGCGATCAGCATGATCACGCTGACGCCGGTCCAGACGATCGTCGAGCTGGTCGGCACGTTGCCGACGAGCGGCTCGGACGGAAAATTACTGGTGTACGAGATGTTGTTGTTCGGGCGGTTTGCCGCCGACGCCCACGACGTCCAGAAAAAGAACGATGTCAGCTGAGCGGAGTTTTGCCGGGTCGGACTGGGCGTTCTTTTGAATCGCGTAGTCCTTGTTGCCGTTGGCGAAAACGTCCGAGTAGTGTTTCAGATTGTCCTCAAACGCCTTGGCCCGCAGCGGATCGACGACGATGTTACCTGTCGCCGCGTCATATGTATTCTTCCGCAGCATTCCTGTAAACGCTGCCGCAAAACCGCTTGTTGCTCGCTGACTAGGCGCGTCATACGCTGCCAAATCTCCGCTTTGACCAGGTGTTAAGAATAAATATCGATTCGCGATGCAGATAGTCTGCCGTCCAATCCGGCGCGACATACGAACCGTGTCCCCAGATCGACCCGACCTGCATTCCGCCCATTGCCTGCCAAACGTTTTGCCCGTCCAAACCTGTTCGGCCGCGATCAGCACCGTTCCGTCGGTCGTCACGACCTCTTTCGGTATCGGCGGAGCCTGACGAAATATCTCGGTCCCGACCCAACCCAATATCGCAAACGACAAAATAAATACCGCACCCAATATGATCCAAAGTCTTTTCATCTCAATACCCTCCGCGACAACTAAATTAGCTGTCTTTGAATTTCGTCACTAAAATATGAAGCTCAGGGTCGGCGGTCACCTCGTGCTCGACACCTGCCTCAAGAGTTATCAGCGTCCCGGCTTGCAGATCCTGCGAATCCTCGAGATCGGCACCCGCATTAAACTTGCCGTTCCCGGATACGCAATAAACCGTGATCGGAACATCCGCGTGATGCCGCGACAAAACTGCACTGTTACGCAAACGCACCGCGACGATCCGGCGAAAGGCTCCGTCGTATAACTGATCAACTGTCTTATCTTTCGCCTCTCGCCGTCGGCGTCAGCCCCTAATTCACCTAATAATTCAATGTGTTTCATATAATCTTCCTTTGCTTACGGCTAGACCTTAACGCGGTGCCGTCCGCAAAAAATGATTACGGTCATAAAGTGAAATTATCCGCAAAAAACCGTGTGCGATGAGCGCACGGAATTTTCCCGGATCAGATCCCCGCTTGTTTATACTTCTAATTTTGAAAGGATATG
>JADJRV010000034.1 GCA_016712045.1 Chloracidobacterium sp. | reverse complement strand
CATGATCTCTTCTTTCTCGGTGGCTTTCATTTTGCCGTGGAGCAGCCCGACGGTGTATTGCGGGAAAATATTGGTGCGGATGTCCTCGTACATCAGGGTCGCGGCTTTGAGGTCGAGTTTTTCGGATTCTTCGATGAGCGGGTAAACGATATAGACCTGACGGCCGAGCTTTACCTCGCGTTCGATGCCGCGATAGACGCCGTGACGTTGGTCCTCGCCGAGTACGACCGTTTTGATCGGCGTCCGGCCCGGCGGCATCTCGTCGATTATCGAAACGTCGAGGTCGCCATACACTGTCATCGCCAGCGAACGGGGAATCGGCGTCGCGGTCATCACGAGTACGTCAGGATTAAACCCCAATGCCATCAACTGAGCCCGCTGGAGCACGCCAAAGCGATGCTGCTCGTCGATGACGGCTAGGCCCAGCTTTGAGAATCTGACGGCGTCCTGGATGATCGCATGCGTCCCGATGATGAGATCGATCTCACCGGCCGCAAGAGCCTCTTGAATTTTCCGTTTCGGCGCCGCTTTTGTGCTGCCAATGAGCAACTCAACGCGATAGCCGCTATCGGCAAAGATCTTTTGAGCATTGCGGAAATGTTGCTCAGCAAGTATTTCGGTCGGGGCCATCAGAGCCGCTTGATAGCCGTTTTCCATCGCTGCAAAGATCGCGAGAAACGCATCGATCGTCTTGCCGCTGCCAACATCGCCCTGGATCAGACGGTTCATCGGAGCATCGGATTTTAGATCGTCAAAAATCTCGCCCGTGACCTTTTTCTGAGCGCCCGTCAGCGTAAAAGGCAAGATGCTTTTTAGCCGCTCTTTGGTTGAATCGGTGATTTCGATGACAGTGCCTTTTGGCTCTTTTTGCCGTTCGCCACGCAGCAATTGCATCGAGAACGAAAGCCAGAAAAACTCGTCAAATATCAAGCGTTTATGGGCCGGGCTGCGAAACATCTCATATTCCGCGATCGACGAATCTTCCGGCGGAAAATGTATCTCGGCTAATGCCTGTGCCCGCGTAGCGAGGTTTTGCCGCTCAAGCAGATCGGATGGCAGATCGTCGGTAACAGATTTGGTATCGAGCTTTTGCAGGACATCATAGACGATCTCACGCAGGCGTTTTGTTTGCAGATCGCCGAGTTTTCGATAGACCGGAACGCGGCGGGCGGTATGGACAGGAGCAAATTCCGGATTGCCGAGATCTTCGATAAGATTCAGCATCAGAACCTCCAGCCGTGGCGACTGGCTCGGATGCGGACGGCAGTATTTCGATCTCGTCCGGTTTGTTGACCATTAGGGCAAAGGTGTTGCGTTTATCGTCCCATTCCCATTTGCCGTAGGCGACGAACCGCGTCCCTTGCCGGAATCGGTCCGTGTACCAATTGACGATGTCAGCAGCGTTCCTGCCGGAAACGAACCATTTAACGACGACCGGTTTCTGCTGGCGAGCCGCGTCGGCCCCGCTGATCTCAAAAAGGAACAACGGCGGTTGTTTTGGATGACGATTTTTACCGACGCGAAAGCCGCCCGACACCTTTACATACAGTTCGACGGCGGCCTCCATATCTGGTTCGAGCTTTTCGAGCGAGAGAAAGTTTGAGCGGTCTTCGTATCGGGTGGGGAGATAGTTGAGCAGGTCTTCGACCGTGACGGCCTCAGGGGAGGTCTTATTGGCGAAGCCCGCGAGAGCAACGGCCAGCTTTCGCGACAACGCGGGCGTCAATTTCGCGACCTCGTGACGCGGCAATTCGAGTATCGGCGTTGTGAGCGTTAATTTCATTGGCCGAAAGTGTTTGCTAGGTCTTTAGAGTGAACGGATTAAAGTCGGTCTCACGGTCGTAGTAGTCTTCGTGCTCGGCGCGTTTTAGGAAAGCTACGATCTTGTACGTCACCGGCGTTGCAATAACTTCCCAAAATACTTTAATGAAATAATTGCCGATCATCACGCTGATGACTTGTTCGTTTGACCAAGTGCCGAGAAAAGCGATCGGGTAAAAGATCAGGCTGTCGACGGCCTCGCCGGCAAAAGTCGAGCCGATAGTCCGCATCCAGAGATATTTACCGTTTGTGAGTAGTTTCATCTTGGCGAGGACGAATGAATTGACAAATTCGCCGAGCCAAAATGCTGTTAGGGAAGCAATTACAATTCTCCAAGTCTGTCCGAAGATAGCGTAACAGCGGCTTGAGATTCCGGCGACATTGTCTTTGCCGCCGGCAAACTCGTGACGATATACGCCATTATTGAGGCAAATATCAATGCACCAAATCCAGCCCAGATCACCTTACGCGAACGGGCGTAGCCATAGACCTCGGTCAAGATATCGCCAAAAAGATAGCTGAGCGGAAAGAACAGTACGCCGGTACCAAAAATATATTCGCCGTATAACGGGAGATTGACTGACGAAACCTTGTGAACCCCGATCAGATTCGAACATAAAAGGACCGTGACGAACGCCGCCATTATCAGGTCAAAATATCGGTATTGTTTTTGCTCCGCCATTTAGCGAATGATTTTAACAAAAAAAAGCGGACCGTGATATACGGCCCGCCTATTGTATTAAAGCGATCGATTGCGAGTTTAGAAACTATGCGAGATCATTAACGTGTTTGGTGAGGCGCGATTTGTATCTCGCGGCTGTATTTTTATGGATGATGCCTTTGTTGACCGCTTTATCGATCAACGAGACTGTTGGATTGAGTAGCTCAACGCTACCGGTTTTGTCGCTGCCGGCGACTGCGGTGCGAAGCTTCTTAATCGAAGTGCGCAATTTGGAACGGTTGCTGCGGTTGATCTCTTTGCGCTTGGCATTTTGCCTTACGCGTTTCTCTGCTGATTTATGATTAGCCATTTATAATTTCCTCTGAATCGATACAATAAAAACAAACTTTAGAGTATATGTTCCGATGTAAGGTCTGTCAAGGCGGCGTTCAGCGATCGAACCGCGACGCTAGAGTGTGCATCAAATCGACGAATAGCGTGACTATCGGCGGATAAAAGATAAATTCGGGCCGGAGAGTATCGGCAAACATGCTGGGCATCGTCACGGCGGGAAATGTGATCTGCCAGCCGATCAACAGCCCTATCCCCAGACACAACATAAATCCGCCGCCGAGGACGACCGCGGCCAGCAGTCTCGAATACGGTTTTTGCTTTCGCTCGCTTTCATCAAGTATCGAATCGTGAATGTTATCGTCGGTTTCGGTGTAATGTTCAAACCCATCGCGGATGCGCCGTATCAGATTGATAATGCCGATGATGAACAGTGTCACGATCACGAGCCTGCCCATGACGGTTGACTCGGCAAATATTTTGGGGTGCAGAGCCGTCACCAGTATTGCCGAAACAAAAAGCGCCGAGCGGATAGATCACCTTTTGAAACGCCTCGGCTTCGCGGCGTTCCTCTGCCATCATGCGGTCGATGATGTCGTTATAACGCTTTTCACAGACCATCTGACGCCAGCGTTGAGCGTGCCGGTTCGTCGAACCCAACACCGAATCGCTGCCGTTCATGCTCGCCGTCACCTCAAGCATGCGTTTGTCGTAGCGGACCCGCTCGCGGTTGTTGCCCAGTACTTCGTAAGCCTCAGCAATGGCCGCAAATTTTAACGCGGTTTCCTCTGGACCCTGATGCGAATCAGGATGCAGCTTTCGAGCCAGACGACGATACGCCGATTTTATCTCGGCATGAGTAGCCTCTGGTGACACTTTGAGGATGTCGTAGTAATTCACCATCGAAACAAAAAATGTGGATGATTGAAGCGAACGTCCGGAGCCCAAAGACCTATGTCTTTGACTCCGGCAGTATAACACACTGGGCGTTTTCGGTTAAATCAATGGTCAGTCCAATCTGTCGATCTGCAGGCTGATGGGATATGCACCCGCAAGCTTGGCAGCATCGACGACACGCGCGACGCTGCCGTAGCTGATAGTTTTGGGGGCTTTGATAAACACGGTGCGTTCGATGCGGTCTGACGTCGGTCGGTTTGGGTCGTCGCCAAAACTTTCGGAGACATTCCCGTTGGCAATGCGGGCGTTGAATGTGTCTTTTAGCAGCGTTACTAGGGCTGCAGATTCATTTGTGGTTCCGGCCGATTGTTGGTTCAGACTCAGGGTAGAATCTGGGTTAACGGTCACGATCAAAGTGTTGGGGTTGTCGGGCACATCATCCGTATTTTTTGTCGGCTCGGAGGGATTTTGGTTTTGAATGAGCTGGGCTTTAGCGGTGAGACGACCATAAAGATTATCAGCAGGACAAGCAGTACATCGATCAGCGGCGTGACGTTGATATTGGGTCTGTTCATCTAAATTCTCCTTGAGGCTGGATTGAGGTCTGGAGGTTTAGACACCGCTCGCGAGAGGTTTGTTCCAAGAGGGTCAGGAAAGTTTTCCGCCGATGGCCGCAAGGAGGGCTTTGGCTTTGGTTAGAGTTTCGTCGTATTCGCTTTCCGGCTCACTGTCGATAGTAATGCCGCCGCCGACGTTAAACGTCGCGGTCTGGTCACGAATGACTGCAGTTCGTATTGCAACGCTCAGGTCGATACAATTTGGAATTTCAAATTTCGAATTTTGAATTGAATATCCTATCGCTCCCATTGAAAGCCCTCGCGGGGCAGTTTCGATCTCGTCAATGATTCGCATAGTGCTGATCTTTGGTGCCCCGGTGATTGACCCGCAAGGGAAGACGGCACGGAGTATCCCGGACAACTTAACCCCTTCGCGTAGCTTGCCGTTAATGGTCGAGACGAGATGAAAAAAAGTCGGATGCTCTTCTAATTCACAAAGTTTCTCGACCTCGACACTGCCGTATTCACACACGCGACCGAGGTCATTGCGTAATAAGATCGACGATCATCGTATTCTCGGCTAGATCTTTCTTGCTTGTCAGTAATTCCTGGCGAAGTGCTTCGTCTTCATCTTCGGTCGCACCACGAGGGCGTGTGCCTTTGATCGGTGAGGTCGAGATAGTGCTGTCCTTGTCAATCTTAAAGAAACGCTCCGGCGACGCGGAAACAACAGTTGAATCATGCCGTTTGAGAAATGCCGCAAACGGTGCCGGATGGTCACGCCTAAGCCGCCAAAATATCTGTTGGGGCGAAAGATCGTCAGGCAGATTTGCCTTAAGATGTTGCGTCAGATTTGTCTGATAAGTGTCGCCGGATCGGATGCGTTCCTTAATATTTTCGATAGCGGCGATATAGGAAGAACTAGTGAAATTGGATGTGACATCAACGGTATGTATTGGTCCATCAAATCAGGTATTTTCCAGATTGCTGATAGTCTTTGCGGAGATGACGTCAAACTTTCGTCATTACCGGTCAGAAATGTCTTCCCGGTGTCGTAATCATGGATTATCAGAACATCAAAACTTGTGATAAATAGATCAGGTTCCGACATCGTCGAAATTCTTTTTTGCGGACTTTCAGGCCTAGCAACTTTTGTCCAAAGTCATAAGAAATCGAGAAGATACAGGCAAGTTCCGACGCAATGTATTCATCGATCTTTACGAGTGTTTCAGCCGGATCGTTATTTGATATTTCCGCTGTTTCGACCGGATCGATCCCCGCGATCAGCAGGTGTGAGCCCAGATGTCCGACGTCGCAACTGTCGAGCAGACAGACACATTCCGTCTCGGAAATGCGGAGCAGTGACGCTATTAATTCGTCTGCGGTGATATTTATCTCGTACACAGCCGCGATTTTATCATGGAATAAACTTTCACTCGGGCGGCAGTTTAGCGTAAGATGTTTGCCAGTCACCTCCCGCGTAAAAATATGAATCTAGACATCAACGAACGGCAAACTTTGATCCGCGGCCTCGGCCTGATAGCGGCGATATCGGTTATCATCGGCAACGTCATTGGCACGGGCGTCTTCTTAAAGGCGCGCGTAATGACCTGTAACGTCGGCAGCCCAACTTGGGTGATCGTCGCCTGGATCGCCGCCGGATTGCTTTCGCTGGCCGGAGCACTGACCTACGCCGAGCTAACTGCGATGAAGCCCGAGGCTGGCGGCGAATATGTGTTTTTACGTGACACCTATGGCAAACTGTCGAGTTTTCTATACGGCTGGATGCAGATATTTATCGCAAGGCCCGGCTCGCAAGCGGCGGCGGCGGTTGCTTTTGCGATCGGCCTAAATGATTTTCTTGACAATAAACTTGCGGCGACTATTGGAACCATTCCGCTAGGCAGCACTTCGATCGAGATCACGACGCTCCAACTCGTGGCGGTAATGGTGATCGTTATTTTTACAACCTTAAATTGTGCGTCGGTCACCCTGACGGGCCAGATCGCGACGGTGTTGACGTTTGTAAAAATGGCATTGATCCTGTTTGTTTCGATCGGAGCATTTGTTTTGGTCAGCGGCAATTTTAGCAATTTTTCGATGCTAAACAGCGGCGGCACTTGCGAAGGCGTTGCGGCGGCTGTGACGGTTGGTTCGCCGACATACACGTTTCTCGGCGGGTTTGCGGCGGCGATGCTCGGGGCTCTCTGGGGCTATGACGGATGGAACAACCTGACGTTCGTTGCCGGCGAGGTCAAAGACCCAAATCGCAATATCCCACTCGCGATCATCGGCAGCACGATCTTGGTCATCGTCCTGTACGTCATCGCAAACGTAGCCTATTTTTACGTCCTTGACCCGACAACCATCGCGTCGGTATCAAAAAATTCGTCGGTCGCAAAGGTCGTCGTCAGTATGTTTTTTGGCGGCAATGTCGCGAGCATAGCAACAGGAGCGGCGATAGCATTTTTCACAGTAGGCTTGATGCTGTCATCCCTCGGCACGCTTCATACATCGTTGATGTCAGGTGCGCGAGTTCCGTATGCGATGGCAAAAGACAGGCTTTTCTTTGGCACATTTGCAAAGCTCTCGATCAACAGCGTGCCCGTAACATCGGTGCTTTTGATGGGTGTGGCCATTATTCTGGCGTTGTCCGGATCATTTGACATTTTGACCGACTATGTTGTTTTCGGTTCGTGGGTGTTTTATGCGTTGGTAACCTCGTCGATATTTCTATACCGTCGCAAATATCCCGAGCTTGCCCGGCCCTATAAAGCGTGGGGCTATCCCGTCGTGCCGGTGATATTCCTTATCGTTGCCGGATGGCTGCTTTACACGACGTTTTCCAACGATCTGCCGCTCATGACCGAAGGTTTGGCAAGCATATCGGCGGGTAATGTCGGCGGACTCAAGTCCATCGGCAAGACATCGTCGTTTGCGGGTTCGCTGTTGATCCTGCTGGGATTGCCGGTTTTTTACTACTTTAATAGTAAAAGAGAGAATTTACCCGAAGGAGAAGATCAGGCCTAATGTCCACAAACGACAGACGCAGCGGCACAGAACGCCGTGGTACAAATCGTTATCCGGTCGAGGTCGATGTCGAGTGGCAGGGAACTGGCGGCCGCTCGATCGGCACGCTCAGCGATGTCAGTCTCGACGGGTGTTTTGTGCTGGGGTCGGGCGATGTGACAGACGGCGAGCAGATAAAGATATTCGTGCCGCTCGCCGACGGGATGAAGGTGCAGTTTGACGGCAAGGTCGCCAACCACGTTTTCGAGATAGGATTCGGGATAAAATTTGAACCGCTTTCGACGGCACAGCGGGAACTGCTGGCCGGGTTGGTTCGCAAAACCGAGGGCGGTTAGGACTCTTCGCTGCGTCTTGCAAGAGCCTCGAGGGCGATCTCGCGGTCGTCAAAGTGAAACTTATCGGCTCCGATGATCTGATAATTTTCGTGGCCCTTTCCGGCAATAATAACCACATCATCCGATTTTGCGGCAGCTATCGCCCGATAGATAGCTTCGCGGCGGTCGGGGATCACTTCATAGACTGACGTTTTTTCTTTAACGCCCACCTCGATCTCAGCAATTATTTTTAGCGGGTCTTCGTTTCGCGGATTGTCCGATGTGATAACGACAATATCGCTGTGTTCACCGGCGGCCTCGCCCATCGGGCGGCGTTTTGAACGGTCGCGGTCGCCGCCGCAGCCAAAGACAGTGATGATCCGCCCATCCGTAAGCTCTCGTGCCGTTTTGAGCGTATTTAGCAAGGCGTCGTCAGTGTGAGCATAATCGACAACGACAGCGAAATCGCCGTCGTGCGGTACTCGCTCAAATCGTCCCGGAGCACCAACACAGGTCGAAAGGCCTTTTACTATCGAGTCGAGATCGTAACCAAGTTCCAACGCAGTCGCCGTCGCAGCGAGCATATTGTAAACATGCGGCCGACCTACAAGCGGGGAAGTGACATCGACCTCAGCCGCAGGAGTTTTAAGGACAAATGACGTGCCTCTTATCAGAGAAACTTTGATATCCGTCGCGGACAGGTCCGCCTCGCCGCGTTGTGAAAATGTGACGACTTTTTCACCACTACCTCGCAATTCATCCGCTAGCTTTACGCCCCATTCGTCGTCGATATTGATGATGCTCGCGCCGGGGCGTTCGCCGAGCCGTCCGTCGAAGAGCTTTTTCTTGGCGTCAAAATAATTTTCCATCGTGACGTGGTGGTCGAGATGGTCTTGGGTGAGGTTGGTGAAAATAGCGATCTTAAACCGCAGCCAGTCGCAGCGATGCAGGTCGATCGCCTGTGACGAAGCTTCCATTACGGCGACGGTGCATCCGGCATCGACGGCCTCTCGGAGAAAACGGTTTGTGTCCGATGCTTCGGGCGTTGTTCTGACGGCCTCTTCGCTTTTTTCACCGATGCGGTATTCGACGGTCGTGAGCATTGCCGGACGTTGGCCCGCGGCTTCTGCAAGGGCAAAGCAGAGATAGGTTGTTGTCGTTTTGCCGTTTGTACCGGTAATTCCGACGAGGTCGAGTTGATGCGACGGATCGCCGTTGATGACGGTTGCGGCTTTGGCGAGAGCATCGCGGGCCTTTTCGACCTTGAGCCACGCTCCGGCAAAATCGGCGGGCGGATCGTATTCCGAAATGATCCCGGCGGCACCGCGCCGCATTACGTCTTCGACAAAACGGTGGCCGTCCATCGTTTCGCCTTTGATCGCGACAAATAGCGTGCCTTCGCGGGCCTGTCGCGAATCGTGCGTCACGTCCAACGCGATCGACGTTCCGTCGCCAAAAAGCTGGGCGTTAAGCTGCTCTGCGACATTTCGAGTTGTAAGTTTTGCTGTGCTCAAGTCGGTCTGGTCCCCTATGAACGTGAATTATACGATAGCGACAAAATTCGTGCGAACATCCGGCAGATGATTTCGTATAAACTGGCATAGTCGAGGTAAAAAGCTATGAATATAATCAAACTCATTCTCGGTGCGATCGGGCTCATTTTTGTCGGTATGCTGCTGCTCTGGGCACTCGGCTGGATCGGTACGCTGCTCTCTTGGGTATTTTGGCTCGGCCTGATCGGAGTCATCGGATACGGAGGATATCGGCTTTTCAGAAAGGTTGAAAACAAAGCTCTCGGCGGCGATCCGTACGGTGGTATTGGCACCGGCGACATAAATATGTCGTGGGACGAATACGATAAAAAGTATCTGCATAAGTAAAGTCGGCCTGCGGTAGCAATGCAGTGGCGGTTGATTCGGCAAATAATAACTCTTGTTGGTCATCAACCACCCACTACCGCAGGTGGTACTGACCGAACGCCGAGGTGGCGAAATGGTATACGCACTAGTCTTAGGAACTAGCGTCGAAAGACATGCGAGTTCGAGTCTCGCCCTCGGCACCAAAATCAGTGGACAGTGGTCGGTTTTCAGTTGTCAGAAATGACGTTTGATGCCGGCCATTTACACTTCTAATTCAAATCTGACAACCGGCAACTGACAACCGACCACTGCTTTGCTATCCTTTTTCTGTAAATGAAAAGCGAAATAAAGGAAGTTTCACCTACTCAAAAAGAACTATCGATCGAGATCGACGCGGCTACGCTCAAGGCGGCGTATGCGCGTGTCAGTCAAAAATATTCCAAAGGCGCGAATGTCCCGGGCTTTCGCAAAGGCTATGCTCCGGTCGACATTATCCGGATGCGTTACAAAGAAGAGATCAAGGGCGATGTGCTACAAGAGGTTATCCCACAAGCCGTGTCCGCTGCGATCATGGAGCACGAACTCCACCCGCTTGCGGAGCCGCATCTCCACCTCGACGATCATGAAAATGTTGTCGTCAACGGCTCTGTGCCGCTGAAAGTACACGCTCATGTCGAGGTCATGCCCGAGATCCCTGAGCCGAAATACCAAGGCATCGCCGTCACCCGCCGCGTCAAACCGGTCGAAGAAGGCGAGATCGAAGACCTGATTGCCGAACGCCTCCAGCGTGAAGCCGCTTTAATTCCGGTCGAAGGCAAGGCAAAGCTCGGCGACACGGTCATCGCAGATCTCGAAGGCCGTTTTGACGACAATCCCGACGGCGATCCGATCAAGGCTGATGACCTAGAGGTCAAGCTTGGCGACGAGGGGATCGAGCAGTCATTCACAGAAAACCTCGTCGGCGTAAAAGAGGATGACCTAAAAGAATTTACCGTCTCCTACCCGGCGGAATTTACTTCTGAGGCACTTGCCGGAAAGACCGTACATTACAAGGCAAAGGTCAAATCGGTCGGCCGTACAGAAGTGCCAAAGCTCGATGATGCGTGGGCAAAGAGCCTCGATGAGGGCTACAAATCGCTGGCCGATCTTCGCAAACGTCTGCGTGCCGATCTTGAAAAACTTGCCGAGACCGATGCCGATGCTCGTTTGCGAAATAACGCAATTGCAAAGCTTATCGAGGATAATGCATTTGAGGTTCCCGGCGTTTTGATCGAAAATCAGGCCCGCAACCTGCTCAATAATTTTGCTCAGGATATGCAGCAACGCGGCGTCGATCTAAATCAGGTCGAGGCTCAGTTCATTGAGATGGCGTACGGCAATATGAAACAGCAGGCCGAACGCGACGTTCGCGGGGCGATGCTGCTTGATAAGGTCGCCGAGATCGCAAAGGTCGAGGTCGCCGACGCCGAGGTCGACGAAGAGATCACCAAAATGGCCGAGTATTATCGTGCGACGCCTGAGGAGATCCGCGATTCGCTCGAAAAACAGGGCGGCGGAGTCGATAACATCCGCAACAATCTGAAGACCCGCAAAGCGATCGAATCCGTCATGGAAAAGGCAAAGATCACCAAGGGCGAATGGGTTGATGAGTCGCTGGCACAACCCGAGACTGAAGAAAAGCCAAAGAAAGCGGCGAAGAAAAAGCCCGCTGCAAAAAAGGCGGCGAAATAATTAACGCTTGATTTTTATTTGAAAAGTTGTAAAATCGATTTCCGTTATAGGCAATCGCCATATTTTCAACAACTTATCATCGTATAATTCAAGTATTGTCTAAAGTATTTAGTATTCCGGTAAGAGAGAAAAAAATATGTTAGTACCAATGGTTGTTGAGCAAACGTCGCGGGGCGAGCGGGCGTTCGACATTTATTCGCGGCTTCTCAAAGACAGCATTATCTTTATCGGCACGCCGATCGACGATCAGGTGGCAAATCTCATCGTCGCACAGCTCCTGTTTCTCGAAGCCGAGGACCCGGAACGCGACATCAATCTTTACATCAACAGCCCGGGCGGTTCGATCACCGCCGGTATGGCGATCTACGACACGATGCAGTTCATCAAAAACGACGTGACGACGATCTGCGTCGGCCAGTGTGCGTCGATGGGAGCTTTGCTGCTGTGTGCCGGTGCAGCGAAGAAAAGATTTTCGCTGCCAAATGCCCGTGTCCTCATCCACCAGCCGTCGGGCGGTGCTTCGGGACAGGCAACCGACGTTCGCCTGATGGCCGAAGAGATCATCCGTATGCGTACGCTGACCTCGACCATCATCGCCCATCACACGGGCCAAAAATTTGACCAGGTCGAACTCGACGTCGAACGCGACCGCATCCTCACGCCGATACAGGCTAAGGAATACGGGTTGATCGACGAAGTGATAGAACACCGAGAGAAATAGTGGACAGTGGACATTGGTCAGTGGACAGCAATACACCGACCACTGACCACCGACCACTGAAATTTATGAGCCAATTCCGAAGTCCAGAAGAGCTGCTCACTTGTTCGTTTTGTGGTAAATCGCAGAACGACGTTAAGAAACTGATCGCCGGGCCGGGCGTTTATGTCTGCAACGAGTGCATCGACATCTGCAACGAGATCATCAACGATGACGAGCAGACCAGCACGACCGCCGTTCGGACCAATTTGCCTAAGCCGCAGGAGATCAAAGCATTTTTGGACGAGTATGTGATCGGCCAGGACGAATCGAAAAAACGGCTCTCCGTCGCTGTCTATCAGCATTACAAACGCATCGAGCTTGCCAAACGCCGCTCTGACATCGAGCTGCAAAAATCTAACATTCTGCTCATCGGCCCGACGGGCACGGGTAAAACGTTGCTTGCACAGACGCTAGCTCGCCAGCTCAGCGTGCCGTTCTGCATCGTCGATGCGACCAGCCTGACCGAAGCCGGTTACGTCGGCGAAGACGTCGAAAACATCCTGCTCCGTCTGCTCCAAGCGGCGGGCGGCGATATCGAAAAAGCTCAGCAGGGAATTATCTACATCGACGAGATCGACAAGATCTGCCGCAAAGACGACAACCCGTCGATCACCCGCGACGTCTCCGGCGAAGGCGTCCAACAGGCGCTGCTAAAAATTCTCGAGGGCACGGTTGCCAACATCCCTGCCGGCGGCGGCCGCAAGCATCCGCAGCAGGAGTTTCAACAGCTCGACACGACCAACATCCTGTTTATCTGCGGCGGAGCGTTCAACGGGCTTGAGAAAGTTGTCGAGAAACGCTTTCGCAACAAATCGCTTGGGTTCCAGGCCGACATCAAAACCAACAAAGAGCGTCACAACGATTCGATCGCCAAACTCGAGCCCGAGGATCTCATCCATTACGGCCTGATCCCCGAGTTCGTCGGCCGTCTGCCGGTCATCGGCACGCTCACCGAGCTTGACGAGTCCGCACTGGTCACCATCCTGACCGAGCCTAAAAACGCTCTCATCAAGCAGTATCAGAAAAAGTTTCAGTTCGATAATATCGGGCTAAAATTTACCGACGGAGCCCTCACCGCCATCGCCCACGAAGCGCACAAACGCAAAGTCGGAGCCCGCGGCCTGATGATGATCCTCGAAGAGATCCTGCTCGAATCGATGTATCACCTCCCGTCCGAAAAAAAGGTCACCGAGATCCTCGTCACCAAAGAAATGATCGAACGCAAGGCCCCCGTCTTCGAGATCGTGCCCCGTTCGGAAGAAGCAGCGTAAGTTCGGAAGGATATTTGATCAGAAAAAAAGGCTTCGTGTTATGCGAAGCCTTTTTAAGAAATAGGCTGAAATGCCTCATTCGATCTCCAAAAAATATATGAAAACGTCACCGATTTTGCTCAGTCTGTCATTAATGTTCATGGTTGCCTCTACCGCTCTCGCTCAAAGCATGGGGCCGCTTGAGCGCTGTGTTTTGCAGGACGGTGGCGAGGTTTATGTCGCTCGGGATGCAGCAAAAAAAGACCTCAATGGCTTTGATTGCAAGATGCGGCAACCGCTCGGGTTTGTGTATCTCGAGCAGACGGACAGCACGGTTCCGATCTACAGCGTCACTAAGACGATATCCGGCTTAAAGGCCTATCGGGTCGTCACTTCGGCAAATGCTTACGCGGCACTGCAGACGACGCGTGGCGGGAGTTGGACGCCGTATCCGGGCGACGGGGTGATCGGCTATGTGAGCTTTACCAAGATGCCGGGCACGCTCGGCGCGTATGCGTTCACGCAGACCAACGTTAAGAACGATCAGGAACGCTACCGTTTCGAAGGCAAGGAACTCGACACTTGGGGAGCGATGAATGGCACGAAGTTTAACAACACGCCGACTTTCTTTATCTGGAAAGAACAGAAATACGGTGCCGGCGTGGATGCTTTTAAGAAGCTGCAGGACATTACATTTAGGGACACCGTGTACGCGAACGGCAGCAACTCTGAGAAGATAAACTTTGCGGCCAAATACGGTACTCCGACAAAGCCTCTCCTTTTCGTGCACCGCCGCCGTCGCGACATCGGATAAGTATTGTCAGTTCAATATCGGCATTTTGTTGACCCGCACAGATACCGCAACGCAGCAAACCGTGACGGTCATAGCGAACGGAGGTGAAACCAACATCGGAAATTCGGTCGTATTCCAAAAAGGTAAAAACACCGCCGAGATCATCTTGCCGGTCAAGATCAGCAAAGCTAAATCTACGCTGACGATAACGCTCGGCGAATTGCCGCCTGATCAGGATAAGAACCGCGACAATAATAGTTTCAAAGTCAAAACCATGGTCACTACCAATTGATATTTTGTTCGATAAAAAAAGGGGGAAATAAAATGAAAAACTTACTAATGCTGGCGGTCTTCGCGATCGCTCTTACCGGAAGTGCGTTTGCACAAAATATGACGACGCCGAGATCGAGTTCGGCGGATTACAAGGGCATAGTCGCCGCGATCAAAGAATATGACGTTGCGCAGCACGACGAATTCGAAGTGGCGACCTACACGGTCAACACGATCCGCGTCCAGGGCATGTGGGCCTTTGTCACGGTCGAACCAAAACTTCAGGGCGACGGCGAAAGCCTAAACTACGGCGTCGGCCACGTTTTCCTTGAAAAGAAATCGGAAAGTGGGTAGTTGCGTTCAGCACCCATAACGATAAGGAAGAGGTCGGGGTAGACGGACTGGCTAAGCTTAAAAAGAACAAGGCATTTCCAAGCGCCGCCAAATTCGCCGAGTCCCAACTAGCGGGCTAACGACGATCATCAACAATACGAGCAGAAAAAAAAGGCTTCGCGTTGTGCGAGGCCTTTTTCTTGCGAACTGGAACAGTTAGTGCTACATTTCTTCTGACCAATCCACAACTAAATTTCTTAAACGGAGGAAACTCTCATGGGCTTATTCGATACGATACGTCAACCTTTTCTGAAGAAGAAACTGCGAAAAGAACAACTGGAAGCTCTTAACTCAACGCTGTGGCGTGCAATTGCTGACGGCAAGATTACCGATGAGGAGTTAGGCGAAATCAATGGTTATTTCTATGACAGTGAGTTAACCACCGAAGAGATTCAAAAAGCGCAGGCCGATGTATTTTCACAGCTCGTTTATCAAGCGATAGCGGATCGCCGGGTTAGCGACGAAGAGTTTAGGTCCCTCGAACACATCGCAGATAGATTTTCACTATCCGATCAAACACGTCAATGGATGCAACAACAGATTCAGTATTTCCGCGTTTTCAATCATATTGAAGCTGGCGGTGATCTACCTTCAGTCATACCGGGGTCAGTAATAATGCAAAAGAACGAAATATGCCATTTAAGCGTACCGGGAATTTTGTACGAAGAGCGCGTTGTTCGAAGCACGTACCAAGGCGGTTCTAGGGGCGTAAGTCTTCGGGTAATGAAGGGCGTAAGCTTTCGAGTCGGAGCCCACCGTGGGCAAATCCAATCTGAACGAGCCCTCGTACCAGTGAGTCAAGGAGTATTCAACGTTACAAACCAGCGACTTGTCTTTTCGGGTGACGCGAAATCAAATTCTACCGCATATCCAAAACTTCTAGACTTTCAGGTTTACGCTGATGCTATTCAGTACTCAATTACAAGTAGACAAAAACCGGTAATCGTTGGATTTCCAACGATTGAAAATGCAGAGCTTAGCGCCTTGGTAATTTCACGATTATTAAATTCATAGGTCACTGTTCATCGTTTCTCCAACAATTCCTAATGAATCAAAGTGGTATAACACCGATAATACGACCGATCTAATTATTACTGCAGGATCGTAGGCCTGACCCTAATTATTTATGAACACTACTAACAATAATTCGGTAACACACCTTTTATGGGGAGTGGGAGGACTGATTGCGGGAAGCTATTTAGCTCGTCAATCAATAAACGAAGCAAAAAGAGTCGGGCTGAGATTGATTATCCTGATGAAACTGAGGATGCCTACACCGAAGTGACTGAATTGCTACAGGAATGGATTCCAGCGGAGGAATGCGAGGACGAATATGATTTTGTTGAAGATCTGGCTTTCTATCTCCAAGGAAACTCCGATTTAGATGTTGAAATTTGCCCTCACACTCGGAAGGACAACCTGACATCGTAATAGAGGACTTAATCGCACTTGAATTAAAACTTGGATTGAGCAAAAAGGAACGTGACCGTGCCATAGGACAGTGTGCCGGATACTCTCGGCAGTGGCTGACCCTTTTAGTAGTAATTGGAGCACCCTTGACTAAGACTAAACGCTTGATTGAACTATTAGAAGATAAGGATCTTCAACAAATCGAAGTATGGACCGTTGAGGTCGATATAGAAGAAGAACTGGATGACTAAATTGAAGAATGAAAGACTTATTAGATAAGCTGTCGAGCTACAACCTATTCAACTATCTTTTACCGGGAGTATTATTCGCCGGTCTGTCAAAATATGTAACTGACTATGACTACATTCAAGAAAATGTCGTTATCGGTGTTTTTTTGTACTACTTCATGGGAATGGTTATTAGCCGGATTGGGTCCATTATCATTGGGCCGATTCTACAATGGTCAGGCTTTATCAAGTTTGCCGAATACGAGGATTTCGTAAAAGGATGCAAAGTCGACGAGAGGATAGAGCTTTTCTCTGAAATCAATAACACCTATAGAACATTGATTTCCCTTTTCGTCGTTCTATTGCTTTTACGCTTGCATAACTGCATTCAAGTCAGTTGGGAAATCACACCTCGAACATCGGCAATTATTGGTGTAACAGCAGCCATTCTATTGTTCGTTTTCTCGTACAAGAAACAGACAAAGTTTGTTACGAAGCGGGTTGATATTGCTAAAACCACCCCTAAAGAAAAATCGGAAAAGAAATGAGTATAGTTAAGTCACTATCGGTCGGAAATGGCGATATGTTCTACATAAAGCATGGAACAAGCAACTTCTCAATCATCGACTGTTGTATGAATGACGATGTGGAAGAAGACATTGTTGCAGAAATCAAACGAGAAAAAGCCGGTAAAAGTGTCACTCGCTTTATTTCAACCCATCCTGATGATGATCACATCCGAGGTTTAGAATATCTCGATAATGAGATCGACATTCTAAACTTTTATTGTGTGGAGAACGAGACAACAAAAGAAGATGAAACTGATGATTTTAAACATTATTGTGAATTGCGTGATTCCAGCAAAGCTTTCCATATCTACCGAGGTTGTCGCCGTAAGTGGATGAATGAAACCGACGACGATGAACATGGCTCCTCTGGGATACATATTCTTTGGCCGTACACAGAACATGATGCGTATAAAGAGGAACTTTCGCGAGCGAAGGAAGGTGGTGATCCGAATAATATATCGCCGATAGTCCAATACAGTCTTAGTGGTGGAGTTACCATGGTTTGGATGGGTGACCTTGGCGAAGACTTCATGAATTCGATAATTGACGAGGTTGAATTTTCTAAAACCAGCGTCCTTTTTGCTCCCCATCATGGAAGAAAAAGTGGCACTGTCCCCGATAAGTGGCTTGAAGTTATGGATCCCGACATAATCGTAATCGGTGAGGCCGACAGTCAACATCTAAACTACTACGATGGACGTCAAACCATAACCCAAAATAGCGCCGGCAACATTATTTTTGATTGCAGTGCTGGCAAAATTCATATCCATGTGTCGAGTTCCACCTATACGGTTCTGTACTTAGAGAACGAGGACATCGACGATTACGACGACGATCACTATTATATAGGCACGTTAAATTTGCCAGGCTAAAACGGGAAGACAAGTATGGCAAGTATGGGGTCAGGCCTGCGATATTGCGATGCCTCCCGCTTTGCTTACGTGTCTCTTACTTCTTCGTTCTTAATGAATGCTCTTATTCCGATTTGTAGTAGTTGAAAACCGGGAGCGATAAACAATGTAAGTAAAACAAGCCCTAGCAAAACCCTTCGCAGGAAAAAGTCTGTCAGACTCGATCCCATAGTGTGTTTTATCCGATGGGTTTCCGGATAACCCGGTAGGTAGATAACCGTGTCAGAGTCAAAAATTGTTTCTCCGCCTCCCTTGTACTCTTTACCCTCGACTTCGTAGCTATATGCACAGGTTTCAATAACGCCGTCCCGACCGCGTTCATCTTCCACAGCCTCTTGTTCGCATTCGCCCACCTGGACAGGCGTACTTATACCATGTCGGACCAGCTCAAGTTCATCGAAGTAATTTCCCCCACTGTAATAGCACATGTAAAGCACGACAGTAACCACAGAACTCCCCAGAAAATAAACTTAGATGCCTCCCAACGAGGCTTTCCTTTTAATTTTGACATTAGGGGTGGTTACTCGTCGTTGGCTTTACAAGCTTCTCACGAATTAGAAAAACTGAGCCCAGCATCAAAACAGCAACAACTACATCGATGATGGCCCAGGTCTCGCGTTTGATTGGAAACGCCTTAAATGGATTAAAAAGAATAATCACAAACATGAATACAACAATCCATGCATAATTCTTTGTGATAATTGCGACGTAAATTAAGAATGCGGAAGTGAAACAGGTTGCAATGCGAAGAATGGTGAAGTACTCGTACGGTTGACTTGTCAGTGCGCCTAATAGAAGCCCAGCGTTGATTACCCTGAGAAGTGTTGAGACGGTTAAATACCGCACTTCAGTGTCATATCAGCACGTCGATGTTAATGATCTTCAAAATCATCCGCTGAAATAGAGGATGTCCGAGCAGTTCCGCCAGGCACAGGATTTAAAGTAACCTCGTAGTCCATCCACTCTATGCCGCTAGCCGTTCTAGACACGCTGAAGTCCAAGATTTCATCGAATTTTGAAAAAGATTGACCGTATAGGAATTTACCACTTTCCTTGTCATAATTTGATCCTAAACTGAATTTCAACGTATAGTTTCCCGAACTAATGTTGTTAATTGTACCCACAGTTGACGACTGAATAAAAACAAGTCTGCAGGTCTTATTTGTTGCAATGTCCACGAGTTTTGCAACTGCGTCTGAGCTAGTTCCATTGGAGATTTTCAGGGATCCGTGTCCTCCGACGCTTGACGGACGAATCAGGTTCGTGCCAGTGGAATAACGGACCGTCGGCGGAATAGGAGTAGGCGAAATGGCCACCGTTAAATTCGCTACTTCTTGATTGGTTGCATTCGTTGACGAATTCGTCGGTATAGCTTGCTGTTGAGCATTAGTTGGTAAGGTGGTTGCGGTTAAATTTGAGTTATTTGATGGTTCGCTTACTGAATTTGAAGGAATTGAAGCTGACATTCCATTCGATTTAGATTCTGTACTCGGCGGCGGTGTTGACGTGTTGGCCGATATTACTTCATTCCGTTTTGGCCAATTAATAAAAGAAAGTGAAAGGCCAACGATAAGCGCAACCAACCCCAATATGGGAATAACTTTCCTTGTTACAAAAGCAGGGATTACCTCGAAGTCTCTCGCAAGAAACAATGCAGGCAATTTACTAATCCGCCGCAAACATATCGGATCAACAGGAACTTTACATTGCGGACACAAAGTCTTATTCCAGAACCGCTTTGGGTTCAAACGAAGCGTATGCTTCCGCGAAGAGCATTTGAGGAGAATGGCCATTGAGTTATTTACTTTCCGAAATAATAAACCTTCTCGCAGATATTTTCCATCACCGGGAACGGGAAGGCATCCGATTTTGCTATTCGGTTTTAAAAGCCTCTTGACACCATTTTTACTTTCTGATAAATTTCCGTCTGATCTTAGGATCGAACTAAAAATAAACTAACAATTTGCATAGTACGGAAAGCCGATGTGTTTCTTTTGACTTCTTTGCTGTGCAATAGAGGTCTAAGGAGAAAACTATGGCTGAGACTGGACATGCTAAGAATGTTGCTAATTTTGCGACGATGATCGCTTTTTGCACGGGTTATGGGGCGGATTATGATCCGACGAACGCGATGATCGATCTGGCGGCGTTGAATACGGCTTTGACGGCGGCACAGGCGAGTTTGGCGGATGTTCAGGCAAAGGTTGCTCCGTGGAAAGATAAGGTTGCGGAACGCGAAAATATCTTTGCCGGTGTCCGTCCTCGCACGACGCAATTGCTGGCAGCGTTTGATGCGTGCGGAGCGGCTGAGAACAAGGTTGATAATGTAAAGACCTATCATCGTCAGGTGCACGGCAGACGTGCAACGGCCCTGCCGCCCGACGATCCCGACACGCCCCAAAACGAGGCTCAGGGATACTCCGTTTCGCATCAATCTTATGTCCAGGTCGCCGAAGCATTTAACCAGATCGTCGCGATCCTCGACGGAGAACCGCTCTACAACCCCAACGAGACGCACCTGACCATCGCGACAAATCAGGCGCTGTTCTCCGCGATGAAGACCGCGAACTCACAGGTCGTCAACGAAGCCGTCCCGCTCAGCAATTCGCGTATAGGCCGCAACGAACTCCTCTACGACAACGATGATTCACTCATCGAACGCGCCGACCTCGTAAAAAAATACGTAAAATCCGTCTACGGAGCGAGTTCAGCTCAATACGCCCAAGTCAGCGGCCTCGCATTCACACGTCCAAGAACACATTAACAGCGCCGACTTCGCAAAATGTCATGTCCAACCATCGAGAAACCGGCCGCAAAGCCGGTTTTCTTGCGCGTGAGTTTAGATATTCGATGCCGATCCGTCGAACTTCAAAGGCGCTTTGTCGAAACGCCGTGTTTATTGTTCGAAACGCTGCGCACATACCTCGAAACGCCGCGCATTTTTGTCGAACCGATGCGCATTTTCTTCGAAACGACGCGCATATTTGTTGTTAATGGAAGAACGAACCGTCCGGCCCTGATCTGGGCATTTTGATGAAGGCCAATTTTTTGCGGATCTCGGCTTCGATCTTTGCCATCAGTTGGGCTTTCTCTTTTTTGTCGGGTCTCATGTAGTGGTATGAGAGCAGCTCTAGCGCCCTCACCAACTCGATCTCGACCGTCGAATAGACTTCATTGATATCTTGTTTTGTGAGTGCCATCGCAAACCTCCACCGAACCATTTGACCCAAGCATATTCCCCTTTGGCCATTTTTAATGTTCGTTATCGCACATATAGATCGCAATGTGCGATTCGGGCGATCCGTGGCAAAAACTCTTTTCCAATGAACTATAAAAAGCGGGGGCTAATCGCTCTTTATAAAGGCATAAATTGACCGTTGTTAAAGTTGGGAGCTGTCCGGTGTTTTGCTGTTGCTTTTCGGTGCCGGGTTTGCCTAAAATTAAGTACACCCTTTCTAGACAGGATTTTTGAACTCGCAGTTAGAGTTCGTCGTTTCAATCTATATGCAGGAATTTACAGATCAAAATGCCG
>JADJRV010000033.1 GCA_016712045.1 Chloracidobacterium sp. | reverse complement strand
GGGACGTGGTACGACGCTTGCATTCTGGTTCATTAGAAGAGCCGTCGGAATTTGCCACCACAGAAACTACAGGCAAATGGACGTGAAGCGAAGAAGAAAAAGTGGCTCTATTCAAATTTGTAAGACGGTTCTTTCTGGTGCGAGGAGGCATGAGCAAGTTATGGTGAGCAAAATCTTGAGTGGTATTGACAGTGATGGCGAGTCGAATCCCCGAAAGAGTGGGGAACTAAAGTTGTCCAAATTTTGGCTGGTTGTTCCGGGAATCATACTGGCGACGGGCGCGTGGTTTGTTTTCGCGCGGTTTTACACAGATTTATGGTTTTCGAGCGTCGGCTTCAAAAATGTCTTAAGCACAATGCTAACTGCGGGCTTAGTTTCAGCCCTCATAATCGGAGTTGCAGCGGGCGTTTTGACTTTCGTCAATTTGCGCCTGGCGGTCGGGCGGAGTCCCGAATCGCCAGAGATAATTTATGAATCGGATGAAGACGTCAAAATTGCGCTGAGCTCTGCCCAGCCACCACCGCTTTCGACCATCCTACAGTACGCCCCGATTCCGGTGGAATAATAGTCGGACTGCTGGGGGCTTTGACAGGCTCAGGTTTAGGCGTAAACTTTCCTGCGTTATTTATACCGAAGTTCCTTCGGCTCCACTGATCCTATCTTCGGATACGACATCGCGTTTTATGTATTCCACTCTGCCCGTGCTGGACAGTCTTTCCAGCTTTGTTACTGACGGATTGGTTGCTCAATCGTGTGGTGCTGCCGCTGTCTATCTGGGATCCGCGAAGATCGAGATCAACAAAACTACCGGCAAAATGAGTAAGTTTGAATTTCCTCACGCCGGACGGGGCCATATTCTTGCTTTGTTGGGGGTATTTTTTCTGCTCATTGCAGGGAAATCTTTTTTCTGTTAATGAACGACGGTTCGTTTCTTGAAGCAGTTTCACAGATGTCAAGCAGTTTTGCCGCTTTTGTGGGCGCAGATGGCAACCGGGGCTCTAGCGGCGATCTTCACATTCGTCTGTATCTTTCGCAAAGGGCTCGGCTGGCTATGGACAGGCCTATCGGTGCTGGCACTCGTCTGGCTCGCCAGTTTTGCCTATCCGGCGTTCGTACGGCGTTTTTCCGTTCGCGCCCAAACGAATTGGGCAAGGAAACTGAGTTTATCCGCCACAATATCGAAGCGACCAGGACAGCTTATGCAATAAATAGTGTCGAGGAACGCGAGCTTTCGGGTAGCCAAACGCTGACTGCTGCGGACATTCGGGAGAATCAGCGGACAATTAGCAATATCCGCCTCTGGGACACACAACCCCTACTTGATACCTTCGCGCAGATCCAGGAGATTCGCACTTACTACGAATTCCAATCGGTTGACAATGATCGGTACCAAATCAATGGCGAGATGCAGCAGGTGATGATCAGTCCGCGTGAATTGAACGCTGCCAGCCTCCCGAACCAAAACTGGATCAATGAGCATCTGACCTTCACCCACGGCTATGGCGCAGCGGTTGGACCGGTTGATAAAGTCACAGCCGAAGGGATGCCCGAATTGTTCGTCAAAGACATACCGCCGACTGTAACTGTGCGGAACTTAAGATCGACGGCCGGAGGATCTATTTCCAGGTGAAATGTCGAATGAACGCATTTACGTTAACACCAAGACCGCGGAGTTTAGCCATCCGACCGGGGAACAGAAACGTCTTTCTCAATTATTCGGGCGACGGCGGCATCCCGATCGGTTCGACATTTGCCAATTATTATTCGTACACGATTTGGCGCATCTAAAAGTGCTGCTTTCTTGTGACGATTTGACCGCCGAGAGTAAGGTCGTCCAGATACGCAACATCCGCGAGCGTTTGCAAAAGGTTGCGCCCTACCTAAGGTTTGACAACGACCCGTACCTCGTTATCAACGAGGGTAAGCTATTCTGGATCGCAGACGCCTATACAACAACCAACCGTTATCCTTATTCACAACCGGTCGATGGCATCAACTACATTCGAAATTCCGTAAAAGCCACGATTGACGCCTATCATGGCACTGTAAATCTCTACATATCGGATCCGAAGGATCCAATAATCCAAACATACGCCCGCGTATTCCCCAACACGTTGAAACCGTTGGCCGAAATGCCTGAAAGCTTACGAGCGCATATGCGTTATCCGGAAGACATCTTCCTTATGCAGGCCAAGGTCTTTGCGACTTATCAAATGAACGAGCCGCAGGAGTTTTATAATAAGGAAGATCAATGGACCATAGCCCAGACATCCGGCGCCAATGATAAAGAAGAAGCCAGATCGATGGAGCCGTACTACACGATAATGAAATTGCCAGGTGAGCAGAAAGAAGAGTTTATCCTCATGCTGCCATTCACACCGCAACGCAAAGACAATCTAGCGGAGTGGATGGTCGCCCGGTCAGACGGCGAAAACTACGGCAAACTCGCGGCGTATCGATTCCCGAAACAGCAGCTCGTCTTTAAGGGCCCGAAACAAGTCGTCGCTCGTATCAACTTCAAGACCGGGGATCTCAAAGGCAATTATCCTCTGGAATCACCGCGGCTCACGTGTGATCTTTGGAACCTTGATGGTGATCCGGATCAAAGAATCTTTAATCTACGTTCAACCGCTCTATCTGCGGGCCGAAAACGGCAAGATCCCCGAGCTGCGGCGCGTGATTGTTGCAAGCGATAACCGCACTGTGATGGAGGAGACACTCGAAAAAAGTATGGCCCGGCTTTTCGGCGATGAAACGAAGCCGAAACCTGTGGGCGAAACAAAACCACCAAGTGGCGCAGGCCCGACGGAACCGACGGTCGACTCCTCAGACCTACTTGGACAGGCTAAACAGCAATACCAACTGGCTCTCGAAGCTCAGCGGGCGGGGCGACAAAGGAAATACGGAGGAGGATCAAGCTGGCTTGGCAACACTCGAAAAATTGTCTGCACTTAAGCGCTAATACCGCTGAGGCCGAAGAAAGGAAAATTGATTTATCTTAAGACCCTATGGCGTTTTTCAGGAACGAAAGTATTTGGCTCTTTACCCCTTTGATAATGTGGATTGCCGGAATTTTCTATTTTTCGTCGAGCAAGGGTTCATTTTCGCGAACCCTACCTTGTATTTGTTCCTTCATCTCAGGGCTCTTGTTTCCTCGATCCGACCAAGTAACGCTTACGAATCATTACCTAGCCGTTCGAAAGCTGTTGCATTTTTTGGTTATGGGTTCTCGGCTATTGGCTTCGATCGCTCTTGGTAGTTCATCGCTGCATTTCCTGGCAACACTCTGGCACCTTCTTAGCTTTGCGATCGTTATTGTTGCTGCCGTTGATGAGGGGCGGCAGTGTTTTAGCCCAGATCGAGTTGGTTCGCTTTCTGACGTTGCCCTTGATGGTGTAGGAGGGTTGACTGCGATCTTGCTTTTTTGGATCTTTACGTTGAGCTTTTTCAGATAGTTATGACCGGTGGATAGCGGTCGTGAGTCCGCAAGAAGAAGCCCATCGCAAACAGGTTGCGGAAACTTGGAGCACCCTAAAGGCCGACATTTTACTGCGTTGAGATCACGATTTGGGTACCCACGCAGCTGCTCTATTTCGCCTCTCAACGCGCACCTCATCGAGGATCGCTGGGTGGAATCTCTTCCGCTCCCTTTAGTTCCTCTGCGACCTGCGATTGCATGGCGTTGACAACCACGGCGATGAAAAGGTTTAACACCGTAAGTGGCGAACAGCGTTGGTGACAAAGAATATCCATGCTACGGCGATTGGTCCATCACCCGCGGGCAATATCGGGCCATCCCTCCACGGTCATGATTTGGAAAAGCGTGAACAGCGAGGATCCGAGACTGCCGAAGAACTCCGGCGCGATTCCGCCGAACAGTTTCGTGGCCATCACCGCCGACACGTAGAGCACAAGAGCCATCAGGCCGACGATCGACGCCATGCCCGGCAACGCCGTGAGCAGGGCGCGTTGACCACCCGGCTATCGAGGGCACCATCGCGGGATCAGCCGCAGCACACGCAGCACACGCAAGGAGCGTAAGACACTAAAGGCACCGCTCGCGGGCATCAACGCGATCCGACGAATACAAAATCCGAACACCCGCCACGGTTCGTGGAAGTAGCGTCGGCGATGGACTTGAAAAATCGCAGTAAGCCTCAACCACGAAGACCGCAAGCACGGCGCGGTCAATGGCTAAAGGACATCGCCGAAACGGGCGACTATCGCGGGTGAAGTTTCGATGCCAAGCGTAATCGCATTCCACCAAGATCAGGCAATCATCACCTGGTCAAAACGCGGATTCTCGATGAAAATGCGGACCCTCTCGCGTAGGTCCGGTGCGGGTGTGGAAATGATCTTGTTCATTGTTTCTGGCGAATTGACATGGCGTTAAGCTAACTTCTGCCCTCTCGCGTAAATCCCAGCTACTTGTTTGACCACTTTATTTGAAACTCAATTTCTTCCTGGCCGTCTTCTCGCTCGTGCTCGATACTGTAAGTTGCTCTAACCGGAACGTATGTCCTTTCACCCGCAATCTGAATTTCAAACCGCTCTCCTTTTTCGAGCGAGTCCGCAAGACGGCGAAGTTTTGAAATAAAGTCTGATTTTGGATAACTCTTCTCTACATCCCGTTCTTCCTCTTTGCTCATATTTTCATTCCTATACCTAATGACGAATCGCTCCGAACCCTCTCGGGTTTATCTACTCCCCTTTTCTATTTGATTTCCCTCAGCGGTAAAACCATGTTGTATCTCTCCGCGACCCGGGCGACCATCCCGAACTGATCTCCAATTTATCCGCAATTTCCGCCAACAGTTCCTCCTCTTCGGAGCTAAACGAACTGACAACCATCAAAGAGTTTCCGCCAGCTGATCCAGTCGACCGGCGGGCAGCGGTTGACGATCTTAGTCTTTAACGCTTCGCGTTCACGTACGGTCATAGATTTCAAAGTGCCATGATCTTATCGAGGCGGTCCACAAAACTCAGACTGGGCTGATATACTAGCCAGTGATCCAAGTTGATCGTTCAGCGGACTGCGTGCGTCAACCCTCATCCTCCCGCGGCCTCAAATATCAGGTTCTTTTCGTTCAAGTGCAATAGCTCCATGGGCCCACGCCGTCTGCACGAGCGGCACCAGGAACAAAAGCTGCAATTTGCTTTCATCCCATTCGTAGGAATAATTGAGACCAGGTTTGTGTAAGTTCTTTAAGGAATCGCTCATATTTCTTTATTTCAAAATTTAAGGTGTTAGCTCTTTCTCGCCGGAATAGCCTTTCCCGGTTATAGAACGCGATAATGCAAGCCGAGTGCCAGTCCCTCGAAATATGGAAAGGAACTCAAAGAGCAACGCAGACAATGCATTCTGGAATTTTGGTGGTTAGGGAGTAAGGGATCTAGGTGCTTCGATGAGTCCCAAATTGCCACACCTCTGTTGCAAGGTGCGGTAGTTGAGTTGCCATTGGTCGCATTCCGGACACGGCCTTCACTCGGAAGACAGCCATGAGACCGCTAACCTATGCCGCAGATCGTTGTCGGCACGCGAGTTGCTTTTGGATATGAGAAGTTGATTACGCTAAGGAATAAAAAGAGATAACTGCCACGACATTTGCCGCCGCGAACGGTCGACACCGACGAGGTCGAGGCACTCCAACCGAGTAAAGCCTTTAGGACAATCAAGCAAGGAAGAAAATTTTGCGGAAAATTTACCAATATTTCAGAGAGTTGGGAAGACTCACACCGATCGCTGTCGTAACAACGGTACTGCCAATACTTGGAAGTGCGCTTTTGATATTGCTCGCGGAACCACTTGGGAATTGGCTCCGCGAGAACTGGGAAATCGGCACACCGATCTATCTCTTGGGAATCCTGTTATTTTGCGGATTTGCTCTCCTCCCGACCAATATAGTTGGCGTACTTGCAGGTTGGACTTTTAGTTTCGACTTGGGGATCGCCGTTTTGATCACCGGTATTGTAGGGGCGGCTTCGTTGTCGTTCTTGATCCATTCGCGTCTTGTTTCCGACAGACTCCCGCACGTTCTTGAGACGCATCCAAAAGCGAAAGCGATTTATCGGGCCTTGGTCGGACAGAGCGTGTGGCGAGCGGCATTGATAATCGCCGCTACGGCTATCGCCTGCTATGCCCTTTGCACTGACGAACTTTTTAATGGCGGCGGCTCGTGTTCCGATGAAGTCGTTTGTTATCGGTACCTTCGTCGGGATGCTACCGCGTTCTTCGGCGGTTGTTTTTCTAGGTGCGGGACTTTCAGAATTGACATTCGATAACCAACAGAACACATGGTTATTTATCTTTGGGGTCGCCGCAACAATAATTGTGGTGTTGGTTATCGGCACGATCAGCAAACATGCTCTCGAGCGTCTGTGTCTCCCAGAAACCTAAGCTCGCCGGGCGGCCGCGAAAGCCAAACTCACACGAACTGATTGTCTCCTGAGTCCAGGTATCAGGGGGCCTTTTAGGCTAATATTTCGAATATGACGCAAACGGATAAGCATCACCGCATTAATAAAGTTACCTTTGCGGGCTTTTTGGTAACTTTGGGAATCGTTTTTGGCGACATCGACGTCCCGCTTTACGCCATGTCGGCGATTGTGGAACGCGGACGATCGATCCCGTTCTTGCACTGGGGGACTCTCGGCTGTTTTTGGACGCTGACACTTTTAACGACCGGCAAATACGCCTACCTTTCGTTACGTGCGGACAACAACGGTGAAGGCGGAATTTTTTCGCTTTATTCGCTGATCAAGCGTTACTCGGGAAGTTGGCTCGTGTACCCCGCAATTATCGGTGGAGCGTTCTTGCTTGCGGATGGAATTATTACCGCTCCGATCTCGGTTTCATCGGCGATCGAAGGTCTGCGGATCTATTCACCGACCATTCCATCCGTGCCGATCGTCATTGCGATCTTGATCGCCCTATTTGTCGCCCAGCAGTTTGGAACACAGCTGATCGGCAAACTCTTCGGTCCGGTGATGATGATCTGTTTCACCTTTATAGGCGTCATCGGTTTGATGTCACTGGCACAGGATTTTTCAGTTTTGCGAGCGTTAAATCCGTACTACGCCTATCAGATGATCGTGGATTATCCGCATGGCTTCTTCCTGCTCGGAGCCGTCTTTCTTTGCACTACCGGGGCCGAAGCACTATATGCCGACATGGGACACGTTGGACGCGGCAACATTAGAATAAGTTGGGCCTACGTCAAGATATGCCTGCTTTTGTCATACGCCGGACAATCGGCGTGGTTGATGTCAAAGGTCGGAACGACACTCGAAGGAGCGGCGCCATTTTATTCGATCGTGCCGCCCGTCATCTTGCCATTCGCAATTTTTATAGCGACAAGCGCGGCGATCATCGCTTCGCAAGCCCTTATCTCGGGAAGTTTCACGTTAGTCGGCGAAGCGATCCGTCTCAATTTTTGGTCGCGGCAGAAGATCTTTTATCCGACTGATTTTCGCGGGCAGCTTTATATTCCACAGGTCAACTGGCTGTTGATGGTGGGTTGCATATTTGTGGTCCTTTATTTCCGCGAATCAAAGAACATGGAGGCCGCTTACGGCTTGGCTGTCACATTGACGATGCTGATGACAACTGTTTTGCTGACTGTTTATCTGTATTCACGACGGGTTCCGATCGTTTTGACGGCATTGATCACTCTGGTGTTTGTTGTTATTGAAGGGGCATTTTTTATCGCCAATCTCGAGAAATTTCCGGAGGGCGGTTTTATCTCGATTTTCATCGGATTCATCCTATTTGCGGTGATGTGGATCTGGTATCAAGGCAGAGTAGTACGCCGTTCATTAACGGTTATGGATGACACGGGGGCCGTTTTTAAGACGCTCACGGAACTCAGTAACGATATGACCTTGCCACAATATGCGACGCATCTGGTTTACCTGACGAGCTCGGATTCACCAAAAGATCGAACAGGAAACGATTCGTTCGGTTCTGGAAAGAACGCCGAAACGGGCCGATGTTTATTGGTTTCTTCACGTTAAAACGGACAATGAACCTTTCACGATGAAATACAAAGTGGACATCGTGGAGAAAGAAGAGGTTTACTTCATTAAGTTTACGCTCGGCTTCCGAATCGAACCCCGTTTGAATTACTTTTTCGAACTCGCGCTCAAAGACTTACAAGAGACCAAGGAAGTTAACATCACAAGTCGCCATCCCGCGCTCGAGAAATTCGACATCGATGGCGACATCCGTTTCGTCCTTCACAGCTCATTTTTGAGTCACTAAAACGAATTGCCGTTCAAGCAAAATTTCATAATGCATTCGTATTATTTCCTCCGCCGGTGGTTTAGCGTCCGCGAAGATTATGCTTACGGCCTGGATGCAAGCAATGTTGAAATCGAGCACGTACCGATTGTCATCACCGAACCGAAGGATATGAAATTGTCACGAGAAATCTAGATGAAGTTTGGGAAAGGCAACTTGTTGAACGAAGGCGATTCGAGCAGGACTCGAACCTGCGACCCAGTGGTTAAAAGCCACTTGCTCTACCGACTGAGCTATCGGACCACGCGGACAGCCGAGGCTGGCCGAATTGAAGATTTTACCTATTGACGTCGCTAATGGCAAGTTCCATTCGAATATCTGCACGCTCATATTCGGAATTTGGATCTGTAGGCACCTCAACAAAGCCAAATTTCCGGTACAAAGCAAGAGCCGGTTGCAGCGAACGGTGCGATTCGAGAAAGATCAATTTCGTACCAACCGCCTCCGCGCGGGCAATGCAGTTCTGCATCAGATGATTGGCGATGCCCATGCCCTGAAACTCAGGTGCGACGGCCATTTTTGTTAGTTCAAGCACTCCGTCGCCTGACGGTATCAGAGCAACTGTCCCCGCCGCTAGGCCGGAAACGATCGCCATAAATATTTGTCCGCCGGGATCAATGACAAAGGTTTGCGGGTCATCAAGTATTTCTCTGTCGTGTTTTTCGACCGAAAAATATTTTTCGATCCACTCGTAATTGAGTGACGCAAAATCTTCCGCCCACTCCTCCGAAAAATCTACGACCTCAACATTCGCCATTACCGACTTAAGCAAACCATCCTTCCATCACGGATTCTTTCAAGATAATTGTCTGATCGCGTTCCGGCCCGGTCGATATAAGTCCGATCTCGGTACCGATCTGATCGGATAGAAAACGGACATATTTTTGGGCGTTTTCAGGCAGCTTATCGAATTCGGTTGTGCCGACCGTATCGGTCAACCAACCCGGCAGCGTTTCGTAGATTGGCTTGATCGATCGCAGTTCGCTTGAGACGGCCGGGAAATGTATCGACACGTTTCCATCGATCTCGTAGCCCACACAAACTTTTACCACTTCTAAAGCGTCGAGCACGTCGAGTTTTGTCAGGGCGACCGAATCAAATCCATTCAACTCAGCGGCGTATCTCGTCGCGACAGCGTCAAACCAGCCGCAGCGTCGCGGGCGTTTAGTGACAGAACCATATTCGTTGCCTCGCTGACGGATCAGATTGGCCATAACTTCTTCCGAATCAACCATTTCCGTCGGGAACGGCCCCTCGCCGACACGTGTCGCATAGGTGCGGACGATGCCGAGAACGCCGGTGATGTGATGCGGCGGAATACCGGCGCCGACCGAAGCTCCGCCGGCCGTCGGATTAGACGACGTTACATACGGATACGTGCCGTGATCGACATCGAGCAGCGTGGCCTGAGCCCCTTCGAGCAGTATCTTTTTGTTAGCTTTGCGGGCCTCTGCAAGGAAATGCGAGGTTTCGCAGACAAATGGCCGCAGACGCTCGACAAGCGGCGAGATCTCCTCAAGAATTTCATCTGCACGCAGCGGCTGTTGGCCAAATAGGACGATAATTCGGTTCGCTTCCTCAAGATTGCGTTCGATCCGCAACTTTAATAGAGCCGGATCCATCGCGTCCGCAACGCGGATTCCCCGCCGTCCGGCCTTATCTTCATACGCCGGGCCAATACCGCGAAGCGTCGTACCGATCTTTTCATTGCCCAGACGCTCCTCAGACGTATGATCTAACGCCCGGTGATAGGGCATTATCAGGTGGGCACGGCTCGAAACCTTGAGCCGCTCCGGCGTGACCGAAATTCCCTTTTCGGCGATCTGATCGACCTCTTCGAAAAACGCTTTCGGGTCGATGACCATGCCGTTTCCGAGTACGCAGGTCTTGTCTTCGTGGATGATGCCCGACGGCAAAAGCCTCAAAACAAAGGCTTTATCGCCGACATAAACGCTATGCCCGGCATTATGCCCGCCCTGATAACGCGACACGATATCAAACCGGTCCGCCAGCAGATCCACAACCTTTCCCTTTCCCTCATCGCCCCATTGGGCTCCAATTATTACGATTATCATTCGTTATTCTCAGTTTCGAAGTGTCCAATTATACAATTCAACGTAGTTTCTGGCCGCGTTTTCCCACGAATTATCGACCGCCATACCGTTTTGCTGGATTTTTAGCCATGCTTCTTTATCGGCGTAGGCAAAACGGGCTTCGTAGATCTTTTCGAGCAGTTTGTCGGCACGGAACGGTCCAAATTTGAAGCCGTTTCCCGTCTGGCTGACCGCGTCCCAATTTTGCACCGTATCATCGAGTCCGCCGACTGCGCGCACGATCGGCACTGTTCCGTATCTCAATGAATACATTTGGTTTAAGCCGCACGGCTCAAACTTTGACGGCATCAGGAACATGTCCGCTCCCGCCTCGATAAGATGTGCCAGTCTCTCATTATAACCGATATAAACCCCGACTCGCGAAGGTGCATAGTCACGAAGTGCTTGGAGGAACGATTCAGAGTCTTTTTCGCCGGAACCGAGGGCAATAAAATAGGCACCGGACGCCAAAATATCGCCCGCACCCTGCCGAATAAGCTCAACGCCTTTTTGCGAAGTGAGCCGCGTAACGCTCGCAAAAATGGGCCGATCCATCTCGACCGGCAGGCTAAAATGTTCGAGTAACGCACGCTTGCATTCGGCCTTGCCGGAAAGGTCATCAATAGAAAAATGTACTGGTATGTCTTTATCGGTCGCGGGGTTCCATTCGTCGTAATCGACGCCGTTTGTAATGCCGATCAGACGGTTTGCACGCTGTCGAGTTAGCCAGTCAAGCCCATAACCATTTTCACCCGTTTGGATCTCATGGGAGTAGCGTTTTGAGACGGTCGAAAGTGTGTCAGAAACTTCAAGTCCTGCCTTCATTGCCGAGGCGTAACCGTTGAAAGTAAAGCTATTTCGGGCGAACCGACGTAAAACCCAAGGCCGGCAATTCGGCCAGCCCAAAGCCGCCCTGATAGGCCATGTTGTGGATCGAAAATACTGTCCGGTGCCATTCCAATATGGGTCATAACGCCGTTTTGCAGCCAGTTCTACTGCCGCAAACCCGCAATGCCAGTCGTTGAGATGGACGATGTCAGGAGCCGAACCGATACGTTGTAATAGTTCGATAGCGGCGTGGTTGAAGAACGCAAACCGCTCGTAATCTTCGGTATAACCGTAAATAGAATCTCGGTGAAAAAGCGGCGGATAGTCTATTAGAAAAGTCGGCGAGCCGTTTGCTTCGCTATAAAACGCTTTTGCCTGAACGTGCCGCCCACGCCATTCGACCCAGAGGTCTTCGATGGCCATTTCCCACAGGTATTCGCCCTTTGTCTGCAAATAGCACGGCGTTATCAGCAGCGAATCGATGCCGATCTGCTTCAAAGCCTTTGGCAAAGCCCCGGCAACATCGCCGAGCCCGCCGGTCTTTGAATATGGAACTGCCTCAGCAGAGATGACGGCTACGCATAAGATTCTCAGTGTCGGCAGTCACATGTCAAAAAGTGCACAATGAAGAACTGCCTCCGTTTGCCACTGACAACTGACCACTGACAACTGACCATTGACTAAGTTTGCATCGACGCCAAAAATTCGGCGTTTGTCTTGGTCTTCGAGAGGCGTTCGATGACGACCTCCATCTGCTCGACCGGCGAAAGCGGATTGAGCACACGACGCATCACCCAGATACGGGCAAGGTTTTCCTTGTCGATGAGCAATTCCTCTTTTCGCGTACCCGAACGCTGCAGATCGATCGCCGGGAAAAGACGCTTGTCCGAAAGCTTGCGGTCGAGTTGGATCTCCGAGTTACCGGTTCCCTTAAATTCCTCAAAAATAACGTCATCCATTCGCGAACCCGTGTCGATCAGTGCAGTTGCAATGATCGTCAACGAACCGCCTTCTTCAATATTACGAGCCGCACCAAAGAACCGTTTAGGACGCTGCAATGCGTTAGAATCGATACCACCTGACAGGATCTTACCCGACGGCGGCACAACGGCGTTGTGGGCACGGGCGAGACGTGTGATCGAATCGAGCAGGATGACGACGTCGCGTTTGTGCTCGACCAGGCGTTTTGCCTTTTCGATGACCATATCCGCGACCTGCACGTGACGTGTCGGCGGCTCGTCAAATGTCGATGAGATAACCTCGCCCTTGACGCTGCGTTGCATATCTGTGACTTCCTCAGGACGTTCGTCGATGAGCAACACGATAAGAGCGACCTCGGGATGATTTTCTGTGATCGAATTAGCGATCGTCTGGAGCAGCATCGTCTTACCGGTACGCGGCGGAGCCACGATCAGAGCACGCTGGCCTTTGCCGATCGGCGTGACGAGATCCATGACGCGGGCAGAGATCTTTGTCGGATCGCCCTCGATCTCAAGCGTCAACTGTTCATCCGGATAAAGCGGTGTTAGATTGTCAAAGAAAATTTTCTCGCGTGACTGCTCGGGCGCCTCGAAATTGATCGCCTCGACTTTGATCAGAGCAAAATATCGCTCGCCTTCTTTCGGCGGACGGATCTGACCGGAAACCGTATCGCCGGTTCGCAGGTCAAATTTACGGATCTGCGAAGGGCTGACATAGATATCGTCGGGGCCTGGCAGATAGTTGTATTCCGGTGCACGTAAGAAACCGAAACCATCCGGCAGAGTCTCTAGCACGCCCTCCGAAAAGATCAGTCCGCTTTTCTCCGTCTGAGCGGCGAGAACCTTAAAGATAAGCTCCTGCTTTCTCAGGCCGGTCGCTCCCTCGATGCCCATTTCCTTAGCGATATGGGTCAATTCGCTGATCGACATATCCTTGAGGCCGGCGAGATTCATCATCGCGCTGTCGTCAGATTTGCCATTCGAAGACGAAGATTTTGCTTCAGACGCAACGGCGTCCGCCGCTTCTTCTGCGGTCGAAACTTCTGTTTCGTCAACGATCTTTTCGGCTTTGGGCTTACGGTTAGGTGTGGTTTTGGTTGCCATGACTATGAAATTAAATAGGTGGTTAGTGTTTTATTTTCAACACTTTAGTGATTTAACAATTTTCCCGCGCACACGATGAGCAATTGAACAGATTAGAAATTGACAAGCGGAGAAAATCGTATGGATTGTATGTAGTATTGCCTTGAAACAAGCTTTTCAGCTTTTTCCAGAAAACCCTGAATTAAAGGGAAAATTAATTATTACACTTTTTCTAAACGTAAATCAATAGAAAAATCAATATTTTTCAATAGTCGTGTTGATCTCACCCCACAACTCATCCCGGCCCCGGCCGGTTGTCGCCGAGTAAGGCACGATCTTGACCTCACCAAGCATCTTTTGCATGACGGTTAGCGACTTTCGCAGCTCGTTGTTTGAGAGCTTATCCGCCTTGGTCGCGGCAATGATATGCGGCTTGCCGTGATGGACGAGCCAGTCGTTGAGCTGCAGATCAAGCTCGGTCGGCTTATGCCGCGAGTCGATCAACTGCACACATAATGCCAACTCCTGCCTCTCGGCGAGATACTCCTCGGCCATTTTACCCCAATCTGACCGCATTGATTTTGAGACTTTTGCGTAACCGTATCCCGGCAGATCGGTGAAATAAAAACTGTCGTTGATAAGAAAAAAATTGATACTCTGCGTCCGGCCGGGAGTATTTGAAGTGCGGGCAAGGCCTTTTCTCAACAGCAGCGAATTGATGAGCGACGATTTGCCGACATTCGAACGTCCCAGAAACGCGATCTCCGGCCGGCCGTCGGTCGTCCAATGGGACATCTCAAACGCGCTTTTAATAAATTCAGCTGAGGTTACTTTCACGTTGTAAGTTTGGTAGGTTTGGCAGAAAGATTCAAGTCGAGCCAATGGTCAAAACAAAAAGGGCCCGCGAAGACTAATTCGCGGGCCCGAGAATGATAGTTCAGGCTTACTGAGCCCTAAAGTTAAGATCCGCGATCGGATCCTGATGGGTGTACACAACACTTGCCGGTTCAAAGACAAACCTACGCGACTGTATCGAGATCACGTAAGTAATGCCCGTCTCCATATCAGGTATCATGTAATAACCCATCGAATTGGTCATGACAACCCGGTTTACCGTGCCATCAGAACTCTGTATCCTGATGACCGCACCACGAATGCCGCGGCCCTCAGCACTGGTAACGCGGCCGGATATGCTAGCGTTAGCTGCCGTTGGCGGCAGAACGGTCAGATTTCCACTCGCCTGCTGGCCATCGGGGTTTGTGACGGTCAATATCCTTGCCCCAGCAGTCGCTCCGGTAGTGGTCAAATTTAGCGTGATGCTGGTCGGACTTGTGTAGGTGACGCTGTTCACGACAACATTTGTCCCGCTGACTGCGGCCTCAATGTGGTTAAATGGCAGAGCCGGTGCCGGTAGATTTGGACCCGGATCATAGAATCCGGAACCCGCCGATGATGTACCGCGATAACCACGATTTACAGATGCACACCGGCATTGACCGAATTCGCGACCGGTGTCGCCGGTGGCGGTGCGAGTAATCTGCCGACACGAACCGCATAGCTATTCGACGCCTGATTGTACTGTTGAGCAGTCCACACTGTCATATCGTCTAAAGGATCAACAACGGTAGCAGAATAATCGCCCCAACGACGCGGCGGCCCGGGATCTGAAGGGGGATTATAATTCGCGGTGCTCGTTCCAAAAGTAATTGCCGCGAGCGGTTGGCGGACCTGTCATTGTCCCGGATGCATCGCCCGAAAGCCGACTGGCAAAAGCAGGAGTCGCCCCTGATGGAGTTCCTGCCATCGTCATACCAATCACAGCGTGCCCTTGTCCCGTTGCAACGATCGATGGGATAAAGTACTGTAAAGCCGCCGCCCTCGTTGCGGCATTGTCATAAACCGTTCCCGACTGCACGACGGTCGGCGTAGTTGAAAGATTCTGGAAATTCATACCAACGGATCCATTTCTTGCCGTGGCCCCAGTGTTCCCAACGCCGGAAGCACCGACGCGTAATGTTGAGCCGTCCAAAGCCGGCCGTTGCGGATCATTGCTTGATAAAGTCGATCATCGAGGGCGTCAAGATTTCCATTCGCACCGCCTGTATTGCCCGCATGCTCAACGGAGTTCCCAAAATTAGTCGTCGGCACGGTGACACTAATGTTCCCTGAGATAGTAGGTGACACGGTGCCGGGATTGCTTACGCGCCTAAACATCATAGTGCTAAAAGTGGCGTTGTCGGGGCCGATAAAATAGCCCTCGGTAGCTCCTAGGTCATAATTGTCAACACCCCGCGGAGAAACTGGTCCGGCACCCCAGCGCCTGTCGACTAGGCCGGCAAAGATTAGTTACGAACATGGGCCTGCGCCCAGAGCCGATGATTTTTGCATTACATAGCCATTCGTCCCAACAAAACCCTGCGGTTGCACTAAACATATTACAGCCGACATAAAAGTGCGTTAACATCGACTCCAAGAGACTCATAATCACAAAAATTTGCCGCATCCGCCTGAAACTGAAAAAATGTCCAGACCGTTCCGGCAGTAATTGTTCCGTTGCTTGCAGCATCGCTAACCGCGAGTACGACTCGATTAAAGTTATTCACCGGCGGAACGTCGATCATCAATAGAAACCACCGGGAGGTGAACCGGTCATATCGAATTTGGGGATCGGTTGTAAAGGTCCCTGACTCCGCCGCCAATAGGCGTCATAACCGACGCATAAAAAACATCGGGGTTGAGGTTCATGACGCCGTCAGCGGCACCCGTCGTTTTATTAAACGACCTGATCCTGCCGTTTTGGAACCCAATATATTGGGTTGGGCCGGCAGCACCGTTCGAATCGGGCGGAAACGAACCAGTATCAGTCAGGGTCGCCGCGTCAAATGCGCTCCCCAAAGTGTGTGCATCAGTCGAAATATTCTCTAGGGCCCGCCTCGTCCGTTTTTGGATCGGCCACTGCGAAACAGCCGGAGCATCAGGATTTTGGGCTTTCGAATCTTCGTCCCTTTCAATTTCCCGTTCCGGCAGAAGCATCGGCCGTTTTGAACCAGGAAAGAAAAGCTCTGACTGCTGGATCTCGGCAGTTACACGCTGGATGCCGGGCTCTGTCTTGAGCCGGACTCCGATGATCTCATCGTCGCCTTTTTTTTGCACCCACCGACTTTTTGCCGGTTGTCTTAGGCATTACAACTTTTTTTGATCCGCCGCCCACACCCGAGATCTTGCGGGTCTGTCTTTGTGAAAAGCCCGACACCGCTAATGTCAGTACCATCAACACACTGACGCCGAGAACCACCGCATTACTCGTAATGCGCCGAACGATAATATTCTGCTTCATTTTTCCCCCGAAATTGTCTGGAAACTATACCGATCGCCTTGTCGCAAAACGCTTGCAGCGGCTCCGCTATAAAAAACTTTCTAGATTCTACTACCACACGTCGTCACTGCACAAGCAAACGTTCGCCCGTACTGCTAAACTGTGCGCGTGATCTCCGCTAGCGTTAGCCTGCGACAATGAGTATTGGCGAACTTTTGGCACGAGTTCAGAGTCATATCACCAGGGTAATTATGTTATGAATCCTATCAGCAACTATAAACTTAGTCGATCAATTGCGGTGGCGATCATTGCCACTATCTTATTTGCGGGTATGTATCCGAAACGAGCGGGCACTATGGAATATTCACAACCAAAGCTTTACAAGGTTGCAACGGGCACTTGGGGAGCCGCCGGTGCAGAGATGGTGGTCGATAAATCTTCGGTAAAGCTGACATTTGACTGTGCTAACGGCGAGATCCCGCTGACACTCAAGAACGACAAAAAAGGAAATTTCAAGGTCGAGGGCACGTACACCCGTCGCGGGTTTGGCCCGATCCGTATAAACACTCCGCGGACATCCGAGCCCGTTATTTACGAAGGCAAGGTCACCGGCAGGACGATGAGTATCAAGATAACTTTGATAGCGACCGGAGATTTCATAGGATAATTTACACATTTACCCGCGGGCAAGACGCGAAGATAAGTGGCTGCCGTTGACCGGTGGTTACGCTGATCTGGCCAGTTCGGCTCGGGCGGCCATCCACCGTTTCATCGCTTCGCGGCGACCGGCGAGTATTTCGGTGGCGTTAGCTTGCCGCATCAGCAGGTCTTCGAGTTGTTTCATCACGTTGGGGCTACCCATGTTTTCGCGGATCTCGGTAATGAACGGCTCGATCTTCGAATAGACCACCCACGCTTCGCTCGCTGAAAGCATGAACATCGTCTCGTCGATCGCACCCTGATTTACAAACCCGGCCGCCATGTCCCAATAGCTTGTCACCATGCGGTAATGGGCGCTCGTCGATTCGTCAACGATCACCCGCATCACGTCCTCGATGCTCTCAGGAAAGAACGTGATGATCCACGCCCTAGCCTCACGCATTTTTGGTTCGCGACGCAGGTCGTAAAGCTTCATTATTAGATCGGCAGATGTTTCTTTACTCATTTGATCCTCTCCAAATTATTCGATCGGTGCCGAGATATCAGACGCCGCCGCGTTTGTATTCCAAAGCTGTGGTGTGTCGAGTTTTTCCTCGGCGACATTGCCATCGAGAGCAAAGGTCAAAACCTCGTCGATCGTTTCGACCGTGTGGATGGTCAGGTCGTCGCGGACCTCGTCGGGGATATCGACCAGATCTTTTTCATTCTCTTTCGAGAGGATGATGGTCTTTAGCCCAAATCGATGCGCCGCAAGCATTTTCTCTTTCACGCCACCGATCGGCAGCACTTTGCCGCGAAGCGTTATCTCGCCGGTCATCGCGACGTCGTGACGAGCCGGTCGCCGCGTTAGAGCCGAGACCATCGCGGTCGCAAGCGTGATGCCTGCGCTCGGGCCGTCCTTCGGAATAGCTCCCTCGGGTACGTGGATGTGCAGATCTTTTTCTTTGAAATCAGCCGGATCGATGCCAAGTTCTTCGGCACGTGTTCGGACACAAGTCAGTGCGGCCTTTGCCGATTCCTGCATTACCTCGCCAAGTTTTCCCGTCAGCGTAACCTCGCCTTTGCCTTTTACAAGCGTACATTCGACCTGCAGCACGTCACCGCCAACCTCCGTCCACGCGAGTCCGTTGACCAAGCCGATCTCGCTCTTGCGGGCGATGTCTTGTTTGCGGTAGCGGATGGTGCCGAGCAGTTCTTGGACCTTTTCGGCATCGATCGAGACGCGGAAATCAGCTTTCACATCCGACGCAACATACTTTCTGGCGATCTTTCTGAGGCACGCACCGATCTCGCGTTCGAGGTTGCGGACGCCCGCTTCGCGTGTGTAATGACGGATCACCTCAAGTATACCGTCGTCCGTAAAGACGATCTGCGACGGGTCGATGCCGTTGTTTTCGCACTGTTTTGGCAGCAAGTGCCGTTTGGCGATCTCGACCTTTTCACGCTCGGTGTAACCCGACAGATGCAGTATCTCAAGCCGATCCTGCAACGCCGGCGGGATCGTGTGCAGCACATTCGCCGTCGCTAAAAAAAAACGTGCGACAGATCGTAATCCACGTCTAGATAATGGTCGCGAAATGTATGATTCTGCTCCGGATCGAGCACCTCAAGTAGCGCTGCCGACGGATCGCCGCGAAAATCTCGTCCGAGCTTATCAACCTCATCAAGCAAAATAACAGGATTCGTCGTCCCGGCGCGTTTCATCAGTTGGATGATCTGTCCCGGCAGCGAACCGATGTACGTCCGGCGATGGCCGCGGATCTCGGCTTCGTCGTGGACGCCGCCAAGCGCGAGCCGCATAAATTTACGTCCCGTCGCATTGGCGATCGATTTACCAAGCGAGGTTTTACCCACGCCCGGAGCACCGACAAAGCACAATATCGTTCCCTTTGGATTCTTAACAAGCTGACGCACGGCGAGGAATTCGAGGATACGTTCCTTGATCTTCTCAAGCCCGTAATGGTCCTCATTCAAAGTCTCTTCCGCAACCGTCAGGTCCTCGATCTCGTCCGATCTTTCGCTCCAAGGCACGTTTAGCAGCCAGTCGATATAGGTCCTCGCGACGGTGCCCTCGGCGGACATCGGCGGCATTGCTTCGAGCCGTGCAAATTCCTGCAGAGCTTTGTCTTTCGCCTCGACGGTCATACCGGCTTCTTCGATCTTTTTCTTTAGCTCGTCAAGCTCGGCCTTTTCGTCCTTGCGTCCAAGCTCTTTGTGAATGGCCTTGATCTGTTCGTTGAGATAATACTCACGCTGATGCTTGTCCATCTGCTTTTTGGTCCGCGAATGGATGTTGCGGTCCATCTGCTTTTTCTCGATCTCGGCCTCAAGCACGTCTATCAGCTTTTGCAGACGCTCGGCGACCGACACGGTCTCAAGCAGCTCTTGCTTTTCTAAAACTTCGATACGCAGATGCGACGACATCGAATCGGCGATCTGTGCCGCCGAAACTCCGCGCAAGCTCGCGTGCAAAGCATCGGCATAAGCATCCGGCGAAACCCGCAGAAATTGCTCGACCAGCGAATGTATCTTTTGCAGCAAACCGTCGGTGCGGATGCCCGATTCGTCCGTCGAGATCACACGCCGCACATGTGCGTGAAACATACCGTCGGCGTCCTGTTCGACACGCACCATGCGGCCGCGCATCTGGCCCTCGACGACGACCTTTATCTGGCCGTTGTCCTGCCGCTGTGCCTGCAAAATGCGTCCCAAGGTGCCGACCGGATAGATCTGCGTCGCATCGGGTTCGTCAACGCTCGCGTCGTGCTGTGTCGCGAGAAATATCTGCCGTTCGCCGACCATCGCCTGTTCGAGAGCGGCGACGGATGACGGCCGTCCGATCTTAAACGCCACTTTCGTAAAGGGGAAAATAACTACATCGCGGATGGGAACCATCGGAAAACGCTCAATGTCCGACGGCATTTGATCTGTAAATTCCTGCATATAGATTGAAACGACGAACTCTAACTGCGAGTTCAAAAATCCTTGTCTGGAAACGGTGTACTTAATTTTAGGCAAACCCGGCACCGAAAAGCAACAGCAAAACACCGGACAGCCCCCAACTTTAACAACGGTCAATTTATGCCTTTATAAAGAGCGATTAGCCCCCGCTTTTTATAATTCTTTGGAAAAGAGTTTTCGCCACGAATGTCACGAATGTCACGAATCAGAATTAAGGTCTTTTATTCGTGCTATTCGTGTAATTCGTGGCAAAACTTCTTTGGTCCGGTCCGGACCAGGTGGACCAAGGTGGATTGCCGAGCGGGCTCCCGCGACGTACGGGCATCTGCATCTTGGATTCAAAAGAAAAGGCTTCACACATCGCAGCCTTCTTTATGTTTTGTTAATGATCCTCGTTACCCGCAGCTGCGACTCGGCGTATTTGGCGAGTTGTTTTTGGAAATGCCTTGCCCTTTTAAGCTTAGTCAGTCCGTCAACGCCGACCTCTTGCTTGTCGTTGTTGGTGCTGAAACGCAACGACCTAATTTTCCCGACTCTTTTTGAGGAAAACGTGGCCGACGCCGTAGTTTAGGCTTTCGCCGTCGCCCTGTAGTTTTGGTTCTACCGTGGCAAATGCCCACATGCCCTGGACGCGGATCGTGTTGACCGTGTAGGTCGCTACCTCGAATTCGTCGTGCTGCGCAACGTCATATTCTTTGATCGCGGCGACTATCCCCTTGTAATCCGCCGAACTCGATTTCGGCGTTGTCATATTCTGTGCAAACGCACTTCCGGTCAGAGCGATCGCGAAGACCGCCAGCATTATTAATTTTTTCATTTTATTCCCCTTTTTTTATCGAACAAGATATCAATTGGTGGTGACCATGGTTTTGACTTTGAAACTATTATTGTCGCGGTTCTTATCCTGCTCAGGCGGCAATTCGCCGAGCGTTATCGTCAGCGTAGATTTAGCTTTGCTGATCTTTATGGGCAAGATGATCTCGGCGGTGTTTTTACCTTTTAGGAATACGACCGAATTTCCGACGTTGGTTTCACCGCCGTTCGCTATGACCGTCACGGTTTGCTGCGTTGCGGTATCGGTGCGGGTCAGCAATATTCCGATATTGAACTGACAATACTTATCCGATGTCGCGACGGCGGCGGTGCACGAAAGGACGAGAGGCTTTGTCGGCGTACCGTATTTGGCCGCAAAGTTTATCTTCTCAGAGTTGCTGCCGTTCGCGTACACGGTGTCCGTAGATGTAGTGTCCTGCAGCTTAAAAGCATCCACGCCGGCACCGTATTTCTGTTCTTTCCAGATAAAGAAAGTCGGCGTGTTGAAACTTCGTGCTATTCATCGCTCCCGGTGTCGAGTTCCTTGCCTTCGAAACGGTAGCGTTCCTGATCGTTCTTAACGTTGGTCTGCGTGAACGCATACGCGCCGAGCGTGCCCGGCATCTTGGTAAAGCTCACATAGCCGATCACCCCGTCGCCCGGATACGGCGTCCAACTCCCGCCACGCGTCGTCTGCAATGCGGCATAAGCATTTGCCGAAGTGACGACCCGATAGGCCTTTAAGCCGGATATCGTCTTAGTGACGCTGTAGATCGGAACAGTGCTGTCCGTCTGCTCGAGATACACAAACCCGAGCGGTTGCCGCATCTTGCAATCAAAGCCGTTGAGGTCCTTTTTTGCTGCATCCCGAGCGACATAAACCTCGCCACCGTCCTGCAAAACACACCGCTCAAGCGGCCCCATACTTTGAGCAAGAGCGGTGGAGCCGAACATGAACATTAGAGACAGACAGAGAAAGATCGGTGACGTTTTCATATATTTTTTTGAGGTCAAGACTGAATTTCCGTCATAGACATTTGTAGAATATTAACCCAAACGCCTGATCGCAAGCAATGCAATAGCGAGACTTAACAATATGACATAGGCATTTAACTCTTTTGCAGATCGATATCACTCTCTGACAAATCGATTTGATCTATTTACAATGCGGGATAACTTTCTGACAAGTCGATCTAACTCATTTACAACCCGATTTAACACCTGACAGATCGTTCTGAATCACTGACAACGAGATTTAACTTCTGACGACTTAATATCACTCATTAACCGGGCCGTATTAACAGTTTGACGGAGCGAAATATCGCTCCGCTCAATTGGAAATATCACGTTGGCAAAGCTGTTTCATATCTTGTATTTGCGAAATTTGAGGCTCGCCAATTGTGTATACTGAGGCGACGATGCACCATACTTACCTTTGACGTATTTTTTCACGAGGTCCGCGAGATATAACATTCCGGTTTTTGGATGATACAAAACCAAATTGCGGTCGGTCTTTGCCTTGTCGCGATCTGTAATGGAGTTGATGACGTTTGTCGTTGCGGTTTTGAGCGATGTCGAATATGCCGTCATCGATGCGAGCTGCAAATTTGTTTCGTTTGGAGCGTAAAGCGGGTCTTCGCCAAATAATTCGATCAAACCGTCGAGGTGTTCGACGCGCTGCGTATAGCTGGTCTGAGCCGACGAATGCGTCACGGGCGGCGGTGTACCCACAGGCAGATCCGGATCAGGAGCAGGTACGGCTTTTGCACGCTTTCCGCGGATCTTTCTGACAAAGCCGCGTGCGTCTTTGATCTTGTTCTTTTCGGTTCCCGTCGATTCGTAATAATTTACCGAATCGGTCGCAAGATTATCGAGCGGTTCGTATAGATTTTGGCGAATATTCGTCTCGTTAGTATACGCCGCAACCTTAGCGAGGACGTCGTCCATCACGGTGTTCGACGCCGTCAACTTATTATTAAGCTTGCTCAAACCGATATCGGCATTGCTCGGGTCATAAGCGCCCCCAAGCCCCGTCACAACCGACACCATCTGCTCAAACGACGCCACATTCCTAGCATGGCCAACTTCAGACATAAATATGTTCCTCCTTACACCTCTATTGCACAGCAAAGAAGTCAAAAGAGAAACATATCGGTTTTCCGTACTATGCTAATTGTTGTTTGTTTTTATTTCGATCCTAAGATCAGCGGAAATATACTGCGATTTGAAACGGATGTCAATAGGAAAATTGCAGGTCAGACCCCAAACTCACCAAACTCATTATTTGCTATGATTTGGGCTAATGTTGTGAGTACCTTGGAATTCTCTTATAATCATTTAGCCCTAAATCAATATTCTTTTCGCATTCTCCTAAATATGGCGTTAAGTTGGAATGAAATAAAATCGCGAGCTGTCGAGTTCTCTAAAGAATGGGAAAAATGACTTCAACGAACACGCCGAGGCGAAATCCTTTATGGACGCATTTTTAATGTGTCCGGTATTTCGCGGCGTCGAGTTGCTACGTTTGAGGAAACGGTTAAGAAAGAAGATGGTCGCCACGGTTTTATTGACCTTTTATGGAAAGGCAACATTCTTATCGAGTTCAAGTCCCGCGGCAAGAACCTCGACAAGGCTCACCAACAAGCCAAAGATTACTTTCCTTGCATTAAAAGACGCCGACCCGCCGAAATTCATCTTGGTTTGTGACTTCGAACGCTTTGACTCTACGATCTCGAAGAAAACACGACCGTCGATTTCAAGCTGAATGAATTAGTTGGTAACGTCCAACATTTTGCTTACCTGCTCGGCTATCAGAAGAAGATCTACAAGGAACAAGACCCCGCGAACATCAAGGCCGCTGAACTGATGGGCAAGCTCCACGACCGTTTGGAAGAGATCGGTTATACCGGGACACGTACTTCTGAGGTCTATCTGGTTCGTATACTGTTTTGCTTGTTTGCCGAGGACACGACAATCTTGAGAAACGCCAGTTTCAGGAGTTTATCGAACAGCGTACTGGCGACGACGGCAGTGATCTGGCCGGACGTTTGCAAGAACTTTTTCAGGTTCTCGACACGCCGAGGGGGAAAGCCGTTTTCGCAACTTCGATGAACAGCTTGCCGAGTTTTCTTACGTTAATGGAAAGCTTTTTGAAGAGACACTGCCGACTGCCAGCTTTGACGCGAAGATGCGACAGGCTTTGCTCGATTGTTGCTATCTCGATTGAGCCGTATCTCGCCAGCGATATTTGTCCGATGTTCCAGAGCGTGATGAACCCTGTGGAACGTCGCAATCTCGGCTTCATTACACCAGCGAGACAAATATCCTAAAACTCATCAAGCCGCTCTTCTTGACGATTTGTGGCGGGAATTTGAAAGTGTTAAAGACAATCGGAACAAACTGCAGGAATTTCACCAACGGTTGAGCAAACTTAAATTCCTTGACCCGGCGTGCGGATGCGGCAACTTTTTGGTCATCACGTACCGAGAATCCTGGCTTTTAGAGATCGCGATCCTTCGGCAACTTAATAAACAGGGTCAACGTGAAGTCGATATCGGACGGATCCTGTGGCTCGATGTCGATATGATGTATGGGATCGAGTATGAGGAGTTCCCTGCTCGATCGGTGAAGTTGTAATGTGGCTAATCGACCACCAGATGAATATGGCCGTAAGCAACGAATCTGGCTAATATTACGTGCGCTTGCCGCTAAAAGTCCGCCACCATTGTCCACGGCAACGCATTGCAAATCAATTGGGAAACTGTTGTTTCAAAGAATGAGCTTTCGTATATCTTGAGCAATCCGCCATTCATCGGAAAAGACAAACGAAGTTCTGAGCAGACGGCAGACATGGAATCTTGCTGCTCAGACGTGCCTAACTTCAAGACGCTTGATTATGTTTGTGCTTGGTATATCAAAGCAATTAAATTTATTGCAAACACCTCAATAAAGATTGCGTTTGTTTCGGACTAATTCGATTTCGCAAGGCGAACAGGTTGGAATCCTATGGCAATATTTGCTCAGACGCGGAGCAAAGATACATTTTGCTCACCGCACTTTTAAGGAACAACGAGGCCAGCGGAAAGGCAGCTGTTTACCGTGTGATAATCGGTTTCGGTTTGGGTACCGTAAAGAACTATCGCTTATTCGATTACAGTACTCCAACGGCCGAATCACATGAAGTCTCAGTAAAGAATATAAATCCTTATTCGATTGAGGCAACAGATGTTGCTCTTCTGAGTCGGACGTATCCGCCTGCGATGTTCCGGCAATGAATTTTGGGAATAAAACCAGTTGAGGGTGGCCACTTATTTTTTACACCTGAAGAGCGTGAGGAGTTTCTCGCAGAGGAGCAGGAGCCACGAAATTCGTTTTACCGATTCTCAGTGCTCACGAATTCCTGAACGGAAAGGATCGATATTGTCTTTGGCTTCTAAGAATTCATCCCCAACAGAATGGAGAATTTTACCAGCAATAGTTAAACGTGTTCAGGCCGTTCGAGGATTTCGTCTCGCAAGTAAGAAAGCAGCCACGAGAAAACTCTCGCCGATATTCCTTCTTTATTTGCAGAGATACGGCAGCCCGAAAGCAATTACGTTTTGATTCCGCGTCATTCGTCCGAAACCGAAGATTCGTGCCATTCGCCTTCTTTTTCAAAAGAATTCATTGTCGCGGATTCATGCAACGCAATTCCAAACGCCAGTCTGTTTCATTTCGGCGTACTGACTTCGACAATGCACAACGCGTGATGCGACAGGTTTGCGGACGCATTAAGTCTGATTATCGTTATTCAAACTCTCTCGTACAACAATTTCCCGTGGCCCGAAAACCCGGAGCGAAAAACAGATCGCAGCGATCGGAGATAGCCGCCCAAAGAGTTTTGATGCGCGCTGCGTTTCTAACAGTTCGCTCGCCGATCTCT
>JADJRV010000032.1 GCA_016712045.1 Chloracidobacterium sp. | reverse complement strand
ACTTCACGATATTCCGGATGAACGCTCTTAGCGACCACGATCTTTTCGCGTCGAGTCACACGCTGAGCCATCAGATATGCCTCCGCCATGGCGGTTGAGCCGTCGTACATCGACGCATTCGCGACCTCCATTCCGGTGAGCTGGCATACGAGAGTCTGGAATTCAAAAATGTATTGCAGAGTGCCTTGAGCGATCTCGGGCTGATAAGGCGTGTAGCTCGTGAAAAACTCGCTTCGCTGGATCAGATGATCGACGACCGTCGGCGAGAAATGCGAATAAACGCCCGCACCGAGAAACGACGGTTTTGTCGTCGCCGTATTTTTCGCGGCCATCGTTTCCATGGCGGCGATGACCTCGCTTTCTGCAAGCGGGTCGGTGACGTTTAGCGGGCGTCCGAGCTGGACCTCTTTTGGTATCGAGCGAAAAAGCTCTTCGGCGCTTTTGAGGCCGACAATGGCGAGCATTTCGTCTCGTTCTTCGGGTGAATTGGGTATGTATCTCATAGAAAGTGAATAGTCAGTGGTCAGTGAACAGTAAGAATATAGATTTCACTATTCACTGTTCACTGTTCACTATTCACTGTTAAGCTGCTTCTAAATATTCTTCGTACTCGGCCGCGGAAAGCATACCATCGGCTTCGCCGGGGTTGTCCATTTTGATCTTGACCATCCAGCCGTCGGTATATGGGTCGTTATTGACTGCTTCGGGCGTGTCGTTGAGGCCGTCGTTGACCTCTGAGATCTCGCCGGCGATGGGCAAAAAGATCTCACTTACGGCCTTGACCGATTCGACCGAACCAAAAGCCTCGTGAGCGCTAAATTTATCGCCGACACGCGGCATATCGATATAGACAACATCGCCAAGCGAATGCTGTGCGTAATCCGTAATGCCGATAGTCGCAATATCACCGTCAACGCCGACCCACTCGTGGTCTTTGCTGTAACGTAAATTTTCTGGAATGTTTGACATAGTTTGGTTATTGATTTTAGACCTTAGGTCCTTAGTTTTGGCAAAAAACCAACGCCAAAAACCGGGAGCCTAACTCTATTTTTGCCTCTTATAAAACGGCGTTGGAACTACGACCGCCGCGAGATATTTGCCTCTTACATCAATTCTAATTTCTTGCCCGATCTTTGCCAAGTCGGGCGGCAGAAATGCGAGTCCGATGTTCTTTTTTAGGAAAGGAGCGGGACTGGCAGATGTGACAACACCCACTTTTTCGTCGCCGACATAGACGTCAAAGCCATCGCGGGCGATACCGGGTTCGGTCATTTCAAAGCCCGCGATCTTGCGCGTCAAACCGCTTTCTTTTTGCGCTGCAATAGCGTTGCGGCCTGTAAATCCTCCCTCTTTGTCGAGTTTTGTTATCCAGCCAAGGCCGGCTTCGAGCGGCGTGATGTCGTCGCCAAGCTCGTGTCCATAGAGCGACATTGCCGACTCGAGCCGCAAAGTGTTGCGTGCCGCAAGCCCGCAGGGAAGTATCCCGCCCTCACTGTCATATTTGCCGGTTTCGAGTAGTTTATTCCAAAGCTGCTCGGCGAATTCGGGGGCCGCGTAGACCTCGAAGCCGTCTTCGCCCGTATAACCCGTACGCGAGATGATCGAGTCAACGCCGTCAACCTCGCCGGTCGTGAAGTGATAATACTTGATCGCTCCGAGATCCGTCGCTGTGAGTTTCTGCAAGATGCCAGTAGCGTCAGGACCTTGGACGGCGATCTGGCAATATTCTGTCGACGCATTTCGTAAGGCGAGATCGTCGTGTTCCGAATGGTGCGACTTGATCCACGCCCAATCCTTTTCGGTCGTACCTGCGTTTACGACGAGCAGCAGCCGGTCATGGCTAAAGCGGTAAACGAGCAGATCATCGACGACTCCGCCGCCGACGTTGGTCAGAGCAGAGTAATGTGCCTGTCCATCGATTAGTTTGGTTACATCGTTGGTCGTCAGGCGATTAACAAAATCGACGGCGTCCGGTCCCTCGACCCAGATCTCGCCCATGTGCGACACGTCAAAGAGCCCCGAACGCGTGCGGCAGCGCATGTGTTCCTCGATGACGCCCGCCGGATACTGCACGGGCATATCCCAACCGCCAAAATCAACCATCCGGCCACCGAGCACACGATGAACGCTGTTCAACGGCGTTCGTTTCAGTTCTGTTTCAGACATATACGAGAAGTGTAATTTAGAGGAATTAGCCGAGCAAGTTTACGCGAGAGAATTGTGGCTAATTCTTTTCTTTTTTGACGGCAGCGGGGAGTTTAGCGACCGACGCGATGACATCTGAGCACATGTCGAGGGCGGCAAGGATCAGTCCCTTTTCCGCATTATCGGTCGATCGGTCGAGTTCGGCTTTGAGTACGGGTTGATAGCGGGTGGCTGCGGCCGCCAGCGAGCGGACGGCTTTTGGGAAAAGTGCCTCAAATGTTTTCGGACGCTTTTTGTCCGGCTTCTCGTCGGGGTCGACCACCATTGAATCGGGCCGCTCGGCAAGATTGTCGATGTCATCAATGGCCTTTTGTAAAATACGTTTGATGTCGAACAACAGCTCGATCCGCGTGCCGGTCGGAGCCTTGCCCCATTCTCTGTCGTCTTTTTTTACTTTTCCTACAACCGGGACCGAAACTGGAGCGTTGAGAGCCTCAAATCGCCGGTCGATTGCTTTGACGAGTACGTCCATGCGGTCATCGATCTGCTGTGCATCGCGGATTATCTCGACTTCTTCGGCTGTAAGAAAGTCGCGAGACTGAGCGACTGCTGTCGCAGTGAATAGTGAACAGTGAATAGTGAATAGTGAAAGAAAAAAGAAAGCCCCGCCAACCATAAATTGAAACGGTCTGTTGCGGGAACGATCTTGTAATGCTGATCTAAACAACGTTGTCATATCTTATTCAGGCTTAACCGGCGGTGTATTCGGAACGATCGCATCTTTAAAGAACGGCTCTGCGGCTTTTGTTCGCATATCTCTCAGGTGGATCAACAGCTTACGGACATAGTCCTCATACCGGTCGGGCATATCTCGGCGGATGCCTTCGAGACGAGTCGAAAAGCCGCGAAGCCCGATCTCGATCCGTTTATAATTATCAAGCACCTTAATGTTTTGCGCATTTTGACGCTCGATGTGTGCCATCGCGTTGTCCAGCAGGCCGTGAAAACCGCCCAGTTCTCGAAACATCGTGTCGAAATCCTGATCGGTATTATATTTTTCGGCAGCCGTGAGATGCGAGTTCATCAGATCGAGCGAGAGTTTTGTGCGTTCTTTAAGATCAGCCAAAGCGTCGAGTTTTTGCCGTTCGATCTTGGTGACAACAATTACGGGCGGTGGGATGGGTTCGGGTTCTGGCTGAGCCAGAACAGTGAATAGTGAACAGTGAATAGCGAATAGTAAAGCGAGAAAGACGAATCGAATGCGACGTGCCGAGATGGCATACGTGAGCATTCCTTTCACTTTTAACTTTTCACTCTTCACTTTTAGTTCTTTTCCTTTTCCTTCCTTTATCAGCTTTTGTAATTGAGGTAGGCGGAGATTTATCTTTTCAATGTCAAGCTTGTTCGCGGCTGGGTCGGCAAGCCGCAGGAACGATTGATAATTTGCCATCGCATCCATGTACTCGGACAGATGATCGTGGGCGATCGCTAAAAAATAATACGGCCCCGCGAGCGTTGGTTCTTTTGCCGTCAGCCACTCAAATTCGGGCTTTGCCTCAGCGTAACGGTCTAATTGGAAAAGTGCTGTTGCAAGATTAGCATGAGCCGTGCGGTTATCGGGAACTTTTTGAAGAATATTCCTCAACAAATTTACCGCTGCGTCATACTGCTTTGCCTGAACGAGAGCGGCTCCATAACCGACAGCGTGGCTGACATTGGTCGGCTCGATGGCGTTAGCCCGGCGGCAAAACGCAAGAGCTTTTTGCGGATCGTCCTTTCTATATAAGTTACACAACCTGCCAAGTAATTTGACATTCATTGCATCTGTCTCAAGTTGTTTCTCAAGGTCGGCCGGGTTTTGCGAACTATTGGCGACGATCTGGCTACGGAGTTTCGCGGCGGCGGCGTTTGGTTTTGAGATCGCATCGAGCTGTTTTAAGGCTTCATCAAACTTGCCTTCGCCGGCGAGTATGTTTGCCCTTAACAAATTAATTTCATCCTTATTCTGACCCGATTTTTCGAGAACGCCGGCCAAACTGTTTGCACGCTGGAGGTCGCCCTCGGCGAGAGCGATGTCTGCTAGTTGAAACATTGCCTCGCGGTTATTCGGGTCAAGTGCGAGGGTGCTCGTAAGACTGGCCTTAGCCTGTTCGAGTTTTCCGAGAGCGAACTCTAATACAGCTTTTGCCGACCATAGCGAAGCAGTCGGATTCGCTTTGGATGTAAGCGAGGAGACTTTTGTTAGAAGATCTTGAAGAACAATTTCGACGCTTTCGTCATTAACCGTAGCTCAACGAGCGCTGTGAGAGCTGTCGGGTTTTGCGGTTCGGTTTCGAGGGCCTTAATGAGTATCGGTTCTGCTTCTGAAAAGTTGCCCCGTTTAACAAGCAGGGAACCGAGACCCGTCATCGCAAGTGTCCAGTCCGGTTTAAGTTCGACAGCACGACGAAAACCTTTTTCGGCTTCGTCGTTTTTGCCGAGCGATTGCAACGCTGACGCCCGCTGATATTCGGCTTCGGGAAATTCGGGCAGAGCGTTTATGGCTTTTTCATAAAGTACGATCGCCTCTGCCAACTTTCCGTTTTCGTGCAGGGTTTGAGCCTCATTAAATATAGCGACCGCGTCATCCGCGTCGTCACTATCCTGTGCCGCGACCGACGACAGCGAAAAAGCTACCAGCATTAACACCATCACGACGCGAGTAATACGACCGCTGACGGTGAACGACGATAATACTGTGTCACGGCTCAATTGCATCAAAGGATAGAGAAATACTAGCATTTGCCCGAAAGTGCGTCTAGGTTAATTCACGTAGCCGGAACATACATTTTAGATGGCATCATTTGCGCTCACTATTAATGGTGAGATAAGATTTTCTAATTGAAAGCGTTTCAATGTTCTTATTTTCCAATCAAATAACGTATGTACTATGCATCACGGATCGCAGATCAACAGCGGCGATCTGATGGACGAGTTTAGTAGGATGCGTTTAGATAACAAGCTGTTGTCAGGTTTTGGCGGAAAGTAGATGAGAAGCGTTACCATTTAATATACATCTGGAGATTTTTTAACAATGGCAAATCCGATGGCCGACGAAAACCGGCGGTTTCACGGCAGCGATGAAAAGAACCCGTTCGAGGCAATGAGCGAACGATTTGACCGAGCGGCAAAACTACTTGGCCTTGACGATGACCTTTATGCGGTCATGCGCGTGCCAAGCCGCGAGATCAAGGTTTACATCCCCGTCCGTATGGACACAGGACATATACAGATTTTCGAAGGGTTTCGCGTTCAGCACAACTTTGCCCGCGGCCCTGCAAAGGGCGGCATTCGTTATGCACCCGATGTGAGCCTCGATGAGGTCAAGGCTCTGTCGGCGTGGATGACTTGGAAATGCGCGGTCGTCAACGTTCCTTTTGGCGGCGGCAAGGGCGGCATCATTTGCAACCCGCAGCAGATGTCTTTGGGTGAGCTTGAGCGGATGACACGTCGGTACACCGCCGAGCTGATCGATTTTATCGGCCCCGACAAAGACGTGCCTGCTCCGGACATGAACACCAACGAGCAGACGATGGCCTGGATCATGGATACATATTCTATGCATGCTCGCCATACTGTTACGGCCGTTGTCACCGGAAAGCCTGTTGCTCTTGGCGGCAGTCTCGGCAGACGCGAGGCGACGGGACGCGGAGTTTTGTTTTGCGTCAACGAAGCGATCAAACGGTTTGACCTGACGCCGGAGACGACCTCGGTTGTTGTTCAAGGTTCGGGTAACGTAGGCGGCATCGGAGCTGAACTCATGCACGCCCAAGGGTACAAGGTCATCGCTATATCAGATGTCGGCGGCGGAATTCATAACCCCGACGGCCTCGACATTCCGAACGTGCTCGACTTTCTGCAAAAGAACCGGACGCTTGAGGGCTATCCCGGAGCGGAACAAGTTTCTAACAAAGACCTGCTTGAGATCGAGTGCGACGTTCTAGCACCGTGTGCGACCGAGAACCAGATCACCTCTGAGAACGCAAACCGAATTCGATGCAAGATCTTGGCTGAGGGAGCCAACGGTCCAACGACCCCCAAGGCCGATCAGATCCTGCATGATAACGGCGTTTTCGTTATCCCTGACATTCTCGCAAATGCAGGCGGCGTTACCGTTTCGTATTTCGAATGGGTACAGGATCGCATGGGATACTTTTGGTCAGAGGCCGAGGTCAATGCCCGTCTCGAGGACAAGATGGTCGCAAGCTTTAACGAGTTGGTGCATTATGCGGACAAGCATAATGTCGACTCTCGGACCGCTGCTTATATGTTGGCCATCGATCGCGTCGCTTATGACACGAGGATGCGCGGCATATATGCTTAGGAAAAAGTTTTAATATTTTGTTGGCAAGGCTTGATTTTCATAAAAATGTGAGTTAAGGTCGTAGCCAAGGAGAGTTAAAGTTTTTTGTAGTAATCATTGACTTTATCGTTGTACTCCATTATAAACATAACGTTAGTATAGATTTACTTTTTGTGGCCACGCGGAATTTTGCACGGCTTAGGCATATGGCAAATTTTTCGTGTGTGCGAATTTTGAGCAGGAAATCTTAGGAATGCTAAGAAATTAGATTTTGAAGAACTGCAACTATTTGACTGAAATTTTCAATTTTGGCGGAGGAATGTGATGAAACTCGCTATCAAGGCGTACGCTGTTACGCTCATATTATTAATGCTCGTGTTTGCGGTGCCGGCACAAAACTTGTCGGAGAAAGATGACCGTAATACCGCTCCAACAATTGCCGGCCCAACAGGCCTGTTTACCGTTTATGACGGCAAGACACTTAGAAAAGGTGAATACACCTTTAGTGCCGCTGTCAATAACTATGACCGCGATCCGGGCAATGCTGACATTACTTCAATGCCGGCTAATTTCCAGATCGGTTTGACGAATAACCTTGAGTTGTTCTTCAACACGGAAGTTTACCGCGGGATCAAGATCAATTCGCCGCGTAATCTGTCAGGTTTTTATCTGCCGAACACCGGCGGAGCACAATGGGGAGCCATCGTACTAGCACCGGGAACGACCGGAGCATTCGCCGGACTAGCGGTTTATCGCCCGTCGGGCATGCCGTCTGCTGCGTATCCTTTTAATGGATTGACTGCCGGTAATTATCAACTTGGCTTCTCAGGTCCGACATTCGGATTTGCAGCCGGTACTAACGCAACGCTTAGGGCCACCGCGTGCTGGAGGTTCCGGCGCGTCGTTGTACCCCGGTGTTGGGTCGGTCTTTGGTAGCATACTGCCGGGTGTTGTTCTTCAGTCGGCTGTAGTGGGCCTCAGTGAGAGACCTGTTTCATTTTCGACCGCACCTACCTATCTTCCTGACGCACCTTTTATTAGCCGTCGCTGGGCTACGTCGTCGTTCAATTCGATGGACGTTGGCATTAAGTGGCGTATTAATAATGCTCTTAAAGCAGTCGGCTACGGTGTACAAGCGTTTTACCGCTGGTATCCTGACTCTGCACAGACGTCGGCTGGCTTTAATATGCTTCAACGCGGAGCCGGACCAGGTGCCCGTCGCGGTGACTTCGGAGCTAATTTCTTCGTAGATGCACGTCTTGCGAGTTGGGTAAATATGTCGGGTAACGTTGGGTACACATTTGTATCAAATCCAACGGCGGGCGGATTTACTTTGCTTGACCGTCCTGATGAGTTCACATGGGCAGTTGGACTTGATTTCCCAGTCAATAAGTTTTTCCAGCCAATGCTCGAATTCACATCGAAGACCTACGTGCGTAGCAGAACGCCCAACGCACTTGAGCAGGATCCTATGGACGGGATCGCAGGCGTAAGAATCTTCCCGCGTCGTTGGTTTGGTGTTAGCCTTGGTTATCGTATTAACTTTAACCAGCAGGATGCCGACAGCTTTAGTGGAGCCACTAATGTAACGAATGTCCTGATCCCTTGCCCAGTAGGAACAACGGGTTGTGTTGCACAGTCCATCACAACAACCTCGACTGGGACTCCAAGAGGTTTTGAGGCATCGACAGATCCGCATGGTTACATCGCTCAATTCTTCATCGGTCGTCGCGATAAGCGTGACGGTGATGTGCAGAACAAGGTTGCTAATGTAAACTCGGTCACCTTGAGTGATTCGGTCATCTCGTTGCCTTGCCGTCCTGGTTTCAGGTCACGCTCAGGTGCTTGCAACGACAGCAAGACCATCAGCGTTCAGACCTCGGCCAGCGATCCTGAAAATGACCCGCTCGTATACAACTACACCGTCTCTGGCGGACGTATTGTTGGAACGGGTGCTAATGTTCAGTGGGATCTGAGTGGTGCTAAAGAAGGTACATATACGATCACGACTGGTGTTGATGACGGCTGCGGAGTTTGCGGCAAGACCGACACACGTACAGTTAAGGTCGAAGAATGTCCTGATTGTGTCCAGGTTTGTGAATGTCCTACCCTTTCGGTCAGTGACGGTGGTGTTGTAGCACCTGGTTCGGCGATGAATTTCACCGCTAACCTTACAGGTGGTGCAAGCGTTACCTATAACTGGTCCGTCTCGGCAGGTACCATCTCAAGCGGACAGGGTACGTCGAGCATCTCGGTTGACACAACCGGCTTGGCAGGTCAGAACGTAACGGCTACTGTTGATATCGCTGGACTCGATGCAAGCTGTAATTGCACGACCACGGCATCAGGTAGCGGCAGCGTTTCTGCTAAACCTGAGAAGACACTGGTCGATACATTCGGCAAGGCTCCAGACGATGACGTTAAGGCTCGTGTTGATGCGTTCTATATCACGCTCAATAACAACCCGAACGCACAAGGCTACATCATCAACTACGGAACAGCCGCTGAGATCAAGAAGCGTAGAGCTCAGATCATGAAGGCGATCAACTTCCGTAAGTATGACGCAGGCCGTGTGACATTCGTCGACAGCCCTGGTGCAGCCGGTACCATGACCAAGTTCTACCTCGTTCCTGCTGGAGCCGAGGCTAGCAATTGGTAAATAGCTTTGCATCTCTTTAGAGATGCAGACATCTAATAAAGCAGTTGAGGCGGTCATCACCAAGCCTCAACTGCTTTTTTTGTTTGATTTGGCCTGCGGTTGCTGTAAAATAGGTAATGTTCGTCAGTGGTTCTGCGTTTTCAGCTTTTAGGACGTCTGCCTGCGTTCCGGCCGGCATCATAAGATAGTCAGATCCTCAGAGAAGGATCTCTTCCATTCATATTCCGCTAATTTATTCAGAGGATTTACCAGTTATGATCAACAATTTTAGAAGTAAAGCCGTGATCGCCGCATTTGCCCTGTTAGCGATCTTTAACACAAGCTTTACGCCGGGGCCATCATGGCTGCCGACACGGAAACTGAGGCACCCAAATTTGATAACTGGCAGGTCGTCGGACCGAGCGGCGGCGATGTTCGGGTCGTTGCGATCGACCCAAAGGATAAAGACCGTTTGTACGCTAGTACGTTGGATGGCCAGATCCATACATCTGCGGATGCCGGAAAGTCTTGGCAGCTACTCGTAAATCTTAATCAGCCCGAGCTGGTACTAGATAATCTATTTGTCGATTCGCGTGATTCGCTAAAGATCTACGCGTCGGGTCACAGGCATAAGGCTCCGGGTGGATTTTTCAGGACTACGGATGGCGGAGCTAACTGGAAAGAAGCTAAGGAACTACGTAACGAATCGATACATTCGTTGACACAGTCGACGGTTGACCCAAATATCTTGATCGCCGGCACGGTCAATGGCGTCTGGCGTTCAAAAAACTCCGGCGGCGATTGGGAAAAGATCTCATCTTCGACGATGCCGGTAAATATCGATTCTGTCGCTATCGATCCGCGAAGTGCCGATACAATGTATGCCGGCACATGGTGGCGTGCGTATAAAACTACGGACTCAGGTAAGAATTGGCGTCTCATTAAAAACGGCATGATCGACGACTCGGATGTGTTTGCGATCAATATTGATCCGCGCAATCCTGAGCATATTATCGCTTCAGCCTGCAGCGGCATTTACGAATCACAAAATGCGGGCGAAAAATGGGCAAAGATCCAGGGTATTCCGTCGCAATCCCGCCGTACCCGCGACATCTTGCAGCATCCGTCTGTCGCCGGGACGATCTACGCCGCGACAACCGAAGGCTTTTGGATGAGCAGTACGAGCGGCAAGACGTGGTCGCTCACCACGCAACGTGATCTCGAGATCAACTCGATCGCGGTTCACCCGGACGAGCCAACCCGTGTCTTTATAGGAACGAATAACTACGGAGTAATGGTCTCAAATGACGGTGGCCGCAATTTTGTTCAGACCAATGGCAATTTTTCGAGCCGCTTTACCTATTTTGTTACACCTGACGCCAGTCAGCCTAATCGCTTTTATGCCGCGACGCATAACACGGCGACCGGCGGCGGTTTCTTTTTTGTCAGTCCGGACGGCGGTCGCACCTGGCAGCAGTCACGCGGATTTGACGTCGGCCGAGTCCGGCCTTTTGTCTTACGTCAAGACCCGGCAAACCGGAGCCTAATGTATTTGGGAACCAATGTTGGTATTTATCGGTCGGTCGACCGCGGGGCATCGTGGTCACAGTTGACCGCTGGTAAAGTCCCTGCTAAACCGGTCGTAAAAAAGCCGGTCGCTAAGAAACCTGTAAAAAAGACGGCATCTGTCGCTCCGACAAATACGGCTAGCGTCCCGGCGGGAAAAATAGTGCCAGCCATAAATGAAAAAGTTAAGGTGATCGAGAATACACCGGACGGCAAGGGATTGCTCGTCGGCACGGATAAGGGGCTTTATAGGTCCTATGACGTCACTAAGGGCTGGGAAAAGCTGTCTTTGGGCATCGGAATTAACGAAAATATTTTTGCTATTCACATGTCATCCGCTCGGCCCGAGACAATTTGGGCGGGCACCGCGACATCAGGTGTGATCGTATCGCGTGATAGTGGTAAAACCTGGACGAAAGCGGGCGGAGCACCTGATAATGTCCCTATCAGTTCGATCCGATCTGATCCGGAACGCCCCGATTATGTTTACGTCGGCACTATACAGACATTTTACACTTCGCGTGATGGCGGCAACACTTGGAATCGACGCGGCGGAGGGTTACCGCTTGGTAATTTCACCAGTATCCTGATCAATCCAAATAACACGGATGAGATCATCGTTTCGAGCGCGTTAGATACAGATGGCGGTATGTTTATCTCGAGTGATGCGGGCAACAAATGGAAACGTGTCGACGGCAAGGATATGAAACTTGCGAGCCGACGCCTGTGGTCGATAGCATTTGATCCGCAAAATTCCAACCGCATTTTCGCGGGAACGCACTCATCGGGCGTATATCGAATAGAGAGGACGGCGGATTAATTACGATATCGGTCAATGCATCTAACGGGGCGGCTTTAGATGGCCGCCTCTTTTTGTTTTTGAGTTTGGAAGTTGTCTGACTGAAATCTATAATTTTAGAAACGAGGAGCCAACATCTTGAAGCAGGAATCAGCCCGCGAGTCCTTACACGGAAAAGCACAATTCCGAATCTCGGATCTGCCATTTGCGCAAATTCCCGCACAGTCGCGGCTCTTTCTTGAATTTCAAACCGATCCTCTCTCGCTAAAGCGATTTTATCCCAACGCCGTCACATCGCCGTCTGACATCGCCAAATTTGCTCCCGAGGTATTGGCTAACTACCAGACCGATCGAACGGCTCTATGTGATGCACTTGTCGAGATAAATATAAAAGCGGGAGTTGGACAAAAAACGCTTGCCAACATCGAACTATTGCGTCAGAGTTCGACCGTTGCAGTTCTTACCGGCCAACAAGCAGGGCTCTTTACCGGGCCGCTCTACACGATCTACAAAGCGCTGTCGGCGATCAAACTCGCCGATGAACTACGGCTCCAGGGAACTCCGGCAGTGCCGGTATTCTGGACAGCGACTGAGGATCATGATCTTGAGGAAGTTTCCAAGACTTACTTATTGGCTAATGACGGCGGGCCGATCCAGTCCGATTACGTTGCGGATGATCGTTTCATTGGCTTGCCCGTCGGTGATGTAAAACTCGATGATTCGGTTTTCAGGTTGATCGATGAGATTTTCTCGGAGTTAAGCGACACCGCATTTTCGGCGGATCTAAAAACTCAATTGATGGACGCCTGGAAAGCGGGTTCGGGATTTGGGGAGGCTTTTATTAAATCGCTTGCCAAAGTCTTTGCTGATCTTGGGCTTATATTCATCGACCCGATGCATTCCGGAATAAAACAACTTGCTTCACCAATATACGTCCGTGCGATCGAAAGGGCAGATGAGATGGTCTCGGCGATCCGCGATCGCGACAGAGTGCTGGTTGCGGAAGGCTTTCACTCGCAGGTGCTGGTTGAAGAAGATTATTTCCCGCTCTTTTGGCACGACGACGAGGGGAAGCGGCGTTCACTGAGGAAAACCGGTGACGGCGTTTATCGAACAAAAAGAAACCAGACTCGAATTAACTCGTGATGATCTCATCGAATTTGCTACTAATGAACCGCAGCGGCTAAGCCCCGGCGTGATGTTGAGGCCTGTCGTGCAGGACTATCTGCTACCGACGGTCTGCTACTTTGGCGGAGCAGCGGAGATCGCTTATTTTGCTCAAAACAGTGAGGCTTATCGTGTTTTAGAACGGCCCGTGACACCAATACACCATCGTCAGAGTTTTACTATAGTTGAGCATAAGCATCGGCGGGTTCTCGATAAGTTTCATCTTGAGTTAACCGATCTATTCGTAGGGGTCGAGCACCTGTCTCTTAACCTTGCCGAGCAAGATGCTTCGTCGGATACCGGGCAATTGTTTAGCGAGGTCGAAGGGACAATAAACGAGGAGCTTGACCGTATCGCGTCACGGCTTGCCGAGATCGATACGACAGTAGCTGCAAATTTTGCAAAACGCCGACGCAAAATGATCTATCATCTCGGAGCAACGCGGAAGAAAACGCTGCTTGCCCAGATGCGTAATGACGAGGTAGCCAGCCGTCAGCTTGCGGGACTCTTTACTTCGCTATTGCCCAATGGCGGATTGCAGGAACGCAGTTTGAACGTATTTACGTTTCTCAATAAATTTGGCCCGAATTTTATCGAATGGCTCTATGAGGCCGTGGACCTTGAGGATAAACATCATAGGATAGTAGATCTATAAGATGAACAAGATCAAGGTTTTACCGGACAATTTAGCAAATCAGATCGCGGCCGGCGAGGTCGTCGAGAGGCCAGCGTCCGTCATCAAAGAGCTTGTCGAAAATGCCATCGACGCGGGCGGGACGCGTATTCAGATCGAGATTGAGCTTGGCGGCCGCCGGTTGATGCGTATTAGCGATGACGGCGAGGGCATGACCCGCGATGACGCGATCCTTGCATTTGAGCGGCACGCCACCTCAAAGATCCGCACGCTCGAGGACCTAGGTGCAATAGCCACGCTTGGTTTTCGCGGCGAGGCTCTTGCGTCGATAGCATCCGTCGCCAAAGTCGAGCTAATTACAAAAACTGCTGACTATGAGATCGCGACACGCGTCAACGTTGATGGCGGAAGACTGGTAGACGTCAAAGACGCCGCCCGCGATACCGGCACAACGATCACCGTTAGCGATCTATTTTTTAACACACCTGCCCGACGTAAATTTATGCGATCCGAGGCGACGGAAAATTACCATTTGACGAGTATCGCAACTCACTACGCTTTAGCCCATCCTGAGATCGCTTTTACGATGACAAATAACGGACGCGAGGTGCTGAGGGTTTCTCCGGCGAGAGATCTTCGCGAACGTGCGTTTCAGATATTTGGCGGCGGATTGCTAGAGAGTCTGCTGCCTGTCGAGGGCGGACGTGAATATGTTGCTCGCGTAACGGGGTTTGTTTCGGCTCCACGTGAGCGCCGGACGACACGCGACGGCCAATATTTCTTTGTAAATAATCGCTTTGTCCGCGACAAGACCATCGCCGGTGGGCTGCTCGAAGGCTATCGCAGCGTCTTGCCACACGGCGTTTATCCTGTCGCGTTCCTATTTCTCGAACTCCCGCTCGAAGAGATCGATGTCAATGTCCATCCCGCCAAGACCGAGATCCGATTTCGACGCGGCGAGGCTGTCAAGGACGTGATCGCGGAGGCGATCCGCAATGCTTTGGCTAAAGCGGGAATTACCGGTGACGCAGGCCGCAGTTCGATAGGTACGAGCCTGAGGCTCGTCGAAGCGAACCTGTAAGGGTTCGAGAACCGCAGCCGGAACAAGCCAATATTGCGTTCGAACCTCTGTTATGACAGATGAGCCTCTGCATTTTGAGGAACGATCATTTTCTGCAACCGCCCTGAGCGAGACCGCTCCGCCTTTGGCATTTGAACGAGAAGCAACAACTCCAGTAGAAAATATTCCGCAGGAGATCCCGTTCAGTTTTGAAACGGCTGCTACGGAACGACCGACAACGGGCATCGCAGGTTATGCGGAATTGCCGCCTGTAAATTCGGCTGACAAACTGACAAGATCTATTGAGGTTGAGCAGATTTCGTCGGCAAAGATACAGCCCCTGGGTCAGCTCCACGAGAGTTTTATTATTGCTGTCGACGATGAGGGATTGTTGCTGATCGATCAGCATGTTGCCCATGAGCGCATCCTTTTCGACAAATACCGCAAGAGCGAGACTGACCGTCCGATCGAATCGCAAAATCTGCTCCTGCCTGAGACGATAGATCTTAGTCCAGCACAGTCGGAGGCTTTTCAACTGATCGAGAACGATCTAGAAACTCTCGGCTTTGGCGTAATGAAACTGTCGGGTCGCACCATTGCAATCAAAAGTATCCCGACCGATCTGCCTGCATCCGAGGCTCGCAATTTATTTGCCGAGATCCTCGATACCATCGAAAATGAGAAAAAGGGTTCACCGAAATCCACCTTGCGGGACGATATAGCCGCGAGTCTTGCCTGCAAGGCGGCCGTCAAGATCAACATGAAACTGACGCCGGAAAAGATGCATTGGCTGATCGACCGGTTGCTGGTAACAAGCTCGCCTACGACATGTCCGCATGGTCGGCCGGTTATTTTGAGATTGTCGATGAAAGATATCGAGCGCGGATTTCACCGGACATAAATATATGAGCGAAGCTAAAGGGCCGAGTCCGGAAATGCCGGATCAATTTTGGAGAAAGATATACGTCGCGGTCGTGATAACAACGGTCATTGTGATAGCCGCGCTCTGGGCGTTTGGGCGCTATTTCCGATAAGAAATGAGATCACTAGATTGGGCAATTGTGGTAGCGTATCTGGTCTATGTCGTCTGGGACGGTATTCGCATGACCAAGCACACCGGCACCAAAGAGGGCTATTTCTTGGCCGATCGTGGGCTGCCGTGGTGGGCAGTCGGTCTGTCCGTAATGGCGACTCAACTCTCTGCAATAACGCTCGTTGGTACGACCGGACAGGCGTATAGCGACGGGATGCGGTTCATTCAGTTTTACTACGGTCTGCCGCTGGCGATGATAATCCTGTGTGTGACGGTCGTGCCGTTCTTTCACCGGGCCAATGTTTTTACGGCGTACGAATATCTCGAAAAACGCTTTGACGTAAAGGTCCGCATTCTCACCAGTTTCTTTTTTCTTATTTCACGCGGACTCGGCGTTGGCACGATCATCTCGGCTCCATCTATTGTCCTATCGATCGTCTTTGGCTGGAATCTCACAGCGACGATCTTTGCGATCGGACTTTCGACGACCATTTACACTGTTTTTGGCGGAGTACAGGCTGTTACATGGACGGACGTAAAGCAGATGATCGTTATCTTTTTTGGACTCGGCGTCTGTTTTGTGGTTATATTGTGGAGCTTTCCGACTGGCGTTTCGCTCGGTGACGGACTGCACCTTGCGGGAAGTCTCGGCAAGCTGAACATGGTCGATACGACGTTTGATCTCAAAGAGAAATACACAATCTGGTCGGGTTTGATCGGAGGGCTATTCCTGATGCTCGGCTATTTTGGGTGCGATCAAAGCCAGGTGCAGCGGTTCTTAACAGCTAAATCCGTTGCCGAGGGCGGACATCCCTGTTGATGAGTGCTTTCTTAAAGATACCAATGCAATTCGGCATTTTGCTGATCGGGATCATGGTGTTCATCTTCTACCAGTTTTCGGCACCGCCCATCGTTTTCAATCGGGCAGAGGTTGCCAAGGCACAGCAGACCGAGGGATTTCGTGACATTCAAACCCGATATGATGCCGCCCATGCAACGAGGCGCGAGGCGGCGATCAATTTTTCAACCGGCGGTGAAAGTGCGAGGCAGAGCTACATCGACGCAGACAAACGTTTTAATGAAAGCCGTAAAGAAGCCGTCGCTTTTGTCCGGCAGACGAGCAATCCTACTTTTAACGACGTCAATTATGTATTCCCGACATTTATTCTCGAAAATATGCCCATCGGAGTGATCGGGCTGTTGATCGCCGCGATCTTTGCAGCCGCGATGTCGTCGATCTCTGCGGAGCTTAATTCTCTTGCGACTGCGACGACGATCGATTTTTACCGGCGTTTATACAAACCCGAGGCGACTGACTCTCACTATGTAATGGTCGGGCGTGCGACGACGTTTATATGGGGAGTATTTGCCTGCATAGTGGCGTTGTTTGCGACCAATTCTGGGTTCGCTCATTGAGGTCGTGAACAAGTTTGGTTCGTTCTTTTACGGCTCGCTTTTAGGAGTTTTTGTATTGGCCTTTGTCGTAAAACGAGCTAGGGCTCGCGGAGCGTTTTTTGGCTTGCTTTGTGGTATTGCCTCAGTCTGGATAGCAAGCTTATTAACCGATATCGAATTTCTTTGGTTCAATGTGATCGGGTGCATTGTTACGGTATTTTTTGGCTATCTAATTAGTTTGACGGTTCGCAACGATCCAAAGTCCGATGAGAGCGTCGAGACCTTAATATGAGAATAAGAATTACGATAAACGCTTTGAGAACGGCCTTAGTGGTTGCCGTGCTTTCTCAATTGCTTTTGCCCGTGCATACGCAGGCTCAGGTCCGTCCTGTAAATGATTACGGAGCGATCGGCCTTGCCCAACTCTTAAAACGCCTCAATACTACAGCCAGCGTGATGATGATCGGAGCTCATCCTGATGACGAAGATTCGGCTCTGATCGCGTACCTCGCTCGCGGCGAGAATGCCCGCACAGCGTATCTTTCACTGACACGCGGCGACGGCGGGCAGAATATTATCGGGCCTGAACTATTTGAATCTCTTGGTGTTATCCGTACCGAGGAATTGCTGCAAGCAAGACGGCTTGACGGTGCAGAACAGTATTTTGCTCGAGCGTTCGATTACGGATTTTCTAAGACTCTCGATGAGGCAAAGTCCAAATGGCCGCAGGACGTCATTTTGTGCGACGTTGTTCGTGCGATACGCTCGTTTCGTCCGCTCGTTGTCATTTCGCGATTTTCCGGCACATCCGCCGATGGTCATGGACAACATCAGTATGCCGGATTCATCTCTCCGCTGGCCGTCAAAGCCGCCGCCGATCCGCAGCAATGCACGCAGTCGGGGGAACCGTGGAAAGTCTTGAAATTTTACGCCGGACAAGGATTTTCCGCAGGTTCGACCGCAACGCTCAGGCTAAACACCGGTGCGTACGATGCTGCCCTAGGGCGCTCATATTTCGAAATAGCCATGGAAGGCCGCAGCCAGCACAAATCCCAGGGCGAAGGCCGTCTCGAACTCAAGGGTGATCTATTCTCAGGGTTGAATCTTAAGGAAAACTCCGTGACCGGAAATGCACCGGAGTTGTCGCCGTTCAGCGGGATCGATATTTCGATAACGGGAATTCCTGCGATCACAAACAATTCCGAGGAACCGGTTAAGAAGAAGGCTACGGAATTGCAGGCCAAGATCGAAGCGGTAACGGCGAAATTTCAGCCATTGGGCAAGTCAGCGATGCTTTCCGATCTTGTTGCGGCTTACAAACTTGCTGTCGAGTGCGAGTGGTCAACTCGCCAGCCACGGACCAAGACAATGTTCCGCGTAGTTGAGGCAAATCTTGCCGCTTTAATTGCGAACGCAGCGGGGAATTCAGATCGACGTACCGGCTGATCGTGAGACGGTCGTTCCCGGCGAGAGCATTTTTTCGACGGTGAATGTGTTCTTTCCGAAGTCAGCGGCAATCACGATAAAAGACGTTTCGCTCAGGAAACCGGTCGGATGGGCAGTGACTAACGCAGAAGCTCCGAAGGAAACTACACAAGGTTTTAGCCGGCGTGAAGCGGCAAACCAGTCTGCATATTTCAATGTCAAGGTGCCCGCTGACGCGAGGCCGACGCAGCCGTATTGGCTTGAATCGGCGCGCGACGGCGACTTGTTTCGATGGGCCGCTAATGAAGATCAGAACCAGCCATTTTCTCCAGCGGATGTCACGGCGAAGGTAACGGTCGATATCGACGGTACTGACATATCTTTCGAACGCCCAATTCAATTCCGCTACGCCGATTCCACGAGAGGCGAGATACGGCGTGATCTGAACGTGGTCCCGGCTCTTTCCGTCAGCGTCGACCATAAGCTGCTCGTTGTGCCGCAGAGCAACAAACCACAGACACGAACTTTGACCGTGGGCATTACGAACAATTCGGCCAAAGCGATCGCGGGCGTCGCAGGGCTGAACATCAACACGCCTGACGAATGGAAAGTGACTGCCGCGAACCGGACGTTCGACCTAAAGAAAAAAGGTGAACAGATAAGCGTTGCATTTGAGATCACGATTCCCGCAAAGACAAAGCCCGGAAGCTACAACATCTTTGCAAATGCGTCGGTCGGCGAGGGCCTAGCAATGCAGACGATGAATACGATCGCCTATCCGCACATCCAGACGCACCGCTTTTACACGCGTGCCGAGACTAAGGTCGAGGTGCTCGATCTCAAGGTCGCGCCCGTAAAGGTCGGCTACATCATGGGCAGCGGCGACGAGGTTGCGGATTCGGTCAAGAAAATGGGCGTCGATGTCACAATGCTCGAGGAAAAGGACCTTGCGTCTGGCGATCTGTCAAAATTCGACACCATCATTGTCGGCATTCGCGCAACGGAAACGCGGCCCGATTTCGTCGCGAATAATCAACGTCTGCTCGACTATGTAAAAAACGGCGGGCATTTGATCGTGCAATATCAACGTGCCGGTTTGCAGCAGATATTGCCCTTTCCGGTGAACGGAAATATTCGCGTCGTCGATGAGAACGCAAAGGTAACGATCTTACAACCTGCGGATCCGGCCTTCAATTTTCCAAACAAGATCACCGACGCGGATTTCGCCGGTTGGGTGCAGGAGCGGAACGCCTATAGCTTCGGTACGTTTGACCAGAAATACACGCCGCTGCTCGAATCGCATGACGCGGGTGAGCAAGAAAACAAGGGCGGATTGGTGATAGCAAAAATCGGGAAAGGGAATTGGATATATTGCGGTTATTCGATGTTTCGCCAATTGCCGGCGGGAGTGCCGGGAGCATAGGCTATTTGCAAATATGCTGAGTATGCCGGCGAGGGAAATGAATTATTCGATAACGGCGAGGACATCGCCGGCGTTGACGGTGTCGCCCTCGGTGGCATTTATCTTGGTGACGGTGCCGGTTTTAGGGGATTTCATTTCGTTTTGCATTTTCATCGCCTCGACGACGATGACCCCGTCGCCTTTTTCGACAGCGGCACCGACCTTAACAAGGATCCGGACAACCTTGCCCGGCATTGCTGTTTTGATCTCGGCAACCCCGTCGACGTATTCTGATTCTGATCCCACACTCCTGAGCCGTTTCGGGTCGGCGATCTCCACTTCGAACTCATTCCCGCCGACGACGACTTGCTTGCCGTCCGGCGAAACAAAAGCCTCGGTCATCTTTTTGCCGTTTCGCAGAGCAAAAATGCCAGGCTCGGGCTGCGATATCTCAAGCTTGTATTCGCGCCCGCCAACGACCGCTCTGGTTTTCCGTCCTGTTCGACGATCTCGATATCGAGTTTCTCGCCGTTAATTTTCGCTTGAAGTTTCATAGATCTTTCAATTTGCCAAAAACGCGAAATCTGCAAAATCAGGAAGCTTCCTTTCGCTTTCGGTTTCGCGTTTGCGGAATATCTCTTATTTATTCGGCTGCGGCGTCACGCGTAGATATGGTTTGATCTCTTTCCAGCCTTTAGGGAATTTGGCTTTCGCGTCTTCGTTTGAAACTGCGGGAACGATGATGCAATCTTCGCCGTCTTGCCAGTTTACGGGTGTGGCGACGGAGTAGTTGGCGGTTAGCTGCAGGGAATCGATCACACGCAGCAGTTCGGCAAAGTTCCGTCCGGTCGAAGCCGGATAGGTCAGCGTCAGTTTTACCTTCTTGTCCGGCCCTATCACAAAGACCGAGCGTACCGTAAAAGTGTCGCTGGCGTTCGGGTGGATCATGTCGTAGAGATCGGCGACTTTGCGGTCGCTGTCGGCGATCATCGGGAAATTAACGGCCGTGCCCTGCGTTTCCTCAATATCACGCTCCCAACCGATATGTGAATCCAGCGGATCGACGCTCAGTCCGATGACCTTGACGTTTCGCTTGTCAAACTCCGGCTTGAGTCTCGCCGCCATTCCCAGCTCGGTCGTACAGACCGGCGTGTAATCCTTCGGATGCGAAAACAGCACGCCCCAACTGTCGCCCAGCCATTCGTGAAAATTGATCGTCCCCTGCGTCGTCTCCGCCGTGAAATCCGGTGCCTCGTCGCCTAATCGTATTGCCATAATATTACCTCCGTCGTTATCCAAGATTATAACCCAAACTGTATTTTAATCGTCCGCATCTTCGTCTGTTTCGGGCGGGTCGGCTTTTCTCAGGCGGAGGAGCGTGATGCGTTTTTCGTCTGCCTGCAGTATTTCGATGGCGAGGCCTTTTAGGTCGAGTGTGTCGCCTATTTTGGGAACGTAGCCGGCTTCACTGGTGACAAGGCCCGCGATGGTTGTGTATTCGTCGTCTTCGAGTTCGATGTCGAAAATACGTTCGACTTTATCAATCTCGGTCGATCCGAGTACGTCGTAATAACCGTCGGTGCCCTCGATGATCTCGATGACCTCTTCCTGTTCGGTGTCCTCGTCCTCGATCTCGCCGACGATCTCTTCGATGATGTCTTCGACGGTGACGAGGCCGGCGACGCCGCCGTATTCGTCGATAACGACGGCGATCTGGACGTGATTTTGCTGCATTGATTTGAGCAGATCGGCGGCCGTTTTTGTCTCGGGGACAAAGAATGCGTCACGCATGATGGTCTCGACGGCATTTTCCTTTTGCCCTGTCGCGAGTGCCGCTAGCAGGTCGCGGACGTAGATCATGCCCTCGACATTGTCGATCGTGTCGCGATAGACGGGCAGACGCGAATATTTTTCTTCGATGATGACATCGCGGGCCTCTTTGATCGAGGTGCCCACCGCGATGCCGACAATGCCGGTGCGCGGTGTCATGATCTCGCCGGCGAGCGTGTCGCCAAAATCGATCATCGTCTCGATCAGCTCGCGTTCATCTTCTTCGATAATGCCCTCGGCCTCGCCGACCTCCATCAGCGCCTGAAAGTCTTCGGCGTTGTCGTCGGCGCGGTCTTCGGCGCGTCGGGTGCGAGCGTGGTTTCGAGTCTTTGCAGGGCTTTAGCACGTTTGCGGTTGGCGATCGGATCGACAAAGAACGAGACGAGTGCGTACATCGGGCGGATCGCCGGCAGCAGAAAGAGCAGCTTTTTCTCGGTATTATTACGGACAAAAAGTCGCGGTATGATCTGCCGGACAAGAACGGTCGCGCTGATGCTGATGGCGAGAGCGGCGGCCAATAATCTGAATTTTGGAGGGATAATCTCGGATACGATCACGGTCAGCAGCACCGCAAAGCAGATCAAAAAGACCTGTATCACCGATGAGAGAGCAAAGCGGAATCGCGGGCGGTTCTCGAGGATCTCACGCAGAAAACTGGCCGATTCTTTTTTATTGGCGAGCTCCTCGTCCGACGCGAGGCGCCGCAGTCCAACATCCGAAAGATGCGAGAACGCCATATCGACCGTCGCCGAGAAAACCAAAGCGAGGAGTATGGCCGCCGCTATGATGATTTCAAGTTCCATATGAAATTTTTGAGATATGTCCGCTGTTCATTAATCGATGTTTTTCCAGGCACGGCCGTCGGCTTCGAGCAGGTCGTCAGATTCTTTTGGCCCCCAACTGCCGGCGGCGTAATTTGGAAAACTTCGCGGTGGCAGAGCACTCCAGACGTCGAGAACCGGATCGACGATACGCCAGCTCGCCTCGACCATATCGGCCCGCTGAAAGAGCGTCGCGTCGCCGATCATACAGTCAAACAAAAGGCGTTCGTAGCCCGTTCGCCAAAGTGTTCGACGTAGTTAAAATCCATATCGACCGCGCCCATATTGACGATCGGCCCCGGAATCTTGGCACCAAAATGGAGCGTTATGCCTTCGTCGGGCTGGATGTGGATGACGATGCGGTTTGTCCGCAGACGCTCGACCGGTGTGCCCCGAAAAAGGGTGAACGGCGCCTGTTTGAATTGAATAACGATGCTCGAATGCCGCTTTGGCATACGCTTGCCGGTGCGGATGTAAAATCGCACGTCCGCCCAACGCCAGTTGTCGAGCGTGAGTTTTAGGGCGGCAAACGTCTCGGTGTTTGAGTGCGCGGCGATCATTTCTTCGTCGCGATAGGCGGGGACTGCCTTGCCATCGATCTCGCCTTCGCCATACTGGCCGCGGCTTGTTTTCTTTAGAACGTCTTCAGGCGTAAACGGCTGGATGGACTGCAATATCTTAGCCTGTTCATCGCGGACCGGATCGGCGTCAAACGACACGGGCGGCTCCATCGCCGTCAGCGTGACGAGCTGCAAAATATGATTCGGGATCATGTCACGCAGAGCTCCCGCCGAATCGTAATATCCGCCGCGACGCTCGACGCCGAGAGATTCGGCGACGGTGATCTGGACGTGGTCGATAAAATTGCGGTTCCAGATCGGCTCGAAAATGCTGTTGCCAAAACGAAAGACCAAGATGTTTTGCACCGTCTCTTTGCCGAGATAATGGTCGATTCGGTAGATCTGCCGTTCTTTGATCGTTTTTAACAGATCGGAGTTGAGTGCCTCAGCCGATGCAAGATCGTGGCCAAACGGTTTCTCGTAAATAAACCGCCGCCAGTTGCTGCCCTCTTCTTTGCCAAGCCCGTTTTTTACGATCTTTTGCGTAACGTTCGCAAACAGGTTAGGAGGCGTCGCCAGATAATAGAAGTAGTTATCGGGAATATGATGCGTTGTCGTGACTTCGCCGATGAGGTCTTTGAGGTCGCCGAAAAGCTTTTTATCGTCGTCAAAATCGCCGCCGGTGTAATAGATACGCTCCGCAAACCATTTGACCAGCTTTTCCTCAGGCCCGCCGGGGATAAACTCTTTGAGATTCGCCAGCATCTGTTCACGAAACTCCTCAGTCGTCATTTCCTGACGCCCGACGCCGATGATGGCGAATTTGTGCGGCAGAAAATCGTCCTTGGCAAGATTGTACAGCGCGGGAAACAGCTTGCGTTTAGTTAGATCGCCCGTCGAACCAAATATCACCATCACGCAAGGGTCGGCTATTTTTTTAGACTCGGTCATTTGTCATATTCTGTCACATCACTAAGGTACAACGAACCTTTGATTACGTTATCTGCTTTTGGATTCTCGGCCATTCATCTTTTTATCTACGGTCTCTAAACGGTTTTTGGCTAATACGGTACTTGGATGCTCCGCTCCTAGCGACTTATTTAGGTCTTCGTAGCTTTCGGATAATAGCTGGCGGGCTTCGGCGTATTTTTGCTGCTCGGTAAGACATTCGCCTAGTGCTCCTTTGGCTAACGGGACCGTGTTCGGTAGATCGATTTTGCTTGCTTCCAAGGATTGCCGCAGGATCGGTTCCGCTTCTTTTGCTTTGCCGGTACGTGTTAATGCCAGACCGAGAAAACGCTGAGTATTGATAAAGTCGGGAGTCTTTTCTAAATTGAGCTTGCGGCCCATTTCAATTGCTTTGGTGCCCTCGATCATGCCCTGGCCGAAGTCGGACTTTGTTATATATGCGGTGCAGAGATAGGTTTTTGCTTCGAAAGTAGTGAAGGATTCACCCTGTTTTTGTAGAAAGATCGCCTCGGCTTCGCGCATCACGTTGATGCCCTCGTCGTAATTTCCTTTTCCTGACAGAAGGGAGCCGAAGTTAAGCAACGCAACAGCGAGCCTCATCTCAAAACGAGCGGGCAGTCGGCGATAGATCGCGATGGACCGGCGATATGTGATCTCGGCTCCGGCCGCATCAGCAGAAAATGCTTGCGCACGGGCAAGGGAGATGAGAGCAAACGCCGAGTCCGGATTGTCTTCACCGAAAAGCTTGTCGGACATCGCAATAGATTCTTGGAGAAATGGTTTAGCTTTTTCAAACTCGCCTTTTCTTACATAAAGCTCGCCGATGGCGTTAAGTGCGTAGGCAAAATCCTTGTTTCCATCAGGCGAAATGCGGCGGTCTGTTTCGATCGCCTTTGTCAAAAGATCTTCTGCCTCGGCATATTTAGTTTGATTTATTATGACCGCACCGAGATGGATCATGCACGAGACAGTGGACGGGTCGTTCTCACCATACAGATCTGTATTGAGTTTTAACGCCCGGCGAAGTACTTGAGTGGGCTTCGTCGACCAAGCCAAGACTGTCGTACGTCTGGCCAACGGTTAACAATGCTTGGGCTTTTAATGCCGGCTGATCGGCAAAGTCGATGTCTATTTTTCTACCGCATCAGCTAGAACGTCGATAACTTTTGCGTCTTTACCTTTCTCTTCCGGTGACGCCGCTAAGAGAATATTTTGTAGAAAACTATTTAACTGTGCCGATTTTGCCTGAGCCTGTTGAGCTTGATCACGCTCGCGGGCCGCCACTCGAGCCTGCCAGATCGTGGTGATCATGCCTGCGATGAGTGCGATAAGTACAAAGGAAGCCGCAATGACGAGCAGCTTATTACGCTTGATGAATTTTTCGCTGCGATAGGTGAGGGTATTCGGACGTGCTCTCACCGGCAGGTGTTCCAAGTGTCGCTCAATATCGGCTGCAAGATCAGCGGCCGTTTTATAGCGACGCTCCGGCTCTTTCTAAGCGACATGAGGACAATATTGTCCAGGTCGCCTTTCAACTGCGAATTAGGTTGCGTTGACGGTTCGTTGGCGGCGTAAACCTGGCTCGGTTTGGCAGGTTCAGTGGCTGAGATATGTTGGACGATGTCGACAAAACTCGTGGTTTTTAGTTCAAATGGCCGTTTTCCGGACAAAAGTTCATACAATACGACGCCAAGCGAATATGTATCCGAGGCGGTTGTGATCGGCTCGTTCCTGAGCTGTTCCGGACTGGCGTAGGCCGGCGTTAGGGCAGTGAAAGCGGTACGCGTCTGTGCGGCGTCTATTGATGAACCATCGTCAATTAGCCTTGCTAGTCCAAAGTCAAGCAATTTCCGGTTCACCTTCGGCGGTAACGAGTATATTGCCCGGCTTGATGTCGCGGTGAACTATCAAACTCCGGTGGGCAAATTCGACGGCAGCACACACTTTGACAAAAAGTTTGAGTCTGTTACGGATATCTAAATGGTTGTTCTTCGCAAATTCGGAGATCGTCGTTCCCTCGACAAATTCCATGACGATGTACGGCTCACCTCTTTCAGACACACCGCCGTCGAGGAGTTTGGCAATATTTGGATGGCTGAGAGAGGCCAAGATCTGGCGTTCGCTTAAATCTTTCAATCAAATCACTGTCGGCTATCGATTGCCGTACGATCTTGAGTGCGACTTGCTGTTCAAACTCGCCATCGGTACGCACGGCCAAA
>JADJRV010000031.1 GCA_016712045.1 Chloracidobacterium sp. | reverse complement strand
GATCATCAGCCGTTTGCAGTCGCCCTCAAACACCCGCCGCAGCCGTTTGTAGATATAGACCTGATGTTTCCATTCCCATTCCATGGACGGCGAGACGGTTTTTAGCCATTCCTGAAACTCGGGAAAGTCCGGCAGTTCCGGCTTTGCCGAGGGGAGGAGTGGAGGAGTAGAGGAGGTGGGGAGCGGCATCGATTCCGACGATCTTTCTCCTCCCCCACTCCTTTCCTCCTCTACTCCTCTACTCAAGAGCTGTTCGCGCACGAGATGATTAAACCCATACTGCCCGATCCAGCCCGGGCGGTGGCGGCCGCGTTCGAAACGGTCGTACATGATGCGGCGGTGAAAATCGGCGTGCCCCAGCTCGCGCATCTCGCGTTCGATCAGTTCGTGGTTTTTTCCGTTGTACTTTAGGTAGAGGTTGCGGCAGTCGTCGATGCGCTGCATTCGCGCTTCGTGGGCAGTTTCGTCATGAGTCATAGACCCAAGACGTTAACAAAAACGTGGCGTCAATTGGAACCCTATTTTTCCGGGTTTGACGTATTTTGCGGTAACGAAAAGCACGCTTTCTCAAAATGATGTATTTTGCTGATTTTGCGGGAAATGCTGGTTTTGCGGATCAGGTTTAAACTTCCCTTCTAACTAAAAAGAAACGCCTAATCTATCATTTTGGTTGGCCCTGCGGAGTTTTCCAATATGAATAGAGATTCAAAGGATGGGGCTTCCATTTTCCGTGAAAATACGACTCTCGATCTAATTTATATAGATCAAATTTATCGTAAAATGCCCGGCTTGATTGAATTTCAAAATAGATCTCACCATTGGAAGTTCCGCCGTTTTGCCTAAGCTCGATCTCACTGCCGGGATATGTCTGTGCCATCAGCAATTTGACCGGTTCCGTGTATTTATCTCTTTTAGTAAAGTCCTCGCATTTGTCGGGACACTTATAAACAAACCCAAACAAGCCTTCGTATTTCAACCAATTTGGGGTATCCGCATACACAAAATTCTTATCCGAGTGAATGGTCAGCCAGTAGTTTCGCGCACTGTCAATAGAATCAAATCCCTTGCGGCTCCGATGGAGTTTTTTGAGCTTCGGCCTAAAGGTATCTAGCAACTTATCGGCGATAATAAATGAGCCACTTTCCGTAACGATTTCGTGACAGTCGAGATTGATCGCATAATCCTTAACACTCAGACCGTTGTGCAAAATAGAAATATAGTAGTGATAACCGCACGCATGTTGAGGGGCTAGGTTTACGAAATATCCACGCCTTTTTTATCGAATTAAGAACCGAAATATCATCAGTATAGAACTCGCCGAGCCGTTTTTGGAGAGGGTGATCTTCGTGATGAGCAAAGACGCCAACAAGACTGTAACCACCTTCTTCAAATTGGAAATTCTTTAAAAGTTGCGTTTGGCTAGATACGATTATTGAAGAAATAAGTACGGAAGCGACTAACAGAATGGTGGAAAATAATTGCTTATTCATATGATTTCTTACGCCGCACTGAAATAAACTCGGTAGTCGATCTCGGCGAAGATGTTGTCGCGGGATTCTATTTCGGCTAGCAGGTCGAGTTGTTCGGGAGAGAGAACCACCCCGTCAGACGAAGCGTCTGCCACCCCTCCTTCGTAAGGAGGGGAGTTTTGCTCGAGCATGGCGGCGAGCATGTTAAAGCGTTGGATGTGCGACTGGAAACGGCGGGAGGAGTATTCGACCGTTGTGCCCTGATAGATCTGGAAAGCCCAGTCGGACGATTCGGCCAGTAATAATTCACGCGACATCTGGTTGAGGATCCTAGTCCCAAGCCCCAGTTCCAAGTCCCAGTTCTGTTCCCCGTCTTGACTTGGAACCTGGACTTTTGACTGGACCGCGAATATTCGCGTACTCCGTCATCCTCCGCTCCGCGTCGTGTTGGTGGGGGTACATCCATGAGTTGCCTTCGTTGATCCAGACTTTGTAATAGCCGGCTTCGCCCCAGCTTGAGGCGGTGGGCTGCTGGACCTGGATGGGCAGGCCGGAGTCGAGAAAATCGCCGGGCGTGATGCACTGGATCTCGTCCTGGTCAAAGTGAATTTTTTTGAAAAAGAAATCGATAAACTGCGGCCCCTCAAACCACCAGTGGCCGTAAAGCTCTGCGTCATAAGGAGATACGACCAGCGGCGGGTGGCCTTCGAACGTTTCTCTGAGTTTGTGAGCCTGCTTTATCCGTTCGCCGATAAAGTGCGACGCGTTCTCGGCGGCCTTGTCTCTCGCAAGCGACGGGATGTACGGCTGTTTTAGATTTTGCGGCACATCGCGGCCGGTGATGCGGTGATATTTTAGCCCGAGATGCTTGCGGTTAGCGTCGTCGTCGAGGTATGGCCGGATGTAGTCGAGCGGGGCATCCCAACCGATGTCGCGGTAAAATTCGCGGTACAGGTCGTTGCCCGGATAGCCGATCTCGGCGGACCAGACCTGTTGGCTCGTCTCGACATCGCGGGCAAAAACGGCGGTGCCGTTGGGCGTCACGACCGGAGCATGGACGCCGTAACGCGGACGCGGATCGCCGTAGAGTATGGCGTGCGTGTCGGAGATAAAATATTCGATGCCCGCGTCTTTGAGCAGGTCTTCGACGCCGGGTTCGTACGCACATTCGGCCAGCCAGATGCCGCGCGGCTGGCGGTGAAAATGCTTTTTGTAATTGGCGACCGCGATCTGAACCTGCGCCCGGCGCGCCTCTTGCGTCGAGATCAGCGGCATAAATCCGTGCGTCGCACAGCAGGTGATGATCTCGATCACGCCCTCGTCCTGCAGCTCGCGAAACGCCGTTATCAGGTTGCGTTTGTAGCGGTTGTTCCACAGGTCGAGCGACGCCGAGAGATTATCAACGTACATTTTTGCTACGTCATAAAAATCCTGCGACTCGGACTGTGTGCGGTGCAGTTCTTTTTGCGCGAGTTCGAGCAGGTTTTCGAGATGGCGGGTGTAACGCGTTTGCAGCATCTCGTCGGCCAGCATTTCGCACAGCGGCGGCGAGACGTTCATCGCAAGACGCGGTTTTACGCCCGATTCGTGCAGCGTCTGAAAAATGAAAATTAGCGGAAGATAGACCTCGGTGATGGCTTCGTAAAGCCAGTCTTCCTCAAGAAACGACGGGTATTCCGGGTGCCTGACAAAAGGCAGATGAGCGTGGAGGATGAGGCTGAAATATCCGAGCGGCATAAATGCAGTTGTCAGTTTTCGGTGGTCAGTGGTCAGTCGCTACACGAAGAATCGCACAACTACCGACAACCGACAACCGGCCACTGACAACTAGCGAAGCGAATGCGAACTCACCGGATTGTATCGCGGTGAATATTTTGCCGACGCGGTGCGTGTTTTCAGCGTTCGCGGAAAATTGACGAGGCTGGCGCCAAACACGGCTGAGCCAAATTCTTCCTCGACAAAGTCGGCTTCGTCAATGTCAAAATGCTCGCTGAGAGCTGACATCGCTTTGCCCGCGTTGAGCTTTTCGGCGTTTGCCTGGAGTACCGCGAAAAGCGCGGGGCTAACACGAAAACGTAAATCCTCAAGCGTCGCTCCGGCGGCAATGGCGATCATCGCGTAACGGATGTCTTCGGCGGAGACGCCGCCAAGATCGGGAGTCGGCACCGACAAAATTGTTAAAAGCCGTCTGCGTCGCGTCTGTGGCGGCGTAGATGTCGTCACCGGCCATCGCGACGTCAAAAGCGTCACGCGAAAATCCGGCAACGTCGAGCACCTCGGCAAATTTGTTCGCCGAAACGGTCCAGCGGGCTTCGCTGGCCGGATGCGGGCTGGGCGACCGGCGCGGCGTTTCGATGGTGTTCGAGTAGACAATGCGAAAATATGGACGGTTCGGTGCGTAAAATCCGACCTCAGCCTGATATTCACCGTCCGGTTCGACGCTAAACCACCAGTTGCCCTCAGCCTCGCACGCGTGAATTTCTTCGATGTCGTTGCGAAGATTTGTCAGTTTTAGAACAAGCGTGTAGCTGCCCGTGTCGTCGCCAAAGGTACGCTTGAGCAGATGATACGGATTTTCTTTGATCGACCAGTAAAAATAAACACGCGTCGGCGTCTGCATCTGCAAACGGGCGCGATTTTCGCGTTTTAGCTCAGGCAACGTCACGTCCGCGAGTGCCTTGAACACAGGCGAAAGCTCGACCTTTGGCTCGACGGCAGCGATCTCGGCTGTTGCATCGAGCGTGGCCTTTTTGACAGCTTTCTTAATATTCTTCTTAACTTCGCCGGTCGCTATGGCTCCCGGTACTGACAAATCTTTGGACGCTGCCGCCTTTTTAGCTGCGCGTTTTTTGACCGGCGAAACCGCTTCAGCAACCTCTGCAAACGGATCGAGTACGATGTCTTTCGATGCCTTTTTGACTGCTTTAGTAGCCTTTTACAACCGCGTTTTTTTTACGGGCTTCGCCTCGACAACAACAGCGTCGTCGTTCAACTCAACTGCTGCTTTTTTCTTTACCGGGCCTTTTTTGTAACTTTCTTAACCATAAAACAATAAAACCGCAAACTATAAGTATGCGGCTTTTGCGTCAAACTAACAAGGTCTAGCCTAAATTATGGCGTCTTTTTGTATTCTTTGATCTTGATCTCGACCTTGCCGATCGATGCGTCTATCTGCGCTTTGACCGGGATACGGCGGTCGTCATCGGTCACCCAGATCACCAATTTCCCCTTTTGCTCGATCAGACGGCCGGGGCCAAAAACCTCGGGTTCGACACGCACACACCAAACTTTGCCGATCGCCGTTTTTATCAATTCGCGTCCGGTGACGGCGATAGGCACACGATAAACGACGCCGGAATCACTGACCGGCAACTCAAAACGCTTGCCGACCACGAGCGGTAGCAAACGCATTGCAAAGATCGCCGACGAAATATCATGCATCGTCTCATCGATATCCGACGCGATGCGGCGCGGCGGGCGATTTGCGTCCTTAGGGTCGGTCTCGACGTACGTGACGCGTTTTTGGCCGTAGTCAAAGATAGCCTCGCTGTCGCGGACACGCTCTTTTTGAACGTCGTGCTTGGTCGTTTTTAAGATCCTAAAATCTTTAAGATCAACGGTCGAGACATAATTTTGCAAAAAGCTAAAGCGGGCGATCTTGATAAGCGTACCTTTCGAAACGGCATCGCCGTTAATTATCAGGTCATTGCCATTGGGTGCGAGAGACGCGGTTATAGTCAGTTCAGCGATCGAAAAACTGATGAGTTTACTAAATCGTGCCTCGTATTTCGCCGATTCGCCGACAAATACTTTACCGGGAGCATCTTTCGTTTCCGGCTGAGCAAATTGCACCAACGCGGCAGATAGCACAACCATCGCTAGCAGTAAAATTTTAAAGAAAACCGCTTTCATCAGATCAACCAAAAAAGTAAGCCTTGGCGGCGAGGGCGACTATTGCCAGAGCGGCTCCGAGTGCCGCTCGATACTCGCGATACTGCAAGTATAGCTGAAAATCGAATTTCAAGCCCGACTTTTTCCAAGGCGTCAGCCTCGGGACAAACATCGGAACGTTTCGCTCATATTCGTCAAATTCCTCACCGAAAATCGTACGAATATCATCTACTTCGACGCGCATGACGGGCAAATAGATGCCGAGGAATAGCGTAATAAATATTAGAGCCAGCCACCACACGCCCGACGCGACCGTAAACCCGATGCCGAGGATAAAGCTGCCGACGTAGAGCGGATTGCGGGTAAATGCATAGGGACCTGAAATGGCGAGTTCGCGAGCCTTGCGGATATGACCGGACGCCCATCCGCGTATCGCGACGCCGACGAACGCCACAACACCGCCGATCGCTAGCAACAATGGCGTCGGTCGCGAAAAAATAATAAAAATTATCGCAAAGAGAAACCCGAGCGGGACGCGTAGGCGTTGGAGAAAACGTTTGTCAAATTTGACCATCTTTGGCCTTCGCCGTCCCCATTTTTCGGCTCGCAAAGGGATTTTAGTCGACAAAATCGATCTTGACCTTGTGCGGGATAATGCCGGCTTTGTGGCCCTCGGCGAGCAGGCGTTTGACCGCTTCGCGGCCGCGGTCGCCGTAGTCTAGCGTGAGGTCATTGACCCACATCGCGACAAAACGGTCGGCTAACTCCGGCTGCATATCGCGGGCAAACTGCATCGCGTAGGCAAGCGCGTCTTCGCGGTTGTCCATCGAATACTGGATGCTCTCGTGCAGGTGTTTTGAAACGCGCTGCATCAGGTCTTTGCCGAGGTCGCGGCGGATCACATTGCCGCCCATCGGCAGCGGCAGGGTCGTTTTGTCAAACCACCATTCGCCGAGGTCGAGCACCTTGTTGAGGCCCATCTGATTGTAAAAAAGCTGGCCCTCATGGATGAGCAGGCCGGCATCGACGATGCCGCTCTGGACGGTTTCGATGATCTCGTCAAACGGCACGACGACGTGCTGAAAATCTTTGTTGTAGATCCTTAGGGCAAGATATGCGCTCGTCATTTCGCCGGGGACAGCGATCTTCATCGAACCGATCTCGCTGGCGTCACGCGGCTCTTTTGAAACAACGATCGGGCCGTAATTGTCGCCGATGCTCGCGCCGTGCGGCAGCAGAGCGTATTTATCGGAGACATACGCATAGGCATGAAACGATATCGCCGTCACATCAAAAACGCCGTTCTTGGCGTCCTCATTGAGCGTCTGGATATCCTTGAGCGTGTGCTCAAACTTCAAACCGTCTGTCTCGAGCTTGTTTGTCGCAAGCCCGTAAAACATAAATGCATCATCCGAATCGGGCGAATGAGCGACCGAAATGGTGCGAATTCCTGAAATTTCTTCTGTCTGTACTGCCATATATCAAACTTGAGAGTAGTAACCCCTTGTGTCGTAGAAAACCTTTATTCTACCGTTTTCGGCGTGTTTGGCAAACAGCGAGCGTAGGTCTTCGATCATTGTTGGGAATATCGCGTCGCTCTCATTTGGCATATATGACGAAGACAACATCCGGCCTTTTATCCCTTCGAAATCGAATATCTGAAAGTTTTGAAACGTCGCCGAACCATACTCTTTTTGAAAGAAATCATCGAGCTCCTGCTTTTTGATATTTTCATGCCGGACGGTGCCGTAATCGGTGGCGTATTTTTTGAGAAATGCTTCATATTCTACGAGAAACGGCGTCGTGTCGAGCTGGCGCTCGTTCCAGAGCAGGAATATCCAGCCGCCGGGTTTAAGGATGCGATGAAACTCTCGGCGTGTTGTCTCGGGATCAAACCAGTGAAACGCCTGCGCCGCAACGACCATATCGACGGAGCTGTCCGTGAGCGTCGTTGCGTCCGAAGTGCCATCGACGATCGCAAGATCCGGAAACTCCGCGAGAAATTCGACCGCCGCCGCCCGCATCGCCGCATTGGGCTCGACGCCGATGACTTGATTGCAATTCTCTAAAAACAACCGCGAAGAAATGCCAGTCCCGCAACCGATATCGGCGATCACGGTCTCATGCGTCAGACCGCATTTCGATTCGAGAAATCCGATGATCTCACGCGGATAATCCGGGCGGTATTTGACGTAATTTTCGACGCGGTTTGAAAATCTCTCGATCGTGTCTGTCATAAAACTTGTTTGCGCAGCGAAGAAAGAAATGTCACCACAGATAAACACAGATGGACACAGATCAAAGCTACTAATCGAAATCTGTGTGTATCAGTGTTCATCTGTGGCTAATTTTCTTCTCTTGTTCTGGCCGCCCGCTCACGCAGGCGGTTCTGACACCTCTTCGCCGGTCCATTGCGATTTTTTAGAGTGCGGGATGTCGAACTGATCGAGGATGCGAAAGCACAGATGTTCGACCAGATCTTCGATGGTTTTTGGACGATGATAAAAGCCGGGGCTGGCGGGCAGTATTTGGGCACCTGCACGCGAAAGGCGGAGCATATTTTCGAGATGGATGGCGTTATAGGGTGTCTCACGCGGGACGAGTAGTAGCTTGCGGCCTTCCTTTAAACATACATCGGCGGCGCGGTGGATGAGGTTTGTGCCGGCGCCTGATGCGATCGATCCGAGCGTGCCCATTGAGCAAGGTACGATGATCATACCGGCTTGTTTGTTGGAGCCGGACGAAGGTTTGGCGGCAAAATTGTCGAGCCGCCAGTATCGGATAATATGCGAATCGACCGGCAAGCCGAGCCATTCGTTTAGCCGCGTGATATCGGGGTCTTTGAGATTTACGCCCATCTCGACCTGCGCCACAGTCGCCGCCGTCGAGGACATTATCAGATTGATCTTTTCGACCACGCCGCTCGCCGCCAGCAATTGCAATGTTCGGTGTGCGTAGATCGTTCCCGAAGCCCCGGTTATCGCCAGTGTTAGTTCCATATCTATAGCTTTGATTCTAGCTTTTTTGCCGCCGGTAAATAAAGCCACATCCTGTGACCATAGATAAATAAGCAACTGCGTGACGAAATACGCTATCTTATAGGTGCATCACCTTAGTGGGAGTCGCTCACGGCTATGACTCCGCTATGCCCTTCGAAAATAGGATCCGTGCAAAAATTATGTTTAAATCACGATCTCTATCGATAGGTTTTCTGGCGCTTGCGATATTTTGCATTGACGCTACGGCCCAAACGACCGGAAAAGACCCGGTCATTGTCATCCCGGGCGTGTCCGGTTCTGAAATATTAAATGCTAGGACGGGCAAAACCGTCTGGTTCAGCGCCAGACGCGATAAGGTCGACGACCTGCGGTTGCCAATAAACTCGCCAAATCTCGCTCTCAATCGCGACGGCCTTAAAGCCGGTGACATTATCCGTAAGATCGAGGTGCCGGTGCTGCCAGACGTTGAGGTGTATCAAAAGCTGATCGACTCTCTCATCGAACGAGGCTATACCGAGGCCGACTGGAAAAAACCGAAAGCGACTGATGTATTTTATGTATTTGCCTACGACTGGCGGCGTGACAACGTAGAATCGGCACGGCTATTGATGCAGAAAATGGCTGCGGTCAAAAAGACTCTTCGCAAACCAAACTTAAAATTCGACATCCTTGCACATTCGATGGGCGGACTAATCGCACGATACGCTGCCATGTACGGCACCGCCGATCTAGGGCTCGGTGGCGTGACTCCCGTGCCGACTTGGGCAGGTGCGTTGCATATTAACAAACTGATGATGTTTGGCACTCCCAACGAAGGCTCGGCCAGATCGATCGATGCCCTGCTCAACGGCTATCCGATAATTGCCGACCGCAAACTGCCGTTTGTCGACGACTTGCGGCCCGAAGACGTAATGGCAAATCCAGCCGCTTTTCAGGTATTGCCGCATCAGGCGTCGGCACGTTTTCTGGACGAAAACCTACAGCCTCTCAAGATCGATATCTACGATCCGAAAACGTGGGAGAAATACGGTTGGGGTGCGATCAACGACCCCAAATTTCTCGCCAAGCTGCGCGGCGGCAACAAGTCGGTCCTGAGCGAAAAAGAGCTAAAAGCCCTCAATGATCCAAAGGACAAAAACGCCGACGATCGCCTGCTCGCCCGGACGACTGTCACCCAAGCCCGCGCTTATTTCGCCTCTGCATTAAACCGGGCAAAGCGTTTCCATCAGGCTCTCGATGCTCCGGCGAAAACCACAACCGTCAAACTATTTGTCTATGGCGGCAACTGCGAACCTACGCTCGACGCCTTGTCTTGATACGCGATGAAAAGAAAGGGACGTGGACAACGCTGACCGACGCAAAGGATATTAAAACGGCGGCTGGCAAAGAATACAAGAAAACCGAGGTCAAAGCCGCAATGTTCGCCATGGGCGACGGTACGGTAACGGCACGTTCGCTGTTGACCGCCGACCCGTCAACCAAGCCCGGCGATGAGACTGCCATCAAACCGATATTCGCACCGACATCTTCACTTTTCGGTTGCATCTCGCACACAAAACTATTTCTCGACAAACCGATCCAGGATAGTTTTTTGAGTGCGTTGGTCGTGACGGAGCAAAAACAACCTAAGAAAAAGGCTGTAAGGATTTAACAGCACAAACAGACGGTCGGTCCATTCGGAGCGGGAGTTTCGGAGGATCTCGTATTGGACCTGTGCCATGTCGCGGTTGCCGAGTTTGATGTAGGCACGGCCGAGGTTGTAGCGGGCCTTGTCCATGTCAGGGTTAGCTCCGACGGCGTTATTAAAAGCCTCGACGCTTTCCTCGGCCTTGCCGGATTCGAGCAGGCTCTCACCGAGATAATTGTATGTTTTGCCGTCGGGTTTGTAGGGTTTGAGCTGTTCGAATGCGACGGCCGCGTCGGCAAAACGTTTTTGTTTGAACAATGCGAGGCCGAGTTTTTCGATGGCGTTTGCGTGATCAGGTTTTAGCGTGATCGCTCGGCGATAAGAAAGGATCTCTTCGTCCGTGCGGCTCATTTTGCCAAATGTTAATCCAAGAAAATACTGGGTTTCTGCGTTGCTGTCATCGAGGCGGATCGCCTGCCTGTATGCATCGACCGCGTCTTTGTAAACGCCGAGAGCATAGCTCGACGCACCGATATTGATAAACGTCGCCGACCATTCGGGCCGGAGCTTTGCCGCGATGCGCGAAGCCTTTAGCGCCTCGGCGTGACGACTCAGTGCACCATAGCAATACCCCGCCTGATACCAAGCCTCGGCATAATTCGGATCTGCCTCAGTCGCCTTTTCAAAATACGGCAGCGCTCGGGCGTAATCGTCACGCGAAAGCTGGGCGAGGCCTTGGGAATAAAGCCGCTCGGCGGATGAGCGTTTGTTCTTTTGCGTCTCGGCTACGAGCGACGAAAATGTTTGGACGTCCGATACTTTTAGCTGCGAAATGCGCTCCGCCGGAACCGCAAAATTCAGATTTTGCCCCTCAGCAGCCTGCAAGGTTGCGACGCCGATCACCTGTCCTGCCATATTTACGACCGGCGAACCCGACGATCCCGGTGAGATCGACGCCGTGATCTGGATGATCTTGCCGTAGCCGGAAATTTCGCGCACAGCGGAAACAATGCCGTTTGAGACCGAGCCTTCGAGGCCATACGGATTGCCGATCACGACGATCGATTCGCCCTCTTGCGGAGCAGCTTTTACGATCGGCAGCGGCACTGCGAGTTCCTTTGGGACATCCACCTGCAGCAACGCCAGATCGCCTTCACCATCGACCGCCAGCACGCCGCGGACCGCATATTTTTTGCCGTTGAGCAGATGTATCTCAACGCGGGTCGCACGCTCGATGACGTGGCGGTTTGTAATAACACGGTCAGCAGCGATAAAAAACCCGCTACCTCTCGCGAGCGTATTGTCTTTGGAGTCAAATGTTTCGATCGCGACGGCTGAGGGTTTGATGCGTTTGACCAGCTCCGGCAGAAAATCCTGCGCGGGAGTATTAACCGCGAAAAACGCGAAAAAAACGAAAGAGATAAGCGGAATATTAGCGGTGAATCTAAACATTGGCGACGCGTTGATTATATGTTCTTTCACGTCGCAACCCAAGTTTTTTGCAAAAAAGTTTGCGGCTGATCCGCCCTATTTGCGGAAAAGCACCGCTTTTCCGACAGCACTCCAACATTTCCTGCGGCTGTGCCGCCATTTCGACGAAAGAAGCACGGATAGCCGCTTGCGATAAAATACCGGCGAAGCAGAGCTTGGCCGCAAAGCACGGCTACATAGCCCGAAACCAGTTTTGACTATTTGATCATCCCATTCCCATCAAGCGCGGTGTAAACATCCGTCGAGTAAAGGCCCAGCCATTTGTCGTTCTCAGGCGTTTTGAAAAGCACGTCATAGACCTGCGAGTTAAAACGTTCGAGGGGCATCGTACGGCGGGCGTTGAGCCATTCGTAAAGGGTGGTGTGAAAGAGGAAATCGTTGCGCGTAGTGTCGAGTGCGAGAAAGTTGTCCAGTTTGGCAAACATGCCGGCGAATTCTGTTTCAGTCAGGCCGGTGTTTCTATTTTGCCGACGAATGAACGCGTTAGACGCAGCGTCGATACCTGCCGCGGGCGAATAAACTTTTGCGAGTTTGTTCCACGAGTCCAAGTTTATCTGCGGCTCGAATCGCGAAAAAGCGTCATAGACACGGAGCAGCGAAACTTCGTCAACGACAATTGCTTTTGACATCGCACGCTCCATTACCGGCAAAGCGGCAGTCGTGTTTTTAGGTTCGGTAAACGTGACATTTGCACTCGCGACAGCTGCTTCGCGGTTCTTTTTGATCGCGTCAAAATTGGTTTTGCGAAACGCGAGCAGCGATCTTTGCTTTTCTGCGGGGGTCATTTTCGCGGTCGCATGCACCACGCCAGCCGATTGTTTTAGATAATTCAAAAACACCGATGGTCCGTAAAGCCCGGCCAGAGCATCGATTATCTGTCCGTCGCCGTCGATGATGTAATGGATGCTGTTGCCGGTCACAGTGCGCTCGATCTTGCGGCCGTCACCAAAATCGATCGTGATACGCGGAGCCGGGCGAACCGATTTCCAGTGCAATATATAGTTTTCGCGAAGGTATTTTGAAACACCCGCGTTCGAATAGAGGATCGCACGAAACAGGCGGCTGTTAGCACACGAAAATTCTTCGTTAAGGTTTCCAAGCAGACGGAGCGTCAATATCGGCTTGTTCTTTGCCTTGGCAGCGACCTTGTGCAGCTTCGAGGTCGGTGTACCAATATAGGTGCGCGGTGTAAGCGTCTTTTTGCATCGCGACGGTGTCGAGAGCGGCGGCGATGCGTTTCCAATCGGCGGTCGCATTGCCTGTTTTTACAAACCGGTCGATGTCGGCGGCGTAACGAGTAAACAACGCATCAAGCCCGACGCTGCCCATTGCACGAAGCTCGCGGATCGCTGGCACGGACATCGCCGTGTCATTTGCAACGGCTTCGGCAGCCAGCGTTTCAGCCGGTTTTCCGGCGGCAAATGCCGTGGCCGAGAACAAAAGAGTGACCAGGAAAAGAATCGAATACTTGTTTTTCATTTGTGTACGCTCCTAAAAAGATTTACCCGTAGAACGGAGATGGTTTGAGTTCTTGCATATTTTTTTCGCGGGCGGTGCAAGAAATTTGCGCGGAGGCCAGAAAAGGCTAAACTTGGAATATCAGCCGAATAAAATTATGAAGATCGCACTTGCCGCCGACCACGCGGGTTACGAAGAGAAAGAAAAGATCAAAAAAACGCTCGATGAGATCGGCGTTGAGTACACCGATATGGGCACGAATTCGCCGGACTCAGTCGATTACCCGGACTATGCCCGTAAGGTTGGCGAAGCCGTTGCACGGGGCGATGTTGATCAGGGTTTGCTTGTGTGCGGCTCCGGAACCGGCATGGCGATCTCGGCGAATAAGGTAAAAGGCGTCCGTGCCGCCGTCGCTTGGAACGAGGAAATTGCCCGCCTTGCCCGTCAGCATAACAACGCAAACGTCCTCGCTCTCGCCGGCAGATTTGTGCCCGCCGAAGAGCAGGCAAAGATCGTAAAGGCTTTCTTTACCACCGATTTCGAAGGCGGGCGACACGCCCCGCGAGTTGATAAGATCTCTCAGATCGAGAGCGACGACCTATGCTAATCCTATGCCTAAAATAATCGCCATCGCGGGCAGCTATCGCGAAAATTCATACAACAAACGCGTTCTAAATATCGCAGTCGAGGGTGCCCGCGAAGCCGGTGCTGAGGTGACGCTCATCGACCTACGCGATTTTCCGATGCCCATATTGAACATGGACGACGTCGATGCCAACGGTTTTGACGATAATGCGGCCCGTTTTCAGGACATCTTGAACGAGCACAATGGCATATTAATAGCGTCGCCGGAATACAACGGCTCGATCCCTGGAGGGCTGAAAAACGCTATCGACTGGGCCTCGCGGCAGAGTGATAAATACAAGACAAATGAGGTATTTCGCGGCAAAGTCGCAGCGATGATCACTGCCTCACCGGGCAGTTTTGGCGGCATCAGGTGCCTTAATCATCTGCGGGGTGTGTTTTCGATCCTCGGCGTTAATGTGCTGCCGTCCGAAATTGCGGTCGGGTTTGTCGGGCAAAAATTTGAAGGTGACAGCCCTGATATGACTGACGACAAAATGAAGGCGATCCTAAAAAAATTAGGAACCGAGCTCGTTACGATGCTAAAGAAAACACATGGCGACATCGGATTTGTATCCGACACCAGCAGCTAGGCGAGAATGCCGAACTCAAAAATATTCATTTAAGTGAGGATCGTTGAGATGGAAAGTTGCGAACATTTTGCCGCGATTGTGCCCGTTGTGCCAAGTGCCGACGGTTGTGAAGATTGCCTGAAAACAGGTGACGTGTGGGTGCATCTGCGGTTGTGTATGTCATGCGGCCATGTCGGCTGTTGTGACAGTTCGGTCAATAAACACGCTACAAAACATTACCAATCGACGCGGCACCCGGTCATCCGTTCGCACGAGCCAGAAGAGGAATGGGGATATTGTTATGTTGACGATATGTTTTTTAAGACGTTACCGGACGGTTAGATCCGGATAAGCAATTAGAGATTTGAAATTTGAAATTCAAGGGGGAATATTTTTATGGCGACAAGTGCAGAATGGCATGAAGATTACGACAAAATGAGCGAGAGATCGCGCAATTTTTCACGCGCGATCAAGAGCGTTCAAGAGGAGCTTGAGGCCGTCGATTGGTACAATCAGCGGGCCGAGCAGACATCCGACAAGCAGCTAAAAAAGATCCTCGAACACAACCGCGACGAAGAGATCGAGCACGCTGTGATGGCGCTCGAATGGCTCCGCCGCTGCACGCCAAAATTTGACGAGCATATGAAAACGTATCTGTTTACCGAGGGCGATATTCTCAAGATCGAAGAAGAGGCGAAGTAAGAATTTGGCCCACGAAATACACGAAAAACACGAAAGGGAAGTCAATTTCCTGTACGGATAAGGACTAGCAATCTAGGCGAACCGTATTTCTTTTTTTCGTGCTTTTCGTGTGTTTCGTGGGTAATAAATCTATGGATCTGTTTCCTGAAATTCCACTCGACGCTTGGCGGGCGACCAAGAACACGCTGCATCTGTATTTGCAGATCGTCGGCAAGATCCGTCTAACGACGCATCCGCGGGTCAATCACTGGTGGCATGTGCCGTTTTACGTTTCGCCTCGGGGACTGACGACTCGGGCAATACCAAACGCGGGCGGCAATTTTGAGATTGAGTTCGATTTTCATGAGCATGCTCTAAAGATCAAAACGAGCGACGGTCGTTACGAGGATTTTGCTTTGTACGACGGCCTGTCGGTAGCCCATTTTTACGCCAGCCTGTTTTCAAACCTTGCGAAACTCGGCTTGCGGCCCAACATAAAGGCCGAGCCGTACGAAGCTCCGTCAACCACGCCGTTTGCCGACGATCACGAAAATTGCTCATACGACAAAGACTACGTCGAGCGTTTTCACAAAGTGCTGGTCGCGGTCGATGATATTTTGAGGAATTTCGCGGTCGCTTTACCGGCAAATCGACGCCCGTGCATCTTTTCTGGCACAGCTTTGACCTAGCGTTAACGCGTTTCTCCGGCAAACCAGCTCCGCCGATCGACGGAGCAAACATGGTCACCCGCGAAGCTTATTCGCACGAGGTCATCAGCTTTGGTTTCTGGTTTGGCGACGACAAAGAAAACAGCGTCGCCGCCCCGGCGTTCTATTCATACACGGCCCCAAAACCTGACGGATTAGAAAACGAACCGCTCCAGCCCGACGCCGCATTCTGGACACCCGACGGCGGCATGGCTCTGTTGATGTACGACGACATTTGCCAAAACGAAAACGCTCGTGAGATGATCCTAAATTTTCTCGAATCTGCCTATCACGCAGGCGCAAAACGAGCCGGCTGGGACACCACGAGCTTTGTTCTCTCGAGAATTTGAAAACATATCTCGCCGTTTCTGCGTTTTCATACCATGACTATTCGGCTGCCTCTGTTACTACTATTCGCCTTAACGGCTTTCCCCTTTAGATCTGCTACCGCCCAACTAAAGCCGGACAAGGATCTATCGGCGGTCCTCGCATCTGCGGTTGCCGCCGTAGGCGGTCAAACTGACATCTCAAATATCAAAAGCATTGACGCCGATGCGGATTGTGTCGGGCCAAAGGGCACGTACACGACCTCGATCTCGTCCTTTCGCGATGACAAGACCCGCTTTGAGCAGAGGTTTTCTTATAGGGCACCGTCAAGCACCTTTATCAACGGCAATGTCGCGTGGGAACGGCTCTCCGACGTAAATGAATATTCGCTTGCCTCGCCATTTCAACGAATGGCGGCGCGGGCCCACGAGTATCAAAAGATGGCATTCGATATTCGCAGCTTTTTTAGCGAGCTTGAGTTAGCGGGCGATGAGATTTTCGAAGGCCGACCCAACACCAAGATCCATGCGAAAAACGAACTTGGCATGGCGACAAACCTCTATTTTGACAAGGAAACCGGTCGGCTAAACGGTTACATATTACTCATCCCAAATTCGACCGAGACGGTCAAAAACGTATTTTTAGAATGGAAAAAGATCGGCAAAGTAACGCTGCCATCCGTCGTCAGAGCCACCGATAGCCAAGGCGAATGGACGCTTCGGTTTCACACGATCAGGTTAAATATCGCTGACGATCGAGTCTTAAACGTCCCGCCGCGTGTTGCCGATCAGGCCGAATTAATGCGCTTGCATGAACAGCAAAAAACGGCACATCTGACTTACAACGCGGAGCTTTTTGTCGAGATGTTTGCCGATAATGTGACGCAGTTGCAACGCGGGACGATGTCATCTAAGACCAAGGCCGAAAACCTCGCACGTTTCAAAAGCTATTTTTCGAGCTTTAAATTTTCCGAGTGGGAAGATATCGCACCGCCGGTAATAAAGATCTCTAAAGACGGTACGATGGCGACAAAGACGGTGCGGAAACGAGTCCGCGGCAGTTATAAAAATGAAAAAGGCGAAGATGTGTCGGATCACACTGTCTTCGCCTGGCTCGAGGTTTGGGAAAAACTCGACGGCAGATGGAAACTCACGACCATCGCGTCGACCGAAAGGACCGTTGCAAACTAACGGCATCTTGTCGAAACGCAATTAATAAGTAAAATAAACCGACGCCACTATGATCGATCTACGCAGCGATACAGTTACAAAACCGTCCGACAAAATGCGGGCCGCGATGGCGCAGGCTGAGGTCGGCGACGATGTTTTTGGCGATGACCCGACGGTCAATCGTTTGCAGGAACGCGCCGCAGAGGTGTTTGAAAAAGAGGCCGCTCTGTGGGTGCCGACCGGCTGTATGGGCAACGAGATCGCGGTCAAGGTGCATACAAAACCGGGGCAAGAGATCGTCACCGAGGATCGCGGACATATCCTGAATTACGAGCTCGGAGCGGCGGCGGTCATCTCGGGCGTGACGATACGTGCGGTCAAAAGTGCCGATGGTTCGGGGCATCTGACATGGGACGAGATCGAGCCTGCTCTAAAGATCGATCCGCCCTATTTCCAAGCTGCGACCGGCCTAGTCTGCCTTGAAAACACACATAATTTTGCCGGCGGCAGCGTGATGACAGCGGCGGCGTGTGCGGATGTTTGTGAGCGGTCACACGCTGTCCGCTTGCCCGTTCACATGGACGGAGCCAGGATATTTAACGCGTCAGTCGCGCTTGGCGAAACGGTCGCTGATCTTACGCGGGCTTGCGATTCGGTGATGTTCACGCTGTCAAAAGGGCTCGGGGCTCCGGCGGGTTCGATACTGCTTGGCACAACAGAATTCATCGCCGAATCCCGCATCTGGCGAAAACGACTCGGCGGCGGCATGCGGCAGCTCGGCATCCTAGCAGCTGCGGGACTGATCGCACTGGACGAAGGTCCGGAACGATTGCACGAAGACCACGCAAATGCTCGTGCATTGGCGGAAGGACTCGCAGAAATAAAAGGCATCGCGATAGATTTTGAAAAAGTCGTGACGAACATCGTCATATTCGACATCTCCGCAACAGGTAAAACATCGGCCGAGATCGTCGCCGCGTTAAAAGATAGCGGCATTCTGGCGATAGGTTTTGGCAACCTGATACGGATGGTGACGCATTTGGATGTGACGAGCAATGAGGTCGGGAAAACTATACAAGCTATTTCAGAAATTTGTCATCAGAATTGATGTCAAAATTTCTTGCATTTGTATATAAGAGAGATATACACTTTTGGTGGAGACAATGAAAGATCCTTTTGATTTTCATGGCTTTCAGTGGGACGACGGCAACTCGTGCAAAAATCTTATCAAGCACGATGTCACAGACGGAGAATGCGAGGAGATATTTTTAACGCCCCGATAATTTTCGCTCAGGACGTAAAGCATTCGGACATAGAAAATAGGATAGCCGCCTTTGGTGTTACTAATTCCGCCCGCAAACTCACGGTCGTTTTCACGGTTCGCGAGCAACTTATTAGGATAATTTCGGCGCAGGATATGAACCGCAGGGAAAGGGAGTTTTACAAAAATCATGAAAAAGATCCCAAACTTTAAGAACGAAGACGAAGAGCGCGAATTTTGGGCGTCCCATTCGCCCTTAGATTTTTTCGACATCAAAGATGCAAAACGGGTTGATCTGCCAAATCTTAAGCCGTCGCTAAAATCTATCTCAATTCGTTTGCCCGAAGGCATGATCGGAACCTTGAAGACAATGGCGAATAATTATGATGTTCCCTATCAAAGTCTCATCAAGCTGCTGCTCGCGCGCGGAATAGAGAATGAGCGCCGCAAGGTAAAAGCTTAAGAAGATGAACATCGAACAACTAAGAAAATACTGTCTCTCGTTTCCGGGAACGACCGAGGATATTAAATGGGGAGCCGATCTGTGTTTTTGTGTCGGGGCTAAAATGTTTTGCGTGACGGGTGCGGATTCGAGCAGCGGCGGGATGTCGATAAAATGCACGCCGGAGACATTTGATGAGCTGATCGAACGTCCCGGCATCGACCCGGCTGCGTATGTCGGGCGTTATAAATGGGTGCGGATCGCGGATCTTAATGCGGTAACTGCCGATGAATTAAAAGCACTCATTGAGAAGTCATACCAACTCGTTTTTGATAAACTACCTCCCAAGGTAAAGAAAACTATCAAATAAGAGCCTGCTACAGCAGGTACTCCAAACAATGATAATCGCCATTGACGGCCCAAGCGGAGCGGGCAAATCCACGCTCGGCAAGATGCTTGCCAAAAAACTGAATCTGCTCTATCTCGACACCGGTGCGATGTATCGCGCCGTGGCGTTGGCCGTGACACGTGCCGGAGTTCCCTTTCGCGACATCGATCGGATCGCGGATATTGCTGAAAATTCTGAGATCGATCTCGTCGGCGAACCCGACGCGATGAAGGTAATGCTCGACGGCCAGGACGTGTCGGTCGATATCCGCACATTGGACGCAGCACAGTCGGCATCGGTCGTTTCGACTATCTCGGAGGTCCGGCGGATCATGGTGGAGCATCAGCGGATCATTGGCAATTCGGCTCCAAACGGGTGCGTGCTTGAGGGGCGTGACATCGGCAGCGTTGTTTTCCCACACGCCGATATCAAATTTTTCCTGACGGCAAAGCCCGAGGCCCGCGCCCGCCGCCGTTATACTGAGGATCAGGCAAAAGGGCGCATTTCGACATACGAGCAGACGCTCGCCGAGATCAACGAGCGTGACGAACGCGACGTTTCACGCGAAGATTCGCCGCTGACCATCGCGGACGACGCAGTTGTCATCGACACGAGCGAATTGGACCTGCACGAGGTATTCGAGCAGATGCTTGCAAAGATTAGCGAAAAACGCGCTTCTGCGGCGTAAAAGTTGACTTAACACTACAGCGCACCTTAAAATCATAAGTTGCTCTTTTTATGTGCTCCCGTAGCTCAGTTGGATAGAGCGACGGCCTTCTAAGCCGTAGGTCGCACGTTCGAGCCGTGCCGGGGGTACCAAGTTAATGCAGAATGCATGGTGCAGAATGCAAAATTAAGAACAATGCCAATTCTGCATTGTGCATTCTGAATTCTGCACTCGATTTATGGCGGCTATAGTTCAGTTGGTTAGAACGCCTGATTGTGGTTCAGGAGGTCGTGGGTTCGAGCCCCACTAGCCGCCCCATTTCTATTGTTGAACGTTCGCGGGTGATGTTATGCGTCGACAGATATTTTCAAAGTGGCTGGTCGTGTCAACGATACTTTTGTCGCTGGTTCTGATGGGTTCGGTCACCGGACAGCGAAGCATAAAAGGTGCTCCGCTAGAAAATAAGCTGCCCTACGTCCCCGGCGAACTGCTCGTTAAATTCACCGGCGGTGCCGAGTCAAATTTTGCCCGCAGCGTTAACAGCATAATGGGCACGACCGCCGTCGAGACGCTTGGCGACAACAATTGGCAGCGTGTAAAACTGCCCGATGGTATGAGCGTCGAGAGTGCGATATCAGATTATTCCCTGTTATCCGGCGTCGATTACGTCCAGCCAAATTATTATTACCACCTACTCGCTACGCCCAACGACCCGCAATTTACCAGCTCCGGGATGTACGGCCTGACCAAGATCGCCGCACCGGCTGCGTGGGACCTATCGACCGGCAGTTCGTCGATCGTCGTTGTCGATATTGACTCAGGATTGCATTATACCCATACAGATATTGTCGCCAACACCTGGACAAATCCTGGCGAGATCGTCGGTAATGGTATCGATGACGACAGCAACGGTTTTATCGACGATGTTTACGGCTGGGATTTTTTCTACAATGACAGTAACCCGATCGACGATGGCTGTACCAGTTCGACTTGCGGCCATGGTACTCACACGGCGGGAACAATTGGTGCCACAGGGAACAATAGCCTTAGCGTTGTCGGCGTCAATTGGAACGTCAAGATCATGCCCATTAAGATATACAGTCCATTGGGAACCGATTCGACCTCGGCGATGCTCGTCAACACTTACGCTTACGTGCGGATGATGAAACTGCGCGGCGTAAATATCCGTGCGACCAACAATTCATACGGCAACTGCGGCGAGGCTTGCGGCTACGACCAAGCGACCAAGGACGGCATTGACGGCATGGGCGAGGTCGGCGTTGTAAACGTCTATGCTGCCGGCAATGACAACAACAATAACGACACAAATCCGGGCATCTCATATCCGTCCGTTTACACAAGCCCGAGCATCATTTCGGTTGCCGCTTCCACAAACACAGATGGCAAGGCGAGTTTTTCAAGCTTTGGCGTCGTTAGCGTCGATTTGGCCGCTCCGGGCCAAGGCATCCTAAGCACCTGGCACACGTCAAATACTATGACGGCTACCCTACAAGGCACATCGATGGCTACCCCGCATGTGACCGGAGCGGTCGCTTTGCTTGCATCGTATCGGCCTGACCTTTCAGTGGCTTCGCTCAAAGCGTCTCTGCTCAACAACGTCGATGTACTACCAGCTTGGAGCACACTTGTAAAAACAGGCGGGCGGCTTAATGTATTTAAGGCGATGCAAAATCCGACGGTTTGCACTTTTAACAACGGTGCGACCCGGATCCAAGCACGTGCGGCGGGCGGTACATTTACGATCAGTATCCCCGCGGCTACAAATTGCGATTACTTTGTAAAGAGCAATAACGCCTGGGTGACCCGTAATACTGCTGAGGTCATTAGCGGAGCAGGCATGGTCAGTATCACGGTTGGCAGCAACGCCGGATTGCCTCGAACGGGCACTGTTACTATCGGCGGCCAAATTTACACGATCGTACAGGGCGGCAGCGGCCGCAAGGGCATCTAACATTGCCAACCTTTCGAACGGGAAAGGCATCTATTGATTGTTGATTTTTATAATTCAAGGTTTTCATGATCAGAAAAATATTTATTTTCGCGAGCATCTTGCTGCTGTTGTCGTTGCCCGCTTTTGCACAGTTAACTAAGCGGGCTCCGCGGCGTGAATCACCGCGAAAATCGCCTCCGCCGGTTGATAAACTCCGCATTGCGATGGACTACGATAACGATGGCAAGGCTGACTTTGCGGTGTTTAACCACGCGACAAATAAGTGGAACATCGCCAAAAGCAACGGCGGCACGATCAGCCAACAGTTTGGCATCCGTGGACAGGATTATTTTGTCCCCGGCGACTACGACGGTGACTCGATCGGTGATCTCGCAGTGTTTCGCGACTCCGAACATAAGTGGTACATCATGTATAGCTCGACGAGCGCACTGGTCACGATCGACTTTGGTGCAACAGGCGACGAACCCGTGGCTCGTGATTATGACGGCGACGGCAAGACCGATCTGGCGGTTGCCCGCAAGAATCTCTCGACAAACGTTACTGCTTGGATAATTCGCAAGAGCTCGGCAAATCCGGTGACTACGGCCAACGTTACCGAAGCAACTGATTGGGGATTTGCGGCCGATTCGACCTGTCCCGGTGACTATGACGGGGACGGAAAATTTGACCTCTGTGTCCGCCGTGCCGCAACGACAGATACCGGGCTGACAACCTTTATCACTAAATTGAGCTCGACCGGGCTGCAGGAATCTGTTGCCTGGGGACTTAACGGCGACTTGATCATCGCGGGTGATTATGACGGTGATTTCAAAACCGATTACGCTGTGCTTCGCGAGGGCAAGCTGCAGACCGATCCGCTCACGTGGCTCATCCGACGCAGCTCCGACACAACCGCTGTTGTCGTCGACCTGGGCATTACCGGCACATCGTATAACGCTCAGAACGACTACGACGGTGATAACCGGACGGATCTCGCCGTTTGGGACAATTCGACCCAGACGTTTACGATCGTTAACGCGCTGACGATGACCTCGTCAAGCTTTGCTTGGGGCGTCATTAACGATTACCCTATCGCGAGCTATCAAACACGTTAATAAATATTGAATGCCAGATCTTAAGTGGTTGGGGCTTAATGCTCCGGCCATTTTTGTTTCCCGCGGGGAATTATAGTAGCTTTTGAGTATTGCAAATGGCCGATCTGACAAACATTATCAACGAGACGTTTCCGCAAAAGACCGTCGTCATCATCGGCGACCTCGTGGCCGATCAGTTTCTAAACGGCACTATATCGCGCGTTTCGCGTGAGGCTCCCGTGTTTATCTTGCGTCACGACACGACCAAAACGGTGCCCGGCTCGGCGGCAAACGCGGCGGTGAATGTAGCATCGCTTGGCGGCAAGCCTGTGTTGATAGGACTCGCAGGTGAGGATGCCAACGGCGGCTTGCTGCTAGATGCTTTGCGTGAGTCTGGTATCGCTACGGACAATATCGTCACGGATGCATCGTTTACCACAACAACAAAGGTTCGAGTTTTAGCCGGTCAACATTACGCCGCCCGTCAACAGGTCATACGAATCGACTACGAAGCGTCACCCGACCTCGACGCCGCGACAAAGCAAAAACTGCGTGACAGTCTCACGGCAGCCGGACCAAATGCGGACGCGATCATTATTTCGGATTACAATTGCGGTGCGGTATTTCCTGAGATCTTTGCCGACGCTCTGGCGATCTCACGCGAGCGCGGCATACCCCTCGTCGTGGATTCACGTTTCCGGCTCGAAAGTTTTAACGGCGCAACAAGCGCGACGCCAAACAGCGACGAGGTCGCTCAGATACTTGGTGAAAATTTTAAGCCGGACGATTGCGGCCAACTTTGCGAGCGGCTTGGCCTCAAGTCTCTGCTCGTAACAAACGGCAATCGCGGCGTGCAGCTTTTTGAAACGGCCAGTCGCCGCTGCAGATCGATGCCGTTGGCGGAACGGAGCCGGTCGATGTTACGGGTGCGGGCGATACTGTGATCGCGGCATATACTTTGGGACTCGCGTCGGGAATGAGTTTTGCCGAGGCTGCAAAAATAGCTAATCACGCAGGCGGCATTGTTGTCATGAAAAAAGGAACGGCCTCAGTGACCGCCGCCGAACTCACAGCCTCGATCGCCGAGAACAATGATCCGGCAGTTGCCAACCACGCCAAATAAACGACAATGTCTGATCTATCAGCCCCGATCTTAAGCCGAAAAGAACTCGTCAAACACGTCGCCGATGCTCGCGAGCAAGGATCGACGATCGTGCTAGCCAACGGCTGTTTTGATCTGCTACACGTTGGGCATATGCGGTATCTGGCCGGTGCCAAAGAACTCGGCGGTGATTTGATAGTCGGCATAAATTCGGACCGTCAGGCTCACGCTCTAAAGGGCGAAGGCCGACCGTTCATGCCGGAAAATGAACGTGCCGAGCTGATCGCTTCGTTGAAATGCGTCGATTTCGTGACCATCTTTGACGAACCGACGGTCGAGCAGCTTATCCGCGACATCCGTCCCGACATTCACGCAAAAGGCACCGATTACACGGCCGACACCGTTCCCGAACGCGACATCATCCGCGAAGTCGGCGGCCGCGTAGCCATCGTCGGCGACCCTAAAGATCACTCGTCGACGGAACTCATTGGGAAGACGAGAGACGGGAGACCAGAGACAAGAGACGGATCCTGATCTCGTCTCTTGTCTCGCTTTCTCTTGTCACCTGTCTCGCTTATGTGGAAATCCCGCACAAAAAATGATCTGGTCATCGAAGTCTGGGAAAAGCTCGACTGCGAAAACATCGGCGCCCTCGAGATCGAAGCTATCGAAGAGGCGGTTCGTGGGCAATATGGTGAGCAGGCGGTGGATTCGCCGATGCAGATAGCTCGACTGTTGGCTGACGAGGGCGCTGATCTGCGGCATTCCGAGATAATGGAGCTGTACATTGCCCGTGCGTCAAACCGGCCATACGAAGCGGCTTTTCGCAATGTGCTAGACATCAGCGGGCTAAAAAGTGCGTTAACTTCATTACGTAATCTTGAATCTCTGCGGGCAAAATATAAAAACGACGTCGATAAAGAAGGTGTTAGGCTAGTGCGAGAGGCCGCCATAACCGCTAAGCAGCAGGCCGCCGAAACAGCCGAACGAACACGCGTCGATCCTGATATGCGGCAGGTAAACGCCGAGATCGCCGAGTGGTTTCGCGTGTGGCTGCAAACGCCCGAGCTATTCGAATCGTGGGTCGATCTGCGGCAACAGTCTCCTGATTATTTGGAGAAATTTGGACAAGCTAAGGAAGATATTTAACGCAAATACGCTAGTAAGGAATTAACCAGATAAACGGGCGACCGCTTTTTTTTCTCTTTTTTTTTTTTTTTTTTTTTTTTTTTTCCCCGCCTTTCTCCGGCGTTAAATATTTTTTTTTTTTTTTTTATGAGACGGTTTTTCGCTCCGATAAATAGCTTCATCGACAACGTTGTCACTCTTGATGCCGACGAGACGCGGCATCTGCGTGATGTTTTGAGGCTCCACGTCGGCGACGAAGTCTCCGTCTTTGACGGCGCTGGAAATGAATTTGCCTGCACGATAAGCGAGATCGGCAAGAAAGAAACGATGCTGTCGGTCAAAGATGAGATCGAGCCATCTTCACCCGAGTCACCATTTGCTATCACCATCGCGGCAACTGTCCTTAATGGCGAAAAGTATGATCTCATAGTTCAAAAGTCCGTCGAGCTGGGCGTCACAAAACTCATTCCGCTGATCACGATCCGCTGCGACGTAAAACAAAAAGATGCCGCTCGTCGTCTCGAACGCTGGCGCCGTATCGCAATGGAAGCAACCAAACAGACCGGCCGCGCAAAGCTGATGGAGATAATCGAACCAGCGGCTTTTGAAAAACTGATTGACGAATTAGATAGTGAGAATGTTGTGCTGTTTTCCGAACGCGACGGCGTCGATTTTTCTAGCATCACAGCCGACAAAAAAATAACCGCCCTTTACGGTCCGAAAGGCGGTTGGGATGATGTTGAATTAAAAATGGCCGCCGAACACGATATCAATATCGTAACTCTCGGCGGCCGTATTCTTCGTGCCGAAACTGCCGCGATCGCGATCACTGCGATCCTCCAGCATCGTTTCGGCGATCTCAATTAATTATCGCTCTTTGGAGTTTTTGGCTTGAAATAAGCGTCTCCGCGTTGTGAAAGCTTGGCTTTTTGCGCCAGCGTTTGTAGTGCCGAATCGAGCAATTCTTTGTCCTCGATCTTAAAGCTCGTCGTACCCTTAACATCCACATCCGGGTCGTCAAACTGTACCACCATATAACGCCGTTTCGATTTTATGAGGCTCGCTAATCCAGCTCCTGGCAGAGGAATATGGCTGACGACGTTACCGCCCGTGGACGTGACGGATTGCGACTGAGGATAGATCACCTGAAACGCATCGTACGGAATGCCAAATTTTTCTTTGTTGTCTTTTCCGCGAAAAACCAGCCGCTGATTGGCGTCGTCAAAATTGAGCGTGCCGTCGATCTTGTCGCTGTAACCAAACATCCCGCCCTCGTACTTTGCCTCAAACGTCGCCGGTGCCGGCTTTGCCGCAGTATTTGGCGTCTTGTCGACAGGCCTCGGCTGGGCCGAGACAACCGCTGTAAAACAAATTGCTAACGCCGCCGCGATAAATATCGATCTCATAAGTTCAAATTTCCTGAACGGTAGATTAAGGAGAGCCTTTTGTCGTTCAATATATAGACGCTTGTGGCGAGGGATTGGTTGTTATTTGAACGAGGCGACTTTCAATTCGCCCTGATAAATGGCGACACGCCGCTCGGCGAGAGCGACATATTCGGCGGATATTTCAGACCCGAGCCATTCGCGGTCAAGCAGATGAGCGGTCTTGGCGGTCGTGCCGCTGCCCATAAAACAGTCATAGACGAGATCACCCTCGTTCGTCCAAGTGCGGATCTGGTCCTCACAAAGCTGCTCGGGGAAAATAGCCGGATGCTCAAACGCGATCCGGTCACGCGAGCTGGAGGTGCCGACGTTGTAATAGAAGATATTCCCAAGCTTTCGCTGTGTCTTGATCTCGCGTCCGATATCTTCGTCCGGCAGATTGCCCCGCCCAACCTCAGTTATGCGAAAGGCCTTGATCTTTTGTCCGGCAGACTTTGTCGGCTCGGTGAGCGGGTTAAAAGTTTTCGGCTGCCCCTTAGAAAAGCAAAACATATACTCAAAACACTGCCGGTAACGCTTGCCGCAATCGCTCGGGATCGGATTGTTTTTGGCGTAGATCATCGTGTCGTGGACGTTAAACCCGCTTCTCGAAACGCAAACGCGTGCTTAAAACTGGTCAGCGTTTCGTCGCCATTAACCGTACGATCGCCGACGACCCACAGCACCACGCCGCCCGGTTTTGTCTTCGCAAACAGAGCCTTGGCTATCTCCTCGACCGGGAAAATATATCCGTTATAGACGCGCAGGTCGTCGTAGGGCGGACTGGTGATCGTCATATCGATCATGTCGTCGGGCAGCCGCTGCAGCGTGTCGATACAATTTTCGTGGTAGATCTTACCAAATTTCATAGGGTGGTTAGTGCGGCCATTTGGCCAAGAAATCGTTGATAAATGCTTTCTCGGGCTTTTCAGTTTCTGACTCAAGAAACTCACGAAACTGCTCTTGCTCGTCCATGTATTGTTCCTCGGTCAGTTGCCCCGCAAAATACACAACACGCAGCCAGACGAGATATGTGTTGAGGACGTCGATCTGGTTGTATTCGACGATCTTTGTCAGGTTGCTCTCCAACCACAGATCGGTGACCTGATCGCCCTTGACATCGATCTTGCCCGGATAGCCGCAGAGCTTTGCCAGCTCATCCAGCTTTGGCGACATAGCCCCGCCAGACAGCTTTTTCAATATGTCAAAATGAGCCTCGCTGTTGCGGGCGTCAAAATAATCCGGCCCTTCCCAAGGCTTGTTTGGCCGCTCGTTAAACGCCGGTGCGGTCACCTCGTTGATGATCCCGCGTTGGATCAGCACCTGCAGATCAGATTCTGCCGAGTTATACCCAACAAGCTGCGGCCGCCGTTCGCCCAGGATATACAAAAAGCGGTCGATGATCGACGCTTCGTCAACGTCCATTTCCTCAAGCGGTAGTTTTGGAAGCGAATTTAGCGAAAACTCGACGACTCTTTCGTTATCGCGGTTAAAAAACGACTTTCGCGAAAGAAACGCGATCGACACCACCCGCGAAAACATATATTTGAGAAACGGCCGCGGATTTTTTTCGGCATCATACTGCGGGGAATGTTCCCACAGCCTTTGCATCGCGTCGAGCTCGGTCGTGTCGTCGTCTAGGTCAAATAGCCGCTTGGCCCCGGCGGCATCCGGAACCCACTCCATGTCAAAAAACAGTGCAAGCTCGTGAATTGGACTTTTGAGCATTTATTAAAGAGGTGGTTTAACCGTTGAAAGGTAATGTGTTCTGGCGCTTAGGGTTACAGACAACGAAATTCTACCACACGGGCGCGCAAAATGAAACAACTTTTTTGAACAGCGCGCAAATTTGTATTGATAAGATTTCGGGAGTAATATCTGCTGATAATGGACGCCGCCGCACAAAAACGACACTCAAAACTCGGCATCGCATCATGCCTGACGGCATTAGGCGTGTGGGTCTATTTTGTCGTGATGCTGTACCTGGTGTTTTACGTCGATGGATTTACAAAGATTTTGAGCGACCTCTTTATACACGAGTCTCGCGGGATATCCGATTTTCGCGGCATGGGCACAGCCGTTGTGGTGTTCGCTGTGATCTTTTTTCTGATACCCGTCGCAAGTCATATTTTCGGCCTCTTGATGGGAGCGATCGGTATTGTTTTGCCAAAAAACAAACGCCTCTTTCCCGCCGCCGGGATAATATTAAATCTCCTGCCCGTCGCGATCCTTTCGATCTTTTACCTGATCGGCACGCTTTCACCCTCTTAAGACCCGGCGCACCAAAATGTCTGTCTCGTGGCGTATATGGTTTGCCCTTTGCGAGAATCTAACGGCCCATTATCCTCCTAAACCGTTACATTACAACAACATCGCCCTTTTGGCACAAGGCTTGCTCCCTATACAGGTGAACCCGCCGCGAGCGGCAATTGCAGATCGAAACAAGGAGTAAGAAAATGAAAAAATTTACAATGACATTGCTAATGGGCGGGATGCTCACGGTATTGTTGTCCGCAACAGCCACATTTGCTCAGAGACAAAATTGCGACTCGAACCGGCGGCGAGACCGCAGTTACAACGAACGCGGTTACAACAACGCTTCGTATCAAAACCAGGAACGTGACGGCCGCCGAGGCCGCAATAACGATAACCGCAGTTACAGCAACGCATATTATCAAGAGCAAAACCAGTCGGGCTACTACGACAACGGCTCATACTATGGCTACGACAACCGTAGCACCTACCAAAAGCACCGAAAGAAAATTAACTATGGCGTATCAATTGGTGCCGGTGCGATCATCGGTGCGTTGATCGGCGGCAAGAAAGGTGCTCTGATCGGTGCAGGTGCGGGAGTCGCCGCAGGAGCGATCATCACTAAAAAAACAAAACCAAAGACTATATATTACGGTTACTAAACCATTGATATTTTGGTCACAAAAAAGCCCCGGTTGCCAATTACGGCTTCCGGGTTTTTTGTATTCTTACAGAAATCTAAGCTTGCTTGTCGACGCCCCGCTGCATCAGCTTTTCTTCCAGCTCCCGCTTATACCTCTCCATCTCACGGTCAAATTCTTCAAATTCCTTATCCTGCTCGACATTACGTTTTGTCTGTTTATCAAAATATTTATCGCCTTTGATATTGCTGTCTTTTAAAGAACCAAGCCAGCCATGCAATTGCTTTGAAATACCAGTCGCCTGAGTTATCAAATTTGAAATTTCAGATTTGAAATTTGAAAACCGAGCAGTTGATTCACACAAACGCAGCATTGACCGTGACTCACCAGCCGAGCCGCGGGCGTAATACAAAAAGTTAATAAGTTCCTTGGTCGTTCCCCGTTCAAACCCTTCGGCGATATTATTTGAAATAGAAAGTGCTACACGCTCAAGCTGGTTTTTTGTATCTCAAAGACCACGAAAATCCGCCTTTGCAGTAAATTCAAACACCCGCAGAGCAAACTGGATCGAGGCTTTCCAGACAGGAAGTTCTTCGAAAGTTGAGTACTTCATTAGATATTGTGCTCCTTAATTTTTTTCCGATTATTTTATATATCCAATATGAAATTTCAAATTTGAAATCTCAAATTTTAGATTTTTAATTTCAGATTTCAAATAAAAAATGGCAATGACGGGATAACCATCATTGCCAAATATCAAATCTAAATCAGTGAGCCTTAAATCTAGTAAGTATAAGTATTCGCCGCTATCATCGTATCCGCAATTCGCTGGCGGGCGGTGATCGTGTTGATGGGTGAATTGTTTTGGTAAACCGCTTTAGGGCGACCAGCAGAGTGCGGCCTTCGTCCCCTTCGGCGATGGCGGCGATGGTGTTTTTGCTGCAGCTTCGACACGCTGCATGGCGTCGTTGCAATAGACGCTGGCCATATCGATATAGCGGCCGGCGGCCTCTTCACCGTTCTTGTCGGCGAACTTTTTGGCACGCAGGATGGCGGTTTCCATCTGGTATGCGTCCATGATGATGTCAGCGCAATTGACCAAAACCTCTTGCTGGTTAGCGAGCTCCATCATGTATTTTTGAGCAGCCTTGCCAAGCACCATCAGCGCCGTTTTCTTCGCATTTGCAGCAAGCCTTGTCTCCGCCGCGAGAATGCCCGTGTCCTCATCAAACGACATCTGCGGATTGAGGATCTCTTCCTGCAAGGCGGTTGCGGCTTGTAGCAACCCAAGCTTGCCTTTCATCGCACGCTTCATCAGTTGGCCGGGGATCAACATTCGGTTGATCTCGTTCGTGCCCTCGAAGATGCGGTTGATGCGGGCATCGCGGTACGCACGTTCGGCAGGATAATCCGCCGAATAGCCGTAACCGCCGTAGATCTGGACCATTTCGTCAACGACGTAATCGAGAGCTTCAGAACACGCGACCTTGTTGATCGACGATTCGACCGCGTATTCCTCGATCGACTGCAGCTTCTTCGCGTTGTCGGCATCGTCGCCGATCAGAGCGTCGATCATGCCGACCGTGCGGTAGGTGATCGATTCGGCAACCCAAGTGCGGATCGCCATCTCGGCGAGCTTGTGCTTGATCGCACCAAACGATGAGATCGGCTTGTTGAACTGATGACGCTCATTGGCATACCGAACTGCCTCGTGAATAGCGAGTTTTGCCCCGCCCGTAACCGAAGCACCGAGTTTGAAACGTCCCACATTCAGCACGTTAAAAGCGATCTTGGCACCGTCGCCGACATTGCCGATCAGGTTGCCGACAGGAATTTTTGCGTCGGAAAGGATGACCGCGGTCGTCGACGACGATTTGATGCCGAGTTTGTGCTCTTCGTTGCCGGGACGGCAATTGTCGCTACGCGGGACGAGAAAGCACGAGAATTTATCTTTCTCGCCATCGACCTTGGCAAAGACGAGATACACGTCGGCAAATCCGCCGTTCGTGATCCACATCTTTTCGCCGTTGAGTGTCCACGTCTGGCCGTCATCGCTAAGTTTTGCAACGCATTTTGCACCGAGAGCGTCCGAGCCGGAGCTTGATTCGGTCAGGCAATATGCCGAGACGGCTTCGCCCGAGATGATCTTTGGTATCCACTCTTTTTTGAGCTCCTCGCTACCCCAATAAAGTATCGGAAGCAATCCGATCGAGGTCTGCGCACCGTACGTCGAACCAAAACCGCTGCCTCGCCCGACCATCTCGGCGATGATGCAGCCCGACGTCTGATCGAGCGCCATGCCGCCGTATTCCTCCGGGATATTTGCACCGAGCAGCCCCAACTCACCCGCCTTTTTCAACAGGCCGCGGCCGACTTCGTAGTCATGCTCCTCAAGTGCGGGCATATTTGGTACGACCTCGTTGTCGATATACTCACGGCACGTTTCGCCGATCATCTTATGCTCGTCTGTAAAATCCTCCGGCGTAAAAACCTCTGACGTCGTCTGGTCAGTGATCAAAAACTCGCCACCCTTTACATATTCTTTTTCCATTTGTGCTTCCATTTTAATGCTCCTCTTTTTTGATCTATTTCGCGTGCTGTGAGATCGACAGCAGATTTCCGTCCGGGTCCTTGAACCACGCCACCTTTGTTCCGTCGGGTGCCGCCCAGATACCTTGCTCGTCCTGCGTCATCCACGGAAAGTCGTAGAACTCGAATTTGACGCCGCGGGAACTAAGATCCGTCGCGGATGCCGCAATGTCATCAACTTCCCAGCCAAGCACCGAAAATTCATGCGGCGTAAACTTCTGGACCGGGGTTACTCTTAACATGATGCCGCCCGTATCAAAGACGAGTGCGAAGCCATCGTCGGACTTAAAGGTCAAACCTAGGGTTGTCTCGTAAAACTGTTTCGCCTCATCCTTATTGATAGTTGGGATAAGGATCACCGGTTTGTTGTTTGTTAACATGGCCTCCTCGCAGTGCTAATCGAGCCGTTCAAAGATCCCCGCTGCTCCCATGCCGCCGCCGACGCACATTGTGACCATGCCGTAGCGTTTGCCGGTGCGTTTTAGTTCCTGTAAAACGGTCGCGGTCAGTTTGGCTCCGGTACACCCAAGCGGGTGGCCGAGGGCGACTGCTCCGCCGTTGACATTGACTTTGCTTGGGTCCATTTCGAGGACCTTCATGACAGATAGGCCTTGTGCGGCAAAAGCTTCGTTTAGCTCGATGACATCGATCTGATCAAGCGTTAGTCCCGCGAGCTTCAGAGCCTTTGGTATCGCATAGACCGGGCCGATGCCCATTTCTTCGGGCAGGCAGCCGGCAGTTGCGAATGAGACGAAACGTGCGAGCGGCTTGATGCCAAGCTCATTTGCTTTATCAGCGGACATCACCACCGATGCCGCTGCCCCGTCGGACATCTGCGAAGAGTTTCCCGCAGTAACTGTTCCGTTTACATGAAATACTGCTCTCAGTTTCGCCAGCCCCTCGATCGAAGTATCCGCACGCGGGCCTTCGTCCTGGGCAAAGACGATCTCTTTGCGTCGGACACGTCCGCTTTCGTCAAATTCGTCGACAAAAACATTCATCGGCACGATCTCGTCCGTGAATTTGCCTTCGGCGATCGCGGCAAGTGCTTTGCGGTGCGAATTGTATGAAAACTCGTCCGCTTGCTCACGAGTGATCTCGTATTTTTTGGCGAGATTTTCAGCCGTAAGGCCCATGTTCAAATAGTAATCCGGATAGGTGTCCGCCAGCCCGGGATTTGGGCGAAACGTGTTGCCGCCCATCGGGATAACGGTCATCGATTCCAGTCCACCCGCGACAATTGCATCGGCACCGCCCGCCATAATGCGTTCCGCGGCGAGAGCGATCGTCTGCAAACCGGACGAGCAGTAACGGTTAACGGTCATCGCCGAAGCCTCGACAGGCAGCCCAGCGAGAATCGACGCCGTCCGTGCGACGTTCATACCCTGCTCAGCCTCGGGAAACGCGCAGCCCATGATCACATCGTCGATCAGCGACGCGTCAACGCCCGCACGTGCAACCGCCTCTTTGATCGCCGTCGCCCCAAGCTCGTCAGAACGCGTATTTTTCAACGTACCCTTTGGCGCCTTACCCACAGCCGTCCGCACGGCCGATACTATTACTGCTTCTTTCATAATTTTATTTACCCACGAAACACACCAAATACACGAAATAAGAAAACCACTTTTTAGTGTCTTTCGTGCATTTCGTGGGCAATTCCTAATTCTCAATTCCGACCTCGACTTCTTCGATTCTTAAGACCGTTTTTAGAACTCCCGGCTCGATCTCGACCAAAAAACCACGCTTGCCGCCGTTGATATAGATCTTGTCGAGATCAAATATCGTATTCTCAACATAAACGGGCATTGCCGTGCGTATGCCAAATGGCGAAGTGCCGCCGACTAAGTAGCCAGTGCGTTTAGATGCACGCTCCGGCGTTGCGGGCTCGACCGATTTGACGCCGATGTGGCGTGCAAGATTTTTGGTCGAAACCAAATGGCCGCCGTGCATCAGCACGATCAGAGGCCGTTTCTCGTTTGTTTCAAAAATCAATGTCTTAACGACCGAGTGTTCATCCACGCCCAACTGCTTAGCTGACTCCGCCGTCCCGCCTTTTTCGACGTAATCGTAAAGGTGAGGCACAAAATCAACCTTTTTCTCTCTCAAATATCTGACCGCAGACGTTACCGGATGATCCATGACTACCGCGATATCTCCGTATCGTCCAGCGTGCAAAACGGAGTTCCTGACGAAGATGAGAGCAGCGTCGTTTTTCCGGTCAGGACAACCTTCGCGGAGGTATCGACAACGTTTCCCTTGGAATCGCGGATCGTCAAGCGATCATTGCTGCCCTTCTCAGCTTGATTCGGTCCCGAACCTTTGACCAGATTAAACAGGATGTCATGCTTACCTTCAGGGTCCGACAACCACATCGTGCATTCCGTTCCCGAGCCAGAGGAGCACGTACTCTCCGGATTCGTTATGATACCTGCGACCGACACCCTTCGGTTGGGGGCTCCGGTGCACGCGTCGGTAAAACTAACGACGCCGATGCCGCCTGCCTTTACGCATGACAACGAAATGATCGCAACAAAGATAGCCAGGACAACATTCCTGATCATTTGCAGCACTCCTTATATCTGAAACAGCTTACGAGATGATCATTGACCATTCCCGTCGCCTGCATAAACGCATACATTATCGTCGACCCGACAAAGTTAAAGCCGCGCTTTTTCAGATCTTTTGACATCGCGTCGGAAATGTCCGTTTTCGCCGGAACATCACCGTGGCCTTTTAGCTTATTGACGATCGGTTTGCCGCCAACAAAGCCCCAGATGTATTTATCAAACGAGCCAAACTCCTTTTGCACTGCAAGAAATGCTTTGGCATTTCTTACCGCCGAAGCGATCTTGAGACGGTTGCGGATGATGCCTTCGTTGAGCATCAATTTCGCACATTTTGCGTCCGTGTATTTGGCAACCTTTGCCGGGTCAAAATTATCAAACGCCGCGCGATACGCATCCCGCTTTTTCAAAACTGTGTCCCACGACAAACCGGCCTGAGCACCCTCAAGTATCAAAAACTCAAAAAACGTCCGGTCATCATGCACCGGCACGCCCCACTCGGTGTCGTGGTACGGGATGTTTAGCTCGTTCGATGCCCAGGTGCAGCGGTACATATTATCTCTCGATCTTATCTACGTCCATCGAGCAATCGCGTCGGTCCGCTAAGACGGTCATCTTGCCTGTTAGCTTCACTTTGTCAGACAAGGTGATCACCGAACCTTTGTCGTCGTGAATCTTAAGGTCTTCTTTTTTATATCCAGCAGGCATCTTTTCGGCTTGATTTGCTCCGCTCCCATTGTTGATGAAAGCGGAGAAAACCTTTGAACCACCCGGATTTGTAAGAACTGAATATCCACACGTCATACGGGCCGCGCCGGGGTTGGAGCACATTAGCCCGTTGCCGTCATCCAAGTAGCCGCTCGTTGTCACATTCTTGCCTTGATTGGCCGTTGAGCAAGCGTCAAGCAGATTTGCCTGCACGACCGCATGATCACCGTTACAACCCAAAAAACTCAATAAAATAACGGTCAAAAATATGGTTTTCATGGTTATCCCCTCACCATCGTTTGGCTTTACCGTCTCGGCCAACGACAGCTAGTTTCGCAGCGGCTTGCCCGTCTTGAGCATCGCCGCGATGCGATCCTGCGTTTTACGCTCGCCGCAAAGCGAAATAAATGCTTCGCGTTCGAGGTCGAGCAGGTAACGCTCGCTAACCTGAGTCCGATGATTGATCGTGCCGCCCGCCATGACGTGAGCGAGTTTGTGACCGATCTTCTGGTCGTGTTCCGAGATAAATCCGCCTTGTTTCATCATGTGCAGTGCGAGTTTTAATGCCGCTTCAACGGCTCACCAAGCACGGTAATATCCGTCCGCTCGACCGGCTGGACGTATCCGGCGGCGGCCAGATTTAGTACTTCTTGCTTGGCGTCTTGTATCAAACGGTCGCCGTTCATCGAGATCGCGTCGGAATCGCGAAGGAACCCGAATGCACGTCCCTCTTGAGCCGAGGTCGCGACCTTGCCCATGCCGAGCGTTTCAAATGTTTTCTTGAGGAACGCGAGCGGATCAGCGTCACGTGCTTTCGCCGCAGCGTCCATCGCACGCATTGTCATTTCTTTGGTTCCGCAACCGGCCGGGATTACGCCTACGCCGACCTCAACGAGGCCGATGTATGTTTCACCCGCCGCACGCACCTTATCGCCATGCATCGCGATCTCGCAGCCGCCGCCGAGCGTCAGGCCGTATGGTGCAGTGACGACCGGCTTTGCCGAGTAACGCAGCCGCATCACCGCGTTTTGCAGGGCACGGACCATCATATTGATGTCGTCCCACTCCTCCTCTTGAGCCGCAAGCAGGAGCATCATGATGTTGGCCCCGGCCGAAAAATTGCCGCCCTGATTGCCGACGACGAGCCCGGTGAAATTTTTCTCGACCTCGTCGATCGCAAAATTCATCATCGGCACCGTGTCGCCGCCGATCGAGTTCATCTTGGAGTGAAACTCGAGACAAGCGACTCCGTCGCCGATATCGATGAGCGACGCTCCCGGATTGGATTTGATAACGCCGGTGCGTTCCTTGATGTCTTTGAGGATCAGAACGCCGGGACGAGCGGGCATCGGTTTGTATTCGCCCGCAACTAGATCGTAAAACGAATGATTGCCGCCTTCGTTCTTATAAAAACTGGTCGCACCGGACGCGAGCATTTTCTCGACATTTGCCGGAATTGCTTGCCCCTCTTTACGCATCCGCTCGACCGATTCGGTCACGCCGATAGCATCCCAAGCCTCAAAAACACCGACTTCCCAGCCAAATCCCCACTTGATCGCGTTGTCGATCTCGACGATCGTATCCGCGATCTCCGGTATGCGATTGGCGGCGTATCGCGAAACACGCGACGTCGTTTTCCAGAGAAATTCGCCAACGCGGTCGTCGCCCCAAACGAGGGCTTTTACACGTTTGGCTTTATCTTCAATACCCTTTGCGGCATCGAGCGACGGGAATTTTGTTTTTTCCTGCGGCTTGTATTCAAAAGTGTTTAGATCGAGTTCGAGAATGACGCGTTTGCCCTCGGCGTCCTTTGATTTCTTAAAGAACCCGCCTTTGGTCTTGTCGCCGAGCAGCTTTTTGTCGAGCAGCGTCTGGATCAATTCGGGCAAGACAAAAACATCGCGGTCTTCGTCATCCAGTACCGCAGGATAAAGATTGTTCGTAACGTGAGCCGTAACATCGAGCCCAACTAGATCCGACGTGCGGAACGTCGCCGATGACGCATGGCCGATCGCTTTGCCGGTCATCTGATCGACCTCGGTCGGTGTCCAGCCGCCGGCGATCATCTCGTGGATCGTCGCCATCATGCCGAAAACGCCGATGCGGTTGGCAATGAAATTAGGGCGATCCTTTGCCGGAACCACACCTTTGCCAAGCCGCTGATCGAGAAAACCGGATATCTTACAAGCGATCTCGCCGCTTGTTTTGCTGCCGGGGATCACCTCGACGAGCTTCATATAACGCGGCGGGTTGAAAAGTGGATGCCGACAAAATGAGCCTTGAAATCGTCCGAGAACGGCTCGGCTATCGAGTCGATCGGTATGCCGCTCGTGTTCGATGCGATCACCGCTCCGGGCTTGCGGTGCTTATCGACTTCAGCGTAAAGCTTGTGCTTGATCTCAAGGTTTTCGACGACGGCCTCAATGACAAAATCGCAGTCTTTGATCTTTGCGAGATCGTCGGTGAAATTTCCCGTCGTGATCAGCTTGGCATTGTCGCCCAGCATAAACGGCGCCGGCTTTAATTTCTTCGCCGCATCAAAAAGCGAATTGACGATCTGGTTTTGACCTGCGGCGATTCGAGGGCCCCCCCTTCCCCCCCCTCGGCCTCGCAATCCTGCGGCGCGATGTCGAGCAGCAGCGTCGGAATTCCTCGTTTGCAAGATGAGCGGCGATGCCCGCTCCCATTGTTCCCGCACCTAAAACTGCGGCTTTTGCGATGTTCATAACTTGTCCTTACTTCCCAAAGTTTAGCGCTTCTAATTGCAGGAATTATAACTGAATGAATGTTCATTCAGCAGCTCAAGCGCATTTTTCCAAGCCCATGCCCCCACAGTTCGCAGTGTCAGAATTTGTCGATCGATACGGTCACGCCCGTTCCCGAGAAACTATTCATATCCGCAAGCTCGTTTACCGATTCGTCAAGTGAGACCGTTTTCGATCAGCTTCCGCGGCTCGAGTTTACCCATGCGGATCATCTCGAGCATTTCGGGATAGCGGTGTGCCTGCATTCCGTGGCTGCCGATGAGTTCGAGTTCGCGGCCGATGATCTTGTCGATTGGGATCGGCGTCAGATGTTTGCCAAATTCCATAATGCCGATCTGGATGTGCTTTCCACGTTTTCGCAAAGACGAAATTGAGTTGACGAGAATATCCGGATGTCCGAGAGCGTCGATCGAAATATGAGCACCGCCGTCGGTGATGTCGAGGATCGCTTCGACAGGATCGCCATAACTCGAATCGATCGCGACCTCGGCTCCGATCAAACGGGCAAATTGCAGCTTGTCCTCGGCGATATCGACGGCGATCACCCTAGCACCAAACGCAGCAGCAATCATTATTGCCGAGAGGCCAACGCCTCCGCAGCCGTGGACGGCGACCCATTGTTCGGCGGCGACTTCACCTTGATCGACGACCGCTCTATACGATGTTGCAAAGCGGCAACCTAGGCTAGCTGCAGTTACAAAATCGATCTCGTCGGGCAGACGAACAAGATTAGTGTCGGCATATTCGATAGCGACATATTCGGCAAAACCGCCCCAGCGGTAAAGCCGGGCTGGAATTGGTGGTCGCAGACCTGTTGGTTGCCTGCAATACAGGGTTCGCACGTGCCGCAACCGCAAACAAAGGGCAGAGTCACCCGATCATCTAATTTGAAATTTCTAATTTCAGATCCGATAGCAACAACCTCGCCCGCAAGCTCGTGTCCCGGCACATGCGGCAGATTGATATCAGGGTCATTGCCCATCCAGCCGTGCCAATCGCTGCGGCAGATCCCGCACGCTTTTACCGCGAGCACAACGCCGGTGGGTGACGGCTCGGGGTCGACGACTTGAGTCACGTTGATTGGCCCTTTAAATTGTTCGTAGATAGCAGCTTTCATTGAACTACGGAGCTACTAAAAATGCTCTTGACATGAAAATAAATTCGGTTAATACTTCTCAAGTAAATCAAAAAATTTAAGAATTTGAAACCAAGAAACGGCTGTCGTTTTTTCGGACTTTTGACGTCGGCCGTAAAACCCACTTAGGAGAAACATAATGGTTAGAAAGATATTTTTGTTACTGTCCGCAATATTTGTATTCGCCGCTCTCGCAGGTGCTCAGACACCGACGCCAACGCCGGCCGCAACGACCGCGGCCGTAGATAAACCTGCAAAGCCGCCCCAATTTCGTTCGACCAAGGATCAGGTCAAAGAAGCTCAGACAATGCTCAAATCCAAGGGTAAATTTACCGGCGAGGTTACGGGTGTTTCCAGTGCCGAATGGAAAACTGCCATCAAGGCATATCAAGGCGATAACGGGCTGACCAAAACCGGTTCGCTCAATCGAGCGACGCTTGAGAAAATGGGCATCGCTCTTACCGATAAGCAAAAGCTGATACCCGTTTCCCCCAGTTCATTCACGGCTCCCGAGACTAAGCCGGCAAAACGACTTACAAGACATGCCATCAAACCGAAGCCAAGACGTCAGGCCCGAAAAGCCCGGCCCTTTCGGCGAACAAAGATCAGATCACTGCTTCAAAAGGTGCTGAAAGATGGAAAGATGTTTACCGGCGAGGCAAATGGTGAACGTAGCGATGCTCTGAAAGATGCCGTCAAAGCCTATCAAAAGGCCAATGGCCTAAAAGAAACCGGTGGCATCAATGCCGCAACGCTCGAAAAAGCGGGCATCGCGTTGACCGACAAGCAAAAAGAGCAGGTCGCCGCTCAGGCAGCATATGACGCGGCAAAGACGCCAAAGAATTAGCTTGGTCCACTTTGGTCCATCTTGCCCCCGTCCGACCGACCAAAACTTTCAAAATGTGGTCGGTGCGTATCTGCATCGGCCTTTTTGTAGAACACCACATTTCGGGTTATATTTATCGCGAATGCAGGAAGTAAACGTCTACACATATCTCACGCCGATCGCGATCTTTTTCGTGTTGATCGAGGTCGCTCTTTGTTACATATATCGGCGGGACTATGTTTCGTTTCCTGAGGCGGTCGCAAATTTCGGCACAGCTCTCGGCAACCAAACGGTGAATGTGCTAGTCGCGGCGGGTGTTTATGTCGTCTATGGCTATCTGTGGGAAAACTATCGCATCTGGACGTTTGAGATGCATTGGTGGTCGTTCATTGTGCTGCTGCTCGGCGTCGATTTTATCTTTTATTGGGTGCATCGCTGGGGACACGCGATCAATATAATGTGGGCCGCACATTCGCCGCACCACTCTGCCGAAGAGATGAATTTTATGGTCGCTCTGCGGGCGAGCGTGACCCAGAGGTTTTGCTCATTTCTGTTTTTTTGGCCGCTAGCACTGATCGGGTTTCCGCCGTTTTATATTTACATGATGGCCGGAATTCACCTATTCATCGCGTTTCTGCACCATACAGAATTTATCGGCAAGCTCGGCTGGTTTGAAAAATACTTTACGACGCCGTCACATCACCGTGTGCATCATGGCGTGAACTTCCCATATTTAGACAAGAATTTTGGCGAGTTTCTGATCATTTGGGATAAGATGTTTGGCTCGTTTGCCGAGGAAAAAGAAAAGGTCGTCTATGGCATCTACGACCACCCGCAAAGCTGGAACCCGGTCCGCATCAACTTTCATTTCTTTATCGTGCTCTGGCGATACGCCGTCGCGGCTCCATTTTGGTGGGACAAGATCCGCGTGTGGTTTATGCCCGCCGGTTGGCGTCCACGCGGCTTGCCGCAAAAAGAGATGATCGAGATCACGACTGAGAATCAGGTAAAGTTTCGCTCGACAATGTTTGGCAAATCGCACCTAAATTCGCGCGGCGTAGAATTAACTCAAAATATGAAAATATATTGCTCAAGATCTTATTCTTGCTCATCATACAAGCCTTCGCGCTCCGTCGCTCAGATCGAACAAGTCTGCCGTCGCGATCCGCAAGATCATGGACGACCAGACTGCGGCATGGAATCGAGGCGACCTTGATGCGTTTATGTCTATCGGATATTGGCGATCCGACAAGCTCAAATTCGTCTCCGGCGACCGCATCACCTACGGCTGGCAGCAGACGCTCGACAATTATAAAAAGACCTATGCGACAACCGATCAGATGGGCAAGCTTACCTTTTCCGAACTCGAGATCGAGGTTTTCTCGAAGGACGCGGCGTTCGTCACCGGCAGCTGGCATCTGAAACGCGAAAAGGACGATCCGAAGGCAAATTTACGCTTTTGTTCCGCAAATTCAAAGAAGGCTGGCGGATCGTTGCCGATCACTCGTCCTGAATCACAGGAACTTTTGCTCAAACTTCGCGTAAATAGAGGTTATGAAAACGCTTCTTTCTGCTGTATTCATCAGCCTCAATTCCGTCTGTTTTCGTGTCGGCTCAGGTTCCGGCACCGCTTACCGAAAAAGATTTCGTCCGCATCGACGCCGATTCACGAGCCGGATTTGGATACCCGTACTATCTGTACGTACCGCCGGAGCTGCGTGACGAAAGCGAAAAGACGCAAATACAGACTATCCTCGTCCTGCCAAATAACACTGGCAAGGTCGATGATGATTTTGCAGTTCACGAGGCCGATGTCAAAAAGCGGATGACGACTGCGGCGGGCATTGCGTCGCATTAAAGGTGGCGGTTTTGATGCCGGTGTTTCCGCGTCCGCAGACCGATTGGCAGATCTATACACAGGCCTTGACCGCGATTCGATGGTGACGGATCGGAAAGAATATCGTCGGCTCGACCTGCAGATGGTAGCTATGATCGATGACGCGAGAAAGCGTTTGGCTGAGGATGGGATGAAATTTGACAAGCGTGTGCTTATCAACGGGTTTTCGGCCCAAGGGATGTTTGCCAACCGATTTACGTTTCTGCACCCCGACCGCGTCAAAGCCGCGGCGATCGGTTCGCCGGGCGGCTGGCCGATCGCTCCGGTCGAGAAATATAAAGACAAACTGCTGCGTTACCCGATCGGCGTCGCTGATTTTAAGACAGTTGCGGGAAAAAAGCCTGATCTTAAGGCCTCTACGCAAGGTGCCCTCTTTATTTTTATCGGCGGCAAGGACGAGAACGACTCAGTTCCCTTTGGCGATTCGTACGACGACGAAGACCGGGATATCATCAATCCGCTTTTTGGCAAAATGCCGGTCGACCGCTGGCCGATATCCGAAACGCTGTATAAACAGGCCGGGCTCAATGCCGAATTTAAGATCTACCCCGGCATCGCTCACATGGTCGTGCCGCTTATGCGTGACGATATACGAGCATTTCTGCTAAGGCACAAATAAACTACGTTCGCAGGCCGCTAATTTCTAAATAAGCAAAAAATACCCCGGACAACATCCAATGTCGTCCGGGGTACGTTATTTACATCGGTAAACGTCTAACGACGTTTTGTATTATCCACAATCTTTACCGGCTGACGAGCTATCGATCTTTCACCGCCAACCTTCGTGTTCATTGATGGTGTGATGTCAAAGCCGGTCAGTTCGTCGGTCAGAGCAACTACTCGCGGCTCGTAGCTAAACCGTCTCGACCGCACGGAAATAACGTAAGTCGCTCCGGTTGCCAGATCGTCAAAACGATATGTTCCGAGTGCACCGGTTATTACATTGCGTGCATTTCCACTCTGATCGGTGATAGTAACTACCCCGTTACGCAGCCCACGTCCGTCTGTTGTCAGAACACGGCCCGAAATCGAGACGGCTGCGGCTGTCGGAGCCGCTACCGGTGTTTGCCACAAACCTCTACCGTGAGTAGCTATACGAACCTGCCTAGGTGTGCCGGGTGCTATTGCAATATCAAATACAGCTACACGAGGCAGTCCTGTTCCAAACGGGGTCCAGTTGGCACCACCGTCTGCTGAGGTATAAACGCCAATGTCAGTCCCCGCATAGAGACGGGTTGATTCTAGCGGGTCCACAATAAATGCATTAACCGGAACCAAAGGCAGGCCAGTGTTGGCAGCCGTCCAGGTCGGCGAGGCGATATTAAGGTTTGTAGTTTTCCACACGTTTGTTACGCCAAACGCCGCGAGAGTGACATACGCGGTATTAACATTTAGCGGATCAATTACCGCACGACCGACATAGTTATTGGGGATGACATTACCCGGATCCAGATTTTGCAGAGTGGTCGTCCCCGGGGTCGTCCCCGTGCCAAAAACACCACCGTTGTTCTGACCAATGATCCGAACATCATCGTTCTGCGGCGAGATACCGATCGCGCTGATCTGCGAAGTGAATATCTGGCTGACAGTCGCATTGCTGAGCCCTGTATCAGCCGATCGATAAAGCCGGTCTGCTCCGAAAT
>JADJRV010000030.1:42500-70526 GCA_016712045.1 Chloracidobacterium sp. | reverse complement strand
CCAATAGTCCATAAAGATACCGAGCTGCATGATGACCATCGGAATGATCATCCACTTGTATAGATCTTTGTATTTATTCATGTTGGGTAATCCGAACGCGAAGAATTTGCGGAATTATATCAGAATCTAAACATTCAGGACGAAAAAAAGCCGGCGAATTTGCCGGCCTTTTTCATCAAATACGAAAAAAACTATACCGATGCGGCGATCGCTTCGTCAAAGATCTCTAACGCGACATCGACGTGTTCTTTTGCCAGGATCAGTGGTGGCGACCAGCGAATGCTGTTTGAGCCGCAGCCGAGGATGATGAGGCCTTTGTTAAAGCAGGCCATTTCGATGCGGTCGCGGAGTTCCGGGTCCTGGGCATGCTGACCATTATGTCGAGCCTTTGACGAACTCGACGCCGAGCATCATCCCAAAGCCGCGTACATCAGCAATGCAGTCGTATTTGTCTTTAAGCTTGTTCAATCCGGCTTCGAGGTAAGCTCCGACATCGCGGCTGTTGTCCACGAGGCCGCCTTCCGAGCAGTTCGATGGTTTTGAGAGCAGCGGTCAGGGCGACCGGATTGCCGCCAAATGTCGAGGCGTGAGCGCCCTTGTGCCAATCCATGATATCGGCTTTGGCGGTGCAGGCTCCGATCGGCATACCCGAACCGATGCCTTTCGCCATGCAGACAATATCGGCTTTGACGCCATCGTGATGGTCGAGAGCAAACATCTTGCCCGTGCGTCCCATTCCTGATTGGACCTCGTCCACGATCAGCATGATGCCGTGCTCGTCGCAGATGCGGCGTGTACCGTCATCGCACTTGCCTTGATTGAACGGACATGGCGGAAGCAATTTGGGTAGGGAACGTGAACGACGTCGAGTGCCTGCCGACGAAAGCCGAGCCGCTGAGCCTTTTTGAACGACGTGAGCGAAAGAGCCCGAGCGTGCGGCCGTGGAACGATCCGAAGAACGAGATGAATTTTGCCGGCCGTGTGATACATCGCGAGTTTGAGGGCAGTCTCGATCGCTTCGGCACCACTGTTTGCAAAGTGTGTTTTTGTCGGGCCGTCGATCGGGACTATCTCGTTGAGCTTTTGCCGAGCTCGGGCATGTGGCGGTAGTAAAATCGGTGCCGCAAAGATGGATCAGTTCGCTGACCTGTTTTTGAGATCGCCGCAACGACCAGGGTGGCAATGGCCGGTCGAGCAAACGGCGACACCGGCGTTGCAATCGAGAAAGACGTTACCGTCCGGGTCGGTGATCCAGACGCCGCTGGCGTGGTCAGCGACTAGTTTATAGTCAGGACGCGGATAGCTCGGCGTGACATATTGATGATCGGCGTTGATGATCTCAAGCGACTTTGGTCCCGGCAGTTCTGTTTTGATAACGGGACGCTGCAATTCTGTTGATGGTGTCATGATATTTCTCCTTATGCAGTTGGTTCTCGGGCAATGTTGAAGGTTACGCCCGTGTCGAAACCGCAGGCTTCTGCATTGAGGAGAAACGGGATTAGTCGCCGGCGAAAAGATTCGCTCGCTGCTTCATGGGACGGAGTTTTGAAATGCAACCGAAGTCATAGAAAGTGGTACAATATAACCGAAATGGTGATGAATTCAAAAGGTGTTACGCGGTTTCTGAATCGCGGTGGGGCGTGAAACAATTTGAAATATGGCATCAACAGAAAAACACACAAACCGGCTCATCGATGAGACCAGCCCGTACCTGCTCCAGCACGCCCACAACCCCGTGGATTGGTATCCGTGGGGTGCTGAGGCGTTTGAACGGGCAAATGCCGAGGACAAGCCTGTGTTAGTCAGCATTGGCTATTCGGCGTGTCATTGGTGTCATGTGATGGAGCATGAGTCGTTTGAGGACCCGGCGGTCGCGGCGGTCCAGAATGAGCATTTCATCAATATCAAGGTCGATATGGAAGAGCGTCCTGATGTCGATCAGATCTATATGAACTTTGTTCAGTTGACGACTGGACGGGGCGGCTGGCCGATGAACGTCTTTCTGACGCCTGATAAACGGCCGTTTTTGGCGGGACGTATTTTCCTCCGGCTCCGCGATACGGGATGCCGAGCTGGCAGCAGATCTTGATCAAGTATTGCCGAGGCGTATAAAAATAAACGGGACGAATTAGAGAAACTCCGCAAATAATATTGTTGCTGAACTGAAGCGGATGAGCGTCGTCGAGGCGGCCACCGGAACGCTATCAGCCGATATGCTTGATGCGGCTCAGGCGAGTTTTGTTCGGACGTTTGACACGGTGAACGGCGGTTTTGGCGGGGCACCAAAATTTCCGGCGGCAATGTCGCTCGAATTCTTGCTTCGTTATCACCATCGGACCGGCGACGATATGGCGTTGTCGATCGTCACACATTCGCTCGACAAGATGGCGAACGGCGGTATTTACGATCAGCTTGGCGGCGGGTTTCATCGTTACACGGTCGATGCGATATGGCTTGTGCCGCATTTTGAAAAGATGCTGTATGACAATGCCCAGCTCGCCCGCGTTTATCTGCATGCGTTTCAGGTGACGGGAAATGAATTTTACAAACGCATCGCGGTAGAGACTCTTGAATACATTCGACGTGAAATGCTCGACGAGTCGGGCGGTTTTTATTCCACGCAGGATGCGGACAGCGAGGGCGAGGAAGGGAAGTTTTTTGTTTGGTCGGTGGAGGAGATCGGGGAAATTCTCGGAGACGGTGCTGGAATTTTTGTGCATTTTGATGTAACGGCCGAGGGAAATTTTGAGGGGAACAATATTCTGAATGTTAAGAACCCAGTCGCTATCGCTCCCGGTTCTGACACGAAGAAGAAGTTGTTTGATGTGCGTGAAACGCGAATCAAGCCGGGCCGGGATGAAAAAGTTTTGACGGCTTGGAACGGGTTGATGCTGGCTGCGTTTGCGGATGCGGCTGGCGTGTTTGGTAATGATGATTATCTCCAGATCGCGAAACGCAATGCCGATTTTCTGATGACGGAGATGCAAAACGTTGGCCGGGTATCGCACTTGGAAAGATGGTGCGGCAAAGCTTAATGGTTATGTCGAGGATTATGCAAATGTCGCGGACGGTTTGATCGTGCTTTATCAGGTTTCCGGGTGAAGCGAAATATTTGTCGGAGGCAAAGCGACTTGCCGATCTGATGATCACCGAGTTTTGGGATGAGGATAACGGTGGATTTTTTCTTTACGTCGAATGATCACGAGGAGCTAGTCGTTCGAAACAAAGATTTTTACGACAATGCGACGCCGTCGGGAAATTCGGTCGCGGCGGACGTGCTGCTGCGGCTCGCGAAACTTACGGGTGATGACAAATACGAGCGGTTCGCGGTGACGGTGCTTCGACTTGCCGCTTCTCAGATCAGACGGCATCCGCAAGGATTTGGACGGGCGTTATCGGCATTAGAATTTCATCTTGGGAGGACGAAGGAGATCGTTGTTATCGGCGAAAAGGGTAGTGAGATGGAACAGGACGTTTTGCAGCGGTATTTGCCCGATGCGGTTGTTGTATTGTCGTCGGATGCAGGAGCTGATGCGGAAACAATTCCGTTAGTTAAAGATCGCGGGATGGTGGATGGGAAAACGGCTGTTTATGTATGTGAAGATTTTATCTGTCAGCGACCGGTGACTGAGGTTGAGGAATTGGATGACCTGCTGACAGCCGGCTAAGATCGTATTTCAAATTTGAAATTTAGAATATAAAAAAGGAAAAAGCCCGATCGTCTAGAACGACCGGGCTTTTTCAATTTAACTAAAAGCTAAATTATTTGTTAGCTGGCTTGTTAGCAGCGTTTGCGTTAGCAGCAGGTGCGTTAGCAGCAGGCTTTGCAGCGTTAGCAGCTGTGTTAGCAGCGGTCGAAGCAGCGTTAGCAGCTGTGTTAGCAGCGTTTGCTACTGCGTTAGCAGCGTTAGCCATTGCGTTTGCAGCATTAGCCATTGCGTTTGCAGCTGTGTTAGCAGCTTTGTTAGCTGCGTTGTTGCTAGCAGCTTCGCCGCAAGCCATTCCTAAAGCACCCATAACAAGAACTGCTGATAGTGCGATTACTTTCTTCATAATGATTCTCCTGTCTTCTTCAAAGATTAGATCTAATTTATTTACCGAAGACCGTGCAAGCACAGTCCTTGTTCCCAAGTCTTTCTAATTTTCGGAACAATCGACAATATAGTCATCTGAGCGGTGATAGTCAACCCCAAAATTACGAAAATTAAATTTTTTTCGCGCCGCTGCTGCTGTAAAAACCACGCTGATGAATAAAAAGAAAGCACCTTGTCTTAGGACAAGGTGCTTTCTCAAGTTCAAACAAGGCAAAACTATTTGTTTGCCGGTTTGTTGGTTGCGTTAGCAGCCGGAGCGTTAGCAGCAGGTGCATTAGCAGCCGGTTTGTTGGTTGCGTTAGCAGCCGGTGCATTTGCAGCCGGAGCGGTTGTGGTCGAGTTGGTTGTGGTCGCGTTGGTCGTCGTCGTGTTTGTGGTCGTCGACGTGTTGGCTGCGTTAGCAGGTTTGTTAGCAGCGTTGTTGCTAGCAGCTTCGCCACAAGCCATACCCAAAGCGCTCAATCCAAGAACAGTTGAAAGTACAATTACCTTTTTCATTTTATTAAGACTCCTAAATCTTTCTCAAAGAATATAAACCCTGTTTCCAGGTACTCGGCTGATCAAACACAGCCGTTTTGCCCTGAGCTCTTTCTTATTCAAGGCAAACGTTACAATAGAAATTACAAACAGCTTTGTCAACCTAAATTTGACCAAAAAAACACTATTTTTAAAGATTTTTTTTGACTGTTTTTCATCTATTTTTGAGTTATGTCGGGATGCCGATGTTTATTGGCCCTAAAAATAAATTCTTGACTTGATTTGAATGGAAAAGTTATCTTTGAAAAGGGAATAATTCCCGCCAGTTGATCTCACATCTCACCCACTCTCTCTATAATGGACAAATTCACCGAAACGCCTGAGGCGTCAAACAGCGGCCGAACCGCGTAAACATATCCCGTCATCATAATTGCGGCCTCGCTGGCGGCGATCGTTGCGACGTATTTTCTTGCGAATTCCTCAATTGGTGTCGAGTCCAAGACGCGTGGATTTTCGGCGATCATCGGCTTTTTCTGGCGGTCTGTGCTCTCTTCTATTTTTGGCAAAAACGCTAACAGGCTGCGGTCGTTTCCGGCGATGGATTTGCTGTTGATCTCGACCGAAGGCTTGATGCGCTTGATGAGGCAAATGAATTTTTTACCGGAGCACTCGGTCCGGCCGATACTTTCAGGTTGGTAGCAAACCGTATCAAGGGCGTGGTCGAATATCGCTCTATAGCTCTCATGTTACTCGACCCGTCGCGGTCGCATTTTTTGATATCGGAGGTCGAGGGAGTCGGGGTTGCTGATCAGAAAGGTAAGCTGTCGAGCTTTGACGCTGGGGTCGCGGGCCGATCTTATTACAGCCAGATCGTTGAGTGTGACCGCGAAGAGTTTTCTCGCGGTGATGTTGCGTTACCGAGCATAGCGATACCGCTGATCCGTGAGGCGGCAGTCTTTGGCGTATTGCGGCTCAATTTTGATCCTAAATTTGATCTTGAAAATATTGATCCGTCTGTGTTCGAATCGATCGGCACAAGGGTCGCTCCGCTGATACTCAGCTCGGTCGCTCTCGCACAGAGTCAGCAAAATGCCTGACCGACGCAACCACCGACCTGCCGAACGAGCGTGCATTTTCTCTGATCGTTGAAAACCAGATCGCCGAAGCATCGAGAAACCGCGAGGCACGTCCGCTGACCATACTCGCGATGGATATAAAAGGCTTTGATGAGATAAACAAAAAATTTGGCCATGCGGCAGGCGACGGAGCGCTTAATTTTGTAGCCCACACGATCAAGGACAATCTGCGACAGATGGACTTTTTTGCACGCTCGCAAGATGACGAATTCCTCGCCGTGTTGCCGACTGCGTCAAAGGAAATGTCGTCGGAGGTCATTGCCCGCATTCACACCGGATTTTTTGGCCGCAAGCTAAAGCTTTCTGAGACGGATTCGGTCGAGGTCGAGATGAATTTTGGCTGGGCCGCCTATGGCGAAGACGGCGAAACGGTCGATACGCTCCTCAACATTGCACGCATCAGAAAAGATCAAGCGAAATATTCAGACCCGAACAAGGTGCTTTGGTTTCCGAAAGAACTCGTAAATTAACCGCAGAAGTTGTATATTTTGGCAATGGCCAAGATAACGTTTTACGGCGGTGTCGGCACGGTTACCGGCTCGAAATATCTTCTCGAACATAACGGCAAGAAGATACTTGTCGATTGCGGATTGTTTCAGGGGCTTAAAAGAGCTGCGTGAACGCAATTGGCAGGAACCGCAATTCGTCGCGTCTGAGATAGACGCGGTGATAATCACGCATGCCCATATTGACCACACGGGTTGGCTGCCGCGACTCGTAAAGCTTGGCTTTACCGGCCAGGTCACGACGTCGCGTGCGACTGGGGATCTGTTAAAGATATTGCTCCCGGATTCCGCCCGCCTACAGGAAGAAGAGGCCGACTACCGCAATCGCCACGACCTGACGAGCCATACGCCGGCTTTGCCGCTATACGATGAGGACGATGCCCGCGCCGCTTTGCAGTTGCTGCGGCCTGTGCCAAACGACGGCCAGCCGTATGAGATTTGCGGGGGCGTGACAGCGAGCTTTATGGTCGCTGGACATATCATGGGTGCGAGCCTTGTGCTGGTCGAGATGGCAAATGCCCGTGACGACGGCTCGTCGATAAAATTTCTCTTCTCCGGCGATCTCGGCCATTACGATCAGCCGATCGTCAATGATCCCGCAACTCCGCCGGATTGCGATTACCTGATGTGCGAATCGACTTACGGCAACCGTTTGCACGGCGACATCGACTCGGAAACGCAGATGGCAAACATCATTAACGATGCCGCCAAACGGAACGCACCGATATTGATCCCGGCTTTTGCCGTCGGGCGTACCAGGAAGTGCTGTACATGATCCGCGAACTCGAGGAGAAGAAACGGATACCGATTATACCGGTCGTCGTTGATTCGCCGATGGCGTCACAGGCGACCCAAGTCTATAACCGCTGGCACGAAGAGCATGACCGCGAATACGCGTCAATCCTCGCAAACAAGCGGCATCCGCTGCGGACGGCGTCGATGTCAACGGCATCGAGCCGAGAAGAGTCAAAACATCTGAACGAACTGAAAGGGAGCGAGGATAATTATTTCTGCTTCGGGGATGTTGAGCGGCGGACGCGTGCTTCATCATGCGATGCGACTGCTCCCAAATGAGAATGCGACACTCGTATTTGTCGGCTAAACGCCAAGCCGCCGGAACGATCGGACGCCGCATACAAGACGGTAACGGTCCTTTAAAGCTGAGGTCCGTCATAAGCTGAAGCGGGATTTGATCGTTACCGGTAAAATGCCACATCGCGAAGGTCGATGGCTTTTCCGCCCACGCCGACTGGAAAGCCGTGATTAAATGGCTATAAAGTGGGCTGCGGTCGACGTCCAAAACAGGGTTAAGCCCTTTACGTAAACAAGGTCACGGCGAACCCGATGCCGCCGAGGCGTATGGCTGAGGCATAAGATTCAAAATAAACGACGACCGCATTAGGCTGGAACGTCGTAGTGCCGAGCATTATTCGGAAGCAGAGCCGATCGAACTTATTTAGTTCGAACTCGATAAAAAGCAAATATGAAAATAGTATTGTGAGATCATTATTACTGACCGTTTCGGGCTTACCATGTTACCGCCTGTTTGAACGCAGCTCAAGAAAAGATATTTGAAGGGGGGGGGGGGGGGGGTGGGGCGGGCCGGCCCCCCAAACGGGTTGTTTTGTGGGCCTTCTTTTTTCCCGGGGCGGGGGTTTTGCTGCGGCATTTCGGTTCGCGCGACATGGCGGGATGATGGACGAAGAGCGAAAAATACAAAAGAAACCGCGCTGCTTGCAATCCTTACCCAAGAGGTTGCAGACAAAGCCGAGCAAGGCGGAACTCTGGCTCGTTGGTCCATCGGCCAAAACGTTTTTCGGCTCTAAAACAACGGGCATGAGTTTATGAGGATCGAGCAGTTTGATGACGGGGATTTACTTTGTATCGGGGCAACAAGAAAATCCGGCCTGACACCTGTCGTTCAAATTTCCGCTGCCAGATGGCGGCTGAGGTTGTGTTGGAGAATAAGGCACGATTTTCCGCAAAGAGGATCATTTTTGGCCGCGACGAAGATGACCTTACGTATCGAGGGAGATGGACGTGGCCAGATCCGTGGCAAAGACTTTCCGGCCTAAACCACACGTTTTCAAACCAATGGTATTGCACTAAATGATCCCGTGAACTATCGAAATTAAACTCGCCGCCCGTAACGCAGGCACTGGCGATCGACTTTCGTTTTGATGCTTTGCGGGCCGGCAGGACGCCGAAAACGAGGCCGACGCCGATGGATGTGCCTAGGCCGGCGATGACCGCCCAGGGCGGAACTTGCGCAGGGATGCTCGGTACAAACAGCATTATCAGATTGCTGATGCCGATGGCGACGAACACGCCGATTATCCCGCCAAAAATGTAAGCGTCATCGCTTCGAGCAGAAATTGCAGAACGATGGCGTTTTTTGTTGCTCCGATGGCTTTTCGGATGCCGATCTCTTTGGTGCGTTCGGTGACAGAGACGAGCATGATGTTCATCACGCCGATGCCGCCGACGAGCAGGCCGAGGCAAGAGATCGCGATCGCGGCGATGCCGACACCACCGATGATGCCGTCAAACTGAGCGATAAAATTGTCGGCTGTTTTGACATCAAAATTGTTTGGTTCGCCAAATTGGACGCCGCGTCGTTGACGCAAAATCCCCTCGACCTCTTGAACAGCCTCGGTGATGCGGCCCTGTTTTGCCTGTATGATGTGCACGGTCTCTTCGCGTTCAGGGGCGACCTTTCGAGCGGTTCGATAAGGCATAAATACCTTGCGGTCCTCTTCGTTTTCTCCAAAGAAACCGGCCTTGCGTTTTTCGATGACGCCGATAATTTCCCAGGTTGTGCCGTTCATCCGGACCAACTTGCCGACGACATCGTCCTCATGGCCCTCGAACAGAGCTTCGACGCAATTAACGCCGACGACGAGCACGTTGCGGCGTTGATAATTGTCGGCGTCGGTGATAAATCTGCCCTGTTTAATGACGATATTGGTCATCGGGGCGTAGTTTGGATTTACTCCGTCGGTCAACGCCCAGCGATAATTTTTGCCTTCATAGACGAGGTTATCGTCGAAACCGCCGTTGAACGAACCGATATTTGGAGCGCGGGTCGAAATGTCTTCGATCGCTGTCGATTGAGCTAAAAGAGCTGTCGCGTCTTCGTCGGTCAGCGGCTTTCGGTTGCGTTCGTCGCGGCTGCGAGGGCCGAAACCGGTGGAGAGGTGGTAGGCGTAAATATTGTTCGTGCCGTATTCCTCAACGATCGAAACGATCGAATTGCGCATACCGGTGAGGATCGATGCGACCACGATCGCCGTAATGACGCCGACGACGATACCGAGGATCGTCAAAAACGAACGGAACTTATGCGAACGGATCGAGTCCATCGACATTTTTAGTACTTCGTATGGCAGAGATGTCGTAAATCGCATAAAAACCTTAGCTTTGCGTTAGGGCCACGATCGGGTCTAATCTAGCGGCTTTCCACGCAGGGTAGAGTCCGGCAATAACGCCTATCGAACTCGATACGGTCACAGATAAGATCACGTAGCCGATGGTGATCGTCATGGTCATTTCGGCGAGCACGGTTATCAACTGTGTGACGCCTACAGCCAACACGAGGCCGATGATGCCGCCGATGACGCACAGAAGCGATGATTCGATCAGAAACTGTAACAATATCTGTTTTTTTGTAGCTCCGAGAGCTTTTCTGAGGCCCACCTCGAATGTGCGTTCGGTGACCGAGACGAGCATGATGTTCATCACGACAATGCCGCCGACGATGAGGATGATCATCGTTATCGGCACAACGACCGCTGCGATCGCGCCTGTAATTTGATCCATTTGCGAGCCAAATTCGTCGGTGTTTACGACACTAAATGTTTCCTCGGCACTGCCGATCAATTGGCGGTGGTTTCGCAGGTGGAGACGCGCCTCGTCTATAACATCCGGAAAGCTTTCTTTATCTTCAGCTTTGCCATGGATCTGAATTCCGCCCGTCCGCGCAAATATTTGGTTATGCAGTGTGATCGGAACATACACGAGGCGATCCATCGACTGGCCGAAAAACGAACCACGTTTTGCCTCGACGCCGATGACCTGCAGGGGAATACCGCGGATCTTTAGCAACTTACCGACCGGCGAACCGTTCGGGAAAAACTTGTCTTTCACATCGGTTCCAATGACGCACACCTGGGCGGCACGAGTGACCTCATCGGCGGTAAAGAAACGCCCGTCCTCGAGACTCTTATCGGTCATCTCGTACATGTTGTCCGTCGAACCAGAGATCTGGACCGACGGCATCTCGATTCCGTCTTGCGTGATATCGGCATTAGCACCGATCTCGGCCCCGACGTACAAACACGATTTGCAATTTGCTTTGACGTATTGATATTCCGCCCACGTCACGTCTTTATTGAGCCGGTTCTTTCGTTCAAATTCCTCGTCGGACATTCGCCCGGTCGACGCCATCCGCGTGATCATAAAATGGTTTGACCCAAGTATCTTGCCCACTTTATCGACGACGTAGGTTTTTAATCCGCTGATCGACGCACCGACGACTACCACAGCCGCGACACCGATGATGATGCCGATGAGTGTCAAGAACGCGCGGAGTTTGTGTTCGAGGATCGATTTAACGGCGATCCAAAAAGCATCAAGATAAAATGAATAAACTTCGCGCATAACTGACGGGTTTGAGTGTGCAAACTAAGCACGCTGAATATTGAACTAATTTGCAAACGTAATAACTCGCAAAATAGTTCGGAAAAAAAAGTTGAGGGTGGCCAATTGCGTCGGCGTAAGTGCGGCGTGTTATACTTTTGCTTCGCTTTTTACAGCAAATCAGGAGAAAACACTTGAGCGTTTTAGTAGATAAAAATACGCGTCTGATCGTCCAGGGGATCACCGGAAAAGAAGGCACATTTCACATGCTGGCGATGCGTGAATACGGCACAAATGTCGTTGGCGGCGTCACTCCGGGCAAAGGTGGATCGACACATGAGGGCGTCTCGGTATTTAATACGGTCGCGGATGCGGTCAAAGAAACCGGTGCGAATGCATCTGTTATTTACGTGCCGCCCGCATTTGCCGCTGACGCGATAATGGAAGCAGCCGATGCGGGAATCCCACTCGTCGTCTGTATCACCGAGGGCATTCCGGTTGCCGATATGGTCAAGGCAAACGAATATCTCTCGACCCGGAACACACGCATGATCGGCCCAAATTGCCCCGGCATCATCTCGCCCGGCAAATGCAAGATCGGAATTATGCCCGGACATATACATATGGAAGGCCGCATCGGAGTCGTATCGCGTTCGGGCACGCTGACCTACGAGGCAGTCGGACAATTGACGGCTCTCGGGCTTGGCCAATCGACTGCCATCGGTATCGGCGGCGATCCGATCATCGGCACAAATCACACCGACGCGTTGCGTATGTTTCAGGAGGATGACGAGACCGATGCCATCGTGATGATCGGCGAGATCGGCGGCACTGCGGAGGAAGACGCTGCGGCGTATGCCAAAGACAACGTCACCAAACCGATCGTCGCATTTATCGCTGGCCAAACCGCACCTCCGGGACGCCGCATGGGCCACGCCGGCGCGATCATATCAGGCGGCAAAGGGACTGCGGCGGAGAAAATGGCCGCGTTGACAGCAGCGGGAATCCGCGTTGTTCAGTCACCGGCGGATATTGGGATCGCGGTACAAGAAAGTTTGAAATAAATAGCCACAAAAGGCACAAATAACACCAAAAAATAATAATGAGCAATTTAACATTTGGAATCATCAAGCCCGACGCGGTTCGGGCGGGGAATCAGGGGAAGATCGTTGATCGTATCCTGGCAAACGGATTTACTATCCGCGGAATGAAGCTGGTCCATCAGACGCGTAAGCAGGCTGAGGGATTTTATGCGGTTCACGCGGGCAAAGGGTTTTTTGACGAGCTGACGGAATTTATGTCGAGCGGGCCGTGTGTCGTGCTGGCACTTGAGAAAAAGGATGCTGTTCCGGCTTGGCGCGAGCTGATGGGAGCGACAAATCCGGCTGAGGCTGCTGACGGTACGCTTCGTAAAGACTTTGCAACGTCGATCGGCGAAAACGCCGTACACGGTTCGGATTCGGACGATAACGCGGTGATCGAGATCGCCTATTTCTTTAGCAAACTTGAATTAGTTTAAGTCTGTGTTACTTGCAGAAAGTTTCAGTTAGTTGCAGGAAGTTGAGCGTTTGATTTTTGGAAAACGCCTATTGAGGGTAAACTATCTGCAACTTCTGTAACTAACCGAAACTCAGGGACTAAAATTATTATGAAAAAATGCCCGACTTGCGATAAAACATACGAAGATTCGATGAAGTTCTGTCAGCTCGACGGAGCCACTTTGGTGGACGACGAACCGGCATTTGACCCGTATGCGACGATAGTTTCGACACCGGCAAAGCCGATCGAGATACCGCCGATTGAGACGGAAGCTGAGCCTGCATTAGAAGTCGAGGCACCCGTCGAAGAAGCAGCGGCGGAGGGGCCTGAGGTTCATCAGACGGTAGGGTCGATCGCTATCGCGCCGCCGGACGAAGTCCTAGATCTGCCGGAGTCGGATCCGTTAAAGACGATGTATGCGTCTGATACGGAAATGAAAGAGATCTTAGGCGACAGCGAACCTGTAGCCGAAGAGATCCCGTCACCCGAGCCGCCCGCATTTATCGCACCTGAGCCGCCGCCTTCGCCTTTTTCGATGGCAGAGGAACCGGCTCCTGAGCCAGAGACTTATGAGGAGCCTGCTCCGGCTGCACCTGTTTATGACGAACCGGCGACGATGATCCAGCCGAGCGTTGACATTCCGTTTGAGGCTCCGGCACCCGTTGCCGAATGGACTCCACCGCCCGCACCTGATGCAAGCTGGCAAAATCAACAGATCGGTTCTAACACACCGTTTCAACCGCCTCCGGCCGGCGTTGGCGGACAGAACAAGACATTGCCGATAGTATCGCTGGTTTTGGGTATTATTTCGTTATGTTGCTACATATCGCCGATCACGGGCATTGCCGCGTTGATAACCGGTTATCTTGGTATGAAAAATATCAAGAACGACCCGAATACATTCGGCGGTAAGGGCTTGGCGATGGCCGGTATGATCTGCGGCGGTATTTTCTTTCTGCTGGGTATCGTTTACTGGATCTACATCATTTTTGTTATAGGTTTTGCCGCCATGAGCGGTGGTTTTAGATAGGAATTTATGTCAGTCGTAGCCGACGTAATTGAATCAACGGTCGCCATTCTCAAGGGGATGAAGCGTACGCTTTCCGAGATACCGCGGCATAATTGGACTGTGCAATATCCGGATGAGCCGGTGACGGTGCAGCCGCGATATCGCGGCCAGCATCTGCTGCACGTGGACGAAGCGGGCAAAGAAAAATGCGTCGCCTGTTATCTCTGTGCGGCGGCTTGCCCTTCGGATTGCATCTACATCGAAGCCGAGGATGATGCCCGTCCGTACGCCGAACGCATCGGCCGTGACGAGCGTTACGCTAAGGTCTATAACATCGATTACGGCCGCTGTATCTTTTGCGGATTCTGCGTCGAGGCGTGCCCAAAAGACGCGATCACCCACGGCTACAATTTCGAACTCTCGGTTTACAACCGTGCCGACCTGCTTAAGACAAAAGACGACTTGCTCATCACAAAACAGGTCCAGTCAAAGAATTACCGCGTCGCACTTTCCAGCGAGGATGTAGATTCGGAATTCAAAAAGATCAGGACCAAGGGCGGCGAAAAAGGCGACAGATAGCCGTGGATTCATCCGAACTCCCGCCAACACAAAAAGGAAGACATCACGAATTGCGTGCTCTCGGGCTTCGCCAATTTGCAGGGCTGAGGCGTGATGACGAGCGGCTTGATCCGTTTGAGCTTGCGCGTGTCGCCAAACTCTTTGTAGCTCCGTTCGACCAGATCGAACCGCTGCTGACAGAAGAGACGAAAAAGCATCTGCTCGGTGACGGTAAAGAAATGTGGTCGGGCGGGGCCGCTTCGGTCACGCTGCCAAACGGACAAAAGCTCATCATCTTAAACCCGACCCACAGCCGCACTCGACAAAACGCGACCTTGATGGAAGAGGTCTGTCACCTGTTCCTCGGCCACAAACCGAGCCGTCTGGCTATCGAAAATAAAAACAAAGATGGCAAGGTCATCGCCCGCGATTATAACCACTCTATCGAAGAAGAAGCGTATTCGACCGGTGCCGCCGCGCTTGTTCCGTACACCGGGCTTAAGCGAATGGTCAACGCTGGCAAGACGGCACAGGAGATCGCACGGCATTTTAATGTCAGCCGGGCTTTGGTAGAGTATAGGATCAAAGTTTCGCGGCTGTGGGACGCATACAAAGAGCAGATTTTTCAGGGCGAGTAGCAAAGATGGATCAGCAAAAAATACCGGCAGGCGGCAAGGTTGAACGGCTATCGACCGTCGATAAGCTGCGCATGTTGCTGGATATCACCAAAACGATCAGCCGCTCGCTCGATCTCGAAGAGGTGCTCAACCTCGTAATGGACACGCTTGGGTCGCTGCTGCCATACGATGCAGCGGGCATATATCTGATCGAATTCAGCGACGAGGACAAAAGCCCGTATATATTTAAGTCGAGTGCCATTCGTGGTTACCAGATCAGCTTTGAGTTGATCGAGCCGCGGCTCAAGATGGGCGAGGGATTTCTGGGAACTGTTGCACAGACCGGCAAACCGATAATTTCGCATGACGTTAGCAAAGATTCGCGATACTTTGCCGCACGGGAACTTACGCGGTCCGAAATGGTTGCGCCGATCATTTCAAATGATCACGTCATTGGAGCATTTGACCTCGAAAGCGACCAGCTCGATGCTTACTCCGAAGACGATCTGGCAATTTTACAGCTGCTGACTTCACAGGTTGCGATCATCATCGAAAAGGTCCGTCTGCACGAACAGGTTGTCGAGAAAAAGCGGCTGCAAGCGCCCAGCTTGAGATCGCCCGTCAAGTTCAGCTTGAGCTATTGCCGTCAGCCGATCCAATTGTCGAGGGTTTTGATATCTCGGCGTATATTTTCCCTACCGAAGAGGTTTCGGGAGATTATTACGATTGGGTGCGTTTATACGAGGACCAGATCGGAATCGTAGTGGCGGACGCCGTCGGAAAAGGTATCCCTGCCGCGCTCCTGATGGCATTCTTGCGAGCCAGCCTACGCGTAAGTGCTCAGATCGGTTACGCTCCGCATATTGCGTTTGGCAAGGTCGGTGCGTTACTGAGCGACTCGACTGAGGACAATCAGTTCATCACGGCGATCTACGGCTTACTCGATTCGACCAACCGCACATTCGTATTCTCGAACGCCGGACACAATCCGCCGCTGCTCATTAAACCAGACGGCGAATATCGCTTTATTGAATACGGTGACATGCCGCTGGGGATGTTTCACGATAGCCACTATCATCAGCATTTCATACGGTTCGAAAAAGGTCAGGTGATGGTTATCTACACCGATGGTATTACCGAGGCGGCAAATCCGGGCGGCGAGGAATATGGCAACGAGCGGTTTGCCAAACGCATTTTGTCTGGGATCCATTTACCGGCCAAGCAAATGATCGACCACGTCAGAAAGGGGGTTGCCGATTTTACCGAACGGAAATTTTTAGACGACGACGGGACGCTCTTTATTATCAAAGCACAATAGAAAACGCGGAATTTTCTAATTAAAGATCCTTCCGCGCGTTCCTTTTGTCGTCCTGGAAATTGTAAACTAGTGTGCCGTTAACGAACAATGCAGATTATCGCCACCGGGTACAACAGGGGTTGAATAATCGTCATAGTTGATCTTGTCGTTCTCAGTCGAGAACGCATACGCATCAAACCCATAAGCATCAAGAAAATCCGTCAACTCCTGCGACCTATCAAGATAGAGCGTCTCGGTGAAACCGAGCTCAGCCCTTATGCTCAATAGCCGCTCGATTACCTCAAGCGGTGCAAAACATCGATCCGGATCTTTATGAGTGGCCATAGGATTTGCCCGTCGCGGGCACCTCGCCGGAATGTTCCGGCATCTACTTAGATAACGAATGGTTAGTAAAGGTTGTTCGCGTAATTTAAGAAAGCGTCAACGGTGTTGAAAAACGATTGAGTTTCGCACAGAAAGCGAATACTCTTTTAACTGACACAGGTTTTTAACGGGAGATTGGTATGAAAAGAAGTTTTTTTCAGATGTTCACAGTATTTGCGGCCGGATTAGCTTTCGCGTCTTTTGGTTTCGGGCAACAGCAGGTGCGAACGTCCGCAACCGCCGATAAATATACGATCTCAGCTAAGGCCGGTGGCGTAAATTTTATCGAAGGCGACGCGACGGTTGCGAGGAAAGAAGGCCGTAGCGGTGTCTTACTGAAACGCGATCAACTAGAAGTGGGTGACCGCGTTTCAACGGGAGCAAACGGCAAGGCCGAGATCCTCCTTAATCCGGGCTCGTACATCCGTCTTGGCTCAAACTCATCTTTTCATTTTCTAACGACTTCACTTGACGATTTAAAGATCCGAGTCGAGAGCGGGACGGCGATGTTTGAGGTTTTTGCGGCTAACGAATTTCAAGTAATAGTCGAAACTCCGACCGGCAGCATTGCTCTGATCGAAACGGGTGTCTATAAGGTCGATGTGCCGCAAAACGGTTTGGCGACAGTCGCTGTGTTTGAGGGCAAGGCTCAGTTGACTGATCCCAAACTGACGGAGATCAAAAAAGGACGCACGAGTTTCATTGGAGCCACAACGGCCGCCGTCACCAAGTTTGACCGCGACAATCGCGGCGAGTTGGGTGATTGGAGCAAGGGCCGCTCAAAAGATCTCGCTAAAATGACATCGTCGCTGCAAGAACGCGATGTTCGCGATAGTTTGATCAGTTCATTCGACATTGGCCGTTGGAGCATGTTTGACTCCTTTGGGTTATGGGTGTTCAATCCGCGTTCTATGTCGTATTGCTTTTTGCCATTTGGTTACGGATGGCGGTCGCCTTACGGCTTTGGGCTCGGCTCTGGAACCTATTGGTATAATCTGCCTTGGTATATGACTACGCCACCGGTTGCGGCTGTCGATCCGAATAGAAAGGAACCGCGAAATACCGGACGTGGTGGGATAATTCGTAATGAGGATCCACCGTTCAAAGTGATCGAACGCAAACGTCAGCCGCGAATGGAAAATGATCCGGGTGATTTTGATATTCGTGGTCCGATCCGCGGACCGATCCGTAATAACACTCCGATCATCGCTCCTATTCCAACCGGCAAGATAAACACTGACCGGAAAAAGGATAATTAGACGAGGTCAAACTAAACACGAACGGGACGGGAGGATATTGATCCTCCCGTCTTTTTATTTTAGAAGATGAAAGAGGGTAGCTGCCTGCTGTTGCACCTCAGGTTTTGGCAACAGCGGTTCGGCAAGAAGAAAGACAGATTGGATGCCGTTGAAAAGGGTGTGGAGGACTATACACGGCCAAAGATTGTTCGTCTTAACCCGTATCGCCGTGAGTATCATGCTCAGCACGCCTAAAAGAAAAATGGTCGAGTAGCTTGGCCAGTATTGCGGCACGTGGATAACGGCAAAGAGAAATGTGACCAGGGCAAATGCCGCCGGAACTCCGAGAGCTCGCTGAAATGCCGAATACAGCACCCCGCGATAGACGACCTCCTCGACAAACGGAGCGGTGAACGTCGCGACGAAAGCGATGATATACACCGCCGAACGCGAGCTTTGCAGCATCTTTATCAGATCGTTTTCCTGTTCGGGCACCAGCGACCCTACAACTGCCGCCAGTACAAAAAACGAACCGAGAACGATGAGATAATGCCACCAGCGAAACCCGCCGGTTTGCCAGCCGAGCATCTCTTTGAATGAGTATTTGCGTCGTTTGGTGACGATCAGCCACGCCAGCAATATCGTCAACAAATGCGCCGGGATGATCGCTACGATCTGTAAAAAGACAGATGTCGGATCGGTCTTCGCAAATTCGACGAGCTGATCGCTCTCAGTGATCGGCGGCTGCATCGTCGCGAGGTAGGGCAGTAAAAAGATCGTTGGGATTATGAGGATGGCCAGAATACTCGCGACCCAAAGCCCCACGCCCTCCAAAGATCCCCACGGCGGATTATTTGGTGTTGGGGGTTCCGCGATGATCGCAGGTTCGACGGGTAAAGGAGGTCTGAATAATATTCGCTTTGTTCTGTATTCTGCACCAAACGAGTTTATCCAAACGGCGATGGAGTTCCAAGTTCGTGTTTTCGTTCTTGAGTTTCGACCAAAGACAAGATAGTCTAGAATCCCGTGGAGCTACACACGGAAAATCCCCAACAAAATGTTATCGCGGTGATCCCGGCACGACTCGGTTCGACTCGATTAGCGCGCAAAATGCTGTGTGAAATTGCCGGGAAACCGTTGATCTTGCACACGATGGAGCGGGCGCGTGCAGCAAGGCTTGTAGATCGCGTGATCGTAGCGACAGATTCTCAAGAGATCGTTGACGTTGTTATAGCGGCGGGCGGCGAGGCAATGATGACCTCGGCTGAGCATCAGTCCGGCAGCGACCGGATCGCTGAGGTAGCCGAAAAGATGCCCGCCGGTTCGTTTATCGTCAACGTTCAAGGCGACGAGCCTCTGATCTCGCCCGACACGATCGACGCTGCTGTTCAGGCGCTCATTGACGATACTGACGCGGATATTTCTACCGCTTCCGAACCTATATCGAGCCTGTGGGATGAGATCCTGAATTTCAATGTCGTAAAGGTCGTGGTCGGTGAAAACGGCTACGCTCTTTACTTTTCGCGTTCACCGATGCCGTTTCCGCGTGAAGCGGCTCTACGACATGGTGGCCCGAACGAAGCAATAGAAGCGGAGCCCGCACTGCTTTACAATTTTCGCAAACATACTGGAATTTACGTTTATCGACGCGAATACTTACTTGAGTTTACAAAGCTGCCGCCGTCGCCGCTTGAGCAGATCGAAATGCTCGAACAGCTTCGAGCGATGGAAAACGGTGCAAAGATCCGCGTGGTTCATACGAACGAAAGTTCGATCGCGGTCGATACGCAGGAAGATCTCGAAAGGGTGCGATTTATTGAGGAGAATTTTAATAATTAGCCAATTGTTAATTAGGCGTTATTTCAAGACAAATGGGTGATTGGATCGGACTTGGATTTTTTGTTTTGCTTGTCATCGGGGCGATCATTGCTCTTAAGTAGCTGAGCAAACCGCGGGTAGACTTCGGATGAATTTGAAAGACGGGCGGCAGAGGAAAAGACGATGCTTGGAGCGACGTTGAGTGCATTGCAAGAGATCACCGACCCGGCAGATGCGCGATCAAAAGAGGTCGTGATGCAGATGAAAGAAGGGACGTTTCAGAAAAAGAAGCGGGAAGGAAAGGCGGAAGGAGACTCGGAGAATTAATTATGACTAAATACATATTCGTTACAGGCGGCGTGGTTTCGAGTTTGGGTAAGGGGTTGGCGGCGAGTTCGATCGGCTGTTTGCTTGAGGCGAGGGGCATGAGCGTTCAGATGATGAAGCTCGACCCTTATATCAACGTCGATCCGGGCACGATGTCGCCGTTTCAGCACGGCGAGGTTTTTGTGACCGACGACGGTGCCGAGACCGATCTCGACCTAGGGCATTACGAGCGGTTTACGCACGCCAAATTGTCGCAGGCGAATAACTGGACGAGCGGCCGTATTTATCTCTCTGTCATCGAAAAGGAACGCCGCGGCGATTATCTTGGTAAGACGATCCAGGTCATCCCGCACATAACCGACGAGATCAAGATGGCTGTTCGCAAGGTCGCCGAGATGCACGAGCCGGATGTTTTACTCGTCGAGATCGGCGGTACGGTTGGCGATATCGAGTCGCTGCCGTTTATGGAAGCGATCCGCCAGATCGGTAACGAAGAGGGGCGTAACAACGCGATCTTTATCCACGTAACGCTCGTCCCATATATCGCGGCCGCAGGCGAACTGAAAACAAAGCCGACGCAGCACTCCGTCAAAGAGCTACGCGAGATCGGTATCGCACCCGATATTTTGCTATGCCGTTCGGACCGGCCTCTGCCGTCGGATCTGCGTAAAAAGATCGGCCTATTTTGTAATGTACAGGATAACGCCGTTATCTCGGCGCTCGATGTGCCGTCGATCTATGAGGTACCGCTTGCGTTTCACGAACAGGCACTCGACGACCTGATCGTCCACAATCTCCATCTTACGGAACGGTTTCCGACCGTCGATCTCAAGAGCTGGCGTGAGCTGGTCTCGACGATCAAAGAGCCGACAGGCGGCAGCGTGCGTATCGCGATCGTTGGCAAATATGTCGAGCTTGAGGATTCATACAAGTCTTTGCGTGAGGCTTTGACCCATGCCGGAGTCGCAAATAATCTTCGCGTCAACGTCAACTGGATCGAGTCCGAAAATCTTATGACCGACGATTACGAGAACGAGCTGCAGGATTTTGACGCGATACTCGTGCCCGGCGGATTTGGCAAACGCGGCATCGCCGGTATGCTCAAGGCGATAAAATACGCCCGCCGGTCGGGCACGCCGTATTTTGGCATCTGTCTCGGTATGCAGACGGCGTGTATCGAATTTGCCCGCAATATGTGCGGACTGCGTGATGCCGATTCGACCGAATTTAACGAGGAAACGCCGTTTCCGATCATCTTTAAGCTGCGGGATCTCGTCGATGTTGACGAGCTTGGCGGCACGATGCGGCTTGGTAACTATCCGTGTCAATTAGAGGACGGCTCGCTCGCCCGCGATGTCTATCACGGCCAGGCCGAGATCGGCGAACGCCACCGCCACCGCTACGAATTTAACCCCGACTACCGCAACGTGCTTGAAAAAGAAGGGCTCGTTTTCAGCGGAGTTTCGCCGGACGGAAAATTTGTCGAAATGGTTGAGCTGCCGCGTGAGGTGCATCCGTATTTCATCGCGTGCCAGTTTCACCCGGAATACAAATCAAAACCACTCGATGTTCATCCGCTGTTCGACGCGTTTGTCAGTGCCGCGTGGCAGAATAAACTCAGGAGCGAAAATCTTGAGCATGATGTAACGAGTGACAAGCAGGTCGAGGTGCCTGAGAGGGCTGAGGTCACCGCCGAAGAATAGTTTTTACCGCAGATAAACGCAGATAGACGCAGATGCAGGAATGATTTTATCTGTGTTAATCTGTGTCCATCTGCGGTTAATTTTTTATGCAAGCTTTTGATGTTGGAAATGTAAAATTTGGCGACGGTGGTCTATCGTTCATCTTGGGGCCCTGTGTGGTCGAATCGGCGCAGCACGCGTTGTATATGGCTCAGGAGATCAAGGACATATGCGCTCATGTCGGCGTTGGTTTTGTTTATAAGTCTTCGTTCGACAAGGCGAACCGCAGCTCGATCGACAGTTTTCGTGGCGACGGGATGGAGTTTGGGCTTTCGATACTTGCTCAGGTCAAAGAGGAGATCGGCGTGCCGGTGATAACTGACATTCACGAACCTTATCAAGCCGACAGGGTCGCCGAAGTGGCGGATATGCTCCAGATCCCGGCGTTTTTGTGCCGTCAGACCGATCTGCTCATTGCCGCCGCAAAAACCGGTAAGGCAGTCAATGTCAAAAAAGGCCAGTTCCTCTCGCCTTGGGATGCTAAGAACATTGTCGATAAATTACAGGCTGCGGGATGCGAAAAGGTTTTGCTTACAGAACGCGGGGCGAGCTTTGGCTACAACAATCTTGTCGTGGATCTGAGGTCGTTTCCGGTGATGCGGTCGTTTGGCGTGCCGGTGGTTTTTGACGTGACGCATTCGCTGCAATTGCCCGGCGGGCTTGGCAAGGCAACGGGCGGCCAGTCCGAATACATCGAAGATTTCGCACGTGCGGGTGTTGCTTGCGGTGTCGATGCGGTCTTTATGGAGGTCCACGACAATCCCGCTAAGGCTCCGAGCGACGGGCCAAACCAATTGCCGCTGAGCCGTTTGGAAAAGCTACTAACAAAATTAAAGGCGATCCACGAGCTGGTCAACGACGGTAAATAGCCGATACTGATGAAAAATATTCCGCTGATCGCCGTTTGTTTGGTCGCCGTGCTCGGATGCGACATATCTAAATATGTGAACGGCGTCAAGAATGACAACGCTAACATCGCCAAACCGACCCCGACCGCGACAACTGCTCCTGTCGAAACGCCCAAACCCGCAGCGACGCCTGCAAAGCCTGGCGTTATTTCCATTCTAAAAAAGGCTGAGGGTAAATACCCTTACGAACTAAAGCTACTCGAAAATGCGGAGATGAAAGTTCGTCTTCAAAAGCTGATGGGGCCGGATTTTGCTGCTTTGAAAGCAAACTGGGATGTCGAATCGCCGATCGAGATCGTTGGCGGTATTCTTCGTGCAAGCGGCTGTGAGCAGCATAATTGCGGTGCGAACATGTATTATTTGTTTGTCGATATCGAGAACGACAATATAAACATCTATCACATTAAAGATAAAACGCAGGTTTATTCCGAGCATTCAAAAATTAAGCTGCCAAAGAAATTTGCCGACGAACTCGAGGGCGAAGAGTGAGGCACTTTACATAATGATCAATAGATTTATACTGACCACGTTTTTTGTCCTAGTATTGTGCGGCGGATTTGCCGTCTCGTCATCTGGCCAAACCGCAGCGAACGCGACGTGGCGTGTGCAAAAATACGACCTCAACGTGACGCTGCCTCAAGACGAAAGATCGCGAGTTGTAACAGCCCGAGCCGTCCTCAGTATCAAGAATGTCTCAAGTGCTCCCGCAGGAACGCTAACATTAAGGATCTCGACCGCCGCTGAGGTCACGTCGATCAAGATCAATGACGCTGTAGTAGATTTTACAAAGGCGGAGGAAAAGGCTGGATCATTCAGCTTGCAGCGTGTCGGAATGAGATTCGGCTCGCTCGCACCGGACGCGATCCTGACCGCCGCCGTCGAATACAAGCTTAATATCAAAGAAAACTCTGCCGTTGCCGCTTTTTCGGCCGGCGGTGGGCATTTTTTGCCGCTCTCGTTTTGGTACCCGACGCCGAATAGTTGGTATTTCACACGCGGAGCCGACACGGCTCCGGTGCGGCTCAAGGTAATGGCAGCGAACGGCGCAACGGTCGTTTCGTCAGGAACAGAAACCGCCGGAACATTTGAGCAAAAGCTGAATGGACAGCCGTACTTTGTCGCGGGTAACTGGGATGTGTCGAATCAAAATGGCGTTTCGGTATATCTGCCAAGAGGTATGGCCGCCGATGGACAAAAGCGTGGCGCTGAGCTCGCGGCGATAATGTCCGAAGCAAAAACTTATATTTCTGGCGTTTTGGGAAATGCTCCAGACGTGCCGTTGAGGATAGTTTCGAATCGTCGTGGTGGAGGTTACGGCAGCGGCGGTACTGTTCTCGTTGACGAAGCGGTCTTTCGCAGATCTAAAGTCGATTCGCTTACGGCGATGAGCATTGCCGAGTCTGTCGCTAAGATGTGGCTTGGCAACGCCGTTTCCGTTACAGGTGAGGGTAGCGGCGTGATCGGCGAGGGGCTTTCGCGGTATCTTGCGACACAGTTTCTGGAAAGTAAATACGGCAAAGATGTCGCCGACATTGAACGTCAGCGTCAACGAACCGCCTACGCCGCCGTTTCAAAACGCGATGCTCCGATGGCGACGGTCTCGCCGCTAGATGATTTCTATTATCCCGAGGTGGCCAATAAAGGTGCGATGGTCTGGCGAATCTTGGCCAAACGCATCGGTGCGGTCCAGTTTGCTAATACGATAAAGACAAATACCGCCGACGGCAATCTCACGTTGGCGGAGCTTAGATCGGCATTTGTTGAGCATAAAGAACTGGTCGATTATTTCTTTGACCAGGTCACGGATATGAACCTGCTTGCGGGTGTGCCGCAGATATCAGGTGCAGAGACAAAGGTTGCACTCCGAAACACCGGGGCCACAGACGTTACGATCGACATTGTAGGGACGACGGCGACAGGTGAGAGGTTGACGACGACGACGACGATCAAGGCAACGAGTTTTGGCGAAGTTGTTTTCAAATCTCCGAATAAGGTCGTAAGGGTTGAGATCGATGCCGACAAACTCTATCCGCAGACTGAGTATTCGGACGACATTGCTCCGCGAGAGACGACCGACAGCGATCCGCTGCTTGCGGCAAAGCGTTATTTTGATAAGCAGGATTTTGCAAATGCCGAAAAGACTTCTAGGACGCTGCTTGCGGGATTGCCCAGATTTGATGATCTGCGGGCATTGTTGGGACGTGCATTGCTTGCACAGGGCCGCAATGTAGATGCGGAGAGGGAATTTAAGGCAGTGATCGATGAAAAGCTGCCTACGTCCAGAAGTCTAGCATGGGCAAATGTTGGTCTTGCGGAGGTCGCGTCGAAATCCAATCAGAACGATGCGGCGATAAAATTTGCCGAAGCTGCAATATTTGCCGATGCCGATTACGGTGCAAGTCTCGCAGCACGCAATCTGCGAAACAAACTTGGCTACGCATCACAAGGCGATCCGGGCGTTAAGTCGTTCTTTGCCGAATTTGACAAGGCCGCGTCGTCAAACAGAAAAGCCGATATCGACTCAATGGTGATGTCGGGGGAGGTTGCGAAATTTGCGAGCGGCGTTTCGGGCTCGACGGAGCAATGGCAGACGCAGATCGTGCAGATCGACCGGCTTGACGTTAATACCGTACTAGTCGAGACGAATACGACAGTAAAGCTTCTTACTCGTAATGCTGAAACGGGAACTGCCGTCTATCGCCTAATTAAAGTTGGTAGCGGATGGAAATTAGCAGGTGTTGAAATGTTTGAAGTGAGATAAATTATGAAAATGAAATATGGTTTCTTATTGATCGCGTGTATTTTGCTGGGCAGCGCGTTAACTGCGTTTGGCCAAAAGAAAGCAAAGCTGGGCAAGGTATGCGGCGATCCGACGGCGGCGTGTAAGAGCCGAGAGAATTTTCAATCGTTCGATCTGCCGTTTGATACCGGCAAAAACTTTGGTATTTACGAATCGGAGAAGTTTTACGGCATCGTTCTTAAAAGCGTAAAGCTCAAGGATTGGGGCGATTGTGAAAATCCGTCTTTTGATGAAGGCGACCGTATGCCGATACAAGAGCTTTTCCCGCATAACAAGGTTTTCGCACTTAACTGTGTCGAGACGGGCACTAATTATTATACCGGCGTTGCCGAGCAGACCGCATTTATCGGCGTGTATGCGGGCCGCACTTTGGCTGAGGCGAACAATTTCTTAAAGACTGTACAGGCTACAGGACAGTTTCCCGGCGTCAAAGTGCGAAGGATGTCGATCGGTGTCAACGGAACGTAATTTATGACAGTTACAGAACGGGCCAAGCGGATAAAGCTGCTGATAATGGATTGTGACGGCGTCCTCACGGATGGCCGTCTTTATTTTTCTGCGGCGGGCGAGGAGCTAAAGGTTTTTCACGCGCGCGACGGACAGGGAATCGTCGAATGGCACAAAGCCGGTTTTCGCTCCGCTATTATATCCGGCCGAAATTCGCCGATCGTCGAGATGCGTGCGAAACAGCTCCGGGATCGAGTACATCTTACAGGGGCGTAAGGAAAAGGTCTCTGCCCTAAATGAAATGATCCTTGAGGCGGGCGTTCTTCGGGAGGAGACGGCGTTTGTTGGCGACGATACGCCCGATGCTGAGGTGTTTCCGTTCGTGGGGCTTGCTGTGGCCGTAAATGACGCCCACGAGGCAGTAAAGGCGGCTGCCCATCACATTACAAAACTCGACGGCGGTCGCGGTGCTGTGCGGGAAGTTATTGATTTGATTCTCAATGCAAAAAGCTTGTCGCTAAATTGATCGACAAATGATCCTGAGGTGTGGCAAAATTACCATGTTCGGTAAATAGGCGCGGAATTCGACTGCTGAATTAGGAGACGGGGATGGCGATGTTTAAACCATTCAACTCAAGGGTGCTTTACAGGCTCTGCATACTCGCCGGGTTTCTGCTTTTTGTTGTAGCTCCCAATACTCCAGGACAACTTATCATTTCTGAATTTCGCCTTCGTGGCCCAGATGGGGTAAATGATGAGTTTATCGAGCTCTATAACGGTTGGGGCACCGATCAAACGGTCAATTCCCAAAGTCCGTCGCAGGGCTATTCAGTAGCGGGTTCGAACGGCTCAATACGTTGCATTATCCCGAATGGAACGGTCATTCCGGCGGTGGCCACTATCTTTGCGTCAACTCTGTAGCGTATTCTCTCGGTAGCTACGCATCGGGAAATTCGTCGTACACTGCCAACATTCCCGAGAATTCGGGGATCGCGGTGTTCAATAATACTCTCGGCGGGGCATCATTCAATTTGGCCAATCGACTGGACGCGGTCGGCTCGACCACCGAAGCTAATACACTCTACAAAGAGGGTGCGGGGTATCCCGCCATTAGTTCGATCGATCTCCAGCAGACATTCTATCGTAAAACCAACGACCCGGGCGGAGAGCCAAAGGACACTAATGATAACGCCGCGGATTTCGCGTATGCGAACACACAGGGAGTTAACCTTGGAATGGGAGGCAACCTGGGTAATCCCAGCCCAAAGAATCTGAGCAGCCCGATCCAGCGGAATCGAAGTTTCTTGGTGTTTGATGCGATTTGCCAAACTCCATGTGCCCGCGTTCGCAGCACGACCGCGGTAGCAAACGGTGCCTTAGGTACGATCTCGCTTCGCCGAAAGATAACGAACAACACCGGAGCTAATGTCACGCGAATGCGGTTTCGCATCGTCGATCTGTCAACTTTGGGGGCCAACCAGTGCCGCCGACCTCCGGCTGCTTCGTCCAACGACATGGTGCTTAACGTCATCGATCAGGTGGGGGAACAACGGTCGTTAGCGTATTTGGCCTGACGCTTGACAATCCATCGGGGTTCGGTGGCGGTCATAATTCATCTGCTTCGGTGGGTGTAGTGACTCTTGGGACGCCAATACCGCCGGGCTCCTCAATCTACGTGAATTTTCTGCTTGGCGTTGAGAAGGAGGGCGATCCGAGATTTAACTTCATGATTGAGGTTTTGCCGTAGAGAAATGCGTTCGATAAAGATCACATCATTTGTTGGGTTTTGGGCGATCTTCTTGTGGACCTCACAGGTGTATGGGGCTATTGTTCTCGTACAGCACGCGGACCAAGGGCCCACGTCTTCCATTAACGGTAGAAACGTGACAGCCATTTCTCTGCCCTCTCCTCCGACGCAGGGAAACCTACTTGTCGCGATAGCGGCGGGGGATGTTACGGGTAACCTGGCGGCGGCGGGGTGGTCAACCGCGATAATCCGGGCTAAGACCAATGACTTGGCCCAAATACCGTCTGAAGCGATCTTTTATAGGATCGCGGGTTTAGATCAGTCTCCGACATTTTCTTTTATTCACATTTCAAACCCTGACGCAAATATTGCCCTGCAGATCTATGAGTTCAGCGGCGTAAATGCGCTCGATCCTTTTATTGCCGCCGCAACGGATTTCGGTACCACTGACGCGGATAATGCGACCGGTTTTCAACTGAATTCCGGCTCTGCCAACGCACAAACTGCGTCGGCGATCTTCATTGCGGGATTTGTGGGGAGGCGGCAACTTACGGGCTCTGCCGTGCGTAGCTTTGGCACCGGTGTCCTTACCGGCTACACCAATGCGTTTCGGGAGCGTGCCAATATCAGCGGCGTTAGGGTTCCCTGCGACGATCTCGATCCGGGCTGCTATGGCTTTGCGGCAGCGTCGAGACTTGCAACGGCGGGCGGCACGTTTTCGACCATGACCACATTCACAGATGA
>JADJRV010000030.1:0-37500 GCA_016712045.1 Chloracidobacterium sp. | reverse complement strand
AGGGGCCTCACAAGGTTACCGAATTCAATCAAACTCCGAATGCCATAAATGTCTGTCCGGGAGTCAGACTGCGGGTGCTAAGATTCGTAGTCGAGAGGGAAAGAGCCCAGATCAACAGCTAAGGTCCCAAAGTGATAGTTAAGTGGAAAAGGAAGTGGGGAAGCACTGACAGCCAGGAGGTTTGCTTAGAAGCAGCAATCCTTTAAAGAAAGCGTAATAGCTCACTGGTCAAGTAGCCCTGCACCGACAATATAACGGGGCTTAAACTATCCACCGAAGCTTTGAATGAATATTTATATTCATGGTAGACGAGCATTCTGTAGCTGTGAAGCGGTTCCGTAAGGTCCGTTGGAGCAATCAGAAAAGACTTTGTCGGCATTAGTAGCGATAACGTATGTGAGAACCATACGCACCGAAAACCTAAGGTTTCCTGCGTCAAGTTAATCTGCGCAGGGTTAGTCTGTACCTAAGGCGAGGCCGAAAGGCGTAGTCGATGGAAATCCAGTTAATATTCTGGAACCAAGGGTATGTGATGTGGGTTGACGCACCAGGGTAGTCAAGACAGCCGATGGAAGTGCTGTTGAAGTAAATAGGCCGTAGCTTAGGTAAATCCGGGCTGCACAAGGCTAAATACGCGGACGAAAGTACGGATCTTCGGATCCGGAACAAGTTGATGACCCCAGATGCCGAGAAAATTCCCGTTCATCTATACATACTCCACTGGCAGTACCGCAAACCGACACAGGTAGGTGGGATGAGAATTCTAAGGTGCTTGTGAGAACCCTCGTTCAGGAACTCGGCAAAATGTAACCGTAACTTCGGGAGAAGGTTAGCCGTGTTCACCAAGAACACGGTCGCAGAGAAATGTTTCAGGCGACTGTTTAACAAAAACACAGGTCTCCGCAAAGTTGTAAAGACAACGTATGGGGGCTGACGCCTGCCCAATGCTGGAAGGTTAAGAGGAGTGGTTAGGAGCAATCCGAAGCTGCGAATCGAAGCCCCAGTGAATGGCGGCCGTAACTATAACGGTCCTAAGGTAGCGAAATTCCTTGTCGGGTAAGTTCCGACCTGCACGAATGGCGTAACGATCTGAAAGCTGTCTTAACGAGGGACACAGCGAACTTGTAGTACCGGTGAAGATGCCGGTTTCCCGCATCTAGACGGAAAGACCCCGTGCACCTTGACTACAACTTGATAGTGATTTCGGGTAAATAATGCGCAGCATAGGTGGGAGGCTTTGATGTCAGGCTTTTGGGCTTGGCGGAGCCACAGGTGAGATACCACCCTTTATTTATTTGGACTCTAACCTCGACCCGTAATCCGGATCAGGGACATTATCAGGCGGGTAGTTTGACTGGGGCGGTCGCCTCCTAAAGAGTAACGGAGGCGCTCGAAGGTTGGCTCAGGCTGTTTGGAAATCAGCCGCAGAGTGTAAACGCATAAGCCAGCTTAACTGCGAGACATACACGTCGAGCAGGTACGAAAGTAGGAGTTAGTGATCCGGCGGTCGCTTATGGAAGTGCCGTCGCTCAACGGATAAAAGGTACGCCGGGGATAACAGGCTGATCCTGCCCAAGAGTTCACATCGACGGCAGGGTTTGGCACCTCGATGTCGGCTCATCATATCCTGGGGCTGAAGAAGGTCCCAAGGGTTCGGCTGTTCGCCGATTAAAATGGTACGTGAGCTGGGTTCAGAACGTCGCGAGACAGTTCGGTCCCTATCTGGTGTGGGCGTAGCAGAATTGAAGGAATCTGTCCTTAGTACGAGAGGACCGGGATGGATTGACCTCTAGTGTACGTGTTATGGCGCCAGCCGTATCGCACGGTAGCTATGTCGAGCATGGATAAACGCTGAATGCATCTAAGCGTGAAGCCAGACCTAAGATTAGTTTTGCCAGTGAGACTCGTGGAAGACCACCACGTTGATAGGTCGGAGATGTAAGTGCAGTAATGTATTTAGTTTACCGATACTAATTGTCCCAAGGCTTGACCATAAATCTTGTTTACAAGCAAATTTATTTCAAGCAACGCAAGAAGAAAGTAGTGGACTGCAATGTATTCAGTTATCAGATATTAAGCTTTGAAAATTTAGTGATCGACAAGTTTTCCGGTGATTTTGTCGACAGGGTCACACCCGTTCCCATCCCGAACACGGCAGTTAAGCCTGTTGGAGCCGATGATACTGCAGCTTTCAGTTGTGGGAAAGTAGGAAGTCGCCGGATCTATATTAAAAAAGCCCGCTCAATTTGAGCGGGCTTTTTGCTTTCATGGGACCCTACTTTTGCTTCGGTCGTCCTCGTCTAAGATCCGATCCCCGAACCGTCGCCGGCCGGCCGCCCTGTCGGGCTGCTCATTGGTGGCACCCCAAGTATTCAATTTGGGAATTCCTGCAACTCTTGAAGCCATACACATGGACTTGGAGGCTTCGAAACATTTTTCCGACTTGTCTCTTACGCCGCTGTGTTTTGCGGCTTTTTGGCGTTGTGGGTTTCGGGGACGTTTGGGATCGTAGGAACCGCGTTTTTTGTCGCCATAATGATCGGGGCTTGGTTTCTTGAGGAGTCGCGGTGGCAGATATCGGAAAAGGTTGGGACTGCGGTGATCGTTTTGGCTTTGCCCCTGTTTTATTTGATCTGGCGGTTTCAGCTTATTTCGCTTTATGGGTCGGAGACGGTGATCGCGGGTATTCTCGCCCGGATGATCCTGGCACTAACAGCGATCAAACTGTTGCAAAAGAAAGGTGACCGTGACTGGATATTCCTTTATCTGATGGCGTTCTTTGAGGTGTTGCTTGCTGCCGGTTTGAGCATAAGTGCATTGTATTTGGTCACTTTCCTTGCATATCTGCTCGTGATGGTCTGCTCGATCATTGCGTTTGAGATGCGTAAGACGGCTAGGGACGTCGAGACGAAAACCGCTATCGATAAAAAGAAAGAGGTTTCGGTATTTACCTCAGCCGCTGTCGTTCCGGCACGGAGACTGCCGACGACATCGATCGCCCTGATCGTTTTTATTGTGATGCTGGCGGCACCGCTGTTTTTATGCTGCCGCGTGTCGGCGGGGCCGGTTTTGGCGGCAAGCAGGGCGGGATGAATACGCAGACTGGATTTTCGGACCTCGTTAGGCTCGGCGGCATCGGCCGCATCCAGCAAAACAACGAAGTCGTGATGCGTGTCAAACTCGAGGGCGATTCTGTCGAGCAAGGCGGGCTTTATTTTCGGGGCACGGCTCTCGACACGTTTGATAACCAGGCGTGGAGTAGAGCGAGGACCGGGACGAAAGAGCCTTATGTGCGTGGCGAACGAGAGTTTATCCAGATCGATCAGCCCGCCGGGCGGGATAGTCTGTCGATCCAAACCATTTATCTCGAACCGCTCGATACAGCAGTGTTGTTCGCTCTGCCCAAAGCCGTAGCCGTGCAGAGCAGCTTTCCGCTGATTGAAAAAGATACTTACGGTGCTCTTACGTTCAGGCGAAATTATGAGCGGGTGAGTTACAAGGTACTGTCGGATCGCTCGCTCCCGGATAAGGCGCGGCTGCGTTTGGACAATAACGCATATGGCCCTGAATCGCAAAATTATCTGCAACTGCCAGCGAGCTACGACCGACGTATCTTTGATCTCGCTTACAGCATCGCCTCAAAAGAAAAGAACCGTTACGACCGTGCAGTTGCGGTCGAAAAATATCTGCAAAATAATCTGGGCTACACGCTTGAACAAAAGGCGAGCGGCGATGAACCGGTTGCAGATTTTTTGTTCAATGTGCGTGAGGGGCATTGTGAATATTTCGCAACAGCGATGGCCGTGATGTTACGGACGCAAGGCATCGCGACGCGTATCGTCAATGGTTTTCACGGCGGCGAATACAATGAGACGTCTGCCATGACTGTCGTTCGAGCGAGCAACGCCCATTCGTGGGTCGAGGTTTATTTTCCCAAAGAGAATGTCTGGGTGCCGTTTGACCCGACACCATTCTCTTATGAAGCTGCGTCAGCCTCGACCGGCATTGTCGGGCAATTTAACGAATACGTCGAGGCACTCGAAGCGATTTGGATACAGTATTTTGTTGCCTTCGACAACCAAGAGCAACGCTCGCTCGTCAAAACGCTCCGTAATGGCTTAGTCGATTATCAGGCGAGATCAACATTGTATCTGACCCACGCTCAGGACATTCTTGCAGAGTGGTGGAAAGATGCTCGCGGCGACAAAGGAATGCAGTCCAGCCTTGCCGCCATCGGATACGCGGTCGCGTATATTGTCGGCGGTGTTTTGGGAATTCTCTTACTCGTCTGGGTGGGGCAGAAGATCGCAAAGATAAATTTTTGGCGGAGAATGCGAAACAGGGTCTCTCTCCAACGCCGAGATTCGGGGGTCGAATTTTACGAGCGTATGCAGCAATCACTGGCGAAAAAGGGAATGAGCCGCCAGCCGTTTGAGACGCCGCTTGAGTTTGCCTTTGGGGTTGGCTCGGCTGAGGTTGTTAGCATTACCGAGAAATATAATCGAGTGAGATTTGGTGATGAAGCCCTGTCACCGGACGAAGCCGACGAGATCGAAGATTTTCTTGAAAGACTAGAAGAAAAAGAAACAGGATGAACATGATATACAAGATCGATCAATTGATCTTGCTTACCTTGTCCATCCTGTTAAATAACAGAATCGCGATCAGAGACTATTTATCGTCGCTGTCGTCGTCTTTTTTATCATCCGAGCTTGCCGGAGCCGTAGGTGCGGCCGGTGCCGTGCCGGTTACCTTTGCCGTACCGGATTTCGTTGCGATCGTCTTGCCGGCTTCATCGGTCAAAGTGGCTTCGACCTTATAGTCGCCCGGTAGCGGGGTTGTGAAGGTCGTCCAGACAGTTGACGAGGAGGTTAGGTCCATCGACTGTTCGCCTACCTTGTCACCCTTTGTCTTACCCGCGACGTTATCGTACGTCACTTTCCACGCAAGCTTATGTTTGCCGCTCGGCAGGCCCGTGGCGTCGACCATTGCATAGATCTCCTTGCCGGTGTCAAACGAGCTCGCCGGCTGTTTGCCTTCCTTATCTTTCGCAAACTTGATGTCACTCAAATTTGCAGTCGTCATGCTGCACTCAAAACCTGCCGAAACAAAAATGAGCAGAGCGAGGCCAAGTATCAAAGTTGTCTTTTTCATAAGAATCTCCTGATTAAATTAAAATTTTATCTATCGCGTAAATGTGGTTTTGAGAAGTGTAATCAATCGGCGGCAAACTCGCAAGTCGGCGCAATGAGAAGACCTCTCGCGTGTGATAACCTAGTTGTTTGCTTGGTACGCGTTATGAAGAAAGTTGGATTTGTCAGTCTCGGATGCCCAAAAAATCTCGTCGATAGCGAGGTGATGATGGGCCAGCTCGCCGAGGCCGGCTATGAGATCACAAACAATGCCGAAGAGGCCGATACGGTCGTCGTGAACACGTGCGGCTTTATCGAATCTGCAAAACAGGAATCGGTCGACGCCATCCTCGAAGCCACCCGCTGGAAATCCGGCGGTGCCGCAAGCCGTGTCATCGTCGCCGGTTGTCTGGTCGAGCGTTACCGCGACGATCTGATGAAAGAGCTGCCCGAGGTGGATGCGTTTATCGGGACCTCGCAGGTCATGGATATACTCAAGGCAGCGGACGCAGAATTTGACGCAAAACAACTGACCATCTCGCCGATCGGTAATAAATCCGCGACATATTTATACGACGAATACACGCCGCGTATGCGGGCGACCGATTCATACACGGCGTTTATTAAGATCGCCGAGGGCTGCGACCGGCCGTGTGCGTTTTGCTCGATACCGGGAATGCGCGGATCTTTTAGATCCCGCCGATTTGGTTCGATCATTGAGGAAGCAAGGCAATTGGCTAAAGACGGTGTCAAAGAAATAGTCCTTATCGCTCAGGACTCCTCACGCTATGGCGAAGACCTTGGTGAGGTCGATGCACTCGCGGCTTTGATCCGTGCTCTTGGCGAGATCGATGGTATCGAATGGATCCGCCCGATGTACGCATTCCCAACACATATTTCAGATGCATTCCTATCAGCGATCGCCGAGACACCAAAAGCTGTCAAGTATCTCGATATGCCTTTGCAGCACGCTTCGCGAAATGTGCTCAAGCTGATGAAACGCGGCGGAACGAGGGAAAGTCTTGAACGATTGATCGGTCGCGTTCGTGACGCGGTTCCGGGCATCGCCATCCGCACGACATTCATCACCGGCTTTCCGGGCGAGACGGATGAGGATTTCGAAGAGCTAATAAAATTCGTCCAAAATTGTCGCTTTGACAACGTCGGCGTCTTTACCTACTCGGACGAAGAGGGCACCGCCGCATACGATCTGCCCAACAAAGTCGATAACAAAGTCGCGATGCAGCGCCGCAACCGGCTGATGAAAGAGCAGGCAAAGATCAGCAAACAGCTAAACAAAGCAAAGATCGGAAACACATACAAAGTTTTGTTTGAGGGGCTCTCACAGGAATCCGACCTCCTATTCCAAGGCCGTCTCGAAGGCCAGGCTCAGGAGATCGACGGCTACATTCTCATCAACGATATGCCCGAAGATCTCGATCCGCAGATCGGAGCGATCTACAACGTAAAGATCACCGAGGCACATGATTACGATCTCGTCGGAGCTATTGTTTAGTTGATTTAGGTTTTGCTGTTGGCAGCGTATATTCAAAAACGTAACTGTGTTTGCCGCCCTCGATGATGACCGCCATTTTGCCTGAGATACCCTTTAACTCACCTGTTCCGGAGCCTGGGACGACAGAGATATTCAGATCAAACTTACCGTCACCCATCGTTCCGATATGTTGGAGAGCAAAGCTGCCTTTTTTGCCGTCGAGCGTGCCATTTACCATTTCCATCGCAACATAGCCGCCGGTTCCGGGAGTTTCACCCTGAAAACCCAGCATTTGGCCTTTGCTTGTGCCAGTCAAAGCACCGCTAAATTGTTTATCCAAAGCTAACCTGCCAATCAATGGATCACCAACCTTGTCTTCGGCCGCCACAGGGGTGGATTTTACTCGAATGCCGGTTGCCTTCATTGTTGTCTCCTTTAGCCCCTTTTTGTTGAGCGGTTGCCAGAACGATAGTGAAAGTAAGCCAAATGCAGGGTCAAACATCGTCTGATGGTGCGGTTCATGACCATTATTTTATCAGACTTTGTTAGTAGATAATCAGCCGTATTTTTAGGTCGTAGTTAACTGAGATCACGGGTGGTGTGTTCGGTCACGCTCGGAACGGGGAGTTGTTCAAACTCACGATCATCTTTTGGAAAGTGGACTACGTTTACATTGGCGTCACCCGAGCTTAGGCTACCTGCTAACGGAGCCGTATCCAATTTAGTGTCAGTGTCCGCCGCAACCGCCGATGGCTTTCGTTTTGTGTATTTCGTTGTAGGGAATAGAAAGCCTGCCCCGAGCGTCAACATTCCTGCCGCGACGAACAACATAAATATCAGCTTGCCATACGAATCGGGAAACAGTCCAAAGTCTTTAAGGGCCCCGTTTATCATTCCGATCACCAAGCCTAGAATAAACAACGAGATGCCAATTCGAAACAGTTTGAAATTTGGCCGCCGTGTTACGACTGGTTTCGTGTCGGATTCGCCGGAAACAATATCGCTTACGCCATCGAGCGACAGCCCGCACGTCCGGCAAAAGCTCGTTCCGTCGGTAAATTGTTTTCCGCAACGCGGGCAATATAGATCTTCAGCCATTGCTATTACTAACGTTTAGGTGTCTCCAAAGGTTCGATAGCATTTTCGCCCAGCAAGCGTTTCTATTGGAATCGAACCACTGCTTTAATGAGTGTTCCAATGGCAAAGGCTAACAAGGCCATTCCTCCTGAGAAATACACGAGACGCATATTGCCTCGACCAAGGATCAAATGATGCAGTCCCATCGCGATCACGCCGACACCGGCGGATCCGATCACGGCACCGAGAGCGATACCAAATAGCGGTAGTTCGTTCGGTTTGAGCAAGAAAATGCCTGCGATACCGATGCCGGCTGCGGCCAGAATTCCACCAAGCAACAGACGTGGTAAACCGGCGATCATCTTGAAGTCGCGGTCGCTCCACAAAGGCCGTCCGCACTTTGGACATTTGTAGATCATCTCGAACGTCTCGAATGAGCAGTTCGGATTATGACAAAGCACGGGAACTTGACGTCTCATGATGACCTCCGGAAACTAATCGACGATCGATGCGTAGATCATCGCCCGCAGTTTGCCATAGTCATCGAGGCCGGTCGCCGGAATATGCTGAGTCATATAGACGACGACAAGCTGTTCTTTCGGATCTACCCAGTTGGAATGATATGCTCCGCCCCAGCCATATTCGCCGACGGACGCCAGTTGGCCATTTATACCGACATCTTTGACGACCGAGAAACCGAGGCCGAAGCCTTGGCCCGGGCGAAACGTGACACCGAGAAGGGAATCAGCCGTCATCAGTTCGACGGATTTGCGGCTCAAGATGCGTTTGCCGTTAAGTTCACCGCCATTTGCGAGCATTTGCAGGAAACGCCCGTAGTCGCGTGCCGTCGAAAGAAGGCCAGCACCGCCTGAGAAGCTTTTTCGCGGACCATTAACGTAGTGGCCTTGGCCAACGCCGAGTCCGGGATCGGCGGCACGTTCGAGCTTGCCGTCTTTGACGGAATAAACGACCGCGAACCGCGAAGCCTTATTCGTCGGCAGATAAAAGCTCGTGTCTTTCATATCAAGCGGCTTGATGATTCGTTCGGTCAGGAACTGTTCGAGAGTCATGCCGCTCGCTTTTTCTACCACGACACCGAGGATGTCCGTCGAATATCCGTATATATATTTATCGCCGGGATGTGCGTCCATCGGCAAGGCAGCGATGCGTTTGACGGTCTCAGCGATCGGCTCGTCGCGGTCGGCGAAGTACCAGTTCTGTATCTTCGCGGCTTCCCATTTGTCTTTTGCCGGGCCGTAGCCGTAGCTGATCCCCGACGTGTGCGAGAGCAGATCGCCGATCTCGATCTGGCGTTTTGCTTTTACAACGTCATAGCCGCCGCCATCTTTGGGCACGGCAACCGTCGAATTAGCGAATTCAGGAATGTACTTGCTGAGGTTGTCTGAGATCAGTAGCTTGCCGTCTTCTTGCAGCATCATTATCGCGACGCTCGTCAGAGCCTTTGACTGAGAAGCTATACGAAAGATCGTGTCCTCGGCCATCGGCGAATTTGTCTCGCGGTCGCGTTTGCCGAATGTATGCGAATACGCGACCTTGCCCTTACGGATCACCATCGCAACGCCACCCGCGAGCCGTCCGTCCTTTGCATAACCATCTAATACTGCTGATAACTGACCAAACTTTTGCGACGAAAGCCCAACCGATTCGGGCTTTGCGTTCTGCAATTCTTGACCAAGCACTCCAACAGCGAGCGACAAGAAAAGACAATTGGAAAGCACAAAGGAATAACGTCGACGAGCGAGTGATTTTATCATTTGGATCCTCCGATTCGAGAATTATACTACTTTTCAGATGGCGTCAGGTACACGAGAATCAGTCCGATAAACGCTGGCAGAGCCTGTGTAACGAGTATCGAGGTCTTCGCCGAAAGTCCGCCCATGATCCCTGCAGCGACCACGCAGACGAGAAAAAATATTTTTACTTCACGCCGCCCCGAGACCAATCCCCAGGTAAGCCCCGCCGCGAGAAAACCATTGTAAAGCCCCTGATTCATCGCCAAAACGGCTGATGCCGAGGACAGCTCTGGCGTCATCCCAAATATTTTGCGGCCGACGGGATGATCCCAAAAGAACATTTCCAGGATCATAATGCCGAGATGCTCGACGGCGACGAGGGCTTCTAATATATTTGCCAGTATTTTCATAGGTAAAACTTAACCTGAAAACGTTGATGTACCAAATAGGTGAAATAGAATCCAAAGAAGAGCCAATGGCCGATTCCTACATATTTGTATGAATATTTGCATATTCCGAAACTCGCGTACGCGCAACTTTGATATCCAGACTTGGGATTATAGAATCTCATTTTTGAAATTCCGAATATTTACATTGGGCAAAGCTTTTTCAAATAATTTCAATTTAACCAGGAGAGATAATGAACGCTAAGAATGTATTGCATTACGCCGCCGACCAGGAAGCAAGGTTTGTTTCCGTTCGGTTTACCGATTTGATCGGGTCGTGGCACCACCTCACGTTTCCGATCGGCCAGCTTTCAGAGGACAGCTTTGAGGACGGTTTTGGATTTGACGCCTCGTCGCTTCGCGGCTGGGCGGCGATCCACGAATCGGACATGCTGCTCGTGCCGGATCCGTCGCGGTTTTGGATCGATCCGTTTACCGAAGACACGACGCTTTGCCTGATCGCGAATGCCGTTGACCCGATCACCAAGGAGGGCTACGACCTCGACCCGCGTTCGGTCGCGATGCGTGCCGAGAGCTATCTGAAATTTACCGGCATCGCCGATACGATCAACGTTGGGCCGGAGGCGGAGTTTTTGTCTTTGACGAAGCCCGTTTTCACAACGACCAGCACTCAGCCGGTTTTCATGTAAATTCGGACGAGGGCCACTGGAACTCTGGCCGCGAGGGCGATGATTATTCGGCAAATAACGGCTATCACATCCGTGCCAAAGAGGGCTACGTTCCAGTTGCTCCGCTCGATTCGCTTGTGGATCTGCGAAACACGATGTCAACGATACTCGGTGAAGTCGGTATCAATGTCGAGTGTCACCACCACGAAGTCGCGACCGCCGGACAGTGCGAGATCGATTTCAAATTCTCTAATCTGCTGCACACGGCTGACAATCTGATGCTGTTCAAATACGTCGTCAAAAACACCGCCGCCGCCGCGGGCAAGACGGCGACGTTTATGCCGAAACCGATCTATGGCGACAACGGTTCGGGCATGCACTGCCACCAATCGCTGTGGAAAGACGGCGCACCGCTGTTTGCCGGTGATCAGTACGCCGGGCTTTCGGAAATGGCGAAATTCTACATCGGCGGACTGCTCAAGCATGCTCCGGCTCTGGTCGGATTTGCCGCTCCGACGACAAACAGTTACAAGCGTCTTGTCCCCGGATTCGAAGCTCCGGTAAATCTTGCGTATTCGGCACGTAACCGCTCGGCGGCTGTGCGAATACCGATGTTCTCGTCTTCGCCAAAAGCCAAACGCCTCGAATTTCGTCCGCCCGATCCGTCGTGCAACCCGTACATCACCTTTGCCGCATTGTTGATGGCCGGCCTCGACGGCATCCAGAACCGCATCGATCCCGGCGAGCCGCTCGATAAGGACATCTACGATCTTCCGCCGGAAGAACTGAAAAATGTTCCGTCGCTGCCGGGCAGCCTAGACGAGTCGCTCAACGCTCTCGAAGCTGATCATGACTTCCTACTCAAGGGTGATGTTTTCTCGTCGAAGATGATCGAACGCTGGATCTCGTACAAACGCGACAATGAGATAACGCCTCTTCGTCTGCGTCCGCATCCGCTTGAATTTTCGATGTATTACGACATTTAAGTTGTCGGTTGTCAGTTGTCAGTTGTCCGTGGGCAGATCGAAAGATCTGCCCGCTTTTTTGAATCTAATATTAATGAAAGTTGAACCGGTAGTTTTAGAGGGTGAGTTTGTCCGGCTTGAACCGATGCGGGTGGATCATTTGCCCGCGTTGACCGAAGTCGGGATGGACGAATCCATCTGGAAATGGACAAATAATGTCGTGAACGACGCGAGCGATATCGAACGCTATGTTCGCGAAGCTTTGGCGATGCAGATGCTGGGAACCTCGGTCCCGTTCGTGACGATCGAAAAGGCAACCGGAACGGTCGTCGGCTCGACGCGGTTTGGCAATATCGACACGGCCAATAAAAAAGGTCGAGATCGGCTGGACTTGGATAAACCCAAAATGGCAGCGGACCGTAATAAACACCGAGGCGAAGCTGCTGATGCTGACGCATGCTTTTGAGACGTGGAAATGCATCCGCGTCGAGCTCAAGACCGATTCAAACAACGACAAATCGCGAAATGCGATGCTACGGATCGGCTGCACCGAAGAGGGAACGCTCAGAAATCACATGATCACCGAATCGGGCCGCTTTCGCGACTCGGTTTATTTCAGTATCATTCAAACCGAGTGGGAATCTGTAAAGCAAGATCTGACATCCAAGCTAGCGGCGAGATGAGACACGCCGCGGCTTTGCTGTATAATTGACCCGGATATGGATAAATATAGAGTGACATGCCCTTGCTGCGACGCCGTTTTGACCATCGATGCGGCGACTGGTGCATTGCTAGGCCACGAAGAAAAGAAAAAGGTACACGGTTCGTTCGAAGACTTACAGGGCGAGCTGAACAAGCAAAAAGAGCTGCGTGAGAATAAATTTGCTCAGGAAATGTCTTCGATGAAAGACCGCGAACGGCTGCTAGATGAAAAGTTCAAAGAGGCCATGAAACGTGCCGATCTCAATTCGGATATTCCATACAAAAACCCGCTGGACCTCGATTAAATAATGACCATGCCAACGAAAGCCGCTGATTCGGCGGCGAGTATCAGAGACCGCATCATCGTAGCTCTTGATGTCGATTCTGCGACAACAGCACGCGAGATCACCCGCGAGCTTGCGGGGCACGTCGGAGCGTTCAAGGTCGGATTGCAGTTATTTACCTTGGCAGGGCCGGAATTTGTGAGCAAATTGACGGCGGACGGGCATAGGATATTTCTTGATCTTAAGTTTCACGACATCCCAAATACAGTTGCAAAAGCCTCGGTCGAGGCGACCCGTTTGGGCGTATGGATGTTTAACCTCCACGCTACCGGTGGCAGTGAAATGATGAAAACGGCCGTCGAAGAGGTCAACAATGTATGTGCGGCTGAGCAGATCGAACGGCCGCTGATGATCGCCGTGACGGTGCTGACAAGCTCGAATGCGGAAACTTTGAGCGAAACTGGTTGTAGCGGCGAGGTTGATGAACAGGTTGTGCGGCTCGCCCGTCTTGCCGATTCATCGGGAATGGATGGTGTCGTTGCATCGCCCCGCGAAGTTACGGCGATCAGAGCGGCGGTCACGCGGCAAGGTTTTTTGACCGTTACACCTGGCATAAGGCCTGAAACTGCAACAAATGACGACCAAAAGCGTGTAACGACACTCCGGCAGGCACTGGCCGGTGGCTCGGATTTTGCCGTGATCGGGCGGCCGATAACTCAGGCCGCAGATAGACTCGCTGCCGTCAAACAAATAGTCGCCGAATGTGTAGCTAATTGATGAGAAAATACTCAAACCAGATAAACTCCCGCCAGACGAGCTGTGTTTTACGCAGTTCGGTCTATGTGTTTTTGCTTTTGAGCTTATTTTTCGTTGTTCGAACATCCGCTCAACTGCAGCCCACGCACTTCAAGGTTGGCGAAAAGCTGACCTACAGCATCTCTTTTGGCAAAGTCGAAGACAGCGGCTATATGGAGCTAAATGTCGTGTCGCGTGGGCAGCTTGGCGGCAAGGACTCGGTCGAGATTCGGTCAAAGTTTAAGACGCTGGGGTTTGTCAGCGCAACTTTTGCGATGATCGACGAGACCCGCACGGTTTTTGCCGCTCCTGATTCGGGGCTGCCGATTTTTATCCGACGGACGCAGAAAGACGGGCCGCTGCCGGTTGAGATCGTCAGTAATTACCTCAAAAATCCGACGTCAAATTTTGACCCTGTCACGCTCATTTACAAAGCCAGACAATCCGGCGGCAACGGCAGCTATACATTTTACGAGGGCGAACAAGTTTATACTGCGACCTTTCTCAACGGCAAAGTGGAGCGTCTAAAGACAAATGCTGGCGAATTTGATACAACGATCTCGGTGGTACAGAGCGAGTTTCTCGCGGTCAACGGCATTAAAGATCTCAAAATAAATTTCACTAACGACGAAGTTCGTATTCCGGTGCTCTTCAGATTTAAGACCGCAAAAGGCGAGGGACGCATCACGCTTGTTTCGTCTCACATGGATGAACCAACGCCAACAGTGAAACCTACGCCGACCGCTACTCCGACTCCGCTTGTCGTCGCGACGCCACGCCCAACAGCGACTCCGGCTCAATACGTCGAAAATCAGCCGCTGCTTCCCGAACTCGGATTCGCCTTGGGCGAGATTCTTTCTTTCAACCTCTCCGATGGTGGCAAACCTGTCGGCGTTGTCACGCTCGAGGCAAAAGAGCGCAAATTATTTGAGAAAAAGGACAGCCTTTTATTGACGGCGACAGTTACGGCGATCGAGCCGGGGAATAAGACTTTTGCACTTGGTGATGCGATCAGGGCACAGGTCGATCCTGATACGCTCGCTCCAAAATGGTTTGAGGGCAAATTCGGCGGCGGCCTCAAAGCCTTGAATCAAACCGTCGTATTTGATCCCAGAACAGGGAACATCACTTTTGGCGGCACGGCTCCGATAGATGGCCCCGTAGGAACACACAGCTTGCTATCGCTCATTTACGCGATGCGGTCGTTTAATCTACAACGGAGCAACATCGCGAGCAATCCCGTCAACGACACACGCGTTGCGGTGTTCTGGGAAACTCAGCCTTACGTTTTCACATTGCGGCCCGATGTTCCTGCCGATCTCATTATCAACGGGGAAAAGATATCGGCTCAGCTTATTACCATAAATACCGGCAACCCTAAGCTCGATGCCCTCAGCATTAAGGTCTGGCTCGGTTCGTCTAACCGCATTCCAATTCGCTTTTCCGTCGGCACATTTCAGGCCGATCTTGTCATCCCGCCTAAAAACATTGTCCAATAGTTTACGTATCCATACTACCGCTATGTCAATAGCTGTTAAATGAAATTGAAATTGGTTTTCAATTAGGATAGAATTTTATTGGACAAGGAGTTTCAAATGCGACGTAATTTATTATTTGTTTTCTTGTTGATGGCCGTCACGGCTATCTCGACAATCGGTCAAACAGACGCCGACCGCGAGGCGATCAGACGTACAGCTCTGGACTATGCCGAGAGTTATTACGAGGGCAATGGCGATAAGATGGAAACTGCGTTATCGCCCGACCTCGCAAAGCGTATTGCAAATACAAATGCCCAGGGACGCAGCAGTCTCGGACACATGTCGGCGATGACACTGGTTCAGATCATTCGCACTGGCGGCGGCAAAGCTACGCCGAAAGCCGAGCAACAAAAGGACGTGACTATACTCGACGTGATGGTTAATTCCGCCACGGTTAAGCTCGAAATGCGGGATTGGGTCGACTATATGCACATTGCCAAAATGAATGGTAAATGGGTGATAGTAAACGTTTTATGGGAAGGCAAGCCCAAAAAGGATGAAAAGAAAAACTGACCGTATGACGCTTACCGAGTTGCCAATTGGAAAAGACTCCCGGGTCGTTGCCGTTAATGGCGAAGGCCGCGTGACTCGGCGCTTACTCGAAATGGGCGTTATTCCGGGCGTGTCTGTACAAAAAATAAAGATGGCACCATTTGGCGATCCGGTCGAGATCCGTGTTCGTGGTTACAGCTTGGCAATGCGAAGGACCGAGTCGGATGCCATCGAGGTTTCGGTTTAATAGCGAATTTCAAATTCGAGATTTGAAAAGCCGCTGATGAATGAGCGACAACGAACAAAATAGTCATCTGACGATAGCTCTTGCCGGTAACCCTAACGCCGGCAAGACGACCCTCTTTAACTCCCTCACGGGCCTCAAACAAAAAGTAGCAAATTATCCGGGCGTCACGGTCGAACGCAAAGAAGGTGCGTGGAGTCTTGATGGAAAGACTGTTAATCTCATCGATCTACCTGGGCTCTATAGTCTCGATGCGACCTCGCTCGATGAACAGATCGCGAGCGATATCATCCGGGGCGATCAAGCAGGCGTGCCAAAACCAGACGCGATCATCGCCGTTGTTGACGCGACAAATCTCGAGCGCAACTTATATCTGGTAACGCAGATGTTTGAGTTTGGCGTGCCGGTTGTCATCGCTCTGACGATGATCGATGTTTTTGAAAAACAGGGGCACGAGATCGACATCGAGATGCTCGCGGCACAGTTGAAAACTCCTGTCGTGGCGGTAAATGCCAAGAGCGGACGTGGGACACAGGAGCTTGCCGAAAAGGTCGCTAGAGTCATCGGCACGACGCCGGAAATTCCCTACGAATATAAACAGGAAGACCCCAACTCCGGCCCGCACGGCAAGATCTTTGCTCGGTACAATTTTATCGCGAATGTCGTGCAGGAATCGGTCTGGCACAGCGACCATCAATCGCACCGCATCACGGATAAGATCGACCGCGTTTTGACGCATAAGTTTTTTGGCCTGTTGATCTTGGTCGCGATCCTGCTACTTGTTTTCCAAACGATATTCTCATGGGCAAGCCTGCCGATGGACCTGTTGGAAAAAGGATTTGGGGCGGTCGGGGATTTTGTAAAGGCGGAAACGCCGCCGGGAATGCTGACGGATCTGTTGGTGGACGGTATCATAGCGGGAGTCGGCGGCGTGGTAGTGTTTTTGCCGCAGATATTGCTGCTGTTCTTGTTTATTTCGCTGCTTGAGGACAGCGGCTATATGGCCCGGGCCGCATTTTTGCTCGACAAACTGATGTCGCGCGTCGGGCTTCACGGCAAAGCGTTTTTGCCGCTGATATCGAGTTTTGCGTGTGCGATACCCGGCATTATGGCGACCCGCACTATCGAGAGCCGCCGCGACCGTTTTGCGACTATAATGATCGCACCGTTCATGTCGTGCTCGGCGCGGCTGCCGGTATATACGCTGATGATCGGGGCATTTTTTTGGCGGTAAATACGTGCTCGGATTTGTGTCGGTCGGGGCTCTTTTGATGCTGATAATGTATTCGATCGGCATTATTGTCGCGATCATTGTCGCCGCAATTCTAAAACGCACATTATTAAAAGCCCCGCCACCGCCGTTCCTGATGGAATTGCCACCTTATAGACTGCCCAATCTACGCACCGTTTTGCAGAACATGATCACGCGGGCTTGGTTATTTTTGAAACGGGCCGGAACGGTCATCCTGGCGATCTCGATCATCCTGTGGGCGCTGATGTATTTTCCTAGAAGTAGTCAGAAGCCAGAAGCCAGTAGTCAGAATATTGTCGAGTCCGTACCGGGAGCGGTAGCGACCGGGGAAGTGCCTGTTAAAGAAATCCCATTGCCCGAAAGCGAACAGCTCAAAAATAGCTTCGCCGGAAAACTCGGACATGCGATCGAGCCGGTCATTCGGCCGCTAGGATTTGACTGGAAGATCGGCGTTGCTCTGATCGCGAGCTTTGCCGCCCGCGAGGTGCTGGTCTCAACCTTAAGTATTATCTACAACGTCGGCAAGGAAGAGAATGAGGAATCGGAGACGCTGATCTCCGCCGTTCGCGACGCTAAGACCGACGACGGCAAGCCCTCCTGGACGCCGCTGACGGCGTTGACGCTGATGGTTTTCTTTGTGCTGGCGATGCAGTGTATGTCCACCATCGCCGTCGTTCGCCGCGAGACCAATTCGTGGAGCTGGCCGCTATTTATGACCGGGTATATGACCGCCCTTGCTTACATCGCGGCGTTAATTACTTATCAGGGCGGGAAAGCGTTTGGGTTTGAATGATGATACAAACGATCATAGTAATTGCCATTATTTCCGCCGCGTGCCTCTACGCAGGATCGATCCTTTTGAAAAAGCGGCGAGCATTTTCGACAAAACCCGGCTGTGACAACGATTGCGGTTGCAGTGGAGCATCAAAAAAATTACCCTCATAATTTGGGATCAAATACGACATTTCTGACACCAGGCGTTCGTTCGATGTTTTTATCGACGTTCGCTTTTTTTATGGCGAACGTTTTCGTCAAACAGGTCGCTCACATCCCGGCGATGGAGATCGTTTTCTTTCGCTGCATCGTTGCCACATCAATTTGTCTTTACGGATTGCGTAATGAAAAAGGTGCGGTTATCGGGTCCAATCACCTGATGCTTCTGCTCCGGGGCATATTTGGCACAACGGCTCTTTTTTGCTTTTTCCTGACTCTTCAACAGATGCCGCTCGCATCGGCACAGACTATACAATATCTGTCGCCGATCTTTACCGCGACGATCGGGATCTTTGTTCTCGGCGAAAAGGTCCGGTCGATGCAGTGGGTATTTTATGCGATAGCGTTTTGCGGCGTGCTGGTGATCGAACGCTTTGATGACCGCATCTCGCCGCTTTATCTGGCTCTGGGGATAATATCAGCGTTCTGTTCCGGCATGGCGTACAATCTTGTCCGCAGTCTGCGGGGCAAAGAGCATCCGCTAACCGTCGTGTTGCATTTTCAGCTCGTCGGGGCATTCGTCGGATTTATCAGCCTATTTTTCTATTGGGAAACACCGCGTGGTTGGGATTGGCTCTATTTGCTGCTCGTGGGGATCTTTTCGCAGCTCGGACAAATATTCCTAACAAACGCCCTCCAACGCGAACGCATCGCCGGTGTCGCGATCATTAACTACACAGGCCTCGTCTATGCCCTGACGATCGGCTGGATTGTGTTTGGTGAGGTACAGGGAATATTATCTCTGTTAGGCATGGCTCTGGTCGTTTGCGGTGTGTTGCTAAGCGTAATGTACGGAAGGCGGCAGAGCAGGCGTGAGGCGATCGAAGTAACGGCCGCCTGAGTTTAATGAAGATCAAAGCAGCAATAATTACGGTAAGCGATACCCGGACAGCGACCAATGATCTGTCGGGCGATAGGCTAGCGACACAGCTTGCGGCTATCGATGCTGAGATGGTTGAACGCCTAATTGTCACCGACGATCTAGATGATCTCCGCGACACGCTTAGCACGCTTGCCGAAAGGGAAGACATCAACCTTATTGTTACGACCGGCGGTACGGGATTTGGACCGCGAGACAACACGCCCGAGGCGACGCTTGCGGTTATCGAACGCGAAGCTCCCGGTTTGTCAGAGGCAATGCGTCGCGAGACGGCGGCAATGCATCCTTTTGCAATGCTTTCACGCGGCGTTTGCGGTATTCGGGGAATGACGCTAATTATCAATCTGCCCGGATCGCCAAAAGGTGTCGAAGAGTGTTTCGAAGTGATCCGCCCTGTCTTGCAGCACGCGATCAACCAAATATTGGGTAATACAAAGCATTAAGGCGGAAACACGACCGGTAGGGAGTGTGTCTCAGGAACACCCTTACTACCGTGCGGGTTTCCGCCTTGGATATTATTCGCCGCACAAGAACGGTATTTTTACCGTTTTTGACGACTTAGTTTTCTGGCCGCTGATCGTTGCCGTGATCTTGACATCCTCACAGAGCGATCCATAAACATAGACGGGGACGAGATAGATGCCCTTTTCGCCGATGAGGCCGATCTGGACGTTTCTGCGTGTCATCTTGATCTTTTTGCCTTCCCAAACGGTGACGCTAACCATCCGGCCGGGTTCGAATGAACCGACCTCGCCTTGTATAGCGACCCAGACGAATAGCGAAGTGCTCAGGTCGTTAAAGAACGATTTGACCTCACCGCCCTCGGGATTTGCGTCCGACAGCTCGCCTGCCGCTTCGTCAAAAGCATTGACCTTTATCATGGCGATCGAGTAATCCGGTGCTTTGGGCGGTTTTTGCGCAAAGACGGCGGTTGCTACGCCGATCGTCGTGAACATCAAGGCCAAAGTTAGCGTGCGAATAATAGTTTTCATACGGTATTCTCCAATAATATTTTGCTTGTGACCAACTGCGTCAGGTTAAAGACGCCAAAGTTGTGAAATGAGTTGTTCATTTTCTCGCCGAGCCGGAAATAAAAGCAGCGGCATCGTCGTGCAGCTTCTTTAGCTGACGGGTGTCGATGTACATCATATGACCCGCTTCGTAATATTCAAAGCTAATATTACGCCGCAGCGTCGGGTCGAGATTCATCGCCGAGATGGTGTATTCGGCGGCGTAAAACGGCGTCGCCATGTCGTAGTAGCCTTGGGCGACCATGATCTTCATAAACGGATTTTTGCTCAACGCGTCCTTTAGCGAAATGCTCGTGTCGGCGTATTGATTGGTCACGTTGTAGTTCCAGGGAGCCGAGATGCCGCCGCCGAGGATGTAATATTCGGTGTCGGTCTTAAACCCGAGCTCTCCGCGCACATAGCTGTTAAAAGCGGCCGTGTATGGCGGACGAATAGCGTTCATCGACGGGTCGCTGTCCGGCCCGTCACCCGCGGCGTCGCGGTCGATCCCTTTGAAACGGCTGTCGAGCCGACCAGTCGTTCGGCGTTCGGAGCGGAGTAGCTCCTTATTAAATTCACCCAGATCGACGCGAAAATTGTTTCGTTCGATAAAATCGGTAGGCAGTCCCGTAAATGACGCAAACTGTGTCGCGAGAGCCGAGCGTTCGGCGGACGTGAGCTGGTCGATACGCATCATTGCCCGAACATATTCGTTCGATGCAAAACTGCGGGCTTCGTCGGTCACCTGTTTGAGCGTTTTTGACTGCATCGCCGGCGGCAGACGTTTGTGATACCACGCCGTCGCGGTGTAGCTGGGCAGGATCAGGACGAGCGGAAGGTCGTTGTTGTCGGCAAAGCGTATGGTCTGAAAATTCATAACTGTCGAGACCAGCGCAATGCCGTTCAAAGCAATGCCGTGTTCGAACAGCCAGTTTGACAGGCCCGACGCACGGGTCGTGCCGTAAGATTCGCCAACGAGAAAAAGCGGCGACATCCAGCGTTCGTTGCGGCCGAGGTACATACGGATAAATTCGCCGACCGATTCGATATCGCCATTGATGCCAAAATATTTTGCCGCCAGCTCAGGCCTCGCCGCCCGCGAATAACCGGTGCCGACCGGGTCGATAAACACAAGATCCGTTTCGGCGAGCCATGTATGCTGATTGTCTTCCATCTCAAATGGCGGCGGCGGCATTGCACCGTCGTCCATCATCTTGATACGTCTTGGCCCCAACGCTCCGAGATGCAGCCAGACGCTCGCCGAGCCCGGGCCGCCGTTGAACGAGAACATCAGCGGCCTGTTCGCCGGAGGATTGTCGAGCGTATACGCCATGAAAAAGATCCGTGCCTCGGTCTCACCGGTCACGGCGTTTTTTAGCGGCATAAAGCCCGTCGTCACCGTGTACGCCAGCGTCCTCGAACCGACGCGTACCGAGTGCTTTGTCACGGACGGGGCCTCATCCCTACTATCGGCAGGTTTCGGCGGCTGAACGGGTGGCGTTTGAGCGGCCACAAACAACGGAAACATAAGTAACAACGACAAAAGTGCTAATGCTCTCATACGGTTTAAATCAAATTGTCCTGAATTGATATCGTGCGGCAAAAGATTAGCACAAACCGCTCATAACGCGGAACTGCCGGCTTGTGACTCAATTATTCGTCACGAAACAAACGTCGGCGGTGTTACGTTTATAGAAATAGTTCTATCTATACCTTTCGGACATTTTTATGAAGATATTTAAAATATTATCCGTTATTTCATTGTTTGCGGTGGCTGCTGCGGCACAGGACGATACTATTCGGGTGGCAACAAACCTCGTCACGCTCAATGTTTCCGTCGCGGACAAAAAGGGCAAGGCGGCGACCGGGCTGAAACTTAGCGATTTTAGGTTAACTGATAACGGCAAGGCCCAGGAGATCGAGACTTTTTCGGACGCGGCGGCTCCTGTGTCTTACGGAATTGTGTACGACCAGCACCCGACGACTGACGACCAGGCGCGGAGCGTGCTTGCGGCCTTGAAACAGTTCACGTCAAAGCTTGGCGGCTCGGACGACTTTTTTGTTACGGTCTTTAACGACCGGGGCAGTCTGACGACCGAATTTGTGCCGACCGTCGAACAGATCGGCAATCAGGACGGTGGCGGGGCGACTTCGCTTTTTGACGCGATCTTCGCCGCGTCTGGCCGAATGTCTCAGGCGCGTAATAATAAACGCGTTCTACTCGTATTGACCGACGGAGCCGACCATAATTCGCAGCACAGCTACAAAGAACTGCGAAATCACCTACGTAGCGTAAACCTGCCCGTGTACGCGATCACCTTTAGCAACCGCGACAGGACGATGTTCGGGTACTCGGACATTTTCCGTGACGGCCCGCGCGGCAGGATCCTCTATGGCGAAGCTGACGCTCTCGACCGCGGTGCCATCGCCGAACTAAGCAAAACTAGCGGCGGCCAGGCGTACGACGGCAATATGCGAAACCAGGTCTATCTGGCTGCGGTTTGTACAATGGTGGGCGAAGAGGTCAGGAGCCAGTACGTGCTCGGATTTTATCCCGATGCACTCGACGGTAAATACCATAAATTAGGGGTCACAGTCGTTGGGCAAAAGGAAAAGAAATTAAAGATCTCGAGCCGTAAGGGATATCAGTCACCAAGAAAGGGATAAGATCCGGCCCGTTACGCCTCAGGGTTGAGTGTAAACGACATCGGCACAAATTCCAGCGAGACGATCTCGCCTGCGGTCTTTACCTTTACGTCGATTTTGTCATTGTAGATAAAGACGTAGGACGGTTGCCAGGATGAGATTGCGCGGGTTTTTCATTCTCAAAAAAAGCACAGAAAGGCAGATATGCTAGGGGATCTCTTACGCAGCGAGCGAAGTGACGCGGTGGGTTTCGTGCATGATGGGGCTAGTTAGCAACTCATGCAGTTGTTCCGCGGTTGTCGTGTCATTGAGCATTACGGCAAGGTCGAGAGCTTGCCCGGCGATCTCGGGATCACGGTGTTTTATTGACCGGACAAGCGATATCATGTCATCGCTGGCGATCGTTTGATAGGCAGTGATCGTAGCTTGATTTCGACGGGCGGCACAGCGGGCGGCGATCGCGGGATCAGCGATAAACCCGATATCGCCGAGGTTTGTGATATGATCAGTGCCAACGATCGAACTTCCGGCTTCGGTCAGTCCTGTGTAGCGGTAAAATATCTCGCGAAACTCAAATATCTCCGCCGATTTCGCTTCTGCAAATGCCAGAGATTCTATCCGTCCGCGAATGTGCTCAACCTTTTGTGTAAAGGTCTGTTCATCATAATTTGCAACTGCAATGCGGTACGCGAGTCGCGGGGCGGCGGCCGGCCAGGCGAAATATGCAAATGTAGTCCTTAACAGGCTGAGGCCGGTGAATTTGTCGGTCAGCGATGCAAATTTATACACGCCGAGCGGAGTGCCGAGGGCGAGATAAATGATGACGATTTCGATGATGGTCATTTTCATTGGACAGCCACGCCCGCAAAAAGATGCAAATAAAGAATTTAGGGAACAACCCCAATGACGCTTTCGTATATCTAATGCTTAGCAACCCCATAAAGTTTTTAAGCCAAAGTCTTGCACCTTGCAATACATACTATAACAAATAATACCGGGCCGGCACACGGCACCGATCAAGGCGGGGAAGATCAGATGAAAGAGAAAAGTAAGATAAAAGTAGTAAAAAGGAGCGATGCCAAAGCCCGGCCCGTAAAGGCCAAACGGGCCAAAACGTCGCGTGCCGTAGCCCGTGAAATGGTCTCGACCGTTACCGAATGGGTCACCGAACTAAAAGACCGCAAGAGCGTCGAAACCAAAGCCGCCCTCGAACTCCTCTTCGGCGGCACCCAACGCCCGCGGGAATCGTAAATCGCAATAATATTTTAAGACTTTCGAACTTAGGGCTTCGCATTGTGCGAAGCCTTTTTCGTTTAAGGTTCAGAATGCGCCATTCTTGTTAGATTGCATCGCCAAACCGCTCGATTTTTCTTACACAGGTAATCGTAGGAAGTTTTTTCGGATCCGATCCCACTCGGGCTTCGCCAATTTCTGGCGAAGGTAACTTTTCCAACGCGAGACCGCACGTTGAAAGAGGTGAATGAATGCGTAAACTGTCCTGCGACAGATTCGTCAACCAATTTCACTTTTGTTGAACTGGTCTTATTGATCTCAGCAATTATCAATTCCGAAGGGAGATTTCGACGGAGTAAAAGCATTTCGTCTTTGGCGGGATCTAAGTTGTTCAGAAATCTGTATATGATCAGCTTGCTCAATACTTCCTTATCTATTGTGGTCTGTCCCATCGCAGGAATAGTGCCAGTCGTCTGATAAATTGCAAGTGCGGCTGAAAAACAAAAAAGCAGCGAGTACAAGCCAGCTACATTTTGATTTTTTCGCCTCCCAACTTTTCCGGGCTTGACGTTCGCGATCTTTCGCATGAGAAAATACTTACATATCTTTGCCCGAATTAAAATTCTATTTTGCAGGGTTTGTCGTATTTTGCATAAAATGACGTATTTTTCCGGTTTGGTCCACCTTGGGCCATCTTGGTCCACCTGGTCCGGACCGGACCAAAAGGATCGTCTCTGCCAACCCGCACGGAGTAAGGGCGTAACATCCAACTGTAGTAACGCCCTTACTCCGTGCGGGCTTGCGCACAAAGCGGAGGCTCTTGCGGAATTTCCGGTTTGCCAGACCTCAATCTTCATTGCTATCCTAATTTCCACAACATTCCAGTTACAGATATATATGAGTGAAAAAGTGGCGGTAGTTACCGGGGCGAGCAGCGGCATCGGGCGGGCGACGGCAAAGATATTTGCCGAAAAAGGTTATACGGTCGTGGCTGTCGGCCGCAACGAAAAAGAGCTGTCGGCACTCGGCACGGGGCTAAAATCAAAAAAAGGTTCGATCAAGATACATCTTGCTGACGTGACCGAACAGTCGCAGATCGAGAGGATAGTGACCGAGACGATACATAATTTTGGCCGCATCGACGTGCTCGTGAACTCCGCCGGGATCATAATGAACGGCAATATCGAGAACACAAAGCTCGACGATTGGGATAAAATGATGCAGATCAATCTGCGCTCGGTATTTGTGCTGTCGCAAAAATGCGTGCCGCACCTGATCGAGACCAAGGGAAATATCGTCAACGTATCGAGCGTCGCGGGCACACGTTCGTTTCCAAATGTGCTGGCATACTGCGTTTCGAAAGCGGCGATCGATCAGTTGACGCGATGCTCGGCACTTGAGCTTGCGGCACAGGGCGTTCGCGTAAATGCTGTAAATCCAGGGGTTGTGGTCACAAATCTCCATAAGCGTAACGGCATGGAAGACGAAGCGTATGACGCGTTTCTCAAGCATTCAAAGGAAACACACCCGATCGGCCGTGTCGGGACGCCCGATGAGGTCGGCGAATTGATATACTATCTTGCGTCAGACAAAGCGGGCTGGATCACAGGGGCGACATACGAAATTGACGGCGGGCGCGGGCAAACTTGCGCTCGATAGGGTAGGGATAAAATGCGTATCCAATTGCTTCCAAGTACGATCGACGAAAACGGGCGGGCATCCGCACGTCAGCATATGCTGACCCTCGTCATCGACGACCGCGTCTCGATCGACGCCGGAAGCCTTGCTTTTGCCTGCACTAACGCCCAGCGGGAAAACATCCGCGACATTGTCCTGACCCACACGCACTTGGACCACATCGCCGGGTTGCCGATGTTTATCGACGATCTGTTTGCTACGCTGACCGAGCCCATACGCATCCACGCGACGCGCGTGATGATCGACATCCTTGAAAAACACATCTTTAACTGGTCGATCTACCCGAGCTTTTCCGAGCTGTCCAACGACAAAGGCCGCGTGATGGAATACGTCGAATACGAGCGCGGCGCGGCGTTCAACGCGGCCCATCTCTCGATCCAAAGCGTCGCCGTCAAACACGATGTCGAGGCAAACGGGTATATTGTTTCGGACGGCGAAATGTCTATCGCGATCACCGGCGACACGGGCCGAACGGATGAGTTTTGGCAGGTTTGTAATAAAACGGACGACCTAAATGCGGTATTTGTTGAGTGCGCTTTTCCGGATGAGCTTGGTGATCTGGCAAATATCTCATGCCATCTGACACCGAACACACTCAAATCGGACCTTGAAAAATTTCAAAATGCCGATTGCCCGGTCTATGTCATCAACCTAAAGCCGGCGTATCGCGAGACGGTGATCAAACAGATTGCCGACGCAAACATACCGCGAGTGCAGGTGCTGGATGTTGGCAAGGTCTGCGAACTCTAAACTTTATCTCGTAGAAAATTTATCTTCTCAAAGGCGGTTTCCCGAAATTCACCCGGGAATTCGTGTAGCCGGACGCGATGATTCGGCAGAACCTCCTTTATCCGATACGTCCGCTCTTTGCGTTCGACTCCGGGCATGATCTCCGCGCGAAACGTCACGTTCATCTCGGGCCTTGCCCATACAAAATCAGGTTTTTCTCTCACAGATATCTCCGGTGGCTAATCATCGAGTTTGGGGTCGTGCTTGTGTTTGACCTTGCGTAGCGACGGGTGGATCTTTTCGTCGGGTTTATCGCTGCCAAATTTCTGTGTCGGCGGGGCGGTCGGTTTTCTGATCGAATCAAAAACCGGCCTCTCGTCCGCTGACTTTTTCTTTCGCCGCTTCACGCCTAGATTGTATCAAAGCTTGGCGGGACAATTTAGCGAAACGATTGACTTTACGAACAAAAAACCACAGTATTTTGCAATAAGGTTGATGCCTAAATACAACGACAGAAACGATATATCGCAACGCGACCGCCGGGCTTTTCAGACCGAATACCACCGTCGGCGGCCATTTTGGATGCCGGCGATGAGTTTTTACGTGCTGGCGATGGCGGTTGCGGCGGCGTTCTTTTTTCTGGTTTGGGGCATACTGCACGACAACGCGGTCGAAACGCCTTGGGTAACGTCAGGAGTGAGTGCAAGCATTGTGTTGGCCGGTGCGGTGATACTGCGTGAGGTTATTCTACGGCGTGCGAGAAACCGTTTTTTTCGACATCAACGGGCGATCGAAAATGCCAAGTCTCATTACGTCTCGGAGCGACGCGGGGAGAGCAAACTCACCATCGAGCGTAACGCCGCGATGATAAAGCAAATACGGCAAAAATCGGACGCGTCAAAAGTATTTAGTACACTTTCGGCAGGGCATCGTGAGGTTTTTGAACTCTGTGCCGAATACCTCGCTCTCGTGGACCGGGATCTCAAGTCGATAAACGCCGGTTCCAAGCGTCTCGAACCATTGCTAAAAGGCCGGACAAAAGCCGTCGAATATCACCGTTTTCACATGCTCAGCTGGGCCGAGATCGAAACGCGGACGTTGACGAACGACGCCCTAACACGGCTGGACGTCGATGAAAAATTCAAAGCTGCGCAGGATGCTCTAAATGTGATCAACGCGGCCCTGACCGTCTATCCCTCAGAGCAAGCTTTGCTTGATTCACGAGAATTACTAGCTGAGATGGCCGTTTCGATAAAGGTCTCGCACTGGGTCGAAGAGGCAGAGCGTGCAGCGCTCAAAGGCGATTACGCCGGGGCAAAGAGCCTGTACCGTGACGCTCTTTTTTATCTCGGACGTGATAATGTCCACAATGCCGAACGGGAACGAGCGGCAATGCGGATAAATCAAGAGATCGAACGCATCAGGTTGATGGAAGATAATCCGGCGTAGCCCGCGTCGGCCATTTGTGTAACATCCGATTACATTGCAATATAGTTACAGATGATTTCCCAGAGATGCCCAAAATGTAAGAGCGACCGCATCAGACGCGGCTACCGTCCAACGTCGATCTTTTTCAAGATACTTTTTCGTTACAATTTATTGTGCGATAAATGTAACTGGGAATTTCGAGGCTTTGCCGTTCCGGGTACGGTAAACACTCGCTCTGGTGGCAGTAAAAAGAAACGGCCTGCGTCGACGGAAAGCAAATAAACCAATATTAGATCATCGTGAAAGAAAGCCGGCCAGTAATATGTTTTCTCTATTGCTGTCTGATGCTATTCGGCTGTGCGTCAGTTTCTGCTCAGTCTCCGACGCCTGCGCCGCCAAGCAACGACGAGCTCGTCCATTTTGGCGATGTGCTCGATGTCGATTTCGTTGGGGCTTTTGATTACGACTGGCGCGGCACGATAACGCCTGATGGCAATCTGGACGGGCTTGATAGCTACGGCGACCCGATACGGGCGCTTTGCCGCAATGAAACGCAGATCGCCGCAGATATTGCGAAGGCTTATTCCAAAATTCTTCGCGACCCTAAGGTCGTCGTCAGGATCATCGACCGCTCAAACCGGGCGGTCGCAAGGCTGGATGGAGCCGTTCGCACGCCGGCCAGGTTCAAACTGCAACGCGAGGTCAGCCTTCGCGAGATGATCGTACTTGCCGGCGGCCTGACGGACGATACGAGCGGCGAGATCTCGATCTTTCGTCCTCGGAACCTAAATTGTACTGCATCGCCGCAAGACAACGGTTCGCAGATGTTCGCCATCAAAATCAGTGACCTTTTGAACGGTACCCCCGAGGCCAATATTCCGATATTGAGCGGTGACATTATCGATGTTGTGCGGGCAACACCCGTCTATGTGATCGGAGCGGTAAACAGCCCGCGTCCGGTGTTTTCGACCGGTGAGATAACACTTTCGAGAGCCGTGGCCAGTGCGGGTGGGCTTGCAAAAGACGCCGACGGAGGCAAAGTGACTATTTTTAGGCGTGTCGGAGCCGAGTCAAAGGTCGAAGAGACTGATCTCACGAAAATAAAACGCGGTGAATTAGTTGATGTGGTATTAAAACCATTTGATATAATAGACGTGGCGGTCAAAGGGAGCGGTAAACGCAAAAATCCCCCGGTCGCCATAAGCACAGTTAAAACCGAGAGACTCGAATTGCCGTTGAGGGTAATAGATTAGGGCATTTAAGGAATCGGTCGTGATACGGTTTTATCTGCAAAAAATTAAATAGGAAAGCGTTCCGTAGTATGTGCGGCACAAATCAGGATAAAAAATGGCAGAGAATAAAAGAAGATTTAGCAAGCGCATGGTCGCTTTGTTTTGGATGTTACTCGTTTCGATCGGTATCGGTGTGTTGATCGCCTACGAACAGATCTCGGTCTTGTATGTGTTGGCGACGCTCGCACTGACGGGATTACTGCTCATCGTCGCTTTTGCTGACCTTGAGTCGGTTGGGCGTGGTGATAGCAGCGATGCTGCGTAGTGAACTTTTATCGCCTTATGAAAAAGGTTGGGCTCATTTTAGGACTGCTAGTTTTGACTGCCGGAATTTATGGCAGCTCGGGAGCACCAGTTCCGGGAAAGGTCGAGCCGCAGCGAATCCGTTGGAAAGGCCAGGTCATTAAGGTCGCGATCTCGACTTCGCTTACACGCTCTAATCCAAACATCAAGGTTGATAGTGACGTCATTGCCGCTATTCGCCGAAGTATTGCTGCTTGGCAAGACGTTGCGGATATCGAGTTTCAGATCGATATTTCTGATAAACAGGGCGTGAGCCCGTCCGGAGTCGCCGGTGACGGCGTAAGCCTTATCACCATAGCGTCGACACCTGAGAACGTCCTGCTCTTTAACAAAGACGCCCAGACGGTTTCGGCGAAGACGAGAGTGTTCTACAACCGCAAGGGGTTTATCACCGAGGCGGATATCGTCCTAAACCCGTTTCAACAGTTTTCAACAGACGGTGCTTACGGCACGTTTGATTTGCAATCCACACTTACACATGAGATCGGCCATTTGCTGGGACTAAAGCATTCCGGTGTTTTGGGTGCGGTGATGTCCGAAAATCTTGGCAAAAATACGTCTGCCGACACGGTGGATTTTGAGTCGCGCGTCTTGTCGGATAGTGATATCGCGGCTGTACGAGACCTTTATGGCGTTGATGACGAAGCGTGCTGTCAGGCAGTTTCGGGCAAGTTAACTCTGTTGTCCGGAAAAGCGGCAAAGAACCTAAAAGTCTGGGCTGAGGAGCTTGAAACCGGCCGTGTGATAGCTCAGGTTGACGTTGACGCTGACGGCAATTACCGTCTTGGCGGGCTGACGCAGGGAAGTTATAAACTTTTTTGGAAGGTGAAAAACGGAGCTGGCCGTTCCACCAGCAGCGAACTCGACACCGTAGATGTCGAAAACCACGACCTAAAACCTGCGACCCAAAAGATCAACAATGAGCCGACAAAGGTCGTTTTGGATTATATCGGCACAAACAGCCAACTTGCCGAATCAGTCGTTGCGGTGACACGCGGACGCGAGCAGACGGTTTATCTCGGCGGTAAAAATCTCGACGCCGATAGTATAAGCATCGATTTCAACTCACCTTATTTTCGCATCGTTTCGTCGTCTCTGACAGGACAGGACTTTGGTCCGGATATCTCCGTTGTGAGCTTTGTTATTATGGTCGATAAAGCCGCCCCCCGCGGCGTCTATAGCATTTTTGCGGCGGACGGAAACGGAGCAAAAGCTGCCCTGATCGGAGCCCTCAAGGTTCAGTAACCGACCTATTTCCCTTCAATACACATAAACTATTGTGATTAAATGCCGACGGGTTGCGTTTTACTCATCCCGCGTGGATAATTGTGTTGTTCACCTCCCGGTGAACATCAGATCATTTCCGTATGGTTATGGTCCGGGGGCGACGGTGTGGGAGACGGCGCCCCCGTTTATTTTCTCTTTTTGTCCGACTTGACCTTATTGATAATCAGCGTAAAATTTATCTGATTCACCGGAATTTGCAGTTTGGCGATTTTCCGGTTTTTGCAATTTGCGTAACCACTACTCAGACGTCATATACAGAACCGCGTGTGTCAGCCACGGCGGTCTTTTGATTTTTACAGGGTATGAAAACTAGCGAATCAGGCTGGTTCAAGAAATGGCTTTACAGCGGCGTTCAAGAGATGGAAGGACCGTCTGAACCCGAAGGCAAGCATCAGCAGCACTCCTGGTGGAAGGTAATGTGTTTAACGGGTGTGGACTATTTTTCCACACTGGGTTATCAACCCGGGATCGCATTTTTGGCGGCCGGGGTCTTATCACCCGTTGCCACGCTCGTGCTCGTTCTGTTGACCCTTTTTGGAGCATTGCCGATCTACAGCCGGGTTGCTAAGGAAAGCCCGCACGGCGAAGGCTCGATCGCGATGCTCGAGGCATTACTGTCGCGTTGGAAAGGAAAGCTTTTTGTTCTTGTGCTGCTTGGTTTTGTCGCGACGGATTTTGTTATAACAATTACGCTCTCTGCAGCTGACGCGACGGCCCACATACTTGAGAACCCTTTCGTCCACACCAGTCTGCCATTTCTCGACCATCCGGTGATCGTAACTTTTGCGCTGGTCGCTTTTCTAGGCATCGTCTTTCTCAAAGGATTTAAGGAAGCGATCGGTATTGCTGTGGTCCTCGTTGCGATCTATTTGCTCCTAAATGTGGTCGTCTTGGCCCGCGCGATGGTCGAAGTGGTAAATCACCCTGACCTACTCGTAAACTGGCGAACAGCGCTTTTTGCATCGAAAATGTCGGCTGGGCCGTTTCAAGTCGCAGGACTCGCAGCCATTGTTTTGTTGTCAATAACCAGTTTCCCCAAGCTGGCTCTCGGCCTTTCCGGATTCGAAACAGGCGTGGCCGTAATGCCGCTTGTAAAAAGGCCTAACCGAATTGGTAATACGCGGCGCTTATTGATGACGGCGGCGTTGATAATGAGTGTTCTACTGATCGCTAGTAGTTTTGTGACGAGCGTTCTGATCCCACAGGCAGAATTTTGTCCTCGGATCGATTGCGGTTCGGATGCTCCTGTACACGCTCCTCCGACATATTGCGGATGTACGACCGAGCAAACGGCGGCGGGAGCGACGACCGACCCCGGCAAGGCTAACGGCAGAGCCCTCGCATACATTGCCCACAAGTACCTCGGCGATATTTTTTGGAACGATCTACGATCTGAGTACTATTTTGATCCTTTGGTTTGCCGGAGCGTCTGCGATGGCAGGGCTCTTAAACATCGTGCCGCGATACTTACCGCGATACGGTATGGCACCCGAATGGTCGCGTGCTACGAGGCCGCTTGTGCTTGTCTTTACGGGCATATGTTTTGCCGTGACGTGGATATTTGAGGCAAATGTTGATGCACAGGGCGGCGCGTATGCGACCGGGGTTCTGGTTTTGATGTCGTCCGCTGCAATAGCCGTTTCGTTATCCGCACGGCGGCGAAAGAGTAAATGGACCCTTGCGTTTTGGCTTATTTCAGCGGTCTTTGTTTATACGACTGTCGCCAATATTATTGAGCGTCCTGACGGCATCAAGATCGCATCGATGTTCATCTTTGCCATTATTGCAGCGTCATTCATTTCCCGAGCGATGCGTTCAACAGAGATACGTATAGACAAGATCGAGCTTGACGAAGCGGCCCAAGCGTTTATCGATGAGATCAATGACGAGGGGCAGATACGCATTGTGACCAATCGGCGCGAGACGGGTGATATGACCGAGTACCGGTTCAAAGAACATGAAAAGCGTGTCGATAACCACATCCCGTCATCGGACCCGATATTGTTTTACGAGATCGAGACGGGCGATGCGTCCGAATTTAAGGGCAAGCTGTTCATCCGTGGGATCGACGTAGATGGCTATCGGATCCTTCGTACGCAGGCGCCAGCCGTTCCTAATGCGATCGCCGGATTTTTGCTGCATTTGCGCGACACTACGGGTAAGATCCCGCACGTTTATTTTGGCTGGAGTGAGGGCAATCCGCTTATGTATCTAGCGAGATACATTTTGTTTGGTGAGGGCGACACGGCCCCTGTTACTCGCGAGATCTTAAGACAGGCTGAGAGTGACCCCGAGATGCGGCCAAACGTTCACGTCGGCGGTTGATCAGGCATTTGCTCCGTTTGCGTGCCCGTTTTTGATAACCAGGTAACATTCCCGGCAATAGACCGGGCGTCCTTGTGATGGAAAAAATGGAACGGTCGTCGATTTAGAACAATTGGCACATTGCGTGCGAACATCTACCCGTTGCTTTTTACCGGTCGCGTGTGCGATCGCGATATCTGCGAGCCGGCGCGTTTTCGCCTGCTTGCATGGTTTGCATCGTTTAGGTGGATTTAGCAGATCCTTTTGAGCGTAAAAGAGTTGTTCGCCAGCTGACCAAACAAAATCATCCGAGCAGCCGATACACCGGATCGTTTTGTCTTCGAATGCGGCGGTATCTTCCGGAGGTTCGTCCGGATCTGTGAGTGTCGATGAATAGTTTCTATCAGCCATGGCCGGACGGTTTTGTACAGCTCAAAAAGGCTCGTGGAAGTTGAAATTTCGAATCTTAAATTCGCGTCTGACTACGAGACCCAAATAGTCAATATGGGGCAATTGATTCTGACCTTACAACTATCAGTTTTTAGTGTCAAGAGCGTGGTATGACCAATTTGATTCCAAAGTCAATATTATGAATGTACTAGTCATCGGTTCGGGGGGACGCGAACATGCGATCTGCCGCACGTTTAGCAAAAGTCCGGGGGTAACGAGGCTTTTCTGTGCCAATGGCAATGCCGGGATCGCACAGGTGGCTGAATGCGTACCCGCCAGACCCGATGACATTTATGCCCTTGCCGATTTTGCATCAAAAAATGCGATCGACCTCACATTTGTAGGTGGGGAAACATCACTCGCGATTGGCATCGTTGACGAATTTGAATCTCGTGGCCTACGTATTATTGGGCCGGGTAAAGAGGCCGCTCAGCTTGAGGCAAGCAAATCATTTGCAAAAGATTTTATGGCACGTCACGGAGTGCCGACCGCTAAATTTACAACGTCGCATTCACCGGCGTTCGCGATCCTTGAGCTTGAAAGCGGTGATTTTGGTGATGAGAATTCTCCAGTCGTTGTCAAAGCCGATGGCCTTGCGGCCGGGAAAGGTGTCGTTGTTGCCAAGAACCGTGCCGAGGCGGTTGGTGCGATCAAAGAAATGGCGGATCTGGTCGGCACGGCGGCGGCGGAAAAGATCGTGCTCGAAGAATGTATGTTTGGCCGCGAGGTGTCGCTGCTGATGTTTGCCGATGGCGAAGATTTTGCATTGATGCCGCCGACCCGCGACCACAAACGCATCGGCGAGGGCGACACCGGCCCGAACACAGGCGGGATGGGAACCATCACGGATGCATCGCTGCTCACAGCAGACGAACTGCAAACGATCATCGACACGATGATCCGTCCCACACTCCACGGATGCATTCGCGAGGGCTTTCGCTTTCGCGGGATAATGTTTCTTGGGCTGATGATGACCGCACAAGGCCCCAAGCTGCTCGAATATAACGTCCGCTTTGGTGACCCCGAAACTCAGGCGATACTCGTTCGGCTCGAAACTGATCTTGTCGATATTTGCGAAGCGATGCTTGATGGCACGCTTGGCAGTGAAGACATCAAATGGCGGCAGGGAAGTTCGGCTTGTGTTGTGCTTGCATCCGATGGTTACCCGCAAAAACCACGAACGGGCGATATAATAAGCGGTCTCGAAAACGTCGGCGAAATAGAAGTATTTCACGCTGGTACCTCAAAAGATGAGGCCGGTAATTACGTCACGTCTGGTGGTCGTGTTCTTGGAGTAACAGCGACCGGCGACGATCTCGCCGAAGCACTATCAACTGCTTATTCAGCGGTCACAAAAATTAGTTTTGATGGGATGCAGTACCGCCGCGATATCGGAAAATAGATCCCGGAATTAAACCGCGTAATTCGCGAAAGAAGCTAAAATAAATCTTTTGCTTCTTTTCGTGTATTTCGCGTTTTTCGCGGTTAGATCTTTTTAACCGCTTCGGCTTTGCGGGTAAATTCCTCAGCTTCTTTGGTCAACCCATTTTTACGACAAAATTCGGCGAGGCGTGTGTATCGTTCGGCGGGTTTTGTGTCCGAGAGCCAGCATATCTTTGCCATACATTCAGGACAGGTATCGATGGGGCGTGAATCGGTTTCCCCAAGGTGATTTGTGCCGCTCATCACGCACTCGTATTTTGTGCAGTGTTTCATCGAGAACATGTGACCCATTTCATGTGCGGCGATCTTTAGAGTGCGGAGCAAAAAGCCGCGTTCGTCGGTGTGATCGTCCAGCCGAAAAAGCGACCAAACGCCGACGCGGTTCTCAAGGCTCCCCTGGCCAAATACATAATTCATCGACTCATCAGGGTAAAGGTCATCGGCTGTAAACGCGATCAACGCGGCCGCGTCTTTTGGCAATATCGGTATTAGAACATCGTTAAGGATATAGCCAGTTTTGATCTGACGGGTGCGTGTCAGACGGTTTTGCCGAATGTTGGGATGAGATGTGACCAGGGGTCGGGAGGGCATCTGCTCGACCTGCAGGTCGTAAAATGCTGCTAAAAATTCTGTCGTCTGACCGATCAGTTTTTGCTGTTTGGCATCAAACGTGCCGAGCGGCAAGACATATATTTTTTGACGCTCTTTCGTTGGCTTGGTCGGGTCCGCGTCAAGATACTCTTCAAAAGTCTGCCCCGCCTCAGTATGCGAAGCAAGCCAATCGTTGGCTCCCGGCTTACCCATCGCCTTAAAGAAAGGTTCCACCTTTTTGATGGAATCGCGAAGCTCCTTTATCTCCTTCTTAGCCTCGCGGGCGGCGGTCATATTTGACGCGGGCTTGTCATCTGCCTTAGAACATGAAGAAAGGATCATGCCCACGAAACACACGAAAAACACGAAAAGAAGACCGGCTCCTATTTTCGTGTGTTTCGTGTATTTCGTGGGCAAATTTCTGTACATCAATAATTCGTGACAGTGTTTTGATATCCGTCAAAATTTCGTCTCATTTCATCTAGAATCCCCACCAAATTTTTCACGCATTGAGTTGGCCAATACGATAGCGAGCATTGCTTCGCCGATCACCCCGGCGGCGGGGACGGCGGTGATGTCTGAGCGTTCGAATGCGGCATCGCTTGCTTCTTTGGTGTCGATATCGACCGAATGCAGCGGTTTACGAAGTGTTGAGATCGGTTTCATATAACCGCGAACCCGAAGCTCTTCGCCGTTTGTGATTCCGCCCTCTAGGCCGCCCGCACGGTTTGTCGATCGGTTAAACGTCTCACCGTTGTGAAATATTTCATCGTGAACCTCGGACCCGCGTCGTCCGGCGTTTGCAACACCGTCGCCGATCTCGACAGCTTTGATCGCGTGGATCGACATAATAGCTCGGGCGATGCGGCCGTCTAATTTGTCTTCCCAAGATGTATGCGAGCCGAGGCCGACGGGCAGGCCTTTTGCGACCACCTCAATTACGCCACCGAGCGTATCGCCGTCGGTTTTGGCTTTATCGATCGCGGCGATCATTTCTTGCTCAGCGTCCGCGTCGGCACAGTTTAGCGGGGAATCTTTTGGGATGGAGGCGATCTCTTCCCATGTTTTTTCGAGAAGGTGTTCGGGGTGGGTCCCCAGTTTTACGACGTGGCTCTTGATCTCGATCCCAAACGCAGCGAGAAGCTGTTTTGCAATCGCACCACACGCGACGCGGGCAGCGGTCTCGCGTGCCGAAGCACGTTCTAAAATGTCGCGGAGGTCGCGGGTCTGGTATTTCTGTCCGCCGGCAAGATCGGCGTGGCCGGGACGCGGGCGAGTGACAAGACGAGGATTTTTCGGCTGCTCGTCTAACTCCTCCGACGACATCACATCCTGCCAATGAACAAAATCTTTGTTTTCTATAGTCAAAGCTATCGGCGAACCGAGAGCTTTGCCGTGACGAACGCCCGAGAGTATCTCGACCGTGTCGGTCTCAATTTTCATCCGGCCGCCGCGTCCGTAGCCCTGCTGACGCCTCCATAGTTCGTGGTTGATCGCGGCGATATCGATAGGCAGTCCGGCAGGAACACCTTCGACAATGGCGACAAGTGCCTTGCCGTGCGATTCGCCTGCAGTTGTGAATTTAAAGAACATAAGAAATTTAACCACAGATGGACACAGATAAACACAGATTATTTCTATTTCTTATCCGTGTTGATCTGTGTTCATCTGTGGTTGTAAACGCCTCTTCCTAAACACGATCAAGCCGATGCTGCCGATGATGAGCAGCCCGCCTAATCCGGTTTGAGGCGGTAGTGTTTCACCTATTGTTATTGCTCCTATCACGACTGCGAGCAGCGGCGTGACTAGCGAGATCATCATTGCTTTTGTCGATTCGATCTTTCCGAGCAGCCAATAATATAGCCAAAAAGCTGCGATAGTCCCGGCGATCGTCAAATAAAGGATGCAGACAACAGCTTTCCAAGTCCAGTGAAACGTAAGCGGATTGCCCTCGGCGATGAGGCTGTAGACAATAATCGCGGGCAGGCCGCAGAGCATCTGGCAAAACACGAGCGCCGCAGGATGTATCGCCCCGCCCTTAGCCTTTACGAGGATCGACGCCTGAGCCGCAGCGTATGAGCCGATCACTACACCCAAACACCCAAGAAACGCCATGAAACTCTGCACGCTCAACTGATCGTAAAAAATTACGCCGACCCCGACAATGCCCATTGCGACAGCAAAGACCTTTAGCCTGGTGATCCGCTCGTTTGGCAAAAATATCCACGCGAGGATCAGTCCAAAAACCGTGATCATAGCCTGAAGCACGGCCGCGAGGCCGGACGTGATGTACTGCTCGCTCCAGAACACCATGCTGTAGTTGATCGAAAATTGGAGCACGCCGGTGAGGGCGATCAGCCGCCACTGTTTCGCGGTGTTTGGAAGCGGTATTTTTTGAACGCGGATAA
>JADJRV010000029.1 GCA_016712045.1 Chloracidobacterium sp. | reverse complement strand
GAAACTGAATCGTTCCCACATCTCTGTCGCAAAGAGAACATAAAGGCCCTTGGGATGCCCGCTCGTAGCGGTCAGCGTGATCGTATCTGCGTTTGCGCTCATCAAATTATTTCCTTTATCTGATCAATCCTCTAAAGAGTAAGGCCACAATAAACAAGACGATCCGGTTGGCCGCTAACCCCCCGCGGGTTCGACCGTTTCGTTGTGAACGACGTCTTCGGTGTTGCGCATCATCTTCGCGATCGGAAACGCGAGCAGTCCCAATATTGCGGCCGATACCACAAGCGCAATGGTCGTCCAGGTAAAAAGCTGAGGCGTTTGCTCGAGTTTTTCGGGGTCGACGCTGCCGCCAACGAGGCCGGCTATCAGGTTGCCGACCGAAGCCGCGAGAAACCAGATGCCCATCATCTGGCCGACAAACCGCCGGGGCGAGAGCTTAGTCATCGACGAGAGCCCTACAGGGCTGAGCAGCAGCTCACCAAATGTCTGGAAAAGATAGCTGAAGGCCAGCCACCAGGCCGCGACCTTGACCGCCCCGCCGCTCGCGACGAGCATATTTGCCGGAAAGATCATGATGAAAAATCCGACGCCGGCTAGAAAAAGGCCCAGTGCAAACTTTGCCGGTGCCGAGATATTGATATTACGCGCTCCAAAGTACGTCCAGATACCCGCGAATAGAGGGGCAAAGATGATGATCAGGAACGAATTGATCGACTGGAACCAAAGTGCGGGCACCTCAAAGGAACCTATGTGACGCTCGGTAAAATCCTTTGCAAAAAGATTGAGCGATGTCGGGGCCTGTTCGAATGCGGCCCAAAAGATCGCCGCGAAGATGAACAGCACGCCGATAACGATCACGCGCTTTTTCTCATCGCTGTTCAGTTTGCCTGCAACAAACATATAGATGAAGAAAACGACCGCTACGCTTACCAATGCGTAGAGCATGTAGCCCGCAACCACTTGCGGGTCAATAACGACAACGCCTGTAGCCGTCAGAACAACCATTAAAGCAATAATTGCAAGACCGCCGGCGACTACCACTTTTACTCGATTTTCGTATCCGGCCTGTTTCACCGGATCAGGGTCGCGGCTTCGCTCGATGCCGATATTTCCGAGTGTGGTACGTGAGCGGACTGCAAACCAGATCAAGCCCGCCAGCATGCCGATGCCGGCGGCACCGAAGCCCCAATGAAAACCGTATTGTTCACCGAGCAATCCGGTCACGATCTGTCCCAATGTGGCTCCGAGGTTGATACCCATGTAAAAGATCGAAAATCCGGCGTCACGCCGCTCTCCGCCTTCGGGATAGAGGTCGCCTACGATCGCCGAGATATTTGGCTTGAGCAAACCGGTCCCGAGAACGATGAGGATGAGCCCGATAAAGAACATGGTTTTTCCACCGAAAAATCCCGACAAACCGATCGAGAGGTGCCCGCTCGTGATCAGCACGGCGCCGTACATGATCGCCCGCCTGAGGCCGAGCAAGCGATCAGCGATCCAGCCGCCCGGCAGCGACGAGAGATACACGCTTGCGGAATAGATTCCGACAATTGCTGCCGCCTTTGGCCGTTCAAACCCAAAACCGCCATTCATCATTGTGGCAGTCATGAAGAGTATCAACAGCGGCCGGATGCCGTAGAACGAGAAGCGCTCCCACATCTCGGTCATGAACAGCGTCGGAAGGCCTTTTGGATGTCCGAAAAATTCCCGTCCCGATTTTGGGTTCAGAGTATTTGCGTTAGCGCTCATCGATATTCCCCTTTTGGATGTTTAAATTTACGGAAGAGTTAGGCAAAATATAGCAGATATCTCAAGTAACGGAAAGAAAAACTATGAAGAAATTTATTTTCTTAATGATTGTCATCCTTGCTGTTACGGCGTTTTCGGCTTTCGCGATAAATGCCCAGACCTCGCGCAAGAGCGTTTCGGCGGCAGAGGTTAACGGTACTTTCCGGATGAATTTTCAGGGAAAGTTTCGCAAGTTTTCTAATGAGGTCAAGATCCTCGCTCGCGGCGGCGGCAAGATTCGTATAGCGCTCGACCTCGTTTATCCCTACACGACACGTAGCGGAGAGCCGTCGGTAAACATGGGCGGGCTTGATGCTGAGGCCGAAATCGCCGCCGATGTTGCCAAATACACCAGCGAAGACGGCAAATGCACGATCACGATCAAATTCGTCAAAGCCGGAACTATCAAGGTCACACAGGACGGTTCTGATGGTGAGTGCGGTTTTGGGCATAATGTTTTTGCACGAGGAACTTATACCAAGGTCAGCAGTAAAAAGCCGTCGTTCGAAGAAACAAATTGAGGTTAATACCATATGTTATTTACTATATTGGCAGTATGGTTCGGTTATAAGAAAGGCCGTGATTCTGGACGCAATGGCGTTCTGTGGGGTGCGATCTGCGGCGGTGCGTTCATCGGCACCCAACTGTTGGTCACCTTTGGCGCGGGTATATTTCTCGGCTTAGGTATAGCGTTTTGGGGCTGGAGCGAAACAGTATTTGAGGACTATCAGATATTTATTACCATCGCCGCGATCCTTGCCAGCGTCGGGACGCTGTTTTTTATATTCAAATACCTCGACCGGATCCCGAATGATCCGCTCGAGACGGCACCGCCGCCACCACCTACATTCAACGGTAACGAGTAATCAGAAATGGAACTTTTCCAAAAACTAGGCAGAGAGATCGAGAGTCTCTGGCTCGAACAAAATTATAACGAGGAACTATTTCCCGCGATCGCCAAAGACGCTTTGGAGCGTGCGGATCTACCGTCAAAATTGTCGGCCTGGGATGTGGTCGAATGGGCGCTGTCGGAGTACGAATTGCCGCGGCAGCATGATCTGAGAGCCAATTTTGCGGACCCGCCGATCACGATATTTTCAGGGCTTCGGTTCCATATTGACGTCTATTTTTGGTTTGAGGGGACAACGGCTACGCACGAGCATGCGTTTTGCGGTGCGTTTCAGGTGCTTTTGGGGTCGAGCATACATAGCTGGTACCAGTTTGAAACGCACGAGGCGATCAACGCATTTACACAGACCGGCGAGATGAAGCTCAAAGAATGCCAGCTGCTCAATGTCGGCGACGCGCAGGAAATATGGGCGGGTAATCAGTATATCCACGCTCTGTTTCATCTTGATCAGCCGTCGGCGACGATCGTTGTGCGGACGGATCGTTCACCGCTGCATCTGCCGCAGTTGTCGTATCACAAGCCGGGTTTTGCGATAGACCCATTCTTTGAACAGGACACGGTTATTAAGAAATTGCAGGTAATGGGGACGCTGATCCGTGCAAAACGCGAGGACGCCGATGCAATTATCAGCAAGATGCTTGCAGCACGCGATCTGCAAACCTCGTACACGATCTTGTCGCACCTGCGGCGGTTGCTGAAAGCCAATCAGATCAGCCAGCTCTTTAAGCTTGAGGGGCCAAAGAGAGGTTTTGATAAGTTCCTGCAGATCGTGGCCGACTGCCACGGAGCGGCGGGTGAGATGCTGACGGCTGTTTTTGAGCGGGATGATATGCTCGACCAGATCATCGAGCGGCGCAGCTTTGTCGCTGATCCTGAGCATCGCTTTTTTATGGCTTTGCTGCTTAATGTCGATGAACGCGAGAGGATCTTTTCGTTGATAAACCAGCGTTTCCCGGACGTTGATCCGATCGAAAAGGTACTCGACTGGGTGTTTGACCTGTCGCAGACACGAGTCATGGGGGTTGAGGTTTCAAACGCTTTAGGCATACCGGATTTTGGCGAAAACGAAATGTTCGTGCTCGAAAAGCTACTACACGGCAAGACAGACGAAGAGGTAATTGCGTCTGCAGAACCCGGCACAAACGCCGAGGATCTCACCTCAAGTATCGAGCGGATACGAAACGCCGTCATTTTCCGCCCGCTGCTCTCATAAGCAGCAACCGGTTTGCGCGTCGTTAGCGATTAAATTAAACTTTTCCTTTGTGCCCCTGTAGCTCAACGGTTAGAGCAGCAGACTCATAATCTGTTGGCTGTAGGTTCGAATCCTACCGGGGGCATACTCAAAATATTACATCGAAAAACAAAAAAGGCTCCGAAGAGCCTTTTTTCTATTTTGTTTGAGGTCGGATCAGACCGCCGGGGCGTCTTTCTTTTCTTTTGCGTGGTCACAACATGCGCATGAGTGGCCTTTGCCGTCAGCTTTCATTTCGTGCTTCATGCCGGCATCCATTTTATGGTCGGCCTTGCCGTTCATCATCGGGCAGGATTCGCCGTTTTCCATTTTCATTTCGCCATGCGTTTTCTGTGCGGCATCGCCTTTCATCATCGGGCACGATTCCGAGCCTTCCATCTTCATCCCGGCCATTGCGGCATCGCCCTTTTTCATCGGGCATGAATCGCCACAGCAGTCACAGTTTTCGTGTTTCGCTACGGTATCTGCCGTCGCATTTTTGTCCTTCATCGGACACGAATCGCCTTTGCAGCAACAGCTAGCAGCTTTAGCAACTGCATGTGATGTGTTAGAATTATTAAGTGCGTAAGCCGCGATCGCCAGTCCAAAGACGAGCACCGCAGATGCTATTACTAAAATTCTCTTTTTCATGATATTTCTCCGTTTCTATTGATCTTTGCGAGTCCTATCGGCCCGCGAAATATTCGTTATTAGGTGCGACCGTTGTCACACCCGAAACGGATCTTTAGATCCGGATCACACAATTGAGCAGCCTTTCACTGCGGTGGTCGAGGGGTGGAGGCCTATAAAAAGGATCAACGAGTTGCTCAGCATTGACCGATCGCGGCGCGGCGAAACTGATAAATGTCTCGACGCTAGTCTCAACCACCTCAAACGATGGGAATACCCGATTTTCGACAGGTGCCGTAAAAAAGCTGACCGGCATCGAACAGCAAGTTGCCGCTCGGGCTTCGACACTTTTACTTTCTGCCGAGGGGTCTGCTGACTGTTTTGCTCTATCACAATGGTCGGTTCGTTTTGCGAGAGGACAATGTTCGTTGGCGGCCTGAACTGCCTGGCCGCAATAGGTCAGACACAGGACGCCGCCGACGTTGAGGCAGAGAAACAGCAAAACAAAAAGCGAGATCTGTTTTGTGTTGTTTCTCGAAAATCTCATAGCAATACGATAATACACCCACATCGATCAGGCTGTTAACAAAAGTACAACCCATCGTCAGCGTAGCACCGGCTACAATTACGGGCGGTGACCCATATCACAACGTTTAGACATTAAACCGAAAATCGACAACATCGCCGTCCTGCATGACGTACTCTTTGCCCTCGAGACGGGCGAGGCCTTTTTCGCTGGCGGCTTTGCGTGAGCCGCAGGCGACGAGGTCGTCGTAGCCGATGATCTCGGCGCGGATAAAGCCGCGTTCGATGTCGGTGTGGATCTCGCCGGCGGCTGCGGGAGCTTTGGTGCCGATGGGAATGGTCCAAGCCCGAACTTCTTTTTCGCCTGCGGTCAAGAAACTCATCAGGCCGAGCATGTGATAGGCGGCTTTGATCAGCTTATCGACGCCGCTCGATGCGAGGCCTAGGTCTTTTAGGTATTCGTCGCGTTCGGCGGGGTCGAGTGCGACGAGTTCGGCTTCGAGTTTGGCACAGATGACGACGACGTCGGCATTTTCGCTCGCGGCGTGTTTCATCACGGCCTGAACGTGGGCGTTGCTTTCCGGGTTGGCGAGGGTTTCTTCGTCAACGTTGGCGGCGTAGATAGTAGGTTTTGTAGAAAGAAAAAACCACGTTTTGACGATCGCACGTTCATCGTCGGTCAGATCGGCGGCACGGGCCGGACGGCCCTCTTCGAGAAGCGGCAATAGCTTTTCGAGGATCTCAAGCTCGCGTTTTGCGTCTTTATTACCCGACGATTTTATCGCCCGGGCGGCTTTTTCCTTACGCTTTTCGGCGGATGTCAGATCGGCAAGTGCAAGCTCGATCTGGATGGTCTCGATGTCACGGATCGGATTGACCGACCCCTCGACGTGGATGATGTTGTCATCGTCAAAACAGCGGACGACCTGTACAACGGCGTGCGTCTCGCGGATATTGGCGAGAAACTGATTGCCCAAACCCTCGCCCTTTGACGCGCCGCGAACGAGGCCGGCGATATCGAGAAACTCGACCATCGCGGGCACCGTCTTTTGAGCATTATTTAGCTTTTCGAGCACGGCAAGGCGTTCGTCGGGCACGGCCACGACGCCGACGTTGGGCTCGATGGTCGCAAAAGGATAATTTGCCGCCAGCGCCGCCTCTTGAGCGGTCAGTGCGTTAAAAAGAGTAGATTTTCCGACGTTGGGCAGGCCAACAATTCCAGCTTGTAACATAAGAGCGTTTCCCCGCAGGGGTTCAAAAACTCCAATTTTACAATTTATCGCCTCATTTGCGAAGAGTGCCGTTCTATTTTCTCGCGTAAAACATACCGATCCCGGTCAGCCGTGCGGTGTTTTGTGCGTTAAGCCACGGGTGTTCTTTGACGGCCAATTGAGGTATTTCGGTCTCGGATATCTCGCCTGCAAGCTCGCGTTCGGCAAGCGAGTAGATAAAATACTCGGCCTCGCGGGATATCATTGTTAATGCTGCGATCTCGTCAGACGTGAGTTGTGGGTATCTTGCCAGTATGCGGTCATCTATCGGCTTGCCAAAGTTTTCGCCCCATTCCGTAGCGAGTTCGAGAGCAGAATTTAGGAGCTGAGTTGAAAAACCAAAATATGTTTCGCTTTTCGGAGTTTCAACCAATCGGGATCTCTCCGGCAGCATGACTGTTCTGGTTTGCGGTTCGGACGGGATAAATCGTTCGGCAAAGGAATCGGGAAAGTGTTTGATAAATGTCAGACGAGCAGTCTCACCGTCTGCCAACTCAAATATGGCCGCGTAAAAGCCTGTCCGCAGGTGGCCGATGTGGAGTCTGTAATGCTGATCTTCGTCACCAGACGGGGCTTCGTAGTGATCGGCCTCAAAGTCTCTGGTGCGATCCAACACGTTGATCGACGAGATCGACGAAGGAGCTATCGGCACTTCGAGCTTTTGCCAATGTATCGTTTGATCTAGACGCACGTGGCTCAGTTCGCCCGAACTAAATGAAGTGATCTGGACAGGACATTGTCCGGGCGGCACATTTTCGGCAAAGGGGTGACACTCGACGATGATCGCAGGGTCGATCTCAATGCTCTCGCCATCACCGCGATCAGGGAGAGTTCCTCCGGCAAGCTCGAAGAGGGTTCCGGCAGGAAAATATGGGTTTTCTGCAAGCGCGATCAGTCGGCATGTAGGGTTATCGGTCATTTCGTTGATCGCTACCGTGTCGAAGAGGGATAGACCGGGACTTTGCCCGACGCGATCGAATCGTGAGCCGGGATCATCTTTATCTCAGGAAAACGCTTGTGAATAGCGGCGATGCGGGCGATATTTTCGCGGACGAGATCGTCGTCTTCGCGAACCAAACGGCGTGAGAGCCACGGTCTTTCCGCAGGGATATCAACGCCCTCATTTTGCCAGACTAGATCTCCGAGCAGCGCGTAGCGGGCACCGGTCGGCAGCGAGATAAACGCTATTATCGATCCCGGCGTATGGCCTGGAGCGGGAACAAGCACTATCGACCCATCACCCCAAACGTCATAGCTAGACGGAAATCCTAAATATGGCCCGTCGTCAAAACTATATTCTTTGTAATTTACATTTGGAAAACTATTAACGAGGGCGGTCATCGACGAGCGTGACGAGATAAACGTGCGTTCGGCACCCGAGACCCAAACCGGTGTTTTTGGCGGTAGGCTATCGAGCCCGCTGACGTGGTCCCAATGAGCGTGAGTCAGGATGACGCCGACAAGCTTGTCCAACGGATAATCGCTTGACCCGAGCTGGTCGCCGATGCTGCGGCCGTTTTTGTAGGTGGTGATCTGCCGCATGAGCCACGGCATCGTTTGAGTGTGAGCCTCGATATTGCGGCCAAAACCGGCGTCAAACAGCAAGTCGCCCTTTGGATGTCGGACTAGAAATGACGTCATCGAAAACTCGCGCTTGCTGCCGAAACTACCACCACGATAGGCAAACATCGCGTTGCTCGACATCGACCCGGTCGGGAGTGCACTCATCGTCATGCCTGCGGGTGGCGTAGCGACGGGCAGCGATTCGGCCGCGAGCGGTGTAAAATCGAGTTTGCGGAGGTAAATGTCCACGCCAGGAAACCGAGGCCGATAATTGCAAGAACGCCCAAAATTTGTGCAAACCTTTTCATAAATTGGAGCGGCCGGCGGGAAGAAACGACTATTTCCGAAAAGGTTATACCAATTGCGGGTTTTCGACAAGCGTGGTCAATGAGCTGTCGTAAATTGTGTTTTTATACCGACTTAAAGTAACTTAATCTAGAGTTTCGCCTCTTTATGTTGATCTCAGTACTCTTAATAACACTCATTGCTCTAGGCGGCATGATGCTGACGTATTTGGTCGCGGCTGAAGAGCGTTTTATGTGGCGACTGGCCGCAGGGAATATCGTCGGATCAGCCATATTCGGGCTGACCGCGTTTGCCGCGGCGTGTCTTTTTGGATTTGGCCCCGCGACGATACTCGTTTCGCTAGGCGTCACGCTGCTGCCGCTATTGTTATTGCAGAAAAAGGACTTACGCAATAATTTTCTGAGCGACTGGGCGAAAGCAAAAGGCAAACTGCAGGGCGGCGGCGGTAAGCGGATCAAGAGCGTGGCCTATTACGCGTTTTTTGTCTTGCTGTTTTGGTTCTTTTTTGACCAAGCGATGTACACCCGGACCGACGGCATATACACTGGCGGCTCAAATAATCTCGGCGATCTGCCGTTTCATCTTGGTGCGATCTTTGGCTTTACCGACGGCAACAATTTTCCACCGCAAAATCCGTCGTGGGCGGGTGCAAGGTTTTCGTATCCGTTTATTGCTGACTTTCTAACAGCCTGTTTTGTAAAGCTGGGCGTCAGTGTACAGGACGCGATGTTTTGGCAAAATTTTTCGTGGGCATTGTCGCTGCTGGTCATTCTCGAAAGATTTGCGGCCAAGGTCACGGTAAGCAAACTTGCCGGACGGATCGCTCCAGCGCTCTTGTTTTTCTCAGGTGGACTGGGTTTCGTCTGGTTTTTCAAAGACTATTGGGAATCAGGCCAAAGCATTGTAAATTTTTTGTGGCACCTGCCAAAGGACTACACCATCGGCGACCATTTTCGCTGGGGCAATTCGATGGTCGTGCTGTTTATTACGCAGCGGAGCCTGCTACTAGGAATGCCGCTGGCGGTGCTCGTGCTCGGATGGCTTTGGAAAGTGTTTGCCACAGAGGACACTGAGAAAGATGAGGCCGCTCCTTCATTCCTCACCTCCTCAACTCCTCTACTTCTTGGCCTCCTAGCCGGTATGTTGCCGCTCATCCATCTGCACAGCCTTGCGGCGTTGTTTGTCGTGACGGGATTTTTGTTCGTCATGCAGCCGGCGAAATGGAAAACCTGGATCATTTTTGGCGTCGGCGTGGTCATTGTCGCTATACCCGAACTGCTCTGGTCGATGTCGGGCAGCGCTAGCGAGACGGCGAAGTTTTTCGAGTGGCACTTTGGCTGGGACAAGCGTGACGACAACTTTTTTTGGTTTTGGATCAAGAATACGGGAATTGTGATCCCGGCGGTGCTCGCGGGCGTTTGGATCTATTTAACGCAAAGTCGCAAAGATACAAAAGACGCAAAGGCGGAAGACCAAAAGCCAAAAACCCATCACCTTTTGTTGTTTTACATCCATTCGCCGTTCTATTTATTATCTCAAACGCCGCAAAGCTTGCGCCTTGGGAATGGGACAATATTAAGGTGCTGATCTACTGGTTTGTCGGCTCGATACCGCTGATGGCTCTGGCGATAGCGTGGGCTTGGGAGCAGACGGGGTTGGCAAAGGTCCTCGCGGCATCGTGTTTTGTCGTGCTGACGCTCGGTGGAGCCTTGGATGTTTGGCGAACGGCTTCGGGGCAGATCAAGACCAGAGTGTTTGACCGAGAGGCGATGCAAGTCGCCGCCGGTATCAAACAAAAGACCGAACCCAATGCTCTGTTTTTAAACGCACCAACGTACAACTCTGCGGTCGTGCTGTCCGGTCGGCGTTCGCTAATGCGTTACAGCGGGCATTTGTCGTCGCACGGCATCGATTATCTGCCGCGAGAGGATGATGTAAAACGTATTTATGAGGGCGGCGGAGTGGCGGAGATCCTTATGCGAAAATACAATATCGAATATGTGCTCATCTCGCCGGAGGAGATGAATTCAATGAACGCAAACGAGGACTTTTTTCGGAAATACCCTGTGATCGCGGAAGCCGGACAGTATCGGGTGTATAAGATCAAATAGTGGACGAAGAGAATATACAGATCGACGAGGAGCAAAAGCCGGACAAATTCTGGATCGTTTCCTCAGTTTTGATAACAGCTATCGCAGCGTTTCTGCGGTTTTTTTGGCTCGCCTTAAAACCGCTGCACCACGACGAAGGCGTTAACGGTTTTTTTCTCACAAATCTTGTTCGCGATGGTGTTTATAAATACGATCCGGCAAATTATCACGGCCCGACGCTGTATTATATCGCCCTGCCGTTCGTTAAATTGTTTGGGCTAAAGACGATACCGATCCGCGTGAGCGTCGCGTTATTTGGCGTGTTGACGGTCGTTTTGGCGCTTTTTTTAAGACGCTACATCGGGAAAACGGGCAGTTTGTTTGCCGCACTTTTTCTCGCCCTGTCGCCGGGGATGGTCTATATCTCGCGGTATTTTATCCACGAGATATTTTTTATCTTTCTCAGTCTGGCGGTGGTTGTTGCGGTCATTTATTTCATCGACAAGAGAAAGGCGGGGCCGTTTGCGACGCTGTGGATGATACTGCTGCTGATGATGTGTTTTGTGCCGTCGGCGCTTAATCTAGCGGCATTTCTTGGAGGTGAGAGTGCGTGGGCGGTGTGGGCGTTTGCCATCGCGTTTTTGATCGTTGAGTCGGCGCTGATTTACTTTGTGATGCGGATGGTGCTTGCGTGGGACAAGGGGCGGCCGATCTATTTGATACTGGCGTCGGCGTCGGTCGCTTTTATATTTGCGACAAAGGAAACCGGTTTTATCACGCTCGGCACGATGATGATCGCCTGTGGGTGCGTCTGGATATGGCGCGGGATCGCTGCCGGAGATGCTTTTCAGCGGCTGAAATGGCCGTTGATCGGCGGGCTGCATCTTGCGGCGTTGCTTGCGGCGATCATTTTCAGAAGCGAGTTAAAAGACGGCGCAAAATGGACGTACGAAAATTTTCTGGGCGAGGGCAAGATACAGGAGCCTTTCGCGTTTTACGCCATCGTCGTTTTAACGCTTGTGGTCATATTTGCGTGGTCGGTATTTCTCTATTTTTTCCGACAGCCTGACGAGAGCACTTTGGCGGATGACGCAAGCCTTACTTGGTCAAATCTCGCACTTGGCGTTGGCGGCGGCACGGATCGGATGTTGATGATCGCGGCTCTTGCAACCGTGTTCATCTATATCTCAGTCCTATTCTTTTCGTCGTTCTTTACCTACGCCGAGGGCGTCAGCAAAGCTTTTGAGGCATACACCATTTGGACCAAGACCGGCAGCAAAGACCACACGCAAAACGGATTACTCGCCTATATCAAATGGGGCATCAAGGTCGAAACACCGCTGCTGTTGCTTTCAGCTCTTGGAGCGGGCATCGCGTTGCTTAAAGGGAAACACCGCTTCGCATTGTTTGCGACGCTGTGGTCTCTGGGGCTTTTTCTTGCGTACACGCTCATCCCGTACAAAACGCCTTGGCTCGCGCTCAGCTTTTACCTGCCGATGTGTATCGTCGCGGGATACGGCATTAACGAGCTGATAAATACACGCAATATCTTGCCAAAAATTGCCGGTGTGTTCGTCGCTTTTTCGGCGACGGTGCTGCTCGCTTATCAGACATACGATCTCAATTTTGTCCGTTACGACGACGAAGAGATGGCCTACGTCTATGCCCACTCAAAACGCCCGATGCTCGATATGGTCGCAAAGATCGAGTATTACGCCGACAAGAGTGGCAAAGGAAAAGAGGCGACCATCGAGATCGTCTCGCCCGATTACTGGCCGCTGACGTGGTATCTCAACGAATACAGCCACGCTAATTTTCACGGGTCGCTGGTCGATGCAAACGTCGCCGAAATGATCGTCGCGAAAAAGACCGATCAGGACGGAGCCGTGATACAAAAATACTCGGCACATTATCGTTTTGCCGGTGTCTGGGCGTTAAGGCCCGGCGTTGATCTGATGCTGCTAGTGAAAAAAGACCTTGCGGACAAAGACGCACAGGACCTATACCGCATACCGGAATGGGTCTCGCCGGAACTTCGCCGCTAGATTGCTAACGCAGAATTCCTGCTGATCTAAAACCAATACCGTCCATGTTTTTCTACGGAACTATTTTTCTGCGCGATAGGCATTGCCAAAAATCCCACTGACCGAAAACCTTTTTTGGTCAGCATCGTATAACAATCATCTATCGATCCAGGAGAATATATTAAATGCAAAATTTTCGACGATTTACAGCCCTACTTATCCTAGCCGTCTTTCTGCTCGGCACACCATCGACATTCGCGCAAAAGGCAAAGCCAGCAGTTCCATACTTTGGCAATGTCGAGGGCGTGACAGCAAAACAGCTCAAAGATTATCTGACTTTTATCGCGTCCGATGAGCTTGAGGGCCGCGACACGCCATCGCGTGGGCTGGATATCGCGGCGATGTTTATTGCGCAGCATCTGTCGAGCTGGGGAATCAAACCTGCGGGCGACAACGGTTCGTTTTTTCAAAAGGTTCCGCTGCGGCGTCTGCGAATAGCGCCTGAAAAGACGCGTCTCGAGATCAGCGGTCAGCCATATCTTTATGGGAAGGATTTCCTCGCAAGCATGGTCAACGGCGAGATCACAAATAGCCCGATGGTGTTCGCCGGAAACGGGTGGGTTGTGAAATCAAAGAATGTTAACCCGTACGAAGGTATCGACGTCAAGGACAAGGTCGTTGTCATTGTAAATGGGCTGCCAAAGGGCGTTACGAATGCCGATCTTCAGGGGCCAGACGGCGGCTCCTATAGCTCGCCGAACTACTACGCCCAGGTGAACGGCGCCAAAGGAGTGATCGTAATTGCGACCTTTACCCTGCTTGCAAATATGGAAGCGAACCGCTGGAACGCTGTTGAAAAAGGCATCGTTCAGTATGGCAAGCCGGCGACGACGGCTATTGCTATTCCGACGCTGAGCGTTACTCCACGGATCGCCTCTGCGTTGTTTCAAGGAGAAAAGACTAGTGGTAGCGCGATCTTTACAAAAAACTATACGGGCGAAGCGATGGAATCTTTTGACCTGAATGCAAATAAACGGGTCAATGCGTCGGTCACAACAAAGACGGAAAACATCTTCACCCAAAACGTTGTCGGCATTCTCGAGGGCTCTGACCCTATTTTGAAAAACGAGTATGTCGCGATCGGTGCCCATTACGATCACGTCGGCATGAATCCGTTCGCACCGGGCCCGGACAAGATATGGAACGGAGCCGATGATGATGGCAGCGGAACCGTTTCGGTGCTGTCGATAGCCGAGGCATTTGCCAAAGGCAAGGAGCGGCCAAAGCGTTCGATACTCTTTATCTGGCACGCCGGTGAAGAAAAAGGTTTGTGGGGCAGCGAATATTTTACCAACAATCCGACAGTTCCGATCACGTCTGTTATAACCGAGCTAAATATTGATATGATCGGCCGATATCAAAATCCGGGCGATGAAAATCATCCGCAAAATAAACGGCTACCGAAACCGCACGAAATATTTACCATCGGGTCAAAGATGATGAGCTCGGAGCTTGGCGAGATCAGCGATTCGGTCAACAAGGCGTTTCTCAACCTCAATTTTAATCAGGAATACGACGGCCCGACGCATCCCGGATCAGTTCTTTTACCGCTCAGATCATTTTAACTACGCCCGAAAAGGCGTGCCGATCATCTTTTATATGGACGGCGACCACGCGGATTATCACCAGCCGTCCGACTCGATCGAAAAAATCAACTTCGAACAGATGGAAAAGGTTGCGAGGACGATCATGGCGACCGGCTGGACGCTCGCAAATGGCGCAAAACGCCCGACGGTCGATAAACCGCTGCCGGCGAGCGTAACTGGAAATTAGAATTTCGGGTTTTTTGGGGCTTAATTACTAATTATTTATTGAAAGCAGTCTTAGTATTTCTAGTCTCGATTGTAATTTGCGGCGTCGCGGTTATGGCGCAGACGACGGCCTTTGTCGGGGTCAATGTCATCCCGATGGACCGCGAGCGAGTTCTGACGAACCAAACGGTCATTGTCCGTGACGGCAAGATCGCCGAGATCGGTGAGGTCGGCAAGGTAAAGGTGCCGAAAGACGCCGTGATGGTCGACGCCAAGGGCAAATACCTGATCCCCGGGCTCGTCGATATGCACACGCATCTGCTGTCGGATGATGACGCGTATCCAGACACGATCGCTCCGGACGAGCTGCGGGTGATGGTAGCGAACGGTGTGACGACCGTGCGGTTTATGATCGGAACGCCGGAGCTATTAAAGCTGCGTTCGCAAAGCGCTAGTGGCGAGATAGTTGCGCCAACGATCTACGTAGCAAGCCCGCATCTGACGGGTCGCGAGCAGGGAAACAATTTTGTCGTAAAATCGCTCGATGAGGCTCGCGATGCGGTACGTAAATCGAAAGCGGCGGGGTATGACTTTATCAAGGTCACGACGTTTGTGCCGGGACTGGTCTACGAAGCCGCTGTCGATGAGGCGGCAAAGATCGGCATTCGGGTTGTTGGCCATGCGGACAGCCGCTTTGTCGGCGTCGAGCGGGCGTGGAAAGCCAAACAGCAGATCGAGCATCTCGATGGCTACATAGAGCTGCTGCTCAAGACGGACGCTCCAATGAAAGGCTCGGTCTCTGATCTCTATATTTACAATCCTGAAAACTGGAAAAGCTTTGACTACATGGACGAGTCAAAGATACCTGACATCGCCCGCAAGACCGTCGCGTCAAACCGGTTTTTTGATCCGACGCATCATTTTATGAAAAACTCTTTCGGACGCCTGCGGACCGAAGACGAGATGCGTGCCCAGCCCGATTTCAAATTTTATCCGGCAAAGGTGCAGGCCCAATGGTTCGATTTTTATAAGCGAAACAGGTTTATCAATACCGTGCCGCTTGAAAAACGTGCAAGGTGGGTTGAGCTTCGCGAAAAGCTGATCAAAGCGATCGTCGATGCGGGCGGCAAGATGCTCGCGGGGTCGGACACGCCTGAATTTCTTTGGCTGTACGGATTTGGTTTGCATCACGAACTAAAGGCGTTGAAAGAAGCAGGCGTTTCCAATTACACTGTCCTCGCCGCGGGTACGCGAAATGCTCACGAGTTTTTCGGAACACTTGATAAAATAGGCACAGTTCAAAAAGGTAAACAGGCCGACCTGGTGCTGCTCAATGCAAACCCGCTAGACGATATCTCAGCGACGAAAAATCGCGCGGGCGTAATGCTCAAGGGTACATGGTACACACAAGCCGAACTCGACAAATGGCTCGACGAGATCGCGCCAAAGATCGCTGGGTCGTATGTCGAAAAACACTGATATGAACAAACAACTATTAGCAGGGGCTATTTTGCTGGCTGCAGCAACCGCAATTTTTGCTCAGGATGAAAAGCAAGCCGCGATAGGCACCGTCGATCAACTCTTTGCCGCAATGAAAGCGAAGAGTGCGGAACAGATAAAGGCCGTCTTTGCTCCCGACGTTCACTTTCTCGCCATCGACAAACCGCGAGATGGTAAAGGGATCTCGAAATCACGTGTGATGACGGGCGAAGCCTTTGCCAAAATGATATCCGAGGCAAAAGGGCCGGACTTTATAGAAAAGATGATCTCGCCTGAGGCCCGGATATCCGGTGACATGGCGGTCGTCTCGGGACGCTATACGTTCTATGTCGGCGAAAAATTTTCGCACTGCGGCACGGACACCTTTAACCTAGTTCGTACTGAAGCGGGGTGGAAGATCGTGCAGGGTGCTTTCACGCTTGAGTTTCAATGCGAGCGATCTTAAAGCGGTTTCCATTCCAACGATCGCGGCTGACCCGAAAGATGTCTCGACCATCGACGGCATCGTCAAGGCTTTCTACGAGACCATCTCGGGCCCTAAGGGGGCTCCGCGTCAATGGGGCCGCGACCGGACTCTTTATATGCCGGACGTTCGCTTTGTAGGTATGAGCGAGCAAGGCGGCAAGATCCGGGTGGGAGCAATGAGCCACAACCAGTATGTGAACGCGACCAATGACAACTTTGTCGCAAACGGCTTTACCGAACGCGAGATCAATCGTGTCACACGCCGTTTTGGCAATATTGCTCATGTTTTCTCGACCTACGAATATTCGAGCGACGATGGCAAGGATAAAGGCCGCGGCGTGAACAGTATCGAGCTTTTCTGGGACGGAACTCGCTGGTGGATCTCCGCCGCGAGCTGGGACGACGAGCGGCCAAACAATCCGATACCAAAGGAATTTTTGCCAAAAGGCAAGACAAAATAATATAAAATCCGAAATATGAAACACTACCTACTTATCTTTTTGGTTCTCTTGATTGCGTCACCTGCCTGGGCCGCAGACATCAAATCCGGCGACGATCTGATCGCCGCAATGTATAAAAAGTACGAGGGCAAATGGTACAAGACGCTTACTTTTATACAAAAAACGATAACTCATAAGCCGGATGGGACGACGAGTTTCGAGACTTGGTATGAGGCGATGAGCGTTCCGGGCAAGCTGCGGATCGACATCGAGCCGCTTGATAAAGGCAACGGTATTCTGTTTGCTGACGGTAAGCTCTTTTCCGTTCGCGACGGCAAGGCTGCGGCCGGGCGTCCTTTTGTGCATCCGTTGATGACGCTCGGGTTTGATGTTTATCACCAGCCGGTCGCCACTACCATCGAGCAGGTCAAAGGATTTGGCATCGACCTCAGCCTGATACATCAGGAAAAGTGGCAGGGCCGTGATGTTTATGTAGTCGGTGCCGCAAAGGGCGATGTTAATAAACCGCAGGTGTGGGTGGATAAAAAGAACCTGTATTTTGTTAGGCTGATCCAACTTGGCGGCCGCGATAAAAAAGTGGTCAACGAAACGCAGTTCAACAAATATTTCAAGACGGGCGGCGGTTGGGTCGCGCCTGAGGTGCTCTTCTTTGCCGACGGTAAGCCGACGACGATGGAAGAATATACCGAGGTTCGAACAGGGATGACGCTCGACCCTGAGCTGTGGAACCCTGAAAAATGGATGAGTGTTGACCGCACTTATTACAAAACGAAATGACGCGATCGATCCGGCAATTTATCTTCGTTTTTGCGACGGCATTTGCCCTCGCCTGCATGAGCTTTGCTCAAGCGACGGCTCCTGCAGTTGATCTAAAGACCCAGATCCAACAAAAGCTCGACGAGTGGCATAAGGCGGGCAAGTTTCCCGGGGCGACGGTCGGGGTCGTTTTGGCAAATGGCGAGGTGATGAGTTTTGCTGTCGGTTATTCGGATACCGCTGAAAACACCGATGCTAGCCACGGACGGATGCTCGCGGGCAGCACAGGTAAAACGTTTGCGGCAGCGACTGCATTGCAGCTTGTGAAAGAAGGCAAGATCGGCCTCGATGATAAGGTCGAGAAATATCTTGGCAGTGAAGTATGGTTTGCACGGCTGCCTAATGCGAAAGACATCACTGTCCGCCAACTGATGAATCACACCAGCGGCCTCGTCCGGTACGAATTTAAGGATCAGTTCACAAAGGACCTGACGGCAAACCCTGAAAAAGTGTGGAAACCGCAGGAGCTGCTCGCCTATCTGCTCGATGAAAAGCCGCCGTTTGAGGCCGGCAAAAGCTGGGATTATTCGGACACGAATTACATCGTTTTGGGCATGATCATCGAAAAGGTGACGGGTAAAAAGTTCTACGACGTCGCGAACAAGCGTCTGATCAAGCCGCTTAAGCTGACCAATACAATTCCGCAAGACGGCCTAAAGCTAAAGGGCGTGGTACAGGGTTACGCCGGGGCAAACAATCCATTTGGCGGCAAAGACGAGATGATAGCGAACGGCAAATTTATCATCAATCCACAATTCGAGTGGACAGGTGGCGGTTGGGCGACGACCACTGAGGATCTCGCACGGTGGGCCAAAATGATGTATGAGGGCAAGGCCTACGACAACGCGCTGCTGCCGCAAGTGCTCGCCGGTGTTGCCGCACCGATGCTTGGGCGAGAGACAAAATACGGCCTCGGCGTGATCATCAGAAAAACCGCCGCCGGGACTTCGTATGGACACAGCGGTTTTTTCCCCGGCTATATGACGGACATGATGTATTTCCCGGAACAAAAAATCGCCGTAGCCGTTCAGGTTAATACAAGTGTCGGACAGAATTTAGGCAAGCCTCTTGGCCGCGTACTGGTCGAAACAGCCGACCTGATCTCAAAACAAACTGTCCGGTGATCTTATGATTGGAGAAACCTGATATGAATAGACGCTTTTTCTTGCTGATTTTTTCGCTCGTTCTTGCATTTTGTGTGGCTCAGCTGCTTTCGCACAGATCCCAAATCAATTAGCTCAGGATTTCGTTGCCGGTTCTGCTCCGTCTCCCGAGGAGGTCGCGCAGTTTGAAAAAGACGCGGCGGCCAAACCGGATGATCTGAGATTGACCCGAAAACTAGGCAAAGCGTATTTTTTTCAGTTTTTCGACGAGGGCGACCGGCCCGCCGTACCGAAATCACAGAAGACCCTTGAGCGGGCGTTGACCTTGGTCAAAGACGATCCTGAGACACTCGCATATCTTGGAGCACTACATGTTTTGAGAGGTGTCCGGCTCGAAAAAGGTAATGCTGCCAAACAGAAGACGAGCTTTGATAAAGGCTTTGAACTGCTAAAGCTCGCCGAGAAACTCGATCCGCGTAACGGAGCAGTTACATCCGTCGCGAGCGCCTCGTATCTTTGGCTTCCCGATTCGTACGGCATGGCCCCGCACGTCGTTGAAATGCTAGAGGGAATGCGAAAAGGCATGGGCCCGATGTTCAAAAAGTTTGCCCATCACGGACAGCAGCGCATACTGTTGACACTCGGCCAGGCCTACGTCCGAACCGGCCAGCCCGAAAAGGCCCGAGCGGCGTTTGACGAGGGGTTGGCCGTCAACGGCACATCTGACGAAGCGTCGCTGCTGCGTTCGGAACTAGCAAAGCTCAAACAGTAGTATTCCTGAAACCAGGACGGTAATAAATACCCGGGGCCGCGACAACCGTTCGCGGCCCTTACTGCATCTGAAACTTAAATCCACGAAAGGAAGTATTGGTAGTTATGAAGGCATTATTAATTGTCGTTATTGCGTTGTCAGCATTTGTGACCGGCTTGTCTCAGGGCGTTGCAGGTTCGGGCGTTACTCCCGAGATGAGGGCTGAGGCGAATAAATATTACACGGCTTCGGACTGGACGAACGACGTCGCCGCTTACGAAAAGATCGTCAAACTCGAACCGGTAAATCCTAACGCCAATTACCGACTTGGGCTGTCATTTCTCAACCTAAATAAAACTACCGAAGCTCAGGCACATTTGGAAAAGGCTATGACTGCGTCTCCAAACCCGATCTTTGCACTCTGGCCTTGCCCGTGCGTATGCGCGTGCCGGCAACAAAGCCAAAAGCATTTGAAACGCTGGAAAAAGGTACTAAAGCCGGCGGTATCGCGCCGGAAACTCTAACTGCCGAAAAAGATTTTGCTCAGTGGAAAGACGATGCGGGATTTAAGGATCTGGTCGCAAAGTCGGACATGGCGGTGAACCCGTGTAAGGCATCGCCCGAATTTCGCCAATTCGATTTTTGGATCGGCGAGTGGGATGTCAAAAATCCACAGGGCGTGCCGGCCGGGTCGAGTAGTATCCAGTTGATCTTAGGCCAGTGCATAATCTTTGAAAACTGGTCGGGCGGCGGCGGCTCTAACGGCAAGAGCTTTAACATCTACGACACCAATGATAAAAAATGGCACCAGACCTATGTCGATGACAAGGGTACCTTTACCCATTACGTCGGCGGCCTGATTAACGGCGAAATGGTGATAACGGCTGACACGTTTGTCGGCGGTAAAAAGACCCTGGCAAAAATGACGTTTTCGAAATTGCCGAATGGTGATGTGCGTCAGCATGGGGAAAATTCGACTGACGAGGGGAAAACCTGGACGACATCATTTGACCTGATCTATTCGCGCAAAAAATAAAACGGAGAAAATATGAAAACCACAATGCAAAGATACCTTTCCGTCGCGGCCATAACGATCGTCGGAGCTATGGGGATATTTGTATTCAACAGCGACTTGCGGTTTGAAACCTCGATCTCTGCGCAAACAAACCCGACACCGACGCCGGTTCCGGCTGAATTCGACCAAAAGGCCGCAATTGCTAAGCTGCGAGAGCAGATCAAGGGCAGGGAAAAAGAGCCTGCGTCGACTGTCTTCAAAAATATTCAGACGATGAAAGATCGGCCCGCAGGGCAGCTTTTGGCGGTGATGGAATTTGGCTATTCGCGTTCGCTGGGTGTCACGTGCACACATTGTCATGTTCCCGACAAATGGGAATCTGAGGACAAACCGACGAAACAGGTAGCCCGCGAAATGTCTACGATGGTTGGCAAGATCAACGGCGAGATGCTCAAGGGTATCAAGAATCTAAAGAGCGCATCGCCGACGATCAATTGCACGACATGCCATCGCGGACAGGTGGTGCCGGCGTTAAATCTGCCGACGCCAAAAGCCGAATAGCATCGCCCGCGTATTGAATTAGACGCAACTAAGGTTACAATTACAGACATTCCAATCCACCGGAGAGTAAAAATGAAAAGAATGTTTGCCGCAACCCTTGTCCTTTTTTCGCTGATCGCCCCTGTCCTAGCTGTCGATATGAGCGCCGAGATCAATGCCGCGACAGCAAAGGCAATCCCCCAGGTGATCGAGTGGCGGCGGCATTTTCACCAGAATCCCGAGCTGGGCAATCGTGAATTTAATACCTCAAAAATGATCGCCGAGCATCTTAGAAAACTTGGTATTGAAACACGTACCGGCGTCGCCAAGACAGGCGTCGTCGGCATTCTGAAAGGTGCTCAGCCAGGCCCGGTGATCGGCCTTCGTGCTGACATGGACGGCCTGCCCGTAACCGAACGCGTCGATGTGCCATTCAAATCGACGGTAAAAAGTGAATATAACGGTCAGACTGTTGGCGTCATGCACGCTTGCGGGCATGATACACATGTCGCGATGCTGCTCGGCACGGCGACCGTGCTCGCCGGAATGAAGGACAAGATCAAGGGGACCGTCGTGTTTATCTTTCAACCTGCCGAAGAGGGTGCTCCAGCCGGCGAAGAGGGTGGTGCGCGGACTGATGGTAAAAGAGGGTGTGATGGACAATCCAAAGATCGACGCGATATTTGGCATTCATATAAACGCTCAGACTGAGATCGGCAAGATCGGGTATAAACCGTTAGGGTTTATGGCAGCAAGCGATTGGTTTTCGATCAAAGTAAAAGGCCAGCAGTCGCACGGTGCATATCCGTGGCGGGTGTCGATCCGATCGCGGTCGCGACGCAGATCTATACAGGTTTGCAGATGATCGTCGCCCGCGAATCCGATCTGCCGAGAGCACCGGTGATTATTACCGTCGGAAAGATGTCCGGCGGTGTTCGCGAAAATATCATTCCCGAAGAAATGACCATGGCGGGCACGATCCGCACCCTCGATTCGGAGATGCAAAAAGATGTTCACGAAAAGATCAAACGAACCGCGACAAAGATCGCCGAGAGTATGGGAGCGACGGCCGAGGTGACTATCGACATAAAAACGCCGGTGACATATAACGATCCTGACTTGTACAGAAAATGGTGCCGTCCCTCGAAAAAGCCGACGGGCCAGGAAAATACCGTGAGGCCCAATGGGTGACCGGAGCCGAAGATTTTGCATTTTACGGGCAGAAAGCACCGGCATTTTTCTTTTTCGTTGGTGGTATGCCAAAGGGCGGCAACCCGAAAACGGTGCCGATCACACACACGCCTGATTTCTTTATCGACGACAGCCGCCTGGATGTCGGGATCAAGGCGTTTTGCAATATTGTTTTTGATTACAAATAGACGAGATTTATTGCTCTTGCCGTGGCCGACGGCCTCCGCCTCTGCCACCACGGCCGGGAACAAAGTTGTTGCGTCCCTCGCCGCGAAAGAGCGGTGTAAAGACCCACTTGGAGTGGTTTTCGATGCCGTAATAGGTGATGACCGATTTGCTGCGGTCCTGGCTGGCGACGCCGATGAATGGCGTATTTTCGGTAAGCACCTCGGTATCGGAGTCGTCCGGGGCTTGCAGATCTTCTTCCGAATCTGTGTTCAACGAATTGACGATTACCAAGCTGTAACGGTCAAACGTCGCACTCGTGTTGGCCGGCAAAATGCCGCCGTTGTAATCCTGAACGCGCTTTGCAAACGGCCCGAGGGTATTGACATCCGCTTTTATGAGGCGCCACCGTCCGTCTTCGCTCAGCGGGTCGATGGCGGCCGACGCTCTCAATATTTGTCGTTTTTTTGTTCCCTGAGGCAGGCCGTCGAGCAGGTCGTCCATCGAACTTGGCAATTTTGCGCCGCGATAAAACTCGACATACTGACGGATGGCTTCGGCGACCTCTTCGCCGCGGCGGATCGATTCAAGCTCTTTTTCACGCTGGACCTCTTGCTGGACGACGGGGGCGACCGCGAGGAGAGCGACCGCAAAGACAGTCATGATCGCCATCACGGCGAGCAGCGTCATACCGCGTTCATTTTTGCGATCAATAGCCGTCACCATCTCCGTCATCATTATCGTCAACGTCGTCGTCCTTGCTCGGTGTCCGCTTTGGCTGCGGCGGAACGTAACGGGGAACATTGGTTGGTATCCCCGGAATACCCGCCGGTACACCGCCCGGATTGCCAAACTGCGGGTTTCCGCCGGTTCCGGTGCCAGTTCCAAAACCTGTGCCTGTGCCGCCGGTAGTGGCAGCTTTTGTAAGCGGCAGACGATGCCTAAAGCCGAGGCTTGTGTCTTCGAAAACTACCTCGACATTCGAAATATCGACCAGTCTAAACCGTCCGCCGACAACGTCATTTAGTCTCGCGCCAAACGGTGTCGGCCGTCCGCCCTCGGTGAAATATGCAGTGTCGTTGTTATACCGCTTGCGGCCGATCATGCCGATATATTGAAATCCGGGACGCGGCGGAGCCTGTACATTCAGCATCATTTGATTCGAATACAGCTTGCCATCCGGCGTCTGGACGATGATCTGTCGAGCTCCTTCTTGCTGGATAAAGTTTGCGGGAACATCGGCGACGAGCTTTTGCCCGTTAACAAATATCGTCGGCATCTCGCTCTGGTTAAAGTAGATACGCGAATCGGCGGTAAACATATCGCCGTTCACTTCCATACGAAATGCGGGCGAACCGGCATAAATCGCCTGTGGATTTAGCGATGCCAGTATGATCGGCGGTGTTGGTGCCGGCGTAGCCGGTACCGGTGTTTTAATGGGTGGCGGAACCGGCGTTGGGCATTCCGCGCCTTTGCAGGGCGGAGGCGGTTCGTAAAAAGCAAATATATTACGGCCCGGATCGGGAGCACCGGATCCACCCGGACGGTAATCCACGGGCGTTGTCTGATATAAAAAATCCTGCTCGCCCACGGTTGGCAGCGGCCGTGTTGTGTCAACGTTTCGCGGCGTTACGCTTGGCCTGGGCGTCGGTGATGATTTGGCGGTGGGCGTGCTGCCGCCAAAAAAACTACGGCCAAAGGCAAGATATAGAGCAACAAGCGCGACCAGCCCGAGCAACGCGGCGGCGATGATCTTGTTTCTCTCGGTCGTTGATTTGCCTTCCAAAAGTGCCATTACTGTTTTGTCACGGGTGCCATCGGGGCGAAATCAGGGCGGCGAAAATACGCGGCCATCTCGATCTGCAGGCTGACCACCTCGCCGTGCATCTTGCCTTTTGGCCGCTGAACCTGTGTAGCGGGCTGCACGACCGGTTGATTAAATCCTGGTAAACCACCCGCGATCGCGGGTGCCGTCTGGGTGTTTTGCTGTTTTTGCCCATCGGAGTCCGAAGGAGCAAGCTCGACTGAGCTGACAACGATAAATTCACGTCCCGACTCGATCTCGCGAATAAATCGGCGGAGATTTTGATACGACCCCTCAAGCGTTACCGTCACGTAGACGCCGGGAAACAGGCTGCGAAATTTGGCGCGTCCGCGTTCCTCTTCTGTTTCCTGAGTCGTATTTTGATCAACGATCTCGAGCGGAGCGTAATCCGGACCGGAGGTGTTTACGAGCCCGTAGCCGCGAATAAGGCCGTTCAGGCGTTGATAGAGTGCCGTCTGGCCGTTTGTTGTTGCCGGCAAAAATCTTGTCTGAAAATCATCGACGCTGGTCAAAAGCTTTGCGACTTGGGCTTCGGTCGTAGTTATTTGGCCATATTTAGAGCGGGCAGAAACGAGCTCGGCTTCGAGCCGGTCAGCCTCTGACTTGTTTTTGGCGAGTTCTTGATTCGATGGCAGCACGAGAACGAAATAGAGAAAGCCCACTCCGATCAGCGTCATAAAACCGATCGCAACAGCGGCGATCTCAAGCGGCCCCCACATCCCGCCATAGACCTTGGGGGCGATTTGGCGGCACGGTTGGCGTCAATATAATAGATTCCGCCGGATCGGAGGTGTCGACGATCTCGGTTGGTATGGGATCCAGTTCAGCCATTATTGTCCGCCTCCTTGCTGGTTTTGGGCAATATCGGTCGGCGGTGCGGCGGCGTAGATGTAGGTCGGCGTATATATCACGCGAAACGTGTATTCCGTGTAAGTGACCCGCTCGGTTTCCTGCCGGTCCTGTCCGCGTAATTCGGCCTGAAAGAGGCCGGAATTATTCATATTATCGATCATCGCCATCACAGCCGGGTAATCGCGTGACAGCACGCCAAGCTCGAGTTCGGCCCGGATGCGTTCGCCGTCCTGAAACACATTATTTACCGCGACACGCGATGCGCTGACGCTGCCCGGCAGCACTGCTTCGAGATCGGAAAACAGTCGTGACCAGGCAAATGTTTTGTTTGCGACCAGCTTATGCGAAGCAGAGAGCAGGGCTTTTTGGTCGGGTGTTAGTAGCTGCTGTACCTTTTCACCCTCACCCTTAAGACGAGCGATCTCTGTCTGACGCTCTTGGATCGCGGTCGCAAGCAATTCGTTCTGCTTTTTATTCTGATTGAGGCGCGCCAAGCAAAATACACCCACCACGGCACTAATGACGATCATCAGGCCTGCGAGTAAATATGGTAAAACCCTGTTGCGAAAGGGGTTAGTGGCGAGGTTTAGCTTAGTTATCACCTTAAAAACTACAGTTCATCAGACGTTGACACAAAAATAAATCTTAACACGAAAGATTTATGATGTCTTTCACGTTCTAAGGCACGTAAATGTTGCAATTTTTAGCCGCGGCGTGACGGTAAGATGATCTCAGCAGATTGTGCCGGGAGCTCGCTATAGACGGCGACGCTGTTGCGTCCGTCGTGTTTTGCCCGGTAAAGCGCCGAGTCGGCCATTTCGACCAGCTCGATCGGGTCCGAAGAGTCGGTCGGAAATGACGAAACGCCGATGCTGACGGTGATATGATGCGTCTCTTTTGACTTGCCCTGACGGACAATGCTGAATTGGTATTCTTCGATGGTCGCGCGGATGCGTTCGGCGGCGACCACAGCTTGGGCGAGATCAGCATCGAGCAAAAATGCGGCAAATTCGTCGCCGCCAAATCTCGCCGCTGCGTCGCCGCTTCGGAGGTTTGTCATTATCGCAAAGCCGATCTCTTCGATCGTTTTGCTACCCGTCAGATGGCCGTAGGTGTCATTGACCAGCTTAAAATTGTCGCCGTCCATCATCAGCACGCAAAACGGACGGTTTTCGGCCGTCGCTCGACCGGCCTCACGCCGCAACTCGGAAAAGAAAGAGCGGCTCGACAACAGTCCAGTCAGATCGTCGTGCGAAATAAGGCGGTGGATCTGCCGCTGATATTCGCGGTCGATCTCGTCGAGCAGGTCAAACCGCAGGATCGTCTCGCCGATCGAGATCTTGTCACCGTTCTCAAGCACCTCGCGGCGGACGCGGCGTCCGTTTAGGAACGTGCCGTTTCGCGAATCGAGATCTGTCAGTATGTACTGAACTTTCTCCGGTCGATGTGTCTGCCGTGACCATCGCGTGTTTGCGCGAGACCTGAGTGTCGTTGACGCGAACGTCTGCCTCAAGCGCACGGCCCATGATGACCTCTTCGCGCTCAAGCGGGATAGGCACAGCGATCAGCTCGCCGCTCAAAAATACGAGTGCGGGCTTGATGTCGCGTCTGACTATTTTGGAATCGTTCATAGGGAGCCTCGGCGGCGGCGGGAGGGGCAACTTATAGAATAACTTAATCTTTGCCGTAATTTCCAGACTTTTTTGCACCCGCAATTAGCCGTTTTGATACCGGAAAGGGCTATAATCTTTGCAAAACCAAAATGACGGACGGATAAATATTATGTATTGCGAAAAATGCGGAGCGGATAACTCGGAAACAGCTAAATTTTGCAGAAAGTGCGGAGCCGATACAGACGTTGAAATGGAAACACGCGTCGCGGTCCGTGAAAATGCGGGTGATGGCGAGACCGAGATATTTTCGATCAGCCCAACACTGATGTTCGTCAAGGCCGGGTACGTGTTGGCGGCCATCGGTGCATTGTTTTTCGTCGCTTTGCTGAGTATATTTTTGTCGGCGTTTGTTTCGGTGTGGCTCGCGATCATCCTATCATTTACGCTGTTCCTGATACCGGCTTTTTACCATTTCAAGCAAAAGCTCGTGCGATACAGGCTGACTGATTCGACGCTGGAGATCGATTCAGGGTTTATTTCACGCACGACCCAAAATGTACCGATCCGCCGGATACAGGATGTGACGGTCACGACCTCGGTCATGCAGAGATTGCTAGGATTTGGGGATCTCGTGGTTGATAACGCCAGCGAAGAGGGCGGTAAGATCGTCTTGAAAAATATCAACACACCAAAAGAATATGCCGATAAATTGTTGGCCCAGATGAGGGAAAACGAAAGGTGAGCCATTGGCTCACCTTTTCTGCTATATCTCCGCTTTTTCGTCCTTGTTCACATCTTCAAGAAAAGGTGTTTCGTCGCCGTCCGACTGTGAATAATACTGATAATATCCCGAGCCGTAATAATCATACTCCATCGAACTCGACTTGATACCGTTTAGCACGACGCCGTAAATACGTGCGCCGATCGCGTTAACTCGCTGCTTGAACTGACGCATCAAGTGCAGCGAACTCTTATTAGCCATGGCGACGAGCACAACGCCGTCGACCAAAGTCGACAGGATAGACGCGTCGGTAAATGAGATCGCCGGCGGCGAATCGATAATGATGTGCTTATAACGAGTGCCGAGAAACTCCAACAACTCACGCATCTCGTTTGAGCTCAAAAGCTCAGCCGGATTTGGCGGGATCGGGCCGCTGGTAATTATCTTGAGCCGCGGCAGGTCTTTATACGTACGGATAATGTTATCCGTATTTTTATCACCCGAAAGATAGTTGGTCAGCCCCTGAGTATTTTCTAAACCAAAATGGCTGTGGAGCCTCGGACGCCGCAGATCGCAATCAATAATGACAACATCCGCATCACCCTGTGCTAGCGTGATGGCGGTGTTGATCGCCGTCGTTGTCTTACCCTCAGACGGCTGCGACGACGTAACCAAAATTTTCTTTGGCGGTTTGCCGGCCGATGAAAAGAGCAGTGATGTGCGCAAATGCCGGTAAGCCTCGGCCATCGGTGAATTGCGTTCGTCGAGACTGATGAGCGCGGCAGACGCCGGATTGCCGTTCCCGTTTCCATTCCCGTTTGTTATCCCGCCGGTGAGCAGCTTTCGCTTTTCGTTGTTGAGATAATGCGGGATAAGAGCAAGCGTCGGCAGCCCGAGATGGCGGCTGACATCGTCTGACGTGCGAACCGAATCGTCGAGGTAATCGAGCAGAAATGCGAGCCCGATACCGGCGGCGAGCGAGAGCATCATCGCGATAAAGATATTGCGGGTTCGCTGCGGCCCGGTCGGTGATGTCTGTGTGACGGCTTTGTTTTGGATCTTGATATTGTCAGGACGGCCGCTGGTCAATGCCAGTTCTAATTCTTTCTGACGCTGCGAATAGGTATTGATGAGTTCGCGGTTATTTTTTAGTTCGTCTCTAAGGGAGGTGAGCCGGGTTTCGGCCTGTCCCTCGATATTTGCCTTGCCGGCGGCCTGTTCAAACGCTTCTCGCTGGCGTGCCTCACGTTGCTGAGCCGCGGCTAGTTGGGAACGTAGGCTGGCAAGTACTTCGCGTTCGGCGCTCTCGACGAGCTTATCGCCTTCAGATTTGATCTTTTCGGTAACGTCTTTTTTGATGCGTACCTTTTGAGCCTCGAGCTCTTTGATCTGAGCATCGATCGCAACAACGTCTCTGTAATCCGGGGTGTAGCGTACTAAGAGCGCTTTTCGCTTCTCATTTGCTTCGTCGATCTTTTTGTCGATGGCGTCGATGCGGTTATCAAGGTCCATCTGACGTTTGATGTTTTGGCTGCGGGCATCTTGGATCGCACGGTTATCAGGGACGACCGAGAGAATATCGCCTGTGCCGCGGGCATTGATGGCCGCGTTGTATTGCGCGAGGATCTTGCCGGTTTCCTCTTGAGCAGTACGATACTGGGTCAACAGCGTCTGCAGGTCAGCCGCTCGAACCTCACCGCCCTTGTCCTGCAATGGCAGATTGCTCGATTGCATCACCATGATCAGATCGTTTTCCTGCTTAGTGATCGTCGCGTGCAATTCCTCGATCGATTTTTGCAGATCTTCGTACGCCTGCTGCGTTCCGGCGGTTTCGCGGTCGGCATCTTCTTTGATAAACAGCTCGGCGACTTTATCCGAAACTCTGGCGGCAAGCGCGGGATTTGTATTGTCGACGGTGATATTTACGAGGTTTGTGCGCTCTACCTGCTCGACGTTCAGGCCGCCGATCAGGGCGGCTGCGTACATTTCAGCCCGCTTGTTTTCCTCGGGAGTTAACTGGGCCTCATCCGACTTGTTAGACGTGACCGACGACTCAGTAATGACCGGCACAGCGTTGTCGGTATCAGCTTTCTTTTCTCCGCCTGAGAACAACGAGCGGATCGTAGCAAATATGCCGCGATTACCGTCACCCAATAAATTGGCATCACGCTGCAAGCCGAGAGCGATGACAACATGCTTCATCAGGCCCTGATTTCGGAGCAACTGGAGCTGTGTATTGTAATATTTTTGGTCGTCGCCAAAGTTGATATTGATCGCCTCTTTCTGAGTTTGCGGCGGCCGGCGCGGCTCGATGATGATCGATGTTTTGGCTTGGTAGATCGAGGGTTGACGGTATGAATAAAACGCGGCGGCGGCGGTCATCAAGATCGTGATCGCCAAAATGATCGGCAATCGCTTATAGACGATATTAAAATACTGTTTGATCGACCGCTTGCCATCGACCGAGTCGTCATAAACAGACGAATATCCCGTGCCAAAATCAATCTGGCTAACACTTAGATCGTTCGTAACCGGAAGAGGCGTAAGCCTCTGATCGTTTTCCATACTGCTAAATACTTCCTAACCGCCACAACCCCTTAGATGCGGAGCAAACTTGCTTTATACCACATTTAAGGCGCTATTTCACCAATATAATATACAGTCTAGCATTTTGAATTGGGAAAGTTTAGCCCTTTTTGCACAGGCTTTGTCTGACGTGACTTGCGAATGATATATTTTAAGTTTACCCGCTGACTCAAATTCCGGGTAGATGGAATGTGATATGACCGAAGTTTCAGAAAATAGAGATCAGTTTGGTGGGCACGATATCGAACTCGGTATCGAAGGTTTTAGTTTTGCCGATCTTTTTGACGCCGGCCGTCTAAAAGATCTGGCCGACAAATTTTACGCGGATGTCGAAAAGCAGGAGCCACTGCTCCACGACGCCCTTACAAAATATATCGCCGCTCGCGGTGAAGGATTTGAACGCCGTGTTGAGTCAAAGATACTGACCGATGCCGCTCCGTTTCTTTCGGATTTTATCGCACGGCTTTTTAAGATCACGGGCGAGAACAAAGAGCTTGAGCACGAGATCACCGTCCAAAATCCTGTCTGGAAATACAAATTTTTTGTCCAACGCCGTGCGATCAAAAAATTTAAGGCCGAGGATGCCCAGCATCTGAACGAGGCCGAACTCTGGCGCGCCGTAACGGAGTTGCGTAACACGGGCTTTGACGAGACTCTCGTCCGGGACGAAGAGCTGTCGATCGCAGAGATGACATGTCGTCTGCTCGACGCTGAGGAGGCGCTAGGGAAAGAAGATGTTGAGAGTGCTCTCGCCTCAGACACGGCGGCCCGCGTCGAGAGGACCTACGAAAAGCACCGCGACAGTTTTTTTGGCAGGATCTATGCTCCGTACGTATTGGCCGAGCAAGAAGTCGAGGGTGACCTTTTGTTGGTAAAAGCGGCTTTGCACATCATCGAAGCGTGGTCGGCCGCGGCATTTCATGGCAAAACTAGAAAATGGCATAGCTTTAAGGTGCCGCACGGCCTGGATTATCAAAATCTCGTTCACCTCATTCACCCGGAGCCAAAGCTGCACAATATTATGCGGGGCAGTGAGGACATCCTCAGAAAACGGGACGGATTTAAGCTGACCGACGACCGCGGCACCATGCGCGACGCTCTTAGCGAGATCGATTACTGCATGATCTGTCACGAGCGGGAAAAAGACGCGTGCCGGACCGGACTTCACGAAAAGGACGGTACCGTCCATCGCAATCCCCTTGGTATCAAAACTGAAGGTTGTCCATTGGATGAGCGCATCTCTGAGATGCACATGCTCAAAGGGCAAGGTGACGCTATCGGTTCGCTGGCACTTATTACAATCGATAATCCGATGTGTGCCGGTACGGGCCATCGTATCTGTAACGACTGCATGAAAGGCTGCATTTTTCAAAAGCAGGAGCCGGTCAATATCCCGCTCGCCGAAACTGCATCGCTGACGGACGTCCTCAATCTGCCGTACGGTTTTGAGATCTACAGTTTGCTGACACGCTGGAACCCGCTCAATGCAAAACGCCCGTATTCTCTGCCGTATAACGGCAAAAATGTGATGGTCGTGGGCCTTGGGCCTGCCGGATACACGCTCGCACATTATTTGCTCAACGAAGGGTTTGGCGTGGTCGGTATTGACGGTTTAAAGATCGAACCGCTCCCGGAAACCTGGACCGGTAAGAATGGCACATCGTGCCCAAAACCGATCCATGACCTCAGCGAGATCACTGAGCAGCTAGACGAACGCATTCTGTCAGGTTTTGGCGGAGTTTCCGAATACGGTATTACTGTCCGTTGGGACAAGAACTTTTTGACGATGGTTCAGTTGATGCTGACGCGGCGCAAGCGTTTTCGTGCGTTTGGCGGCATCAGATTTGGCGGGACCATTACGATCGAAGACGCCTGGGATTTTGGCTTTGACCATATCGCCATCGCGACGGGAGCCGGACGTCCGACGATCGTGCCGATGAAAAACAACCTCATTCGCGGCATTCGCCAAGCGTCGGATTTCCTGATGGCGTTGCAACTGACCGGTGCGTTTAAGAAAGATACCTTGTCGAATCTGCAAGTTCGCCTGCCGGCTGTAGTTATCGGGGGCGGCCTGACCGGCATCGACACGGCGACCGAGCTGTTTGCCTATTATCCGGTGCAGGTCGAAAAAATGCTGCACAAATACGAGCAGATCGTCGAGGAATTTGGCGAGGAGCACGTGATGAAGGCCTTTGACCCCGAAGAGTTGATGACGCTGCCGGAGTTTCTCGACCACGGCCGTCAGATCCGTGCCGAACGCGAACGTGCGGCGGCGGCCGGTGAGGAGCCGAACTTCGTGCCGCTTGTCAAAAGTTGGGGCGGCGTATCTCTTATCTATCGTAAACGTTTGCAAGATAGCCCGGCGTATCGCCTTAATCACGAAGAGGTTCAAAAAGCTCTCGAAGAGGGCATCGATTTTGTCGAATGTATGTCGCCGACCGAGGCCGTACCGGATGACTTTAGTGCGGTCAAAGCACTTATTTTTGAGCGGCTAAACTACGATGCCGAGACCGGTAAATTTGATAAGACTGGCGAGATGCACGAGTTTCCGGCACGTACCGTCTGTGTCGCTGCCGGCACCTCTCCAAATGTTATTTACGAAAAGGAAAAACCCGGCACGTTCAAAATGGACGAGTGGCAGCAGTTTTTCCAGCCGTTCAAAGTTGCCACCAACGGCGACGGCAAACAGCACGTTGTCGAAACGCCAAAGGGCGAGGCCGGATTTTTCACGTCCTACGAAAACGACGGAAAATTTATCAGCTATTACGGCGACAACCATCCGACCTATGCCGGAAATGTCGTCAAGGCGATGGCCTCCGCCAAGCACGGCTATCCAAAGGTCGTCGAGATCTTTGCCGACGAACTAGCAACTCGCGGTACACTGCCACAGACGGAACGCGACTCGATCTTTGATCACTTGGTTGCGACACTCGATGAGCAGCTGCGGGCGTATGTCGTAAAGGTCGAGCGACTGACACCGACGATCGTCGATGTAATTGTAAAAGCACCATTGCAGGCGAGAAAGTTTGAGCCAGGGCAGTTTTACCGTCTCCAAAATTTCGAAACGACTGCACCGTTCGTCGACGGCAAACGTCTGATGATGGAGGGTTTAGCTCTGACCGGTGCGTGGGTCGATGAGGAAAAAGGCCTGCTGTCGATGATCGTTCTCGAAATGGGAACGTCATCGCGGCTATGCTCACTGCTAAAAGAGGGCGAAGAGGTTTTGGTCATGGGCCCGACCGGAACGCCGACCGAGATCCCTGAGAATGAGAATGTCCTGCTTGCCGGCGGCGGCCTAGGTAATGCCGTGCTGTTCTCGATCGCACGAGCCTTGCGTGCAAAAAACAACAAGGTCATCTATTTTGCCGGTTATAAGGACGGCGGTGACCTTTTCAAACGTGAGGAGATCGAGAATGCGACCGATCAGGTGATCTGGGCGACAGACTATGGCGTTGAGATCGCTCCCGACAGGCCGCAGGACGCTCATTTTCGCGGTAACATCGTCCAGGCGATGATTGCGTACGCCGAGGGCAAGCTTGGCACCAAGACGGTTGAGACCCACAGCGTTGACCGTATCATCGCCATCGGCTCGGACCGCATGATGAACGGGGTCCGCGAAGCCCGCCACGCAGCGCTCAAGCCTTACCTCAAAGACAACCACGTCGCGATCGGCTCGATCAACAGCCCGATGCAATGCATGATGAAAGAGGTCTGCGCCCAGTGTCTGCAACGTCACGTTAACCCGCACACCGGTGAAGAGTTTTTTGTTTTCTCATGCTTTAATCAAGATCAGCATCTCGATTTCGTCGATTTCAAAAACCTCAACGACCGCCTCAAAGCAAATAGCATTCAGGAAAAGCTGACTAATCTGTGGTTGGACCGGACTTTTGGAAACGAAGAATTTAAGAAAGCTCACAGCCTAGGTTAGATCGCAAGATCAAAGACAGGAGCCACTTTTCCTACCACATCGCCTCGCCGGTTTTTGATCGGCGACGGCGACAGTTCGGTTAGATCATCTGCTCCCAGAATTCCCACTTGACGCAATATCTCTACAACGATCACCGGCCGGCCTCGATAGTCATCGCCATCGGCTACCTTGAGTGCGATGCCGAGTCCGCTTGGCCATTTTTCGCACGGCAGAACTGCACCGCACCAAACGCCGTCGGCTCCGACTTTTGAGATGATCTTCCCCGGTGCGGCTTGCATCAGCATTGTGTCGAGACGCTCGCTGCCGCCGATTAGTTCGGGATATTTCATCATTGCCTCGACAATACGGGAACAGGCTTTTTGCGTCGGTTCGGGAAATGTAGACGGCGACATCAAGTTGATAAAGCTCGTTGCCATCGCCGTCAGCGGAACTGCATAATTTGGAGCACAACAGCCGTCGATACCCATGGCGATGCTTTCCTCAGGAAGCTCTGTAAAGTCAGCAATGCATCGCAAAATGCGTTTTTGGATACGGTTGTCCGCTTGGTTATAAGTATCGAGGTCGGCGCCGATGTGCTTGGCAAACGCCAGCATCGCGGCGTGTTTGCCCGAGCAGTTGTTGTGAAGCTGTGTCGGCTCCTCGCCAACGCGGAGCATATTTTTAGCGGCGGTTTCGTTAAACGGCATATGCACGCCGCAGCGGAGGTCGGTTTCCGAGAAGCCGATCTTTTCGAGCATACGGCTGGCGAGTTCGACGTGGATATTCTCACCCGAATGCGACGCACATGCCATGGCGATCTTGTCCGCAGTAAAACCGAAAGCATCGGCTGCTCCGCTTGTGATACACGGGATCGCCTGAAATGCCTTACACGCCGAACGAAAATATGTAACCGTTGAAGGGTCGCCAACTGACGCGACAGTATTTCGTTCGCCGTCGAGAACAATAATATGGCCGGTGTGAACTGATTCTACCGTTTCACCTCGAATGACTTGGGCTAGTATTTCAGACATAAGAAAATTTAACCACAGATAAACACGGATGGACACAGATATTAAGAGGACAATCGTATCTGTTCGAAAAATCTGTGTTTATCTGTGTCCATCTGTGGCTAAACTATTTCGCTGAGGCCAGCATTACGCGTGCGTTTTCGCGGGCTTGATCGGTGATCTGTTCGCCTGCAAGCATTCGCGCGATCTCCTCGACCTGCTCGGTTTGGGTCAGGGCGCGAGCTTTAACAAATGTACGTCCTCTACCCGTTTCTTTTTCGACGATGAAATGATGATCTGCAAGCGAAGCGATCTGCGGCTGATGTGTTACGCACAAAACCTGTTGCGTCGCGGCCAGCGATTTGAGTTTACGGCCCACAGCCTCGGCCACGCGACCGCCGATTCCGACGTCAACTTCATCAAAGACCGAGGTTTTTTTGATCTCGTCCGCATGTGAAACGGTTTTGACGACGAGCATCAAACGCGAAGCCTCACCTCCGGACGCGACCCGCACGAGCGGCTTTGGCGACTCACCGGGATTTGCCGAAAAGTAAAACTCGACGGCATCAAAACCCTTTGTGGTGAACGAACTATCCGCTTCGCCGGCCTCGATCCGCACCTCAAAACGGGCATTTTCCATCGCGACGGCTTTTAGGCTTTCTTCGACGGTTTTTTCAAATTTCAAAGCCGCGGCTTTTCGAGCTTTATTCAGTTCGGATGCTTTTTGTACGTATCCAGCACGCAGCTCGGCGAGCTTTTTATTTAATTCCTCTTCGCGAAACTCGGCGGTTTCGATATTTTGCAGACGTGATTCGGACACGGCGAGATGCTCGAGCACCGCATCGATCGAATCGCCGTATTTTCGTTTTAGCCGCGTGATCTCGGCAAGTCGATCTTCGATCTCATTTAGCCGCTCGGGCGAAAATTCCAAATGCGAGCGAAACCCGCGTACCTCACTTGCTAGGTCATCGATCACGGCACGGGCAGCCTTAAGGCCCTCGGCGTATTCGGCAAAGCGTGATTCGAATGCGGAAAGCTCGGAGATCTTTCGTTCGGCCTTTTCGAGCGTCACGGCGGTCGATTGCGGGTCGTCGTAGAGCAGGTCAAACGCCTCGCCGCTCAGGGACGTAAGCTTTTCGACATTATTGAGCCGTAGCTTTTCTTCCTCAAGCTCGGCGTCCTCGCCCGGCTGCAAGTCCGCAGCCCTTATCTCACTTGTCTGAAAACGCAGGATGTCGAGGAGCTGTAATTTCTCGGCGGTGTCCTTTTCCAGCGACGCGATCTCGGTCTTGACGGCTGACCAAGCGGTAAAAGCTGCGGCGACTTTTTCTTTTTGGGTCTCGACAGCGGCGAAATCATCGAGCAACTCTATGTGGTTTTCGACATCATAAAGAGCGGCTTGCTCGCCTTGGCCGTGGATATCGACAAGGAATGCTCCGATGCTTTTTAAGAAACCTTGTGTAACAAGCTGGCCGTTGATGAATACGCGGTTTTTGCCGGTCAGCGAGAGTTCGCGGCGGATGATCATTTCGTCATCGATCTGGACACCGCGATCGCCAAGCATTGCTCGCAATTCGTCGCTGATGTTGACCGCAAAAAGTCCCTCGATCGACGCAGATTGCTCGCCCTCTTTGATCAGATCATTTGAAACGCGATCTCCTGTCAGAGCACCGAGGCTATCGACGATGATCGATTTGCCGGAGCCGGTTTCGCCGGTCAATAGATTTAGCCCCTCGCCAAATTCGATGGCTAGTTCGTCTATCAGAGCGATATTTTTGATCTTGAGCAGTGACAACATTATTGTGTAACGATCAAGGCCGGCGGCGGGGCACTAATTTTTCTCCTTTGGCCCATTTTCCGGCTGAGAAAACTGCGTCGGGCGGAAACTGTTTTTCAAGTTCGGTCGATGTCCAGTCGATGACGCGGTCCTTTTTATAAAAGAATAGCTCAGCCATCTCGCCGCTTTTTGTCTTGCCAAAACGCTGGACAACGTAAAAGCTGCTCGCGTCATACTCCTCGAGTCCGATTAGATTTCGCATATCACCGACACCGCGGATCTTCGTCGAATTTAGAAAGCTAGCACGGCGGCGTTCGGTCACGGCCGCAATGTCGCCCACCATCATTTGTGTCATCTCGCCCGTGTTTACGATCGTCGCCGAGCGAAAAATGAGATCGACGAGCCCCCCGGAGGTGTTCTCAGGCAGATTGACATAAATTGAGGGGTCTTGGGTTTTTTCGCTGCCGGTCGCGATCGAATTTAGGGCGGTCAAAAACGCGATAAAATTCATCTTGACCAGATACATCTCGTCTTTGCCATAAAGAGCTCCGGTCTCGATCAGTATGGTCGGCGTTCCCCAAGCCGAAAAGTTATCGCCAAAGGCAGTCGGAGCCCACTCGTCGCCGTAGCGTCCTATATGGCCGGGGATGAACTTTTGCAGAGCCGTCACCATTGCTGAAGCAACGCGTTTATTACGCTCGTGGCCGTCATTTGTTGTCTTTGCGGCATCGCCAAAGACTACGAGGAACGATATAGACGCCTGCCGACGAGTGGGGCCGACGGTGGTAAGGGCCTGCTGATTGTGCAGGTTGAAACCGATCGCGGGCGACCAGTTGTCGCGGAGCTGTTTTAACAGACGTGCCTCCGGCGTTTTTAGGTCGACGGCGTCTCGATTGATATCGATACCCTGGAGATTGCGTCGCTGGTACAGCTCTTGGCCGTCGGGGTTTAGCATCGGCACGGCGCGGATCGTCATCGTTTCGCCTAGTTTTTTTACCCAGTCCTTGTCCTTGTGAGTTTGCAGATAGGCAAACATATCCATCAGCGACGATGTCGCGGTCGGTTCGTCGCCGTGCATCTGCGACCACATCATCACCTTGAGCGGACCGGTGCCCCACTCGACCTGATAGATCTCGCGGCTGGCGTTTGAAAAACCGACCTGCTCGACCTTAACTCCGAGGGCTTTCAATTTTTCTAGATATTTCTTGAGGTCTGCGTGACGGACATCGGACGGAAATATAGTTGAGATATGGTGTTTATCCCAGGCATCCGCAAGGTCCTCGGCGGTTTGTGTATAGACGCTCATTGATAAGGCTATCGCCAGTAAAAGTATCGAAAAAATTTGCCTCATACTCATAAGATAAACCGAATCTTAGATTTACGGCAAGGTTAGCGGGATGTCTAGTGATACGTTTTTTAACGCTCAAGTAATTTGCTGTATAAATTCTCTGTCCCATCGACCATTGCCGCGAGGCCAAATTTTTCGTGGGCAGTGACTTTTAGCCTCTCACCTAGCGATCGACGCTCGTCGGGATTTGCGAGAAACCAAGATATTTTTGAAGCGAGAGCTAAAGGGTCGCGGACCGGAACGATGGCATTATCATCGATCATCAGCTCTTTGGCTCCGTCAGTCGCCGTCGCGACGACGGGGCATCCGGCCGCCATCGCGTCGAGTATCGCGAGCCCAAAACTTTCCGAATGTGACGGCGAAACAAAAATGTCTCCGGCTGCAAGTAGCGGGCGAATATCATCGAGCCAATCGAGCCAAAGAAAGTTTGACTCCATCCCAAGTACACGCACCAGCCGCTTAATCTCACGGCGAAATTTCTTGTCGATCGAATTATCCTTACCGGCAATGACAAACCGCGCGTCAGGGTGCTGTTTGACTACCTCGTTTGCCGCCAGCACAAAGTCACGCTGGCCCTTTAATACCTTGAGTTCGCCCAAGGTCACGATCAGCGGAGCGTCCGCCGGGATCGAATGCAAAGATCGAAACTCCGCAGCGATCTCAGCTTTATTAGTGTTGTCCCCGATGTTTAGGTCGATACCGTTTGGGATCAGATGGATCTTCTCTTTCGGAAATATTCGCATCAATTGATCACCCACCGCAGACGAAACTGCGATCGCGGCGTCGACATTTCGCAGGGCAAAGCGGTGAAACGATTTCATCGGAAACATTACATGTCTGGTGAGGACTAGCCGCACATCTCTTGCCGAGCGAGCGGCGACACCTGCGGCGAGATAGTCGCGAGCGACATGTGCGTGAATCAGATCTATCTTATGCCGGTCGATAAATCGCACTATCTTTTTTGTGCTAAACATCCCAAACGAATTGCGGATCGAAACGTACAAAATATTTTCGACCGGCAAAAAATCAAGCCTGTTTTGCCACTCGTTCGACGGCCTTAGCGCCACAAAAACATCATGCCCACGAACGGTCAATTCGCGGCACAGATCGACTAGGTGACGCTCGCCGCCGCCAAATGACTTCGCAGATGATATTTGCAGTATCCGCATTTGAAAAAGTTTATACCGAACGCGAAAACAAAAAAAGGCACGCTTCCCGAAAGAAGCGTGCCTGATGTCCCTGAAAGGGAGCGATAGGCTAGAACTGGAAGCGAGCGGCAAACTGAATCTGACGTTCACGATACAGTGTGCTGTCGGTACCGGTCACCTGACCAAACGACGTGTTGTAGGTCAAGGTGTTTCCGCTACGGGTATAAAGCGTATTGTTCACAGCAAATATCTGAGTTCGGTTGAAGATATTAAATCATTCAGCCAACAGTTCGATATTGGTCGTTTCCGATGTCTTAAAGCGTTTGGAGATACGAAGATCCATATTCCAAAGTGCCGGCAGACGGTATGCATTACGAGAATTGAGCGGGAAGCGGTTGTCGCCGCTTGAACCATTCAAAGTTGTTCCGGAGACAGTCCCGTCATAGGCACGTCCAGAGTAATACACATAGATCGGAGCGAACGACCAGCCATTTGCTAAGTACTCAGCAAACTTGCTGCTGCCCTTATACGGATTCGGTGCAAATACTGCGCTACCGACAAACTTATGACGAACGTCATTACTACTCGGCCCCTTATCGTAGCTGCGGTCGAACACGTCATATGGGCTGTTGTTCTGTGTGAACGTTGCCGAGTTTTGGTTTAGATCCGTAGCTTTTGCTAATGTATAGCTTACGTTCCAGCCAAATCCGTTTGTAAAGCGTCGCTTTGCTTGAATGACAAGTCCGTTATACTCAGAACCGACATCACTAGCGATCTGTGTCAGCTGCGAGAATGCGGCTAATGGTTTCGTGTACAGCGGGAGTGTGAACACTTGTCCATTCGCCGGACCGCCTACAACGTTGTAGGTTGTTGAACCCGTCCTAACTAGATTCTGGTCAAGAAAGGTCGGTAAATTGCGACCAAGGCTGCCGATATAGGAAGCCGAGGCGACTATGCCATTGCTGAACTGATGCTCAAGGATCATGTCATATTGATGGATAAGGGGAGCTTCAAAGTTTGGAGCAAAAAACTGAATTGCGCCCGCCGCAAAAGTTAGGCTGGATGGAGCCAGGATCTGCGGGAAAATCGGTGCACAAGGAACGGTTGCGCCGACAGTGACCGGAATACAGTTGGTCGTAACGGTCGGTGCGACCGAAACCTGTGACTGGCCGCCCGGGTTTCCAGTATTAACAAGCGCGTTGTAAATCGTGGAGTTTTGGATACGCCCAAAATAGATCCCCCATCCGCCGCGGAGACTGGTTTTGCCGGTTCCGAATAGATCATAAGCAAAGCCGACACGCGGGCCAAAGTTGTTCTTGTCATTCGGCAGACGTGAAGTTGCCACCGCTAGCGTACGGCCATCCGTTGGGATGACGGTCGTGTTTGTGCTCGCAAGTGTCGGGGATGGAAGTGCTATGTATTCCCAGCGTAATCCCATGTTGACGGTCAGCCGCGGGGTGATACGAAAGTCATCCTGAACAAAGAAGTTGTAATCCGTGCTCTTTAGCAGGTAGCCGGGATTTCCGATACCTTGCTGATAGTTGCTGGTATAACAACGACCGCGGAGACGAGCCGCATTGTTGGTACATGTTATGGCTGCGTTGAGAGTGTTGCCGCTCTGATAGTTAACGTAATCAATGATGAAATCGTTGATGTTGTTATATGAGAACGCACCTGCTTCGAAACGAAGGTTAGCGATATCATCACTCACCTTATTAATGTCAGCACCAAATTTAATGGTGTGACGGCCTGTTATCCAAGTAAAGTTATCGGCGAACTGCCAGCGTTTTTCATCCGGATATTTCGCTCTTTCAAGGAATGTTGGGGTTCCAAATTCCAAACCGTTGGTAATAAATACGTTTGGAGACCTAACGCCGCCCGTCGCGGTGCTCGATGTAGGCGGTTCACCCGGAAGAGGTGCAGTACTCTTTTGCGATTCAAAATCGCGTCCGTACTGGAAACGAAATTCATTAAGCATCGTCGGCGAGAACGATGACTGTAAACGGGCATTGACCGAATCAACTTCGACAAAATCATCACCGAAATTCCCACGGCTTCGGGTATTGACCGCCTGGGTTTGGATACCATTGGGCGATTTCCAACGCAGACGGTTATAGCTGATCGCAAATGAATTAGAGTCATTGATCTGCCAGTCAAATTTAGGCAAGAAAAGTGTCTGGTCGCCTTTACGAGGCGTTTCACCTGTAAAGGAATTAAGAATTCCGAGGACGTCGTTGACCTGAGTCGTTGTCAAGCCCTTTCCACCGCCCGTACAACCTGCGATAACGGCTCCAACAGCACCAGTCAAGCACGCGGTGTTTGCCGTGGTTAGGAAGTTTGGCTGAGTGAAAGCGCCTAATCCAGGGAAATTGCGCTTTTGCTGATCGTAGCTAAAGAAAAAGAATGCTCTATCTTTAACGATAGGACCGCCGATCGTGCCGCCCCACTGTTGACGCAGGTCGATCGGTTTTGCAGGAAGTATCGTTGTCACACCGCCGATAAATTCTGAACGGAAAGCACGCGGGTTGCGGGCACCGTTTCGATTATTGCGGTTGTAATAGAATACATCGCCGTGAAATTCGTTTGTTCCACTCTTTGTGACAGCGTTAGTTACACCGCCGGCCGATCGACCGTATTCTGCGGAGTAGTTTGACGTGTTGATCTGGAACTCGCGAATTGCCGATTGGCTGATGACGTAGTTGATACGCGTACGGCCGCGTTCTTCCGAAAAGAACGCTTGGTTATTGTCGCCACCATCGACCGTGTTGTTATTCAACAGGCCTGAGATACCGCGGAAACTGATCAGGCCGAACGTTCCGTCAGGAACTGCACTCGGACTTAGAATGGCAAAATTGGACCAGCGTCTGCCGTTGATCGGACGCTCATTGATAGCTGTCTGATCATCATTTTGAGTGTTAGCATTGTCGCTGGTGTTAATGACCGGGGCCTCGGATGTGACCTCAACTATGGCGGTAGCACCGCCAACGGTCAGTTTGAAATCTACGTTGGTGGTACGACCGACCTCGACGACGATATTCTCAGCCTTTGACGGGGCAAAGCCGCTAACGGCAGCCGTCGTAACCCGATATACACCCGGCTGTAGGCTGGTGACCCTGTAACTGCCGTCGCTAGCTGTCGAGACAGTTGTTGCATTGTTAGTGCCCGTATTGGTCGCTGTTACGCTGGCATTGGGAACTACGGCTCCCTGCTGGTCTGTAACGCTACCGCAGATCGCACCCGTTACGGTCGATTGGGCAAACATCTGTCCGGCACTCAAGAACACGAGTAGCAGGAAAGGAAATAGCTTTATTGAAAATTTATTTATCATTATTTTGTTGACCTCATCTAAGTTAGATTGTCTAAAACATTATTGCTGCTTTAACTCAAAAACACAGACACCTTTCGGTTTTTGGATTTTTTTCTTAATTTTCGGATTTTGTGAATAAAACGATATTACTTTTTGTCTAGAAATACAAGGCAAATTACGCTTTGAATAAGGCAAATCAAGTTCCGCAATCGCAAATAAGGATGTTCTCATGGTGCTTGAACTAATGCCTGAACTAAGTGTAAATTCTTTGTGAATTTAGAAGCACCCCGCGACTCGTGACGCGGCAACTTAGCGATGCGGCCAGGCGGTGTTTATGTTTGGTTCAGAGCGAAACCGGCTGAAAGATCCTGCCTTTTGTAATCTTTTTTGTTACAAAAGTGTAAAGATATGTAAATTGGCCGTTACGATTTCGCTAAAGTCTTTAGATTCTTTGCTTTAGACTTTTCCGTAAAAACTTGACTTTTTTGTAATAATAGACTACATTTATGACGCATTTTACTTTTACGGGATAATTTCGTTATGTAGATGCGTAGTATTGTTACTAATAAGGGGAATATAATGGCACAACAAGTAGAATTATCTACAACATCATACAAAACGCCATTGCATCATCGCATTATTGCGAGCATGCCTGTTAAGGCTAGCTGGATCGACGCTGAAACTGGCGAAACGGTAAATGTTGAGGGCTTGACCGAAAATCTGGGTGAAACCAGCGCTTTGGTCAATCTTGATACGTTGCCGCCAGTTGGTTGTGAAGTTCGTCTAAAATTAATGGACGAAAACAAATCTATCATCGACGTTACGACGCGGGTGATCAGGGTTCAACGCGATCCGGGTAAACCGATGGCCGCACTTACCATTTTGGAAAATTTGAAGAAATGGAAAAATACGGCTATGACAGCTGCAGACGCTTGGGTGACGAGGCATTGGCAACTTAATTACGAAGAAGAATGGGTAAATTAATTACTCTAGGTTCGTTATAATACCGAAGCGGGGAATTTCATTTTTGAATTTCCCCGCTTTTCACTTTTATACCGTGCGTTCGTGGCTTTGCTACAACGTTCGTCGAGCCATAGGCATCATTTACTAAGATGAAGAAACTGTTCCTTGCCTTAACTATTTTCTGTTTGTTTCAGGCAGCCTTTGCTCAGACTGCGCCGTTGACCCAGGCGGAGTACGTCAAGATGCTTTATGCTCTGCAAAAGGCTCCGGAGACAAAAGCGGATATTATCGAGGCTCTACGAAAGCGCGGTATCGATTTTGTTTTGACCGACGGCATTCGCCGCCTGACGCGGTCTAAGGGGGCGAATGACGAAGAACTAAAACGCGCGCTTGAAGAGGCTGGTCGCCGCAAACAGGATCCGGAGGGCGCAAAGTTGCCGTCTGCCAAAGACGCATCCGAAGTGCTTGAAAATGCTCGAAAAACACTCTTGAGGCAGTCGAAGAGATGCCAGACTTTGTCGTAAAGCAGCAAGTTCAGCGGTCGTGGGCGTTTGCCGGAACGGGAAGTTATAAAAATCTCGACCGTCTCGTTGTGGCTGTCAGCTATCGCACGACCGGCGAGGAAGATTACCGGCTGCTTTCGATGAACGGAATTTTGCAAAACGATCCTAAGTCGAAAAGTTCATACGAAGAAGCCGGCGGGACGAGTTCGACAGGTGAGTTTGTGACGATGCTCGCGATCATTTTCAAGCCGGAAAGTGAAACGAAATTTACCCTTTCCGACAGCGACCTGATCCGGCAGCGAAAGGCGCTGGTTTTTGATTTTGAAACGATCCGTGAAAAGGCCCAGGAAAAGATAGCCTATAGCTCCGGCAGCGGCAGTCCTGCGACGACGGTTAGCGGCATCAAGGGCCGCGTTTGGATCGACCGAAAGGATGGCCGTGTGTTGCGAATAGAAAGCGAGGCGACCGAGATACCGGTGACATTTCCGATCACTAGTGCAAAGCGGATTATCGACTATGATTGGGTAACGATTTCGGATGGAAAATATCTGCTGCCGTCGCTTTCAGACGTCCGGCTCGTCGCACGGGAAAGCGGAAAACTGATCGAAACGCGAAACGTGATCAGATTTAAGGAATATCAGAAATACGGTTCGGATGTGAAGATACTCGACGACGATCTGAAACCTGAGCCGGAGGCGAAAAAACCAAACTAAAACATGGTGTAATATGCACTGGCAGCCGCAAGGCCGAGCCAAACAAGCCCTTTACCGAGGAAAAATAGAAAAGCGATGATGCCCGCACGTTTTGTCCACTTACGGGCGGGACAGGTGAGTTTCTTTTCTGCGTCCTGCATAACAACCAAAAATAACTTTTCTCAGTTTGTTTTTCAAACTTTGCCCAATATGTTTTCACTTGATCGGCAAAAATACCTTAATAGTTTTACGATTGCGGCGATCTGTTTTATCCTCGTTACTTGTTCGTTTGCCCAGACGTCTCCACCAAAAGAAGCAAATAAACTAGAGGCTCAATTGATAGAACTCAGGAAACTCGATAAGTCGATCAAGCTGGATATTCGTTATGCGACGGCAAACAATTTTGTCGGGCGAGCGGTATATCCCGAGGCTCGTGCATTTCTTCAACGCCCCGCCGCCGAAGCGGTTGTGCGTGTTCAGAAATTGCTAAAGAAAGAAGGATTAGGCTTGGTAATATACGATGGTTATCGGCCGTGGGCGATCACAAAACTGTTTTGGGAAGTCGTTCGCGTCGATCAGAGGCAATTTGTCGCCGACCCCGCAAAAGGGTCAAAACATAATCGCGGCTGTGCTGTGGATCTGAGCATTATCGATCTAAAGACAGGCAAGCCGATACCGATGCCGTCAGACTATGACGAATTCAATGAGCGTGCGTCGCCGGATTATAAAGGCGGAACTGACGAAGAGCGGGCTAACCGCGACAAGCTCCGGCGGTTAATGGAAGCCGAGGGATTTACCGTCAACTCAAGCGAGTGGTGGCATTATGATTACAACGGCTGGCAGCAATACGCGATCTACGACATCTCTTTTGCCGAGGCCGGCAAAAAAGTAAAAAGGTAAGAGTAAAAAGGCAAAACCGAACAGTGCGTTCCGGCTTTGCCTTTTTACTTGGCGGCAGGCTTAGGGCCATTGGCTTCGATCTGCAGGACGATCTTTACATCATCGGACAGCGTCGGAATGCCGTTTGGCATATTCGTGCCGTAATTTACACCATAATCGCGTCGGTTGATCGTTGTCTCAGCGGCGATGCCCATTTTTGCACCGGCCTTATCACTAGCGTCGACCCAGCCAACAATGTCAAACGGGAAGGTGATCGATTTGGTCACATCTTTCATCGTGAAATCGCCGGTCACGATCCACGACTTTCCTTTCTTAGCTACCTTAGTGCTCTTAAAGGTAATGTCCGCAAATTTCTCAACCTCAAAGAAATCCTTTGAGCGTAGGTGACCGTCACGAGCGGCGACGCCTGTATCGACGCTGGTTGCCTTGGCGGTAAATTCGACGGTCGATTTGGTCACGTCTTTGCTATCAAAATTTACCGTTCCGGTAAAGTCGCGTAAAAATCCCGGCACCTCGATCAGCCCCATGTGCCGAACCTTAAACCCGATAAAGCTGTGAGCTTTGTCAAAGGAATACGCACCAGAATCGCCGACTTTAGCGCCGCCGACAAATCTTTCGGCAAACGTTCGGTTTACCGCCTGTGTACCGGTCTGTGAAAAAATAACAAATGCGATAAAGGCAATGCCGATAAGCAATGAAGTTCGTTTCATAATTATAGATCTCCTAATACCTCTAAGGATATCATTACTGGATGGCTAATGTGATCGAGAACTTAGCAGATTTGGGCGTGTTATTTGCCCGCCTGACAAACAGCATGTAGTCACCCGTTTCCGGCACAACAAATTCCATCGTCGGTTCTGCCAGATCGGTGCTGTCGTTGCTGACGTCGTCGTTAAACAGCTTGTAGGCAAATTTAACCGAGTCGGGGTTGGTGATATAAACGGTCTGTCCCTTTTTGGCACCAAAGACGAACTCTTGCTCCTGATCGCCCGAGAGAGTGCCCGTGAGCACTGTGCTGGATTTGCCCTTGGCAAACTGGACTCGGCCGGGTTCGGCCTTCCCGCCGCCTTGAGCAAATGATGAAACTGCTAATGCGAAAAATGTGATAACTAACAGAAAAGAAACTCTTTTCATTGTGATGGACTCTCCTTAAATATTCGATTCAGATTTCTCAACCGCGATACGATGCGGATATCGCCCGACAGGTTTGTCTATTTAATTGTTATGATCATCGAAAAACGTGAGACTCGCGGCCCCGCAATTTTTTTCCTGACGGTAAATAGATAATCGTCAGTCTCAGGAATCTCAAAAGTATAGGTGGACGAGCTGTCAAAATCGCCCTCGTCAAAAAACTCTTCGTTAAAAACACGAAAATCAAAGATATTCCACGTGGCATTTTTGATGGTCACGGTCTGACCTTTAAAGCCCGCAAATACATAATCTTTTACCTGGCCGTTCCGTAATGTTCCTTTTAGTACAGCGCTTGAGTTTTGTGCCGCCAAAACTATTCGTATAGGTTCGGCTTTGCCGCCTTGGCCGTAGACCAGTGACGGGCCTACCAAAAAAAAGGCGGCAATTAGTAGTACATACGATCTCATAAACTACAGGCGAGTATTTTCCCAACGACTCTGATAATATACCGCATTATGAACAGACCTGAAACGCACGAGTTTGCTCCGTATTACAACACCTATGTCTCGCTGATCGAGGACGATACGGTCCTACCTGTTTTGGAAGCACAAGCGGCGGACCTGCGAGGTATGATTTCCGGCGTGCCTGAGGAAAAAGGTACGTACGCCTATGCAGACGGAAAATGGACGATAAAGGAATTGCTGAGCCATCTCATCGATGGCGAGCGGATCTTTGCATACCGCATCCTACGAATATCGCGCGGCGATAAAACTCCGATCGAGGGTTTTGAGCAAGACGATTACATCGAGACATCCAACGCAAACGATCGTTTGTTCGCTGATCTGCTTGACGAATTTGAGCACGAGCGGCGGGCAAATCTGCTGCTTGTAAAAAATCTTTCTGACGAAGCCTCACTTCGGATCGGAACAGCGAGCAATAATCCTGTTTCGGTACGGGCTCTCGTGTATATAATGGCGGGCCACGTTAAACATCACGTCAACATTTTACAAGAGCGGTACCTATCATAAATGAACTTTGACGCCATCGTTATCGGCGGCGGGGCCGCAGGCTTGTTTTGCGCTATAACGGCAGGCAAGCGCGGCAAAAAGGTTTTGGTGATCGAGCACAATCAAGAGGTTGGCCGCAAGATCGTCATATCGGGCGGTGGGCGGTGCAATTTTACGAACCTCAACGTCACCGCTGAAAATTTTATTTCCCAAAATCCTCACTTTTGTAAATCCGCATTGGCCGGGTTTACGCCGCAAGATTTTATCGAGCTAGTCCGCAGACACAAGATCGCGTATTACGAGAAAACTCTGGGCCAGCTTTTTTGCCGTGAAAGCTCACGGCAGATCGTTGAAATGCTGCTGACCGAATGCAGCAAGGCAAAAGTGCGGATAATGACCGGATGCACCGTGACGAGTGTTAGTCAGGATGGCTGCTTTGAGGTTGAGACTAGCCAGGGGACGTTTACATCTGCAAAACTGATCGTCGCATGCGGCGGGCTATCGTTTCCAAAGATCGGTGCCACCGCATTTGGCTATGACATCGCACGTCAATTTGGACTCAAGATCGTCGAAACGAGGCCGTCGCTTGTCGCTCTGGTGATGGAGGGCAAGGCCTACACGCCGCTGGCCGGGATCTCGATGGAGGTGATCGCGTCTACTAAAGAACAAGCTTTCCGCGAAAATATTGTATTTACGCATCGCGGGATGTCCGGGCCGGCGGTTTTGCAGATCTCAAATTACTGGCGGGCGGGCAATCCTGTCTCGTTTCACCTCGCACCTGAAACAGACGTCGTGAAACATCTCACCGCTAGCCGTGGCAGTAGAAAAAATCTGGGTAATTTACTCGCCGAGATATTGCCGCAACGGTTTGCGACTGCTTTTGCCGAGCGGGAATTTGAAAACAAGCCTCTATTTCAAATGAATGACGGCGAGTTTGAACACCTGGCCGAGAAGCTCACCGACTGGCAGGTCAAATTTTCAACCACTGAGGGCTATGACCGCGCCGAGGTTACGCTCGGCGGTATTTCTACAAACGAACTCTCGTCAAAAACGATGGAGTCGAAAAAGATGCCGGGGCTTTACTTTATTGGTGAGGTTGTCGACGTGACGGGTTGGCTCGGCGGATACAACTTTCAATGGGCGTGGTCGTCGGGGTTTGCCGCCGGAAATGCGATTTAAAAAGGGCGGAGGCAACGTCTCCCACACCGTTGCCCCCTATTTTCGCGTCGCATACAGGGTGTATGCGGTCGCGAAAACTAATCTTTTTTTTAATACAAAGAATAACTTTGTATATTTATCATTCGTTCGTTATACTCGATAACTGAACGATTGTGTAAAATTTTACACAATCATTTAATGGTGTCAAGCGCAAATTCAATAATGGACAAGAATTCTGCATTTACAGCCAGATTCATCGAAGCCTGCGGTTCGGCTGAGCCGTCCAAGGTTCGGCTATTGTTGAACATTTCCTATCAGGCAGCCAAGAATTATCTAAATGGCCGGCTGCCGCAGACCGAAGTCCTCATCACGATCGCCGAGCGCACGTCATGCTCGATCGACTGGCTGCTGACCGGTCGCGGAAAAAAATTTCTTGACGGAACGTCACCACAAGACACACCAATATCTACCGGCCAATTCAACGAATTGGTCAGGAGGGTCAAAGTGGAAGTAATCAACGAAATGAGCGGGAGCCAAAACGCGGGCGAGCCCAGGATCGTTAGATTACAGCCAAGCGAGTTAATGTCGGAAAAGGTCTTAGACGAAGTCGAGACCTTGACCGGGAGTCAACCTTAACGGTGGCTCGGATCTAACGGTCAATTAGAAGCCGATCATATAGATCTCTTCTGCGATCGCCGTGAGGATATCGACCGAGATCTGGCCATCGCCGGGTGCCGTCGTAGCAAAATCACCGCCACAATTTTCGGTGCATGGCGGCGGGCAAGTTTCTTGTCCGTTTTCGCATTTATAACCGCCGCTACCCTGATTGCCGTCAGCAAGGACGGTCGCGCAGAACATCGATACGATCAAGAACAGTTTAATAGTCGTTTTCATTTTTTTTCTCCAATAGTTTTTAGTCTTGATGTGCACGCACATCAGGCATATACTATCAGAGAAATTTGTAGCGGCTTATGGAGACTCTCAACATTCGAACCGGTTTTAAACCGGTCGTTTTATTCCGCAAACTTAGCAAACTCGAACGTAGCGGTCGATACGCTGAAGCGCTCGGCCTGATCAGTGATGGTTGGGAGGATCTGTCGCGCGTGCCTGAAACGACAGAACTTAGTGTCGAAGATGCCGCAGAGTTGCAACTTAGATACGGCAGTTTGATCGGCTTTTACGGGCACAATGAAATGATCGTCGGTGCTCAGGAGCACTCAAAAAATATTCTTACGGCTGTTCGCGAGATTTTTCAAGAGCTTAGAAATGTTGAAAAGATCGCCGAGTGTGAAAATCTGATCGCCCTAACGTATTGGCGAACAGGTGAATATCGCGAAACCGATCTCTGGCTCGATATAGCACTTGACCATAACTTGCCTCGCACCTCTCATATAAGGCTTCAATCTTTTAAGATCCGCAGCCTCAACTTTCTCTCGCTCAAAAAACACGAACAAAATATTGCTTACTGCCGCTCGGTCGAAGAGGATTTTCGCAAATTTGGCGACGCTTTGCTTAACGCCTCGATATGCTCAAATATGGGCATTTCGCTCAAAGACACTGGCCGCAGCTCAGAGGCTCTTACCTACTTTACGCTCGCGAAAACATATCACGAAAAGTCGCGGCACCGCATTTATCTAGCCACGGTCGAGAATAATTTGGCGTTGCTGCACATGAACGGCGGCAATTTTCGGCTCGCCCACAGTTCGGTTGACGCCGCAATCGGGATCTACAAAAAATTAAGAGACAGGACTCGCGAAGGTTCGTCGCTTGAGACAAAAGCACAGATATGTCTGGCGGAAACGTTGCCGGAAGCGGCGCTAAATTATACCGATCGTTCGATCGCCGTGTTGCGCAAGAGCGAGAATCAGGCATATCTTGCCGAGTCGTTAATGACGCGGGCAAAAACCTTGCTCATTCTCGATAATTTCCAGGACGCGGTCCTGTCGATGATGGAAGCCGTTGATATCACGCGGCGACAGACCGGCGACATGGCAGCAAGGGCTCTGATCGACGAATTTCAAAACGCCCTTGATCCCGATAAACAAACAGCCAAAAGCAACTTTTCCGCCGACCCTAACGAACTCGAACTTGTCATCCCTGCGTCGCTGTCAAAATACAGTGAATACAGCGGTGTCTGGATAAACAACTCGCACCTCGACGATCTTGGCATCCCAAAAGGCTCGCTCGCGGTGACCGTCAATGAAAAAGTGGATCGCGGCGATCTGGTCGCGGCGGTCGAACGGGACAGCGGCGCTGTCGTCTGCGGTTATTACGATTCGGATTTTGGTATGGTCTGTCTAGAAAGCGGGTCGGGCCAGCCGCATCTGTTTGATGAGAACGCCATCACGATCAAGGGCAAGATCGTCGGCGTTTGTCGCGACGGCCAAAATGCGGACGGCAAGATGATCGTCGAGCCTATTGGTCAGACGGCCTAAAGTCCTTGATATCCATCCCAAAAGTTTCCTTTACATACTCTTCCTGAGCACGATTGACACTTCTGAGATTTGCGAGCCGACGCTCTGATTTTTTGATATGTACGCGGGTGCGGTTCGACATTTGTGCAAGCAGATCGCGGCCCTCCACCATCTCGTCCTCGACCCTTTTTCTTAGGTCATAAAGCTCCGAACCCTCGATCTCTGCCCGCTCATTGACCAGCTCGCCGAGCCTGACCTTGATCTGAAATATCTGACGGATCGCCCGCACCAGCTCATCGCCAACGGTGTCGCCGCTAACCAGATCGGGGCTGTTGCGAAAATCTTCGACAAGTTTGTTGAGTTTTGTTTGATCACCCGCGGAATAGGCGGCGTTTAGCTCCGCCATCAGCCCGTGGCGTTTTTCTTTTTCCCCGGCATCGAGTGCGAGGTCGGGGTGGATGATGCGGGCTAGGTTGTGATAGGCCTTTTTGGCTTCAGCGGTCGGGTTAAATTTTCGGTCGGCGGCATCGGCCTCTTCGGCGGCACGAGCGGCAGATTCTTCGGCACGGCGACGCATCTCCTCGGCCTTTTTCTTGATCTCTTCGTCGTCGGGTACTAGCTTTACCTCTTCCTCGGCGATCTGAGCCTCGATATCATCAAACTCGGCATAAAGCCGCGCGACGCCCATCGTATATTGCGCCTCAAACTGCTGCTGCAACGCCCGCAGATCGGTCATCTCCTCTTCGCGGTCGGCAAGCCGATCCTTTAGCCGTTCGAGGACGCGGCGTTTTTTATCGAGTTCGATCTCTTCGGGGGCTAAAGGGGTCATTGATCAAGAGTAGAGATTCATCGGACGCGTGAGCAATTCAAAAGGGTCGTTGACGTTTAACATCTCGCGGACGAAGAATGGTTCACCCGCCGCGACTCCGATCAACGAGCCGTAATAACGCGAGCGGTTTGCGATCTCGTCGAGGTAGGTTTTCCCCGTGAGCATCGTTTCGGGTTCGCTCGAATTTGGATCGTAAAATTGCGATCGGTGCGCCTGCAGTGCGTCCATTTTTGCATCGAGAAAATCTGAGATATCAACAATAAATGACGGGACGACACGCCGCGAAAATACATTATGAGCAACGATCGGCGGCGGGATCTTTTCATCACCGGTTTCGGGGTCATAATTTCGCATTGCCGCTAACCGCGATGATTCGCGCACCAGTATTGCGATGTGATCGTGATCGGCGTGGCTGTCATTTTCTTGATGTGTGAGTATAAGTCGGGGTTTCAGCCGCCGCAACGCCCTGACCAAAGCAACTCGTGCGTCGTCCGTCACAAAAACATGACCGTCCGGCAGCCCAAGGTTATCGCGGATGTCGAGCTTTAATATCTTTGCCGCGTTTTCAGCCTCCACCGCACGCCCCTCGACCGTGCCACGCGTACCCATCTCGCCGCGTGTCACGTCGAGTGCCCCAGTCCGATAACCGAGGTCTTTTAGCTTCAACATCGTCCCGCCGACCGACAGCTCAAGATCGTCGGGGTGAGCAAAAATTGCGAGGATATCCACCGTACTCATAAACCTAATTTAGCACAGGGTTTGATACTATTCCTGTATGAAACTCACCGTCCTAGGTTCCGGTACCTCGATACCGCACGCAAAACGGAGCAGCTCAGGCTCTTGGCTTGAGACAACGGGCGGGACGATCCTGCTCGATTGCTCGGCGTCGGCCATATTTCGGATGACGGAAGAATCGTTGGACTGGACCGCTTTAGGTGCGATCTGGATCTCGCATTTTCACCTCGATCATTGCGGCGGGCTAGCACCATTCTTAGCCGGGACAAAGCATTCAGCCGAGATGCAGCAACGCACATCACCGCTTCGAATATTCGGTCCCGCGGGTCTCAAAGCCCTGCTCGCGAGATTTGACGCCGTCAATGACTATCGTTTGCTTGAACAGCCTTTTCCTGTTGAGGTAAATGAGGTCGATGCTCTTGAGGCTTTTCAGATCCTGCCGGGCGTTGAGGCCGTCGTAATGAAAACGCCGCATACGGACGAGAGCCATGCGATCCATATCCGCGATGCCGATGAGAAGACACTTGTCTATTCGGCAGATACCGCATTTGACGAGACTCTTGCAGCCTTTGCTAATCGCGTCGATCTGTTTGTTTTAGAGTGTTCTTTTGTCCGCGATAAGCCCGTGCAGAAGCACCTTGAACTTGCCGAAGCGATGTTTCTAATTAGAAAGGCTCACCCAAAACGCGCGATGCTGACGCACTTTTATCCTGAGTGGGATGAGGTTGATTTTAATAAGGAGGTCGCGGTGTTTGACCCGCCGTGTGAAGTCATCGAGGCAAAAGACGGACTTGCACTGGTAATTTAAACAAGAAGATCAAAGAGTAGTTAAGAAAAAATGGCTTTCAATTGTCCATTTTACATTCTCAATTTTTAACTATTTTGTGTTTCGCTTTGCCATTGCCATTAATTCTTCAGGCATCCATTTTTCGAGATTCTTTTCTTCGGCACTAGCGATGCCTTTGTCGCGGTTACGCCACTCTTTCGCCGGGTCGTCTTCTCGGCCGGATTGTTTGGGGTAATTTTCGACCTGTTCGAGACTGATGACAATGCCGTGGGCGACGTCTTTCCAGTCTTGGTTTTGGATGCCGCGCAGGACGATAGGCAGTCCGGCGGTCCAGTCTTCTTCGGGGGCGATATTGTCGTATTCGGGAATGGTCAAAAACGCCGTCTCGGGAAACGGCTGGCCGCTGTATTCGCTGACGATACGTGCGGCGAGTTCCTTATAGGAGCCGCTTGGGTCCGCCGCTCTAATCTCAAGTGCTCTGCGAAAAATGTCTGATACGGTTGCAGTGTCGCTCATAGTAATAGCCACAGATTATCACAGTTGGCGGCAGATTTTAATTCGCCCGGTAATGCCGCGATAGCTGCCAACTTTTTTCTTGATAAACGGCATCTGAAAAGATAGTCTTTAAAGTCACGAGGTCTTAATGAGAAATACACTTTTTGCATTCGCGGCCATTTTGCTAACGGCCTTTTTCGCGTTCGGGCAAAACGAACAGGCGCCTATCGTCGAGAAAGAGATCAACTATAAAAACTGGACTTATAAGAGTGTCCGTACGGGCGAAGATACAAACCTGCGCGATCTAACGGTTGGTAAAAAGCTCGTGATCGTCGTGTATTATGCCCCCTGGTGCGGTAACTGGCGGTTTGACGCGCCGATGCTGCAGCGGTTTTATGACAAATACAAATCCGCCGGTTTAGAGATAGTTGCCGTCGGCGAATACGACCCGGTTTCTTCGATGCAGAACAATCTCACGTTTATGAAGATCACGTTTCCGGCCGTTTATGAGTCCGAAAACCGTTCCGAAAAGCAAAAGACCAAGCATTACGATTATCGCCAATCGACGGGCGACACACGCGGTTGGGGTTCACCGTGGTACATTTTTTTGCAGCCGTCATTGATGGAGAAAAAAGGCGATACGCTGACGAAGAAAACCTTTGTTATTAACGGTGAGATGATCGCGGACGAGGGGGAAAAATTTATCCGCGAAAAGCTCGGTCTACCCGCCATAGACACCAAAGCCGCGACCGCCAAAAATGGCGAGGTTGAGGTTTGCGACCCGGCTGATAAGAAGACGATCGAGCTAAAAAAGCCTCTTTAATTAATTACCCGCTCCGCCTTCGAAAAATCATACAAACCAGTTGCGTAGTTAAATGACTTCATGTATATTCATGTAGTCATCTAACTACGCAATGAATTTACGACGAGATGTTTTCCAAGCAATAGCTGACCCGTCACGGCGGGCGATATTGCTGCTTGTCGCAACGCAGTCGATGACTGCCGGGGCGATCGCGGCAAATTTTGACACGGCAAGGCCGACGGTTTCGAAGCATCTGCAAATACTAACCGAGTGCGAGCTACTAAACCAAGAGCAAAGCGGCCGCGAGATACGGTATCAGATCAATGCCAAAAAGATGAAAGAGGTGGCGGAGTTTATCGAACCGTTTCGCGAAATGTGGGACGACAGGTTTAATAGCCTTGAGGCTGTGATGAAGAAATACAAGAAATGATATGGAACGCAAAACAAAGATCAATGCTGAGGATGGTCAACAAGATCTGGTGATCACACGAGAGTTTGATCTGCCGCTCGAACTGCTTTTCCGGGCGTATGTTGAGCCCGAGATCGTTGAGCAATGGATGGGGACGAAAGTGTTAAAGCTCGAGAGTAAGCAGCACGGCGGTTACCAATTCGAGACGAGCGATCCGCAGGGAAATGTGGTATTTCGAGCGAATGGAACGATCCATGAGTTTGTTCCTCAAGCCAAGATCACGAGGACATTTGAAATGGAAAACACGCCGTTTCCGGTCCAGCTCGAGTTTTTAGAATTTGCATCGCTAACTGACGAGACCAGCATACTCACGATGCAGATCGTTTATCGATCGGTCGCAGACCGGGACCAAATGTTGCAGCTGCCCTTTGCCCAAGGTCTAAATATGGCACATGACCGGTTAGAAGAGATCGTCAGCAAATTAAAATAAATCTATGACAAAGACACACAAAATTATCTATTGGGTCGCGACCCTATGGCTAGCTTAGGGATGACATCGACCGGGATTGTGCAATTAATGAGATTGAAAGACGATGTGGACCGAATGTCCCATCTTGGGTATCCATCGTATCTTCTAACGATGTTGGGGATATGGAAATTGTTGGGTGTTATCGCCGTACTTATCCCTAAATACCCGCTATTAAAAGAGTGGGCGTACGCCGGATTTTTCTTTACCATGAGCGGCGCGGCACTTTCGCATATAATAGTCAGCGATCCGTTTAGCGAAATTGCTCCGTCGCTATTGCTGCTTACTCTAACGATTGTGTCGTGGTATTTTCGTCCTGAGAATAGAAAGGTGACTTATGTTGCAGAGGCCCGCACGTAGTAAGGACACTTCATTATTTGTTCCGTAAATAAAATGTATGAAAAAAGAATTGTTAACCGAAGACCGTGAAGAGCTGATCAGCGAATTACAGAAACGTTTCGCAGAAAACACGATCCGTCATGAGGGTCTCGAATGGGACAAGGTTTCGACAAAACTCGAAGCCGCTCCTAATAAGGTATGGTCACTTAGCGAGATGGAACGCACCGGTGGTGAGCCGGATGTCGTCGGGTTTGATAAGGCGACGGGGGAATATATTTTTTTCGATTGCTCACCGGAAAGCCCCAAAGGCCGCCGCAGCCTGTGTTACGACCGGGCGGCATGGGAATCACGCAAAGAACATAAACCCGCAACCAGTGCTCAAGACATGGCCGCTGCGATGGGCGTTAAGATCCTGACCGAAGCGGAATATCAAGAGCTGCAAAAACTCGGAAATTTCGATCTCAAAACATCTAGTTGGCTCGAAACGCCCGCCGACATTAGAGATTTAGGCGGTGCTATTTTCGGTGACTTGCGCTTCGGCCGGGTCTTTATTTATCACAATGGAGCAGAATCCTACTACGCTGCCCGAGCGTTCCGCAGTTCGCTAAGGGTTTAGTTCGTCTCAGCAGGCTTTTTAGCAGCCAGAATATCGCGGATCTCCGTTAACAAGGCTTCCTGCGGGGGCGGAGGTGTAGCGGCCGCGAGTTTTGCAAAATAGGCCATTGCGGCTTTGGCGATCAGGAACATAACAAAAGCTACGATCACAAACGTAATGACATCGCTAATGAGCTGTCCATAGCGGAGCAGCGGAGCACCGCCTTTTACGGCGGCATCGATCTGTTCGGGTGTTGCGCCCGCCCCAAGTTTTCCGCTCAGGTCAACAAACTTTGCTTTGAAATCGATGCCTCCGGTCACGAGTCCGACGATCGGCATCACCATACCCTCGGTAAATGTCGTGACTATCTTGCCAAACGCCGCGCCCATGATAACGCCGATCGCGAGATCGAGCACATTGCCGCGTGCAATAAATGCTTTGAAATCATTTAACATATTCTTCTCCAATTTTTGAATGTAGTTTCGAAACCTGCCACCAAGTATAAATCGGCCAGGTATGTTTGCAAAAGAATGGCCGAAATAAATAGAGATCGGGGTCAGCGATGGTACGCAAACCCCGATCTCGTTAGATCTCAACGTTCTAAATAAGCTATTTAGGCAGGACAGCGAGCGTATCTGTCAGTTTCATGGCGATGTCTCGGAGCGGGTCTTTTGCGGCGACAAATTTTCCGGCTATCGCCGAATCCTCCGCCTGTGTTGCGAGGTCGGTTATCCCCTGAATATTCGTCAGATATTTTTGGAGCAGCGGTTTAGTGCGAAACTCCGATTCGAGTGCCGACAGGCCGTCTCTTAGATTTCGGATGGTTTGGATCGTAAATCTTTTGTTCGATGCGTGTTTGGTCAGGATCGCCTCTGAGACTGTTTTCGTCGCAAAAGCCTTGTCTAACAGCTCTAGAGCATCTGCTTTAGGGCCGTATTCATCGACAAAACGTTTTACATTTTCTAATTGAACATCGACCTTTTCGCGAGCGGCCCGGACATCGAGCGGCGGGATCGTTTTGACGACGGTCGGTTGTTTAGGCTTCTTTTTTGTGGTCTTTCTTTGCGCCGTCGCCGAAATGCTTGTGATCGCGAGGATAAGCATCGCGAATGCAAATAGTCGAAAATGTCTCATAACGTTCGTTCCTGTTCAATCAGTCATAAAAATTTTATCATAGAGACAATGTCTCAGCGTTATTTAGAGGTACACAGGCTTGGGCGGGTTGGCTACGCAAATTCGCTTGAGCTACAAAAAGAACTTGAGGCCGAGGTGATCGCGCGGCGTGAGACCGATCATCTGTTGCTACTCGAGCACCCGCATACGTTCACGATGGGGCGGCGGTCAAAGAATGACGGCGTGCTCGCGACGGCGGAATTGTTAAAGAATCTGGGCGTTGAGGTCTTTGAAATAAATCGGGGCGGCAAGGTGACCTATCACGGCATCGGCCAGATCGTCGGTTATCCGGTGATCTCGCTATCGCCTGACCGCGAAGATGTGCATAAATACGTTCGCGATCTTGAAGAGGTATTGATCCGCACGCTCGCTGATCTCGGTATAGACGCGTTTCGGGTCGAAGGACTTACGGGAGTTCATACGACCGAGGGCAAGGTCGCGGCGATCGGCGTTCACATTAAGCGTTGGGTGACGACGCACGGGTTCGCGTTAAATGTAAATACCGACCTGAGCTATTACAATTGGATCATCGCCTGCGAGGGCGAACCGGTCACGTCGATCGAACGCCTGCTCGGCCGCGAGGTCGATATGGCGGATGTCGAAGAGCGGTTGATCGAGAATTTTAAGAATGTTTTTGAATATGAAAGAGAGGCCGTGACATTTGTGTCGGCTGAGGCGGTTAACGCTTGAGGTAAAGATGATGAAAGCAATTATTTTATTTATCGGTCTGATTTCAATTTTTGTCTTTTACGGTTGCGGCGGTACGGCGAATAATAGCCAGAACGCAAAAAACGGTAATACAAACAGTGCCAAGCCGACCGCCCAGAATCTCGCCGTGGGTGAGCGGCCGCAGAAGATCAAAGATCTGATGGCGGCGCGCGGCGAACAGGATACGGCCGCTCCGACGATCAAAGTGTTAGAGCCAAAAGCGAATGCGACGCTCACAAGCGCGGTCGTAAAAGTAAAGCTTGAGATCGGCGGTGACCTGAAAGGCTATATGCCCGGAATGAACGAGGAAACGCACACCGGCAATCACATTCATGTGATCCTCGACAATCAACCGTATGAGGCATATTACAATCTCGGCAGCGAGTTTGAGCTGCGAAACGTGGTGGACGGCGAGCATACCTTGCGCGTTTTTCCGTCAAGGCCTTGGCACGAAAGCTATAAGAACGAAGGTGCGTTTCAGATGGTAAAATTTACCGTCAAGAACGGCGGCGGCGATAAGACCAAACCGACGACAACGTCGAACGGCAATACGATGGCGAACGCTAACGTCGAACCAAAACCGACGCCCGAGGGTAAAGATATGCAAAATTCGACCGCCGGCCCGGTTGATGCAACTAAGCCTCTGCTGACCTATAGCCGCCCCAAGGGCGAGTATAAGGGCGACGATACAAATGCCGTGATGATCGATTTTTGGCTGAGCAATGCAAGGCTAACGGGCGATGGCGGCGAGTATCGCGTGAGTTGGTCGGTCGACGGCGGCGAGCCAAAATTTATCGAGAAATGGGAACCTATCTGGCTGACCGGCTGGGCAGCAGGAAAGCATAAGATCGTCCTAACGCTGGTGGACAAGGACGGCAAGATAGTGGACAACGGCGGATTTAACGCCACGGTTCGCGAAATTACGATCACAAAATAGTAACTGGAGAAACATAAAATTAATGCGACGAGAGACGACATCGTGGTTTAGCCACAATTTGGGAATGGACATGCCGCTGGTGGCTTACGGACATGCGGGGTATCCGCTATTAATGTTCCCGACGGCGGCGGCCGATTATCTGGAGTATGAGCGGTTTTATCTGGTCGATGCGATCAAAGATTTTATCGAAGCGGGACAGATCCGTGCGTATTCGATCAATTCGGTCAATAAATACAGCCTGCTCAACCGCGAGTCGCATCCCGGCTGGAAGGTCGAGATGCTGTCGCGTTATGACAAATACATTATGGAAGAGGTCTTGCCTCTGATCCGCAACGAATGCGGCGAGGATGCAAAACCTTTGACGACCGGAGCGAGCTTAGGAGCGTTGCTTGCAGCGAATACGTATTTCAAACACTCCGACGAATTTCGCGGAACGATCGCGATGAGCGGCAGCTATGACATCTATAATTATTTAGATAAGGGTTACTACGACGACAATGTCTATTTTAATAACCCCGATATGTACCTTCGTAATCTAGACGACGACTATCATCTACCCCGTCTGCAAAAGGCGGATTCGATCGTCGTAGTGACTGGGCAAGGTTCGTTCGAAGCACCCGACCGCAGCCGCGAATTTTCCGGCCTGCTTCATTCCAAGGGCATCCCGCATCGTCTCGATCTCTGGGGCCACGACGTCAACCACGACTGGGTCTGGTGGAGGAGAATGTTGCCGTATTATCTTGGTGAGTTTTTAAAATAGTCAGAACCGCACGCGTGAGCGGGCGGCCAGTGTCATAAAAAATAGACCGCAGCTCAAAATGAGTCTGCGGTCTTTCTATTTTTAGAATTGATTCGCTAAAGCACGGGTTCCGGAATTAACCATCGCCCTTTTTCCCCTTACGTTTTTCACCGGCCGGTTTTTCAACCGTCGGCTGTGGACGCGGGGTTGACTGGATCACAGGCGGCCTGACTATCGGTGGACGGTCCGGTGTGGTATCAACCGGTTTGGTTGTCGTGCCGGAATCAGTAATAGTTGTTCCGGTCGTCGGTACTTCGGCGTCGGCCTTAGGCCCGGTCGGGATGATTGCACCGCCGCGGCGTCCGCTCGCGTCGGCATCTTGCAGAGACTCAAGCTCCTCACGCTTACGCATTTCCATCTCACGTTTTACATCAGACGGCATCGGCGGAGGATTTGGGAACGATTCGCGCGGCTTGTTTTTCATGAAGGGGATCATGAAGGCATTAAAATACGGCACGGCACCATGGCCGCCCGTCATGCCGGCTCCGAGTGATTCTTTACGCAGCGGATTTCCCATCCAAACGCCGGTCACATAGGTCGGCGTATAGCCAAGAAACCAGACATCGGTTTCGTTGTTGACGGTACCGGTCTTTCCGGCCAGCGGATGGCCGCCGGCACTTGCACCTGAAGCTGTTCCGCCGCCGGAGACAACACCGCGCATCATCTGGACCATCGTTAACGCTACGTATTCGCTCGTTACTTTTGAGCTCTGGTTTTCGTACTGTTCCAGCAAGCTGCCGTCGCGGTTATAAACCTTGCGGATCAAATGCGGCGTCATACGAATGCCCTTGTTAGGGAATGCGGAATAAGCAGCCGTCATCTCAAGTAGCGAAGCCTCGCTGGCTCCAAGAGCCGAAGGTAGGCTTGGTGCCATTGGATTTGTGATGCCAAATCGGCGGACCATCTGAGCACCGGCCTGGATGCCGACCTGTTCGAGCAGGTGGACGGCGGCAATGTTGTACGATTTGGCCAGTGCGATCTTCAGCGGAACATTTGGATGGCTCGGGGCACCACCGTAATTGGTCGGCTGCCAGCCGCCGCGTTTGATCGGAGCACCGCTGACGATCATATCCGGCGTCATACCGTCCTCGACCGCAGCTGTATAGATAAAAGGCTTGTATGCCGAACCGGTCTGTCGCAACCCTTGTGTCGCGTTGTTAAATTTACTGGTGTGAAAATCGTAGCCGCCGACCATCGCGACGATCTCGCCGTTGTGCGAATTTATGCAGACGATCGACGCCTGAACCTCAGGCACCTGCATCAGTTCGACGTCCAGAGTCTGTTTTTCTTTATCGACGCCTTTCACAAGAAACTCAGCCAAAAAGCCCGGTTTTAGCTCGTCCTTAGGCCTTTTACCGCTGCGGCCCATGTTGGCGGGGCGGACGATCGCCTTGAAACGGCCAAATCGTACACCAACCTCGTCAGCGTTGTTGTTGGATTTCATTACGAGGCCTTTTATGTATTCCCCCTCAGTGTAATCGTCACCGTACCAGTCTGCGTGCTTGAACGAATTGAGAGCTTTGTCGATCTCTTTCTCGTCAGTCATTGGTACTTCGTTTTCATCCAGCAGAATGTTTCCGTATTCCGAACGCCATTTGCGGCCGGCGTCATAGCTGCGGAGGCGCTGGCGGATCGCCTGAGTCGCGAGTTTTTGAGCCTCGATGTTGATGGTCGTGTAGACCTTGAGGCCGCCTTGGGCGACGCGGGTTGTGTATTTTTCTTCGAGATATTTTCGGACATCTTCGACCGGATAATCCCAGGCGGTCGATTTTGGCTGCGATTGATAATAGGCAGTATCGGCGAGCGTGATCGGTTTTGCCTTGGCCGCATCTACGTCGGACTGTGAGTATTTGTCGGGAAAATACTTGGTCATCTGGTCGAGCACGATGTCGCGGCGCATCTTTGCCTTTTCCATGTTGCGGGTCGGCGAATACTCCGGCGACTTTGGAATAGCCGCAAGCAGTGCCGCCTCTTCGAGGCTGAGGTCTTTTACAGATTTGCCAAAATAAGTCCGCGAACCGGCCTCAAACCCGTATGCACCGGCGCCGAGAAATACGTAGTTCATGTACATCTCGAGTATCTGGTCTTTTGTATAAAGCCGCTCGATCTGCAGGGCGACGGCCCATTCGTTGACCTTACGCGTGTAAGTCTGGTCTTTGTAAAGAAAGAGATTTTTGGCGAGCTGCTGCGTGATCGTCGATCCGCCCTCGACCTTGCCGGTCGTCAGATTTTTGAAAATAACGCCGACGATGCGATATGGATCGATGCCGATGTGGTCACGAAAGCGATAATCCTCGACCGCGATCA
>JADJRV010000028.1 GCA_016712045.1 Chloracidobacterium sp. | reverse complement strand
TGGTACGTTTTCAATGAACCCGCTCCCGGCCGACCAGTTTTCGCTTAAGGCAAAACGCGATGCCGCCGGTAAGATCTCCGCCGTCGTCGTCACGCAACCGGCCGGCGTATTTGAATTTAAGGCGACAACCGCCAGCGATAAACCAAAGATCACCGCCGACGAATTACAACAAAAAGCACTCGCCGCCGCCGGAGGCGAGACAAACTGGCGCAAGATCACGTCACGAGTAACCGAATTTAATATGGATTTCGAAAATCAGGGCGTTCAGGCATACGGCAAGCAATACCAAATGGCCCCAAACAAGTCTGCCGCCGAAACGGTCTTCACCGCGCTCGGCAAAAAGATAGGTTCAGAGTGGGAGTTTTTTGACGGCACCGGCGGTCAGGATGTCGTTTCATTCGCTCCTGGTACGGTCTATTCTGGCAAACAGCTCGACGACATCCGTCTCGCCAATGATTTTTACTCGCTGTTAAATTGGAAAACAAACCATAAAACGATCGAGATCACCGCCGTCAAAAAGGTAGGCGGCGACGACGCCTATGCCGTCACATTCACGCCCGAAAAGGGCACCGCGTTTACCGAATACTACTCAACCACCACATTTCTGCTGCTCAAACGCGAGGGCGTCATCCCTTCGAGCACCAGTGCACAGCAGATACCATACTCGGTCGAATACTCCGACTACCGCGACGTCGACGGCATCAAAATGCCGTTCAAATCCGTCAACAACAACATCGGCAACGGTAACATCGTCACCACGATCAGATCCGTCAAACACAACGTCAAAATAAACGACAAAACCTTTGCCCCAAAGAAACTCAAATAAATAAAAAAGAGACGCGAATAGATTTCGCGTCTCTTTTTATTTCGAAACGAACAAAACGTCACTGACCACGCTGTATCTGCTCGGCCTTTAATTTGTCAGCCTGCGACTTTCCAGCCATGCCCTGCTCTTCATAGACGGCTCCGCGATACATATAGCTGAGGTGGTCGCGGGGGTTGAGGCTTATCGCCTTGGTCAGGTCGGCCTCGGCCTCTGCGTATTTCTTTTGCCCCGCATAGGTTCCGCCGCGAACCTGATAACCCAGTCCGTTTGCTGGTTCGGCGGCAATGATCGCCTCGGCGTCAGCCATTGCCTTTTTCCAATCTTTCTTTACATTGTAGAGACTGCCCCGCAGATGAAGCGCAGCGACGGACTTTGGATACTTTGCAATGACGACATTGAGGTCCTTAAGTGCATTATCGTATTTACCCGTCGCGGCGTACGCTCCGGCACGGGCAAAAATAATGTCATAGTCGTCGGGCTGGCTCTCGATGGCTTTCGAATACCATTTTGCGGCCTCTTTGAGGTCGCCCTTTTGTGCAGCCGCTCGCCCTGCCGCAACAAATTCGTCATGCGTCTGCGGCGTTGTCTGCGAACCGGGCTGGGCGGTCGCTGTCACGATGCCCATTAGAAAGATAAAGACGATACCAACCAAACGAACCCTGCTTGTTCCTAAACTCAATTTCATAGATCAACCTCCGGTCTTACTACTGCTACATTCCAACTCTTAGCGAATTCAAAATCCTCGCCCTATTGTAACGGGCGGACAGACCGCCCTCGTAATTAGTGATGACGGTCGCGGTCCAAAATTTCTTGTCTTGACCCAAAATTATCAGGTCAGCCTGTATCACCGCGCCCGGTTTCATATTGCTCGCCGTTATATCGTAGATAAATGGCGGCCCTCGATGCCGTCTATATTTATCGGGTAACTGTCTCTCTGTTTTGCCGCGAGCGTCAGTCCGGCTGCTTTGAGAGCCCACGTAAAAAACCGTCGATATAAGTCTGGCCTCGGGCGTCGACGATCGGCGGGGCCTGATTCTTAAAGACGATCTCGTACACCGCCAAGATCGTATTGTCGATCTGTGCGGTCGCCGATTCTTCTCTCGCAAAATCCTGGTCGGCAGCATTTTGCGTAACTTTCGGCTCGAGCCGTTTATCGCCAACAATAAACGACGCCCCCAATGTCCCAAACGACTGACGCACCGCCGTCGCAGGAAACGGTACCCGCACACGGACGCTCTGCATCACACGCTCCATATACAGGTCCGTCTCTTTTGACGCGAGCATATCGATGATCCACTGCGTCTCGTAGCCGTAGATCGTCAAGATCTGCCGCTTATTAGTGCTGCTGCCGTTCTTCCAGGTTGCCCGCACAAGCCTCGCCTCGAGCCCGTCGATCAGCAGCTTATCAATGCCCTGCAGCTCAAATTTCTGATTCGCGGACAGAGCCTGCTGCATTTCAAAATACTGCTTTGCCGAAAAATCCGGATCGTGTGCCGACGGATAACCTACCTCAAGCTGCCGTATCTCAGTCATCGCCAGCGGGGTGTCGGAGCTATAAACCTGAACGCTACCCATCATTTTAGGGTGGACGGAGCGACCGGCAGATCCATATAAAGCCCCTTGCCCCCAACATCGTATGTCTTCCATCCGTAAACCGGATTGCGAGCCGTTTTCAAAGAACGCAATATTCGCGATGTCGTGTCAGCATGATCGGCGCGGTTCGGATCGATCTGGATGCTCGCAACGACGGCCCGCTGTTTCTCAATAAACGCGATGTCGTAAACCCGATAGCTGCGGTTGCCGCGTTTGAATGTCATCGTCACGATCTCGCCCTCGCGGGTGTCGAGTTTGTATTTTTCACGGGTAGAAGTGAAATCGGTGACACCCACCCGCCCGCGATAACCGTCTATGAAATTTTTGAGCGTCGTCTCCTTGTCAAAATTGCTCCCCGCCGACGGAGTCTCGTCCGTCACCCGCACATCCATCCCGTCAAAACTGCTCTCGTAACGCGTGCGGCCCGATTCATTACTCGGGATCTTGGTCAGCTCAAAAGGCAGTTCCGAAGCAAGAAATGTCGGCCCCAAACTGCGGATCGCCCAATGCCGTGCACCTTCGCGTTCGACCTTTATCCCTTCGAATATCGTCCCCGCCAGAGCCCTGCCCGCCGCGTCCTTAAACGTCGCCATCACGACCCAACTCGCACCGCCCATCACCCCGCCGTCATTGCCGATCACGGCGGCGATCCTGTTTGAGCCCGAAAAATTTACAAATTCCCGCCCCGACAACTGCCCACGCCCCGACGGCGTCATCGGCACCGAAACTTTCTGCCCGATCTCGGCCAGCAGGTCGGTCGGCGATTTGGCGGTATAGATCCTCGCGACCTCGACCCGCACGCCCGAACCCTCAGCCGACCACGAACTCGGAAAGATCGAATACATCGACTTCTCCGCCCAAGCCGCCCCGCCCCCCGACGGATCCCCCGGCATATCGATCAACAACGAAGGCCGCCCCAAAGCCCACCGCGACAACCCCTCCTGCCCGCTAACAGGCAAAACCGCAAAAATACCCACGATCGCAAAACACACAACCGCAACTAAACGACGATCTAATATTTTCATCAATTTATAAAACAGACCCGCAAGAGTTTGACTAGCAAATATTCTAATAATTTTGAGAGAAAATGTTAAGCAAAATCCGAAATGCGGCAATGGCGAGATTGTTAAGACGATCAAGGCCGTCCGTCCGCGAAGAGCCCCACCGCGGCCGCAGGTGTAAAGAATTTCTTTACAGCTGATCTAACTGCGTCGCCAAACAGTCTCATCCTCCAGCCACGTCTCGATCCGAGTCCCCACCATCAGCCTGATAGCTCACATTTATCTGTATTACTTTGATTCGACGTCTTGGTGGAGTTCTTTAAGCTCAGTTTATGCTTTTAGGAATGGTGGGCCTGCTGCGCTGGCCAAGAGAATGGCTCTTTCTTTTTGCTGTGCTTTTTGCTCTTCGGGGTCATTTTCAATCCAAGGCCATGCTCTAATAGCTGCGTGACGGTCGGGAGGTTCATCGGATATTATTTCTAGATTTGTGGCCCTTATTTCCGCCGCAGCCAAAATGGCCGCTCCATAAAGCTTTCGTTCAGTCGCCACCACCGCAGCCTCGCCAATTCTCCATAAGCGCTTTTGAGGTTCCCGACCGTGCCGGGAAACCGATGTTTCTTTGCTTTTAGGGCTGAATAAACGCTGGCGCTTTAACCGAAACTGTATTGAAATGACCGCTTGACGTTAAAAATCTAGCAAGTTCTTCCTCGTCCCCAATCAATTTAGGTAGTCCGGAGGCTAACATTTCCATAATTTATGATAGGAGAAAGTTCGCGCAAAATCTGAATCGGAAAATTAGATCCATCAAAATTCGCAACCCCACGCCCTCTATTTGTGCCATCAATCCATGCATAAGCCAATCGGTTTTTGGCCCCGATACTCAATGAAAACATTCGATGACGAGATTGTATCCAGTCAAGCGAAATTGCACCATCTGGTTCTGGTGCAAATTCCGGAAGTGGTAGATCATTGGGAAAGGAGCGAACGAGAGCCTCTGTATTCCAAAGTGAAAGAGCCTCAATTGCTAACGCCCCCTCTCCATCCCAATCATCCATACCGTACTCATCTGCTAGCTCACGAATCACTGAAAGTGCAGACGCTTTTGCACCAAAGAGAGCATGGGAACTTTCTTCAAACTTTGCGACTTCCGTCGCAGCGATAATAGCCGAACGAGCGGTGGTAGAAATGGCGCTTTGATTTGTTCTGTACGCATTAAGCGCTCCGTATCCTAAACACAGAAATGTTATTGCTGTTGAAATTGGTTCAGACATTTTTCAGTTAGGGTGTTCCAGAAAATATTATTCTTTAAATCCCGCAATTGAAGTATTTTAGCACGAATTTCCTTCCAATTTTGCGGTTCCATATTTACGTGGGCGATCCCACTGTTATCAAATATTATTGGCAGTTCGCTATTTTCAGGTGGTTGAGTCGTAAGTAAAGAAATTACCTGATGCCCCGTTTCTCGCTCAACTGCGGAATATTGATTAACAAAACTAAGAAAAACAAGATTCTTCTCATCAGGCAACTGTGGACTATTTTTGAAGTACTCTTCCAGTCTCATTGATTTGCCCTCAAAGGGTAAAAGGAATCGATTGACGTATCTGAGCCTTATCATTCGAACTTGAATCGGTGAAACTATCTCAATATAAGTGTTCCAAGCGCTTTTTATCTGGGGTAGATAATCATCAAGAGTTGTATACGGGGCAAGACGATTAAATGAAAATCCATTGTTCCGGAGCTGAACTAGTTGTTTCCTATCATTCTTAAAAACTGCAATGCTTGGATGCTAATTCCACCAAGCGAGACTTTAGGTACTTCGTCGTCGGCCTCTTTTCTGATTTCGTGCTGTTGGATAAACTGTTTCTCAAATTTAGGATACTTCTTTTCAAATTCCTTTTTGGCTCTGCTTTCAAGTTTTGAAATATCAAAGCTCGGCGGAAGGTCACATTCAATATCGAGAACCGCTTCGACGATAGGTGGATTGTGCAATTTAACAAAGGTTTCCGGCATGGTCGAGTCAAGTGTAGCATTTTTATATCGAGTTTTTCATCTCTTTGCCAACCCGATCTCACGGATGTTTGACGGAGCGGGGTGAGACGTTTGCTGTCTAGAGGTCGAGGATCACGTGGCCGTATTCGTCGATGTCGGCGTCGTAAATCCCATCGGTTGGGCGGGAGCTAAACAGTTCTCAACTACACTGCAAGATCAGCCAACTCTTATCAAATCGTTTATGAATAAGGTCGTCCTTTCGGATCCAAAAGTATATTCGGCCGAGGTCGCCCCACATCATATTGCAATCTTCTTCGTTGCTGTCGACCTGCAATAAAAGGCGCCAATTGGCTATATTTGATTCTAATGATTCGCGGCGAGGGTCCTTATAGCCCGTGCCATCGCCGACATATATTCCATTTGTTGCGAGTTCACACTCCAGTTCTTGTTCACCCTGAATAAGATCGGCGTACCCAAACATCTTGTTGACAGGCCATTCGTCCTGCAACTCATTATATGCATCCCAGTCAGTGCTGACGTCATGGGGATCGAGGGTAAGAAAATCTACCCTATCGCTCGCCGATGACGGGATGTTTATTTCCTTTACCGCATTGATCCCGCACGGTCGAAAACGCAAGTTCGGCAGATCTGCGGGAAACTCAGTACGCGTCAGAGTTTCATCGCCGTCATAATACTGTACTTTAAAACCCGAGTGGTCACGCGGATCAAATCCCCACACCTCCTGCTCGGCAGAGTAAAAAAAATAAAGTATTCCGGTCGCCGGCAAGATCGCTTCGTCATCCAGCGGGGCAACATCCGAAAGCTTGATCTGCGCAACGAACGATAGCGGCAGCAGAGGCTTGGTTTCGCCATCCGGGTTAAACCGTTTATCGCGGTCGTGGGCCGGGCGTCTGGTCTCAAACGGCCACGGAAACGATGGCGGCAAGTCTGGCCGCCCGCCCATTTTGGACGCTCCGAGCGGCATTTCATCTTCGTCAGCTTTTGCTAAATACAACCGGATACAGGGCCGAATACCGGCCTCGATCGCCTCACGGTGATGTTCCAGCTTGTGCTCCGTAATTTTTTGATCGAGTTCGTCTTTCGTCATGATAATCCGACTTTAGCATGGTTAAATGTGGCCCGAAAAGCTGGGACCACCTCTGCGGATTCTACCTTAGGAAATGTACCTATCTTGCCCCGCGGGTGACGGCGGATACTGTGGTGAGGTGGAGCTGCATTGTGCCGTTTTGGTCGATGTAGGCGTCGTTAAATAGGCCGGTGCGTAGCATTTTGATGAGAAAATGCATGCAAAATGCGCTTGCGTGGATGATCCTGCCCTTAGAACCGGATTTGGGTTTGACGAGAAAGGCTCCGTCTGTCAGGCGGCTGCATTTTTGGAGCCCGATCACTTGGCGCGGTTTGTCGTACATCATTTCGACCGCCTCGGGCCGCCCGAGAGCGTCCCACGCAGCGGCGTTCATATAGATCACGCCGTCCGGGCCCATCGTCACTCTGATCCCATCTGTCACATTTCGGCTAAATTGCCGCCCGGGAAATCTGGTCCATTGGCTCGATATCATCGCAAAATCACCCTCGTGTATGAAAGATTGTTGCACAGATAAGACATATTGTCAACCGCGACTCATGTTTCACAGTTCACCACTTAACGCGGCGGAAAAGATATCAGGGTAATAGAGGCGGACGCAGCGGGCTAAATTAGAGCTGTTTGGCCGATAATTACGGCTGATATGCCCGGCTGCTGCTCTGCGAAAGGGTATTTTGACACACCCGGCTTATAGTTATTGGATCAGTTCAGCGGCGGCGGTTCGGATGGTCGGGTTTTGGATGCTGAATTGTGAATCGCTGTGGTCGAACACCTCGTCGAGCTCTTTTTCGACCGAGCCGTGGCCGGCGGGGATCGCTTTGATCATTGGTTCGAAATTGCGGAAATCATACAGCTCATTATCGAGCAGATGCGACCCCGTGACGTTGGTCAGGGCGGTCATCATCGTCTGGCGGATAAAAGGCGTTTCTTTTTCGAGCTCGTTGATCAGCCGCTTGATACGGGCACGTTTGAGGTTTGGCTGGGCGCCGCACAGGTTGCAGGGGATTATCGGAAACTGCTGCTCCTCGCTGTATTTCGCGATCTCGGCTTCCTGACAATACGCGAGCGGGCGGATGATGGTGTTTCGTCCGTCATCGCTGCGCAGGATCGGCGGCATCGCTTTGAGCTGGCCGACGTAAAACAGGTTCATCAAAAATGTCGCGATGATGTCGTCGCCATGATGCCCAAGCGCGATCTTAGTGCATTTTTCCTCAACCGCGACGTTGTACAAGATCCCGCGTCTGAGCCGTGAGCATAATGAACAATACGTTTTGCCTTCGGGGATGTGTGCCGTGACGATCGAATATGTGTCTTCCTCAACGATGCGGTACGGCACGTTACGCGTCGTAAGGTAATTAGGCAGCACTTCCTCTGGAAAATCGGGTTGCTTTTGATCGAGATTTACCGCCAATATTTCAAATTTCACAGGAGCCCGTCGCTGCACATCGAGTAGCAGGTCGAGTAGCGTATAGCTGTCTTTGCCGCCCGACAGGCACACCATCACCTTGTCGCCCTCAGCGATCATCGAAAAATCTTCGATAGCGCGGCCCATCTTTTTGAGCAGTTTGCCTTTGGTTTTTGTCTCAGTCTGCAAAAATTTACCTCTTCCCTCGGAAAACTATTGATTTTGACACCCTCGCAGACGATTTACAACCTTAAAATAGCGCTAGACAGGCCTGTAATAAGTGACCTATTATTTAGTTGATACAAAAGATCGGCACGTATGGGCCCGCAATCGACGGGAAAGATTTCCAGAAAATTCCCATCCACAACTGCTTTTTTGGACGAATCTATTGAGCGAGGTAATTAGTTATGATCAGAATGGGACGAGGCAACCGGCCGGAAACAAACGACTTTCAGGAACCGACCCAAGCGGCACCGGCCACTTACACCAGCGAAACGGCAGGTGCACGTGCGATATCGGAAAGCGATTCGATGGCGCGGGATATCAAAGAAGGCCGGCTAAGCGGCTTTGTTGGCCACGGCACGACGCTGACCGGCGAGACGGAGTTTCACGCGATGCTCCGGGTCGACGGCCACCTGATCGGCACCGTTTCATCGGAATCCGGCACTTTGATCATCGGAACAAATGGTCAGGTTGACGCTAACATTATGGTCGCCGCCGCGATGGTAAATGGAACCGTCAACGGTGACATCTTCGCCACCGAAAAACTCCACCTCGGCCGAACGGCCCGCGTGATGGGCAATATCCAGAGCCCGCGTCTGATCGTTGAGGAAGGTGCGATACTTGAGGGCAGCTGTAATATGCTCAAGGCCCGCGAAACTCAAGAGGAAGAAGCCGTCACTGCCGCCGCTCAATATGAGGTGCCGCAACCGACATCCATCGCCATCGCTGATGACGAGCCGGATGATTCGGATGCTTACCTGACGGATGAAGACGAAGCTGCAGATGCTGCTACGGTCTGATCTCGAACGTAAATCAAATGTAAAAGAGGCGGTTTATCCGCCTCTTTTACATTTGTGTGTGATCGAGAAAGTGAGCTTAACCTTTCTTCTTTTCCGGACGCGGTTTGATTGCTGTGGTGTTTGCTCGTGGTGTTACCACGGACGATTTGAATTCCTGTCCACCGTTAACCGCCGCTTTGGCGGACGCGAGCATTTTCGAATCACTCAACAGTTTCTGTGCGGCTTTTGCGCTTTTACTAAGTCTCTTTTTTGGTTTTGGCATAATATCTTCCTACCTAATTCTTAACTATCCAACCGCCACCGACAACTTCATCTCCATTATAAAATATTGTCGCCTGTCCGGGGGTTATTGCACGTTGCGGTTCGTCGAATACGATCCGAGCCCCGTTATCCGGCAAAGCGTGGATCGTCGCCGGAGCAGGTTCGTGCCGGTATCGAACCTTTACATTAGCCCTGACCGGTTCCGCCGGCTCATCAAATGCTACCCAATTGACGCCCTTCGCGACAAATTCGATTGAATCAAGCTCACCCTCTTCGCCGACGATGATCTGATTCTTTAGACGCTCTATCTGTGTTACATAGAGCGGTTTTTCATTTGAAATTCCCAAACCCCGCCGCTGGCCGACAGTGTAACGGTGAATGCCAGTGTGCGTACCGATCGTCTCGCCCGCCGTATTGACTATATCGCCCCCCCCAGGGGTCTCGGCAGACCGGCCCTCGTGATCGAGGTAACGGTCTATGAACTCAGAATATTTGCCATCCGGGACAAAACAGATCTCCTGTGATTCCTGCTTTTCGGCCGTGTAAAGTTTGGCTTCGCGGGCGATGTCGCGGACCTCTTCTTTTTGCATTTCACCAAGCGGAAAATACGCATGCGAAAGCTGCTCTTGGGTAAGTTCCCAAAGAAAATAACTCTGATCTTTCCAATGGTTTCTGCCGCGAAAGAGCCGATAGCGGTTATTGGCTTTGTCGTATTCAACCCGTGCGTAATGCCCTGTGGCAACCTTTTCACAGCCCAGAGAGATCGCCATTTTATCGAGCGAAGCAAATTTTAACCTTGAGTTACACGCAACACAAGGTATGGGTGTTTCGCCCGACAGATAGCTCTGGATAAAAGGTTCGACGACTGATTCCTCAAATTCCCGTTCGAGATTCAAGACGTAAAAAGGAAACCCGAGCGATTCGGCCACGCGCCGCGCGTCATAAACGTCGTCAAGCGAGCATCACCTACTGGGAAGCGGATCGCCATTTTCATCGACGCTCACACCACGCCGCTGGTTCCAGAGCTGCATCGTAAAGCCGACCAGATCGTGCCCCTGTTCTTTAACAGTGCTGCGGCTGCCGACGAATCGACGCCCCCACTCATTGCTACTGCAATCTTCATCGCTACACCAAACTTTGAGTATAGCGATTTGGGCAGATGGATGGAAACACTTTCCTAACTTGGCGGGGTGAGGATCGGCTTAATAGCAGTTTTGATCGCTTCGAAATAGGATCTTGCTCCTGCTGGGTTTGGATGCCCAACTGCAGCGACTGTACAACGTTTCAAGTGGTATTTAATACCCGTCGTTCGTTCGAGATCTACGAATGCCTCTTTACAGTCCGATTTACGAGCCAAGTATTGAGGATCTTCAACGGTTCCGTTCTTTCGCATTCGGAAAAAGCAGTGTATTCGGTGCTTCGGCTGTATTTTCTTCCGTCAAGGGTGATGAAATAAATATCGCTTGTTCGCGGCCTACCTTGGAGTTATGTTCAGCAATTGACTTTTTTAGCTGCCGGTCGGACTCAGCGGACCATATCCGTGATCTTTCGACCGCCCTGTTGAAAAGCCGACCGAACAAGATCGGACGCATTATCGGGTTATTTGCAAAACCTTGTTTCCAGTTTGGAACATCAAGCACCTCGAGCCACGCATTGAAGACGGCTTTTCGCGACGATCTCTTCGATAACATAGGGTAGTAGCCGATCACCCCGATCTGCATCAGGATTGGATTGACCGATTTGCTCGAGCAATTTGCCCACCCTCTTTCCACACACTTCCTCGATCAAAGGCTTGAGCTTTTGAGGGTCCTCGTATGGGTTGAGAACGCCCTCAACGGATATATCTGTCACACCCGCGGTTAATAACACCAGGTCCGCTCCGCGGGTCCGTCCTTGCAAACTATATTCGGCTGCTGCGGTCTCGACCTGTTTCGATATGCTTGGCGTCGATACATTGACCTCGCCTTTGTAGAAATGGTTTTCGTCGCGACCCGCGGCGCGATACTTGGCGGCCTCTTTTGGGTCAAAGAAGATCGTTGCTCCGGAGTGAGCTTTGACCTTCATATTAACGTCGCAAGGTTTCCCGAAAGCCTCACGTCGCAGCCATTCTGCGACGAGGGAATAGAACTTGTCCTTCTCCTCGAGCCCTTGTCCCCAAATGAGCGAATCTCCGACCACGAGGAGTTCGAACGGACGGCTTGAGTTGAAATATTGTAAAACTGATGATCGCCGACAACCGCAACTAGGTCGTTGCCGTTATGGATCGAAGAAATCTGCGACGTGAAAGCTTATTCATTTAACAAAAATATTTTCACCGCATTTGAAAAATTTTAACCGGATTTCTGCACCGGATTGTGACAACGCTCACTTTCTTTAGTTCTCCTTTTGGACTCAAATGTCTTGTGCTATATTCAAAAAACTATGAAGCCGACCATCCGCTAAGCGAACCTCATAATTTAGTGCTCGATACCAGCGCCTATGCCGCGCAAAACCTGGGCTTTCCGGCACCTCTCGTGCCACCACTCTTGATCCTTTAAGGTAATTTTATGTCTTTAATTCTGAAACTCCGTCTGCGGAGGCGGTCGATAATTCATTTTGGCGTGTATTGCGCGAAGCGGTTCGTGGGTCCAGTCGGGATTTCACTGACGGGGCGATCCGCGGCCTTGGTATATTTCTTGCAGTGCCGATGATACTCGAAATGAGTATGGAGAGCCTGTTTGCGGTCGTGGATACTTTCTTTGTCGCAAAACTCGGCGCCGATGCCGTTGCGATCGTCGGCCTTACCGAATCCGTCATGGTCCTGATCTACGCGGTCGCATCGGGCTTGCGATCAGCGCGACGGCGACGGTTGCCCGCCGGACAGGCGAAAAGGATGCCGCGGGGCCGCAAAGTCGGCCGCCCACGTCATCTATTGGTGGCGTCACCGTTTCGGTCGTTATCAGCGCAAGAGGATCATTTTTGCCCCCAGATTCTCACCTTGTTAGGAGCAAAACCGCATATCTTGGCAGTTCGCAATTTATGCGGATCATGGTCGGTGGTAATGCGCCGTGCTATTCATATTCTGTTAAATGGCGATCTTTCGCGGAGCAGGTGATGCGGCTATCGCGATGCGTGTCCTTATTTTGGCAAACGGGTTAAATATGCTCCTCTCGCCGTGTTTTATTTTCGGCGTATCGTTCTTTCCGGAGCTTGGAGTAACGGGTGCGGCGGTCGGAACGACCATCGGTCGCAGCGTGGGTGTGCTTTACGCGGCGTGGCATCTGTTTCGGGCCGGCGGCCGCATCCATATTAGCCGTGATAGCTGGCGGTTTGATCCGACGCTACTTTGAGTCTGATAAAGCCCTCTTGACCGGCGGTGCTTCAATTGCTGGTAGCCACGCCAGTTGACTGGGCTTGATGCCGATAATGGCTGGCTTTGGTGAAGTTGCCATTGCCGGATATGTCATTGCTCTTAGGGTCGTGATGTTTGCATTGCTACCGGCTCTCGGATTGAGCAATGCCGCCGCAACAATGGTCGGGCAGAATCTCGGAGCCGGAAAACCCGATCGTGCCGAGGCCGGTGTGGAAAGCCGCGTGGTTTAACGCCGCTTACTTTGCGATTGGTCTGATCTTTTGATATTTTCGCATCCGATCATCGGCACATTTACACAGAACCAGAGGTGTTGCGGTACGGTACCGGCTGCCGCACATCATCGCTTACGGCTTTGCATTTTACGGCCTCGGTATGGTGCTCGGAAACTGCGTTTAACGGGGCGGGCGACACTTGACGCCGACATATCTCAATCTGCTTCGTATTTTGATATTTGAGATACCACTCGCTTATGCACTGGCATATCGGTTTAACTTTTGGGCTGGATGGTGTTTTTTGGGCGATCACACTGTCGTTCTCTTGCTAGCGGTCGCCAGCGGATTACTTTTAGACGCGGCAAGTGGAACCTAAGACGGTTTAGAAAAACTAACACAGATAGACACAGATAAACACTGATGAGAGCAGTCCTATTAAATCTGTGTTCATCTGTGTTAATCTGTGGTTAATTTATGCCTTTCCTGAGCTTTCCCGATCCAAAACCTTCGATTACCCCGACTGGGTCGAAATCGGCGAATACCTTTTCCGTTCGCATGATGTCATCTCGTTTGGCACGCCTCTGACCGTTGATACTGTTCGCGAGGCCTATCTAAAAGGCATTTTCCCTTGGTACACCGATGGCATCCCGCTGCCGTGGCATTGCCCCGAAGAGCGTGCGATCCTGGATTTTGCGGATCTACGCACTCCCCGAAGCCTCGAAAAAGAACGCCGCAAAGGTGACTTTACATTCACCATCGACAAAGCCTTTGCGACCGTGATGCACGAGGCGTTCGCTCGCCTATCGCCCCCGCCAACGCGGCACGTGGATCACGCCGGAATTTGAGCAGGTATTTACACAACTGCACAAAGACGGCATGGCGCATAGCATCGAGGCTTGGGACGCTGGTGGCAACCTTGTCGGCGGACTTTACGGCATTGACGCCGGTGGTGTTTTCTGCGGCGAATCGATGTTTTATAAGGCACCTAACGCCTCTAAACTCTCGCTACTCTTTTTGATCGATCACTTGAAAAGCCGTGGTTCAACTTGGCTGGATACGCAAGTAATGACCCTTCACCTCAACGCTCTAGGTGCAAAAGAGATTGACCGCGGCGAGTTTTTGGATAAACTCAAAGCAACACAAAATTTAGGCCTGACGCTTTTCTGACAATATTATGAGCAACACATTCCTGATCTACGGAGCAAACGGTTACACAGGCGAGTTGATCACACGGATGGCTGCCGAACGCGGGCTAAAACCGATCCTCGCTGGCCGCAACGCGATCGCGGTCGAAGAATTGGCGAAAAAAGCATCATCTCGAATACCGCATCTTTTTCCCTCGACGAAACCGGCCGTGTCGACGCCGCTCTGCAAGAGGTCGATATGGTGCTGCATTGCGCCGGGCCGTTTTCGATCACGAGCGCTCCGATGGTCAAGGCTTGTCTGCGAAACAAAAAACATTACACCGACATCACCGGCGAGATCAGCGTCTCGAAACGTGCGGCTTTTGACCAAAAGGCACAGGATGCCGACCATGGTTATGCCCGGTGTCGGGTTTGATGTTGTCCTGAGCGACTGTCTCGCCCGCCATCTAAAAGACCGCCTGTCGTCCGCAACTCATTTATCCCTAGCCTTTTACGGCATGGGCCGCATCTCGCACGGCACCCAAGCGACGATGACAATGAACGTTGGCAGAGGCGGAGCGATCCGCCGCGACGGCAAGATCACCGGCGTCCCCTCGGCGTGGAAAACACGCGAGATCGATTTTGGCGAGGGCGTCGTCAAGACAGGTGTGACCATCCCGTGGGGCGACGTTGCGACGGCATTTTACTCGACCGGCATCCCAAATATAGAGGTTTTCACGATCGTGCCGCCATCAAATCTAAAGATGATGAAAGCCGCCCGATACATCGGCTGGCTGCTCGCGACCGGGCCGTTTCAAAACTATCTGCAAAAGAAAATTCCTGCCGGAGGCCCGTCCGACGCCGAACGCGAAAAAGGCCGCACGTTGTTATGGGGGGGAAGCATCAGACGGAAACGGCAACAAAGTTGAATCCCGTCTCCGGGCCCCGAAGGCTACACCTTACACTGATTCGCTATCGCGGCTTTGAATATTGCCGAAAAGATCCTCGCCGGCAATTTCACCGCGGGTTATCAAACCCCCGCAAAAGCATACGGCGCCGACCTCGTGCTTGAGATCGATGCCGTGTCGAGACAGGATGTTGTTTAAAGCTTACGGATTGTCGACGCGTTTGCCCTCGATGAATTTAACTTGTTTGAGCTTGGTGCCGGTCCACCAAAAGTAATTTCCGCATTTTGCATTGTCTTCATTTAACCCGCCGCCGGTAAATCCATTGATTACGACCATCCGGCTGTTGGCCTTGAATATCACAACATCGGGATATTCCGGTTCTTCTTGTTTAGGTGCATCGGACGGCAGTCCGTTTTTGGGCAGTTCGCAAAATCCTGAACCTGTTCCGGCAAACTCTTTCGGAAAGAATACCTTTCCGTTTCTCGTCAATTACCGCCCATTGCGAACAATTCGTACCGCAGCCCCAGCCCGTCAAGATAAAATGCCCGGCAAAATTCACGCCTTCTTTCGCGGCGTTGCGCAATTGGTACGAAACATCGAGGCGTCCTTGTGGCTTTTTAGGTTGACGGTGACGTTTTTGACCTTTTCAACCTTTGCCGCGTACTGGGAAAATTTCGGCGGTGTTTGAGCCGAAGCTGTGGCTGCAAAAATTCCAAGGGATAACATGAGAGTGACAATAATTTTTTTCATATTTTATTTTTTTACCAAAAAGAACCCCGAACGGTCGGGGTTCTGACGGTCATTAGACATCCAAATTCTTAACGTCGAGGGCGTTGTCTTCGATAAATTTACGTCGCGGTTCGACTTGATCGCCCATTAGCACCGTAAATATGCTGTCGGTCTCGATCGCGTCTTCGATACGCACCTGCAGCATCGTCCGCTTTTCCGGGTCCATCGTGGTTTCCCAAAGCTGTTCGGGGTTCATCTCGCCGAGACCCTTGTAACGCTGGATAGTAAGGTCTTTTGGCCATCGCCATTACCTTTCGAGCAGCTCTTCGCGGGTCGCGAGTGTCTCGCTGCTGCCGTTTTCACCAAGGATGAAAGGGCCGGGGAAATCTGTATCAAGCGTGCGTTTTAGCTCGATGGCCTTTTTGAAATTCGACATAGCTTGCGAGATTCCAATCGATCTTGACGCCTTGGCCGTTTGGATAACTGATGTCGATCTCGAGCAATCCGTGCCCGCGTCGCCCGTCAGCTCGGCGTTAAAACCGGCGTTGATAAGTTTGCCCTCGATCTCGGCCATCATGTCCTGCTCGCCAAATATTTTTCTGAGATGAACCTGATTTTTGGTCAAAATACCGTCTTTTCCGGCGAAAGCCTCGAGGATCAGGACTGACAAGCCCCCGCGTCGTTGTGCAGACGGCGTGCGAGCCGAGCCGAGTAATTTTTGAGTTCGGTCGTCTGTTCGAGAGCCTTAGAAAGCTCACGTCCCTCGATCGGCCGGAGCGTCCGAGCTGATCTGCGAATCGCCCGTCGCCATCCGCATCAGATAGCGAACATCGCCTTTTCATCCTTGATGTATTCTTCTTTCTTGCCGCGTTTTACCTTGAAAAGCGGCGGCTGGGAGATATAAACAAAGCCGTTCTCAAGCAGTTCCGGCATCTGCCGATAGAAAAATGTGAGCAGCAACGTGCGGATATGGCTGCCGTCAACGTCAGCGTCGGTCATCAGGCAGATCTGTGATAACGGAGCTTTGTTACATCAAAATCTTCCTTGCCGATACCCGTTCCGAGCGCCGTGATCAGCGCCTTGATTTCGCCGTGGCCGAGCATCTTGTCGAAACGCGCTTTTCGACGTTGAGGATCTTACCTTTGAGCGGAAGAACCGCCTGATTCTTACGGTCGCGACCTTGTTTCGCACTACCGCCGGCCGAATCTCCCTCGACGAGGTAGATTTCCGACAACGCCGGATCTTTTTCCTGACAATCCGCGAGCTTCCGGGCAGTGTTGATGTACCCAATGCAGCTTTGCGAACGATCTCAGGCCTTGCGGGCGGCATCGCGGGCGCGCACCGTCGACCGCCTTGCCGACGATCTTTTTGGCTACCGTAGGGTTTTGTTCAAAAAAGTCTCCGAGCTTTTCGTTAAGAAACGACTCGACCGGGTCCTTTGACCGGCGAGAATTGAGCTTGCCCTTCGTTTGTCCTTCAAACTGCGGTTGCGGTATTTTGACCGGAAATGACGGCGACCAGACTTCGCGGACGTCGTCGCCGGTCAACGCGACTTTCGAGTTTTTCACCATGCCCGACGGTTCGGCGTAGTGATTGATCGTTCGCGTGATCGCGCCGCGAAATCCTGACAGGTGCGTCCCGCCGTCAACCGTATTGATGTTGTTGGCAAACGAAAAGATCTTTTCGTCGTAAGAGTCGTTATACTGCATCGACTCCGACCGACACATCGGCCTCGATCTGCTCGAAAGAGCGGTTCGTCGTGAGCGGGATTTGTTTTGTTGAGATGCTTGACGAATTCGGCAATGCCGCCTTTGTAATAGAATCTGTGTGAATTTCTGTTCGTCGCGCTCGTCCTGATATAAATGCGGATGCCTTTATTCAAAACGCCTTTCGCGGAGACGTTCCGACAATTTTTCAAAACTGTAATCGGTGGTTTCCAAAGATGGAGGAATCCGGCCGGAAAGTGATCTTTGTGCCGCGTTTGTTGTTTTGCCTGTCTGTTTGAGAGACCCGACCGCGATTCCAGCCACGAAACTCCTTCTCGTGCGTCTTTCCGTCACGCCAAATTCCCAGCTTCAGGTATTCGCTCTTAAAAAAAAATTAACGCAACTGGACGCCTACGGCGTAGTCCGCCGAAACCTTGTATGAATTTGAGTCAAACTTACCACCCGCGTGTAGTACCGTCATGACGACTCCCGCCGCGCCACGTCCCAATTGTTTATGTATGTCGGTCGGAATGCCGCGTCCGTTGTCGGTCACGGTGATTGAATTGTCTATGTGGATCGTAACTTCGATCGTGTCGCAATACTCGCCGGCCTTCGTCAAACTGAATTATCTTGACGACTTCGGTACACAAGGTGGCTGAAAACCGATCTCGCTAGTTGAACCGATATA
>JADJRV010000027.1 GCA_016712045.1 Chloracidobacterium sp. | reverse complement strand
GCATCCGCCTCGCTTTCATCACTACGCAGTCCATGATCAAAATGCGCCGCGACAACACGATGCCCGAGCTTTTTACGCTGCGTCAGGTCGTGGATCGCAAGCAATAGACCGACCGAATCCGCCCCGCCCGAAACCGCCACCACAACCGTCCCGCCCTCAAACGGCAGATCAAGCCGCCGCCATTCGGTAATTAGATTTCGAACAAATGAATGCATTTAAGAATTTTAACCGCGAAACACACGAAAGGCACGAAAATAAGAGTCAATGCATTTTCGTCTATTTCGTAATTTTCGCGGTTAAGTGGTCTTATGGCTGGTAAGCGACGCGTTTTTGGATAAGGAGCGTGATCCGCGATGTACAGACAAGCTTGCCGCGGTCGTTGGTAATATCGATCTTCCAGACGCTCATTGTGCGGCCGGTGTGGATCGGCTTTGCCTCGACCGTGATGATGCCTTTGCTGACGGCACGCAGGTGATTGGCGTTTATCTCGATGCCGACGGGCGTTACCTTTCCGAGATCAGACCCCGCGACAACGCCGATCGAAGCGGCCGTCTCAGCCAGATAAACCGAAACGCCGCCGTTCATAATGCCTGTGTACTGATGCACCTTTGACGTAACGGGCATCGTCAAAACAACGCGCTCGGCGGTCGCAACCTCGATCTTAACGCCGAGAAATTGCAGCAGTGCATTGTTTGCAACCGATTCTAATAGAGCAGTTTGATCCATTATTTTTTGAAGTACTCCTTTGCCGTCGCCAGTGCGACCGCAACACGTTCCGGCGAAGTGCCGCCAACAGTATTTTTTGCCGCAAGAGTCGATTCGATAGTCAGCGTGGTAAATACATCTTCATCGATCTCCGGCAAAAACTCGCGGAGAGCCTCGATAGTCAGTTCGTCCAATTCTTTTCCCTGCTCGATCGCAAACAATACGATCCGCCCGACCGTTTCATGAGCGGTGCGAAACGGTACGCCATTTTTGACCAAATAATCTGCCAATTCCGTCGCGTTCAAATAACCACTCGTTGCCGCCGCAAGCGTCTTTTCCTCGTTCAACGTCGCATTTTCAAGAACGATGGCCGCCGCCCGCAAGGATATTTGGACAGTATCGACCGTGTCAAAAACCGCCTGTTTGTCCTCCTGCATATCCTTGTTATAGGCAAGCGGCAGCCCTTTAAGCATTGCAAGTAGCGACATATTGTGGCCAAAAACACGTCCCGCTTTGCCGCGAAGCAGCTCTAGCGCATCGGGGTTTTTCTTCTGCGGCATCAGGCTCGAGCCGGATGAAACAGCGTCGCTCAGCGTCACAAAACCAAATTCGGTCGAGCAATACAAGATCAGGTCCTCCGCCAGCCGCGATAGATGGACCATGATCAGCGAACACGCCGATGTAAACTCAACCGCAAAATCACGATCAGAAACAGCGTCGAGGCTGTTGGCGGAAATCCCTTCAAAACCCAACTCAGCAGCGACCGCTTCACGATCTATCGCAAAACCCGTCCCTGCAAGAGCTCCCGACCCGAGCGGCATAATATTGATCCGCTTTCGCGCATCGCCCAGCCGTTCGCGATCACGCTTTAGCATCTCAAAATACGCGAGACACCAGTGTGCAAACATCACCGGCTGGGCGCGTTGGAGATGTGTATCCCGGCAAAATAGCATCTTTATGACGGTCCGCAAGATCAACAATTGCAGATTGCAGATCAAGAATAAGCGCCGATATCGCATCCGTTTCATCCCTCAACCACAACCGAAACGCCGTCGCGACCTGATCATTGCGGCTCCGTCCGGTGTGAACCTTGCGGCCCGCATCGCCGATGGTGGCGATCAATTTCCCTTCGATAAAAGAGTGAACATCCTCGGCGTCTGATCCGTCAATATATGCTGTATCCGCAGACGCCGCCTCAAGTAACGCACTTAAACCCGCCGTGATCTCCGCCGTCTCAGCCGCAGTCAAAACGCCCGCTCCGGCGAGTCCGTTTGCATGGGCGATGCTCGCACGCACGTCCGCCGCGAACAATCGCCGGTCAAAACGAAATGAATCGTTAAATTCGGCAAACGTCACATGCGGCTTTTCCGCAAACCGCCCGCCCCACAGTTGGCCTGATTTGGTCATTTGTATCCTCGCGCGAGTATAATTGTATACCAATGACCAAAAAGATAAACAAAGTAGTCCTCGCCTATTCCGGCGGGCTCGACACATCGGCGATGCTGCTGTGGCTCAAAGAAACCTACGGCTGCGAGGTCGTCTGCTATTGTGCCGATGTCGGCCAGGGCGACGAAATGGACGGCCTTGAGGAAAAAGCCCTTGCGACCGGTGCGTCCAAACTCTACGTCGAGGACCTGCGCGAAGAATTTGTCAAAGATTTTGTCTGGATGGCCGTCAAGGCAAATGCCCTGTACGAGGGCGTCTATCTGCTTGGCACATCGCTCGCACGTCCGGTCATAGCCAAACGTCAGATAGAGATCGCCCAGCTTGAGGGAGCCGATGCTGTTGCCCACGGGGCGACCGGCAAGGGCAACGATCAGGTGCGGTTTGAGCTGACATATTACGCGCTGCAGCCGGACATCAAGGTCGTCGCACCTTGGCGTGAGTGGGAATTTAAGGGCCGTGCCGATCTGATCGCGTATTGCACACAGCACGGCATCCCGGTCACCGCGACGACCGCAAAACCATATTCGATGGACCGCAATCTGATGCACATCAGCTACGAAGGCGGCATTTTAGAAGACCCTTGGGCAGCTCCGCCGGATGATATTTTCCTGCTTTCAAAATCGCTGGAAACCGCGTCCGACACCGCCGAAGAGATCACCATTACCTTTGAAAAGGGCGAGCCGATCGCCATCAACGGCATCACGCACGGAGCGGTCGATCTGCTCACGCACCTAAATTATCTAGGCGGCGAACACGGCATCGGCCGCGTCGATCTGGTCGAAAACCGCTTTGTCGGTATGAAATCACGCGGCGTGTACGAGACGCCCGGCGTCACCATCCTCCAAACCGCCCACCGCGCTCTCGAATCCATCACCATGGACCGCGAGGTCACACGCCTGCGCGACAGCCTCGGCACAAAGTTCGCCGAGTCTGTCTATTACGGATTCTGGTTCGCACCCGAATTCGAGATCCTAAAATCGATGGTCGATCAGACCCAAGAGGTCGTCAACGGCGATGTCCGCGTCAAACTCTACAAGGGCAACGTCACCGTCACCGGCCGCCGCTCGCCCAACTCGCTCTACCGCGAACGCGTCGTCACATTCGAAGACGACGCCGGCGCCTACGACCAACACGACGCCGAAGGGTTTATCAAACTGCAGGCCCTTCGCCTACGTCTTCGCAATATGGAATAGTTTATGATCGGCCGACTACTTCGAATGACATTTTTGGCTGCCTTATTTTGTGCCGGGGTTTTGGCGCAAAATATCCCGTCGAATTGCCCAGCGATCTCCATCGAAACACCAAAAAGCATATTGCCAGTAAATGTTGCCGGTCTATTTACAGCAAAGGTGTCAGGTGTACCGACTAACGGCACTTTGTCATTCAGATGGGCGGCAAAAATGGGAAAGGTAATTGATGATGCGAGTCATCAGATGACTTTTATACCCGGCAAAAAGGATGGAGGGGCGAATATTACAGTTTTCGTGCGAGTCGAGGGCTTGCCTAAGGGATGTCCTGATACGGCCGCTGAAGTGGTTAGCATAATTCCACTGTTAGAGCGTCATCCTTTGGATGAATTTGGCACTCTGTCAGCAAATATGATGAAAGCTGAGATGGACAGTCTGTACATCATTCTAAATACAAATCCCGCCTATCACGGATTCATCGAGATATTTTTCGACTCCAAAGAATCAAGCATCAAGCTCCTTTCTCATATCAAAAATATTTTGGCCGCTATCAAATTCCGTAAATATGACATTCACCGGATCACATTCGCCATTGTCGAATCTTCAGGTAAGTTAAACACCAAACTCTGGACCTATCGGTCTGGAGCCGATCTGACTGAGGACAGACCTACCGCCATCTTTATTTCCGGGTCTGATTTGGAAAAAAACCCAAAAAAGGCACTGCCAAAACGACAGTGCCAATGTAAATAGACGATAAGTTCCGTTTACCCCAAATACCCTCTGAATTTTTCCTTGGTTGTCGTGTAGTTCGGGAATATCTTTGCGAGGTCTTTGGCTCCCAAATGCTTATTTGCGGCCTCGGCAAAGACATCCCGGAAATCTGTGGTGACGTCTAGGTCGCGGCCATCGTAGAGTTTGTCACGGCCGAGGCCGCGGAAATCCCCGTACACCTTACCGCCTTTGACGCTGTTGCCTAGCACGAACATCGTGTTGCCGTGGCCGTGATCGGTGCCGCGGCTGCCGTTTTCGCGGGCCGTGCGTCCAAATTCGGACATTGTCAGCACCATCACGTCGTCCATGCGTTTGCCAAGATCGGTGGCAAAAGCGGCGATCGCCTGTGAAAAAGTGCGTAAAAAATTAGCGAGCTGTCCGCGTCCGCCGCCTTCGTTGGTGTGCGTGTCCCAGCGGATGTCGTTGCCCGTATCGGTAAACGCGACCTCGAGCCCGACGCCGGCTTTGATAAGCTGAGCGATCTGCTGCAAAGAGCGGCCCAGATCGCTCGCCGGATAGACAGCACCGTTTTCGGGCTTGTACTGCGACGGATTTGCCTGTTTTAGGAAATTGACCGCCTCAAAAGTCTCCTTGCCTGTCTCGCCAAGCGTGTCCTTTGCGTTCTGCTGATAAATACCCTCAAAACCGCCCTTCATATCGCTGGTGTAAAGCCCGGCTTTGATCGAAAAATCACTGAGGTTTGTCATCGCGACCGACGGCGCTTTGCCGTACAGGGCACGCGGCAATTGCTGCGTCATCGACACTGCCTGAAACGGCGAAGTGTCCTTGGCGGCGTTTGCCTGCAGCAAACGATTGAGCCAGCCGTCCTTGGTTCCTTTGTTGCCGGGCGTGGCTGATTCCATATAATCCTGCGCATCAAAATGCGAACGCGTATTGTCGGGCGAACCGACGGACGTGATCGCCGCAAGCTGTCCGCTCTTCCAAAACGGCTCAAACGCCGTCATCGCCGGATTTAGCCCAAACGTGCCGTCAAGGTTGATCGCACCGTCCGTCTTGCCGGGTTTTGCCACAGCGATCGTCGGACGCAGATTGTAATATTCGCTATCGCCGTGCGGCACGAGCATATTTAGCCCATCGACCGCTCCGCGTTGAAATATCGTCACCAACACCTTTTTCTTGCCATAGCCGCCGGTCAGCGCCGCCGCGTTAGCATACTGATGCAAAAACTTAGGCGCCGCCGCCATCAACCCAAAGCTCGCCAACCCAATTCCACTCGTTTTCAAAAATATCGTCTGTCCATAAATGCTTACCTCAAAAATTATTGCACGCCATTTATATCGGCTAATTTGTTAGACGCCCCATTTTGCCTCTTGGCCTTTCTAATTTTGATTTTTCCGATCACCGTTCGAGTGGTATATTTTTAGCATCGTAAGTAACGAGGAGTTTTACCATGAGATCTCAAGCTATATTATTTGTTTTTTTTACGTTTTTGCTTGCCGCCGCGTCCGCCGCTGCTCAGACAGATAAAACGTTTACCCGCGAAGGGCTAACGTTTAATTATCCGTCAGGTTGGGCGATCACGGAGGGGGTTGATGCTAACGCTGACCAGCTCAATTTTAGCCGAGCCGATCTGGACGTACAGCTAACGGTCAATGTATTCAAAACTCCGCTTAACACGCCGGAAAAACTGGCCGAGGCCAAAAAGGTGCTCGTCGACCGCTATATCGAGCAAACTGTTAAATCGTTTGCCGATGCCGGCGGCAAACCGGTGAGCAAACCCGCGACATCTGAGATCAGCGGTGTCGTTTCGCAGGGTGTCAGCGTTAGCGCTTCGCTGGATGGTGTTTCCGGTGCCATCTTTGTTCAAACGGCAGTCGTAAGTGAAAGGATGGTCGTCATGACGCTGCTCGGTCCGGCCGCTGATGTCAAAAAAGCAACCGCAACCTGGGACATGATCCGCACGACGATGAAGATCGAACCCCCGCCGAACCCAACGCCGGCCGCAACGCCCGTAACAAAAAAACCATGAGCTAGTTGATCAGTATCTCGTCAATAAATATCCAAGGATCGCCGCCCGCTCCGGGATGCCACGCCGGGATCTTGCCAAAATTGTAAGCGCGGAGGCGCACATAACGTGCTTTTACAGGTTTGACCGACTGCCGAAATTCTCTGATCGTCGGCGTCATCTCGGTTTGCGAAACATTGGTCTTGATGTCAGCAACCTGCGCCCAATCGGTGCCGTTGTTTGATGTCTCAAATTTAATATTCGCAGGCATCCATATCCATGGCCCGGCGACCTGCAAAAAGCTTGCCCCAAGCTCTTTTATCTCGGTCTCACGCTGCAGATCGACGATCACCTCATACGTTTTGCCCTGCACACCCTGCCATTCGCCGCTCGCAAAATTTGTCGTGCCCCTGATGCCGTCAACGATCGCATTATCGCCGCCGCCGGTGTATTGGGTGCTGTACGACGAGATGATCTTGACGGTCCAGTCGTTTGGCTGTTTGATTAAATTGGCCTCAGTCGTAAAACTCACCGCACCGGTTTTCAGGTCCTTAGCAAATGCCTCAACCTTAGAATTTTCACTGATCGTAAATGGCCCCGTGTATTTTTTGGTTTGGCTGGGAGCGTCCCTAACAAGACTGACCACCGTGTACATTATCTCCGCGTCCTGCGTCGTCGATAAGCTGACGGTTGTTTTGTCGGTAAATGTACGTTTCCCCTCGATCACAGGCACCGCAACCGTTGCTGCACCGATCGACGAGACCGGAAACTCGGTGAACGCCGTTGTGACCGGCTGATCGATCATCGCAAATTCGAGCACGCCGCCGCGCAACAGGTCTTCGTGGGTGATAAATGCTTTTTTGTATGGCGCTCCGTTGAGCTTGGCATTGAGGATGTATTTCTTTGCGGATGAGACGTTCTTTGCCTTGATAGTAAATGTTTTTCCATTCTCAAGCCGATAGGTCATCTCCGGGAAAAGCGGCGTACCGAACGCGTAAACGCCATCGCCCGGAGCAACCGGATAGAACCCGGACGCAGACAATATGTACCACGCTGACATTTGGCCGCAGTCTTCGTTGCCGATCAGGCCGTCCGGCGTTGGCTTGTAAAATTCGTCCATTATCTGCCGGATGGTATTTCTGCGTTTTCCATGGCTGGTGGGCGTAGTTATATAAATACGCGATATGATGCGAAGGCTCGTTGCCGTGAGCATATTGCCCGATCAGCCCGGTCAGATCAGCCTGCTCGCGGCCCGCAAGTTTTTGATCTGTAGAGAAAAGCTCGTCGAGCTTTGCGACAAATTTCTCCCGCCCGCCCATCAATTCCTCAAGCCTCGCTACATCATGCGGAACAAAAAACGAATACTGCCAAGAATTGCCCTCGGTAAAACCAAACGTCACCTCGTTAGGAGCAAAAGGCTCGACAAAACCGCCGTTCTTTTTCGGCCGGAAAAAGCCGGTTTTCGTGTCAAAGAGATTTTCGAAATAACGAGCCCGTTGTTCGAATTTGGCTGTGTCCTGTTTGTATCGGAATATTGATTTCTCATTCCAACTTGTCACGAAGCCGGTTCTCTTTATTTCATCTTCTCCTTTTGCCGCCAATATTCCTGCCATCTGAGCGATGCACCAATCGTCATAGGCGTATTCGAGCGTTCGTGAGACGGATTCGTTCTCGTCCTCCATCGAGATGTAGCCGCGTTTTTTGTAGGCGGCTAGGCCAAAATGGTCGAGCTCCGCGGAGTGTTTTGCGGCGGCGTAAGCCTTTTCGTAATCAAATCCTTTTATGCCTTTTGCCATCGCATCCGCAATGACCGAAACGGCGTGGTAGCCAATCATCGTGTCGGTTTCCTCGCCCCAAAGCTCCCAAACCGGCAGCCGCCCGCCCTGTTCGTATTGGCGAATGAACGTGTTTATAAAATCGACCGTCCGCCGCTGGTCGATGATCGTATAAAGCGGATGAGCCGCCCGAAACGTGTCCCAGAGCGAAAAAACGGTGTACTGCTCCGATTGCGGATCGCGGATAGCGGACTGCGGATTCTTCCGGCCTCCCCTACTCCTCCCCTCCTCTACTCCCCCACTCCGCAAAGAATGCACTTTGCCGTCGAGACCACGATACCCGCCGTCCCCATCATTAAACACATTCGGCTGGATCATCGTGTGATACAGCGCCGTGTAAAAATTGGTCGTCTGAGCATCGTTCCCGCCGGAGACTTCTATCTTAGAAAGCTCCTTATTCCAAGCCGCTTTAGCGTCCCCCCGTACCTTGTCAAAATCCCAACCCGGCAACTCGGCGGCGAGATTTTTGCGGGCACCTTCGATAGATACGAAAGAGATCGCAACTTTTAATAGGATCTGTTCGCTGGCCGAGGTTGTGAATCTGAAGGATACTTTCTGCGATAGGTTCCCTCCGGAAAGAGTTTGCTCCTTTAAATTGAAATCTTTTGTCGTTCCGTTGAAAAACGCTAGGTCAAAGGGCTTGGAAAACTCAGCAACAAAGTAAACAGCCTGTTCCTTTGCCCACGACGAAGAACGACGGGTTCCTTCGAGCCGTTTCTGTCCTATTACTTTGATGTCTGAATCCAAAACCTTATCTCGCCATTTCAAATCAAGAAGGATTTGAGCTTCACTGCTTTCGGGAAAGCGATAGCGATGCAAACCAACCCGAGAGGTCGCCGTCATCTCGGCGAGGATACCGTCATCGTCAAGCTGCACTGAATAGTAGCCCGGCTCTGCGTTTTCATTTACGTGAAAACTTCGATGCTGATCCATTTACGAGCTGGTCGCTAGAAAAGAACACCGGTTTCCCGACATAGGGCATAAACAAAATATCGCAACCGTCAGGAATGCCGGTTCCGTTTAGATGCGTGTGCGAAAAGCCAAATATCGTGTCGTCGGAGTAGTGATAGCCGCTCGAGCCGTCCCAGTTATCGATACGCGTGTCGGGTGATAGCTGCACCATCCCAAACGGCATCGTCGCCCCCGGAAACGTATGCCCATGCCCGCCCGTGCCGATAAAAGGATTGACCCACCGTGCGTGATCGGCCTTCTGGCCGATCACAGTGGATAGTGAACAGTGAATAGTGAACAGTAAAAGCCAAAAACCAAAGACCAAGGGCCTAAAACCAAATCTGTGTTTATCTGTGTTCATCTGTGGCTAATTCCTCTCAATACACCAACTCAAGTCCCCGCCAATTTTGCCCCTTTATCGCCCAGCGGACGCGCCAAAATGGTTCGCCTTCGCGGTGGTCGTAGTGCATTGATATCTTATGCCAACCGGCGCGTAGAGGAACGACCGTGGATGTGACCGCACGGTCTTTTGTCCCGGCTTCGTCGATCAGCGTCTGTTCGTCGATCGTGAGCTGCCTGTCATTCGTCGAGTCGATCTGAAACTCATATATCGCATCGACCGGAGCGTTAAAGTACCCGTCAAACGAAACGCCCCACGTCTGTTTTGGGTCGATCCGGTTCGCAAATTGTTCGAGCCCGATGGACTTCGTCTCGCCAGTGACTGGAACGGTGTCCTGTCCGTAGGCGTTGCTTGGGACATAGAGCGAATACTTAACGCCCGGACGCGAGTCTTTCGGGTCGGGCTGCGGCCCTAGCCAGAGCCGACGCAGAAAGACGACCGAATACACCGAGCTTTTGCGGCCCGACGGCAAAACGACGATCGTTTTTAGCGTCTGCACCTTATCGCCATTTGGGCTGATCAGAAACTTGGCCGGGATCTGCGGCGACTTTTCATTAGGCTCGCTGCCGTCGGTCGTATGCAATACGCGTGCGCCGGGAATGTCCGAATAAATATTCTCGATCTTAAACCCCTCGGTGCTCCCGAGAACCACATTTTGTAAATTGTGCGGTTCGGGGATGCGGAAATTCACATTCTGCTTATCAAGCCGAATAAGGCTCGACGGCAGACGGCGTAGGAAGTCTTCGTAGTCTTTATTCGACGGCTGCGACCACAACACCTCAGACATCGCGAGCATTCTGGGGAAAGCCATATATTCGACCGCCGCAGGCGTCTCTAGATACTCGGTCCAGATATTGGCTTGGCGCCGATGATGTATTTTGCCTCGGCGGGTGACAGCTCTTTTGGTACAGGGTCGAAGCTATAGACCTTTTCGAGCGTGACGTATCCGCCGATATTTAGCGGCTCGGTCGCGGGGTCGCCTTGGTTGTAGTCAAAATAGCTGTAATCGGTCGGCGTCATTATCACGTCGTGCTTTGCCTTGGCCGCCTCGATCCCGCCCTTGGTACCGCGCCACGACATTACGGTCGCGTTTGGCGCCAAGCCGCCCTCAAGTATCTCGTCCCAGCCGATGATCTTCTTTCCCTTTGAATTAATAAATTTTTCGATCCGCCGCACAAAATAGCTCTGCACCTCGTGCTCGTCTTTTAGGCCCTCTTTCTTTTTGAGTTCCTGCACGAACGGCGATTCTTTCCACATGGTTTTGAGCACTTCGTCGCCGCCGATGTGTATGTACGGAGAATCTGGAAAGAGCTTGATCGTCTCGTCCAGTACGTCTTCGAGAAATTTGAACGTCTCATCCGTCGGACAAAAAACTTCGGTAAAAATTCCCCAAGTCATTTTGACCTTGTAGTCGTAGCCTGCCTTGCAGCCAAACTGAGGATAAGCCGCAAGAGCCGCCGAAGAGTGGCCCGGCAGCTCGATCTCAGGAATAACGGTGATATATCTCGCCTTGGCGTAAGCGACAACATCTCGGATCTGATCCTGAGTATAAAACCCCTCGACCGGCACGCCATCACCCTTAAATGTCGTCGTGTAGGGCCCAAGATGCGATTCCGTCCGTTTCGACCCGATCTCGGTCAGGCGCGGATATTTCTTGACCTCGATCCGCCACCCCTGATCGTCCGTCAGATGCCAGTGAAAGGTGTTGAACTTGTACTGAGACATCAGATCGATGTATTTCTTAACAAACTCCACCGGCATAAAATGCCGCGAGACGTCGAGATGCATACCTCGGTATGGGAAACGGGGATAATCATAGATTGACACCGACCGAACTTTCAGATTTCCTTTAGGCTCTTTCGTCATTAGTTGAATCAATGACTGCAACCCATTAAATTTTCCCGCATCGTTAGTGGATTGAACTACTAATTTGGACTGCCTAACCGAAAGTCGATAACCACCCTCTGGAAAAGGTGGAGGATCAATAATTCGCTCCGTAAAAGCAATACAGTCTTGGCAACGAAAGTTATTGGTCGTTGACAAAGTAAATCCAACATTATTTTTAAGGTAAGCATTCAAAAGAATCGCAAACTTTTTGTCGCCATTGCTCTCTAGCAAAAGCTTTGTCTTATTGCTTACAACAAACTCGCCTTGAAATGGAGTTATTGACTTAGGTCGCGGAATAATATTGATCTCGTCAGTCTGAGCAAACGAAAAAGAAGCAAGCAGAAGACAAAACGCGGCGGCGAAGAGCGTGGTTTTCATTGTTATTGGCTGTGGGTGGTCCACCCTGGTCCACCCTGGTCCACCTGGTCGGACCGGACCGGACCGGACCGGACCGGACCACTAATTTAGAAACTTCGCCACAATCATAGCAAATCTAGAAATGGTTTTGATCAATCGCCTCCGACTTTAGTCGGAGGTTAGATGGCGAGAAAGATCTACGGCTTTAGCCGAATTTGGCTAAAGCCATAATACTGTGAGGATCACTTTCCTCCGATTAAAGTCGGAGGCAACTTATAAGAGTTCGAGAAAACCAGTCAATTCCGGCGGCAGAGGCTGCGTAAATTCGAGCCTTTCCTGCGTTTTCGGATGGGTAAATGAAAGCCGTTCGGCGTGGAGGAAAAATCTGGGCATTGAGGCGATGGCGTTGCGGGTATTGGTGTCGGCGACCGTGTTGTCGCGGCCCTCGTTATAGATCTCGTCACCGACGACCGGGTGATTGATAAACGCGGTGTGGACGCGGATCTGGTGGGTGCGGCCGGTTTTGATCTCGACATCGAGCAGGGTAAATTTTGCGTAACGTGTCCGCACTTTCCACAGGCTCAACGCCGAGCGGCCATGCGTAGCGACCTTCATCCGCAGACGGTTGTGTTTGTTGCGGCCGATCGGAGCGTCGATCTTGCCCATATTTTGATCCGGCGTACCGTGCACTAGGGCGACGTAAGATTTATAGACCTCGCGGGAGCGAAATTGCTCAGACAAAGCCTCGTGTATTTCGTCATTTTTTGCGACGACGATCAGCCCTGACGTGTCTTTGTCGAGCCGGTGAACGATGCCGATTCGCAATTCCGAACGGCCGTCAGTGTCCGCTGTCTGCTCAAATTCAAAATGATACGCGATCGCATTTGCGAGCGTGCCGGACTGCACACCCGCACCGGGATGGACGACCATACCCGCGGGTTTATTGATGACGGCGAGAAATTCGTCTTCGAAAACGATATCGAGCGGTATATTTTCCGGCTCAAACCGTGCGGCCTGTGCCTCGACCAGATCGACCTCGATCTCGTCATTTTCACGGAGTTTGTACGATGGCTTGACCGGCTTTTCATTAACGAGCACGTCCTCATTTTCGATCAGCCGCTGCAAACGTGAACGCGACCAACCCTCGATGTGATCGGCAAGATAAGCGTCGAGACGCATGCCTGTATCGTCTGCAGTTGTTTTGAAAGTTAATGCTAGGTTTTCTTCGGTCACTCTGTGGTTTGGGGAGCGGTATTGCGGGCCTTTTTCAGCCGCCAAATGAGGAAAATGATAGACGTTATCGCAACGATCAGGCTTACGCCTTGCGAGGTCGAGAGCCCGGTCGCGGATGTAAATCCAAGCAGGTCGCCGCGCGGGTCGTCGCGAACAAATTCGATCGAAAACCGCAGTATCGAATAGATGACACCGTAAATGACGAGGATCTGGCCGTCAAATTTCTTATGCCGGTGCAAATAGATCAACAGGCCAAAAATAGCGAGCATCAACAGCGATTCGTACATCTGCGTCGGGTGCAAATGCAGGTCGCCGCCGTCAGCGGTATAGATCGGAACGCCCGTATATTCGTGCCCGAGCGTCGTAAAATGCACGCCCCACGGCAGATCCGTCGGCTTTCCCCAGCAGCAACCCGCCGCAAAACACCCTTGGCGGCCAAACGCCTGTCCGAGCGCAACGCCGGGGGCAAACGCGTCAGCGACTTTCCAAAACGGCAGTTTATAAAGCGGCACTAATATCGCGACAGCTAGAAATCCGCCTATCAAACCGCCATAAAACACGCCGCCCGAACGCAGAAAATCGAGCGTAAATATCTGCACATCCGGTTCGACCAGGATCATCAAAACCTTTGACCCGACGAGCCCGCCGATCAGCGTCCACAGGCCGAGATCGTAGATGCGTTCGCGCGGAATGCCGTCACGGGCACCCAGCCGCGATGCCGCAAACAGGGCAAGCAACATCCCCACCGCCATAAAAATGCCGTACGTCGTAATTGGAAATGTGCCGATGCGAAATAACTCTGGGTACATGATACTTGTCAGAACCGGGAGCGATAGCGACTGGGTTCTTGGGCCTTACTCAGCCACGCTCCCCACGGCCCGCGTTTCTGCCTGTTTCTTTTTGCTCAAAAACATATCGATCAGCAACAGCCCGGCACCCACGCAAATCGCCGCATCAGCGACATTAAATGTCGGGTAATGCCAATTGCCAAACTGGACATCGATAAAATCTACTACGAACCCGAGCCGCATGCGGTCTGTAACGTTACCGACGATGCCCGCGAGCAACAGCGCCAACGCACCGAGGATGCGGTCGTCACTTCGCGGTGTTCGCCAAAAGAAAAAGAGTACGAGTGCCGCCGCGACAAAAGCGATCGCCGAGAGTCCCCAGCGTCCGGCATCGCCGTGCTCGTCAAGCATCGAAAACGCGACGCCTGTATTTTGGGCGTATGCAAAATTGAGCAGCCCGTCGATCACCGGCCTGTCGCCGCCCGTACGCAGCGTGCGAGTCGCCCACGCCTTGGTGGTCTGATCGACCATAAAGACACCGCCCGCGATCGCCAGATAACCCAGTTTCCAAAAAAAGTCGCGTTTGTTCATTTACGGTTTTTTAGCCTCGGCGGGTGCGGTTTTTGGTTCGGCGTAAAACGATTTATTGATGATCTTCCACTCGCCGTTGATCTTTAGCAGCGACATATAATCGACAAATTTAACACTCGGATAATCGAGGATGATCTTTGCGACAGCCGCGTTTCCGGCGATATCAACGCTATCGATCCAACGTTTTCGCTGCGCCTCGTCAGCCGGAGGTTTGCCTGTAAACCCAGCGATATAATCGGCAAACGAACGCGTCGTGTATTTACCTTCGCGTATAAATATCAGATTGCCCTCAGTGTGAAAGGCTTTTTTCATATACTCGCCGTCACCGGTCGCGTGACCCTTTAGATAGTTTTCGAGCGGAATGCGAACTGCGTCCTTTTCTGTTACCTGCGCAAATATGTTTCCTGTAACGGCAAACATCAAAAACGCGAATCCTACGGCAAACTTGTACTTCATAATTATCGAGACTCCTAAAATATTTTGATCGTAACTCAGTCGATATTACGTTCGCCGACAACAAAGGGTTCGCTATTCAGTATACGGAAAAATAGCCTTTGGGGCTTTGTAACGGCTCCACCAATCGGCGTAGCAAACATCGGTACAACCAATGGCGTAATGGACGACCTTCCATTTGCCGCCGGTCTTTTTGAGCAGGGCAAAGAAATTATTGTCGAACATATCGGCGTCTTTTGCCTCTTGATACGGCGTGCCGCGGTAATCTGGCTGGCCGCCGTCAGGGCTTTGCGGATCACCCCCGATAAATGCCCAATTGCCCATAACCTTAAAATCATTGGCAACAAACACTATCTGCTGCTTCAATTCCTTTTCGACAGGCAGTCGGAGCGCATCGAGAATTGCCTTTCGCTCGGGCGAGCCCTTTTCCGGAGTATAAACTCCCTGAGCAAGGGTTGCTCCTGCTAAGACTACGATCACCGCAAATAGTAAAATCGCTTTATTTAACATTTCTCCCTCCTAACCGATCTCGTCCAGGGCACCGGCGCAACGCTCGCAGACGGTCGGGTATTTTGCAAATTCGCCGACGCGGGTCGAATAATTCCAACACCGCTCGCATTTTTCGCCGTCGGCCTTTTCGATACCGACAGCAAACCCATCCCCCTCATGCACCTCGACCTGCGAGACGATAAATATGTAACGCAGCTGCTCATAATAATCGAGCAGTAACCGAGTCGTCTCGGCATCGGTCGTCAAAATAACCTTTGCTTCGAGTGACGAGCCGATCTGCTTGTCGTTACGAGCGATTTCAAGTGCTTTTAGCACTTCGTCGCGGATCTCGAAAATACGTTCCCACTTGGCCGCAAGTCCTGAGTTATCAACCTCCGCGACCTCAGGAAACTCTGCGAGATGTACAGACGCCAGTTGTTGCCCCGGCAGATTTTCCCACGCCTCATCTGACGTAAATGCAAGGATCGGCGACATCAGGCGACAAAGTGTGTCCGTGATCTGATACAGCGCGGTCTGGGCTGAGCGTCTCGCCTCCGATTTTGGTGCGAGAATATAGAGCCGATCCTTGATGATGTCGAAATAGCGTGCTGACAGTGTGACCGTACAGAAATTATAGATCGCATTGTACGCCGCCTGAAAATCATACGCTTCGTACGCCGCGAGTACCTTTTCCGTGACCTCATTGAGCCCCGCAAGCGCCCATACGTCGATCTCTTCCATATGGTTGACCGACACGGCATCATTGGCGGGATCAAAGCCGTCGAGATTGCCGAGGGCATATCGCAAGGTGTTGCGAAATTTGCGATATGCATCGACCACGCGGCTCAGGATCTCTTCCGAGCACCGCACGTCCTCGGTATAATCGACCGCCGCCGCCCACAGACGTAGCACATCGGCGCCTGATTTGTCGATGATCTCATTTGGCGCGGTCACGTTGCCGATCGATTTGCTCTGCTTTCGGCCCTCGCCGTCAACCACCCAGCCGTGCGTTATGATCTGTTTGTACGGAGCCTGATCGTGGGCCGCGATGCCGCAGCTCAAGCTGGAGTTGAACCAGCCGCGATACTGATCGCCCCCCTCAAGATAAACATCTGCGGGAAATCTCAATGTGTCACCGCGCGTCTCAAGCACCGCAACACAGCTCGAACCCGAATCGAACCAAACATCGAGAATGTCGGTCTCTTTTCTAAAATCAGAGCTGTCGCATTTGGCACATTTATACCCCTCGGGCAACAACTCGTGCTCGGGCCGTGCGTACCAGGCATCGGCAGTCTCAACGGCAAAAATATCGGCGACGTGGTCGATGATCTTTGGATCGGCGACCGCTTCCTCACAGGATTGGCAGTAAAAAACCGGTATCGGCACGCCCCAGAACCGCTGACGCGAAACGCACCAATCGGGTCGCCCCTTGAACATATTGGCCATGCGTCCCTCACCCCAAGACGGGTGCCAATTTACTTTTTTGACCTCGTCGAGAGCTCGGTTTCGCAGACTCGAACCATCAACGGCTTTATCCATCGAAACGAACCACTGCGGCGTCGCCCGGAAAATGACCGGATTTTTGCACCGCCAGCAATGTGGATAGCGGTGTGCATAAGTTTCGCTGTGAACTAGGGTTCCAGTTTCACGTAGGAAGGTCACGATCTTTGAGTTAGCGGTAAAGACATCCTCGCCCGCGAAATGCTCGACTTCGGGTGTGAATCTACCCGCCGCATCAACCGGTGCATAGATCTCGAGCCCGTACCGTTTCGAGATAGCAAAATCGTCCGCACCGTGGCCCGGAGCCGTGTGAACACAGCCCGTGCCTGATTTCGCTGCCGATTTATTCTCAAATCGAACGTCAAGCTCGACCTCAGCGTCAGCCTCGCCAAGCGTGACGTGTTCGCCGTTCATTATCAGCGACGTGCGATCAAGCCAGGCGTGTTTCGCTTCCATGCGGTCGAGCTTTGAGCCCTTAAATCTTGCGATCTCTTCGTACTCGGCAAAGCCGCACGTTTCTGAAAATGCTTTTGCAAGTTCCGAAGCAACGATGAAAACCTCGCCATCCGAAACCTCGATCGCCGAATAATCAAAATCAGGGTGCACAGTGATGCCAAGATTTGCAGGCAGCGTCCACGGCGTGGTGGTCCAGATGACGACAAAAACATTTTTACCCGCCAGAGCACCATCGATCTGGGCCGGGTCGGTCTTGAGCGGAAATTTTACATACACCGACGGTGAGGTGTGTTCGCGATACTCGACCTCGGCTTCGGCGAGGCGCCGTCTGGTCGTGGATGCACCAATAGACTGGACGCAGGCCTTTGTAGACAAAGCCGCGTTCGAGAAATTTGCCAAAAAGCCGTGCGGTTGATGATTCGTACTCCGCCGACATCGTCAGGTAAGGCGTCGCCCATTCGCCCAGTATGCCAAGCCGCTGAAAATCGCGCGTCTGGCCGTTCATCGCCGTCGAGGCGTGCTCGCGGCAGATGCGTCGAAACGACGCGACCGGTATGTCGTTCTTATTCTTCCCTTTATCAGCCAGCTTTTTCTCAACAATAGTCTCGATCGGCAACCCGTGACAGTCGTAACCCGGCACATACGGAGCCTCAAAACCCATCATCGATCGGGTCTTGACGACAAAATCTTTGAGTATCTTATTGAGAGCGGTGCCGATGTGGATGTCGGCATTGGCATATGGCGGGCCGTCGTGGAGGATAAATTTCTCACGGCCCTCACGGGCTTTTAGCACCTGATCGTAAAGCCCAATCTCCTGCCATTTTTTCAAACGCGCAGGCTCCATCTGCCCAAGATTCGCCTTTTGCGAAAAATCCGTCCGGGGCAGGTTCACTGTTTTCTTAAGATCTAATTCTTCACTCATTGATAAATCAAAAAGCCCCAAGCTTTTCTGTAGCTTGGGACTCGCGTAAACATACGTTTGCAGACGTTCAACTTTCGTCGAACGCGAGTCCATTGTTGTCTATAATAATGGGCGATGGCCTCCGCATAATAGAAATAATATTATCACACGCCCGCAGATTATTCTTCCTCGACCGTACACAGCAGAGGATATTCGCGAGCCTTGGCGAGGTTCATCGCCTTTTCGGATTTCATCGTCGCGATCTCGTACGGATAGATTCCGGCGATGCCGACGCCCTCGTTGTGCACCTTTAGCATGATAGTAAAAGCTTCGGCGTCGGAGCGCGAAAAGACGTATTGCAGGACAAAGACGACAAATTCCATCGTCGTGAAATCGTCGTTGTGGAGCAAAACCTTAAAAAGCTTTGGCTTTTCGAGCTTGGTCTTTCGCTCGGGCAGCACGTCAACGCCGCCATTCTCAATGTCCGGAAAATCAGGCATAAATAAAAGTATAGACTTCGCGGGCGGTTTTTGTTAAATTTCTCTTGCGCTGTTTACTTAGTATGCAATCAAACGAATTTTGCCTCGCCGTGATCTGAAATCCGGCAGCGATTGGTCGTTTTGTTTGGTACCGGAAAATGAAAAAGGACAAAGCCACAACAGATAGGTTGTCAGGATCGGATAGTGCTCGCGGAGCTAAGGCCGCTCGAGCTCTGGATCCGCGCAGTCTCGACACGCTTTTCGCAAGCGTCGGGCAAAAACTGCGCGAAGGCCACTCAGCAGCGGCGGAAAAGATACTCGTTGAAACTATCGCCGGGTTTAATCACACGCCGGATAATTTTGCCAATCTCAAACGGCTGCTCGCATTTACGCTCGAGACGACGGGCCGGTATAAGGAATCTCTTGAGGCCGTCCGCCCGTTTGAGGACGAGGCTGAACTTGCAAAGCTTTCGACTGAGACGCAGGTTCGCGTCACGACCCAGCTTGCGATCGCCTACAACAACTTGACCGACCAGCCAAAGGCCGTCACGCTCCTCAAAGAAACGCTCAAAAAGGCCGAGGAAAATGACCTGCGCCATCTGAACGGTAATATTGATATTGCTCTGGCCCGCGTGTATCGCAAGCTGAGCGAATACCCGATCAGCCGCGATTTTGCTCAGAGAGCCCTCGACCATTTTCGCGAAAATGCAAACTGGCTCGGTATGGCAGAGGCATATCGTGAGATCGCCAACACATATCACCAAGAGGGTAACAGCGAAAAATCTATCGAAAATTTTGAGCTGGGCATCAAGATCATCGGCAGCAATTCGGCCCCGTTTATGCTCGGAAAGCTCTATACCGATATGTCCGGAGCGTATTGGTTCCTTCGTCGCCCATACAGGACGGCGTCGCCTGTCTGGAAAAGTCGATCGAGTTTTTGACCAGACCGAACACGCTCTAAATTCGGTCATCGCCTATAACAATCTCGGCATCCACCTGTTGCAGGTCGGCGAATGGACCAAGGCCGAGGAAATGATCCGGCGTGCTCTCGACATCGCCCTCAAAGAAGATCATGTCCACGTCGCCGGTATTTACGACAGTCTAGGTGAGCTAAATATCTTGCGCGGAAACCTTGCCGAAGCCGAAAAATTTCTCGACATGGCCGTCGAATTTGCCCAGCGGCGAAAGCATCAGTGGTACACGGTCCAATCGATGCGTAGCCTCGCGCGATGTTATCTCGCGCAGGGACAGCTCAACAAAGCGGTTGAGAAGGCACAGGAAACCATTCGCTTCTCGGGCGAGATCGGCGACAAACATTACGCCAACATGGCCGGCTTCGTGCTCGCCGAAAGCTTTGTAAAGCAGCACAAACCCGAAGAAGCCGAGGAAGCTCTGCAGATGATCGAAGAAACCGATCCGTCGTCTGATTTCTTTGTGCTCGGCAATATCCAGCGGATTCGCGGCCTGTCGGCGATCGAGAGGCGACGATGACGAGCTTGCTGTGCATCATTTTAGCCGGGGCTTACCGATCTTTGAGGCGGCCGAAGACATTTATCACACCGCCCTGATGCACTTGCTTGGGCCAGCACTAGATGCAGACTCACGCCCGCGCGCAAAAGCACCTTGACGACGGCCGCTCGATATTTTCAAAAGCTGGGGCAACTGCACTTTTGACGGACAGCAGGCATCGAGATGAAACATCTCGATTCGCGTTCGGTAAACGGCGACAAACCACAGGCCGGTAAGTCCGGAAGGACCAACTCGGTCGTTTCGCAGCTTTTGACCGTGCGTCTAGCTGAGGCGACCGCCTCGCGCGAGCTGCTTTTCCGCGAGCTGGTCGCCGTTTTGAAACAGGAGAGCAACGCCAAAAGATCGCATCGCCCAGTTCAACGACCAAAAACGGCTTTACCCGTTTATCACTCACGGATACTCGCCGCAGGAAAGCAATGAGCTGGTCACAGCTGCACGACGCGCAAGGCAGCCGGCGACGAAAGACATTTGCCCGTACGAAGAATATTGCGGTGATGCATTTCGCGGATCGGCGGCGCCGGCGGTGCTGCTGATCATTGACCCGCAGTCCGGGTGCCGTTCTTAATGATGACAGTTCCTTGCAGCCGCTGCTTCGCGTTGTCGAGCTGGTGCATGGACGTGATCGCTTCGCGAAAGAGGCAAATCGCAGCCGGCTCGAGCAGCCTCTGAGTCCGTACACCTCAAACAGCCTGATGCCCGGCTTTATCCATTCGTCGCCGGCGATGACCTCGCTCGTGGAGGAGGTTTACAAGATCCGTTCGTCCGACGTGACCGTACTCGTCACCGGCGAATCCGGTACCGGTAAAGAGCTCGTCTCGCGGGCGATCCACACGCTCTCGAACCGTAAAGACAAGGTCTTTGTCCCATTTAATTGCACCGCCGTTCCGAAAGAACTCGCCGAGGGCCACCTTTTTGGCTACAAGAAAGGTGCGTTCACCGGAGCCGTTCAGGATTCGCCCGGCGTCATTCGCACCGCTGACGGCGGAACGCTTTTCCTCGACGAAGTCGGCGATCTGCCGATCGATGTGCAGCCAAAACTGCTCCGCTTTCTGCAGGAAGGCGAAATACAGCCGCTCGGCGATAAAAAGCCGCTCAAGGTGGATGTTCGCATCATCGCCGCGACCAATATGCCGCTCGAGGAGAAGGTCGCCGACGGCAGCTTTAGAGAGGACCTTTATTACCGCCTCAATGTGATCCGGCTGCGAGCCGCCTTTCCGCGAACGCGGCCTGAAAGATACCGCCGATCGTGCAGTATTACGTTAAATCATTACTCGGAGCGGTTCGGCAAACACGACCTCACATTTACGCCGCAGGCAGTTGATATGTTGATGGTTTGTAATTGGGAGGGAAAGTGTCGCCAGTCTGCAACGAGATCCAGCGTCGTCGCCTGGGCTGTCGATAACGAGGTGATTACGCCTGATCATCTCTCGCCTGATCTGAAACGCAGCGCCAAGCCGCTCACGCCATTTGATATGGCTTCAAATGTCCGGCCGATCGCCTCTATGCGACAGCCTGATCTCGCCATTCTCCAATATCCCGGCCAAGGCGGCACGCTCCGAAGCAGCCGTCTCCGACCTTGAAATGCAGCTGATCCGAGCAGCTGATACGCCATAATGGAATATCTCCCGCGTAGCCAACGAACTCGGTCTCACCTGCCGCGGGCTTTATCTGAAACTCTCGCGTTACGGCATCGAAAAAGCCGCTTAGATTTGCATCCGCCGGTTTTCCAGTCCGTTAGTTGCAGCGGCCTGTTGTTGATGTCTCCCAAACCACAACCGTTACTCGACGTGCCTTTTTGCTGCCTTCGCGGACGTCCATGCAGATCCGGTGATTTAATCCCCTGACTACCTGAGTCTCGGCTTTGACGATCTTTACCCAGCTTTAACGATTTATGTGTGCTCTTTGCTCGTGCCTTGACCGCAAATCGGGCGATCTTTTTTGTCTCTTTTGAATCGACCGCAGCATCGCCGTAACCGCCGGTTATCTGTCCATCCTGAGCCGCCACGTGTGTTGCGCCAGCGTAAACTCCGATCAATAATGCGATCGCAAACGAATAATACAAGATCTGTTTTTTCACAAATTTCTCCCAAATAATAGTCAAATTCTCAATTTTCTTAAGTTCTCGATGATACCGGGCAGCACTTCGATGACGGTTTCGACCTCGGTGGCTGTATTGTTTCTGCCCAATGAAAATCTTATCGCACCCATCGCCCGCGCGTACGGCACGTTCATCGCCTGTAGAACGGCTGACGCCGCGTGGTCTTGCGAATTGCAGGCCGAACCGGTCGAAACGCATATATCCGCTTCGTCAAGCATAGCAAGTATCGCCTCACCGTTGGTATTTGCAAACGAGATATACGACGTATTTGGCAGACGTTTTGATGTGTCAGCAGTGCCGTTAAGAAAAGAGTCCTGGATCGTTGCCAATATAGAGCTTTCAAGGCGGTCACGCATCTCCCCGGACTGATTGCATCGGCGATAGATCGCGAACAAGTCCTGCCGCCGCCCGATCCCGGCGATCTGATGAACGGCCTTGGTTTCGGCACGCCGCCCGTTTTCCAGTTCCGCCGCCAAAATACATCGACGGCACCTCGACGCCATCGCGAACATACAACGCCCCAATGCCCTTTTGGCCCGTAAAATTTATGTGCCGACAGAGAAAGGGTCGATCTGTGATCCTTTAGATCGATCGGGATTTTCCGGACGGCATTGACGCCGTCGACATGAAACAACGCGGCCGAACGCTCTTACGATCTCCGCGATCTCTCGACCGGAAATAAATGCCCGTTTCCTGTTGTTAGCCAACATTATTGAATGATGGCCGTCCGCTCATCGAGGTATGTCCGCAACGAATCAATATCCAGCGAGCCGTCCTCACCAACTTCGAGCCATGTCACGCGTTTCCCACGCTGTTCGAGCTT
>JADJRV010000026.1 GCA_016712045.1 Chloracidobacterium sp. | reverse complement strand
CACCTCTCTGGTAAAAAAAGCTATGATTATCGTTTTGTTATCTATCAAAGATTCCAATTAATACAACCCTATAAAAGGAGTTACGTAAAAATTGAGTAACGGAAATTTTCTATTCACATCGGAGTCGGTGACCGAGGGTCATCCGGATAAAATTGCGGATCATATAAGATGCAATTTTGGTTGCTTTTGGCACAGGACCCTACGGCCCGCGTCGCGTGCGAAACGCTTGTAACAACCGGCCTTGCGGTCGTAGCTGGTGAGATCACCACCACGGCTAAGGTCAATTACAAGCAGATCATTCGTGAACTATCGAAGAGATCGGCTATAACAACGCTGAATTCGGCTACGACTCGAACACCTGTAGCGTCATCGACGCTATCGGCACACAGTCGCCGGATATCGCACAGGGCGTTGATACCGGCGGTGCCGGTGATCAGGGACTCATGTTTGGTTACGCATGTAACGAGACGCCTGAGCTGATGCCGATGCCGATCCAGATGGCTCACAATTTGACTCGCAAGCTGAGCGAAGTTCGCCGTGACGGCACGATTCCTACTTTGCGTCCCGGACGGTAAATCGCAGGTTTCGATCGAGTATCGTGACGGCCGCCCATACCGCGTTGAGGCGGTTGTTATATCTTCGCAGACTGCTGATCTCGATATCGAAGACATTCGCCGCGATATCTTGGAGCATGTAATTAAGCCTGGATCCCAGCCGAGCTTCTCGACGATCAAACCAAATATCACATCAATCCGACAGGTAAATTCGTTGTCGGAGGCCCAATGGGCGATGCTGGCGTAACTGGCCGTAAGATCATCGTCGATACCTACGGCGGCTATGCTCCTCATGGCGGCGGTGCTTTTTCGGGTAAGGATCCCACAAAGGTTGACCGCTCGGCTGCGTACATGGCCCGCTATATTGCTAAAAACGTTGTCGCTGCCGGACTTGCTGATAAATGCACTGTCCAGCTGGCTTATGCGATCGGCGTTGCCGACCTGTGTCGGTTTTGATCGACAGCCACGGCACCGGGACGATTGATGACGAGCGTATTGCGGACATCGTTCGCGAAAATTTCACCCTGACCCCGGCGGCGATCATCGAAGCTCTCGACCTGCGTCGCCCGATCTACAAAGCGACCGCACGTTTTGGCCATTTTGGCCGTAAAAACGGTGAGTTTACATGGGAAGTAACAGATAAAGCCGAGGCTCTGAGGACAGCGGCTGAGGAACATAAAGGAGCTGCAAATGGCTAATCCGGGAACATCAATGGAATACGATATCAAAGACATCAATCTTGCCCCCCAAGGCAAGCAGCGCATCGAGTGGGCCGACCGCGAAATGCCGGTTTTAAGGCTTATTCGCGAGCGTTTTGAAAGGAAAACCTTTGCGGGCGTCAAAATGGTCGCATGTGCGCACATCACGACCGAGACAGCTAATTTTGGCCTGCACTTTCCAAGCCGGTGGAGCTGAGGCTCTGCTGATCGCTTCGGAATCCGCTCGACGCAGGACGATTCCAAATCTCATCGGCACGACCGAAGAAACAACGACCGGTATCGTCCGTCTTAACGCAATGGTCGCGGCGGGTGTTCTCACCTTCCCTTCGATCGCGGTTAATGACGCTCAGACCAAACATTTCTTTGATAATCGCTACGGTACGGGCCAGTCGACGCTTGACGGCATCATCCGCGCGACCAACATTTTGCTCGCCGGTAAAACGCTTGTCACGGTCGGTTACGGTTGGTGTGGTAAAGGCGTTGCGATGCGTGCCCGCGGTATGGGTGCGAACGTCGTCGTCTGCGAGATTGATCCGATCAGGGCGATTGAAGCCGTTATGGACGGTATGCGCGTGTGCCGATCAAGGACGCCGCGAAGATCGGCGATTTCTTTGTCACCGTGACCGGCAACCGCCACGTCATCGACCGCGAGCATTTTGAGGTCATGAAAGACGGTGCGATCGTTTGTAATTCGGGCCACTTTGACCTCGAATTAAACCTCGACGCACTTCGGCGACATGTCGGCACCGGCCGTCAAACGCCGTCCGTTCGTCGAAGAATACATCAGCAAAGACGGTGGTAAGAGCGTGATCGTGCTTGGCGAAGGTCGCCTGATCAACCTGGCCGCCGCCGAAGGCCACCCGGCCAGCGTGATGGATATGTCTTTTGCCAATCAGGCCCTGTCTGCCGAATATCTGGTCAAACAGCAAGGCAAGCTAGCTGCCGGCGTCCACGTCCTGCTAAGGAAGTCGATCAAGAGATCGCCAGCCTAAAGCTCCACGCCATGGGCATCAACATGGACGTCCTTACCCCCGAAATGCTCGAATATATGACGAGCTGGGAAACGGGTACGTAATCAAGAACAACTGAGAATGCACAATGCATAATAAAGAGCTTCGTCGTTTCGGCGGGGCTTTTTGTTGAACTTGAGTGGGCGGTTTCCATCCTACATGGCTTCCGCAGAAAGTTTGTTGAGACCTCCAAATTCCCTATTCAAAACGGTAAAAAGTTTGATGGACGATAGCGACGTGAATGTCGTGCCATTCGTGTTGGACGAGAGAGCTGACACTGTGGTGTTTTATTGCTGATGAAAGCACTGATCATCCTCTAAGCAAAAAAACCACGCAAAATCCGCATAATCGGCAAAACCCGCATAATAGCATTTCAATTTGCCGCTTAATGGGCTAACTTAACGCTCATGAAAGGATACGATGATCTTACGGATGGTGATTGGGTGGTGCTGCCGCGGGGTGATGTGGCTCCGCATTGGTCTGGGTTGTATGTGACGCTTAATCGCGGCGGTTCGATCGTGCTCAGCCGGGTTACACACGAACGTCTCGGTGAACCGACGGGGTATCTGATAATGTTTGACCGATTTACCCGGCGGCTCGCGCTCAAACCGGCGGTCCCGGCACACGTCACGCCTATCCGGCAAGAAACTACGGCAAACGCGGATCCAAGATCATCCGCGCATATCGTCTGGTAGCCGAGTTTGGCATCCGCCCGCCCGACACGATCGAATTTCTCCGCCCAAAGATCGACGCCGACGGCAACATGATCCTCGACCTCCGCAAGATCCGAATCTCGCCAAAGGCCCATTCGCAATGCCGGACAAAAGTGAGAGGTGAAAAGTGAGATCGGGCTTCCCGCGTATGAACAGCCACGTCCTTTAGGACGTGGTATCGGATCAACCAAACACAAAAGGGCGTTTTAACGTCCTTATCGGACTGGCCTTTAGCCATCATCGCAGAGTATTTCTCCAACCGTTCGTAAATGGTGCCCCTTTGTGATGCTCTTTTTGATTATTGATGTAATCGACGACAAATTGCAGGTCTTTAGTTCCAAACGTCACGATGCCGTAACCGCGTTGCCATTCGAGAGCTTTGGGCTGAACTTCGTGGTTGATGTAATACGAACTCGAACCTTTTAATTTTCCAATCCAATCGGAAACGAGAATATTTGGTTCCAAGCTAACGCCAATATGAATGTGAGTTTGAATACCGCCGATAGCGTGAAGTATTGCTCCCGGGGTTTCGAGTATTTTGTGGGTTAGATAGTGATAAAGCCGGTCTTCGATCCGCTCAGTTATCATCGGCAGACTCGTTTTGGTGTGCCATGTGATGTGATAGTTTATCTCTGAATAAACGCTGTCTCGACATATGTTTGATCTAATGCGTTTCGCGGAATAGCCACGTCCTTAGGACGTGGTATCGACTCGAAACAAGCTCAAAGGGCGTTTCAACGTCCTTTGTTTCAAATGGCTAAAGCCGTGTTGTTGTAAGGACGTTAAAACGCCCTTCGAAACAATTCGGTCAAATCTACCACGTGCTAAAGCGACGTGGCTATCTGCCCTTCGGGTAAGCCGCGTGAACGCGGCTAAATCTCAAATCAACTTTTACAAAATTCCAAAACCTCACGGCTCGACTATGTATGAGATGAACTTAAATGTATTTCCCGACTTGGTAAAAGTCAGGTGCGAAGCGCCTTGGTCGAGATGGTGTAGGCCAGGTTGTCGTCTCCCTTTGCAAACCACGGATTTTGTCCATCTTGTACTCGCCAAAGAAATCGCCGGTGACGTGTTTGAAGTTCTTTAGGAATTGCGTCCGCGTGTACATCCCCTCGTCGCCGGCGTCATAGCCATACGCAAACGGAAAACGGGTCATTGCGGCGACCTGAGTTTTATTGTTCTTTTCGACCGCTGTCCGAAACTTCGCAAAAAATGTCCGAAACGCCTTTGGCGCAGAATCCAGCCGATCCCGCTTAGGTTCCGGTGCATACTGGGCAGCGATAGGAAGTGCGGTTAGCAAGATGACGATCGCAATAATTATTCGTGTCTTCATGAGTCCATTTTATAGCACAAGATTCAGTCAGATTTCATTAAATACGAGGCACCTACTTCGTACCAAATTCAGCCAAATATCTAAGATTGATCTGTGACGTATCGTAAACGATGCACTCGTGATTTTGCACACCGCCACGCCCTGGTTCGACCCATGTTGTATGCGAACCTCGAACGGGATAGTGCCCTACTGGGGTTCGCGGTTTATGGACTTTCCCAAGTGCAACATCGCACAAGAACATAAACGTCCGCTGGTTTCCGGGCATTCCGCTCCGATTCCAAAAAATCCGTCGCGTAGTTCAGAGCTTTCGTGCTTTGCAGACTCGTATATATCCCGTTACCAAACATCCTGCCGGTGCAATGTGCCGCATTCGCGGGCGGGATGACAAGGCCATGCTTGAGAATGCTGAGCAGATTTGAGGCTCGTGTTCCATGCCAAAGGTCGCTGCGAACATTTCCCAGATCCCTCGCCGAAACCTCATACTTGCGTTTCATCTCAGCGATCTCGACCTCATAGAGCCGCGTGATCTGCAGACCCGCTACGCCCGGATGGTGCTGTGTATTTCGTGTCTTAAAATATAGATCGCGGACATTGCGAAATAGATCGCGACCCTCTTCCGTGTAATGAGGGATCTTGACGAGGCGGCATTCGAATAGCTTTTGCTTAGCGGCTTGCGGCTTGTCGGTCGAGATAGCAGATTCGAGTGCGTCTAGTATCGCCGCCTCTTCTTGAAATTGCTCTTCGGTCGCGATAAGAGTCTCGGCTGGTGGAATTTTCATGCCAAAATCCTTTGGGACAAGATAGAAATATTCGCGAACCGTTTCGGCGCGTTTCTTTTTCTGTTTGCGTTGCAGAGAGTCGAGTCTCCGCAGTTCGCCCAGCAGGTCACGTGCCGAGCTGATCGCCTCAGGGGTCAGGATACCGAGCGGTGTTGAGAACGCTCCCGTCTTGGCATCGTATTTGATGTTAGTCGAATGCGTGATGTGATGTATGTTGATCTCAGCGAGGTATTTGATCAGTTCGCTGGTTACCTTGTCCGACGCTCCTTCGATCTCGTCAGCGGCTACTTTTGAAAGGCTTACCTTTTTATCCTTTGTTATGGCAGTTGCTACGTTATTGTCGAGAACAACGGTATCCTTATAGCCCTTTCTCAGCTTCTCACGCCGCTTTCGCTCAAGTTCATTCTCCGCGGCATACTGTGTAGCAAATTTTTTATGGCTCGAAACCAGATTGGCCTCGTCCCGTACCCGTCCAAATCGCGTTTCAAATCCGCCATCGTCGTATGCCATTCCGATCCAAACTTTATTTGAATTTCCTGCCGGATCAAAATAGTTCATTCGGTACTGCCGGGTAATCGCACCGGAGGATGTTTTCGCCGGAGTCAGATTTCCTAGTGATCCAAACGCTGACCGCAGAGTTGGCAGCCCGCCATTGCCGTTACGCAATTTACGGATCAAGAAATACAGCACCGTCACGATTCCGACAGTGGTTATGGCTCCAAAAACCAAAATCCAAGTGCCGGTTCATTAGTGACCGCCCTCGGTATCTCCGCGAGCATTCGCACTCCTATCGAAAGAGCTATCATTATGAACACAACTCTAAATCCGTCTTTCATGTTCGCCCTAGTTCGGTCGCGAGAACCGTTTACTCCTGATAGACACACCGCAACCCGCCGACGTTTGTCGATCTTTGTGTGTCGAGGTCTAGTTTTTTGCCTTGGACCCAGCCGACACTGCCGCCTTGGCGTTTCCATTTGGCGGCTTCTTTGCAGGTGGAGATCGGGCCTTTTTTAGTTGAGGGGGCGTCGAAGAATAGGTACCGGGCGGCTTCGATGCGTGGGCTGCCGATGTAATCGACCGTCGTGACAGGTTCACCGGACTCTGTCTTGAAAACTAACAGCGTACGCTCTCCGGCGGAGGTTCCCTGATCGACGAAAAAGTAAACTGCCGTTAGGCCGTAGAACGAATTATTGTCTGAATTTTTGATCATGTAATCAGGGTTCGTACCCATACGGCATGCGTCGGCTCCCTTTGCGGTTCCTTTGCGGAGCCATACGTTGACATCATCACCGCCGTCTTGACTCGGCTCGGCGAGCACGATGTAAGTTTTGAAAACGACACACAGGCCGTGGTCGCCGGACTCTTGGTACTCAGGCGTTGCCGATCCTTTCATCGGCCTGAACTGGTTATTCCTGGCCAAACACAGAACCGCTCGCGGCAATCAAAAACGCACAAAAAAGCACGATCATTTTCATATAATTTTCCTCCGGAACGATAATATTACCACTAGAATGGTGTAATAGACCGCTCAATTCGCCGACCCCAAACTCTATTTTTTCCCTTACCGCAACTAAACCTCAAAACGCTACGTAGTAAGAGTTGGCGTTTGTGACCAAACTACAATTTTAGTCATTTTTTGACTTAAAGTGTCACGAATCGACCGGCGGCGGTGTTTACCTTTCAAGAAGTAATTCTGCCACGAAATTTATATCAGATATACGGCGATATTCAGCAATACGGAGTACGCGAGAAATGCATAATAAAGTAGTACGATTTTTACCATCACCTTTTTATATTTCGTTTTAATCATTACCCTTTCTGCAACAAGTATCTTTTCACAAAGGCACCGCAGCAACGGGCTCGGATACGGGTCCGAAAGAGGTCGTTAAGGATACGACGCCTGTGACCTCGGCGGACGACATACCGAGTTCCCTTTACGTCAAGAAAAATGCTCCGGTAAATATTCCTCGCATGGCGACTCCGCCCGTGATCGATGGGGTGTTGAGTGACGATGTTTGGAAAGGGGCGGCGGTTTTTGGAGACTTTATTCAGATCCAGCCCGGCGACAACATCGCGCCGAAACATCCGACAGAGTTTATGATGGCGTATGACGCGAAGAATCTGTATTTTGCGTTTCGTGTGAAACAGGACAAGGAAACGGTGCGTTCGTCTGTTTCGCGTCGCGACAATATTTTTAATGACGATTACGTACTGATGTATATCGATACATTTAACGACAAGCGTCAGGCGTATATATTTGCGTTTAACCCGCTTGGGATACAGGGCGACGGCACCGTGACCGAGGGACGCGGCGAAGATTTTAGTATCGATCTGGTGTTTGAATCCAAGGGCGTGCTGACCGAGGACGGATTTACGGTCGAGGCGGCGATCCCATTTAAATCGCTTCGTTATGAGGCCGGCAAGGGAAAACAATGGGGGCTGCACATTTTTCGCCGTGTGAAATACAACAATAACGAGCTCGATTCGTGGATGCCGGTGAGCCGCTCGATCAACGGTATGCTCGGACAGACCGGACACATCACCGGGCTTGAGGAGATCTCGACGACGCGTCAGCTTGAGATCAACCCGAGCTTTACCGTCAGCCAGACCGGGCGGCGGTCGCGGTATACTTTTACAACGACCCGAGCGGCCGCTACGTCAACGAAGGCGTCAAAGGCGATTTTGGCATGACCGCGAAATTTGGCCTGACGCCGACGATCACGCTTGATTTTGCATACAATCCTGATTTTGCACAGGTCGAGGCCGACGCTCCGGTCAGCACCGCCAACGTCCGCTTCCCTATCTTTTTCGCCGAAAAACGCCCGTTTTTCTTAGAACGCATCGACATTTTCCAGAGCGGGCTGAACCTCGTCAATACACGTGCGATCGTCGATCCGGACATTGCGTTGAAACTTACGGGCCGACGCGGGAAGAATACTTTTGGCGTGATGTACGCCTCGGACAACGCCCCCGGTAACTATTCGGTGGATGAGCGTGAGAACCTGCTGGCCTGTCAGAGACTGCGGCTGACAAATCCTAGCGTCGTTTGCGGTATCGAGCGTTTTGTCGATAAAAATGCGGACATTGGCGTGCTGCGAGTAAAGCGTGACATCGGTGCTCAGAGCAGCCTTGGATTTTTTGCTACGACCTATAATTTTGTCGATAAACATAATAATACGGCGTCGTTTGATGGCCGGTTTAAGCTCAGCCCGAGCACGGTTGCCGAGTTTCAGGTTGTCGGAACGACATCAAGACGCAATTTTTACAATCCTGATATCAATGCAAACCAGTACCGCACGGGCAACGGATTTGGCTATCGCGGATTTGTGCAGCGGTCGGGACGCAACCTTAATATGAATTTTCAGGCAAGTGGCCGGACCCAAGATTATCGAGCTGACGTGGGGTTCACAAATAGAACCGACACAAATTTTCTGGGCACGTTTATTCAATACCAAACGGATCGCGACGCTAAGAGAAAGATCATCTCCAAGCGCCTGTTTAATCAAACGAACATCACCTACGATTGGAAATCCCGGTTGCAAGGTATGCAGTCGAATACGCAAGGCATGATCGCTCTCCAGCGGCAGATCTATATTGGGACAGGGCTCGAATTTGGTTACGAACGTGTTTTCGAGCACGAATTTGGCCCCGACGAACGGCTACGCAACAAGGTGCTTTCTTTGGCCCTAGCTCGGAACGTTCGGCTAATCGCAAAGAGGTCTATGGCTTTATCGAGGCATCGCCTAGCAAACAACTGTTTTTCTTCGTGCTGCTGAGCCAAAATTTTGGCAGCCTCGACTATGATTTCGGCGCGGGCCCCAAATATCCGCGTGTCAGCTCTCCTTACGTGAATTGGTATAACACATGCGCCTTGGTTCCCGGTTGCACAACGCCGGCCCCGCGTCAGGATCCGGGAGCCGGCAACCTTACTTATTTTGAATCGTCGGTCCGCTATCAACCGACATCGGCATTTCAGGTACAGCTAAATTACAACCGATCGCGGTTGACGCGTAACGATACAAAGCAGGTGGCGTTTGATGACAATATTGTTAGCCTGCGTTCGACGTATCAATTTACACGCAGCACTTTTGCCCGTCTACGGCTGGATTATTCAAATATCTCGACCCGAATTCGTCCGCAGCTTGTAGTCGGCTGGACGCCAAGCCCCGGTACAGCCATTTACGCCGGGTACAACGACGACCTAAATTACAAAGGCTATAATCCGTACACCGGCCAGCCGGAACCAGGCTTACAGGGCAACGGACGCAGCTTTTTTATAAAGATGTCGTACCTATTTAAGCGGAGTTTTTAGCGGATCAGGTTCGGACCTTTGTAAGCAGGTAGACGCCGAACATTGAAAATATGACGAGCGGCGACCATACTGCGAGCGTTGGCGATAAGGGACCGTTTAGGCCGAGTTGTTCGAAAACGCTGTTAGTACCCGTGAAGAGCAACCACAGCCCGATCGAATAGCCGACAGTGACCACGTTTCCCTTTCGGCTCAGGCTTAGGGCAAACGGAGCGGCGAACAGCGCCATGATGAACGGCAAAAGCAGCGTTGTATACTTTTTCTCAAGCGCGACGGAAAGGTTTCGACGCTCAACCTCGGATTCGCTCGACGCGATCTGCTTTTTGACCTCGCCGGCGCGCAACTGGCTAGGTTTTGCTCTCAAACCCAAAAACGGATCTTGCGACTCCGCAACTTCCCCACCGCTGGAGTTTTCCGTTTCGATCCGGCCATCACGCATGTAGCTTTTCTCGACGTTCCCGCAAAAGATATTTTCCCACGTTCCCAAACTGCATTTTTTGCACGGTACACGGATTGCAATGCCGTGCCCTTATCGTCAAATTGGTAGATCGACAGATCGTGCAAGCAGCCGGCGGAGCAAGGAGCAATACGCTTATCGTTATCAGACGCAGGAGCGGGTGCGGCGGTCTCCTTTGTCGTTGGCTGAGAGCCATCGCCCTTTGCGTTATCAGACGCAGTTTCGACGGTGCGGAAAGAATATATCCGCTGGTCACTAGCGATCCAGTATTTTCCCGACTTATCTTCCACCTTTCCGCGTGCCCGGAGCTGGTCGCGAGTTCCGTCTTGCAGACGATTAGATTTTGGTAAGAGAAGTTCCTGAAGCCCAAAATTCAGTCCGCCCAGAGCCGCCATAAGCACAAAACTAGGCACGAGAAGCCGATAAACACTCTGTCCCGCCGAGGTCCATGTAACTATCTCGTTCTGCCTGGATTTAATCGCGTAGGTCGCGAGCACCCCGATCATTGCCGCCGACGGAACAAGCTGGAATATAACGAACGGTAACAGGTAGAACAGATATTTAGAGCAACAGCACGATGCCGCCGTCCATCGAGCCGGCAAATTTCCACAATTCAAACGCCGTAAAGATAATAAAGATCGCCGTCAAAAAGGACAGCGTTAACAGAAATTTTTGAGCAAATTGCGGATGATATCAAAATCACGCAAGCCCGTCGTAAGATCGACAAAGACATTACGAAACTGGATCTTGCTTCCCGATCGGTTCAGTCCGCCGATCGCGGCTTTGATCTTTTCGACCGGTACGCTCCAAAAATCAAGCCGCCGTGAATAGTTGAACCACAAGATGGCCATCGCGTTGACGATGAGCGGGATCAGACTTCCCTGCGTAACGCTGATCGTGCCGGTGCGAGCGAGCTGTTCGCCAAGGAATGACAGCAGATAAAAGGCGATGAGCACTGCCAATGCGACAGCAATTCCCCGCCCGCGGCCACCGCGGTTAAACCGCAAAACCATCACCGTCCCGAGCACGCAAAAAATAAAAGGCGTTATCGAGAGCAGTAGTCTCCGCTGCCAGATCAGCTCCGCCTCGACGCGATCCTTCCCTTCCTTGCTTGCTGCGTACGTCGAAAGCTGCGAAAGTCCGAGTTCCTCCGGCGTTAACTCAGGCCTTTGGAGTTTGTCGATCAGATCCCCGCGTTTTGTTTTGATCGCGAGCCGCACCTCTCCGATGCTTTCGGAAATATACTTCCCGCTCCTGGCGTCATCGGCAGAGTCGAGACCGACGCATTCTCGAGCACTAGTTCCGAAGATTCGTCCGCCGTATCGACACGCCCTTGCGTTGACGTTATCAGACGCACGCTGTTATTTGCAGCGTCTTCGCTGTAGATAAAGATGTTTTTCCAGCGGCCGGTCTCGATATCGCCGCCTTTTACATATATGGTGTATCCGGCGACCTCGGTATTAAAAACGCCAGGTTCGAGCGGCGATTCGAGCTTTTTTATTGCCGTTTGGAGCGCGACGTTTCTGACGAGCGACGCGGCAAGCGGAACGCCCTTAAGATTTACGAGAAAGGCAAAGCCCGACAGCAGCACGCCTAGCATCATTATCGGCACAGCGATCTGCAGATTCCCGACACCAGAGGCCCGTATCGCTACCAGTTCGCTGTCACCCTGCATTTTTGAGAGGCCGATGATCGTGCCGACGAGCATCGCCATCGGACATGTGAACGCGATGACATTAGGGATCAAGGCGATCGTCAATTGCCAGACGAGATTGGTTGGGATATTTGCGCTAAAGAAAATGTCCGAATATCGGCTCGCCTGTTGGACAAACAGGATCACGCTCAACAACAGCCACGCCATCGCAAAATACGGGACGATGACCCGCAGCAAATATGTCGAAATTAGCCAGCCGGTGCGTTTCATTAACCTTGTGTCTTGATCGCCAGCGATTTTTCGCCGGTCACTTCCCTGCCTATCGAACTTGAGACAATAAGCTTAAGTATAATAGATAAAGCCTTTAGAGCGTCATCCTTGTCGGCAGTAAATTCCGCAAACTTGCTCGGACTCAGCTTTCTGGCTGCTGCGGCGATAGACCGGCTTATCCCGTCGAACGGACGCGTCGCCGCTCCTCGTCGGCAGGTCGGGCAAATAAGATGAAAATTATCCGATAAATTAGCGGTCTCTGCATCGTCAAACTCCCGTCCGCAAGCGTTGCAATGTCCCCAATCCGGCAAATACCCTGCGAGCCCAGCATCCACAATTCGAAATATACGCCCGTGCTCAATAGCGTCGAAACGATCATTCGACGCGGTTTCGACACGCTTGACCATACGGTAAAGCGTTTCGTTGGGATCGTGCGGAGGCGACATGGTCAGGAGCAGATCGCCGAGATATGAAAATTTCTGCAGAAAATCAGGGTCGCTCGCAGCGTCAAAATTTGATTGGATCAGGTCCGTTTTCTGTATCGAGACCAGTTCGACCGAGTCTTTTTGAAAATACGTCGCCTGAACGACCGAAAACGGCTCTAGCCCACTGCCAAACTTGCTCTTTAGGCGTTTCGCCCCTTTCGCGACACCGCGAACCACACCATGATCGAGCGTCAAAAGGACGACGATACGGTCGGCTTCGGCCAGATTGTAGCTCTTGATGACCAGTCCCTCGGTCTCGACAAGCGGCATTTCGCTCCTATGATCTGAGTCTGGTCCACCTTGGTCCACTTTGGTCCACCTGGTCCGGACCGGACCAAAAGTTCAGCGGTTTTGAGAGAAACTTATGTTTCTACCACGGGATAAAATACAAGATCCACGCCAATACGAGGCTGATCACGGTAAACTGCAAAAATGTTTTGACACCGTAAAATACTCGTTCCCGCGTCGTTCCGTTGGAAAATATCGCAAATGCTACCGAGACAAAAAAAGCGAATCCTATCAGATAAATAAAGTGGATCATTTTTTCCTCCCGAGTGAGATATCGACTGCATCGACCGTCGCCAGATAGTTGAGCAGTCCGGCAACCTCGAGGAAACGCCCGCCGTATTCAAATGTCGCAAGTGCGCAACCTGCGGCGAAGGCGTTCCGCCATAATAAAGCTCACGATCGCCCCTAAACCGTTACCCAAACGGGCAAAAGCATTTAGCAGATATAGCAGCGTGCCGTCTTTGAAATCAAAGCCGGGATAATGCGCCCCGCCGCTCAACAGCGCGATGACGAACATCGACCACACGATCACAGCTATGATCGCCTCGAACCACGCCCCTCGCATCAAATGCCCGAGTCCAGGTACGAACCATGAAATTAAACCAACCAATATCGGATTATCCATCAATATTTGCTCTCAATTATCTACTTTAACTATTGCCTGTATTTACTGTTAATAAATGTGTTACAAAACCTAATAAATTACTTAAACTGCCGGAATTCGCATAACGACATCAAGTGATACGAATTTCTGAGTTCGAAGTTAAGCCTTTCTGCATTTCTCCACAAAAAGCTCAAATATCTCCCGTGAAACGGCATCCGTCGGTGACGTCATTTCAGGATGCCATTGTACACCCATTATAAACCGGCCCCTTCGCATATCTTCGATACATTCGATCACGCCGTCTTTGGCCCACGCCACTTCTTTCAAATTCTTACCGACCTTATTCACTGCCTGGTGATGGGACGAATTGACTCGGATATCGCCTTTTGCACCTTTTACTGCCGCAAGACCAGCTAATACACTGCCCTTTGCGATTTTTAGACTATGAGAGTTTCGAGTGTGCGGAGCACCTTGTTCATGCTTATGACTTCCCTTTACCTGAGATTCAATGTCCTGTATTAGCGAACCTCCACGATACACATTCAACGCCTGCATTCCATAGCAAATACCTAAAACAGGTAATCCGAGTCTGTCAGCCTCTGCCAAAACAAGCTGATCGGTCTGATCCTTTTCCGGAATGACCGTACCAAGTCTATGGTGCGGCTCTTCGCCGTAATAGTGCGGATCGATATCCGTATTGCTCCCCGGCAACAAAATGCCGTCCATACCGGCGAGAGCCTCAGCAATAAACTCCGCCTTTGGGATCAAAGCGATTTGCACCGGAACGCCGCCGCACGCCTCGATGGCCTCGCTATAGTCGCGTCCGAGATAAAACCTCCCGGTTTCCATCTCTAAACGCATCGTGATGCCTATTCTCGGACGTTTTCCCATAAACCCCTTAATGTTCAGGCATATCGGGAAGAGAGTCAAGAGTCGAGGGAGTCAAGCGTCATGACCTCTTGACTCCGTCACTCCCAAGACTCCCGAAACGCTCACGACTTCCTCGACTCTCTTGAGCATTTGAAATTAAAACCTTATCATTGAGTTTTTATGCGGCAAGAAAGCAATATGGCGAGAATTCGCTCAACGACCGTTCTGCTCGTTACACGCAACGGCCAAACAGCGATGGCTGGCGACGGTCAGGTCACGCTCGGCGAAACTGTCCTCAAATCCAATGCCCGCAAGGTCCGGCGTATTTCGAACGGTTTCTTGCGGTTTTGCTGGGCTCAACAGCCGATGCATTTTCACTGTTGACGAGGTTCGAAACAAAGCTCGAACAGTTTCAAGGCCAGCTCGAGCGTGCCGCGATCGAACTCAGCAAAGACTGGCGCACCGATAAATACTTGCGAAATCTCGAAGCCTTGCTCATCGTCGCCGACGGAACTGACGCTTTTTCTCATATCTGGCAAAGGCGATGTGATCTCTTCGGATGACGGCTTGCTCTCCGTCGGGTCGGGCAGTATGTACGCCCTCGCAGCGGCCCGCGCGTTAGTGAAACATACGTCGCTGACCGCCAAAGAGATCGCCGAAGAGTCTTTGCGAATAGCGGGCGAGATCTGTATTTATACCAATTCGGACATCTTGGTCGAGGAAATATAGTGGCGAACTATCTTGGCGGCGAGACCGTCGAAAAACCAAACTCGACGACCTCACGCCGCGACAGATCGTGGCTGAGTGGATAAGTATGTTGTCGGGCAGAGCGCGGCTAAGAAGGCGGTCGCGGTGGCTTTGCGTAATCGGATTCGTCGGCAAAAGCTGCCGCCAGAGATCGCTGAAGATGTTTTGCCAAAAACATCCTGATGATCGGCTCAACCGGCGTCGGCAAGACCGAGATCGCCCGCAGGCTCGCGCGGCTCGCAAATTCACCGTTCATCAAGATCGAAGCGTCGAAATTCACCGAGGTCGGATATGTCGGCCGCGATGTCGAAAGCATGGTGCGTGAGCTTGCCGAGGTCGGCGTCGATATGGCAAAGCAAGGGGCTTTCGAGGATGTACTGCGGCGGGCTCAACAAAACGTTGAGGAACGCCTGCTCGATCTTCTTCTACCCCCGTCCGACTTTAGTTATCAGACGCAGGACGACGAGGAACCGGCTGAGACACCTCAATCAATCCACCGCACCCGTGACAAGCTTCGCGAACAGCTAAACGCGGCGATCTCGACGACCGTCTGATCGATATCGAGACGCAGGACCGATCCAACGCGACGATCGATTTTATCGGCGGCCAGGGAATGGAAGAGATGGGTGTCAATTTCAAGGATATGTTCGGCAATATGTTCCCGGCGAAGACCGTAACAAAAGAAACTGACCGTCGGCGAAGCCCGCAAGATACATGCTCCGCGACGAACAGGAAAGCCTTGTCGATATGGAGCAGATAACGCGTAAAGCGATAGAAAAGCTGCGTCATCCGGCATTATTTTCCTTGACGAACTCGACAAGGTCGCGGGCCGCGAAAGAGGCGGCAATCCCGATGTTTCACGCGAAGGAGTCCAACGGGACCTGCTGCCGATCGTCGAGGGCACCAACGTAAACACAAAATACGGAATGGTCTCGACCGACCACATTCTCTTCATCGCCGCCGGAGCCTTTCACGTCAGCAAGCCGACCGACTTGATTCCTGAGCTCCAAGGCCGCTTTCCGATCCGCGTCGAACTCGAAGCCCTGACCATCGATGACCTTAAGCGGATTCTCGTGCAGCCGAAAAATTCGTTGATCAAGCAATACCAGGCTCTCTTAGGCACCGAGGGGATCGAACTTAGTTTTTACCGATGACGCGATTGATAGGTTGGCGGAAATGACCGAATAGATCAATAAGACAACGGAAAACATTGGTGCAAGTAGGTTCGCACACGCTTGTCGAGAAACTCCTCGAGGAGATCAGCTTTGCCGGCAGCGAGCTCGATGAAAAGCATCAAAGGATCGACGCCGCCTATGTTGACGACCGCTTAAGCACCTTGATCGAGGATCAGGACATGCGGCAGTATATTTTGTAATTGAGGCCTAAGCACCGACGAAACGATTGTTGTAAAGAGAGGAAATCGAAACATGCCGTAAAACTTAGTAAAGTCGCCTGGTGGCACTTCTTGCCGTGTCGATCTTTCGGTGCGGGCTGTGGAAAGCGGGGGCTCCGGTGCCGCCTAAGGAGAGAGTTTCGCAGCGGGTTGAGCTTTCCGGGTTTCAACGTGGGAATCAGGTGATCTTGTCTTGGCAGATGCCGGCCAGAAATGCACCAGTCGGAATGTTCAACACATCAGCCGGATGGATGTTTACCGCCTCGCTGAGCCTGCCGACTCCCCTTTGCAGGCCTCTCGGAGGAACAATTTGCCGATCGCAGCACGCTGATCACGACGATCCCGGTCACGGCTAGTGATTTTGGCCTGAAAACGCTGCAATATCGCGACACTTTGCTCTTCGCGACGCAATCGGCACGGCTTAGATACGCGATACGGTTTGTGAATGCTCGGGGCAAAAGCCGCGTTTTCAAATGCCCTCGTCATCGAGCCGGCTGCCAAGGTTGCGGGCGGCTCCGGCTTCTCTTTCCGGCGAGCCAACGCAGGACGCTATCCAACCAAAGTGGAAAGGGCCGTCCGCGAATATCGACGGATCGCAGCCGGTGAATGTCTTGGCTACAACATTTACCGCTCAACATCTGGAGAAAGAACCGGCGGCTTGAACAAAGTTCCGGTCAGCGGTAAAGAGTTTTCCGACGAATTATTTGAGTTTAGCAAAGATTATTTCTATTTCGTCCGTGCCGTTTCGCCCGGCATGCAGGCCGAACCGGTCGAGGCGGCGAATCTAACGTTCTAAAATTCAAGGCAGTTGATAATTTCGCCCGTCGGCTCCCCAGCGATCACACTGCCGCCTCGCCAAACACGATCTCCATATTCTTCGCCGCCAACCCCGAACGCGACATCGTCGGCTACAAAATCTACCGCACGACCGACGAAACAGTGCTAAGAAGCAAAATGGCGCTGCTTCACGCCTGAATTATTGAAAGCAAATACCTTTCAGGACACCAAAGTTGAGTCCGGCAAGAATTACCTTTACTACACTCACAGCGACCGATAACACTGGCAACGTCAGTGATCGCTCCGAGGTCGTTTCCGAAACAGTCCCTGAGAATTTTATGAAGATCGAGATATCGCCAGATTTTATGCCGTCCAAGATTGTCTGCGTGGGCCGCAACTATGCGGATCACGCGGCCGAGCTTAGGAATGATGTACCCGTCGAGCCGATGTTGTTTCTGAAAGCACCTCGGCGATTGTGTTTGATGGAGACGAGATCGTGCTGCCGAGGCAGTCAGTTCAAGTTGAACATGAAGCTGAGCTTGGGATAGTCATCTCTAAGATGTGTAAGAACTTAGATGACGATGCTAATGTAATGGATTATATTAAGGGATTCACATGTTTGAACGACGTAACTGCTCGCGATCTCCAGCGAAAGGACGGGCAGTTCGCTCGGGCAAAGTCGTTTGATACTTTCTGCCCGATCGGCCCGCACATTGAGACTGGGCTGGACTGGGCTGATATTAGCGTCATTTGCCGAGTAAACGGTGAGATCAAACAGGACGGACGGACTTCGCAAATGGTCTTCCCGGTCGATTTTCTGGTACGATATATCTCAAACATGATGACCCTCAACCCCGGCGACGTAATCGCCACCGGAACCCCGAGCGGAGTATCGAAAATGAACCCGGGCGATGTATGCGAAGTGGAAATTGAGGGCATTGGAACATTGAGAAATACTGTGGTTTAAGAGATTTTAGCCACGAAATAAGGCACCTTAATGACAACGAACAAGATCAACCGACAACTATGAAATTCTTCATCGATACAGCAAACCTGGACGAGATCAAAGAGGCCAATGAGCTTGGCATGATCGACGGCGTGACGACGAATCCTTCGCTAGTTGCGAAAGAAGGCGACGTTGATTTTAAGGAGCATATTGCCAAGATCTGCTCGATCGTTGCGGGTGACGTTTCGGCCGAGGTGACGGCTCTGGATACTGAAGGAATGCTTAAAGAAGGGCGTGAACTCGCAAGATCGCAGATAACGTTGTGATCAAAGTCCCCTGACGCTCGATGGACTTAAGGCTTGCCGCACTTTCCGTGCCGAGGGCACGAAGGTCAATGTCACGCTCTGCTTCTGCTGCGCAGGCGTTATTGCGCAGCAAGGCCGGTGCATCGTACATCTCGCCATTTATTGGGCGGCT
>JADJRV010000025.1 GCA_016712045.1 Chloracidobacterium sp. | reverse complement strand
GTTTTTGTCGGCACGCAGATGAGCCTCGACGATATCGGCGGTCGCCTCGTGCGGGTAATAGATGACCGGCTCGACGTTCGTGTTCGAATGTTTCATCAAACGATCGACCGGCATATCCAGCCACTGCGTTAGACGGGCGATGTTGTCGGCGTCAGGGCGGCCCGTGCCGTTCTCGATACGCGAAAGCGTCGAAGCCGAAAACCTCGGTCACATCCGCTACGTCACGCAGGCTGAGTTTTAATTCCTCGCGGCGGCGTTTGATCGCTTTGCCTAGCTCTACTGTGCTGATAAGACTTTCATTTTTGAATCCCATAATTATCTTTTCCTCCATGGATAGTTAAGTGTCACGGATACACTTTTCATTTCACAGATAAAACATAACACATCATTTTTTTAAATGCAACACTTTGTTTCGCACTTGCAACAAATAAATTATTCTGATACATTGTTTCATAGATGCAACGTTTGCTATCGGAATAATGCATCGATTGACAACTAAAACTGAGTCGCGTGGTCTGACACGCGGCGAACAGGGATCAATAGAGACCAGCGATTACCGGCACTTCAGACGAGTCGGTGCAAATATTGCGGGTATTCGAACGATCCGGTAACTAACACAGGAGATAAAAAATGAAACGCAACACGATAAACGAAACGCCACAGACAGAGACAACGGAAGATTTATTTTCGGCGGAGATCACAAATAATGTGCTCGATTTTCCGAGTACGTTAAAAGAACTGAAAGACGGTTGATCCAAATCTGATCCGCCAGCGAGCCGGGCGACGTGACCGTGACGGCAATGTTCACATGGTCGAATATGTCGAGTGGCATACCGTCGCGGACATTCTCGACGACAACGCCCCTAATTGGGCACACACGGTCAAGGACATCCGCTCGATCGGCGACATTGTTACCGTGACGGTCGCGATCACCATCGACGGCGTCACCCGCGAGGGCATCGGCACCGGCAAGGCGATCAGCGAGACCGGTATTAAAAAAGCAGAGCACGACGCTCTGAAACGTGCAGCGGTGAAATTTGGTATCGCCCGCGAGCTTTATAAAAAAGAGTTTGACGCGATAGAGCAAACGGATGATCCCGCAGGTTTTGAACCAAAAGCTATGACCGATCCTATCGCGAAAGAGCCTCGGCGACATGGTCACCGGCAAACAGCTCGGCATGATACGGGCCATCGCTAGTGAAGCAAATATCGACGCTGAAGCCGAGTGTTCGCAAATGATGCGCTGCGGCATTGATGAGCTTTCTAAACGAGCCGCCTCTGATCTGATCGAGCATTTACAAAATCTGCAGCGAAATACGGTAACGCCGATGCGTCGCGTCGGGTAACCCTGATCCCCTGCTAACCGTAGTTTTGAGTTGTGATAAATAAGCCATCCGCTTGTCTCCGTGAGCGGCCGCTCCCACGATCACAACTCAAAACCCTTTTCATCTCCCACAAAACTTTCCCCCACAAACGTGCGTAATAGCTGATATTCGACTAAGATAAATTCACATTTTTTATAAGGAGAAACCCCTCTATGTCACAAGAAGCAAGTGAAATGGAAGGTTTTGCGGGACCATCACCCGGCAGTTTTGCTGGACCGAGATCGCAAGCACCGATGCCGCAAAATGCAAAGCGTTTTATACCAACGTATTTGGCTGGACCTTTAAGGACAGCGATGCAACGGACGGAGCCTTTGCGTACCACGAATACTCGACCGGCGGCGATTATCCGTCCGGTGGAATGTACGAGATAACCCCAGAGATGTGCGAGCCCGGTCAACCTATTCCGCCGCCGCATTTTTTGACTTACGTTGCGGTCGAGGATGTCGATGAAAATGCGCGTCAGGCAGTCGAGCTTGGCGGCACTGTCATTAGACAACCGATGGATATTCCGAACACCGGTCGTTTTGCAGTGATCGCAGATCCGACCGGAGCAATGTTTGCAACATTTAAGATGGCCGCAGGAGGACACGATGGCTGAATTTAACGTACCAAACCCCGGCGAAATATGCTGGCGTGAATTGAGAACAAAAGATCTCGGAGCGGCGATGGAGTTTTACACTAAGATGTTTGGCTGGGAACTACCGCAAACAAAAGTATCGCCGATAGACTAAAAAAGTCGTCATCGATGGCGTGGCTCACGGCGGAATGATGTCGATGGAAGGCGATGATTGGGGCGGTGCACCGTCGCATTGGGCAACTTATATTGCCGTCGCAAGTGCCGATGAGACCGTAGCAAGCATCACCGAAAATGGGGTAGCGTCCGTGTTCCGCCGTTTGACGCCCCGGGTGTTGGAAGAATGGCAATGGTCGCCGATCCGTCAGGTGCAGATTTCGCGATCATCCAGTTCACCGAACCTATGTAGGCTATTTGCCCACGAAATACACGAAAGTCACGAAAGTCAAAGTGATCTTCCCTTTTTGTGTATTTCAGTGTTTCGTGGCAATTCTTATTTCTACTCCCTTCTGTGTCGAAGATCTCGACGGTTGCGGCGTAGTCTTTCGCCTGCGGCAACACGTCACCCGCATCACCAACAATTACTATCGCCATTTCGTCTGGACGGACATACTTGATCGCAACACGTTGGACATCGTCTGCCGTCACGGCACTGACGTTATCTCGATAGGTCTGAAGATAATCTTCGGGCAGGCCGTAGAGATGTTGGTTAACGATAAGATTTGTGAGGCCCTCTTGCGTCTCGGCTCGGAGCGGAAATACGCCTGTGAGAAAGTTTTTCGCATCAGCAAGCTCTTCATCGCCGACCTTTTCATCACGAATACGCTCAAGCTCGTAGAAAAATTCTTTTAGCGAAGCACCCGTGACGTCGTTGCGGACCTCAGCCGTCGCCTCGATATCACCCGCCAGCCGTCGCGTATTCAGCCGCGTATAGGCGCCATACGTATAACCCTTTTCCTCGCGAAGATTCATAAACACCCGCGACGACGCTCCCCGCACCGAGCACCTGATTCATCACGATCATCAGGGAAATAATCAGGATCGTTGCGATCGATGCCGAGATTTGTGATGACAATGTTTGACTGGGCCGAACCAGGACGATCAACTATTGTCAGGCTTCGCGAATTACGTGTGGCCAGTGCGTCAAATTTTCTTCCGCTACGCTTCCCTGCTGCCAGTCGCCAAATGCTCATTTAGCTCCGCAATAAACTCATCCCGCTCGACATCACCAACGATGATGAGCATCGCGTTATTCGGGATAAACTTTTCGGCGTGAAACTTAGCGACCTTTTCACGGTCAAGTTTCTCGATGTCCGCCGCGTTGGCGAAACGACGGCGTACGGGTGCGTGCCGTAGATAAGCCTCGCCGCCTGTTCGTTCGCAAGAAATCCCGGCTGCGATCGCTGAAATTTGAGGTTTTCGATGGTATTGCGACGATAGAGGTCAAGCTCATTCTCAGGAAACGTCGGACGCAACACCACCTCTGCGAGAAGCGAAAGTATGTCCGAGCTATATAGCGACAGCGAAGAGGCCGAGACGATCGTAAAATCATCCGATGCACTCGCTCCGATACCTGCTCCGAGCCGCTCGATCTTTTCGGCAAGCTGCGAACTGGTGTAATTTTCCGTCCCTCGGTCAACATCGAAACCATCGCCGAGTTAATGCCTTTCGCATCCGCCGGGTCATTAATATCGCCGGTGTGAAACGCCAGGCGTATGCTAACCAGCGGCAGGCGTGTTTCTTCAAATATCACGACCTTAAGGCCGTTCGCGAGCGTCGTCTGAAACGGCTGCGGGATATCAAACGATGTTGGAGCAAGCGGCTCCAGTGCTGATTTTCTTAAATCTGGTGTCATAGACGGTTATGATTCGCCAGCAGAGAACACAGAGAGCACGGAGGCAATTAGTCAAGCAATTAAGAAACTTTCGTTTTCTCCTTGGTCTCTGTGCGTTAAAATCTTAACCTTGTCCGGCAGGGACTACATCGAGCAGCGAACGGTTTTCGGTATTTAGATATACTCCGACTGCGTGGCGTATCTGTTCAGCGGTGACGGCTAATAGCTCATCGAGGTCGGTATTTATCAATTTCGGGTCACCGTCGTACAAAGCATATTCCGCGATCGACTGGGCCCGCGACATCGACGATTGACGCATACGTACGGAGTCGTTGATGAGCTGATTCTCGATCTTTTCCATCTCTTCGGCCGTCGGGCCGTGAGCGGCAAGATCGCGGATCTCGTTCATGATCGTTTCGCGGATCTTGCTCAGATCTTTGTCGGGTTTGGGGATCGCACCGATAAAAATGCTCGACGGGCCGCGGCGTTCGTCGGTAAATCCAAAAAGCTGAATGACCGATTCCTCGCCCTTTACCAGCTTTTGATAAAGCCGCGAACTGTCGCCGTCATAAAGCACCTTGCCCGCTAGATACAAAGCATTAAACTCGGGCGTGCGGCGTTTTGGTATCTTCCAGCCGATGAGAAACGCCGGGAACGGTGCAAGCGGATCTTCCCATTCGCGGTAGTTGGCGGCGACCTCAGTGGGTTCACTGACATCCAATTCCGGTGGCAGCGGCTGCGAAGGTATGTCGCCAAAATACGTCTCGATCAGTTGCTTTGCCTCGTCCGTTTCAAACGCTCCTGAAAGCACGAGCACAGCATTATTCGGTGCGTAATAGATGCGGAAAAATTCCTGCACGTCCTCGACCGACGCTTCGTCGAGGTGTTCCATCGAACCGATGGTCGAATGCGAGTTGGCAAAATTCTTATAGATCATCTCGTTGATGAGATCAAAGATCTGCCCGTACGGCTGATTGTCGTACCGCAACCGCTTTTCTTCCTTAACGGCCTCACGCTGGTTATCAAGGTTCTCCTGCGTGACCGCAAGCGAACGCATCCGGTCCGATTCGAGCCACAATCCGAGCGGAAGTTGATTTGCCGGGAGCGTCTCGTAATAGTTCGTCCGCTCGCTCGACGTGGTGCCGTTCATCGTGCCGCCGGCTTTCATTATGTGCTGAAAATGCCCGGCTTTTGGCACGTTCTCGGACCCTTGAAACATCATATGTTCGAAGAGGTGAGCGAAACCGGTGCGGTCGTCGCGTTCGTTGCGCGAACCGACGTTGTAATAGACGGCGAGCGAGACGACCGGAGCGACAGTATCGCGGTTGAGCACAACGCGCAGGCCGTTGGCGAGGGCGTATTCTTCGATATCGAGCGGCGGTAATTTGAATGAATGGGTCATATTTACTTTATATTTTATGAGAACACTTCCGCACGCAAAAATCAACGCACCTCTATCAGCGAAATTTCGGTCACAAAATTTGGAAATCCATACCGTTTGAGTGTATAAAGTAGGCATACCAAATGTGTGATCGGCGGTGATTAAGTGCCGTTAATTCCGCCGATCTTTTTTCGACAGGCCGCCTCGCGGGTGGTCAAGTCCTAAGTCTTTTGTTTTTATTGGGATCATGTACCAAGCCGGCCGCATCTTCAGCGTTTTTCTCATTGCAGCCGCCGTCGCGGCGAGTGTACCCGCCCAGCTACGATCGCCGCTAAACGCACCGGCCGAGCCTTTCTCGATCAAACGCGGAAGTACATTTACAGCATCTGGCGGTTCGGCAACGATCCCGCCAAACGCCGAGCCTGCAACAAAAACTTCGAGGATCGCAGCCGAGATACGTGAAGCCGAAGACATTATTGCCCGCAACTACATCGACGGACGCAAGATCAGCCGTGCCGAGATGACCGAGTCCGCCCTGACCGGGGCACTGCATACGCTGGATCCGCATTCAAATTTTCACGGCGTTGCCGACTGGAAAGATCTGCTTGACGAACAAAAAAGCGGCTACACAGGCATTGGTGCCACGATCGCCAATTTTGAACGCTCGGGCGTTCTCGATACGTTTATCCTAGCGACGTTTTCCGGTTCACCCGCCTCAAAGGCACAACTTCACTACGGCGATAAGATCGTGGCGATAAACGGCGAGAAGATGACGGGCAGGGCGTCGGACGACGTTCGCGACAAGATACGCGGGGCGAATGGAACCGTGCTTCGGATGCAGGTCGAGCGGGCGGCGACAAATCGACTCGAGATCATCGAGTTACGCCGTGGACGAGTGCCACAGCCGTCAATACCGGATGCCTATATCTTGCGTCCAGGCGTCGGCTATATTGAGTTGTCCGACGGGTTTAACTACACAACCAGCGAAGAATTTGACACCGCAATGCGCGAGTTGAAACGACAGGGCATGCGTTCGCTTGTGCTTGATCTCAGAAATAACGGAGGCGGCATCGTCGATCAGGCGGTAAAGGTCGCGGAGAAATTTCTCCCCGCCGGAACGCTGATCCTTTCGCAAAAAGGCCGTACGCGGATCGACAACCGCGTCTGGAGATCAGCTAATACCAACGCGGAGACGATGCCGCTCGTTGTACTCGTAAATGAAGACACCGCATCCGCCTCAGAGATCGTCGCCGGTGCCTTTCAAGACAATGACCGTGCGATGATCGTTGGTGATAAGACTTTCGGCAAGGGGCTTGTCCAAAGCGTTCTCGATCTGCCGGGCAGGACCGGGCTGACACTGACGACCGCACGATATCTCACGCCGTCAGGCCGATCCATTCAGCGTGATTATTCCCAAATAGATCTCTACGATTATTTCAAACACACGGAAACAGCTGCCGCTCTTGCGGCACCATCGATCGCAATGCGAACCGTAACGAACCGGACAGTATTTGGAGGTGACGGCATCACGCCCGATGAAAAGGTTAAGGCCGACGAGATCACGGCCCTGCGTGCGGCACTGATCGATCCGATATTTTTCTTTGCCCGCGAAGTTGTCTCGGGCCGGGTTATTGGTCTGGAAACAAATACCACGACACCACTTAACTTCGGCAAACATGTAACCCCCGGCGATCTTCCCTCAACTGAGTCCCTCACTTCCGCATTCCTTGCATTCGTAAAAAAACAAGGCACATGGAAATTTAGCGACCGACAACTAGCCGCCGAGGCTGCGTTTATCAAGCTTCGTCTCCGCTATAACATCACAATAGCGTTGTTCGGCGTCAACGCAGCACAACAAGTCCTAACCGAAGATGACCCGCAGGTTGCCAAAGCGGTTGAGGCTCTTCCCCGTGCCGGCCAGCTTGCCGCCAAAGCAACCGCAATGAGAAAACGATAAAGTCTATTTTTGTAATGGAGAATGAGGCCTTTTGCACCGACGGCCCAGCCGTATTTTTTTATCCATATATAGGCCGTAAATGCGGTCGCGGGTGCCGCTTTCCTGGCGGATCCAAGACTTGCCTTTATCGCCCGAGGCGGAGGATCATTCCGGAGTATCCGACTGCCCAGCCGTTCTTGTCATCGGCAAAATCAACCCGCATGAAAGTATCTTTGAAATTGGTACCGACCTTTTCCCAAACGAACCGCCGTTTTCTGTTCGTAAGATAGTGCCGGATTTACCGACAATGTAGCCCTCTTTGCTGTCGCGAAAATCGACGTTATACAGCGGCATCGTCGTGCCGGAGCTTTGTTTGACCCCAGGTATTGCCTTCGTCGGTCGACGCGAGTATCACGCCTGATCACCGACGATCCAGCCGCGTGAATTGCCGTCAAAATCGAGGTGAAACAGCTCGGCCTTTGACGGAACCGATATACGCCGCCAGGTGTCGCCACCGTCCTCGGTCCGCATCAAAAGCGAATCGACAACGATGTCGTCATCACCACTTGTCCGCAGGACCGATCCGACAACGTAACCGCGTTTTTTGTCTGAGAATCGAATACTCAAGAACTCGGGACGTCCGGCGCCAAATTCCCCGCTGCGGTAGATACGTATCTCCTGCCACGTTTTCCCGGCGTCGCGCGTGCTGTACATCTTCCGCCCGGCGACAAGATAACCGTTATCGTCGTTGCGAAAATATATCTCATTGATGTCGTCGGTCGTGTTTAGCGGATAAGATTCCAAGACTTGCCGCCATCAGTCGTCGATGCAAGATAACCGTTGTCGCCCGCGATCCAGCCATTGTCAGAACCCGTGAAATAAACGGCGACGAGATCACGCTCAGTGTTTGCCGAACGCTGAACCCAGCCGTTCTGCGCAAACGACACCCAATGCCAAAACCGACTAAAAGTAAGAAAATGGCGATAAAACTTTTCACTGCAAAGCCTCCGAAAAAAAAGGTGATCTTCGGTAAATAGAATAAACATTCCACGCTCGAAAATCACCTTATTTTAATGTTAATGGGTGAGGTTTAGTTCACCGCAAACTTTATTTCGTTATTCGGTACACCATTCCCTTCCATACAACTACGACCTGTTCGCCGAGCGAAAGATATGGAGCTAAGCCGGGCTCACGTTCGATCAATTTGAAGTATTCGTCGCTCGCAAACTTCACGCCCGTCTCCGGACGCTCTGAATTCGGGTTTAAATCCGTATCTACCCAGACACCGTTTTGGTTAATGAAGTTTTTATTTGCGACAAACTGATTGGTCTGCGTGTTTCTCAAAACGATCTGCTCCCTCGCATCTTTTTTATCGTCAGCATAGACCTCCACATTCATCTTCATCGCATTTTGCTGCGTACTCATTGTAACAGCACCAGCTCCGCTCTTTTCTTTTGCACGGGCCTGTCCGGCGATCATCATATCGGCAGCGGCAGGGGCGTCGCGGCTGATATTTGCCATCGAGCCGTCAGTAGCTAAATAAGAAGTGTAAGGCGTAACAAGTCCGTAGCGTGTACCAAGCTGGACGACCTCATCACGGACCTCTTTTGTCTCGCCGTTGTTGCGGATCTGCTCTAGCAGCCAGCCGACGCGGCGGCTCGCCCACAGACGCGGTAAAAAGCTATTCTCATCGGAGCGGACTGGAAAATCAAGGTTCGTGTAGTTGAACGAGCGGCTTTCCGTGCCAGCTTTGCCCGTCAGCCGAAGCGTGATGTTCTTAAGATCATTAGTGTTCTTATACCGCCCGATGATCGTCATCTGCATCCCGCAGAAAAGGTCGGTCAGCTTTCGCGGATAAGTGTATTCGGTCAGCAGCGGGCCAAAATCTAGGTCGAGATCAGCAAGCACCGGCGAGCTGACCTTTGGAAAAAGCTCGAAACCTTGATCTCAAGATCTTCCTTGGGCTGAACATAATCTGAGATGCCTGAATTTTCCGTGCCGATCTTGTCGAGCAGAGTCGTGTTGACGTCGTAGCCAAACCCGAACGGGAAATCCGAACATCGACGGTTTTGGCAATCTTCAAATTAGCAATGATCTTGTCGACGTTCGTTTCACCGACAGTTGGCAGGCCGTCGGTCATAAACACCAGCATTTTTGGCCGGTCGCCTTTCTCGAACTGCTTTAACGACTGTACGAGCGAATCGTTGATGTTCGTCCCGCCGGTCGGGGTTAGACGTTCGACAAATTCCTCGCCGCGTTTCTTGCCTGCGGCATTTGCCGTTATAAGGCCGCGTTCCATTAGATGTTCTTCGCCCGCAAAATTGATGACGTTGAACCTGTCACCGTCACGCAGCGTTTGGATGCCAAAAGAAGGGCCTTTTGGCTTTGTCCATCTTGCCTTCGTCGGCCATCGAGCCCGACGTGTCGAGGACAAAAAACGATGTCCTTACTCACAAGCTCCTTTTCGGAAATGTTGTCCTTGGGCGAAAGCATCAGCAAGAAGTAGCCGTCCTTGCCGGGTTCGCGATAGGTGACGAGCGACATGCCAAAATCGTTGTTTGACAGCCCGTAGAACAGCTGGAAATCGCTGTCGTTGCTCGTCGTCTCAAAAGATATTTTGCGGCAGTCTCGCCCTTTCTTCGTCACCTCGATCTTGTGCGAAGGCGAATAGATATTTCGTAAGGCTTCTTTACCAACGATCTCGATCGAACCGGATACGGTGCCAAATTGCTGCTTTGGCCCCAGCGGGCAAGCTTCCGTTGCGGCGGTCATAGACGCGTCTTCAAGCGGACGCGGCCCGCGATTCGCCCAGACATTTCGGCCCGTCCCGAGCGGATAGCGGTAAGCGACCGTGCCCGAATCGGCCTTGAGCACCTCGGTGTAGGTCATTTCGAGTTTTTTGTCAGAATTTGGCGGGATCGGAAAGATCGATGCTTGGAACAGATCTTTGCCCGCGTATTCGAGCAAGCCCCGGATCTTTTTGCCGACGAACGATCTCGTCGTATATCCGACGGGCCTCTTCGCCGAACGCACTTCTCCAACTAGCTTTTTGCCGTTCTCCCAGATCGCGAACTCAACGATCGACGCTGTTTCAGGTATCGGGAAACAATAGGTCCCCTCGAGCGTAAAATTTGGATCGTTTCTAAACACTTGCTCGACATGCGTGGTCGCCACCTGTCCATTGATCTTGGTATCAAGCTTGATAGATTTGACCGGTAAAGCGTTAGGCAGAGGCTGCGGAATAGGCCGCGGCCTGCACGGTCGTGTATCGCAGACTATCGGGATAATAATGCCCTGAGCGCGTGCGTTCGAGGTAAAAAGAAATGCGGAAAAAGCAATGCCGATGGCGGCGGCAAAAGATCTGTGCGTCATAATGTTCTCCCAATTGGTAATACAGCCCCGGTGCCTTGGGCCTTAAGTTAGACATTCACAGAACGGACGAGGTTGTATGTTCTTGCAGGTTATTTTGTCAATATCCTGGTCCACTATGGTCCGTCTTGGTCCACCTGGTCCTGACCGGACCACGAATTGACAAAAAGTCACGAATAATTACTTATTCGTGAAACTTAATGCCGATAGATGGCTAAAACTTTTTATTTATCGATCGGCGGATCTGTCAGGGCGTCGTCGATGTCCTTTTCGAGTTTGAGACGGAGTTTTTCGACAAGCTGGTCGGATTTTTGCAGGGTGACGGAGACAGTCGCCTTGTTGTTGACGATCTCGGTCAACAAGGATTCGAGATTGGACCGCTCGGCCGCGATGCTTTGGCGGCGATTTTCGCGGATCTCTTCTGGTTTCATTGAACCCGAAAGTTGCAATGTACGTTCGATCATCTCCGGGCGAATTTCGGTATTTAGCTGATCGATACGAGCTCTGACGGTGTTCTCTTTCTCGATCATCTCGAAAAGTTGTTTGCGAAGACTATCGCTCCGCTGCTCGGCACGCTTTAGGATATCGAGATTGAGCAGCATCCGCTTTGCTTTTTCGTCGTAGGTGCTGTTCTGATTACCCTCGAGTTTCTTGATGCGCTCGTTCAGCTCGCGGATATTTGCGGCGTTGGTATTTGTATTGCTGGGCGTTTTGACGGGTGCAGGTTTTACAGTTTCAAACTCCGTTAGATCATCTGCTCGGCTAATGATCTCAGCTCCGGTGAGGATCGGGACTGGCGTTGCCATTGGTTTCGGCGTCTTTCGCGGTGACTGAGCACTGACCTGCAAAACACACGCGGCCAATAAAATTGCCGACAGGAGCGTTCCCTTAAAAACTTGAATCATCATACTTTCACCTTTTTCTCTTTATCGGGGATAAAATCACCCTTAAAAAGTTCGACCGCGTTCTTTGCCAGCCCGACGAACGGAATAGCGTCAATGCCTGAATTTAACAGGCCTTTGCCAACTCCCTTATTCTTGATGTCACTGCCAACAAGAACAACTGCGACTACCGTGCCGCCAAACGGGACCATCTTGGCGACCCGCTTTGCCACTTGCCAGCCGCCCGCGTGGAGCAGCTTTCGCTTGAGAGTTTTCTTTCTGTCCGTCATCTTCGTCGAGTTTATACTTGCATTGATATGATGACAACAGCATACTTTTCTTTGCACGAAAACCATCCGGATAAGTTTCATTTTCGCTAATATTATGACGCTTGCAGTCGACAAAATATCAAAACGTTACGGCAATGCTTGGGCACTGAAAGATGTGTCGTTCGAGGTCGAGGGCGGCAGCGTCATCGGGCTATTTGGAGCATCCGGCTCAGGCAAGTCTTCCCTGCTCAAAGTGATCGCCGGCAGCGTCAAACATAACGGCGGCACCATCTCGCTCCGATGGCAACGACATCACAACCGTTAAGGCAAAGGAACGCAATATCACCTTTCACGACGGCGGCGAAGAAAAAGGGTTCAAACAGTTATTTGGCTACTTTGCGGGCGGGATATCGAGCGGCGAGGGTGAGTTTGATAAGTTTGAGGCGGTAATAGCAAACGCGGGACGCGTGCTGCTGCTGGATGATCCTTTCTCGCAGATGGACCCAATGTTGCGTGACTCGTGTTTTACCGCGATACGGAAAGCAGCGAAACAGCGAAATCGCGTCGTTATATTCGCGACGAGCGATTTTGAGCAGATCATGGCCCTCACAGATGAGGTTGCGTTTCTCTCACGCGGCGAGATAATGCAATCCGGCACGCCGCAGGATATTTACGACAACCCGGCGACCATAGAGGCCGCCCGGATGACGGGCGAGAATAATCTCTTTGTCGCGAGACGGCTGTCTTCGTCGGATGATGACCTGCCGGAGTTTCACACGATCGACGGCGAGCATCGTATCTTTGCTCACCGTGCAGACAAGAAACGTCTCGGCCCGATCAATCAAAACATGACGCTCTAAAAAAAGGCGGTCTTATGACCGCCCTTAGCATTTGAAAACTGACCTCAGCTTACCTCTTATTCGGGTGTAAACACGAGATCGGTCACACTGTCGTCTATAGTCAGCACTTGCGGTGCAAACTGGAATCGACGATTGCTGATCGTCACAACATAGGTATGACCCGGCTCGACTTCGGCAAATCGGAAATTACCCATTGCACCGGTCGTCGTCCTGATCTCATTTCCGCTCTCATCTCTGAGAATGACCACCGCACCACGAAGCCCGCGGCCGTCAGGTGAGGTCAACACGCGGCCCGCCACTTCAACGCCGGCAGCAGTTGCACAACCGCCGGTTCCCGGAGTACAGACTCCTGCGGCCCGTGCAGCTGTGAGTTTTTGGCCTGCGGTAAATGTGCCCGCCAGATTAAATGAAGAGACCGTAAACTGAGTTCCACTGGAGGCAGCCTGTACGCCAACCGTTGCCGAGGAACCATTTGCAGCAGCGGAATTGTTGTAAATATAAGAGAATTGGTCAGAGTTTTCTTGGAACTGGACCGCAAAATTCACTGCATTGCTACCTGTAAAGGTAATGCCACGCCATTCGATTGTATAGATCCGATTCGGAGCAACACCGGTCGTGCTGGTGTAAACACCGTTCGCAGCCCCCGTTAAATTGAGATCGTCCCAATACGGGAACAGAGTTGGGGCAGCGGCCGGAAATGTACCCGTCACGCCGGTTCCCGCTGTCGCTGAAACAGGCAATGTGGCATTTAAGTAGGCATTAGTGCCTGTAGCAGCAAACTGTACGTTTCCGTTGGTGCTCACGAGAATGGTTTGGCCTGAGGCCACAGGCGTCCCGTAAACGGTGAACGCAAATGGAGTGGTAGTCGTTGCGGTTGCATCGTCTGCCTGAGTTGCCGCCGACACTAAAACCCCGCCAGCTGGAATGGTTGCTCCGGCTGACCCTGTGAACGTGTAGTTTGGATTAGCAGCCTGGCCGACAGGTACGGTGAAATTGATCACCTGCGGCGAAGTTCCGCCGGTGAAATTTACCGTTAAAGGTCAAGTCAATGCTAGTCAAACACGCCACTAAATTATTTGTCGAAATTTGGAATGGTGTTATGTTTGACTGAGTGCCGCCGGGTGCGATATCAGGATAGGCTGAGTTTGGCTGCGTGATCGTTACATTTGGTGTTGTCGTTGTAAGAACAGCACTAACAGCCGTTGCAGTGCCGGTACCGCTATTTGTAACGGGCAGATTGATCGAATTACATTCATTAGGTTCAACAAAACCGTTTCCTGTCGTTACCGCAGGGTAGTGGTTGGATTCAACACGGCCGCCGGTACCAAGCAATAGTTTGCCACGGTATTCGCACCATTTACGATGGTGACCGGTCCGGTTGCACCTGCTCCGGATGTCCAACCTGCCTTAGTGGCGGTCGCCGTATAATTTCCCCCAGGAGCCGTCACAGTATATGCACCTGAACCTATAGACCGCCAACATACCCGCCGGGGTGCGTGACATTTGCGCCGCTAATAGGGCCGAGGTCGCCAATTTGTGACTGTTCCAGATAAGGTGCCGGTTGGGACGCCGCAAGTCGGAAATTTGAAACTACCCACACGCAGCCGCCAGCCGCTGGTACTCGTTGCCGGGAGATATTGATTAACATGCCAGAATGTACAGTCGTCGGTCGGGTCAACCGACATACTAGTGTAGTCGCCCCATCGGTTACCGCCGCCCGTCTGAGAACCGGTGCCGTTTATGATCGCAGCCTCGCCTTGCGGCATTGTGCCGAGAGGATCGTTTACGAGCCGGCCGGTGTAGAAGACACTTGGGAACATCGTAGCGCTAGATGCACTATACCCTAAACCCATATTTCCGCTGCCATCCATTGCAATACTACCCATCCAACGATGGATACCGTCGGTAACGCCCGGTGCGAACGTGCCCTCTTGAAAAATGGTCGGGCTGCTATTCGGGCTGCGGATCTCCCACCAACGAATGCCGGAAACTTCGCCGCCCGGCCCGTACCTCCTGAAACCGATTGATTGGTCACAAGAGACTCGTGTGTTCCAAAATTACGATACGCAAGACGAAACAGCGGACGCTGTCTGTACCCAAGATGGTCGATCCGGTTTGCAGTTCCCGATTGCGGGATACAGGCTCGTCCCTGAACAGATACCCAGCATGGAATTAAATGCTCCGACCGGGATCGTATTCGTCAGCACGAATGACGAGCTTGCTGGCACCGCAAAATTTGCCGTAAATTTCCATAAATTTATAGCGTCACTTGGTGATGTGTAAGGGCCATTGGTGTCTTGAGTCCCGACAAAATAGTTCGGACTTCCGGGCGGTGGTGGTGTGATGCCATCAAGATCCGCCGGCAACAATCCGTCACCTGTAGACTCATCCGGTGTCGGCGGAGCTAGGAATGAAAGAACCTGAGCGGCAGGGTTGCCAGCCAGAGCTTGTGCACGGTTCAGCGCGTAGGCTCCAACGCCTTGGAAGGGGCCTGATGTGCCCCTGGAATTCGCGTGTACTGATGTAATATGCATCCGGCCACATTCCCAATTTTGGATAATCCGGGAAATTAGATCCGGTTGATACCGCGTATCCGCATATGTGCCTAGAGGATCAGAAGTGGTCGAGATCGCAACGCAGACAAAGAAAGTCGGCCCTGCGGCCGTAAACTGGGAAAGCAGCCAACGGTCGGCAAGCTGGTCGTACAGGACGATCGGGTCGCCCGGATTCTCATTCTGGCAGGCTCCGCCAAACCCTGAGAAGATTGTATTTGTATTGGCAGGCCCAAAAAGGATGTTCCCGACTTATTAAATATCTGGAACTGCAGGTTGTACATCGTCACGACATGATTAGGTCCGACGTCGCCGTTCGGATCCGGCGGAGCTACGCCCGCAGGGTTTGTCGGCGAACCGTCAAAGCTCGCGATCGGTGCCGGGATCTCCTGATCACCAAGAAACGACTGTACGACAGGATCATTTTTCCATAGTTCCTTTGGGATATCGGGTGAGCGGGGGATAGCGTCACGTTCCTCGTTTGGACGTTTTGCCGTCTTGTAGGCGGCTATCGGCTTCATATCACGGAGTGGAGGTGAAATATCAGCCTTAGTAGGCAAGATAACGCCACGATAGATGCCCTCAACTCGGGTAGTTGACTTTCCTGTAGCCGGCGTAGCCGACGGCTTTCCGGAGCCAGCCTGTTCTCCGTTCTGTTGTGCATTACCGTTTTGCGACGCGCCCGCAGCGTTGATCTGCCACGCCGCGATACCAAACCCGGCAAAGCACAGGACAACGCCAAACAAAAGAAACATTCTACGGTTTAAGGAAATAAACGACCCAAAGGATTTTTCATGATGGTTTAAACGCTCCACTAAGTACTAATAATTAAACGGCATTTCCGTATGGTTTTTAAGCCCGACGGTTGCCTGATCCAGACAATACGACGATAACTGCTCTTCGTTTTCAATACGATTTTTCGAGTTGGTGAACTTTTTGAATTTCGAAAGAATGTTACCACAAAGGGCGCAAAAAACTACTAGGTCTTGAAATTACCTAGGTATTTCTTCAATTTAGGTTTACTTACTTACAGGCCTGTAGGTATCAGACTTAAAACAACCATCAGGCGGCGGTTCTTAGCGCGGTTTGCTGCGGTCGTGTTTGGGAAAAGCGGTGAGCTTGCTCCATAACCTTTTTGCGACGATGCGGCCTTCGTCGATACCTAACGACGCAAATTTGTCTGCGACAAGATAAGACCTTTTTTCGGTCATAGATTGATTCGCAGTCGGGTCGCCGGCGTTGTCGGTGTGGGATTCGATCGCAATTCGGTAATCGCGATTGTTCCCGAGTATCTCTGCCAGAGCGGTGAGCTTTCCATCAGCTTGGGGAACAAATGTGCTGCTACGCGAACCCGTCCACAGTGTCTCGGGCAGGGTCAACACGATCCCGCGTTCATTTTTGACCTGAACCATATGCTTTAAGCGATGCGATCAGTTCGCCCTCGGCAGCCTTGATCTTAGCGGCTTTTGATTCGCTTTCACGTCGCTGCTCGATCGCCTGTTTCTCCTTTTCGGCGGCCGCGAGCTTAGCGTTCGCATTCTCAACCTCTACACGGATACGACCGAGTTCTTCACGAAGACGGCCATTTTCGTCCCTAAGGTCTTTGACTTGACCGGAATAGTTCATCGCGTCGCGTTCGGCTAGCTCGCGGTTGCGGATCTCACGAGCAAGTTCACCTTTAAGTTCAGTGATCTCATCCTGAGCTTCGCTAAAACGGTTTTCGGCGCTGCGGATCTCGGAATCGGTGCGGATCTTTTCGTTACGCTTTTCGCGGGCCTCTTTTCGCTGGATGGCAAGAGATTCTGCCTTAACAGCCGCACTGATCGAGCGGCGTGCAGCGATATCAACCGTATCCGAGTCGCGTTTCGCATCGAATGCGTTTACCGCGTTTTGCAGCAGCGTCGTCGCCTCAGCAAGCTCTACGGACGCATCGCGATCCGCTCCCGCATATTTCGCGAGAGCGATCGCCTGCCTCGCCTGCAAAATTGCCGGCGGGGTTTCGGCGTAATCCGTTTCGGCTATTTCTGGTGTACGGGGATCGCGAAAATAGTCGCTCGAATTACCAAAATACGTTACTGACGGTATTGTGCCGATACGCTTGCCGTTGGTGGTCGTCGGATAAAGATTTTCCATCATTATCTGCTGGCTCGGCCGCGTCACCATAAAATGCGGTTCTGCCGTAATAATGATCGCGAACGTTTGCAAAGGCGTGGTAACAGTAAGCTTAGAATCTATAAAGAATATCCCGCTGCGTTTTATTTCCCCAGATTATCGGCCTGTCCATCAGGCGAGATCGCCCAGACGACATAGGTTGCATATCCGGGACCAAGTTCAAATGGGCGGCATTTTTTCAACCGACAGGTCGATCTTTGTCTGGCTTTTGGTGGTCCTTTTCACGCGTGCTTCGCCTTTCATGCGCGGAAACCGGGTCGTTCCCTTAAATTGAACATCGACCGTATCGTCCAGCGGATATGTGATCGCTGTGGTTCTCCGAGTAACATCCGCCTGCTGGGCAAATACAGCAATACCCGATGTCGCCAACAAAAAAAAGATCGCCATCAACTTGGAAAAGCCGGTATTGTTCATATATTTTCTCCAAAAAAGCAGCGCTTTTTGTAAAGATGCCATAGTTCTTTTGATAGTTGCAAGGATATCGCAATTGGCAACTCGTCGCTATCTACAGTATATTCAAGCTTTTGTTGACGAATGAAAGATCTTAAACGGCTTCTAAAATATGTCCGCCCTTACTGGGCCGCTTTTGTATTGGCCCTCGTGGCTATGGTCCTCGGCGCCGTGTTTGAAACCGCGATCGGAGCGATGATCGTTCCGATTTTCGATCAATTTCTGCCGGCTCCGACGGCCAAGTCCGATACCCTATTTGACCTTAACAAGCCTGATCCCGCGTAATGATTGGTTCAAAGCCTGGACGATGATAGCCGGCCTTTTGCTATCATTCACGATCCTCAAGGGCGTTGCCGAGTATTTCTCATCGTATCTGATGGCTAGGATCGGTCAATCGGCCGTCCTCAACCTCAGGAGCGAGCTTTACGAACATCTCCTAAAACAGTCGGCTGTTTTCTTTGAAAAACATAGAACAAATTACCTGGTATCGAGGCTTGTCGTCAGTTGTTCTGCTATCGAACTCGCAGTTTCCTCAAATCTGCGTGATGTACTGAGAGAGAGCTTTATGCTCGTATTCTTTCTTAGTGCGGCGTTCTATTTTAACTGGCGGCTAACATTGGGCTCTCTGATAATCGCTCCGATCATCGGCCTGATCACGACAAATTATAGCCGCAGGATGCGTAAGTTTGCCGATGTGTCGCTCGAGGGCAATAAAAGCCTGACCGACACCTCACAAGAGGCTCTTGCCAATCACATAATCGTCAAGGCCTACTCAGCGGAAGCATCAGAGCGCGAACGCTTTCTCGAATCGGCAAAGATCATCGCAAAAGCAAATCTTCGGTCCGCTCGGATCTCAGCAACTGCTCCACCCTCTCTCGAATTCGTTGGCATAATGGCGATCGTAGTGTTGTTTTACTTTGGGTTGCGTGAGATCAATTCTGCAAGACTCGATCCTTCTCAGTTTTTTACGTTTCTCTTTTTTCTATTTCGAAGCTACGACCCGATGCGCAAGATCTCCCGCCAACACAACGAGATCACAAAAGCATTTGCAGCGGCTAGAGATGTTTGGAATATTTTGGATCAAGACGATTCCCTACCTGAGATCAAAGACCCGGTTGTATTAGCTCCCTTGACCAAGGGGATCAGTATCGAAAATGTTTCATTCAATTATCGGAATGGTGCAAAGAAAATACTGCAGGATATTAACTTGGATATCCCAACAGGCACGATGGTGGCACTTGTCGGTCAGAGCGGCGGTGGCAAATCGAGCCTAACGCGGCTGATCCAGCGGCTATATGACCCGACTGCAGGCTCGATAATGTGGGACGGGATCGACATTCGTAATGCAGACATCCGCAGTCTTCGGCGGCAGATCGCTCTGGTTACTCAGGAAACCGTTCTTTTCAATGACACGATCAGGCAAAACATTGCCTATGGCAACCCCGCCGCGTCCGACGCCGAAGTGGCTGAAGCGGCGCGGGTTGCATATGCGGACGAATTTATCGAACAGTTACCGGAGAAATACGATACGCTCGTCGGCGAACGCGGCGTGTTCCTCTCCGGTGGACAACGACAACGTATAGCTATCGCCCGCGCCGTTTTAGTAAATGCGCCGGTTCTCATACTTGATGAAGCTACCTCGGCGCTCGATACCGAGAGCGAGCACCTTGTTCAAATGGCGATCTCAAACCTGATGCAGCACCGCACATCGATCGTAATTGCCCATCGCCTATCCACCATACAAAAGGCAGATCGGATCGTTGTGATGGAAAAGGGCAGAATAATAGAGACCGGAACACACGACGAACTACTCAAAAGCAGAGGAACCTACGAGAAGCTCTACAAGATGCAGTTTAACGATGGCGAAAACGTTAAGGATCCCAAAGACATAATTATCTAGACCCTAGGAATGAAAAAGCGACGCTTAAATCAATTTATTAAAGGGACGGTCAAGAGGCTCGAGTTCGCGTGGCACCGCGCGTATCTCAAAGTACAAAGGAAAGTTTTCCAATTTTGATGAGCAGGCGATCATTGAGAAATATGTAGACCTCTTGCGAATTCGGGACCAAAACCAAACTGTAGTGGACATTGGTGCCGGTGACGGTGTCCGGTCTTCCAATACGTTTGCCCTCGTCCAAGACGGGTGGAAGGTCCTAGGCGCCGAATATGATAGCCGAAAAGCCAGCCTATTAGCTCAAAACTATAGTTTCTATCCGAGATCACGCTCCTGCCGCTTTCTTGTAACGTCAACGAATATCGTTGACCTGCTCAACGCATATTTAGTAGAAAAGGATTTTGCCGTTTTAAGCCTGGATATCGATGGTTGTGACTATTGGGTTTTGGATGCTATCTTGTCAGAATTTCGTCCTAGACTCGTAGTGTCGGAATTCAATGAAAAGATCCCGCCGCCGGTGAAATTCGTTGTCAATAACGTTCCTGAATTCAGCCTGAGGCACCATTTTTTTGGCTATAGCGTTAGTAAGCTCGGGGACCTGCTGGAAAAGCACGATTATGTAATGCTCGAGATCGAATTTAATAATGTGGTAATAGCTCCGGCGGAAATAGCTCGTGAACATTCCATCAGCATTGAGGACGCCTACAGCAAAGGGTATTTGAACCGCCCGGATCGAAAGGAAAAGTTCAGTGCAAATGCGAATATGGAGCCTTTGCTAGGCATGGATCCGCAGCAGTGCGTCGATTTTCTCCATAATTTCTATGCTGAATATAAGGACGAGTACCAGATCGAATTGGGGTAAAGTGTGTAGCTTATGAAATCAATGACAGGCTTTGGCCGTGCGTCGGTCACGGAAAACAATTTTGCGATCACCGTCGAACTCAAGACGGTCAATAACCGTTTTCTCGACATCAACCTACGGCTCGCCAGCGAATTGCAGCAGCTCGAATCCGAGATCAAACGCCTCATCGGCGGGCGTCTCACCCGAGGCCGCGTGGACGTTAATCTGCAATACGACCGTACGAGTGATGTCGAATATGAACTAAACCGACCGCTGATAACTGGGTTTCTTGCGGCGATGAAAGACATGCAAACCGAATTTGCCCTTACCGGCGAGCCGGACATCAACGTAATCGCACGTTTGCCAAATGTTGTCTCGACCAAAAAAGAGGAACCGACAGCAGCGTTTCTTGCCGCGATCGAAAAGGTATTTTCCCTTGCCCTCGACGACCTAGAAAAGATGCGGCTAAAGGAAGGCTCGATGCTGTCAGATGAACTGGAATCCCGCCTCGCCGAGATCGAAAGACGGTTGCCGCCGATCGAATCCGACGCCGATAACGTCGCCGAGGAATATCGGCAGCGGCTGACAAAACGCATCGGCGACATGCTGGCCAAAAGCGATTCGCAGATAGAGATCGATCAGGCACGGCTTGCCCAAGAGGTCGCATATCTCGCTGAAAAAGCCGACATTTCCGAAGAGATCGCCCGGCTTCGCACGCACATCGAACATTTTCGCACCATCGTAAAAGACGACCGCGATGTCGGCAAACGGCTCGATTTTCTAACTCAAGAACTCAATCGCGAAGCAAACACGATCACATCGAAAACGACAAATATGTCCGTCAAAGAAAATGCTCTTGCGATCAAGAGCGAGATTGAGAAAATTCGCGAACAGGTTCAAAATGTTGAATAGTTAGTCGTGTTGTATGTTAAAAAGGGCAACCTGATCATCATTAGTTCCCCGTCCGGCGGCGGCAAAGGCACGCTGATAAAAGAGGTGCGTGAAATGCTGCCCGATCTCGGCTATTCGTGTTCGCACACGACACGGCCGCAGAGGTTTGGCGAGGAAGAGGGCCGCGAATATTTTTTTATTAGCCGAGAGGAATTTGAGCGACGGATCGAGTCAGGCGATTTTCTCGAATACGCAAACGTCCACGGAAATCTATATGGAACATCGCTCGCCGAGAGCCGAAAGGTCTTTAACACCGGCAAAGATCTGATCGTCGAGGTCGATGTTCAGGGTGCTCTGCAGATGATGGAGAACACGGACCTCGACGGTTCACGCATCAGTATTTTTATCCTACCCCCGTCATTTGAAGTTTTGCGGGCCCGGCTTACGTCGCGAAACACTGAGGAACCAAACGAATTGCGGACACGTCTTAAGAATTCTTTCAACGAAGTCAGCGAGTATCAAAAATTTGATTACGTCATCGTCAATGAGGATCTGCCCACTGCTGCTCGTCAATTGGCCGCAATAATTACCGCCGAACGTCAGTCCACGGATAGACAAACTAGTGCCTTAAAGGGTATTCTTGATAGTTTCGATGCATCAAGGCATCTGTTTGAAGGAGAATAGCCCAAATTATGGCAGACGAGATCAAAGACATCGCAGAAGAAACCGAGGAAATAGTCGAACAGGAAGAGATCATTGATCCGCCTGAGATCGATTCGAAATACCGCATGATCATCCTTGCCGCCCAGCGCAGCAAGCAGCTCCAGCGGGGCGCCACCTCGCGTGTCGATCTCGATATGCGTAAAACAAAACCGACGCGTATCGCCCTAAAAGAATTTAAGGAAAAGAAAGTAAATTTCGAGATCCTCGAAAACAACTAACTTTTTACAGATCACAAATAAGAAAGCCGCCATTTGTTGGCGGCTTTTTGCTTGCGTTACATCCCTTTATAATTTGGCCCGCCGCCGCCCTCGGGCGTGACCCAGTTGATGATCTGGTACGGATCGGCGATGTCGCAGGTTTTGCAGTGGACGCAGTTTGAGAAATTGACCTTTAGCTCTTTACGTCCCGAAACCGCATCGGTTTCCATCTCATAAACCGCCGCCGGGCAAAAACGCTGGCACGGGTTGTCGTATTCCTCAGCACACCGCGTGGCACAGATCTCGGTGTCGAGCACATGCAGGTGCGAAGGCTGATCTTCGTCGTGGGCGACAGCTCCGTAAAAGACATCGGTCACCTTGTCGAAAGTCGATTCTTTATCAAATTTAAGCTCGGCATATCTTGACGAATCTGATGTACCCTCGCCAAGTTTCTGCATCCGCTCATGGCCGGCCAGATGATGTTCTTTTGGCATAAAACCCCACGCCATGCCCTTTGTCAGGAACTGCAAACCGGTGTTGATAAGCCCCGACCAGCGGCCTTTTTGAAAGGCTCCATGAAAATTGCGGACCGCGTGAAGCTCGTCGTATATCCAGCTCAGGTTAACTTTCTCTTCGAAATGCTTAAGCGTCTTGGATGAAAAATCTTCGTGGTCAAACGCCCCGACGATCGTCTCGGCGGCGAGCATGCCCGATTTCATCGCGGTGTGAATGCCCTTGATCCGCTGGCCGTTTAGGAACGACGCAGAATCGCCGACGATCAGCACGCCGTCCGCGTAGAGCTTTGGCATCGTGTAATAGCCGCCGGCGTTGATCGTCTTGGCGCCGTATTTGATCATCTTGCCGCCCGCGAGTATTTTGGCGACTTTTGGATGCGTTTTGTACTTTTGAAATTCGTGATGCGGATCGATATTTGGATCTTCGTAATCGAGCCCCGTCACATAGCCGATGCTGACCACGTTATTTTTCATACCGTAGATCCAGCCGCCGCCGTAGGTCCGCGTGTCGGACGGAAAGCCCAGAGTGTGAACGACCATGCCCTCGGCAAAATTCCCCTCGGGCACTTCCCACAATTCTTTGACGCCAAGCGAAAACACCTGCGGCTCTTTGCCTTCCATCAAGCCGAGACGTGCCATCACCTGTTTTGCAAGCGAACCGCGTGAGCCCTCGCCAAGCACGGTGACCTTTGCCAGCAGATCGACACCGGGTTCGAAATTTGGTTTTTTGTGGCCGTCTTTGTCAATGCCCTTGTCGCCCGTGCGAACGCCTATAACGGCATCGTTTTCGTCATACAAAATTTCGGCGGCGGGAAACTCCGGAAAAATATTGATCCCCGCCTCTTCGCACTTTTCGCCTAGCCATTCGCAGACCTTGCTCAGAGAAACAATGTACTTTGCCCTTATTCTTGAGCGGCGGCGGCGTGATCGGAGCTACAAAACCGCGTGTCGGCGTCAGATACCAAAACGCATCTTCCGTCACGACCGAGTCGACCGGACATCCTTGATCGAGAAAATCGGGCATCAATTCGCGGATCGCGATCGGGTCCATAACGGCTCCCGACAAGATATGAGCCCCGACAAACGAGCCTTTCTCGACGATCGCGATCTCAAGCTCGCCGATCTGCCTGCCCGTCTTAAAACCTTTCTCGACTAGCTCATCATGCCGTTTTATCTCAGCTTTCAGATGCAGCGCAGCCGCCAGATTTGCCGGCCCAGCCCCGACAAAAACCACATCCATTGGTACCTGTTCGCGTTCGATCATATTTTTGGGAAGGGTTTAGATAACCCAGCTTTCTTCCCGACGCCAGCGTCACCTCGATCCTCGAATACCCGGCCGGTTCGTAAGTGTCAGCGAGGGCAAGTTCGTCAGCGGTTAGCTCAAAGACCGCCGTCGATCTTCCCGTCGGCTGGGTGTCGCCGTAAGTTGAACACTTTGCTCACCTTTTGCAGAAACGCCCGTCGTAATCTCAACCTCGCTCGTAGTATAGCCTGTCAAAACGTCGCTCGTTCCGTTCAACGGCCGTCCAAACAATTTCAGTTGAACTTCCGCTTTTTGCAGCGTCCCGTACGAGAAAAGATATTCGCTCATCACAAAAATGAATGGCTATTCAGTAACAAAAAGTATATCAAAAAGAAAGGCAGAAACACGACCGGTAGGGATGATACACTCGTCGTCTTGTGAAAAAACTGCGCTAAACATCTCGTCGCTACTGGTCGTGTTTCCGCCTCATCGTCGCATAATTTTTGCGCCGCTTGTCCACAAAATCAGGTCAATCCGAATCTCTCAAACACTATGCCGACAAAGATCCTGTGGGCTTGGGAACGGCCGGAGGATCTGCGGTTTATTGATCCGAAACAATACGGCGTTGCGTTTCTCGCTCAGACCATAACCCTCGAAACTGACAACGTGCTGCCAAAACCGCGCCGCCAGCCGCTTGAGACCGCTCCAGGCACATATATCATTGCAGTCACGCGAATCGAGACAAAAAAAGGCAGTGCCGAGAGGCCAACGTTTACGCCTGAAATGGCGACAAAGGTCGCGTCTCTTGTAAAAAATACGCTCAACCTGCCGGATGTTAAAGGGGTACAGATCGACTTTGACGCGGTAGTCTCGGAACGCAATTTTACCGCTCAATGATGAAAGAGTTAAAAAAACAACTGCCGCCCGAAACGCCGCTGACGATGACCTCGCTCGCCTCTTGGTGTACCGGCGACGCGTGGTTCAACGACTTCCCCGTTGACGAAGCCGTCCCGATGGCATTCCAAATGGGCGCCGACGACGAAAAAATAAAGAACTTCCTCCGCAATGGCAACGACTGGAACGAGCCGCTTTGTCGGGGGAGTTATGGCATCTCGGTCGATGACCCGCTTGGAGTCGAACTCAAGCCAAATCGTCGCGTTTATTACTTCAGTAACTCGGCTTGGAAAAGACCACGATCTCGACAGGATCCATTAATCCTTCAAACTGCTTCTTCAAACTCTCCGTGTACGGTGCTCTCGCGACGCCTTTTTCGGTGATGATCGCGGTTACGAGGTCGTTTGGCGTTACGTCAAAGGCGTAGTTGGTGATGCCGACGCCTTCGGGGGCGAGTTGGTGGCCTTTGACGTGGGTGACTTCGACGCGGTCGCGTTCTTCGATGGGGATCTCGTCGCCGGTTGGGGTGTTGAGATCGACGGTCGAGAGCGGGGCGGCGACGTAGAACGGGATGCCGTGGCGTTTGGCGAGGACGGCGACCATGTAGGTGCCGATCTTGTTGGCGACATCGCCGTTGGCCGCGATGCGGTCACTGCCGACGACGACGGCGTGGATGCTGCCTTTTTTCATGATGTGGCCGCTCATGTTGTCGGTGATGAGCGTGACGGGGATGTCGTCTTCCATCAATTCCCAGGCGGTGAGACGTGCGCCTTGCAGGTAGGGCCGCGTTTCGTCGGCAATGACCGAGATGTTTTTGCCCTGATCGACCGCTCCGCGAATGACGCCGAGAGCGGTTCCCCATACACCGCCGGTCGCGAGAGCTCCGGCGTTGCAATGCGTCAGCACGGTGTCGTTATCAGCGAGCAATTCCCCGCCGAACTGAGCGATCAGACGCTGCGATTCGATGTCTTCGTCGTGGATGGCGATGGCGTCGGTCCACAAGGATCTGTTTGATCTCGCTGACCGATTTGCCTTCGGCTTTTGCCTTTTGAAACGTGCGGTTCATGCGGTCGATCGCCCAGAAAAGGTTGACGGCGGTCGGGCGGGTCTTTGCCGAGGACGTCGCTGATGAATTCGAGTTCGTCCTCGAGATCGGCGACCGTCGTGCCGACAAAATTCTTCGCCCCCAAAGCGATGCCGTACGCCGCCGAAACGCCGATCGCCGGTGCCCCGCGCGTGACCATATCTTTGATACCGGCGGCGACCTCGTCGTAGGTCTTCAGCGTCAGCCATTTTTCCTCGGTCGGCAGCAGACGCTGATCGAGCATTAGAACGCCTTCGTCGGACCATTTTACGGGGATGATGTTGTATTTCATATGGTTATCGGCCAAAGCTGATTTGCCGCGAAACTCAAATCTTACGCAAATCATCGCCGGCACTCAAGAAACGTGGAACTTTTTTCACCCACTTTACCGTTTATCCAGTCATGAAGCTCGAACACACACTTGACGATCTGCACGTTGCCTTTACCCGGCGTTGGTGGACCCAGTTGTTTACAGCGTTCACGCGGTGCTTGCTCGCCATCGGCTTTATCCCGCCGAGTTATACAAAGATCATCCATCAGCCGTTCACCTCGCTGCCGGATTCAAACCCGGTTGGACACTATTTCAACGCTCTGTATCAAACGGGTTTCTACTATGAGTTTTTGGGCTGGGGCCAGATGATCGCAGCCATTTTGCTGCTCATACCCAGAACTTCGCACATCGGTGCATTATTGTTTCTACCGATAATTGCAAATATCGCGGTGCTGACGGCCTCGGTCGGGTTCAAAGGAACGTGGGTCATACGATATTGATGACGCTCGCCGCGACGTACCTGGTCGCATGGGAATACGACCGCCTAAAGCCATTATTTTCAGCAGCCGGAGGACACACCGCGAAGATTTCGGCTCAGTTTTTCGATTCCCGCCTCTTTCGCGTGGCGGATTGTATGGGCGTGCTCTGGTGGGCGATTGGACTGGGAAATTTTGCAAATCACCTCAAGATAACTGCGCTCTTGGCCGCTGCGGGTTTCGTCTTCGGCCTGATCGTTGCGACACATTACCGTTTTATGCCGGTCGGGCATCTGACCAGCCGACGATGCCGCCGGATCAAATGAAAGTTTGATAACGGCTGTCTCATCGTTTATATTCGTTCCTTACCCGAAAACGAATTATGACGGAGGCCTCGACCGATATCGCCACAGAAGCAGTAACCCAACAGACCCAGCCGATATTCAGAACCGATTTTGAATTTAACCGCAGTCTCCCTGAGCCGCTCGCGGCCCTCGACGGCATTTCGCGTAATTTCTATTGGTCGTGGCAACCAGAGGGCGCAGCACTTTTTCGCGATCTTGATCCTGAGCTATGGGATAAATGCGAACAAAACCCGCGTGTTTTCTGAAAAAAGATCAGCGGCCTGCGGTTGTATCAACGGGCGGCCGATGCATCTTATATCACCCGTTTACACGCGTTTGCAGAAAAACAAGAACGGTATCTTTCCACTCACAACCGACAATCGACGACTGACAACCGCTTCGCTTATTTTTGTGCCGAATACGGCGTTCATAATTCCCTGCCCAATTATTCCGGCGGCCTCGGCATTCTAGCCGGCGACCATCTCAAATCGGCGAGTGATCTCGATCTGCCGCTGACGGCGGTCGGGCTGCTTTACCGTTTTGGCTATTTTCGGCAAAAGATCAGCCACGACGGCTGGCAGCAGGAATCGTATAACGATGTGTTTGAGAGCGAACTTGCTCTGACTCCGGTCGTCGATGCGGACGGCGATCGTATTACCGTTTCGGTTCACATACGCGGCCGCGAGGTCGTCGCACAGGCTTGGCTCGCCCGCGTCGGGCGCATCTCACTCTATTTGCTCGATACCAATGTTTCCACAAACAGTGACGTTGACCGCCTGATAACCGGCCATCTGTACGGCGGCGATATGGAAACGCGTATCGTGCAGGAAAAAGTTTTGGGTATCGGCGGTGTCCGATTGCTCAGAAAACTAGGGATCGCTCCGTCAGTATTTCATCTGAACGAAGGCCACGCCGCATTTTCGACGCTCGAACTTGCGAAAGAATATCTCGAATCAAACCCCGACGCGTCGTTTGCCGGTGCGGTCGAACAGGTTCGAGCGCAATGCGTTTTTACTACCCACACGCCGGTCTCGGCCGGGAATGATTCATTTCCGCCGCAGGTTTTGAGCGAATGTTTTAGCGAAGAATTTATTGCGTCGCTCAAGATCACGAACGGCGAATTTCTCGCTCTCGGCCGCTCAAATCTGGCTGACGATACCGAGTATTTTGGCATGACGCCGCTTGCGATCCGTATGTGCCGTTCGGCAAATGGCGTCAGCGAAAAGCATGGCGAGGTTTCACGCGAGCTGTGGCTCAAGATGTTTCCCGACCTTGCCGATGCCGGAGCCGTGCCTATCACTTCGGTTACCAACGGCGTACACGCCCCGACATGGATCGCCCCCCTCTATCAAGATCTCTTCACAAAAACGATCGGCGAAAACTGGCACGAGATAGTCCGGCGGTCCGGAGACTGGGAGCAAGCGATAAATTCGATTCCCGACACGGACATCTGGAATGCTCACCAAGACTTAAAGGCTTTGCTCATCGCATTTATCCGCGAGCGGACGGCCGCAAAAAATACCGGCGAATTGGATACGATCCACGAACACGAAAACACGCGGGGACTGTTTTCCCGCGACATTCTGACTATCGGATTTGCCCGCCGCGTCGCCGCTTACAAACGCTGGGACCTGCTATTTTCAGATCTGCCGCGACTGCTCAAGATGGTTGATGATGCCGACCGACCCGTGCAGTTTGTCTTTGCCGGCAAGGCCCATCCGCAAGACCGAACTGCAAAAACGATCTTGCAAGAATTGATGAGCATCAATCACGATTCGAACTGGCAGCGGCGTGCCGTGTTTATCGAAGATTACGACCAGGAGGTCGCACGATATCTCGTTCAGGGCGTCGATGTCTGGATGAACGTCCCGCGTCGCCCGATGGAGGCCAGCGGCACGAGCGGAATGAAAGCGGCGATGAACGGAGCCCTGAATTTTTCGATACTCGACGGCTGGTGGATCGAGGGTTACAACGGCGAGAATGGGTTTGAGATCGGCGATCTGTCAGATGGTTCGGATGAGCAGATGGACGCAAGCGATGCCGAATCGCTGTATTCCGTGCTCGAAACACAAGTCATTCCGGCCTATTATTCGCATGACGACAGCGGCCTGCCGACCCAGTGGATCCGGCGGATGAAAAACTCGATCGCGACGCTTACACCACAATTTTCAAGCGACCGCATGGTGACCGATTATCTCGACAGGATATACGAGGGCCAATAATGGACGAATTTACAACCGGACAAATACACCCGATCGAATGCGCAAAAGAGGCTTGGGCGCTGATCAAGGCCGACTATTGGATATTGTTCGCGATCTCGATCGTCGGAGCGATGATCGGCGGTATATCGATGTACATCCTTATCGGGGCGATGATCTGCGGCATTTTTAACGCCTACCTCAAAGTTATCGACGGACGCGGCAAAGCAAACATTGACGATCTTTGGGTAGGTTTTAAGTTTTTTGGGCCGAGCCTGCTCGTCACTGTGTTGATCGTTGTTCCAATGGTTATTTGGATCATTATCTTGTTCGTCACAATTTATCTGCCGATAATTACGGCGGCGATAATGGGAAATAACGCCGATGGCGGCACGATACTTGGCACGTTCATCGTGGGATTCATCATCGACATCATTGTCGCCGTGATAATGATCAGCATCCATTCGTTGCTAATATTTTGCTTTCCTTTGATAGTCGATCGCGGCATTTCGAGTTGGGATTCGGTAAAGCTGAGTGCCCGTGCGGTGATGAAAAATATCCCCGGCATCGGCGGCCTGATCGGATTAAATTTTCTAATGGCTCTCGTCGGCGAACTGGCGTTTTGCGTCGGCCTTTACCTAATGATCCCGATCATCACTGCAACCAACGTCGTCGCATATCGCAAGGTCTTTCCTCGCAATCCAAACGACCCACATTTACAATAAATGCCGCTTACATTTATCAACCTCGACACTATCGACAAGCTCGATGCACTGATTGCCGGGTCATCCGACAGGCGTGTGTTTATTTTCAAACATAGCGACACTTGCGGCATCAGTGCTCACATTCTTGAACAACTTAATGACATTGACGGCGACATCAATATCCTCGTCGTCCAATACGACCGCGACGTTTCAAATGCCGTTGCAGAAAGGCTTGGCGTCCGTCACGCTTCGCCGCAGGCGTTTGTACTAAAAGACGGCAAACCCATCTATCACGCCACCCATTACGGCATCGATCCGGACGAGATCGCCAAACACCTCAAATGATACAGCCCCTACAAATTGTCGAAGAATCGGACAGCCTTCTCGCGATTAAATGGTCGGACGAGAGCGAGTCAAAATATACCGCAGCTGAGCTTCGCCGCGTCTGCCCCTGTGCAAGCTGCCGCGACGAATGGACCGGTGAAAAGATCCTCGACGAACAGCAGATCACCGACGATCTTACTTTCACCGCCATGTCCATCGTCGGCCGGTATGCGTTGAATTTTGTGTTCGCTGACAACCACGACACGGGGATCTTTAGCTTTGAGTATCTGAATAAACTCAAATAAAAATCGACCGACTCGTCGCAACTGCGGTTATAATAGCTCTATGAATGAACGCGATATATTTGATGAGCGGCAAGAGGTAAAAAAGGCGAGCTTTTCGTGTCCGCATTGCCGCGAGCGTGCAGATTACGACGTTCGCTGGCTAAAGCGGACCAAGAAGAAAAACGTCAACACTCGCAACGAGCAAGATAGGTCTCAATTTCAGAAATCCCGCGACTACATGGTTCGCGTCGACGATATGCTGATGTGTAGCAATATTCGCTGCCGCAAACGGTTTGAGATACCAACATCGCAATCGATCGTCTTTATCTAACACAAAAAAAGCGAGCCTCGAAAGGCTCGCCTTTTTAATTGCCGCTTACCAGGCGGTTATGACTTAGTAGATCGAGAATGTATATTCGAGCTGTTTGGTTACAGACTGAGGTACGCCATTGGTCTTAGCCGGTTCAAAGCTGATACGGCGTGCCGCCGCGATCGCCTGTTCGGTCAGCCCGTTACCCAGTCCCTTGACCGGTGAGATACTGCCGACCTGTCCCGATGCAAGAAACGTAACCCTAAGTATCACGGTTCCAGTAATATTGTTCTGACGTGCAGAATCCGTGTAGCCCGGACGCGGCTTTGAGAGTATCTTGATACCCTGCGTCACGCCGACCGCTCTCGGAGGAGGGCCGCCGCCGCCGTCACCATCGCCGGTTCCGCTGCCGTTACCGTTACCCAGTCCGCTACCATAGCCCGAACCGCTTCCTGATCCGGCACCGGTTCCGACACCACTGCCCTGGCCGGTTCCACTGCCGCTGCCCTGGCCGCCGCCCGAGCCTGTACCATTATTAAAATTGGTAAACCTACCGTTGGGATCGCCAAACCGGTCGTACTTTTGCTCGAACTGTTTGTTGCCTTGCGTCGAAGCGGGAGGCAAAACAAGCGATGGGTTCTCCATGCGAGGTATTGCTTGCGGAGGACGCTGTGGATTAGGTGTCTGGTTAGCCAGATCGCCTTTGGTCGTTTCCTCTTCTTCACGGCCGCCGCCGCCGCCGCCGCCCGCGTTTTTATCCTTTTCCTGCTGTTTCTCTTCTTCGGTGATCATCGGCACTTCGTCGATCAGGCTCGCAAGAGAGTTTTCGTCACCGATCGCACCGATACCAATATCTTTTTGGAAAAGTGAGAATACTGTCGAACCAAGAGCAAGTATGAGAATAAATACGGTCGAGCCGAGTAGCAACGCACTGCGCTGGCCGGCATTTTTTTCTTCGATAACTGTTACGTAAAAACCGCCTTCGTTAATCGCCTTGTCGCGTTCGTCTGACAGAGAAACTGGTTTGCGGTCAACATCGACCGTAGTTGGCTGAGTATAAACAGGTGCCGCCACCGGAATCGCTTTGGGAGCAACGGCTTCGACAACCGGCTCGGCAACTTCTGGCACGATCTCAGGCTCAGCAGCTAAGACCTCAGGCTCCGCTGCGGCTACGACTGGTTCTTCGATCGCGACAGGCTCTTCGAATGGAACCGGCTCCTCAAACACCTCGGCGACCGGAGCTGCCTCTGCAGCGACCGGAGCTTCGAGGATCACCGGCATCGGAGGCTGAGCGACAGCCTCGGCTGTGGACTTTGCCTCGACCGGATTCATCTCAAATGCCTGTAGGCCCGCGCCGCAATTTGGACAAAACCCAAATTTCTCGGCAAAGCCCTCGTCACACGAACCGCAATATTTAACAATTTTTCCCATCTTCAGCCTCTCATTATCACGCTCTACATTGTGAGCGACATAGTGATAAAACGATTATATCGCGTTTATTTCAGAAGTTAAGCGTTTTTTCAACAAAATTCCCGCGATATTTCCACGTGCGGAGATTCTCAATTGTCATAGATGCATCATCCGTTTGACGCGATGCCCATTACGCTCTTAAAATTTTCATTTGTGAAACGAGTGCGTTTTTGTTTCATTTAATAGGTGCGGCAAACATTAGGCACTGTTAAGGCAACTAATCTGTGTTGCGTCTCTGTTGCTCAGGTAGCTATACGATGAAAAATATTAATTTATTCAAGAAAGTTGTCTTTGTTGCCGCAATCTTTGCCGGGGCCGTCCTTTTTACCACAAGCGAATCTGCCGCCCAGTCCGCCCCCAAACAGGAAAAGCTGCTCAACGGTCTCAAGGTTTTGCTCTGGGGCGACCCAAAAGCCGACAAGGTAACGGTAAGGCTGCGGATACATTCAGGAGCGGCGTTTGACCCGCAGGGCAAGGAGGGCGTGATGCAGTTGCTTGCCGATAATATTTTCCCAAACGAAGCTGCCCGCGAGTTTTTTATGGAGGACCTCGGCGGCAGCCTTGAGATCATTACGGGTTATGACTACATCCAGATAAATGCTTCTTCAAAAGCGGGTGAGGAGTATCTTTCGATGCTCGAAACGCTTTCGACCGCTGTCGCAAACCCCACGATCGATAAAGAGAATACCGCAAAGCTAAAAACCGCTTTGCTCGCAAGGTTAAAAACTATCGAAGCCGATCCGGCTTATGTTGCAGACCGTGCGGTTGGCAGACGGCTCCTCGGTAGCTTTCCATACGGTCGGCCAATACTTGGTACGACCACGTCGGTTCAGTCGCTTGAGTTTCCCGATCTGATCGACGCCAAACAGCGTTTTCTCGCGGCTGACAATGCGACGATCACGGTATCCGGCAACTTTGACCGTGCACAGGGTTACAAGGCGATACGTCGATATTTTGGGAGCTGGCTCAAATCCGATAAACGCGTTCCTTCGTCCTTTACGCAGCCTGAAAATCCGCCAACCGCTCTGATGATCGTCGCATCGCCCAATATAGATGTTGCAGCTATCCGCATGGCGATGCGTGGAGTCGCGCGTAACAGCAAAGATCTAGCCGCGTCGATGGTATTTTCGAATATTTTGGAAACGCGGCTCAAGGCCCGCGTTCCGTCCGCTCACGCAAATGATGTTTTTGTGAGAAATGAGCCGCACACGCAACCGGGAACGATCGTTATCGGACTTGCCATAGGCAAGAATGAGGCAGGTAGCAAAAACGGACAGATCGAGGCCAGCGAACTTGTTCCTAAAGCTTTGACTGATCCAATCACCGAAGCTGAATTTCAAGCCGCAAGATCTGCGGTTTCTGCTGAATGGTCAAAACGCTCCATCGAGCAATTTTGGCTTGATCTCGACACTTATAAACTAACCTCGGTCGATGCCGACAGGATGATTTTTGAAAAGCTTTCGTTTGACGAAGTCCGCAGCTATGCCGAAAAGGCAAGAACCTCGCCGCTCGTATCCGTGCTCGTAAATACCCCCGCTAACTAAAAAAATGCTCGCACCGACAGACGCAAAAGAAGCGGCACACTCGCACGCCGTCAAGGAGATGTTCGCTGGTATCGCCGGGCGATACGACCTGCTTAATCACGTCCTCTCGCTCAATATCGACAAACGCTGGCGGCGGAAAGTGCGTAATTTGCTCCAGCCTATTCTTGACGATGAAAGTGCTTTAGTCCTCGATGTCGCCTGCGGCACCGGCGATCTGTCGCTTGAGTTTGCTCAGAACGGCAAAGCAAGCGTCATCGGCACTGATTTTTGTCGTCCAATGCTTGCCGTGGCACAGGAAAAAAATGGCGGTGTAAAGACGGCCATCCCGTATGTGGAGGCTGATGCGATGCAGCTTTCTTTTGCGGATAATAGTTTTGACGCGGTAACGATCGCCTTTGGACTCAGAAATCTGCCAAATTACGACAACGGCCTGAAAGAGCTAAACCGCATCCTAAAACCCGGCGGCACGCTCGTCATTCTCGAGTGCTCACATCCACCTCTGCCCGGTTTTCGCCAACTCTATCATTTTTATTTCGGGCGCGTTCTGCCTCGTATCGGCGGGCTTGTTAGCGGTTCACGCGGGGCTTATGAGTATCTGCCGGACAGCGTTTCTAAGTTTCCCGAGCAGAAAACGCTAGTCGCGATGATGGAAAAAGCGGGCTTTTCTGCGGTCAAATATCAAAATCTCACCGGCGGCATCTCCGCCATCCATTCGGGCATAAAGGCATAGTATTAGGGGCTGAGTTTGAGATAACCGGCTCTTAATTATAAAATCTGTTGTGCTCACCGCACGTCCGAATGAAATATCGTTTTTTGAACATCGCCCGCCAATTGGCATTGATGCTGCTCGTCATCTGGACGGTGGTGTCGCTCGTGACGCTGCTGATCGAGGTCGTGCCCGGCGACCCCGCGACCGTCATCCTAGGCTAAACCGCGACACAAAGCGGTACCCGTCGACGATCAAACTTGCCATCGCGGCAATGCTCGTCGCTATCGGTATCGCTTTGCCGCTGGGTGTTTTAGCGGGTTCGAGAAAAATTCTATCGTTGATAATCTCGCATCGTTTTTCGCGTTGCTCGGCATCTCGCTCCCGACCTTTGTTATTGGGCCGTTTCTCGTGTATCTCTTTGCCGTTCAGCTTGGCTGGTTTTCGCCAACAGGTAGCTTGTATCCCGAAGACATTGTTTTGCCCGCCGTCACACTAGGAGCCGCTCTGTCGGCCATTTTGACGCGTATGATCCGCTCCAGCGTCATCGAAGAGCTTGGTGAGGACTACGTCCGCACCGCCCGTGCAAAAGGCGTCAGCGAACGTATGGTGCTCTTCAAACACGTCCTCAAAAACGGCCTCATACCGGTCGTAACAATTTTGGGATTGCAGCTTGGCGTTTTGCTTGCAGGTGCGATCATTACCGAAAAGATATTTAACTGGCAGGGCCTCGGGCTGTTGTTGCTTGAGGACGGCATCGGCAAACGCGATTACCGACTTGTACAGGGCTGCGTGCTCGTTATCAGCGTGACGTATATTATTGCAAATTCGCTGACGGATTTTGTTTATCGGAAACTTGATCCCCGTATAAGACTTTCGTAGATGAGTAGACTCGCTTACATCGGCTTTGCTATCGCTATCCTGTTCATACTGGCGGCGATCTTTGCTCCGTTCGTCGCGACGCATGACGTGGCCGCGCAGGACCTTGCGATGCGATATTTTCCGCCGTCGGCGGAGCATTGGTTTGGTACCGACGGCCTTGGGCGTGATGTATTTTCTCGGGTCGTTTTTGGTGCCCGCATTTCGCTTGAGGTTGGCATCACGGTCGTGGTGATCTCAGCTATATTTGGGACATTTATCGGTTCGATCGCCGGATTTTACGGCGGGTTCGTCGATAAGTTTTTGTCTGGTTATGTTTTCAATGTATTTATGGCGTTCCCGGGTTTGCTGCTTGCGATCGCACTTGTAGCATTCCTCGGTGCGGGCCAAGGTAAGCTCATCGCCGCACTTTGCGTGATCGGTTGGGTCGGCTACGCCCGCGTGATGCGCGGCCAGGTGTTGAAGGTGCGCGAATATGATTATGTAATGGCGGCACGGGCACTCGGAGCGAGCAATCTACGGATTCTGTTCACCCATATTCTGCCAAATGCTATCCAACCTTTAATTGTCCAGGCCTCACTCGGCATGGCCGGAGCCGTATTGTCCGAAGCGTCGCTTTCTTTCCTTGGCCTCGGCATACCGCCGCCCGCACCTAGCTGGGGCACGATGATCGAAGAGGCCCGGCAATTTTTTGCAACATCGCCGCATATATTGCTTTTCCCGGGAATTGCTATCGCTCTGACAGTACTCGCCTTCAATTTTATCGGCGACGGCTTGCGTGAATATCTCGACCCAAAACAACGGAGACGTTAGCTAATGGCTGCAAAAAGCCCCAGGATCTTTCCGCTTGGTGATTCGGCGTTGACCGTCGAATTTGGCAATGTGATCTCTGAGGAGCTTAACCAAAATGCCATAGCGCTTGCCGCACATTTTGATAAGAACAACTTTCCCGGCTTTATCGAATCAGTTCCCTCCTACGCCTCAACCACGCTATTTTATGACCCGTTCGTTGTTCGCAAATCGTTTCCCAAATTCTTCACCGCCTTTGACGCTGTAAAACACTTAGCCGAGGCCGCTCTGGAAAACATCACCGCTGATGATACGGGCACAATGAGACTTGTCGAGATACCAGTCTATTTTGATTCCGAGTCGTCTCTCGACCTAGAATTCGTTGCGACGACAAATAATATTTCCCCTGATGAAGTGATCGAGATCTTTCTTGCAAAAACTTATCGCGTCTATATGCTAGGATTCCTGCCGGGTTTTTCATACATGGGCGAGGTTGACGAGCGTATCGCAACGCCGCGACGCGAGTCCCCGCGAACGGTCGTTCCAAAAGGCAGCGTCGGCATTGCCGGGAGCCAAACGGGAATTTACTCGCTCGAATCGCCCGGCGGCTGGCAGATCATCGGACGGACCGATGTCGAAATGTTCTCGCCAAATGCTCCCGAGCCATGCTATCTACGTCCGGGTGATGAAGTAAGGTTTGTCGCCGCAAAATGAGCATTCTGATCAAAAAACCGGGCATCTTGACGACGATACAGGATCTCGGTCGTGTCGGATATCGTCGGCTTGGTATCAACCCCGGTGGTGCAATGGATCGCACCGCCGCACGGCTCATAAATATCCTGCTCGGCAATGACGAGACCGAAGCTGTCGTAGAAATGCACTTCCCGCGGCTGAGATCAGTCTTTGAAAAGAACGCTATCTTTGCCATCGGTGGAGCTGACTTTTCCGCAGAACTCGATGGAGAGCCGATCGCGAATTGGCAGCCATATTTTGCGGCAAAAGGTAGCACCCTAAGTTTTACAAAAAAGATCTCAGGCAATCGTGCGTATGTCGCTGTCAGCGGTGGGTTTAAGCTCGACAAATGGCTGGGTAGCTCGAGTACAAACCTCGCCGCAAAAACCGGCGGCAAAGACGGCCGTCCATTGGCAACCGGCGACCAGATCCCGTTTGCTTTACAAATAAAAGCAAAACCGCAGATTCGCCGCTGCCACATTTCATCGAGCCTGATCCCATATTACCGGCCTTTCCCGACCGTACGGGTGATTGTAGGAGCCGAGTTCCATCTTCTCTCCAAATCGAGCCAGGGTCTGTTTTTTGTTCGCGATTTTATTATTTCGCCCAACTCGAACAGGATGGGTTTTCGTCTAAAAGGCGAACCGGTCGAGCTTGCCGAACCTTTCGAGTTGCTGTCTTCCGCCGCGAGTTTTGGCACTTTCCAACTGCTGCCCGACGGCCAGTTGATCGTGCTGATGGCCGATCATCAGACCTCCGGCGGTTATCCACGAGTCGGTCATGTCATAACCCGTGACTTGCCGCTGATCGCACAACTTGGCCCAGGCGACAAGGTCGCGTTTCATCTGATCGAGATCAGTGAGGCGGAGGCGTTGGCTGAGGAGTTTGAAAGAGAGTTGAATTTTTACCGCATCGGGTGTAAATTTCAGGCAAACTCGTGGCAACAATAGATCTAAATTGCGACATGGGCGAGGGCTGCCCAAACGACGTCGAGCTGATGAATTACGTTTCATCGGTAAATATCGCGTGTGGTGCTCACGCCGGAGATGCTGAGATAATGCGGCGAACCGTCGAATGTGCTGTCGAAAAAGGAGTTGCGATAGGGGCACATCCCGGTTACCGGGATCGTGAAAATTTTGGCCGCTTTGCCATCGAGATGCCGCATTCACAGATCTACGACCTAGTAACCGAACAGTTCAACACACTCAACAAAATTGCCGTCGATGCCGGCGGCAAGATCGGACACCTCAAGCCGCACGGTGCACTTTACAACCAATCGGCAGTCGATGCTGAGCTGGCAGAGGTAATCGCTCAGGCGGTCTTTGATATCGATCCATATCTAATTCTTTTGGTTTATCCGGCAGCGTCTCGATCTCTGAGGCCGAAAAATAGGTCTCAAAACCGCGTCAGAGGTTTTTGCCGACCGAACTTATAAGCATGACGGCAGTCTGACTCCGCGCACCGAGTCAAACGCTCTCATCCACGACACCGACATCGCGATTGCACAGGTGATGCAGATGATAAATGAGGGAACGGTGACCGCAACCGACGGCAGCGTTATCCCGATAACTGTGGACACGATCTGCATTCACGGCGACGGTGAAAATGCTCTTGAGTTTGCAATGGCGATTCGAAAAAGTTTGACGGCCGCAAATATCAATATTGCCGCAATGATCTAGAAACGGTATGAAAAAGCAGTCGATATCTTCGGTAATACTCGGTGCGGCATTTTTGATGGCGACCTCAGCCGTCGGACCTGGGTTTTTGACGCAGACTACCGTTTTCACAAAACAACTGCTGGCGAGTTTTGGCTTTGTGATATTGCTTTCCGTTGTGCTTGATGTATTTGCCCAGCTTAATATCTGGCGTGTACTGACGGTTTCGGGCAAACGCGGACAGGACGTTGCAAACGAGACGATACCCGCAAGCGGATACGTTCTCTCGGCTTTGATAGCGTTTGGCGGGCTTGTTTTTAATATCGGCAACATCGCCGGATGCGGGCTTGGACTCAATGCGATCTTTGGATTGCCGGTAGAATATGGCGCGGCGGTCAGTGCTTTGGCGGCGATAGCAATATTCCTCGTGAAAGAGGCCGGCAAGGCGATGGACATATTCGTGAAAGTGCTCGGCGTAGTGATGATCGGGCTGATCGCCTATGTCGTTTATGCGTCAAACCCACCGCTCATTGAGGCAATGCATCGGACCGTCATTCCCGAACAGATCAATGCTCTTGCGATAGTCACGCTTGTCGGCGGCACGGTTGGTGGCTACATTACTTTTGCCGGGGCTCACCGTCTGATCGACGCCGGCGTGACCGGCAAAGAGTCGTTACGCGAAGTAAATCGCGGTGCAATGACCGGAATATTATTGACGGCGATCATTCGATTTTTCCTGTTTCTCGCGGCTCTTGGCGTGATAACCATGGGAATGGCGATCGACGACGCTAACCCGCCGGCATCGGTATTTCAAAACGCCGCCGGAATGACCGGATTACGTATTTTTGGCGTTGTGATGTGGGCTGCCGCGATCACCTCAGTGGTCGGTGCCGCATTTACATCGGTGTCGTTTATGAAAACGCTAAACAAGCGGATCGAAGCTAAACAAACATGACGATCGTCGCTTTCATCATCGTATCGACCGCCATATTTTGATCGTCGGGCGGCCCGTAAAGATCCTCGTCTGGGCGGGCACGCTAAATGGATTTATCCTGCCGGTCGGCCTTTCTCTCGTACTGCTCGCGTCGCGTAAGGCCTCGATCGTCGGCGATTATCGACATCCGCTTTGGCTACAGATCGCCGGCTGGTGCGTTGTGCTGATAATGGCGGGTTTTAGTATTGTCACGCTTGCGACAAGCGTATAATAAATCTAATCAACCTTTTCATCCTGTTATAGCATCTAATTCTCTGTACTACTTTCAGCGGGAAGTTATGTCAGCAAAAACGCAAATAGTGTTCGTAGGCCTGATCATCTTTGTTTTTGGCAGTTTTGTGTTTGGCCAATCGGGACGAAAGGCCACGGCAACGCCGACGCCCGCTCCCGTCAATAGACAGGACGATCCAACTCAGTACTCCGAATCCAAACCTCAGCCACGCCGTACGGCTCGTATCGCCGACCGTTTTCCGGGTATCAGTCTCGGAGGTAAACAGGAAGCAGACGCTCCAAAAATTCTTGCCCCTTCGACGGGCGAGAATAAAGACGATGAGGACACGCTCAGGGTCACGACCGACCTCGTTACCATTCCGGTCTCTGTTTTTGACCGCAACGGGCTCTATATTCCGGGGCTGCGGCAACAGGAATTTAAGATCTTTGAGGACGGCAAGGAGCAGGAGATCGCATATTTCGGCACGACAGATAAGCCGTTCACAGTTGCCCTGCTGATCGATACAAGCCCCTCAACCGCTTACCGCATCGAGGAAATTCGCAGAGCGGCGATCGCGTTCGTTGATCAACTCGAACCACAGGACAGCGTCGTGGTTATCGAATTTAATGGCAGCGTCAACGTTCGCACTCAGGCAACCACTGACCGCGAGAAAATATACAAAGCTATTAACAAAGCTAATTTCGGCGACGGCACTTCACTTTATAGCGCCGTTGACGAAGCCCTGCGAAAACAGCTCGGCAAGATAACCGGCCGCAAGGCAGTTGTTCTGTTTACTGATGGCGTTGACACAACTTCGCGAAAACAGACCTACGACAATACTCTCAGCTACGCTGAGGAATCCGATTCGCTGATCTTTCCGATCTACTACAACACGTATCTCGAGAACAGACAGCGTAACGGTCAGATCGGGCGGCCAAGCATTTGGGGCGATCCACAACAGGTCATAACGCGTGGCGTCACCGCCGAAGAATATGCTGTTGGTAAAAAATATCTTGAGGATCTCGCCGATGCGACCGGTGGACGCGTTTTTCGTCCGGAAGCGACTCCCGGCGGCCTAACCGCTGCTTTCGAGGGCATTGCCGAAGAGCTTCGCCGTCAATACAATATTGGTTATGTCCCGTCGGACGAAGGCAAGATCGGGCAGCGCAAGCAGATCCGCGTTCGCGTCGACCGTCCAAATCTCGTCTTACGTGCCCGCGACAGCTATATCGTCGGTGCATCTGTCTCGGCACCCAAATAGCACTTTGAACATCTTTCGGTTATAATTTTGCCGTTCAATTCTCAATTTACGTGGTGAGACTTGTCGCGCCGCAACTGCAAAAAATATGTCGAAAACAGCCCTTTCAGCCCTGTTCATTAGTTTGTGCGTTCTTTCATCAATTGCTTACGCTCAAAATAGCAACCCCGACGATCTAAACTCTGTTCTTAAGCCGGTAAAATGGCGGTCTATCGGTCCGTTTCGAGGCGGGCGTTCGGTGGCAAGCACGGGCGTCGTTGGCGATCCAAAGACTTATTACATGGGGACAACCGGCGGTGGGGTTTGGAAAACTGAAGACATGGGCGTCAGTTGGCGTAATATATCGGATGGCTATTTCAAGACTGGCTCGGTCGGCGCCATCGCTGTCTCCGAAAGCGATCCCAATGTCGTTTACGTTGGCATGGGCGAACACGCGGTCCGCGGTGTGATGACACATCACGGTGATGGTGTCTATCGATCGACGGACGCCGGGAAAACATGGAAAAAGATCGGATTGGATCTAACGCAGCATATTTCACGAATCGTTGTAAACCCCAAAAACCCGGACATCGTTTACGTTGCCGCGCAGGGAGCCTTGTTTAGCAATTCGCAACAAAGAGGCGTTTTCAAATCAACGGACGGCGGCACAACTTGGAAGAATGTTCTGTATGTAGACGAAAAGACCGGAGCGGTTGAGCTATCGATGGACGCCAACAATTCGCGGATAATGTACGCCGCGATGTGGGAACACGGACGTCTGCCATGGAAAGTCATCAGCGGCGGCCCGGGCAGCGGGCTTTACAAATCAACCGACAGCGGTGAAACATGGGAAAAGATGAAAAACGGCCTGCCGGAGGAGATGGGCAAGATGTCGATCGCCGTCGCACCGTCGAATTCAAACAAGGTCTATGCGTTGATCGAGAGCGATTCACACAAGAACGAGCGGGGATTATACGTTTCTGACAACGCCGGCAAAAGTTGGAGTCAGGTCACGGACCGCCCGGCATTGGTACAGCGTGCATGGTATTACATCGAACTCTTTATCGATCCAAAAGATGAGAACACGATCTACGTCCTCAGTGCCCCGGCTCTCAGATCGAACGATGGTGGGCGAACTTGGGAGAATTTGTCGGGCACACACGGCGATTTTCACGATCTGTGGATCAACCCGCACAATCCGAACAATTTTGTCATTTCTAACGATGGTGGTGCGGCGATCACCTTTAACAAGGGCCGCAGTTGGAGCTCACAGAGCAATATGCCGACCGCTCAGTTCTACCGAATTAACGTGGACAACCAGTTTCCTTATCGAATCTATGGCGGCCAACAGGACAATACTTCGGTCTCAATAGCCAGCCGCGAACTTGGCGGCGGCGGCATTTCCCCTGCAAGTTGGACATACTCGGCAGGCGGCGAGAGCGCCTTTCTTGCTTTCGATCCGGATAACCCGCGTTACGTCCTCGGCGGCAGCTATCAAGGCACGATCGAGGTTATCGACGACAAGGCAAGCGCCGGTACATCGATAATGGCATCGCCGATCCAATACCTCGGTATGGATGCTAAGGATATGAAGTACCGCTATAATTGGAACGCTCCGATCGTCTGGGATAAGCACGATAATTCCTACTATCATGGTTCGCAGTTGGTGCTAAAAACGAATGACTTTGGCAAAAACTGGAAAGAGATCTCACCTGATCTCACGCGAAACGAAAAGGAAAAGCAAGGCAAAGGCGGCGGACCATTCACTAACGAAGCCGTCGGAGCCGAGAACTATGGCACGCTCGCATACATCACCGTTTCTCAGCACGAAAAAGGCGTGATCTGGACCGGCAGCGACGATGGCCTCGTTCACGTGACCCGCGATGGCGGATCGACTTGGAAAAATGTTACGCCTAAGGGATTAGCGGAGTGTCTTGTAAATGCGATCGAGGTTTCGCCCCACGATAAAGCCACGGCTTATATAGCGACCACGCGATATAAATTTAACGACCATGCACCTGGACTTTACAAAACGACTGACTACGGTGCGACATGGACAAAGATCGACAACGGAATTCCTGGCAATGCCTTCACCCGCGTCGTCCGCGAAGATGACGTTCGCCAGGACTTACTCTTTGCCGGTACAGAGTTAGGCGTTTTCATTTCCTGGAACGGCGGTATTAATTGGTCTCCCTTTCAGCTAAATCTGCCCATAACACCGATCACGGACCTACGCGTTCACAAGGGTAATCTGATCGCTGCCACATCAGGCCGCGCTTTCTGGATACTCGACGATCTCACGTTGATCCGCCAGTACAAGAAAGACATGCCGGCCTTTTCGATCTATAAGCCGGCGGACGCGTACCTCGCCAACGGCGGCAGCGAACTCAACGGATCCGACGTCGAGTTTACAGGTGCAAATACATTTCGCGGCGTAAACCCTGCAAATGGTGTCGTTTTGTATTACAACCTGCCCGAGCTTAAAAAAGACGATGTTGTCACGCTCGAGATCGCGGATGCCGACGGTAAGCTTATTCGCACACTCTCGTCAAAACGCGACACTAGATCCCGTACTTGGGACGGTGGCCCTAGCTCCGAACCCGTATTGGCTAAGAACAAGGGACTCAACCGGTTTGTCTGGAATATGCGTTACCAGACGATGCCCGGCGTCCCGGATGTGTATATCGAAAGCAGCTACAGCGGCCACAAGGCTACCCCGGGCAAATACCGGTTCACACTAAAATTTGGAACGCAGACAGCCGCGACTGATGCTGACATTCTGCCAAATCCTCTCTATCCGACAACGCCGGCGGCGTATAAGGAATATCATGCTCTGATGTCGTCCATGGAAGCAGAAGTCACGACTATGCACCGCACTGTAAATGCCCTCTTTGAGAAGCAAAAGCAACTTGAGGCGATCATCGGAGGCCTGCCGTCCGGCAACAAATACGCAAAACTTAAATCCGACGGCGAAGCACTTCTCAAGAAAATGAAGGCTTGGGATGAAGACATGGTATCGCGCAAATCTCGCGCATACGATGATGTTGAAAACTATCCGCAAAAGTTTACCGCAAATTATCTTTTCAATCTAAACGCGACCGAAAGCGATATTCCTAGAGTGAATCAATCAAACCTCGATCGTCTAAAGGAACTTACGGTTCAATGGAACGCCCTAAAGGCCCGGTCTGACGAGATGATGAGCAAGGACATACCTGCGTTAAACAAACAACTCTGGGATGCGGGCATCGGTGCGATCTGGAAAGAT
>JADJRV010000024.1 GCA_016712045.1 Chloracidobacterium sp. | reverse complement strand
ACCGTTTACCTGTAACTGAGTTACTCTGCAATAGCCATTTCTTTTGGCTCTTCTTTTTTCTCACGCTTCAAGCCGCCGATCTGGACCATTGGTTCGGAGGTGATCTGGTTTTTTTCCATGACCATTTGGTTGTAGAGTTTACGCATCATCTGCATTTCCTCTGCGGCGGTCTTGGGGCCTTCCATTTCCGGTTTGTTAGGACGGGCGAGGTCGGTCTCATTGAGGATCAGGCTGTGCGAAGCGTCGTCCATATCGACATTCTTGCCGCGGGCAAACACTTCGTGACGGCCCTGGTCTTTGTACCACTGGGCGACAGTCGCATTTTGGTGCATGTGCTCGATGATGTTGCGCCAGCCGATGCCGGTGTTGTACGCACAGAACGAAATTTCGCCCTCTTGGGTGCCGTACGGGATGATGCACATCTCGGTGCGGCGGAAATCGTAGTTAAACAGATCCTGGAACCACATACCTGCAATAAAGAGGAAATTCCAAGGGTCCTGACGACGCTTTTCGATGTCTTCCATCGTGCGGTCGCCGCTGACCTTGCCGTAATCCTTTCCTGACAAACCAAACGATTTGTCAAACTTTGCGAGGATGCCGCCCAGCGTCAATGACGGAGGTGCACCGTACGGGTTGTAGTTTTTCAGCAGTGCAAGGCCCATCATGATATTCGAAAACCACTTGCCGCGGTTTGTATCGGTGATGTGCTGCATGTCTTTGACAAGGCCCGGGATCGAAAGGAACTGCGGCACAGGTGCCATTTCCTTTGTTTCCTTATTGACCATCACGGCCGTGCCGACACCGCAATTTGGGTGGCAGCCGCACGAAACTTGTCCCCAATCATTCTCAGGCCCGTGGACGACGTCCGCGAAATCCGCGAATGCACCCATGAGCGAGAGCGGGAACCAGTCACGCGTCGGTTCGGTGATGCCGACCTGATCGTGCACGTCGTGTGCGAGGTGAGCCAGCGTGTAACGCTGCTGCAGACGGCGGGCTTCGGTAATGTGCTCGTCGCGGCCCGTGAACGACACCGGCTGAAACGCGATGAACGAGATCTTTTTAGGATTCTCGAGAGCAAAACGGATGATCGTGCCGACCTGATCGTTGTTGACGCCGTTAACCAGCGTTGTCACAAGGATGATGTCGACGCCGGCTTCGTGCAGGTTGTTGATCGCACGGAGTTTGACGTCAAACAGGTTGCCGATCTGGCGGTGCGAGTTGGCGTCGTTGCCGATACCGTCAAACTGCAGATAGACAAAACGAAGACCGGCTTCGGCTGCTTCGCGGCAAAATTCTTTTGATTTGGCAAACTCAATGCCGTTAGTCGCGGCCTGCACCGAGTTGTAACCAACTTTACGTGCATAGCGGACAGCGTCGAGGAAATAAGGGCTGAGCGTCGGCTCACCACCCGAATACTGCACCGACATCTGACGACGCGGTTTGATCTGGATAGCGTTGTCGAGGATCTCGGTAACGTCTTCCATCGAGAGCTCGTGGACAAAGCCGACCTGGTTCGCGTCCATAAAGCACGGATCGCACATCATGTTGCAGCGGTTTGTCAGATCGACCGTCAAAACCGCTCCGCGGCCGTACTTGATCGTCGACGTGCCGTGGTTGTGCAGCTTTTCGTCGTTGTGCGATTCCATATCGCGGCCCGGGAAAAGCGATTCGATGTGCTGGAGAAACTTAGAGTCGATCGCCATCATGTCTTCGATCTTGCCGTGCTGCGGACAATCTTTGATCATCCACACCTGGCCGTCACGTTCGATGATCTGCGCCTTGATCTCGCCGACATTGTCATTGACGAGCGTCGATACATCACGCTCACCCGACAAGATCTGCTCGCGGGCCTCGATCACACACTGCGGACAGAGTGAATCGGTCGTACGCGGAAAGCCAAGCGTCGGCTTGGTTTTCTGCCACGATTTGAGGATAGGCTTGTCAGCCCATTTCGGGATGAACGATGCGTTAGGCTTAAACTGGTTGACGCTGCGGACGACGTTGAACGCGCCCTTGGCGACGTACGTCAGTCCTTTTTCAAAATGCTTAATAGGTCTCATGTTGTTTCGATTTCTCCAATGAATGCTTTTGCAAAGGCCGCCGGACTCGAATTATCACGATAACCACGGCCGCAGTGTTACGCGTTAATATAAGCAATAGTCGTGCCATTGGCGGCAGTATTAACACGATGTGATAAACCCTGTGTTTACAGCGGTTTATACAAACAAAGGTCCGTTTTCCAAATAGCCCAGTGCGCCTTTCGACACACACTCCCAAATACTCAGTGTGGCCTATTGATACATAATTGACGCATGATGGGCGATTTCGTCCCTTGACAGATCATGCAAACCAATCAACTAAATGGGCGCTTAGAAGTACGCGCTTAACAATTCAGAGAGTTTCAAATCATTTTATAAGCGCGATAATCAGATTGCACATTAATTAATACAATTTAAGTGTTGTAAATACTAGTCTTTATCTCGTTTAAAAAAATATTACAATTTCGCTTTACAATGCTTAAACAGATGTGCTATGCTTCCAACCACTTCAAGGGAAATTGGGTTGAAAACATAGTTCAGACGAATTTTCTGAGAGGTAACCGACGACATTGTTATTAAATGACTATCCGCTTTGGAACATCAGGCTGGCGGGCGATCATCGCCGAGGACTTTACGTTCGACAACGTCCGGCTTGTAGCGGAATCGATCTGTGGATATTTGAAGGATAAGAGTGCGGACGCCGGACAGACGTTGGTCGTCGGGCATGACTCTCGGTTCATGGGCGAGACGTTTACGAATGTCGCTGCCGAGATCGCGTCGCGGAAAGGTTTTACGGTGCTCAGATGCACGGAACCAACGCCGACACCGGTGATCAGCCACGCGATTCGCGATAAACAGGCGGCAGGCGGCATTAACTTTACGGCGTCGCATAACCCGCCGGAGTATCAAGGCATTAAGTTTTCGACGGCTGACGGAGCCCCGGCACTGCCCGAGATCACAAAGCAGATCGAGCATCGCATCGCTAATAAAATGTCGGGCCACGATGCACCCGGCGGCGAGATAAAAGATTTTGACCCGCGTCCGGCTTATCTGGACGATTTGAAAACTAAGATACGGTTCGACGTGATCGCCGCGGCAAAGGGCCGATACGCATACGACCCTCTGTGGGGAACAGGCCGCGGATATTTGAACAAGATCCTGCAGGATCACGGGCTTGAAGTCGAGACGCTGCACGATTGGCGTGACGTGACATTTGGCGGGCAGCCGCCGGAGCCGGGCGAAGAGCACATCCCGGACTTGAAAAAGCTGGTCGTCGAAAAGGGCCTGACAATGGGGCTCGCGACGGACGGGGACGGCGACAGGTTTGGGATCATTGACGCGGGCGGCGAGTTCATCACGCCGAACAGGCTGATCGCGGTATTGACAGATTATTTGTACGAATCACGCGGCTGGACCAATGGGGTCGCACGCAGCGTGGCGACGTCGCATCAGGTGGACAGGGTCGCGACGGCACGCGGGATAAAGCTTTTTGAAACGCCGGTCGGGTTTAAGTTCATCGGCGAGTTGATAAATAACGACGAGATCATCCTCGGCGGCGAAGAATCCGCCGGACTCTCGATACGCGGGCACTTTCCCGAAAAAGACGGCATTTTGGCCTGTCTTTTGGCAGCCGAAGCGGTCGCCGCTCGCGGGATGAGTTTGACAGAGCAGCTTGCAGCCCTTTTCGCAAGGGACGGCAAGCTCGAATCGGGCCGCATCGGCGTCAAATTGACACCGGATGTCGCGGCAAAGTTGAAAGAAAAGCTGGCACAGGAACCGACGGAGATCGGCGGCCGGCGAATTGAAAGTATCAACCGCATGGACGGCGTCAAATTCCTTTTCGGAAACGACGCCTGGATGCTGATGAGGCCGTCTGGCACCGAGCCGATGGTCAGGATTTACGCAGAGAGCGAAAGCTCTCAGGATCTGGAGGAGTTACTTGAGCAAGGCCGCAGATATCTATTGGGGTGACGCAAACACGGGGGCGACAACGTCACGCCGTGCCGCGATCACACGCAAACGCCGCACACCTGCGGCCGCTGCGACACGCAAACAGACGCCGTGGTGGCTGTCGTTCGCGATCGTCGTCTCGATATTTGTGATGCTCGGTGTCTCGATCAATTTCCGTGCATTTACCGAAATGCGTGAAGAGGCGGGCCAAAATACCAGGCTCGCCGCCCAAATACAGAATCTTATGGACGAAAATCTTGCCCTGCAAGAAGAGATCCATAGCTTGAAGAGCGATCCGAACGTCATTTTGCGTGAGGCAAAACGTATCGGCATCCCGCTCAAAGGAGAAAAAGTTTCCGTGCCGAAGAACTAAACGAACGCGAAGGAGTTGGTTCGTTCGACACATTGCCCTACCCATTAACAATCCGCCTTTTGCCTACAACCTTCGCGAGGCCTACAGTTAATCCAATCTGATCATTTGCGGCTCTGAGTTCCCGAAACTCAGAGCCGCACTTCTTTGTCAGTAGTCAGTTGTCGGTGGTCAGTTGTCAGTAGCAGAGTCAGAAATCATCTCTCCTGTCTCTCGTCTCTCGTCTCTTGTCTCTCGTCCCTAGTCCGCTGCGGACCGACGCCGTCTGCGGCGTGTCTCCCTGCCTCCGCCAAAGTATGCGAGCAGCATGACGATCAGGTGGGCGGCGAACCAGATGTTGTCGTAGCCCATGTTTTGGTAGATGTAGATCAGGATCAGGATACGCGGAGAAAATATGCCGAGCAGGATGTCGGCCCATTGCGGGACGGAGTTTGCCGGGAACGCCGCCGGAAACATCACGAGATACACCAGCATCACGAGCCGCGGAAAAAAGAGTGAAAATAGCAGAAAGTAAAAGTCCATTTAAATCTGAGGATATTCCCGTGCGGGAGCGGTGTCAAGATAATCTGAATAAATCTCGCGGCGGATGCCAAGATTATGAAGTGCTGGTTTAGTAATAAAGTATCTCGCGATATAGGGCCGTGTCTGGAGCGAAACTCTTCTTACCGTCCTTTTTCAGTGATGTTGAAAATCAAATTGTTTTGTCCAGTTTTATGTTTGTCGTGTGTAAAACGGATTTTGTTCCGTAGTAGAAAACGCCAATATCAGTCGTTAAAGTTCCTTTGCATCTCATCCTCTGTACCTACATAACAGAAATTCTGATAATGCCAAACCTCCGCAAGCTGTCCGAGATCGTCGAAAATATTGATTTGCAAATCAACTGGCTGTCCTTTCTTGTCTGTCCAGACCTTTTTGATCCGCCTATTCTGATAGTGTCGTAACTGTATTTCCAGTGTGTGCAAGTGTTCCGTCAGGATAAAAGCTTTTTCCTCGATGAGCCTTTGTGGCTCATCGTATGTAAGTAGTAGAAGTGACCACATAAACGTCGTAACGCTTGGGGCGGAAATGTTCGGGATGTACTTGCTGAGTATTGATTTCTTTTATCACGTTCCCAAACTTATCTAGAGTGTATTGAGCCTTTCTGTCCAGAGTTCCGTCAGAAAAGAACTCGGCCTCCTCGATCCTGCGTCCGTTTTGGTCGTGTTTATAGGTTGACGAGTTTTGCAATTTTCCATTCTTGTTAAATCGTTTGACAGCGGCTACTAATTTGCCTTCGCAAACGAATTCAACTCGGAATTCCTCATCGTCTCCGGCAGGTAAAGAGTAAGTACCTTTCGAAGAAACAAAATTTCCTTCTCGGTCATACCGAGTCTCTTTTTCTAACTCCTTCTTGCTTTCTACGAACTCTCCATTCTTACCTTCTTTTATATTCCCAACCTTATAGTCACGAATAACTTTTACCTTTCCGTTGAAGTTATCCCAAATGTTATCGTGATATCCCAACTGATTGTGCTCTTCAGAAAGTTTGCACGTCTCTCCCTTCGTCTGAGCATCTGCTAAAAATGCGACTAAAAGGATTACGATTACTGTTACGGTTAATCGATACATAGTAGATTTGTCGTTGATAGTATCCCACATCGAGACACTATCAACGACGGTTTTGTGTAGAGTTACGCGTTGACGCTTCTAGGTTTTTTCGATGTGGGTGGCGCTTAGCCAGGCGGCGAGTTTGCCGGGAGTTTGGTCCATCTTGGTCCGGTCCGGACCAGGTGGACCAAGGTGGACCAAAGTGGACCAAGAAAGAGCACGATGCGGATTGACGCCGCGAAATCGGATTTGTCAGTACCGGGAGCTGTTGCGACCGGGGTATTGTCCTGTTGACATCGTGATAGCAACAATTGTTGACTAGCGAGGCGATCAGATCCACGGTCGCTACTGCTTGGGTACTGACATGAGTTGTGGTGTGTTAATCCGATCCGAGTCCCCGGTCGCTATGGCTCCCGGTACTGACAAGACGCGACTGGCCGCTATGGCTCTCGGTACTGACACCTGTAATCTAGTTGTTACTTAATACCTAGTAATCAAAGTCGGGAAGGTCGTCGCCTTGGCCGTTAATTACGTAATCGACGGCGTTTGCGACGCTGCGGTCGTTCCACAGGCGACGCTTGCTGCCTTTTTCTGACCAAGGGCTGTGTTCATGGGGCCAGCAGCCGTTTTCACGCATTTGGCGGGTGGCGTTTGCTTTGAGTGCGATCAATACAAGTTCGGGTTCTTTGCTGCCGATCATCACGACGACGTGGAGGTGATTTGTTCTGACGCTGATCGCCAGCAACGTCCAGCCTCGGCGTTCACACGTTTCGCGGATAGCATCTTCGACAGCTTTTCTTCTTTGGGCATCCAGTTTGACAGGGGCGTGTTTTAGCCGATCGGAGCTGATCTGATTCCAATGTGCGGTTGGTGGATATTTTGGGTCGCCGTATTTGTTGTTATGGCGATCGATCGAGCCGCGCTCGTCACCGTGAAGCCACGTACCGTAGCAGCGAAACGTGATAAGCACAGCCAGCGGCTGGTCGGTGTGGTTCCACATAACACGGTGAGTATAGCAAAATCAAAACCCCGGTCGCTATAGCTCCCGGTACTGACAAATCGCGTACTACTCGGGCAAGTCCCCGGTCGCTATGGCTCCCGGTACTGACAAATCGCGATGGTTAACTGACACGGTCATCCTCAGTTATATACCGATGCACAGTGGTTTTGCCTAGGGAGAGTTTGTCGGCAATGTCGCGTTCGGTCATGCCTTCGGCGGCGAGGCGGCGGGCTTCGTCGGTGAGTTGTTCGCGGTAGTGATAGGCACGGTCGTAATAGGGCATAAGGTGGGCGCGTTCGGAGCCGTGTTCGAGAAAGGTAAATTTGGGGAAATTGTGCGGCTTTTCGAGGCGGCAGACGATGACGTTTGACGAGTCGTCCTGACTACCGCTGTTTCTCAGTTTTATGTGTTTGATATAGCGGATGTCGTGGCCGCGATGGCTCTTGCCAATGGCGATCATGGAATCGGTAAAGTTTGCGAGCGTCTTATTCCCTGCCAGATCGTTGTCGGTCATTGGGCGAGCGTAAGGGCGTTTTGGCGTGTGGGCGATGACCATGATGGAGATGCCGAGATCTTGTTTGAGGTTCTTTAAGGCTTTCATCAGGGTGAGTGCGGCACCGGCGTGGGTGTTAGCGGTCGCGAGCCATGAGATGTTATCGACAATCAGGACTTTGATCTTGTGCTTATCGACCGCTTCGGCGATCGAATGTGCCATAAATGCTCCATAGCTCTCAAATGCGTCGGGCACTTCTTGGTTCCAACTGATCTGAGCACGCATATTGCGTTTGGAAAACTTGTATTTATCTACGCAAAGGCCGTTCTCGTGGCGGGAGTAGCGTTCGTTGAACTGGGTCTCTGTAAGCTCGAAGTCTAAGTAGAGGACTTTTTTGGGAGTGACGGGTGACGGGTGACTGGTGACAGGGGAAGAGAGAGAACCACCCCGTCGGACGAAGCGCCCGCCACCTCTCGTTCGTGAGGATGTGAGCCTTTTGACACCGCCGGAGCGGCGGCGTGTGTCGGCAAGGCTGCCAACACTCCGACGCCTCTCGCGATGGATTCGGCTAGTTGGACGGCGAAGATTCTTTTGCCGCAGCCGGTGTCGGCGAAGAGGATCGCTAGTTCGCCCTCTTTCCACATCTCGCCAAAAAGCGGTGCACTGACCTTCACTGCCCGGTCCTTCATCCAGCCGTTAACGGGGCGGACCTCGAGTATATTGGTGTACTCGGTGATGATCGGCTCGCCCGTCTTGCGGTGTTTGTCACGCAGAGCTTTGAACTCGTCCTTTGGCTGCCAACCGGCAGTACCGTGATAGCGGTCGGCGTCGTAATGATTAGGAATTATGGCATCGCCGTAGCGGTCGATGTCGTAATCCGGGTCGTCGAGATCATCGAGGTCGTCGTCTAGCTCATTTTCTAATTCGTCTGTCATAGCAATGTTTGTTTTACTATGTATAGCGAATGTTGCAGGGATTGTCAAGTGTTGCGTGGATGAAACAAACTCGAACGCACAGTGCAGAATGCACAATGCACAATTAGAGGAAAGCCCTTACTTCGTGCGGGCTTCCGCATTCGGAGGAGCGCAAGTCTCCTTGTCACCCGTCTCCTGTCTTTCTAAGACTGGCGGATGAGGGCGATGTCGGCGGGGCGGTGGGTTTTGAAATGTCGCAATAATAGGCTCGGGGCGAGGCGGGCTAGCCAGGTGATGGCGGTGAGTTTTAGTGAGCGGCGGTGGCGGTTGGCGACGCGGAAAGCGATGGCGGCTTCGCGGTAGTCGCCGCTGAGGAGGTAGGATTTGCCCTGCTCGACGGCGAGGTCGGCTTCGAGGCCGGCGATGCGGCGGGTTGCGATGTCGCGCTGCTCTTCGTCAAGCTCGATGGTGTTCATCACGCGGACGAAAGCGTCACGCTCGCGTTCGACGCGGCTGATGCTGTCGCCGGAGAGGCCGCTGGTTTCGACGCGGTATTTGAGCAGGGGCTTTTGCTGATAGCCGATCTTCGCACCCGCTTTGGCCATTCGCAGCCAGAGGTGAAAATCATGTGCCCGCACACGCTCGGTCTCGAACATACCGGCTTTGACGATGAACTCTTTTTTTGCCATCACGCCGGACGTGATGACGTTGCAGCGGAGGTCGAGGATGGCGTTGAAATCGGCCTCGCCGACGGACGGAGCGGTTTCCATGAACGTGCGGCGGAGGGCGGAGTTCATGCCGATGAGCATGGCGTCGCAATAGACCATGTCGAGGCCGTTGCGGTTCATGTGGACGTATTGCGAGGCGAGAAAATCGGGAAGCCAGACGTCGTCGCCGTCGAGGAACGCAATGATGTCGCCGCGGGCGTGTTCGATGGCGGTGTTGCGGGCCGGGCCGGCTCCCTGGTTACGCTGGCGGATGTAGATGATCTCTTCGAGATGGTTGCGGATGGCACGCTCGAAAGCTTCGGTGTCGGGCGAGCCGTCGTTGACCACGATGATCTCGTGCTCGCGAAACTTTTGCGCCACGACAGAATCAAGCGTCTCGGCGATCACGTCGGCGTTGTTATACGCCGGTATGACGACCGTGATCTTCGGCGGTGTGTCAAAGACATTACGGCCGACGCGTTTGCTAACGTGATTTGTTATGGGGCTTTCGGGCATTATCGTGAGCTGCGGATCGGTTCCCAGCGGGCGTAGCGTTCGCCGCGGAGGAATTTGTAAAACGCGACGGCGGAGGCGAGATTGGCGAGGACAAAATACAGCGGCATTGCGAGCAGGCTGAGCCGATGACCCGCACGTTCCATTATCCACCCAACAAATGCTAGCAGATAAAACATTGCCTGTACGGAGAATATCGCGGCATAGAAAAACGACTCGGTCGCAAGTGCGGCGTTGATGACGAGTAGTGCGAAAAGCAGGAACGGCACTGTGTAACGCAGGACCTTGTGCGAGATGAGCTGGACGGCGAAAAAGCCGCTTTTCAGCGGATTGAGCATGTCGCGGTTTCGCCAGAGATCGGTAAAGGTCTGCGAAATTACGCGAACCCGCATGCTGAGTTCGTCGTCCGAACGGCTGTTTGTATGTTCGTAACAGACGGCGTCGGGAGCGAAAATACTGCGGAGCCCGTTGCGGTAAAGATTGGTGCAGATCAGGAAATCGGAGCACGCCTCGGCGTACATCGGCTCGTAAGCGGAGCGACGCACCGCGTACAAACAACCCGAAGCACCGATCAGCGAACACGCCGTCGATTCGGCGGTTTTGATGAACGTCTCGTAGTTCCAATAGCTCTTTGCACCGCTGCCGACGATCGTGCTGGCGTCATCAACATAGATCAGCCGCCCGGCAACGCAGCCGACCGTCTCGTCAGCGAAGTGAGGCAGGATGCGGCGGAAAACGTCCGTAGTGTAAAGCGTGGTCGCGTCGGAGAAGAGAATGATGTCGCCCGTAGCTTGCTCGACGGCGTTATTTTGCGTGGTCGTCTTGCCGACGCGGCCCTCTTGGCGAAAGAGTTTGACACCGCGATCTGCGAACTCCGCGACGATCGCATCAGTTCCATCGGTCGAACCGTCGGAGGCGACGATGATCTCGAGCTTGTGCGGCCGGATATTCGACCGAGAGAGTGTTTTCGAGCTTGGCGCGGATGTCGTTCTCTTCGTTAAATGCGGTGATGAGGACGGTGACTTTGGGTTCGATCTCGCCAGTCGTGACCGGCTTTGGAAACACGCGGCTTACGAAATGCACGAGCAGCGGATAGCCGACATAGACGTACGCAAGTACGCCGATGCACAACCAAAATGCTATCTGTTCCGCTGTAAATATCATGTTGCCAAAATGGGCTGCTGTCCGGTCACGGGAGCGGTCTCGGTTTCGTCAGCCGGACGTTCGATGTTGTAAATTCTGCGAAATGCCACCGCGTAGGCGATCAGGTAATAGATGAACCAATTGTACGCGACGGATGCAAAGAAACTCGATACCCAATAGCCGACGATGCTCGCCTGTAGGCCGATCGAGACGTAGTAGAACCAGTCAAACTCGTCACGGTCAAAATGTTTGCGTTCGATCGCACTGAGTTTGCGAAACGGGCTGATCATAAAGATCATGTAGGCGACGAGGCCGAGGATGCCGAGCTCGGCGGAGACCTGTGTAAATGCGTTGTGCGATTGCAGATCGCGGATACCGACGATCGGAAAATTACCGATGCCGATGCCCCAAGGGTTGCGTGCCGACACCAGCAGCGAACGCCACAAAAGCTCTTGGCGCTGATTGCTCGAACCGACGCTGTCGAGTCCAGGGATGAAGATCGAGAGCATTCGCAGGCCGTAGTTGCCGGGTGCGGCGACCATCGCGATGCCGCTGATGAGGATCGATGCGATCGCGACGTTTAGCCTGTATTTGCGGCCGACCTTAAAGGCAAAAAAGACCATGCATGCGACGAGGCCGAGAAAGCCGCCGCGTGAAAACGTGACCATGTTGGCCGCGATCAGGAGCCCGCCCATGCCCACATAGATGAGGCGCATCACCTTGTTTTTTGCCGCGATGCCCATCGCAAAAGCGATCGGCGTCATCATCACAAAATGCATCGCCATCTCGTTTGGGTTGCCAAACATACCGCCGATCTCGACGCCGACGCGATATTCTTCGACCGTAAATTTGCCGCTCATGTAGAGCTGCAACGCCGATATACTGAGATAAATACCGATGCCAAACGACAGCCACATCATCCCCATCAGCCGCTTTCGCGTGCGGACGACGTTGACCAGCACGATGAATATGATGACCGATTTGCTGAACGAATCGTTAAACGTATCCCAAGCCATGCCCGGACTGCGGGCGATCGGCATCGTGAGGAGCGAGAGAGCGGTCAATGCAAGCAGGGCTTTGACCTCGGCGGACATTGTCGTCAGCGTGCCCTCGGTCGCGATCTGGCTTGGGAAATATATCGCGAGAGTCGCGAGTGCAAAATAGAACGCCGTCGAGGCGAGAAACGTCAGCCCCGGCACGATCTCGTACGGCCTAAACAGCACCATGATCGAGAACAGGAACAGGCCGACGTAAGTAAATGTGTGCCCGTTGCGGGCGAGCCATCTGTCCGAGGTCAGGAGAGCCTGATCGTTTTTGGTCTGTTTAGCTTTCCTTTCGGCCTTGTTGTTAGGGCCTTGGTTACTCGACAGTTCGGTCGCGAATGGTTGTTGTGTTAACAACTACATTTGCCTCAGATCTTGTCTGCGTCGGCTCGTTAACGGGTGCCGTGTCGGCGTCGTTTCGACGATGCAGATTGCGCAAGCCGGACGGCTCAGGCCCCATATCTTCCGGCTGTCCAAACGACCGAAGCGGCGGCAGGTCGTTAGAGACCGTGCCGCCGGCTTTGGATAGCGGGGACAATGAGCTGTGATCCTTACTTTTTGATCTTTCGATGGACATCTGCTGCGACTAAAAACATATCTGTTGAGAGCAAAGTGCTATTAGGCCGCAACTTCTTCTTTTTCCATCGTTATCAGGTCGCGGACCTTGTGTTTGAGGGCTTTTTCGAACTGACGGGCCTCGTTGACGCCGTTGAACGAAAGCTGCTGCAGGTTGGCTTCGATGCGTTTGCGGTAATCCGAGACGAGCGAATCGGACACGCCGAGCATCTCGGCAACCTCTAGCTGCGTACCGCTGTCGGAGATCAGGTAGCAGTGCCACAAGACGTTGATCATGCGGTCGTACTGCTTGGCTTTGCCGCGGACGGATTTGTGCAGCGTGACGAGAAAGTTGTCGACAAAACCGGCGGCGGCGGTCTCAGCTTCGTTGCGAAGCAGGTCTTCCTCAGGCGTTTCGCGAGTGTCGGTAAATTCGAATGGCATCCGGTCGTCATCATCCTCATTACCGCCGCTGCCGACGGGCACGAGATGGATGTCCATGATCGGCAGACGCGACATTACAAATGAGCGAAGCGAGCGGACATCGACTGGCGAGTCGATTGCTTTGAGCACACGAACGATCAGCTTTTCGAGCTCGGGGTTGCTGATGACGATCTGTGCGTCGCCGGTGCAGCCGACCATGCGGGTGTCGCGGCTTTGGAACGAAACCGCTTTGACGCGGACGTCCATTTCCTGCACGTCACGGCGTGACTTTTGCAGTTTCCAGTCCGACAGGCCGTAGAGACGATCGGCCAAGCGGCGGTGAGCCTCAGGATTATCGACGTTGTCAAAGCGTTTGAAAATGTCGCTTGTCTGTATAAGCGTCGAGATGCGGCGGGCGAGACGATACGATTCGGGGTAGCGTTTACGCAGCTCAGCCGTGAGCATATTGGTCAGCTCGATCTGGCTGATCTCTGCCTCGATCTCCGGGTCGGACATCTCGGTGTCGATGTAATGCTGAAACCGGTCTTTTGACAACAGAGCGACGAACAGCTCTTGGGTGAGGTCGGTGTAAGCATTTTGCTTACCCTCTTCGACCAAAAAGCCGGCACGCTTTGAGGCCCTGACCAGTGGGTGCGACGACACTATGCGGTGCAGCTCGATCCATATCTGGTTTACATCAGATGTTTTGAGACTTTCGTTCCACTTGCCGACTTTGATCTGTTTATGTGAGGCCGATCGGGGCAATCGATCCTTTGTTTTTACTTCACTCATAATTCAGCCTTTCCGATTGAAATGTCCTTTTTCCAATGCGGCTCAGATCTTTGCTTGAAGCTGTGTCCATTGTCCGCGAGCGTTGCAGACAAGCCGACCTTCGATGCACACGGGTAACATACGGGTTGCGAACACAATTCAAGGCCTGAGCTAATTTTTGGGGTAGTAGAGATTTTGGCGTGACCAACAGCGGTTAATGGCGGTCGATCTGATCATCTGGAGGAGTGAGTTAAATGCTGCTCACCACCTACATTTAAGATAGTAGCAAATATTGTCAGTTTGAACAACAAGTTTTTGCAATATTGTATATTTTTTATACACTTACTCTAAACCATTGACCCTAAATGAATTACGAGGCTGATGTGCTGTTAAAAAGCAGGATATTGCCGATTTTTCGAAAATTTGTTTGCGAAGTTTTGGAACGAATCGGCCATTACAGATTTACTTTTCTTGTAACAAAGAATAAATCCGCTTCGCTCGATACAGCGTACAAGGTCGAAATGTGCTCTATGGTTTCATCAAAGATAACAGGTTTCTTTAAAAACGAGGATTGTCCCTCGTCAAACGAACTGCTCGAATATCAAAACGGCGATCTGCCCCGTACACGCGGCAGCGAGATCGGCCGGCACCTAGGAAGCTGCGATTTTTGCGAAGCCGAGGTCGAATTCTATTCCATCTACCCTCAGGGCCGCGACGAAAACACAACCGAGATCGGAGAGATACCTGCACCACTATTCGAACTCGCCGAGGCTCTGCTCAAAAACCGGCACGGAGACACCGGTTCTCTCAATTCCCTGCTCAAAGAAAAAACCGGATTAGTTATGGACAAAGCCTAGCTACCGCAGATCTCATCAATAGCTTCTTCGTATTTTTCGTCGATGACGTTTCGCTTGATCTTGAGGGTGGGCGTCATTTCGCCTTTGTCGATGGAAAATTCGCGGGGGAGCAGATAGACGCGTTTGACGCGTTCGTAGTCGCTGAGCTCGCGGGTGAGTTCGACGGCGTCTTGCTGAACTCGTTTGATGAACTGCGGGTTTTCGCACAGCTCTTCGCGTGTGCCTGATGTGTCAACACCTTCGTCTTTCATTACTTCTTTTAAAGCATCCCAGTCGGGCACGATCAACGCACCGACCTGTTTGCGTCCACTGCCGACAACGACCGGCTGCGAAACGAGCGGGCTTTGCTTGAGCAGGCTCTCGACCTGCAGAGGTGCGACATATTTGCCGTTTGAGAGTTTGAATAGATCTTTTATGCGGTCGGTGATGAAAAAATGGCCGTCGGTGTCCACATAGCCGACATCGCCGGTGTGGTAAAAGCCTTCGTCATCGATTGCGAGAGCGGTCGCTTCGGGGTTGTTGTAATAGCCCTGCATGACGTTCTTGCCGCGAATCAGCACCTCGCTGTCTTTTTCGGCGATCTTCATCTCGATGCCTTCAAAAGGGGTTCCGATCGAGCCGACCTTGCTGTCCTCAGGACGATTGGCACAGGTCACGCAAGCCTCGGTCATGCCGTAGCCTTGCAGGATAGGAATGCCGGCGGCCCAGAATGCGTATGAGAGTTTTTTCGAAAGCGGAGCTCCGCCCGGAAACAAAAAATCGTAAGTGCCCGCCAACGCCGTCACGCCATTTTGAAAAGACCAGACGGTTTGCGAGAGCGTGTTTTGCTGCCAGCGACGGCGATACGCGGCCGTGGTTATCTTTGACGGCCCAGTATTCTTGGCCAACGATCAGAGCCCAATCGAACAGCTTGGTTTTCCATCCGCCCGCCGATTTACCTTTCTTAACTATCTTGTGATAAACCTGCTCAAAGAGCCGCGGCACGGCGGTCATGATGGTTGGTTTGACCTCTTGCAGGTGCGACGCGATCTGGTCAAACGCCGCACAATAATGTATCGACACGCCGTTGGCACAAAGCACGTAAAACACCGTTCGCTCAAAAATATGCGACAGCGGCAGCACGGCCAGGCTGCGGTCGGTCGAGCGTATCGGCAAACCTTTTGATATCGCGACGATGTTGGAGACAAAATTTTCGTGCGACAGCATAACGCCCTTTGGCTCGCCGGTGGTGCCGGACGTATATATTATGGTGGCGAGATCGGTCGTCTCGATCGCGGCAAGACTTCGCTCGACGACATCGGCATCGATCTTGCGATGTTCGTCACCGGCCTTTTCAACCTCAGCGAGCGTGATCGCACGGCTGTCGTCGTCGGGGCGTCCGTCGGCGTCAAAGAAAACAAGCTTTTCGATACGCTCAACGCTGCGGATCGCGTTCTCGGCATGTTTCCAAATTTTCTTGCCGGATATGAACAACATCTTGGCACCCGAATTTTCCAGGATGAACCGAATCTGCTCGACGGCTTGCGTTGTGTAGATGGGAACGTTGACGGCACGCAGTGAAAGTATCGCAAGATCGACAAACGACCATTCGGGACGGTTCTCGGAAATGATGGCGACGCGATCGCCTTCCTTCACGCCCAATGCCGCAAGTCCCATCGCGATCCGTTTGATACGCTCGATGACCGCTTCGCCGTTAATATAGTTCCACGTGCTCTCGATCTTATAGGCAAGCGCGTCCGATTTATTGTGCCGTCGAAATGATTCGAAGCAAAAATGCGGTATCGTCTGGGGTATGTTTTCGAAGCCGGCGAGATTATTGGCCATCATTAATCAATGCGAATTATTGAACTGCAAAAGGTTCAATCATTTTCGCAAAAGCCTTTAACTTAGTCCAATTGGCAGAGGTGCGGGTTACTCAGCATAGCCGTGTAGATGTGCCTGTTTCCATTCCCAGGCGGAACGGATTATCATCTCGATGCCGGAATTTGTCGGAGTCCAGCCGAGCACGTCGGCAGCCTTTGCGGCATCGGCAATGAGCCGGTCAGGGTCGCCTGCTCGACGTGCATCGATCCGAACATCTATTGTTTCGCCAGTCACCTTTCGTGCTGCCTCGATCACTTCGTAAACTGAAAAGCCCTGACCGTTACCGAGATTGATGTGGGTCGATTCCCCACCGGCAGCAAGATAGTCGAGAGCACGCAGATGCGCGTCGGCGAGGTCAGCGACATGAATATAATCACGGATACAAGTGCCGTCCGGCGTCGCGTAATCTTCGCCAAAGACCGGCACAAACGGCTGCTCGCCATTCGCCGTATTTAATATTATCGGTATCAGATGCGTTTCGGGATCGTGATGCTCGCCGCATTTCTCAGTCGCACCGGCGGCGTTAAAGTATCGCAAAGCAACGAATTTCAAACCGTATGCCGTGTCGTAGGTCTCAAGTATCCGCTCGGTCATAAATTTTGACCAGCCGTAAGGGTTTACCGGCTTTTGTGGGTGCGTTTCGCTGATCGGTATCTGCTGCGGATCGCCGTAGGTCGCACAGGTCGACGAGAATACGATGTTTTTTACATCGGCCGCGATCAGCGTATTTAGCAGCTCATTGGTCTGAACGGTGTTATTCGCAAAGTATTTCGCGGGATCGGTGACCGATTCGCCGACGTATGCATACGCCGCGAAATGAATGCACGCCGTAACGTCATGTTTGGCGACGATCTTTTTGACCAATTCCCTGTCGCCGACATCGCCCTGATAAAAAGGTATATCCGCATCGACCGCCTGCCGGTGGCCGTAAACCAGATTGTCGAGCACGACGACCGGGATATTTCGCCCGTGCATCATCTCGACCGTCACGCTGCCGATGTAACCCGCTCCGCCTGTAACCAAAACCGTCATATTAGCAATTTATCAGGAAAAGGTTTTATCTTCACATCGAATATCGGCCAAACATATTAAAATGTTCATTAAAGAACCAGGGAATGAATTTGTTAATGCTTGAGATCGATAAAAAAGTGTGCAGGGATCTGGAATTATCAGGATCCCGCGAGTGGCTTGAGACAAACGGCATCGGCGGCTACGCATCCGGCACCGTCGCCGGAGCACACACGCGGCGATATCACGGGTTGCTCGTCGCCGCGACAAATCCACCACTCGGTCGGATGCTACTGCTCTCAAAGTTCGAAGAAACGCTTATCCTCGACGGCGAGCGATTTGAGCTTTCAACTAATCAATATCCCGGCGAGATCCATCCTGAGGGCTACAAATACCTGACGGGTTTTCGGCTTGAGCCTTTTCCGATCTGGACGTATGAGGTAAATGGTGTCGAATTGGAAAAGTCCGTTTTTATGCCTCACGGCGAAAATACAGTGGTGTGTCAGTGGAAATTGACGGATTCCGCACTCCGCACTCCGAACTCCGCACTTGAATTGCGGCCTCTGCTCGCTTTTCGCGACCATCATCATCTGCGGCACGAGGACGCTCAATTTAACGGAGATTACGCGGTCGATGACGGTGTCATTACTGTGCAGCCGTACCAGAATATGCGGCCGCTCAATTTTGCCCACAACGCCAGCGCCATCGAGCATCAAGGGCACTGGTACCGCCATCTCGAATACGCCATCGAGCGTGAACGCGGGTTCGATTTTACCGAGGACCTTTTCCAGCCCTTTTGCCTGACATTTGACCTTGCGTCCGACGCGGCCGTAATCGCATCGACCGACGCACGCAAGGTAACTGATGCATCCGAGCTAGAAAAAGCCCAGATCAAACGGCGGGCCGACCTGATCGTTCGTGCCGAGACCGATGACGAATCGCTGTGGCCGCTGATACTCGCGGCGGATCAATTTATTGTTGACCGTGCCGACGGCAAGACTGTCATTGCCGGATACCCCTGGTTCTCCGATTGGGGACGCGATACGATGATAGCTTTACCGGGGCTGACGCTTGCGACAAAGCGGCCCGAGATCGCCCGCAGCATCATTCTCGAATTTGCAAAACACATCTCGAAAGGGATGATCCCCAACCGTTTCCCCGACGAAGGCGAGACGCCAGATTACAACACCGTCGATGCGACGCTGTGGTTTTTTGAAGCGATCGGGGCTTATGCTGACGCGACCGGTGATTATGAGATGATCCGTATTGAGCTTTACGAAAAGCTCGTCGGCATCATCGATCATCACGTTGCTGGCACACGATACAACATCCACGTCGACAGCGACGGCCTGCTCTACGCTGGCGAACCCGGCACACAACTAACATGGATGGATGCAAAGATCGGAGACTGGGTCGTCACGCCGCGCATCGGAAAACCCGTCGAGATTCAGGCTCTGTGGCACAACGCTCTGTGTATTATGGAGTCGTTTGCGGAGCGGTTTGGCGACGCGGAACGACAAGCCCGGTATTTTGAAATGGCAGCGGTCGCCCGCGACAGTTTTAATGGACAGTTTTGGAATGACGCCGAAAGCTGTCTGTATGACGTCATCAATGGCAATGAAAAAGACGGGTCGGTCAGGCCAAACCAGATCTTTGCCGTCAGCCTGACGCATTCGATGCTCGACGCAAAACGCGCCCGTGCCGTCGTCAAAAAGGTCGAGGGCGAGTTGCTCACTCCAGTTGGCCTACGTTCGCTGTCGCCAAAAGACCCGCGTTATGTCCGGGTCTACATCGGTTCACCGCACGACCGCGATGCCGCCTATCATCAAGGCACTGCCTGGGGCTGGCTGATCGGACATTTTGTCGATGCTTACCGGAAAGTCCATTCAAAAGATGTACGGGCGAAAAAGCGTATCGACGAGATACTGACGGGGCTTCGCGAACATCTCAGTGCGGCTGCCGTCGGGCAAGTCAGCGAAATATTTGACGGCGAACCGCCGCACACTCCTCGCGGTTGTCCGGCACAAGCATGGAGCGTTGCTGAATTGCTACGAGTTTTGACAAAGTAATTTTACGCCCAATAATTGCGGTCGAGCGAGCGGTAATTGATCGCTTCGCTGATATGGTTGGGCTGGATGTTGTCGCTGCCGTCGAGATCGGCGATGGTACGCGATACTTTTAGGATGCGGTCGTGTGCCCGGGCAGATAAGCCTTGCCGTAGCATCGCCTTTTCGAGCAGTTGTTCGCTCTGATCGTCGAGAGCACAAAAATCACGTATCTGACGAGCCGACATCGCCGAGTTAGAGAATCCTTCGCCCGCAAACCTAGCGACTTGCCGCTCACGGGCATTCATAACTCTTTCACGGATCGTTTCCGAACTGTCCCCGTCGGCAACTCCGCGGCCGCGCAGCTCGTTAAACTTTACCGCCGGCACATCGATATGTATGTCGATGCGATCCATCAGCGGCCCCGAGATCTTACCGACATAACGCTGGATCTGGATGGCGGAGCATTTGCATTCGCGGCTTGAGCCAAAGTATCCGCACGGACACGGATTCATTGAGGCGACGAGAGTAAAGTTCGCGGGAAATGTCAGCGAAGTCGCAGCTCGCGATATCGTAACAGTTTTGTCTTCCATCGGCTGGCGAAGAACCTCTAGCACGCTGCGGTCAAATTCGGGCAGCTCGTCCAAGAACAAAACGCCATTGTGTGCAAGCGAAACTTCCCCCGGTTTTGGTATCGAACCTCCGCCGATCAGCCCGGCTTGTGACACAGTGTGATGCGGCGATTGATATGGCCGCTCGACGATCAGTCCTGACTTCCCAGTCAGCCCCGCGACCGAATGTATCCGCGTGATCTCGATCGCCTCTTCAAACCCCAGCGGCGGCAGTATCGTCGGCAGACGCTTGGCAAGCATCGTCTTGCCCGAACCCGGCGGGCCGATAAATAAAATATTATGGCCACCGGCACTTGCGACCTCAAGAGCACGTTTTGCCGTCTGCTGGCCGCGAACTTCGTTAAAATCAACGCGATATTTTGTGCCGTTAGAGTCTAAAACCGACAGGTCAAGTCGCAGCGGAGCTACGCGTGTGTTATCACCCGATTGCAAGTCTTGGGCAAGCTCGGCTGCCTGCCGCAGGTCTCGGATCGGAAAGACTCTGACGCCTTCGACAACCGCCGCCTCGGTCGCGTTCTCTTCCGGCAGCAATAGATTTTTGATACCGGCATCGCGTGCCTTTAAGGCAATAGACAAAGCCCCGCGCACAGGCCGCACACGGCCATCAAGCGATAATTCGCCCACGCTCAGCGTGTTCTCTAAACTCTCGATCCCCAGATCGCCCGCCGCTCCGAGTATTCCCAGAGCTATCGGCAGATCAAAAGCGGCTCCCTCTTTGCGAATGTCCGCAGGAGCCAGATTGACCGTCGTTTTGTGAAAAGGAAAGAAATATCTACTGTTGGTGATCGCGGCTTTAACCCGCTCCTTTGATTCGCGAATAGCAGTATCCGGCAGCCCGACGATGTTAAACGGCGGCACGTTATCGACCCCGGTTGGTGTGGGCTGCAGATTTACCTCGATACCGACGACAATAGCGTCGATGCCATAGACAGTCGCGGACTGTGATAGGAAGAGCATATTTTAATTCTACGGATCCGCTAGTTTCTCACAATTACTGATCAATCCATTCACCCCTCGCATCATCACCCGGCCGTGCGGATGTGCCAACAAAATCGATGTTGGTGAGATTACCATTCACAAATATCTGTTGTGGGACAAAAGTATATCTTCGGTTCGCGACCAAAATAGTATAAACCTCGCCTGCCGACGTTTTGAAATGAATATCGTCCAAAAGCATCAGTTCTTACCGTGCTCGTCACATTTAATGAGTCGGTGATCGACACAGCCGCGCTCTTGATGCCCCGGCCTACACTATTGGTAACCCGCCCCGAGACCGATACGATCGGCACAACATTACCTACTGCCCAGTCCGAAAAGTCGGAGACATTTGTTGTCGATATCGAGTTTGCCCCCGTATTGAGTGTAAAAGGAGCGATCGCGATTCCGGACACGACTCGATATAACTTATATGTTGATTCCCTGACGAGATGTCGGTCGGGCAGTTGAAATGTTGGCGGTCAACAGCGCGTCAAATCGTTTGAATTCCTCGGCTTGGATGAACGTGGTGATCTGACGGCAAACTTGACGGATTGCACTTGCACAGTAACGTCGGCATCAACCGGAATAGCCATTGGCGGTCCCTGTGGGTATGAAAATGCCCCGTCTCTTGTGGATATTGCCGATGATGTATCCTGTCGCACTTGCTCCAGTAACGGCACCCGCACAATTGATCGTTAGTGAACTAACGGTGCTAACTACATTAATGTTGACGGTTCTGCCATTAGGGATCACAACATCATGCGGCCTGGAAAACGCTCCGTAATCCCAGGTTGCCGTCGATGTCCAATTGCCGTTGGAAACGGATCTGAAAGTCGGATTTAATATGGAGATCGTATTTTCAGCGGGACGAGCAACGATAACGGTCTCGTTAAAGATATCAAGGTATGGGACCATACTAAAACCGCCACGTCCTCCGACGGTGCCCGCTGGCCGTGAACGCAACATTTCCGGGACCGTAGGTCAACACTCCGCTATTGATATTTCCGCCATCCCACAATGGACTATGGACCACATAATTACCGTTTGCGAGGACGGTTATGCCTCCGCTTGCAACACTGTCACCGCTTTGCGAGCCAACAAATGAATTGGCAGAGTTGATCACGCCTGACATCCCGGCAGCGCCGTTTACCCAAGTGAATGCTCCAACATTTTGCACACCCCCATCCCAGCTCGGGCTGCCGACCACATAATTACCGTTATTTAGAGCCGCACCCCGTCGCCAATTGATCACTAACGCTGAGCCGACCAAGAGTTACCTGCACCAACCACACCTGTTCCGCTGCCCCGTTTCCCACGTCACTGCACCGGCCTGACTATTTGATGCATTGTTCCAGCTTGTACTACGAACAACATAGTTGCCGTTGGATAGAGACGTAATACCGCCACTCGCTATTTGATCACTCGTCTGTGTCCCCACCAATGAATTGGCAAGTGAGATCTCGCCGAATGTTCCGGACGCCCCGTTTCCCCAAGTTGCGGCCCCGATATTGGCGTTTAACGGACCATCGAAAGAAGGGTTTGCAACAACAAAATTCCCGTTCGTGAGAGCGGTCACGCCTCCATCTCCGATCCGGTCATTATTACGCGCACCGTATAACGAGTTTGAAAACGAAACCTCGCCGACGATACCGGAGGCTCCATTTCCCCAAGTCACAGCTCCCACATTTGACACGATCGGATGATCCCAAAACGGGCTTGCAATAACGTAATTACCATTTGTCGGGTCACCCCTGGCGCCGATCTGATCGCTGTCCGGCTGCCAACAAAAGAGTTTGAGCTGAAAGGGTTCCCGTTCCAGAACCTGAACTGCACCACGTTGCCTGCATTATCTCCTGAGCCGTTGTCCCAACTAACGCTTCTAACTCATGCCCCTAGAATCGTTACGCCCCCCACGGAATCCTTTATGTGCCCCGATCAGAGAGTTGCCAGATGTGATCTCACCGACCGTCCCGCCCGCACCATTTCCAAGGGTCGCGGCACCGATGTTGGCGGCGGCCGGGGCATCAAAAAGCGGGCTGAGGATAACATAGTTATTATTAGGCAAGATCGTTATGGTTCCGCTGCCGATCTGATCGCTTGCTCGAGATCCGATCAGAGAATTTGAAGAACTGATTTCGCCGACAATTCCGGTAGTACCGTTTCCCCAAGTCACGGCACCGGCATTTACCGCCGAACTATTGTCCCAGCTAAGACTACTGACCACATAGTTGCCGTTAGGCAACGCCTTGACCCCGCCGTCGCGACAAGATCACTGTGCGTACCGATCAATGAGTTAGCAGAGAAACGACTCCCTCCCGTGCCGTTTCCAAGCGTCACCGCCCCAGCACTCGCGACACCGGCATTGCTCCAATTCCTGCTCTTGACGACATAATTTCCATTGGTCAAAGCGGTGACGCCGCCATTGCCAACTTGATCGCTGGCCTGAGGCCCGATCAATGAGTTTGAAGATGAAATTTCGCCCGCTATTCCAATAGCTCCGTTGCCCCAGGTTACCGCACCAACATTTTCAGTCGCACCATTGTCCCAACTGACCGAAGAGACTACATAATTTCCGTTGGTCAATACGGTTATGCCGCCGTCACCGATAATATCGCCCGAGCGTGTTCCGACGATCGAGTTTGTAGGAGAAATTGCGCCGACAGTAGCCCCGGTTCCGCCGCACCAAGTAACTGCACCGGCATTAGTAGCACCTCCGTTATCCCAAAGTGAGCTCCTGACAACATAGTTACCATTAGGTAGTACAGTGATGCCCTCGTTGCCTACATTGTCACCGGCTGTGGTTCCAACCAGAGAATTTGCGGCTGCTATCGTGGGCGGACACCCTGCAACAGAGCTACACCATGTTCCGGCACCGTGACCGCCGTCGGACTGTCCCAACCCGGACTGCGGGCGACAAAATGACCGTTCGGCAAGACGGTGATGCCGCCGGACCCGACAAAATCCCCTGCTGTATTTCCTACTGATGAGTGCTCCTGTTGAACCGTCATACAGATAAACTGCCCCGACATCCACGATCGGTCCTGGAGCGTCATAAAATGGATCGCTTACCACGATATTTCCATTCGATAATACGTTAACAAATTGACCAAATTGCCCGCTTCCGACAGGTCCAAAGATATCCGTTTGCAAAGATTGGGGAGATTCGGGATCTGACTGTTTGACGGAATTTTCACGTAAGAGTTGGACATCATTGTTTTGTGACTGAACTACCGAGTACAGAGTGTAAAACACTAACGAAAACAACAATAAACGCCAAAAGACTTTCATCGATAACTCCTACTCTGCTAATTGAGTGCAAATTTTTATTTTCTAGGATTATACGCACTTTTTCGAAAATCTTAAATTAAAATTCCAACCAAACGCACAAGGCAGTTCCGATGGTCCACCTTGGTCCACCTGGTCCGGACCGGACCAAACATCTTTGTATTGTTAATTAGGTGCTAATGTTTCGCGTATTTTGTATCATTGACTAAAATACGTGACGGCGACGTGCCGCGCTATGAGGAATTAATGAAAAGATCTATTACAACACTGGCATTATTTATAGCTTTAACGCTCGCGTTTTCGAGCCTTACAGGGTGCGGCGGTACGCAGACGGCGACGGGGAATAATACGGCTAAAGCTACGGGCAATACCAACGCCAAGCCTGGTGACAATACCGCTAAATCGACGGCATTTCCACCGCTTGCGACGGGGCTGGCTGAGGCGGAATTTGTGCTGCTGGACGGTGGTAAATTCAAGCTCTCGGACAAAAAAGGCAAGGTACTTTTAGTAACTATTTGGGGCACCTGGTGCGGGCCGTGTATTGCGGAGATGCCGACGCTTATCGAATTTCAAAATCAGTACCGCGAGCAGGGTCTTGAGGTCATCGGACTAAATATCGGCGACGGTGCCGGGACGCCAGAACCGATCGACAAGATAAAGAAATTTGTCGAGCAGAAACAGCTCAATTACACGATCGCCAGCAGCGCTAACGCCTCGACAAATGAGTTTTACAAGATCACAAAACAGCAGGTCGTACCGCAATCGCTACTCGTTGATCGCGAGGGCCACTTGCGCGGCGTGTTTGTCGGCGGCGGCGAACGTATTTATCAGTCAATGAAAGAAACCATCGCAAAAACGATGGCGGAATAACGGCTAGACACTCTCGACGGGCACCTGAGGTTCGACAAGGATCGTCTTGTGGCTGGCAAGGCTCACCAAACCCGGAGCGGAACGCTTTGGCTTATTTACAAATTTCTTTAGCGTGTAATTGACGGCGGCTTTGGTCTGTCCGCGAGCGTCGCTGTAAAAAGCGGCGAGCTGTGCGGCCTCGGTCAGCGTGCGGTTCGGGATAATTTTTCGTCCCGCGTTGCGGATGACAACGTGTGAACCGGGGTAATCCGCTGCATGCAGCCACGTATCGAGCGAACGGGCAACACGAAAAGTCAGGTGATCGTTGTCAACCGCCTTTTTTCCGACCAAGATCTCAAAACCATCGGTTGAAATAAACCGGCGGGCTCCTTTGAACTCAATATTTTGCTTTTTCTTACGCGTAACCGCGATCGGTTTTCGTGGCGGCGCGACGTGTGAAGCGAGATAGTCCTCATTTCCCTCTGCGATAGCTGCATCAATGTAGCCGAGTTTTTCGGTCAGGCTTACGAGTTTTGTCTTCGCGGCGGCCATCCGATCATTGATTACGCTGAGGCCGTTTCGGGCTTTAACGTAACGACGAAAATAGTCCTCCGCGACCTCACTGATCGAACGGTTTCGCTCGGCAATGATCTCGATCACTGGCGTCGCGTCGTCAAAATAGTCGGTCACCTTGATCACATCACCGCTTCGCTCAGCGTTGTGGGCGTTTGCGAGCAGCAGATCGCCATAGCGTTTCCAACGCTCCGGGTCACCGTGCTTTTGTAGATCAGCGTTAAAGTTTGCGATCAGTTTTTGATGCTTTTTGATCTCAGCCAGAGCCTTGCGGCGGACAACGGCGGCGAGCTGTTGGAATTTTTCTTCCTTAGTGGTTTGGGGCGTTTCGCCGTTCATAGACGTAGAGTTTAGTTTATAGAAAAGAAAGCCCAAAGTATCGAACACTTTGGGCCTTAATGTTTACCGTTGAAATTCAGGTTAAAACTCTCTGACAAGTATCGTCCCGGACAGCAGATCGTGTACCGCACGATTCTCCTCGTTAAAGAAAGTCGTCGCAAAACCAGCACCGAGAAACGGCAGTAAGATGAGAAAAACAGACGTGTTGATAGCGGCCTGATGCAGCGTCGGATATTCGTTTTCGACGGCATCGACCAGCTCAAGCGAAAATAGCCGCATTCCCAGAGTCTTGCCGACAAATCCGACGCACGCAGTCATATACAGGAATGAAACAATCGCAAGCGTCGCGACAAATACAAGCCCGCCCGAAAGCGTCGACCATTCGGCACCGCTAAAAGCAAAAGGCGAAAGAATCAGCATCGATGCGAATGCAGCTATGATCAGGTCAAACAAACCCGCACCAAACCGCATCGAGATCGGCGCCAGATCTTCGATCTCATCGTCATAGATATCCACATTGTCCTGATCGATCGCCTCACTATGTTCGGCCTTGATCCGGATGCGTTTGATCTCGGCAAATTCGGGCGGCAACGAACCGGAACCGGTGACCTTTGCAACCGGAGTTTCCTGGATTGGGATGACGCGTTCGATACGCTCGGGCTGCAGAGGCAGCGGCGGCAGCTTATTGGTATCACGCTTTTCGGCGGTCGGAGTTGGAACCACGAGCTTTGGCTTGACGACAGGCGGAGCCGTTCTGGCCAGTGCCGGAGCGGCAGATGTCCGGCCATTTGACTGGACTACGTCAAACGGGAACGCTCTGCTCGGCGCGGGCTTTGCGGTTGGGGCTTTTGTCTGCGGTTCGAGAAATGTTTGCCGCGACTGGTCTATACGCTTTATCGCGTTGGCGACACGCGGATCGGAAATGCCACTCGTAATCTCAGGCCCGACCGGCGGGACTATCTCAGCTTTGAGAGCCGCACCGCCATTGGTCGGGAACGAACGCTCATCGGTTGTTGCCACAGCCGACTGTCCGCCCTTTCGCTGCTGCACGGCATTTTGCAGTTGCAGCCGCCAATCGGGGAGCGATGAATTTTTGTTTTGAAATTCGACCAGCGTGGGGCTCGTTTTTGATGCATGAAGCCCGCCGGTTTCCTGATGCTTTTGCATCTGCGGCTGAGCTATCATCGGGGGACGCTGCGGGGCCGGACGATTTGCCACAGGCATCTGCGGCGTTGCCGAGGGCCTCGCGAGCGGCCCAGACGTTATCTTAGGCTGTAGTTCTTCGCGGACGCTGTCATTCATCATGGCACCGCATGCCGGACAGATCGACAAGGTTGGTGCCAAACTCCTATCACATACTGGGCAATTCATAGGCGTAGGTGTGGTTGCTGAGTTAGTTTAAGCGCAATTACTGAAAAGCAAAGCGATGATATCAGTATTTACTTTAAGCAGTCAACACTAAAGCGCAGTAAACTTTAAAGTTTTTGGTGGTTTGATCGTTATCCGGGAAAGTAGGCGCGCACATGCATAAAGCGCCCTGTGGAAATCTCTACAATGGTTGCCGTCCGGCAAATCCTCCATCGGTTTCGTGCCACCATTCGATCTCATCACCCTCGCCGAGCATCCAGCAGAGCAAAACGACGCGACCCCCACGCATGCTTGGGAAATCGATCAGCCCGCTGGTGTAATCTTTTAGCTCGACGCCGAGGTCACTCATCTCTGTGGTGAGCTTGCCAACCTTATATAGCGTGTTGACGTAGCCCGTCCCGCCAGCCATGCCGCCGCCAAATTCGGACGCACCGGCCGCCGCACGGGCACCGTCACGCATCTCGTTTATATGCGAATATAAGCTGCGTATCGACTGTAGCTTTGGGGTTATTTCGGGCAGTAAAGCGTTTGCCTCTTCGACGGTGAAAAGTTTCATTATGCCTTTCCAGTTTGCCCTGAGCGGGCGGTGCGGTCAAGCAATTTCAGGGTGAAAATGCTAAAATTCCCACTTGTTATGGCAGACACGCCCGAAACTCAGCCTGCGTTCGACCCGCTCATCCAGACGGAGAATATCGCCTTCAAAGCCGATGAGATGATCGATTGCGATTCTTGTAGCCGCAAAAATCCGCCGAACCGTTTGAAATGTATGTACTGCGGCGGTGGGCTGGCGGTTAAAGCGGAATATGCTGATGGCATTAGCCCGATCTCCCGCAAGCTCGAAGCTTGGGAAAAGGGATTTAATGTGATCCTGCATTCGGCGAATAGTGGCGCCGACGTCAAAAAGGCTGCCGCATTGTTACAGATCGAAACGCCGTTTTTCGAAGAGATCTTGACCGCCAAAACGCCTTTGCCGGTTGCTCGTATTGAAAGCGTTGCAGAAGCTGACTTATTGATATCGCGGTTCAGTGATCTTGGCTTTGAGTGCTCTATGGTGACTGACGAAAACCTCAATGCAGACGATCTACCAGTGCGGACGAGCGGCATCGACATTAACGATGGAGTTATTTCTATTATTGATTTCAATACGCGTGAGGTAACCGCGATACCGGCAGATGAATTGGCACTGATCGTCACAGGTATGCTGTCGAAAAGTAAGGTCGATCTGCTCGAAAAGAAAGGCCGTGGCGGCAAGACGAAACTGCTCTACGAGACTGAAACCGCGTCCGATGAGGCCGTGATCGATATTTACAGTCGGAGCGACGCAAAAGGGTTTCGTGTAAACCTTGCAGGGTTTGATTTCTCGTGTCTAGGGGAAGACAAGGGATTGCTTGCGAGTGAAAATATTCGACGACTTGCAGTTGTTGCTAAAAGAAAATGCTCCGAATGCGCGGCTCATCGCCGACTATGTATCGATCCGACACACGGTTGCAGACGTTTGGGAGGTCGATGCTCGCCGCGATGCTAAAGGCCGACAACGGGCCGGGTTTGGACGGGCAGGATTTGGCAGCGTCGCATCGTCCAGCAATGTGCTGCAATTTACAAAATATTCGCGGCTGCAGTGGCAACTTTTGAAAGATGAGGGATGAGGGCAGAGGGATGAAAGGAAAGGGACACGGATTTAGGGACAAGGGACGAGGAACAAGAGACGAGGGAAGGGGCAGACCATCTCGAAGGGATGAACAAAAGCCCTCATCCCTCCGCCCTCCGTCCTCATCCCTCATCTACGGCCTCTCGCCGGTGCTTGAGGCTTTGCGGGCAGATAATCGGCGTGTCGATAAAGTGATCGTCGCGGACGGAGCAAAAGAGCATCGCCTGTCTGAGATCATCGATATTTGTCGCGCGCGGTCGATCGCATGGAGCCGCGTGACACGTGAGACGTTTGAAAAAAATCTCGAACCGGGCGTAAATCATCAGGGGGTGATGGCGTTTTCGGCCGCAGCAGACTATGTTGATGCCGAAGCGATGCTCGAAGCCGCGTCTGAGACGCCGCTGTTCATGGTGCTCGACGGTGTCGAAGACCCTCGAAATCTGGGTGCGATCCTGCGTGTCGCCGAATGCTCCGGTGTCGATGGCGTTGTCATTCCGGAACGCCGTGCCGTCGGGCTCAACGACACGGTCGCCAAATCCTCCGCCGGTGCGATCGAATACGTCAGCGTCACCAAAACGCCAAACCTCAACCGCTTTATCGAAAAGCTCAAAGAGAAAGATGTCTGGGTCGTCGGCACGAGTGCCGATGCGGAGATGTCATACACCGACTGGGATTGGACACGGCCATCGGCATTGGTGCTCGGCGGTGAAGGCAGCGGTTTGCACCGTTTGGTCGCGGAAAACTGTGATGTGTTGGTAAAAATACCGATGTATGGAAAAATAGATTCGTTGAACGTGTCAGTCGCCGCCGGCGTAATACTGTTTGAAGCGAAACGGCAGCGGGAGAAGTCAGTAGCCTGTAGTCAGTAGTCAGTAGTCAGAATAAAGAAATTAGAAACTTGAGTTCTTCTCACTGTTCACTAACATTATGTTTTGTCCAAAATGCGGCCAGCAAAATCCCGAAACAGGCAAATTCTGCCGTAGTTGCGGTACCGATCTCGGCAATGTCTCACAGGCCTTGTCGTCGCCTGCTCCGTCCGCTCCGCAGCGTTTGGTCAACCACAAAGGCAAACCGATCAGCTACGAAAGCGCGATGACCAAGATCTTTACGGGCGTTGCTTTTTTGGCAGTGTCGATCGCTCTGTCGTTCTCTATCGGACGTGGATGGTGGTTTTGGATGTTGATCCCAGCTTTTACCAGCCTAGGTGCAGGTATCGCCCAGTATCTACAGATACGCCGCGTTGAAAGGGGCGGAACCGTCTATAATCCCGGGGCCGAAACACCACAAGTTTCTGGCGGGCAAAACACTTCTCTGCCGGCTGCTCAAACCGAATGGGTAGCACCGGAGAGCCGTTACAAGACAGGCGACCTCGTCCCGCCGAGCGTCACCGACGGCACGACTCGTCACCTCGAAATGGACTCTGAGGGAAAGACGATGACTTTGCCGAAAAAGTAAGGTTATTTCTTTCTCAGGCTCATCTTGTGGCCGGCGAGGCGTTCGATCACGCTTAGATATCGACGCGGGAACAATCTCGAAAACATACTGATAAGAAATGCGTCCTGGCCGATGAGGATGCGGGGATTTTTGTCTTTTATACCTTTTACGATCACGTCGGCGGCGGTTTCGGGCGAGGTCTTGGCGACCTTGTCAAAGAATTTGGCTCCCTGCTGTTTCCACTCGTCGGGCGTTTCGGCACCGACGCGGGAGTTGCGGGCGATGTTGGTTTTGATGCCGCCGGGGTGAATGCACTGAACTGTAACGTTCGTCCCCGCCATCTCGTGCCGCAGGCTCTCGGTGAATCCACGAACGGCAAATTTTGACGAACAATATGCCGTCTGTTCCTCAGGTGCGATCAGCCCAAAGACGCTCGAAACATTTAGGATATGTGCAGACTCTTGCTGTTTGAGGATCGGTGAAAATACTTTACAGCCATAGATCACGCCCCAGTAGTTGATGCCCATCAGACACTCGAGATCCTCGATCGAAAGCTGCTCAAATGTGCCCATCACGCCGACTCCGGCGTTGTTAATGAGATGTGTAACGCGGCCGTGACGGGTGACTACATCATCGGCAAGTTGTTGGACTTGTTTCAGATCGGATACGTCCGTGAAGTGTGTTGAGACAGGAACGCCGGTCGCCTCAACCATTGCAGTAGTCTCGGCAAGCCCCTGCTCATTGACATCTGTGATCGCTATTCCCGCGATCTTTTCCGCCGCAAGCCGAACCGCCAAAGCCCGCCCAATACCCGACGCCGCTCCAGTAATAACCGCTACACTTTTGTTATCCAACATATTCTCATTTTTCTGGTCCGGTCCGGACCAGGTGGACCAAGGTGGACCAAAAATATATTAACCGCAGATGGACGCGGATAAGGCGGATATGAAAAAGGTAGGACCAGATTATCTTTATCTGCTTCATCCGCGTCATCGGCTGTTGATCCACTATTTCCTAATTACCACGCGGGCGTTGCCGGAATTCCCGTTCACATCATAGACACGTATCGTCACGGCGTATTCGCCGGCTGTCGGCACGGCGATCTCGATCGTGTAACGCTCACGCGGCCCGTCCGAGATACCGTCATCTGAATAGACCGGTTTCCATTCGCTGCCATTGACGCTGTATTCAGCGCGGGTCAGATAGCTTGCAGCATCCGTCGCGTCGAACGTCACCCGAGCTTTGTCACCCGTAATCTGAGCGGTGCCAAAAGGTGTGACGGCCGGTGCGGTGTTGTCGATGTCGATCGGTTCGGTCGCACGTTCACCTGACAGAGCTGTTGTAATCGGATTTGACGGCGTATCGCGAGCGACGATCTTGAAAATATAACGCCCATCCGCCAACGATTGGCCGTCGATCGAGATGAAATTATCAGTCAGATCGCCCCGCAGTAGCTTATACGCTGCATCGCCGACCTCTTTGTAATAGACGTCATAGACGACTTTATCGCCGTTGCGGTCCTCCGCCGTCCATTGCAGAGCGGTCGCACCTCGTTGATAGACTCGGCGTGGCGGCACGGCAACTACGGGGATCCCAAACGCCGCCGGATCGAGTCCGGTAAGTTCAATGTTAGGGTCGATCTGCATCGGCGGATTTGCCGCGAGGCCGACGTTGGTCGGTAAGACGCTGATCGACAGCACCTCAGGTGCGATATTGCGGGCGACAAATGCGACATTGACCTCGCTCAGCGTCGCACCCGACGCTTTCAGCACAGCACGCCATTGCAGATATTTTGCCTTTGGGCTCGCGATCTGTGCTCCCTTTGGGTCGGTCGCGGCGATGCTCCAGCCGCTCCACGTTTCGTCAGCTTTTTCGGTGTTGCCAGTGCGTGTCTGAATCGTCACGCTCCCACTCGAACGCCACCAAACGCGTCCCCAAGTCGCACTTCCTTTTGCGTCCAGGATCGCTGAGTCATAACTTCCCTCAGCAACCGTCTCAGGCCCGAAACGAAAGAGCGAACCCTGATTGCTCGAAGTCGCGATGAGTCCGCTGCCGGATGAATGTATCGTCGAGATCTGGCTGGCGTCGGTCTGCAGAGCTAGCGTTTCGCGCCCTTCGTTGGTCACGTTGTAGATACGCCCCTTATCCGAAGTTCCGATAAGCACGCCGTTGCCCGTCTGATGAGCATAAATCGAAAATCCAACGACTGTCCCGGAAGCCCAGATAATATCGGTCGCTCCGTCGGGCAAAATGCGATAAACGGCGGATTTTGCTTCTTTTAGGTCGTAGCGGCTTTTGGCTGGTGCTTCTGGTGTCGTTGCATTTGGCTTTTCGACGGAGACTGTTTTGCTTTCGGTAGCGGCCGGAGCGGCGGCGGCGTCAGCGGGTCTTGGAGCCGATACCGACTCCGCGAGTGCGAGTGCATAGACTGAACCGTCAGGCCCGATCGCAAGTTCGTGTATCTCACGCAGCGAAGAATCGAGTAAACCAAAAGGCTTGCCGTCCGGTCCAAATTTCATCACGATGCCGTTTCCGTCTGTTCCGGCGTAGAGATTTCCCTGCTTGTCTGCGGCGAGCGAGATAATGTGTGATTCGCTGGTGTCAAAGAGCAGAGAAGCTTCGGGCGTGGCATTTGCCGCTTTTACTTTGTAGATCTTGCCGCCGTCGCCGGTGCCGACCGCGAGACTGCCATCCGCAAGTACGACGAGCGACCAGATGTATTTTTCTTTCGGGTCGAAATAAACGTCGGCTTTGCCGCTTGCGTCAATGCGATAGACCTTGCCGTCGGGCGATGTTCCGGCGTAAAGTTCGCCGGCTCTGCCGATCGCGAGAGCCGAAACATTCAGCTCGTTGAGATCGGCAAGCATCGAACCCGTACCGTTCGCGGTGACCTTAAATACCTTGCCTTCACCACCGGTGCCGAGGAAAACATTTCCGGCCGCATCCGACACGCTCGCCCAGACGTACGACTGGCCGGTCTTAAAGACCTCGGTCAACTTCGGTGCGAGGCTGATGGTTCCGTCGGCGTCGATCGACACGCCTCGGGCATCGCCCTTGAGCACGTCGGCACGCGAATTGACCGACCAGATGGACGGCTCGGCGGCGAACGTGGCAGAAACGAACAAAAACAGTACTGAAGAAATGGTGAAATATACAAATTTATTCATTGATCGTATTGGCGATAGGTAGCAAAAAAAAAAAAATTTAAATTTCCCCCTCCCCCCCCCCCCGAAAGGGGGGGGGGCCGCCCCCCCCCCCCTCTCCTCGGCGGGGTTTGATTCTTTTTCTTTGAGCTGTTTTTGGAGCGGGCCTCAAGAAATTTCATCGCATCCCGCATTTCGTCGGCGTCGCCGGTGATAAGACGGGCGCTGCGTTCGCGGGTGAGATATGCCCAAAACCAGGAGAACATCACTGCCAGGCGATTGCGAAAACCGATCAGGAAAAAGACGTGCAGAAACAGCCACATCAGCCACGCGACAAAGCCTTTGAACTTCATACCGGCGGCTTCGGCAATAGCCTTGCTGCGCCCGATCGTCGCCATCGTACCCTTGTCCCAATAGGTAAAATTTTCACGCGGCTTGTCTTTGAGATCGTTGAGAATATTGTTCGCGGTCGCAGTACCCATCTGCATCGCGGCGGGTGAGACACCGGGAACCGGCTCGCCGCTTTCCTGCATGAGCGAAGCCATATCGCCGATGATAAATACGTTTGGAAAGCCATTTAGCGAAAGATCTTTTGCGACGACAACACGACCGGCTTTATCCGTCTCTACGCCGAGGGCTTTTCCAAGCGGCGAAGCGGCAACGCCCGTTGCCCACAAGACCACGTCGCAATCGATCCACTCATCGGCAACCTTGACGCGGCCGGGCTCGATCTCGGTGACAAAGCTGTTTAGCCGTACATCGACGCCGATCTGCTCAAGTTGTTTTTTGGCGCTGATCGACAGCTCCTCGGCAAATGTGCCGAGCACGCGGTCGGAGCCTTCGAACAGCATTACCTTCGTCTTGCGAGTATCGATCACCTTAAAGTCTTTTGCGAGCGCCTGACGAGCAATGTCAGCGATCGCTCCGGCCAGCTCGACGCCGGTGGGACCGCCGCCCACCACCACAAAATTGAGCTGTTTTTGAACGCCGGTAAGATACGCCTCGCGTTCGGCCTGCTCGAAAGCAAGCAGCACACGGCGGCGGATCTCGACCGCGTCCTCGATCGTCTTGAGCCCGGGTGCACACTGTTCCCACTCGTCATGGCCAAAATAAGCATGCCTCGCCCCGGCGGCGATCACCAGATAGTCGTAATCGACAGGCGAACCGTCGGCCAGAATCGCATTAGAATTTTCTTTGTCAAAACCCGTCACCTCGCCAAGGATGACCTCGATATTTTTTGCTTTGGCTAGAATGCGTCGGATCGGCTGAGCGATCTCTCCGGGCGAAAGCACGGCGGTCGCAACTTGGTACAACAACGGCTGGAAAACGTGGTGATTTTTACGGTCGATCAACGTGACCTCGACCGGTTTGTTTGCCAGAGCCTTAGCCGCCCACAGCCCGCCAAAACCACCGCCGACGATCACAATTTTTGGTTTAGCTTTCATTGAAATGTGCCTCCACCTATAAACGGCGAAAACCGAGGCAAGAAAGTATCATCTCAAATCCCAACAAATTTTGCGTACAAGCCGCGAGCCATTGAAATGTCGTCGGTTCCCTTTACGATCGCACGGCCATCGCGAAAGACGGTCATTTCATTTTCGCCTGAGGTGAAACGCACAAGATATTCGTTTTGCTTCACCTCGGCTATCGCACGAAGACGTTCGGCGAGAGCGGCGAGGTCGAGATCAACTGCCTGCGGCGGTGCTAACTGAACCGCATTGCGGCCGCAAAGAACCGCGGAAAACTCTTGTGCATCGGCGTCGAGAAATTCGAAATTACGCTGGCCGCATGTCTTGCAATCGGGGTTTGGCTCGCCAAGCTTTATCCGCTGGCGGTCATTCGCCCATAGGTCGAACTGCATCAACGAACCGTGAAGCGAAGCAGTATCGCCGACGAGTATCTTTAGAGCCTCAGCAACCTGCGTTGCGGAAACCGTAGCAATTATCGGCATGATAATGCCCGCGGTGTCGCACGTTGGCGACGAACCGGCATCAGGCATTTCGTCAAAAATACACCGCAGACACGGCGTCTTGCCAGGGATGATCGTCATCGTCGTGCCGTAACTCGACACGGCGGCACCGTATATCCACGCCACGCCGTTTTTTACACAAGCGTCGTTGAGCAGATAGCGGACCTGAAAATTATCCGTGCCGTCGATGACCAGGTCGCATCCGTCGATGAGCGATTCGATATTCGAATTGCTGACATCAGCGATGACCGCATCAACCTCGATCTCGGAATTGATCTCAGCGATACGATTTTTTGCCGCGATGGCTTTTGGTAGGCGCTCGGCGGCATCCGACTCTTTGAACAAGGTCTGTCGCTGTAGGTTTGTGAACTCGACAAAATCGCGGTCAACGATCCGCAATTTTCCGACCCCGGCACGAGCAAGCATCTCGGCATGGGCGGCACCTAGAGCCCCGCATCCGATCAGCAACACGCGGGAATTCAGGAGTTTTTCCTGTCCTTCGCTCCCGATCTCCCGAAATAATATTTGCCTACTGTATCGTTCGTTCAACTTTTCCTTCTAATGCGCTTCGTCGGAACCCATTCGTTCTCGTCCACGTCATAGTCGTCGTAGCTGACGTAATGAGAGCCGCCTTTTACATTCAAAATGTGGGCGGGGTACCATTTGCGTTTCCACTCGACCTCGACTTTGTCGCCGATCTTATAAGCCGAGGTCGTCTTCGGCACACGGATCATTTTCGCCGTCACCCACTCGTCATCGTCGGCCTCGTAGCCATAATAATGAATCTTAAATTTGCCGCCTTGCACGCCCGTGATAAAGCCGCGGTACCAACCATCTGCGCTGTACGCCTCGACGCGTTCGCCGATACGCGGCGAAGCGGTAATCGCAGCTTCGGTGATGACGGTTTGCGGATCAAAATCGCCGGTAAAGACGGTCGTAGCGACCTGTTCCTCGCCAAACAGCATGTCCTGCTCAGCATTTTTGCTCATCTCGGCAAATGTCACGCGGCCGTCGCGATCCTGATCAACATATGCCGCACCGTTAAATCCGGAGATGAGTGCTTCGGTAAAGGTCCAGTTGCCGGTTGATTCCTGGCTCGCCATCGATGACGCGAGAACGGCGTACGAGACGCGGCGTTTTGAGCGCGTGACCGAATTTGCCATCGCGCCGGCGTAGCAATTGTCGAGAGCGATGATCGCGTGCGAGCCTTTGAAATAACGTTCTATCGTCGCCGGGATCGCGTCAAATTTCCAGCCCAGTATCTTTCCAGCGACATCGTAGGTCGCCAAATATGGCACATCGTCATCAGTTTTGTAGCCGTGGCCCTCGAAATATACAAAAACCCAATCGCCGGGTGCGGGACGTTTTAAGAACTCAGCAAATCTAGACTCGACCACGTTGGTCGTCGCGGCCGCGTCTTTTAGATAAACGATCTGAGATTGCGGCACACCTCGTTTTTTCAGGCTGTCGAGCAGTACGCCGTCCTTGCGGATATTTGCCGGAAACGACTCGAAATTCTCTGAGTCTTTCCATTTGACCAAGCCAACAAAAAAGACCCACGTTCGCTGCGGGTCCCAATTATCGGCTGCTTTGACTTGTAAAACTGCGGAAAGAAAAACGGCTATGAATAAGACTAGGATCGGGGCACGACGGTTTCTCATAAGGGTGATGGTGTTCCTTTTATTAGAGTTTTGATAGGTACTGCTAATCAAACAATCGTCGGACGAAGTTTCGTACGCTGGAGTTGTCTTCGTTTTCGAATATGCTGCCTAGGTTCGCACTTTGGTCCCGCATCCCAAGTTTTAGACGCTCATCTCGAAGCCGCGACCGCTCGTCGTTGAGCTCGTTCTTTTCTCGCTGACGGGAGATCTCCATACCGCCTTTTTGGATAAAATCGACGATCTTTGGCAACTCATCAGCGTCAAAAAAAACGCCGTGCTGTTTGCAAATATCAACGATCACACCCGAAGCCTTGGCGAAATTGTTGCGGTTCATCAACTCGCCGCAGTCGGGACACGGAACGTATTTGACCTTGGTCAGTTGATCGCCGCGGATTGTACGATTGCCAAAATAAATGATAACCGCAGAGCGCTTTTCCCGGTCGGCACAGATATTTTCAAACGTCGTCGTGTTGAGCCACAGCCCGTCGCATTTCTCACATCCGCGGATTTTGGTCTCACCGATCTGCAGGTCTTCGAGGCCCGCACGGCAACGCGGACAGCTTCCGGCATCACCATCAAGACTGACCTCGACCGGAGCTGCGACCGCTCCGCAATGCTGGCAAAACTGGCTGCCGACGAACATCAATCCAAAGCACGACGGACACGCCATCGTCTTGAGCCGGGTCTTGCAAAACTCACATTGGCTGTGGTCGCTGGCGACACCGGCACCACAGTTTGGGCAATTTAGAGCTTCGACATCCATCGCTTTTCACCCCTTCATTTTAGTAAGAAGTATCTCCCGCATCTTATCAGGACGAGCCTTTTTTCCGGTCCATATCTCAAACTGCTTTACGCCTTGAGCGATCAGCATCTCAAGCCCGCCGATGGCCGGAACGCCCGCCGCTTTCGCCGCTCGAACGATCGGCGTATCGGCCACACTCGTCACGAGATCATAAAGAAATTTTACACCCGAAAGCTCGTCCGCCGAAAACAGAGATTCGTGCTCAAGCGGTCCTTTCATCCCGAGCGGCGTGGCATCGACGATGATATCAGTTGTCAGTGGTCGGTGATCGGTGGTCAGTTGTACGTATTTGATCCCAAATTCGTCAGCAAACGCTTTTGCTTTGTTTAGATCGCGGGCAAAAACGGTCACGTCCGCACCTTCTTGTTGCAAAGCATAGACACAGGCCCGCGAAGCTCCGCCCGCGCCAAATATCGCAACCCGTCCATCGCGAACGTCACCAAACCTAGCCAGAAGAGGCGTGATGAAGCCACGTGCATCAGTGTTGTAGCCAATGAGTTTGCCGTCGTCGATCTTTATCGTGTTGACCGCTCCGATCTTTGCGGCGGTCGGATCGATGGCGTCGAGATGCGGGATGATCGCCTGTTTATGCGGCATCGTGACGGAAAATCCGCCAAAATTTAGCTCAACCTCACGTGTCTCAGGCTTAACCATTCGCCGAATAAATGCATCGAGATTCTTAACCAACAAATGCATAAAAACAGCATTCACGCTCGCAGCCGCAAACTCGGCGTTATGCATATACGGCGATAGCGACTGCGAAACCGGATCGCCGATCACGCCAAAAACCTCGGTGTTTTTATCGAGCTCTTTGACGCGGTATGTATCGATCAGTTCTTTTGCGGTGATCTGCCCATCGGCGGTCTCTCTACCCGCGTCGAGGGAGGCATACGTTAAAAATGCACCGTGAGCTAGGCCGAGAATGCGAGTCCATTTCCCCGCTTCGCCCATCGCGATCGGAATTATTTGCTTGCCGTCAGCCTTTGCACGTTCCAATAGATTCCAAACAGAGATCGCGTCGGTGATGTCGTTGACGTTGACGGCCAGTTTGATAATGTCGGCATCCATCGCGGCTAAGCGTTCATATATTTGGTCGAGATCGACGGGAACACCGTCAAAATCATGAAATGAGACGATCTTTTCTGAATAATTTCCGCCATCGATGATGGCATCCTCTTCGAGATCAGCCGCCCAAAACGAATCTTTCGGCTCCTGCCAAAAAACTCTTCGCTCATCGCGTGAAACCTCTCGATGACCGCCTTGTTCGTGGGCACGAAATGTCGCGAGTAGCGGCTTCTCAAATTTCAAATTCGAAATTTGAGATCTCAAAGTTTCGATCTGATCGCCTCGCAAACAATCAAACCGCACCTCTATCACATCGGCGAATGCCTCCGCTCTTTTGATATTGGCGATCATTTCGTCTGCGGTTTCGGCACATACCGATACACAGATCTTTCCGTTATTCACTGGTCGAGTCCTTTAGGCTGGTGACGACGCTGCCGGCGACAACTAGGCAGGTGACGGTACAAAATGCCGCTGCGACGACGATCGCCGTATTGCCGCTCTGCTTAACGGCGATGGCGGTTGCCGCCCAAGCGACAGCGAGCGGATAAATGTAATTTTGCAGCCGCCAGCGGATGACAAATGCGAGGGCTGCCGCTATGACGAGTATGGCGACTCCGAGAGTATTCCAAGCGGTCGGCGAGATCTCGGCCCCGATGTATTTAAGAAATATTGTGAAATTAACAAGCGTCGCTGCGGTTACCCAACCCGCATAAATCCCAAACGGAGCAGTCGTCAATAACGGATTTCCTCCGGCTCGTCGCAACAATATCAGCATCCCAATGAGCGTTAACAGCAGGCCCGCGATCAATACTAAACAAATACCGATCTGATCACGATGCCAAAAATATATCCAGGCGCAATTAAATACGCAGGTAGCGATATAGAGTGATCGGACGGGGCGAAAGCGTACGATATTGCGCGGCAGCACTTGATAGATGCTAAACGCGATAATCCCTAGATAGATCAGGCTCCAGATCGAAAATGCGTATCCGGCGGGGGTCAACACGGTCGGATATTTGGCTGATATCACCTCTGGTGTGACACCGTTAACATAGCCGGTGGCGGCTAGCCCGTTAAAGACGATAGTGCCTATGGTGGCAACGATGAGTAGGATCGCACGCATCCGATCCCGTGTGTTTGGGGCTGTTTGCATATCCTGATTATCGCACCAAACCTCGAAAAAAATTGCTAAAACGGTTGCCGAATTCACGATTTCGTATGAAAATACCTCAAAACGTAAAGTTTTGTAAATTTGGCGACGTGCGAAAAATAATCTTTCCAACTAAATACCTAAGCAATGCGTCATAAGTGCGTCTGTGGCATTGAGATTGCCTATGATATTAGCGGAAACGCACTTTCCCTCTTTCCCCAAGAAGCGTGAATTTAACGAGAGAGGAAAGAAATGATAACGATGAAAGTTTTACAAAAAATATTATTTACGTTCGTTTTTGTGCTGGGGCTGTCACTAACGGCTATGGCGCAAAAAGACGACACAAAAAAACCGCCGCCTAAAGAGGTGCCGCCGGTAGTCAATCCGCAGCCTAAACCGCCGCCGAAACCGACACCGACGCCGCGACCCGAATCTACGGGTGCCGTTTGGAAAAGCGACATCACCTATACGGCATAATTGCCGCAATATAATTTAGACAAAGACATCTCCGTCAAAGGGGATGTCTTTTTTTGTTTCAAAACGCTGCCATGTGGGATAACGGCTCGGCTAATTTTCTGTTAATCTTTCTGCATTATCCAGGAGAGACAATTATGAGCAAGCTAGCCGTCAAGATGTCGCGAGTTGTACTATTCACCGCCGTAACCGTATTTTTTGCGTTTAGTTCATTTACACCTGCGCAAAAGATCGATCCATCGCTTTATCAAAGCATGAAATGGCGAATGATCGGGCCGTTTCGGGGTGGGCGAACGGTCGGCGCGGTGGGCATACCATCGCAGCCAAATGTTTTTTACATCGGCGTCAATAACGGCGGTGTTTGGAAAACGACCGATGCGGGACGGACGTGGAAACCCATTTTTGACGACCAGCCGACCGGCTCTATCGGCGATATCGCCATTGCTCCGTCAAATCCGAATGTGATCTATGTCGGCTGCGGCGAGGGCTTGCAGCGGCCCGATCTTGCGACCGGCGACGGGATGTATCGTTCGCGTGACGGTGGTAAAACTTGGGAGCATCTGGGCTTACGCGAAGGCCAGCAGATCGCTTCGATCTCGGTCGACCCTAAGGACGAAAACCGCCTGTTCGTCGCCGTCCTCGGCCACCCTTACGGGCCAAACGAGGAACGCGGTATTTACAGCTCGACCGACGGCGGCAGCTCGTTTCAGCGTGTGCTGTATAAGGACGAAAACACCGGTGCAATGCAGGTCGAGATCGACCCGAAAGATCCGAAGGTCGTATATGCGGATATGTGGGCGGGGCGTCAAGGGCCGTGGGAAAATGGTGCCTGGCAGGGTAAAGAAAGCGGTTTATTTAAATCAACCGATGGCGGAAATACCTGGAAAAAACTGACCAAAGGCTTGCCGACAGTCGAGCAGGGTTTGGGACGAATCGGATTTACGATATCTCGTTCGAACAATGAACGGCTGTATGCGACGGTCGACGCACAAAGTGCATTTGCTGGCATTTACAGCTCGAGTGACGCTGGGGAAAACTGGACACGCGTTAACGGTGATCCGCGTTTGTGGGGACGCGGCAGCGATTTTGCGGAGTTGCGGGTGCATCCAAAAGATCCGAATACGGTCTTTGTCGCAAATGTCGCTTCGTACAAATCGACCGACGGCGGCAAAACATTCACAGGTTTCAAAGGTGCTCCCGGCGGCGACGATTATCACCGCATCTGGATCAACCCCGAGCAGCCCGACGTCATGCTTTTTGCGACCGACCAGGGAGCGACGATCACGGTCAACGGCGGCGATAGTTGGTCGAGTTGGTACAACCAGCCGACGGCTCAGTTTTATCACGTGATCACCGACAACCAGTATCCATATTGGGTCTTTGGTGGGCAGCAGGAAAGCGGTTCGGCGGCGGTCGTTTCGCGGGGCTCGACGGGTGCGATACTTGCCAAAGATTGGATGACTGTCGGGGTCGAAGAATATGGCTATGTTGCGCCTGATCCGCTCGATCCAAACATAATTTACGGCGGCAAACTTTCGCGTTTTGACCGCCGCACGGGCCACGTCCAAAACATCATGCCCGAAGCGATCCGCAGCGGGGAATATCGTTATTTGCGAACGGCTCCGGTCATATTTTCGCCGGTGGACAAGCGGACGCTTTATTTCGCGGGTAACGTGCTGTTCAAAACGACGACCGGTGGGCAAAGCTGGGATGTCATTTCGCCCGACCTCTCGCGTGACAAATGGGATGTGCCGGACAATGTCGGCATTTACAAAACGCCGGAAATGTCCACGATGCCGCGACGCGGCGTAATTTACACCGTCGCTCCATCGTACAAAGACATCAATACTATCTGGGCCGGAACGGACGACGGGCTCATCCACATCACAAAAAACGGCGGCCGAACGTGGGCAAATGTGACGCCTCCAGGGCTCAAGTCTTGGGCAAAAGTGTCGCTCATCGACGCCGGGCGTTTTGACGCCAATACGGCATACGCGGCGATCAATACTTTTCGGCTCGACGACCTGCGGCCGCATATTTATCGCACAAAGGACGGCGGGAAAACTTGGAAAGAGATCGTCAACGGCATTCCGAATGGCGGCATCGTCAATGCAGTTCGCGAAGATCCGGAACGCCGGGGACTTTTATTCTGCGGTACCGAACAGGCGGTCTATTATTCGATCGACGATGGCGAAAATTGGCAGCCGCTGCGGCTCAATATGCCCGCAACGTCGATCCGTGATCTTGTCGTCAAAGATGACGATCTTGTCGTCGGCACGCACGGACGTTCGTTTTGGATACTCGATGACATTACGCCGCTCCGGCAGATCGGATCAGAGACACAAGGGCAACCCGCGAGGCTTTTTACACCGCAACTCGCAACCCGCGTCAAACGCAGCCTGCACACCGACACCCCGTTTCCGCCCGAAGAGCCTGCGGGTCAAAATCCGCCCGACGGTGCGGTTATCAATTATTATCTAAAGTCACCGGCGAAAACACCGATCGTGCTTGAGATAACGGATGTGCTGGGTAATCTCGTGCGGCGTTTTACGAGCGAAGACAAACCGCTAGACGTCAATCTCAAACGCGTGAATCCGCCCGAATATTGGATCCGTCCATTTCAGCCGCTAAAGAACGAGGCAGGTATGCAGCGATTTGTTTGGGATCTGATGTATGCAAATCCGCCGTCGGATAGTTATGACCTGCCGATCTCAGCGATCGTCGGCGACACGCCATGGACCCCGCAAGGGCCGGCGGTTATGCCGGGGCTTTATATGGTCAAGCTGACTGTCGACGGTAAATCGTTTAACCAGACGCTCAAGGTGCGTATGGACCCGCGGGTAAAGACCACGCCGCTAGGGCTCAAGCAGCAGTTTGACCTGTCGATGCAGGCTTACAAAGGCATTCAGCGTGTCGCTGACATGACGGCATCGGTAAAGAAATTCTCCGCCGATATCGCTAAACTCCGGACGCTTGCTCTGATGACCGACGCTCAAAAAGCACGGCTCGATATGATCGAATCGAAGATCAAATTGCTCAACGACGGAACCCCTCAAAAGCCGGGAACACCTGTCGCCGTTAGCGACTTTGCTCTCGGCCGTCTCGGCGGTGCATTTACGCAGCTCCTCGACCTGCTTCAGGACGCGGATGTCGCCCCAAGCACGCAAGCGGTCGCCGCAAGCAAAGATCTGCAACTGCGCTCGCCAAAGCTGAGATCGCTTGGAAAGAGATCACAGATATGATGGCTCCGAAATAAAAGGCGGCTGGGAATCACAACAATTAGCTAGCCTTTGAGAAAACGCTGACTGATGCGTGTTGGCACATGAAGGCCGACTCAGGCCATCGTCGCAAGGATGTCCGCGATGTCCTTTTCCGTTGTGTCCGGATTGATAAAGCAAAACCGCGAGACGGTTTCCCCGCCGACCCTCGTCTTGGTTGGAGCTACCAGCGCGAATCCAGACTTATGGTTCTCGTATGTCCACGCTCTGTAGTCTTCGGGTGACCATCCCAATCTGCGAAACAAAACGCACGAAAGGCTGGGCTCGCGTACGAGTTCCGTATAGTCGGTTTCTGAGATCAACTTTCCCGCGATCCGTGCCAACTCAATTCCGCGTTCGATAGCCGTTTCGTACCTGTCCGTACCGTGCATTGCCAATGAAAACCACAGCGGCAACCCTCGTACGCGGCGGGTCAATTGTATTTGATAGTCCGAGGGATTAAACCCGCGAGCCCCTTCGTCGCTGAAAATATCCAGATACGAACCTTCTTGCCCGTGAGCTTTTTTTGCGAGATTGGGGTCGCGGTAAATGACCGCACCACAATCATACGGCGAAAAAAGCCACTTGTGCGGGTCGATAGTGACAGTGTCGGCTTTTTCGATACCGTTAAATAGGTGCCGCACCGAACGGGCCGCCAATGCACCCCCTCCGTATGCCGCGTCTACATGAAACCATAAGTCCTCAGTCTCGCAGACCGCGGCAATGCCGGCGAGATCGTCGATAATGCCGGCGTTGGTGGTTCCGCCCGTCGCAATTACAGCGAAGATACGTTGGCGGTCATCCGGCGTCACACTAGCGATGGTTTCGGCAAGCAGGCCACCCTCAAATCGATCCTCTGTTTCAACTAAAAGCACGTCGGCATCGATCACCTTTGCCATAGCCTTGATCGACGAATGTGCCCCGTTCGACGCGATCACGATGCCTCGCTGGTTAGCCCGGCTGTCGTCTTGGCTGCGCCAATATTCCCGGGCGGTTACCATTGCCGAAAGGTTTGCTTCGGTGCCGCCGCTTGTAAAAACACCGAAACTCCCTTCCGGCATCCCGGTCAACGAAACGAGCCATTCCATTGCCTGATTTTCTGCGAATATACACCCTGCCCCCTCAAGCCAAAATGCTCCGTGCACACTCGTTGCCGACGTAACTAGATCGAACATTACGGCAGCCCTTGTCGGCGATGCGGGAACGAACGCAAGGTGCCGGGGATGGTCGATCGAGACGCTCGCTTTGACCAGAACGTCGCGAAAAAGCGCGAACGCCTTTTCGCCGCCGATGCCCGCGGGCGTGACAGTCTCGCCAACCAGAGCCTTTAGCTCTTCGGCGGTCTTGGGAAAACCGAGCTTCGGATCCGTGTCGGATATTCGGGCAATGGCAGACTTAATGACGTCCAACGACATTTCCACCAGATCGATATCTACATTGTGCATATTTCAAGTTCGACACACCGAGCCGTTTGGCCCGTGATAAGTGTTTTAAAGAAAAGATCGCATCAAGCGCATCTTGGTGCGGTCAACAGGCATCGTCGCCTTTGGGATGAGGATATCGGTCAGACTGATCTTCGTCGTTGTGGGCATTTAGACAGACAAAATCCTTTTCGATCAATATCTTGATTTCGGTTTGTTCGTCCGCCATAAAGGTTCCGGCAAGGCTAACCTCGTCCGTGTTGACCCAATGATCAGCTTCTGACGCAGGAACGCCGACCACTATCGTTCCGTCAGTAAACGTGGCCAAAAATCTATTTTCGGTCGCCTTTTCAAGCAAGTAACCAAATTCTTTCTCTTTAAGGCCAAACTGCACCTTGTCACCAATAGTTCCGGTTCGACCAAAAGCTTCTACTTCGGAGCGGCCTAAACGAAAACGAAGAGTGTTTCCTCTAATTCTGAGTTTCATGATCTAGTTCTCAACAACGATGTCTAATATTAGAATTTAGCATTAAGACCGCTTTTCGAATATGATTTGAGTCACTTACGCCGGTAACGATGGACGAAGTAGAACAATGAACGCATTTTTTAGAATAAAGAGGTTATGATCGACGGTTTTGTTTTGGCCGGCGGCGAAAGCCGGCGAATGGGTCAGAGTAAACCGACTTTGCTGCTCGGCGGCAAAACACTCATTGACCGAGCGGCCGCAGAGTTGTCGCGGATAGCTGATCCTGTATACGCAGTCGGTAACTTAACAACCGATATCACCTCTTTGCCAATAATAGAGGACGAACTCGTCGGGGCAAACGCGAGGGGTGCCATAATTGGACTTTATACAGCTCTATTTCACGCAAAAACTAAATGGGCGGCTATCCTCGCTTGCGATATCCCGTTTGTAAACGGTGATTTGCTGATTAGAATGTCAACAATCGTCAAGCAGTTCGCAGACTCGCCGGACATCAGTGCTGACGCTGTTTTCGCAGAGCAGCCCGATGGACGCATCCAACCGCTTTGTGGACTTTTCCGTGTCTGCATTTGTTTACCCGAGGTCCGGAAAATGATAATTGACGGTAATTGGAGGCTGCAAGATCTAGCAACCCGACTAAATACACGGCTCCTACGATTTGCCGAGTATGAAGATCTCCCAGGAGCGGACCATTTTTTCTTAAATGTAAACAATCCTGATGATTACCTCACCGCCATCGAATATGAAAACACAAATCCAACCAAGGACCAGTTTAACTGAGGTAAAACGAAAATACTTGTTGGGAATTTAAGTGGGTATAAAAATAGGGACGTTCACAAATGTCCCTAACTTATCCAAAAACTGGTGCCGTCTACAAGATTTGAACTTGTGACCTATCGCGTGTGAAGCGAGTGCTCTACCACTGAGCTAAGACGGCGAAAAAACTGATAGTTGATAACTGATAGTTGAAAGTAAGGAATCAGGAACTATCCACTTTCAACTATCCACTAAATCGATGGATCATCCGCCTTGGCGGGGCGGTTTTCGTCGGTACCCTTTATTGTGCTGAGGCTCGAATCGGTATAGTAGTGCCGCGTTCCGGTCGCGGTGACGCCGTCAGCAACCTGCGGATCAGCGACGATCGAATAAAAGCCGGGCTTTGTCGCCGATGCCGGTTCGACGGTCATTGTAAAGATATAGCCGTTTACAACCGGGCTTTCGCCCTTAAATTTTTCATCGAGGCTAACCTTTGCGATCAGCTCATCAAACGTCGCAAAGCTGCCCTTGTTTCGAGATGCGTATTGGGCCTGAAACTTTCGGATGTTGTCGACCGATTGAGCAGCGGCAGTTTCGTTACCCGAACGGATGACCGCCTGCCACGCGATCGTGCCGACGCCGATCAGCAGGCCGATGATCGCGATGACGATCATTAACTCGATAAGATTAAATCCGCTTTGGTCTTTAAAACGTGATCTGAGATTGTTCATATAAATGCTTACACCTTTCCCGTTTTCAACACGAAAAGATATTGATTAAGTTTCAAAAGTTTAGATGGTTTTGCGGCGAAATTCAATTATTGTTTGGAGTTCGGGTTTTAGCCGTAGCTAATTGATGCAACTTTTTTGTGCGTCGGTGGTTTGTTATCGGGTAGAATAAATTTGCGGTGCGAAACGCCGCGTGAGAGTTGAATGAGAGATTGGATCGTCACAGAAACTGAAAATGCGGGTAAGGATATTGTCTTGAGGACCAATGTTTCGGGCAAGATCGCCGAACTACAAGCGGCCGTCGAAAGCGTCATTAAGGGCAAATCCGAAACGGTCAAATTTGCTCTGATCGCCGTGCTTGCTAAGGGACATTTGCTGATCGAGGACGTACCCGGTATAGGCAAAACAACCCTTGCAAACGCTCTGGCACGAGCACTCGAGATGTCGTTTCATCGAATTCAATTTACGTCCGATCTGCTGCCGTCCGATATGCTGGGCTTGTCCGTTTTTAACCAAAAGAGCGGTGATTTTGAGTGGAAAGCGGGGCCGATCTTTTCGAATATCGTGCTCGCTGATGAGATAAACCGTGCGACGCCAAAGACGCAATCGGCTCTGCTCGAAGCAATGGCCGAGGAACAGGTTACGGTCGAGGGCGTTACGCGGCGTTTGCCGAGGCCGTTTATGGTCGTCGCTACGCAAAATCCTTCCGAGCATCACGGCACTTATCCGCTGCCGGAGTCGCAGCTGGACCGTTTTATGCTGCGGCTGCACATTGGCTATCCGGCGCTCGACGACGAACGCAGCATCCTACGCGACCGCGAATCCGCCGACCCGCTTACCACTGTCCAGGCCGTTATGTCACAGGCCGAACTGCTTGAGATACAAGCACTTGTCGCCGACGTACGGTTTGACGATGCGCTCCTCGATTACCTGCTCCAGATCGTCGATCTGACGCGCAAACACGAAATGGTCGAGCTTGGCATCAGCCCACGTGGTTCGCTCGCGTTGTTTCGTTCGGCACAGGCACTCGCCTTTATCGAGGGCCGCGATTATTGCATCGCCGACGATATCAAACGCCTCGTAATGCCGTGCTTCGCCCATCGCCTGATCGTCGCTTCGCGTGGGGCAAATCTCCGCCATCGCACACGTGAAGCCGAGCAGATATTACAAGACATCTTGCAACAAGTAAGCGTCCCGATCTAAGAATTGGCCCACGAAACACACGAAAAGCACTAAAAAGAGTTCTTTTACTTTCGTATTTTTCGTGTATTTCGCGGGCAAATCCTAATAAATGAACCTAAGACTCGCCAGCCAGCTTTTTAGCTTTCGCGATCTGCGAAATGCCGCTCTTGGCGTGCTTGTCGTTATCGGCGGGCTCGCGCTGGCAGGTGTGACGCTTTACGCTCATCAGACCGGCAACATCCAACTTGCCGGTATCTCGGCCGGGTCCTCGCTTGTTTTTGTTCTGCTGATCTTAGTGTTCATCGTGCCGCCGCTTGTTAGAAATGCGGGCCGCGAAGCGTCGCAGATGAATCTGCCGTTCGAATTTACGACGGGCGGGGCGATCATGCTGGTGCTGATATTGATCGTAGGTTTTTCGGCGTGGAACACGGGCAATAATCTGCTGTTTATTGTGCTTTCGTTTCTCATCGCGACAATGATAGTCGGTTTTTTTGCGGGCAGTATTTGCCTGAAAAAGCTCGATATCAAAATGAGGTTTCCCGACACTATTTTTGCTGGTGAGCCGACACAGATACTCGTAAGCATAACCAACCGCAAGCGGCTGTTCCCAGCGTTTTCTGTCGTTGCAGAGGTTCGCGGTAAGGAACGTGAGCGTTCGATCGCCGCCGATGATCTCGACGCAATTCTGCCCGCGTGGATCGCCCGGCGGCTTGGACAAGCTCCGGTTATACGGCGAACGCTCTGTCATTTCGTCCACATCGGCCGCAAAGAGACGGTCGAGGTCAAAACTGCTCATATTTTTCCGCATCGCGGAAAGCTGTCGATCAGAGATTTTGAGCTTTCGACCAAATTCCCTTTTGGATTTTTTCGGCATCGTCGGCGTTTGCCGGCAAAGGCGGCGGAGCTGATCGTCTTTCCAAAGATCGAGGCATTTGAGCCCGAATTAGACCAAACGCCGATGAACGCAGGTGAACATTCCGTCGGGCGACGCGGGGTCGGGCAAGACCTGCTTGCCCTCCGAAACTACCAACCGCAAGACGATCTTCGCCGCATCGACTGGAAAGCCACCGCCCGCACGATGCATCTGACCGTACGCGAATACGCTGACGAGGACGAAAGACGGGTGACCGTCATCTTTGACACGCGGATCGTGAAAGACACCGCAAAAGAGTTGCCCGTTCGTGAAAAGATCGCCGCCGAGCAGGGCGGCAAAACCGTCGTCAGCTCGGAACAATTTGAGGTCGGAGCGAGCCTTGCGGCGTCCATCATCGCTCATTTTGCTGCCGAAAATGCTGCATTTCAGCTCGTGATAGACAATAATGCGGGTGAACTCGAAACCGGCCGTTCGCACCTTTACGAATCGCTCAAACGGCTCGCATTGGCCGAGCCAAACTTCAATTCCACAGAACCTCACACCGATCTTGAACGTATCCTCAATGAAACGGATGACTGCTATTACTTTTTGGTCACCTCCGGCGGCTCCATCGGTCTGTCATCCGGCATCATGCAACGATTGAAAAAACTAACTTTTTAAGGTTATTCTTGTCATAATTCATGACCTTTGCGGTGTATCTACTGTGAAGAGCATTTTGATGCTGATAATGAACGAGAGTACTGACATATTTGTGGACATAATGTCCGAGCAAACAGCGGCGACGGCAGCGACAGGTAAGATCGAGTTTGAAGAGGCGTTCGCGCTTCATCACCGAACCGTCTTTCGCGCCGCCCGGTCGGTGGTGCAGGACGCCGCCGTTGCCGAAGATGTCGTGCAGGAAACCTATCTCCGCCTCTACAAAAATCTCGATTCGATCACTACCGAAGAAATGCTCCGCCCCTGGCTCATCAGGGTGGCGATAAATGTTGCAAAGAATACTGTTCGCGGAAATATTAGGGCGAACACGAGAGACGATAATTACGTCAAAGAATCAGGCACAACGCACGCCCCGTCGGTCGAGATCGAGTATGAGGAATCTGCGGGCGTTAGCGAGATACACCGGGCGCTAAACCGGGTAAAAGAGCCGCTCAGGAGCTGCTTGATATTGAAACAACAGGGCCTCTCTTACAAAGAGATCGCCACCAGCCTCGACCTTAACGAGTCGAGCATCGGCACATTTGTAGCACGTGCCAGACAAGAATTTGCCCGCTTTTACGGCAAACCGGGCAAGGAAACGATATGAACGCAAACTGTTTTGACATAGGGATGATCCAGGCCTTTTTGGATGGCGAACTCACCCACGACGAATCGACGCGGGTTTCCGGCCACGTCGCGACGTGTGATGCGTGTGCTGTGATGCTCGCGGTGGCTGAGGAAGAATCGGCACTTGTATTCCCGGCACTCGAACGTGAATTTAACACGCTCGTCCCGACGCAGCGTCTGTGGAACAAGATCAACGATTCGATCGAGACCGAGCGCGGAAACCGGTCCATCTTTAGCAAAGCGTGGGCATTTTTAGCCGTAGCCCTCGCAAATCCGACATTCGCCGCCGCCGCAAGTGTTTTGATCGTGATCGGCATATCAGCCGCAGTTTTACTTAATCGTGCACCTGAGCAGCCGACAGTTGCCGAAGTTGTTGGCCTGAAAACTACCGTTTCGACCTCCGCTAACAAATACCCCGGCCGGCGACGTTGCCGTTGATCCAAGACCTGCCGCTCCGTACACGGTCGAGCGTGCCTCGACCCGTTATGACGATCGCCGGGTAACGGCTTTGCCTCAGGTTGATAGGTTTTCGCCAAGCACAAGCAACGCTGGCTATATGCCGGGTGAAGAGAGCTATGTAAAGACGATCTCGAGCCTGTCAAAGACTGTCGAGACACAAAAGGCTGACACTCTGCGTCCATCCGAACGCATCGCTTACGAACGTGATATGGCCGTCGTAAATGACGCCATCGACAAAATGCGTCGCGAGGTCAAGAAAAATCCGAGAAACGAATCCGCCAAGCAGGTGCTGTATTCGTCGTATCAAAACAAGATCGATCTGTTAAATTCGGTCTCGCAAAAAGGGGAGTTGATGGCGAGCCTGAGATAGCTCCAACGTCCGAATTTCGATGAATAACCCAATCGCAAAAATAATATTACGGATAGTAGCGGTGTCTTTATTTGCCGCCATTCCGATGATCGTCCGGGCACAGCCGTCGCTGCCGGAGCCGCCTTCACGCGTTTACGGCGTTAGCAAAAAAGATCCCCTGCCGGTACTCGCCCCAATGACGGGCGGCGACACTTCGGAAAAATCGATCGCGGTTGATAAAAATGTAAATCTGTCGCTCTGCGTCACACAGGGCAGCCTGAAAGTGAACGGCTGGAACCGCAGCGAGATCCGTGTTTTTGTTAAAGACGGTGCGAAATTTGGCTTTAACGTCCAGCTAAAAAGCCCTAAAACAAATATGCCCGCCCTTATAAATTTGACGGGGTTGGACGCAAAAAAAGGGTAAATACGCCATCCCGACCGAGTGTATCTGGGGCGACGAGATCGAGATCGACGTGCCAGTGAACGCGGTCATTAATATCAAAGGCCAGGAAACGACGACCGTTATCGACACCGTCCGCAAGGCCAGCGTCAAAACTATCGGCGGCAGCATCAATCTGCGTAATATTGCCGAAGGAGCGGTTGCCGTGACTTATGAGGGCGACGTGACGGTCGAGGATTCCGACGGGCGCGATGATGCTGGAAAGTACAAACGGCAATGTTATCGTCTTTGGCTCAGGGCCGAGTGAGATCGGCGATCAATTTAAGGCAAAGACGAATAGCGGCAACGTTAACCTACAAAGACTGGATTACCGTCAGGTCGATGTTACATCGATCTCAGGCTCGGTGTCATACAACGGCGAGATACTGAGCGGCGGCTCTATAAGCCTCAGTACATCAAACGGTTCGATCAGGATGTCCGTGCCGGTCGATACATCGTGTCAGGTGGTCGCGTCGTATGGTTTTGGTACGTTTAATTACGATCTGCCGTTAAAGATCGAGACTGAAAACATAATGGAAGGCCCAGTAAAAAGGGTTGTCGGCAAACTTGGCACGGGCGGAGCCTCCGTCAGACTCACCACCAATAGCGGCAGCATTGTCATCAAAAAACCTTAGCCTATTGCTCGTTGAGCCGCCGTCCTGTTCGCGTTTCAAACTGCTCCGACATCGACGGCACCTCGCCATCCGCAGCATCGCGGCTGACCCGCTCTACACGCCACATCGGGATAAAATGATCGGTCATAGTCAGATGTTGCTCACCCGACACGATCGACCGACACCAATCGTCAAAATACCCAAGCTCGATCGAACGCAGGCTAATGCCCGCAGGGTTGATCTCATCAAGAATACCCAACAGCTTTTCGCGTGGACTGTGCAGGACGGCAATGACGGTTTCGCCGGATTGGAATTTCATAGGCAGATTGTACACAAGTCAGAACCACCTGCGGTAGCGGGTGGTTTAATTTTTGTGTGTACATTAGTTCAACCGCCCACTACCGTAGGCGGTTCTATTCTAAACTTGAATTCGCAATGCATATCTCCAAGATCGAGCTTGAGAATATCAAATCTCACGCCGCCTCAACTTTCGAATTTACCCGTGGCACCACCGCTATCACAGGCGAGAACGGTGCCGGTAAGACCACGATAATCGAGGCGATCGCGTGGGTTTTATTTGATCTGCTCGATTATAAAAAAGAGGATTTTATTAAACGCGGCGAGAAAAAAGGCGTGGTCAGGGTGACGTTTGAAAGCGGCCTCGACGAACGCGAGTACATCGTCACACGCGACACCGGAGCCGGCTATAACGTCACCGACCCGCGTTTGCAGACACGCATCGCCGATAAAAAAGAAGAGGTTTTCGCTTTCTCTGGCAGCATCTCGGCCTCGAACCCGGCACCGATCTAAAATCGCTTTTCAAACAAGCGATCGGTGTTCCCCAAGGCACATTTACCGCTATCTTTTTGGAAGGAGCGACCGAGCGAAAGGTAGCTTTTGACCGTCTGCTCAAGGTCGAAGAGTATCGACAAGCGGCAGAAAAGCTGCGCGAAACCTCAAAATATCTGGAATCCTCAGTTACGAAAATTAGCGTGGGCATCGCCCGTGCCGAGGGCGAACTAACGCGGTCCGACACCGTCGAACAAGAGTATAAAGTTTATCAGGAGCAAGCTAAGACGCTCGCCGGTGAGGTTCAAACGCTTGAAAAAACCATCGCCGAAAAGCGTCACCTTGTCAGTAAGCTCGACGAGCTTGAGCGTGTCGAAAATGCCATCACCAACATCAAGGCCGATCAAAAACGACTGAATGAAAGCATCGAAGCTGTGCAAAAGGCCCACGCCGAGATCACCAAGCTAAAGCCAAAGGTTGCCGATCAGGAAAGGCTTGAGGGCGAACTTAATACACTGCGGGAAAAGATTGCGGACGCAAAAGCGGTCGAAAATCAGATCAAGAGTCTCGACGAACGTATTGAGCGACTACGAGCAAGTTATCGTTCAAACGCCGAACAGCTAAAAGAAGCCGAGGCAAAAGCCGCCGGTGCGGGAGAGATCAAACCGCTCGAAAGCCGCGATGCCGAGCTTGTCCGTCAGATCGCCACGCTCAAAGCGAGTCTCGAACGCGATCAGAAATTTCAGAACGAGATACAAAACGGCCTGTGCCCGATATTGTCGCAAAAATGCCTCAATCTAAAAGAAGGCGAGACACTCGAAAGTTTTGTTTCGAGCCAGTTCACCGATCTCAGATCTCAAATTGCCGGATTTGAAACAGAGCAAATCGTCGTTGCCTCCGCGTTAAAAAATGCTCGTGAAGCCGAACGGTTTGCGGCAATGCTCACAGGTTTTCGCACCCGCGAAGCCGAGCTAAAAACCGAGGGGACGCATTTTGCTACCGAACGAAAAGAGCTGGAAACGAGGATCGGCGGGCTGGCAGGGCTTGAAAAAAACTTTGCGGATCTTGAAAGCAAGCTAAAGACGTTGGGTGACCCGCGCGTCCGAATAAAATTTCTCGAGAACGAGACTGCCCGCGAACCTGAGCTTCGAGAGTATGTCACCAAGATAGAAAGCAATCTTGAGCGTCTCGAAACCGACCGCCGAATCCTGACCGAGGATCTCGACGAGCATCAAGACCTCATCGCCGGCGGTTACAACAATGCCCGCCACATTGCCGAGCGTACTGCCGCATGGACCGAAAACGCCACGCCGAGATCAGGGCGACATTTGATGCGGCAAAGCGGCGAAAGGTCAGCTTGCGGCGGAGCTAAAGCATTTTGCTGAGATCAGAAAGTCTTTGTCGGGTGAGTTCAAAGAAAAGAACGGCTCGAGACCGTAGCCGAGACGACCGCCTTTATCCGCGACACGCTCAAAGAAGCGGCTCCGCGTGTCGCACGCAACTATGTGCATCACGTTTCGCTTGAGGCAAATCTGCTGTTTCGCGAGATCACCGGAAACGCTGAGCGCACGCTGAAATGGGGCGAAGATTACGCCATAATGCTTGAAGAGGATGGATACGAGCGGCCGTTTCAAAGTTTTTCGGGCGGCGAGCAGATGGCTGCGGCACTCGCGATCAGGCTCGCTCTGTTAAAACAGTTGACCGATATCCGCATCGCATTTTTTGACGAACCGACGACCAACATGGATGCCGAACGCCGCGAAAACCTCGCAATGCAGATCAGCCGCATCACGCATTTTGACCAGCTTTTTGTTATCTCTCACGACGAGACCTTTGACAATTTTGTCGACAACGTCGTATCGGTCGGCAACTAAAATATGAAACAAGTCACCATAGTCTGCGACGGTTCGAGTCTCGGCAACGGCAGGGGAAATCCTCGTGCGGCGGCCGTAGCTGTGCTTGGGTTCAAGGGATTTTGGAAAGCGGTCGGTGAATATCTCGGCAGTGCGACCAATCAACAGGCTGAGATCGCTGCGGCGGCAATTGGGCTTGAAAGCTTGAAAGAGCCTTGTGTGATCACGCTGATGTCTGATTCGCGATACGTGGTCGAGACGATGGGCGGCACTTGGAAGCGAAAAACCAATCACGATTGGTGGAAACGGCTCGACGCTGCATCTAAAAAACATCAAATAACCTGGAAATGGGTCAAAGGCCACAACGGCCACGCCGTGCAAGAAGTCGCCGATTCGATGGCTCGAAAAATGGCAGAGCTGGGTTATGTGGATGCGGCTTTGTTAGACGAAGCAGTTGTAGAACTGGGAACTGAAGAGATCTGAAAGAAATTAGCCACAGATGAACACAGATAAACACAGACGGGATAATAGAGAAGAAAAGGCATCTTTTTCTTCATCCGTGTTAATCCGTGTTCATCTGTGGTGGAAATTCCGGTCTCTGCGTCTTCGCGTCTCTGCGGTAATTATCTTTCTTCTTGCGTGCTCCACCTTTGCCCAACGCAGCAGTCAAGGGTGGACTTGGCAAAATCCTCTGCCACAAGGCAATCCGCTCTATTCGATACATTTTGCTCCCGACAAAGAAACCGGTTTTGCGGTCGGTTCGGATGCAACGATCTTAAAAACCACCGATGGCGGGTTTAGCTGGAAACGGCAATTTTCCCCTGCCGAAGCCCCGCTGTCGTCCGTATTTGTACGCGACAAGAACAACGCTTTTGTGGTTGGGGCACGGAGCACTTTGCTCGCGACGGTCAACGGCGGCAAAGATTGGAAACAAGTTGCGGTCGATGCCCGCGACCATTTTTACGGCATCAAGTTTATCGGTACGGCGTTCAGAACGGGCTGGATCGTCGGCAGTTATGGCCGGATACTGAAAACCACGGACGGCGGCACTACGTGGAAAACACAGATCTCCGGCACCCAAGAACAGCTATTAAATGTCGACGCTTTTGATGATACTCACACGGTCGCCGTCGGGCTTGGCGGCGTCGTTTTGACCACGGACAATGGCGGCGAAAGTTGGAAACAGAGCGATCCGTGTAAGGGAGCGGTCGTCTCAGACGCCGCTTATCTATCGCAAACGACGATGGTAGCCGCCGGTTTTGGCGGCTGTGTCGCACGCAGCGATGATGCCGGACTGACTTGGTCGCGGATCAGTATTTTTAGCCGAGCGGATATTCTGTCGGTGACTTTTTCGGACGCGACGAGCGGTTCGATGACCGACGCCAACGGCATGATCTGGCTTACAGGGGACAGCGGGCGTTCGTGGCTGCCGTTTAATGTGCGAACAAATCCGAAGCTTGTTGCCGTCCATTACGGCGACAAATTTACCGGCTGGGCGGTCGGTGAAAACGGGCTAATACTCCGCACGGATGACGGCGGGTTTAGCTGGCAGCGTCTGAGCGAGGGCGGGCGCGAGGATGTGAACGACATCGCGTTTCTCAACGACGAGATCGGTGTCGCTGTCGGTTCGCGGGGCAAGATCTGGCTGACCAACAACGCGGGTCGCGAATGGCTGCCGGCGTTCTCAGAAACAAATGTAAATCTCAACGCCGTGTTTTTTATTGACGGGCAAAAAGGCTGGGTGGTCGGCGACGGCGGCACGGTTTTACGAACGAACAACGGCGGTGCGAGCTGGGGTGCGGGCATCTCAAACCTTACCGCAGACCTCGTCGCCGTCAATTTTGTTTCCGATAAGGTGGGCTTTGCAGTCGGCTCGAACGGGATGATCACCCGGACAAGTTCCGGGCGGAGCGTATTGGGAACAGCTCAATTCGGGAACGCGTGTCTGGCTGGAAGATATCAAGTTTTTTTAGCGAAACGCATGGATCGTTGTCGGCGATAAGGGCACGATCCTTCGGACGGCGGATGGCGGCGTCACTTGGGAAAAGATCAAGATAAACGTCCGCGAAAATCTCTACGCTGTGAGCTTTTTCGACGATAAAAACGGCTTTGCGGTCGGCTCCGGCGGTATCACTTTGCGCACGTCCGATGGTGGTGTGACTTGGGCCGATCAGGAATCGCCGCTAAAACTAAATCTATTTGCGGTGCAGGTTTTTGGGGTGGACAAAGCGATCGCGGCGGGTGAACTCGGAACAATATTGATCACCGAGGACGGCGGCAAAACTTGGTCAACCCAGCCGAATATCACCGGAAAACTGCTCCAGACTATCGTCTATCGCGGCGGTGATAAACTCTGGGTTGCGGGCCGCGGCGGCACAATGCTCAAGCGTTCGCTTCCGCTTACGCCTTCGCTTTTCAGTTTGCCAAAAGGCCCGCCTGTTTTAACGACCTCGCCGCGAGCGAAACCGACATTTCGCCTGCCGATCGTTCCGATCACTGATGACGGCGATATCCCATCAGCCGTGCCGATCAAAAAACCAAATTAAAATTTAATTAGGACGGAGATCCACTCGCCGGAATGTTCTATTTGAAAATTTGAAATTTGAAATTTCAAAAGTTCATCGGTGACGAGACTTTCTTGTTCGGCGAGTATGCCGGAGAGGAGCAGGATGTTTTTTTGTCTTTTCGATGAGCAGCGGCAGGATGGGGACGATCACATCGGCGGTGAGGTTTGCACAGGTAAAATCGTATTCCTGTGTGCTGTCATCTATCGGGCCGTCGGCAAATACAATTGCATTCCCAACGCCATTCAGGACGGCATTTTCGCGGGCGATTTTGATCGAATCGGCGTCGGTGTCGCAGGCGAAGATGTCTGTGCCGCCGAGTTTTGCGACGGCTATCGCCAATATTCCTGTACCTGTGCCGACATCGAGACACGTTTGCCCCACGTTAAAAATTTCGCCAATTGCTTTCAGGCAGAGTTGCGTAGTGTCATGAGTTCCTGTACCGAACGCCATGTTTGGCTCGATACGAATGACGATCTTGTCGGTATCCGCGACCTCTGACCATGGCGGGGCGATGATGAATTTGCCGATCACGGTGGGTTTCCAGTGGCGTTTCCATTCGGCGAGCCAATCGGCGTTCTCGACCTCGCGGGTGGATGTAGAACGTATGGTTGACCGGTCCTGCTCGAAAATATGTAGGGCGTCGTTGATCTCGTATCGTAGATCTTCGTCCGATGGTAGGTCGTTGAAATAACCTGTTATCTTTACAGCATCAGTGCCGGTTTTTCGCAGATGGTCTATCTCGGTGCCTAGAGCTTCGAGGTGTTAAACGCGTATTCGACAGCTTCCGCGGCGGGGGCATCGGCCTCGACGTCGACTGCGAACCAGCGTTTGGGGGGAGTTTCGCTCATTCGTGGATACCGATATCGTCGAGATCGCGTTCGCGGTTCCGCCAGTCTTCGACGACCTTGACGAATAATTTTAAGAAAACTTTTTTGCCAAGCAGCTTTTTCGATATCGACACGTGCCTTGGTGCCGATATCCTTGATGCGGCTGCCCATTTTGCCGATGACGATCTTTTTTTGCGACGAACGCTCGACATAGATCGCACAGTAGATGCGTGTGATGCCGGGTTTTGACTCATCAAAAACCTCTGTCACGACCGCCGTTACGTATGGGATCTCTTCGCCTGTGGATTGCAATATCTTTTCGCGAACCATCTCGGCAGCGATGATGCGCGTCGATTGGTCGGTCATCTCATCGTCGGCAAAAAGTGGCTCGCCTTCGGGCAAATGCTTGACGATGGATGCAAGCAGATCGTCGATAGCGTCGCCCTTTAGAGCGGAAACAGGCACGATCTCGGCGAACTCGAATTCGCTTGAATATCCCTCGATCAGAGGTAAAAGAGCAGCTTTATCTTTTAGTTTATCTGTCTTATTCAGCAGTAAAACCGCCGGTTTTTCGGCTTGTTTGATGAGGTCAAAGACAAACATATCGCCGTTTCCGGTCGAGACGCTGGCGTCACGCATGAGCACGATCAGATCGACCGACATGATCGCGTCGTGGACGGCGGTCATCATCCGGCGGTTGAGCAAATGGCCGGGTTTGTGGACGCCGGGTGTGTCGATAAAAACGATCTGGCCTTCGGGCAGTGTGACAATGCCCTTGATACGATGCCTCGTGGTCTGCGGCTTGTTTGAGACAGCCGCGATCTTTTCGCCGACGAGACGGTTAAGTAGTGTAGATTTGCCCGCATTAGGACGGCCGATGAGCGCGACCAGCCCGCTGCGAAAGATGTTTTGACATCCACCTTTAGGCGGTCTCAGTCATTTTGATGTAAATTGTCAGGGTTTGCCGCCTGGGCGGGACTCAATACTGCGGCTTTAGCAGACGCTGCTTGCCGGCGATCGCTTCGCGAAACGCTCCGCCCGAAATGTCGTCGAGCTTGATCGCTTCGTCATAGAGTTTGATGGCGTATGCCGAATTATTGTCAAACTCGTAGATCCTCGCGAGTGCAACGTACGTGAGCGAAAGCAATGACCTATCAGTACCGCCGGTCGCTGTGTTGAGGACATTGGTATACGCGACCTTTGCCTCAAGCAGCTTTTGTGCGACAACCTCAGGATCCTGAACACCGACCGCCGAAAGCCCGGCGACACGGCCGATGTTGTAATAAATACGCGGCTCGGACGGATATTCTTTTAGCAGCTGTTTGAGATCGGCGTTCGCCTTTACCAGATCGCGGGCGTCGATCACCTTTTGGATCGCAATGAGTTTGCCGGTCAGAGGGCTCTCAACGACGGCCATGGTGTCAGGATGGCTTTTGCGTTCCTGACGGGCGGCGAGAGCGCGCTTGCGAGCCTCGGCGGTGTCGGAGATGCGGTTTACCTCTTTTACCGGATCAAATGCAGCAACCATCTCGCGTAGAGACGAAGCGATGTCAAAACCCGAATCCTCGACTCCTTTTAACTGCTCCGCAAAATAATACGACAGCACCGCACCCTTTTGATACTCCTCAAACAATTGCTGGGCGGCTTCGTCTGAAAAAGCTGCTTTTTGTTTGGTCAATTCGGTGGTCAGTGCCGTTTTCTCGGCATCGGTCTTTAGCGTGGGCAGTTTTTGACGTACTTGATCGGTTGCGACACGGATCCTTGTAAACTCAGCTTGGCGGATATCGACAGCTGCGACAAGCGAGCGCGACATTGCGAGGAAAACATCCGGCGAGATTGACGAGTTTGTTTTTCGCAGCTCTTCAAGGACGGGTTTTGCCCAATCGCGGACAGCGGTCATTTCTTTAGAATTTGCAAGTATCAACGGATCGATCACAAAACGTAAAAACGCACGGCGGCCCTCAGTGATACTGACATCGGTGTCGGGCGGCACGATCAGATAATAATCGTCGCGGATGTTGAGAAAATTGATATCGCCTTTCGCCGCGAGATTTTCGGGTACAACGAAAAAATGCCGGTCGTGTTCGCGTATCTCGGTCTGAACAAGCACCGTTTTACTGTTTGGACGTTTTGTCTCGACTTTTACTTTTTCAGAAAAAATAAGCTGCGGCCGCGTGTGCAGATATTCGAGCAGTTCGCTGACCATGTCACGGGTCGACGTGCGAAGGCGTCCGTCGGCTTGTTCGCGATAGGTCTTTACATAGCTATCAAGCTTTGAGCTGATCGGCGAACGTTTGTAAAACTCGCGAACCAGCGGCGAATAATCAAGTACGTCAAGCAGCTTGCCGGGCAGATCGCTCGTGACCACAGGGTCGCCAAGCTCCGGCACCGCCGACAGCGTATACGCCATCGAGATAAACGGTGCAACGATCTCGGCATCGGTCGCCTTAGGATTTCGTTTTTTATTTTGAGCGACAAAAGCCGAGATGCGGGTTCGAAGATCCGCCGGCATACTCGCATTGTCTAAGATAAGCTGGTCGCGAAACTTTGCCCCGTCCGCCGATAGCGGCGTGTTGATGAGCTTGGTAAAAGTGCCGTCGGGATTTGTCGTCTGCGCCATTTCGAGCGACGCAAGCACGACGAGCAGACGTTTGTCAGGCTCGATCTTGACTCCGTAATTAGTCAGGTCAAAACCCGACGCAGGGGCCTGGCCAAAAGCACCAGCAGAAAAAATAACCAATAGGATAGATAAAAAGACTCGCTGCATCATGTAGATAATTAAGAAAAACCAAAAAAACCTTTCTGTTTAGAAAGATGAATCTTGCGGCCCTAAAGATGTATCAAACCTACTGCAAAATAAGAAAGGATAAAGGAACAAAACGCTTTCCTTTACCCTTTCTATTCTCTGCAATTGGCAGCGTTTAGTTATAGCTGCTGAGGGCTTCGCTTTCTTCGTCAAAAACATCAAAGACGGTCAAAAGCTTGGTGATAGCCAAAAGATCCTGAATTTTCTGCGTCAGTTTCAATAGCTTTAAGGTTCCGCCCTCTTTTTTGACAGCGGTAAAACTCGAAACCAATTCGCCGATACCGCTCGAATCGATATAGCCGACACCTGCGAGATTGAGCAGGATCTTGTTTTTCCCTTCGCCAAGGAGGCGTCGGATAGCCGTGCGAAGTGCAACGCTGCCCTCGCCGATAGTTACCTTGCCGTCTAGGTCAAGGATAGTTACATCGCCAGCCTGGCGTTCAGTGATCGTAATATCAGACATTGTTATCTCCTCTTGCGTTTATAAATTGCGATAGCCGATTTTAGACCAAACTCAATACAAAAGTCCAAGCATCAAGCGGCAATTATCTCTTTTTTAACATTTTTACGACCATTCCGCCTCCGGAATGGTTTGACCAACTAACCTCATCCATAAATGAGTTCATAAACAGGATGCCCCGGCCGTTAGCTTTTAACAGATTTTCGGGGTTCGTCGGATCGGGTATGTCATCGACATTAAACCCGACACCGTGGTCACGAACCGTCACTTCAAAGCCCTCGTCCGAGTCGGCAAACGTCACATCGACGCTTTTTGATTCGTCAAATTTATTGCCGTGCTTAACGGCGTTTGCAACCGATTCGCGAATGGCGAGGTCGATGGCGGACACAAAATCATCGCTAAACCCGCAGCTTTTTGCGAATTCATCGGCTTCTACGGCGGCTTGGTCGACCGATTCGATACGGCTAGGTAACTGGATCTCAAGCATCATAAGCAAAGTATATGTTTTGTAAGTTAGCCGTTTAAGATAGTTGCTGTCAAGACAAATGCGGCTTAGTTCGTCTAAGATTGACTAATGAAGGTCAAACCTGCGGGGTCGCTACAGGGTATTGTTGAGCTGCCCGGCGACAAATCTATCTCACATCGTGCCGCAATAATCGCGGCGATCGCCGGACGGTACGTCTCAGTTCGAGGGCTTTGCGGCGAGTGCCGATTGCACGTCAACGCTCGATTGTCTGCGCTCGCTCGGCGTAGAAATACGGCGTGACGGCAGCACGGTTTTTATTGACGGTGTCGGTAAATTTGGACTAAAAAAATCTGAAGCTCCGCTCGATTGCGGCAATAGCGGCACGACGATGCGGCTGCTTGCCGGCATCTTGGCAGGGCAGCGTTTCAAAAGTGTTTTGACGGGCGACGATTCGCTGGTAAAACGCCCGATGCGGCGGATCATCGAACCGCTTGAGCAAATGGGGGCGACGATAACGTCTGACGGCGGCACGGCACAGCTCACTATCCATGGCCGTTATCCGCTCAGGGCGATCGCATATCACACGCTTGTCGCCTCAGCTCAGATAAAATCCTGTGTCCTATTCGCAGGGCTTTACGCCAACGGCGAAACCTCTACCGTCGAACCGTCGTTGACCCGCGATCATACCGAACGGCTGCTACCACTTTTTGGCGTCCGCGTAGGTACGGACGGCGGCCCGGCGAGTAAGGTTCGCTATATCAAAGGCACATCGCGTCCAACCGCTGCCGAATTTTCGGTACCCTGCGATATATCTTCTGCCGCATTTTTCCTCGTTGCGGCGGCGTGTCTGCCGGGATCCGAACTGACCCTGCCAAATGTCGGGACTAACCCTACAAGAACCGCGATCTTGGACGTTCTCGAATGTGTAGGTGCAAAACTGCCGCCCCGCAAAGACGCCGAACGTCGTGGCGAACCGACGGATACTCTGACCATCAGCGGCGGGCTCGATGAGCAAGAGGCTCCGCTTGTGATCGAGGGGGGGCGGTCGCTGATCTCATCGACGAGATCCCGATATTGGCGATACTTGGCACTCAGTTGGCAAATGGCTTAGAGGTTCGCGATGCGGGCGAATTGCGTGTCAAAGAATCTGACCGCATCCATTCCGTCACCGAAAACCTGCGGCGAATGGGTGCGAGTGTGACCGAGTTTGACGATGGATTTCATGTCGAACGCTCGCAACTAAAAGGCGCGGTCATCGATTCGTTTCGGCGATCATCGTATCGCAATGGCATTTGCCGTCGCAGGTCTGCTCGCGGACGGCGAAACAGAGATCGTCGGAGCCGAGTGTGCCGATGTGTCCTTTCCCGAATTTTTCGAAACGCTCGCGTCTGTCGTAAAGTCATAATTAACGATGAACAAAGACATTAAGATCGCACTGACCGGATTTATGGGCGTCGGCAAATCTAGCGTCGCCCGTCACCTCGCTCACAAATTGCGGTGCCGGTGGACCGATCTCGATCGTTTTATCGAGCGAAATGACGGCCGTATTGTCGCCAAGATAATTGACGAGGACGGTGTCGATAAATATCGCGAGATCGAGACCGCAAACTTGAAACTGCTACTCGACGATACCGATTCGCGGATATTGAGTCTCGGCGGAGGCACTTGGACGATCGCCGAAAATCGCGAACTGCTCAAAGCTCACGGGTTTACCGGCGTTTGGCTCGAGGCGACTTTTGAGCATTGCTGGCTCAATATTACGTTTTCCCGTAAGGAGCGGCCGCTGGCCCGCAACAAAGCGAAAAGCCCGCAGTTTGTTTGAAGAAAGGCAAAAAGTCTATTGTCTCGCCGACTGGCATTTCATCATCCGGCCCGACCACACATCCTATGACGCGGCCCACCAGATAGCCGAAGAAATTTTTGGTTAAAAAACATCATTTTTATCTTGCCAAACTTTCAGTTTTGAATCACTATAAAATCACTAAATAATTTTGGGCTTATCCCTTTTTTGTGGATCAGTATCAGTTAGATAGTATCGCGTGTATTCATGGGGGATTAGCGATAATAAGTTTTATAAGTTTGGACATAATTTTTCAGGAGGAAAAATGAAAGTTAAATTTTTTACAGTTCTAATGCTCGCAATGGCTTTATTTATGAGCGCTTGCGGCAAGAGCGATGCAGACCTGACAAAGGCCGCCACAGATAAACTGGCTGCTGACAAGGTCACAGGCGTGACGGTTGCCGTCAAAGACGGCGTAGCGACACTGACAGGCGAGGTTGCCGATCAGGCAGTCAAAGCCAAGGCTGAGGCTTCGGTAAAGTCAGTTGAGGGCATCAAATCGGTGACCAACAATTGCACGCTCAAACCGCTACCGGTGGCGACACCTGCTGCTACTGATCCGGCTCTGACGGGCAAGCTTAACGAAGCGATGAAAAAGGCAGGCGTTAGCGGCCTAACCATCGACGTCGTTAACGGCAAAGCGACCATTAAGGGAACCGTTCCGGCTGCAAAATACGCACAAGTCGTTATGGCAATCAATGAGTCGGGCATCACCGGCTGGGACAACCAGATAACCAAAGGAAACTAACGAGGAGGAACAAAAATATGTCAGTACAAGAAAAATATCAGTCACTTCTCGAACTTGCTAATTCAAACGGAACGGCGTACGAGCTTAGCGAAGGTGCCGACGGAGCACTCGTGTTAAACGGTACAGCTCCGAGTTCGGAAGCAAAACAAGCACTATGGGATGAATACGAACGCTTGGACCCTGATTTCAAGAGCAACGATCTTATCCTTAACATTGGCCTCGGCGACGCAGCCGGTGGTGGTGGCAGCACCTACACCGTCGAGTCGGGCGATAACCTGAGCAAGATCGCCGCCGGTTACGGCATCCAGTGGAAAGCCATCTGGGACGCCAACCGCGACATCCTGCATCACCCTGACAAGATCTATCCAGGGCAGGAACTCAAGATCCCTGTCTAAACAGATCGGTTTTTACAACCGCTAAACACGCGAAAAGGCGCTAATAAGAAAGCAATTTCTGATTAGCGTCTTTTCGCATTTTTCGCGGTTAATATCTTAGTTCGATACTTTACTGCTAATTTGCTACATTTCAGTTAATGTCTTTGGAAACGGATTTTATCGTTATTGGCAGCGGCGTTGCGGGGCTACGGGCGAGCATTGAGCTTGCCGCCAGCGGCGGACGCGTTGCGGTTTTGACCAAAGACAAGGCCAGCGAATCTAACACTGAATATGCCCAGGGCGGCGTTGCCGTCGTGCTATCGGACGATGATAATCCCGAGAGTTGCACGAGGGCGACACGCTAGTAGCGGGTGCCGGTCTATGCGACGAACAGGCCGTCGAAACGCTCGTAACCGAGGGCACGAAATACATAAAACAACTCATCGAATGGGGCGGCGAATTTGACCGTGAGGGCGGTAAATTGGTGTTTACCCAAGAGGCGGCGCATTCGCGGCGGCGTATCATCCATGCCCACGGTGACTCGACCGGAGCCGAATTTGTCCGTTCGCTCATAGCCCGTGCCGGACAGGAAAAAACGATAAACCTAACCCCTTTTGCCAACACCGAAAGCCTCATCGTCCGCGACGGCCGCTGCGTCGGCGTGCGGTTTCTTGACCCTGTTTTGCGTCAACCCCGTGAGATCTATGCCAAAGCCGTTGTGATGGCGACGGGCGGTGCCGGACAGCTTTATCAGCACACGACGAACCCGCCGGTCGCGACAGGCGACGGCATGGCGATGGCGTATTTTGCCGGTGCTGAGATGGCGGATATGGAATTTATCCAGTTTCACCCGACGGCGCTGAACCTCGAAAAAGCTCCGCGATTTTTACTTTCAGAGGCCATGCGCGGCGAGGGCGGCAGTCTCAAAAACAAATACGGCGAACGCTTTATGCCGCGTTACGACGAACGAGCCGAGCTTGCCCCGCGCGACATCGTCGCCCGCTCGATCGTCGCGGAAATGCGGCGGACAGGTACGCGAACGGTCTTCCTAGACATGACCGCACTTGACGAAGATTTTCTCAAACACCGCTTCCCAAAGATCTACGAGACCTGCAAATTCTACGGCCTCGACATCGCCAAAGATATGCTCCCAGTCTCGCCCGCGTCGCATTACTGCATGGGCGGTATCCGCACCGACCTGTGGGGCCGCAGCACGCTGCCCGGCCTTTATGCGGCAGGTGAGGTAACTTGCACCGGAGTCCACGGGGCGAATCGTCTCGCGTCAAATTCCCTGCTTGAGGGATTAGTTTTTGGCGCGAGAGCGGGATCGGCGGCTGCCGCCGATAGTCTTAAGGCCCAAGTCTCAAGCCCCAAGTCACAGGACGCTCGACCTGTGGCTTTGGACTTGGAACATGGGACTCAGATCTCGACTGCTGTAAAGAAGCGGGTCAAACGCATCATGTGGGAACGCGTCGGTATCTTACGCGACAAAGATTCGCTTAAACGTGCGATCAAAGAATTTGATCAGATCGCCGCGGGTAATCTGAGCACATCGTCGCGAAATTTTGTCACACTAGCACGGCTCGTCGCAACATCCGCACTCTGGCGCGAAGAGTCTCGCGGCGGGCATTTTCGCAATGATTTCCCGGAGCAGGACGATAAATTTAAGGTCCATTCGATCCAGGAGATAGGATCGCCGATCTACGGCTCAGAAAAAATATCTCCGTCTGTTCAGATCAAAAATCAGTAATCACTTTATCGAGTGATTCGAGCAATGACGCACCACGAAGTGATAGCTCATCGCGGTCGGTTCGGCTGATCGACAGCACTTTACCCTCGGCGATATCAGAAATGTAGTGGGGAAACTGTTTACCCTGAGCCCGACTCTGAGAAAATCTGCAACGCTCGAAACTGGGCATTCGTCCACGTCATACCGGCGTCGGATAGTCCTTTTTCATCGATCGACCGTGTAGTCCTCATCCGTATTTAGCCCACAATTACAAGATTGCGGGCCCGAACCGTCTGTGAGCCTCGCGAATATACGGCAGTTCGCGTCGGCACGGCCCGCACCAAAATCCCCAGATATCGACCAACACATACTTGCCGCGAAACTCAGAGAATTTACGCTTTTTACCTTCGAAATCAGTGAAACTAAAATCGGGAAACTCTTTGTTGATGTGAACCTCGAGGCGTTTGTAATCCTTGGCTTCGCGTTCAACAACCACGATCTGATTTTTTGCGACATCCGCCTTTTTCGTTGCGAGATAAGTATCGCCAACTCGAAAAACGATCGTTTCTTCTTTAGCTTTCGTAGATTCCGCGGCCATTTTGCCCAGATCAACCTTGCCGTCGCCATCCATATCCACGCCGAGCAGGCCGGCCTGCGGGTCGACCTTATTCTTGTCCGCAAGATAAGCATATTGAAACAAAACTTTCTTTCCCTTAATATCCACCGCACCCTTGCCATGACCCGGTTGATTGGGTGACCAGCCTGTCCTCGGGGCCCATTTTATCCATCTTTACGGATTTAAAATATTGGATAAAACCGGACACACCTTGAAAACCGTCCTTCATCTTAGTTCCGGTCATCTCCCAGAGATTGGTTGCGATTGTTTGAGCGTGAATTTTCTTTTTGCTCAACGTATTGTCGCCGTCAATATGAGCACTGCGTCCGCCGCGTTCCTCCACGGGGCGATAATAGTGTTTGTTCCGCGGATCCATCAAACTTCGCCGCCTAGGTGAGCGTCGTCGGCTACCTCAAGTTCCTTTGATCTTTTCGCGGGGCACAAGTTTAAGGACGACCTGTTCTGAATCTTCGGTGTTGGCGATCAAGCCGGTTTCAAATTGCCCCGTATACTCAACCGCACAAACCGGAACGGCAACGAAAAGACACGCGCAAAAATGACCCAGTTGGAAGTTTTGGTTCTCATAATCGTTATTTTAGATGTACTATTCTGTTGGACTTGAACAGCCAAAGTTTAGGCAATAAACTAGCTAAGTCAAAGTTTTTTCTAACTGTTTCTAACAATTCATCGCGGGGACTTTATGCAGGCGAGCGCTTCCCGCGCCCCTTTGAGCCAAGCAACCGTATTGAACCTGGCGTCGATAGTTTCGCACCATGCGGGCCTTGCTCCGCAAAAAGAAGCGATCGTCTGGGACAATGTCCGCCTGACGTACGACGAACTCGACAAACTGTCGAACCGCGTCGCCAACGCGCTGGTTGAAATGGGCATCGGCCACGGCGACAAGGTCGCGCTCAATTGCATTAACATCCCGTATTTCCCCGTCGTCTATTACGGCATTATGAAAGCCGGTGCTGCGGTCGTGCCGATCTGTGTTTTGTTCAAGGCGGCTGAGATCGAATATCATCTGCGCGATTCGGACGCGAAGGCGGTCTTCGTTTTCGAAGGCACGCCCGAGCTGCCGATGCTCATCTCGACCAAAGCGGCATTTGACGCGGTCGATAGTTGCGAACATCTGATTGTGATGACTGCCGATATGATGGGCGAATCGCCTATTCCTGAGCATAAAACGCTGACGCAAATCACTTTCGACAAATCCGAAGAGTTTGAGATCTATCCCACCGCTCCCGACGACACTTGCGCGATCCTGTACACGTCGGGCACGACCGGCCAACCTAAGGGCGCGGAGCTGACGCACCTAAATCTCTGGTCAAACTGTGTCACGACGTACAGCATCCACATGCCGTTGCTGGATTTTACCGATCAACAGCAAAAAACGTGTCTGATCACCCTGCCGCTGTTTCACACGACCGGACAGACGGTGCAGATGAACACTCAGCTCTATGGCGGCAACCGAGTCGTGCTGCTTCCGCGATTTGAGCCGCGGGCAACGCTTGATGCGATGCTGGCCGAAAAGGTAAATTTCTGGGTCGGCGTGCCGACGATGTATTGGGCCTTACTGCAATACGTCAAAGAAAACGATTTCGATATCAGCCATATCGCCGACAATATGAAGGTCTGCACATCCGGCGGTGCCCCGATGCCCGTCAACCTGATGCAGGAGTTTCAGGAGAAATTCGGCGTCCGAGTGATGGAAGGCTACGGACTTTCGGAAACATCTCCGCTCGCGACAACCAATCATTTTGAACGGCCGTCCAAGCCCGGAACCGTCGGCCAGCCGATCTTCGGCGTCGAGGTAAAGTGTTTTGACGACAACGATAACGAGGTGCCACGCGGCGAGCGTGGTGAGATCGTCATTCGCGGGACAAACGTGATGAAAGGCTATTACAAACGCCCCGAGGCGACCGCCGAGGCCTTTCGCAACGGCTGGTTTCACACCGGCGACGTCGGCATCATGGACGACGAAGGCTATCTCGCCATCGTTGACCGCAAAAAGACATGATCCTCCGCGGCGGTTACAACGTCTATCCGCGTCAGCTCGAAGAAGTGATAATCACGCATCCCGCCGTCAGCCTCGTCGCCGTCATCGGCGTCCCCGACGACCGCCTTGGCGAAGAGGTGAAGGCTTTCGTCGTACTAAATCAAGGCCACGAGATGACCGAAGAAGAGTTCATCGCCTGGTGCCGCGACCAGATCGCCGCCAACAAATACCCCCGCCACGTCGAATTTCGCGATTCCCTGCCGATCGGCAACACCGGCAAGATATTCAAACGGGCGCTGAAAAGAAGTCGCTCAAGGCGTCCATTTGCCGTCGTCCCCGGAATTTGCCGGAAACTGGAATTATGTTGCCGTAGGTAGATGTTTGCGGTCAAAACTGACTCATCGTCTCGAAGCAATACTTTCTGGATGCACGTGTCTTTATTTTCGCCATCGCATCCTGTTTTTCATCAAAACCACAGCATTATTCCATCGCCGACAGCAAAGATTACGCCGCGTCGATGTTTCGCCAACATTGCGCGATCTGTCACGGCCCCGAGGGCGAGGGCAGGACGCTCCCGGACGGCAAGGTCGTGCCGAATATGCGCGAGGGGCAACTAAAATTTAGGACCGAAGCCGAGATCTACAAACAACTCTCCGAAGGCGGCAACGGCATGACGCCGTTTCGCGACCAATTAACAAAACGCGAACTCGATCTGATGACCAAATTTATCCACGACGAACTAAGAAGATAATTTGCCCACGAAACACACTAAAAACACAAATGAGCTGTCGCCAATGCATAAGTCATCGCCAGGAATGTTCTTTCCTTTAGTGTGTTTCTGTGTTTCGTGGGCTAAATAATTTTATGAAAGTATTGATCACAGGTGCCAGCGGGCTCGTCGGCACCGAGCTGCAAAAATCATTCACCGAAAAAGGGCTACGAACTCCTGCTTGCCTCGCGTAAAGAGCCGACGGACGACCAGCATATCCAATGGAGCATCGAGGAAGGTTTCACCGACCCCGAAAAGCTCGAGGGCGTCGATGTCGTCGTCCATCTTGCCGGTGAGAACGTCAGCGGCCTTCGTTGGACCGACGAAAAGAAAAAAGCCATCCGCGATAGCCGCATTTTGGGTACTCGAAACGTCGTTGACGCCATGTCTAAGCTTAAAAAGAAACCGCACACATTCGTCGCTTCGTCTGCCATCGGATTTTACGGCGAACGCGGTGACGAAGAGGTGACGGAATCTTCGGCCATGGGCGACAATTTCCTGGCGGGCGTCTGCCGTGAGTGGGAAGCCGAATCCCGACGTGCCGAAGACGCTGGAATTAGAACGGTTCTGCTCCGCACCGGCATCGTTTTATCAAAAGACGGCGGAGCGCTTTCGACAATGCTGCTCCCATTCAAAATGGGCGTCGGCGGCGTGGTCGGGAGCGGTAAACAATGGATGAGTTGGATCTCGATGGACGATGAGATCGCTGTCATAAACTACGTCATCGAAAACGAAAACATCCGCGGTGCAGTCAACGCAGTATCGCCGAATCCGGTCACAAATCACGATTTCACCAAAACCCTCGGCGACGTATTGTATAGGCCGACATTCCTTCCGCTCCCCGAATTCGCCGTCAGCATGATCTTCGGCGAGATGGGCGACGCGTTGTTACTGGCAAGTACAAAAGTGATGCCAAAACGCCTAGAGGATGCGGGGTTTGAATTTAAATATCCTAATCTGAAAGAAGCAATTGAAAACGCGGTGAAATGAAACAAAGGAGTTTGAACCACAAAGGAACATAGTTCACATAGCCAAGAAATCTTACTCTTTCCATGTGCCCTATGTGGTAAGTAGAACCGGACGACTAGGTGCTGCGTCAGATGCGAAAGGAGCGATCTGGAGGTTTAATAAATATTCCCCGTCCGCAACCTCATTCGGCACAAAGACAAGTTCCGTGATCGTGCTTTCCAAACGCGTTGCAGCATTTACCTCAAGGCTCTCCGGTTCGACGTTCCAAAATATGCGGTGATTTGCTAGTTTCCCTTCGTCAAATATCCGGTCGATCGACGGCATGTCGACGAGAAGGTGTTTGAATCCGCATTCGACAAGATATTCCATTGCCTCAGCCGTAAAATACGGTGGGATATTTCCCTCACCATATTGCCGCGTGAGCTTGCTATTATCGTTAGGTAACGTGCGAACGATCAACGCCGTCGGAGTGTCGGCAGCCTTGCCGACGCTCGCTGCTTGCAGCGATGAGTCCGTTATCACGAGATCCCCGCCATCAAGTTTATCCGGCTCAACCGAAACCAACCCCGCGGCTACAAACACATCTTTCAAGCAATCGAGCACCGATATACGCTCGTCAGTAATATGCCCGACACACTCCGTATGCGTCCCGTTACAGTGCGGTATGAACGTGTATTGCTCAAAATTAACACTGCCGCCACACCGCGTATCGCCGACAATGTCGCCGGCCTCACACGCTTTCGATTTAGCGGCCGCAACGCCATACGCGTTAGGCTGCGGCCCGTTGAATTGCAGTGGGATCGAGATATCGATCTGCGTACCTGGTTTATTTAGATCGATCATAACTCCGTCACTAGTGCAGGATCTGTCGATAGATCCGCTCGAGATCTAATTCGTCCACGTTTCCGACGTGTTCGCAGATCTCCATCAGCGTCTGGTCTTGAGCATTTCCTTTCTCTTTCGCGACTGAATACGGTAGGTCCTCGCGAAACGTGACCATTGAGTATTTTGAGAAATAGTCGGGATACGTCTGTTCGAGTTTGGTCTCGAGTTCGCGTTTGCGTTGGAAAACAGGATCAGCGACGCGGTCTCGCATTTCGTAGAAATTTTCCTCGGCCATATCGGCAATAGCGTCGGTATTTATTTTTCGAAGCTGTCCGTACTTTTCGTAGATACTTGCCCAATCGATCTTCGACCCAGTCGCTATCGCTCCCGGTTCTGACAAGAGCGAGTCGAGAACTCGCACATCTTCGAACGCACAGTTCATTCCCTGTCCGTAGAACGGCACGACCGCGTGCGCGGAATCGCCGAGCAGCAAAGCCTTGCCGCCGGCGTTCCAGGGGAAACATTTAACGGTTCCAAGATTGCCGGTAGGGTTGGCAAAGAAATCTTGTGTAAGCGTTGGCATCAACGGAACGGCGTCGGGAAATTCGCGGTTGAAAAAATCGCGAACCGCCTTCTCGTCTACTAAGCCAGCAAAGGCAGAACCGCCTGCGTCGGCCGGTGGATTCTTGTGGGCCAGAAATAGCGTACAAGTAAAGCTCCCGTCAAAATTTGGCAGAGCGATCATCATGAACTGATGCCGAGGCCAGATGTGTAGGGCATTTTTTTCGAGCCGAAAGCCGCCATCCGCCGCCGCTGGGATATGGAGTTCTTTGTAGCCGTGTTCGAGCCAAACCTGTGAAAAATCAAACCGTTCGACACCGCCGTGAAGCATTGCGTTTCTAACGGCCGAGCCCGCACCGTCGGTCGCGATCACGGTGTCGCTTTTGACGCGTTCGCCATTCGAAAACTTGGCTTCGCCGCGTCGCACGTCAAAATAGACGCATCGCTGGCTGAAATGAAACTTGACGCTGTCGTATTTATCGGCCTCGTTGATCAGGGCGATATTAAGGCCGGCCCGTGAGACCGAGTTGATATATTCGCCGTCGCGGCCGCTGTAGGGCAGCAGCTTTTGCTCGCCGGTTACCGTGTGGATCATACGACCGGTCATTGGCACCGCCTCGGCGAGCATGTATTCGTCCATGCCGACCTCGCGCAAGGCAGCAATGCCACGATCAGAGAGGGCAAGGTTGATCGAACGTCCGGCAGCGACCTCTTCAAGCCGCATATCGCCGCGCGATTCATAGACTTGCGTCTCGATCCCGCGTTTTGCGAGATTTATTGCTAGCAATGATCCAGCAAGGCCGGCACCGATGATAGTTACCCTTTGTTTTGACATTAATTACTTGAGATCTGAGAGTCCAGTTTTTCGATGCACACCGCCGTGACCTTAAATTCCGGGCCTGCGTAAAACGGTCGCGTCGGGCCGGTCGCGTAATTGAGGAAAACCGCCGGATCGTGGAACGACGCAAATAGCTCGCCGGTTTTCACCTTGTCCGTGATCTCGACCGGCAAGACCGCCTCGCCATAATTGCTCCTTAGCCTAACCTTTTCGCCCGATGCGATCGATAGCCTCGCCGAATCTGCTTTTGACATCTAGCAGGTCGGTCGGCCGCAGTTCTTGGTTCGGCGTCCGCATCGTCATCGTGCCGGCGTTAAAGTGTTCGAGCACGCGGCCCGTCGTCAGCAGGAACGGAAAATCTTCCGATACGACCTCTTTCGTCGGCCGGAATTTTATTCGCCGCAATGCCGCTTTCACGCCGTTCGAGAAAGATTCGCCGTGCAGTATCTCAGTTCCCGGATGATCAATATCGGGACACGGCCATTGGATCCCGGCTTTTTCGATCCGCTCATAAGTAATGCCGTATCCCGGAGGCCATACTGCACGGACCTCGTTCCAGATCTCTTCTGCGGAATTAAAGGCAAAATCCTTCTCAAATCCCATCGCCGCGGCGAGATCGCAAATGATCTCCAGGTCCGAGCGCGCATTGCCGCGTGGGCTACCGCGCCGCGGATTCGCTGCACGCCGCTCGCCGTTCATAAAAGTGCCGTCCTTTTCAAACGACGTCACCGCCGGGAAAAACACGTGGCCAAACCGCTTGGCGGTCTCGTTCATAAAGAAATCCTGAATGATGACGAGATCCATGTTCACAAATGCTTTGGCTGTCTCGTGAGCGTTGGCGTTCGACAGAAAAACGTCGTAGCCGATCGTCCACAGAGCTTTAAGTTTGCCATCGCGGGCGGCATCGATCATTTGTAATTGATTTAATCCCGCAGCGGTCGGGATCGGCGTTTTCCAAACGCTTTCAAACAGCTCGCGGCCCGCCTCGATCGTGATCGAACCGGTCAGAATTCCCGGATCGCAGCCCATATGAGCCGATCCCTGGACATTGTTTTGCCCGCGAAGCGGATTCACGCCCGCTCCGGCCTTGACGATATTTCCGGTCAGCAGGGCGAGGTTGACGATCGTCATCACGCCCTCGGTTCCTTGCAGGTGTTCGGTCATACCAAGCCCGTGCATCGCCATCGACGGCGTGTCGGTCGCGTAAATGCGGGCGGCCTTGCGGATCAATTCGGCGTCGACTCCGCATCGCTCGGCGACGGCCTCGGGCGAATAATCGGCAACGAATGATTTGAACTCTTCGAATTCTGCTACACGCGTCGCGATAAATTCCGGGTCGGTCAGGCCTTCGTCGATGATCGCGTAGGCGAGAGCGTTGAACATCAAAATGTTCGTGCCCGGCCGCAGCTGCAGATGCACGTCGGCGTATTTTGTCAGCTCGGTCTTTCGCGGGTCGATGACGATCAACTTGGTGCCGTTTTGATAACGGCCTGCTTGATGCGCGCTCCGGGGATCGGATGATTTTCGGTCGGGTTTGCTCCGCAGAGGATGATCGTTCGTGCCTTTTCGATGTCGTCGAACGAATTTGTCATCGCCCCGGTGCCGATCATCATCTTCATCGCCGCCGCCGAAGGCGTGTGACAAACGAGTGCACAGCAATCGACATTGTTGGTCCCGAGCACGACGCGGGTGAACTTCTGAGCCAGATAGTTTTCCTCGTTCGTCGCTCGAGCTGACCCGAGAACGGCGATGCTCTCTTTACCAAATTCGGCGTCTATCGCCTTTAGTTTGTCAGCTGTGTACTGGATCGCCTCTTCCCAAGAAACGACACGCCAATCGCCGCCCTCGCGTATCATCGGCTCGGTAACGCGATCGTCCGCATCGATAAAATCAAAGGCGTATCGGCCTTTCACGCAGAGATGGCCGTAATTTACCGGAGCGTCCATCACCGGTTTGACTTGTACGACCTGGTCGTCGCGACCGACATTCATTTCGCAGCCGGTGCCGCAATACGGGCAGGTCGTCTTTGTCCACTCGGTCGGAAACCCGCTCGATAACCGTCTTGTCTTCCAGGCTCCGGTCGGACACGCGTCCGAGCAGGCACCGCACGAGACGCACGTGCTGTCACCAAAAGCACCGAACGAGTCCGGCAATATCTGAGATTCCTCGCCGCGGCCGACGACATGCCAGACGAACTGGCCCTGCACGTCGGCGCAGATGCGTGCACAGGCATAGCAGTTGATGCACCGCGACATATCGACGTTGATATATGTATGCGAGATCAGCCGCGATCGAATGGTCGCCGTGAAAATCGGCCGCGGTCAGGCCGTAGTCGGTGGCTAGTTTATGAAATGGTTTGTCGGGATATTTTGTAAAGGCGTCTGCGGGATAATTGCCGGCGAGCATTCTCAAGTTCCATTTTCGGGCCGATTCGACCGGCTCGGTGTGGTGTCGATCTCCATCCCGTCAGCCAGGGTCGTGCACGAAACGGTCTCGTGGGCACGGCCCTTGATCTCGACCAAGCACATCCGGCATGCTCCGACCGGGTCCAGCCGCTTGTCGTCGCAGAGCGTCGGAATACCGATCCCATCTTACGGGCCGCCGCCAGCACAGAAGCCCCTTCGGCGAACTCGCCCTCGATTCCGTTGATCTTTGCCCGGATCATATTGCCCCCTCCACTTTCGCCTAAACTCCAGCTAGGTTGCCGCAACCTTAACTATCCAAGGCGGACCTAAGTATTTCGGCAAAACGGCAAACATCCGCAAAACTATTGTACAGCGGTACGGGAGCGACGCGAATCACGTCCGGTTCCCGCCAATCGGCAAAGACCCCTTGCGGCGATCTGTTCAGTGCAGTTTTTTGATCTTCGACCTGGATCGAGAGCTGGCAGCCGCGTTGTTCAGGGTCCTGGGGGTGATCACCGATATTCGTGGCTCGTCGATCTCATTGATGAACGTCTCGAGATAGCCGGTCAATTTTTCGCTCTTTTTCCGTAATGCCGTCATTCCGGCCTCCTCAAATATTTCAAGGGACGCACGCAGTGCCGCCATTTGCAGGATCGGCGGGTTGGATATCTGCCAGCCTTCGGCACCTGCGAGCGGGTGAAATTCCGGGCCCATCAGGAAACGGGTAGCTTTATCGTGACCCCACCAACCGGCAAAACGCGGCAAATCAAAACTGTTTGCATGACGCTCGTGAACAAACGCTCCGCCAACCGCCCCGGGCCCGCCGTTCAAATATTTGTACGAGCACCAAGCCGCAAAATCCACATCCCAATCGTGCATTTTCAGCTCAAGATTGCCCGCCGCATGCGCGAGATCAAACCCGACGACCGCACCTGCTTTGTGGCCCGCCGCGGTGATTGCCTTCATATCAAATGCCTGTCCGGTGTAGTAGTTTACCCCGCCGAGCATGACGAGGGCGATCGACGCACCTTCGCGTTCGATGGTCGCGATGATGTCCTCGGTTCGCAAGGTTGATTCGCCGTCGCGAGGGGTAAGCTCGATCAAAGCTACACCCGGATCGAATTCTTGGAATCTTATCTGCGAAGCGACAGCATATTGGTCAGACGGAAACGCGCCTTTTTCGATTACGATCTTGAAACGTGCCCGAGTCGGCCGATAAAACGATACGAGCAAAAGGTGCAGATTGACTGTCAGCGAATTCATCACGACCGTCTCGCCGGGTTTCGCCCCGACGATCGCCGCCATCTGCTCAGCCAGAAATTCGTGATACGGTAGCCACGGATTTTTTGCGTGAATGTGCCCCTCGACGGCTAACCGCTCCCAGTCGGCCAGTTCTTGCTCGACGTATGAACGGGCCGTCTTAGGCATAAGCCCCAGAGAGTTCCCGGTAAAATAGATGGGCTCACCGCCGTTCACCTCGGGAAAATGGAACTGTCCGCGAAATAGGCGTAACGGATCCGCAGCGTCGAGTTCTGCTGCTGAGTGTGTTGCGTTTACATCATTCATCATCATTTAACCAAAGTGCGATCACATCTACATCGTATCGCTCAAGTATCGGATCAGCAGTCATCAATCGCATACCGTTAGTCCGTGCTTGGGCCACCAACAGCCGGTCAAAAGGATCATGGTGGTGATGAGGAAGATCACCCACGGCACAAGTGTCTCGTACCGTTATTGCAAGCTGGGAAATGCCCGCCGCCGCGAGTGTCTTATTGACAAATTCATATGGTCGATCGGGCAACTCCAGATTCCCTTTAGCCCATTTGATCGCGATCTCGAGAGAGCTAACAGCGGAAAAAAAAACAGTCTCGTTTGGGTCATCAGGGTTCCCTGCCGCGGAGAAAGACGTCGATTCTCCTCCACTGCCCAGATAAACACATGTGTGTCGAGCAATATACTCATTCTTGACCTTCGCCGCCGCCCTGATCTTCTTTCATCACCTTATCTAGAAAGGTTTCTGCATTGCCATTGAAATATGCGAACGTCTCGTCATCGAGCGGGTCATAAAAGCTCTCGTGGATCTTGATCTGTCCTTTCCACATTCCTATCCAACTATCCCTTTTGTCACCATTGGTCGCGGGAACTAATTTGACCGTTTCCTTGCCATTTCGGGTGATGACGACCTCTTCGCCATCGAGAGCGGCGTTTATCATCTGACTGAGCTTGGATTTTGCTTCATAGACACTGACTTTCATTATTTGATAATAATTCTAGTCAGACCAGCTAGTCAAGTCTTTTTTATCCAAACCGAGCCAAGATAAAGCTGACAGATGCAGTAACTTTGCCTTTGTTTCGTCGCCATAACCGGAATTTTCTATCAGTTTACCCGGCTCAAGCTCACCGAGTGGAAACGGGTAATCGCTGCCCATCGCAACCTGACCGGCTCCTACAAGATTTATCAGATAGTCGAGCGTTGCCGCATCGTGGACCAGAGCGTCGAAATACATCTGGCTCAAATACTTTCTCGGGTTATGCGGATTGTCGACGGCACAAAGATCGGGACGGACGTTGAAACCATGTTCGATACGTCCGATGGTCGAGGGGAATGAACCCCCGCCGTGTGCAAAACAAATTCGCAAATCCGGCAGCCGCTCAAGCACACCCGAAAAGATCAGCGAACAGATCGCCCGTGAGACTTCTGCCGGCATACCGACCAGCCATGGCAGCCAGTATTTCTGAATATCTTTTTCGCCCATCATGTCCCACGGGTGAACAAAGATGGCCATGCCGAGTTCCTGACAGGCCGCAAAAATATCAAAGAACTGCGGCTCACCGAGATTTAGTTGTTTGACGTTTGTGCCGATCTGCACGCCAGCGAGTCCAATTTCTTTGCAACGTTGCAACTCGCGAATAGCAAGCTCGGTATCCTGCATCGGCACGGTTCCAAGTCCTATAAAACGCTTGGGAAATCGACCGACGATCTCAGCGATATGATCATTTAGAAAACGGGCTATCCCGGCTCCGTCATTTGGCTTTGCCCAATAGTTGAACATCACCGGCACGGTCGAGAGCACCTGTACGTCGACACCAGACGCATCGCATTCCTCGATGCGCTTTACGGCGTCCCAGCAGTTTTCCTCAACATCGCGAAACTGTGTCCCGTCATCGCGCACCATCTTTGCACAGCAAGGCTTGTAATGGTCGAGGCCGATAAAGCCGCCGTAGCCAAAGCTGTCTTTCCAGCGCGGAATGTCGCGAGGCAGAATATGCGTGTGAACATCGATCTTTAGCATTTGATACATTTTGGCACTTGTAGCCGATACTCCAAAATCACGAGCAGGCATTCAACAAAAAACCGGGAAGCGTATTAAAACACTTCCCGGGTAAGGTTGGCAGATCATTACACTATTTTACGGTTCCAGGTCCTCTTCGGGCGGACGAGCCCCACCCGCACCGCCGCCACCTGCTCCAGGTGGTGTGGGGATGTATGGGATCTTTGCCTCGGCCATCATTGCGTTGAGAGCCGCAAGGTCAACCGTGATAAGGTTTCGAACCTCATCTGCCGCCGCAGGTATTCTCGTCCCGAGAATGTCGATCTGTGACAATTCCCAGGCGGTCGGAGCCGCCGAAGTATTTTCAATTGCACCCATTAGCTGCGCAGCACGTTGGCTGAGCGGTGTCGGCAGCTCAATGAGCGGAGGACCCGCCTGACTGATATTGCTCACAGCCGAAGGCGGAGTTCCCCAATTGACGTATGCCGCATCTATCTTTTTGAGCAACTCCTCGCCCGCAGTCCGAACATTTTGCGGAACATTTGCTCCGGGCCGACGCCAAGCTTCAAGAGCAGTATTTACGTTCGCACGTAATGCTACTATTTGCTGCGCCGCCGCCGTACCGCGAGTTACGATCGGTAAGAGTTTGGCCAACGCCGCTTTCTTTTTCGCACGATCTTCAGCGGAAAATTGGACTCGAGGATCGTCGATCACCTCAAAGGATTTGGACATTTCCTTATCGCCCATCTTGATTTTTACGGTGTATGTACCAGGATCCACGCGAAATCCTGCTCCGGCACCAAATCCACCAAATCCGCCGCCTCCACCGCCTGGGCCGCCGCCGACAGGACCTGCTCCGGCCGGCCGGGCCCTCATGTCCCAAACCCAGCGATTGATGCCCTCACCAGCGGTGCAAAGCTGTCCGCCACCGCCGCCAAATCCGCCAAATCCACCGCCGCCCGGCCCCCCAGGACCGCCAGCAACCGGAGCGGGCGTTGGTAGAGGACGTGTACAATTTTGCGTCCTCATTACCTGTCCCGCCGCATCAGTCACCGTTATGGTGACGTTTTGACCTGACGCTAACGGTTCTTTTAGATAAAAGTTGATCATCGCCCCATTAGGTGGATTTTGGCCGTAAAACGCCTTGTCCGACGTGAGTGGTTTGTTGCTCCAAGTTCTCCAGTTTATCGCCCGACGCGCGTCGAACAAATAAATGCTTTCATTCAGCACTGATTCATTGAGTTGTTGGAGCGGCGTAATGTCGTCCATGATCCAGATCGAACGGCCATGTGTGCCAAGGATCAGATCGTTATCACGCGGATGGATGAGGATGTCGTCAACCGGAACCGTCGGCAGATTTTGTTTGATCTGGGTCCAGTTACCGCCGCGATCGTACGATGCGAACAGGCCAAACTCGGTTCCGACAAACAACAGGCTGGGGTTGCGGGGATGCTCGCGGATCACGTTTACGACGCCGTTGTTTTGCGGTAGATTTGACGAGATCGAACGCCAGGTTTCGCCGTAATCCGACGTCAAATAGACATAGACCTTAAAATCGCCATTGCGGTGGCCGTCAAATGTCGCATACGCCGTCCCTTCGTTTTCACGCGAGGCGACGACGCGGCTGACAAAGGTTCCTTTTGGCAATCCGGGCACTTTGTCCGACACATTTTTCCACGAAACCGAATCACGTGTTACCTGTAAATTGCCATCGTCCGTACCGGCCCACAGAACACTCTTATTGACGGGCGATTCGGAGATCGTCGTGATCGCCGGAAATTGCTGGACACCATCGTGTCGCGAACGCGTATTTTTATCCGGCACCTTGCCCATGATCGGCAGAGTGTTGCGGTCAACGTTGGTCGTTAGTTCGCCGCCGATCTTGACCCAACTATCGCCGCGATTCGTCGATTTGAAGAGGAAATTACCACCGTAATAGATCGTGTTTCGGTCAAACCCCGAGATAACGATGGGCGAATTCCAATGAAAACGATAATTCTTTTCGCCTTCGTCTTCGCGTGGACGGATGCTCTTGCTCTCGCCGGTTTTTACGTTACGGCGGAGCACGTTGCCGTCCTGCGACTCGGTATAGACTATGTCAGGATCATTTGGATCCGGCTGGGCATAAAAGCCATCGCCGCCCCCGATCGTGTACCAATCGTCATTCGTTATACCTCGCGGATTGAACGAAATGCTTGGTCCGCACCATGCGTTGTTGTCTTGCAATCCGCCGCAGATCTTATAGGGCGTACTGTTGTCAGCACCGACCTCGTAAAATTGTCCAAGCGGAACAGTATTGGCATAGTCCCAAGTGACGCCGCGGTCATACGTAATATTGATCCCGCCATCATTACCGGCGATCAGATGATTTGAATCTTTTGGATCGATCCAGAGCCCGTGCGTGTCAGCGTGCGGAGCACGCGAATAGTTTCCTGACCAAGTCTTGCCGCCATCGTCGGAATACTGAGTCGTAACGCCCGCGATCCACAGACGCTGGTCGTTATTTGGGTCGATGCGTATCTGACTAAAATACATCGGACGCGGATTGGCGTCGATATTGCTCATTCGCGTCCAAGTCTCACCCTTGTCATTCGAACGATAGATGCCGCCGTTGGCGTGTTCGACCATTGCGTAGACGATATTTGTGTCTTTTGCGTAAATGGCGATAGCGTTGCGTCCGGTTTCGGAAAACCCTTCGGGACGCGGCGTCGGTGCATTTTCCGCATCGTACGGCATGCCTTTTGTGATCTTTGTCCACGTGTCGCCGCCGTCATTTGTTTTATATAACGCACTTCCTTCGCCGCTGCCGTTAAATCCGAAAACCGTACGGCGTCGCTGGTACATTGCCGCGTATAGTATCGTCGGACTTTCGGTGTCGATGGCGATGTCGGTCGCTCCGCTGTCTTCGTTGACCTTGAGGACCAACGCCCAAGTTTTGCCGCCGTCCATCGTGCGATAAACACCGCGTTCGGGATTCGCTGCCCATAGATTTCCGGTCGCAGCGACATAAACGATGTCCGGGTTCGTCGGATGCACGACAACGCGGGCGATGGCCATCGTTTTTTCGAGGCCCATATTTTTCCACGTTTTACCGGCATCCATCGATTTGTAAATACCGTTGCCCCACGACGAGCTTTGGCGATTATTTGATTCGCCCGTGCCGGCCCAGAGTATTGACGGATTCGATGGAGTGATCGCGATGTCGCCAACGCTCGGAACCGTTTCTTTATCAAAGATCACCGTCCAGGACGTGCCGCCGTTGATCGATTTGAGTATACCGCCCGCCGCAGTCGCGGCGTAGATAATGCGCGAATCCGAGCTCACGACCTCGATGTCGTTAATTCGGCCGCCCATCGTCGCCGGCCCGATCTCGCGAAACCGCAAACCTGCCATCGCACCTTGCAGCGTTTTTTTTGCCGCCGGAGCGGGTGTCGGCGTGGGGGTTGCTTTGGTTTTATCCTTTGGCTTTTCTTGAGCCACGACGAAAGAAACGGCAGTCAATAGTAATAGCGAGCAAACGCAAACCTTCAAGGTCGCACGAAGAATGTTCATGATCTTTAATATCCTCAAGAAAGAAACAAGGGTTATATCGGCTACATTTATCGCAATAGCCAAATGTTATTGGAACGCTAACAATTTAGGATAGTCACGCAGATTACGCAACTAATACGGGGCGGAGAATCCGAAGTTTACAAAAATTTACAAAACGGATAGCCAAAATATCAAAAAACGCGATGAAAAGCCGAAATTTGGGGTAAAAATGCCTAATTAACGGCTATGATCGATGATTTTCAACGACATTCCTGCGTGTCGTTTTGAAACACTTAGGCGTATCGAAAACCCCGTTTTGATCGTTCGGCCAGTCTCGGTGGGCCTGTTAAAGAATTCTAGTAAGTGGTTCGCGAGTGTATCAAAAAATACAAATAGCCGTTTTCGCCCACCTTTCTCCGCATCCCCACGTCACCCGTAAACAGGTATTTCTCCGCCGCCACCGCACCGCCGCGATTCGCCGCGTGATTATCTTTGGCATATTTTTCCACTGCTCAATTTATTTGTAAGCGGGGAGGATAAACCCGGATCATGAAGCGACCGGCGGCGGGGTCATTATCGCGTTACAGTCTTTACAAGTTCTTAGATCTTCATCGCCGTAAAATCTTTTGAACACGCCTTGGAACTGCGTAGTGATATCCTCGAGTTGAAAATATTCTTCGTACAGTTTTTCGTTGCAGTTTTCGCAAAACCAGAGCAGACCGTCGAGTTCGCCTTCGTGGCGTTTGCGTTCAATGACGAGGCCGATGGTGTTGGCTCCACGGATCGGATTGTGCGGGATGCGCGGCGGGAGCAGAAACATCTCACCCTCGCGGATCGCGACTTCGACGGGTTTACCGTCTTCTTGGATCTGTACCTTGATATCGCCCTCGAGCTGGTAAAAAAGCTCTTCGCCCTCGTCCCAATGATAGTCTTTGCGCGAATTCGGCCCGCCGACGACCATCACAATAAAATCGTCGTCATCATAGACACACTGGTTCCCGACCGGCGGCTTGAGCAGATGCCGGTGCTCGTCGATCCATTGTTTGAAATTGAACGGCTTGCGGATGCCCATACGAACCTTTTTTACATTGTGTCGAACGGCGCTATTATATCCCAAAAAGGCACTATTGAAGCAAACCTCGACCTTAGACGATGGAGATCCTATGAACATCAATGAAGAACAACTAAATCAATTACTAGGCAAATTTGTCGGTGATCTGGGTGCTACGATCCACTCCGGTTCGGTTGTGATCGGGGCGGAGCTTGGCCTGTATAAAGCAATGGCGGCAGCAGGGGAGCCCGTGAGTTCCGAGCAATTAGCGGCAAAGACGGACACAAACGAACGGTATGTTCGCGAATGGCTCAACGCCCAAGCGGCGAGCGGCTATGTCGAATACGACGCGGACAGCGGCAAATATTACCTCACCGACGAGCAAGCATTTGTGCTGACCGACGAGAATAGTGCGGCTTATTTGCCAGGTGCATTTATCTAGCAAACGCCGCGCTCCAAGCCGTTCCAAAGATGATCGAACGATTTAAGACGGGCGACGGGCTTGGCTGGCACGAACATCACCATGACCTGTTTCGCGGGACGGAACTGTTTTCCGGCCCGGTTACGCGTCAAATCTGGTCTCGTCATGGATACCGTCGCTCACCGGTATTGATGAAAAGCTCAAAGCAGGCGGCCGCGTCGCCGATGTCGGCTGCGGACACGGAGCGTCGACCATCCTGATGGCTCAGGCATATCCAAATTCGACTTTTGTCGGATTTGACTATCACGACAAATCGATCGAGGCGGCTCGGACAAAGGCCGACGAGGCGGGTGTTAGTGACCGCGTAAGATTTGAGGTTGCCAGTGCAAAAGATTTTCCCGGCGGCGGATATGACCTTGTGACCTTTTTCGACTGTCTGCACGACATGGGCGATCCGGTCGGGGCCGCAACACATGTTCGTCGGACTTTAAGCGAAAACGGCTCGTGGTTGATCGTAGAGCCATTTGCCAACGACACGCCCGAGGACAATCACAACCCCGTCGGACGAGTGTTTTATTCCGCATCGACGCTGATCTGCACGCCGGCTTCGCGTTCGCAGGAAGTTGGCTTGGCTCTTGGGGCACAAGCCGGCGAGGCTCGTCTGCGCAATGTTGCCGAGGAGGGTGGATTTACACAGTTTCGGCGGGCAAACGAAACACCGTTCAATTTGGTGCTTGAGGCAAGAGCCTAGCGATCAGAGCGTGGCGAGTTTCTCGACGGTGCGCCAGTTTCGTCCGGTGACGGCGACTTTTAGTTTTTTTTCGATAAAGCTTTTGCCGAGTATGCTGTCAATAACACCCATCGGCAGATGGCAATAAATCTCGCGGCCGATGACGGCAAAGCGTTCACCCTCGGAGCGGCTTCGAGCAACTGAGCAGTCTTTTCCGGCGACATCTCTTCCTTTAGAAACAAGACGTGCATATGCTTGTGGCTTTCAAACTGTCCGTCGTAAGGGTTATTTGAAAGTATGCCGTTTATCGCATCACGTTCGCGAACCATGACGGGGACGGTTTTTTTGAATTCGCTGAGGATAGCTTTTTCGATCTTTGCGACAAGTTTTTCTTCGGCCGTCTTTTTGGCGTCAAAGCTGATATTGCCGCTGTTGATATACGTGGCGACATTCTCAAAGCCGAGTCTTTCGAACACGGCTTTGAGTTCTGTCATTTTTATCATTGTGTTGCCACCGACATTAATGCCGCGCAGCAAGGCGATGTATCGCATAAGAATATTGCCCACGAAACACACGAAAAACATGAAATTCGTTACCTTTAGCGTTTTTCGTGTGTTTCGTGGGCAGATCTGCTTAGGCGTTTTGCATATCGATCACAAAGCGATAACGAACATCCGATTTTACCGTGCGGTCGTAGGCTGTCTCGATATAGTCTGGCTTGATGATCTCGACCTCTGATTTGACGCCGTGTTCGGCGCAGAAATCGAGCATCTCCTGCGTTTCAGGAATACCACCTATCAGGGAGCCGGCGATAGATTTATTGCCAAAGATCAGGCCGAAAGAATGCACGCTGTTCGGACTTGGCGGCACGCCGACTACTACAAGCGTTCCGCGAAGACCGAGCATAGCAATGTAAGGATTGATGTCGTGGTCAGCCGAAACCGTATCAAGAATGATGTCGAATGTTCCGGCAAGCGGTTCGAGGTTGGCTGGGTCCTTTGTCACCACAAAATGATGCGCTCCCAGAGCGGACGCGTCCGCCTCCTTGGATGGCGAGGTGCTAAAGACGGTAACCTCCGCTCCCATCGCCGCCGCTAGCTTTACGCCCATGTGTCCAAGTCCGCCAAGGCCTACGATCCCGACCTTTTTCCCCGGGCCTGCTCCAAATCGACGAAGCGGTGAATATGTCGTGATCCCGGCGCACATCAGCGGAGCCACTCCGGCGAGATCCCCGACCGAGTCGCTGACCTTTAACGCGTAACCTTCGTCGATCACATATTTGTCCGAATAACCGCCGTAGGTCGGCGTAACACGGTCCATGTAGGTGCCCGAGTATGTGTAGGCGGCCATCTTTTGGCAAAACTGCTGAAAGCCCTCCACGCAAGGCTTGCATTCGCGGCACGAATCGACGAAACATCCGATACCGGCAATGTCGCCGACCTTGAACTTGGTCACGCCGTCACCGACCTGTGTGACACGCCCGACGATCTCGTGGCCGGGTACGAGCGGATACATCGTCCCCATCCCTACGCCTTCCCATTCGTTCTTTGCGGTGTGAATATCCGAGTGACAAATACCTGCATACTCGATGTCGATCAAGATGTCGTTTGGCCCGACATCGCGGCGTTCAAATTCCCACTCTGAGAATTTTGCGTTTGAATCATGTGTTGCGTAACCCTTTGTTTGTATCACTTTATAACTCCTTAATATTATTCAATTGTAGCTATGACTTTTAACTCAATGGCGATCGGCGTTGGCAGTTTGTTGATCTCGACCGTCGTTCGACACGGCTGATTGTCCTCAAAATATTCCGCGTAGATGCGGTTGTAGGTCGCGAAATCGTCCTGCATATTTGTTAAATAAACCGTCACATCGACTATCTTGTCCCAAGACGAACCCGCATCCTCAACGATGTACCGCACATTTTGAAACACCGAACGGCATTGTGTTTCGATGTCGTACGAAACTATCTCGCCTGCGTCGTTAAGCTCGACACCGGGTATCTGTTTCGTCCCGCGTTCTCTTGGGCCGACGCCGGACAGAAACAGCAAATTGCCCACGCGGCGTGCGTGCGGGTAGAGGCCGACGGGTTCGGGGGCTTTGGACGAATTTATCGGATCTTGGTCTGCCATCGTTTGAGAAATTCGGAATATTTTGAGCCGGAGGCGGCATCTAATATACAACTGGACTGTTATTCTAGTTTGAGTATATTAGAGTTTGAATCCGATTTGAAACGAATGCGCGAATTCATAAGCAGAGGACATATGACAGCTATACTTTTTCAATTTTTATCGTTTGTTTTGATGAGCACTCTGCTCGCTTGCAGTACCGTGACGAGCAAAACGCCCGACCTACGTGATATCGCTCCGACACAGCCCGCGGCAGAAAATACTGAGGCCAAAGGCATGCAGACCGCTGTGCTTGCAGGCGGTTGTTTTTGGGGCGTCGAGGCGGTATTTGCACATGTAAAGGGCGTAACCGATTCGCGTTCGGGTTACGCGGGTGGCGATGCGAGGACGGCTAAATATGATCTTGTCAGCGATGGCAACACCGGCCATGCCGAAGCGGTGCAGGTTACGTTTGACCCGACTAAGGTCACGTACACACAGCTTTTGACCATATTTTTCTCAGTCGTACATGACCCGACCGAGCTAAACCGTCAGGGCCCGGACACCGGAACGCAGTATCGTTCCGCGATATTTTATGTAAACGATGAGCAGAAAAAGCTAGCCGAGGATTTTATTAGATCGATCGACGCGGCAAAGAGATACCCAAAACCGGTCGTTACCCAGGTCGTGCCGCTTGTAAAATTCTACGATGCCGAGGCCTATCATCAGGACTATCTCAAAAATCATCCAAACGATCCGTATATCGTTTATCATGACCTGCCAAAACTCGAGGAACTGAAAAATCGGTTTCCTGAACTGTGGAAAGATTGATCAATAGCGTTTTAGCGACTTTAAGATCTTTTCCGTATCGGCAAGGCTGATCATCGTCAGACGGTCGCCGCCTTCTTCTTCGGTGCCGTAACGGTCGATGTAGTGGAAAGCGGTTCCGCGGATGTCAAACCACTCGGTCATCGCAAAATCCATGATCTTTTGCCATCCTCGTCCTTAGGCTGGTAGTAAAGATGGACCTTGCCAATCGGCGTCGTGAGCGTCCGAGGCCCCTCGTACATCAGGTCGCCGATGCCGTCGAATCCGGCCTCGAAAGCAAATCGTTGTAGCTTTTTCCATTAGGGAGTCTCGCGAATAGACAATGACCAGCTGCTTGTCCTCAAGTTTTACCTTTGGCCCAACGACCGAATGAACTTGGGTAAGCGTAAACCCTTGCGGCAGCCACGTTGGGAGAGCAAAAGCGACAGAGCGTTTGCTTGCCGTGAGCTGCTTTTTGGTT
>JADJRV010000023.1 GCA_016712045.1 Chloracidobacterium sp. | reverse complement strand
TGTGATCAAGAGAACACAGATTGCCTCGTAGATTGATCTGACAGTTTCCGCTTTAGACATCTTCTGTGACTAGTGGTCGCCGGGTTCGTTGTTTTCGGAGTTTTGCTCGTAGGCTTTGACGATCATCTGGACGAGCTTGTGGCGGACGACGTCTTTTTCGTTGAAATAGACAAACTCGATGCCTTCGAGATCGGCGAGGACGTGCTCGGCCTCTTTGATGCCGCTTTTTTGCCCGCGGGGCAGGTCGATCTGGGTGTTGTCGCCGGTGACGACGGCTTTTGAGCCGAAGCCGATGCGCGTCAGGAACATTTTCATCTGCTCGCTGGTCGTGTTTTGTGCTTCGTCGAGGATGATGAACGCGTCGGAGAGCGTGCGGCCGCGCATAAAGGCGAGCGGAGCGATCTCGATGATGCGTTTTCGAGCATCTTCGTGACCTTCTCGCCATCGACAAGGTCGAATAGAGCGTCGTAAAGCGGCCTTAAATAAGGATCGACCTTGTCCTGCAGATCACCCGGGAGAAAGCCGAGGCGTTCGCCGGCCTCGACCGCCGGACGCGTAAGGATGATGCGGCTGACCTGTTTTTTCATCAACGCATCGACTGCCATCGCCACCGCGAGAAAGCTTTTGCCGGTACCCGCGACGCCGATCCCGAACACAAGATCGTTCGATCCGATCGCATCGAGGTATTTGCGTTGATTTGGCGGTTTTCGGTGCGACCTGCTTCTTGCCGGTCGGATTGAAGCGCGATTAGAAAATGGTCTTTGAGGCGATAGGCAGGGTCTTCGGCGATCTGTTTGAAAGCGTCGCGCAGTTCCTTGTCGGTGAAAACTGTTGCCGCCGTTAAAAAGGTCGCCAAAATCGCGTAGGATCTGTTCGACCGTCTTAATATCCCGCTCGTCGCCATCAATCAGCAATTCGTTCCCGCGGGCACCGATGCTCACATCGAAGATGGATTCGAGATACTTGAGGTTTTGATCCTGAACGCCGAAAAGCGTGTTGAGTCCTTGGGGTGGTAGTTCTAGTTTTTTGAGGTTGCTCAAATTAATTTGATCTGCTTGTCGATAATTTCGGTGTAGCTGAGGCTACTAAAACAGGGTACTCGAAATTTCAAAGCTAGGTGTCAATACGCCATATGTCCGGTCCCGCGGGAGGAGTCACCGTTTGCTGTCCCCGCTTTTTAACAGCGGCCACCCTTTTAACGTTTCACCGGGCGATATGATATTCTTACTCCTTTGTAAATCAGACGGGTTTTTACCTGTTTTTCAGGAGCAATCAATTAATAATGGCTAATGAAGGAAGTGGACAGATCGGCAAAGTCGTGCAGATCATCGGGCCGGTCGTCGACGTAGAATTTTCGGATAATTATTTGCCGCCTATCTATCAGGCTCTTCGCGTTACCAGCGAAGGTTTTGATGTCGAAACAAAGGTCGATGTCATTGCGAAGTGCAGCAGCACCTTGGCGAAGGCCGCGTTCGTGCAGTTTCGATGCTGCCGACCGACGGTATGGTCCGCGGGATGAAGGTCATCGACCAGGGCGGGCCGATCATGGTTCCGGTTGGCAACGCGACACTTGGCCGCGTGATGAACGTCATCGGCGATCCGGTTGATGAGCTTGGTCCGGTCAATAGTGAAACCAAATCTTCGATCCACCGTCACGCTCCGTCGTTTGACGAGCAATCGACATCGCTCGAGATGTTTGAGACGGGCATCAAGGTCATCGACCTGATCCAGCCGTTTCTTCGCGGTGGTAAGATCGGCCTGTTTGGCGGTGCCGGCGTCGGCAAGACGGTTTTGATCATGGAGCTGATCAACAACGTCGCCATCGGTTCGGAGGGATTTTCCGTGTTTGCCGGTGTCGGCGAACGTACGCGTGAAGGCAACGATCTGCTCCGCGAAATGGTCGAGTCAAAAGTTATCAAATACGGCGATGCTTTTAACGAGAACATGGAAAAGACCGGCGAATTTGACCTGACAAAGGTTGATAAAGCCGAGATCCCTGGCTCGAAAGTGTCGCTCGTTTACGGCCAGATGACCGAGCCTCCGGGAGCACGTCTTCGTGTTGCTCTGTCGGGGCTGACGGTTGCTGAATATTTCCGTGACCAGGGTAACGACGTGCTTTTCTTCGTCGATAACATTTTCCGCTTTACGCAGGCAGGATCTGAGGTGTCCGCACTTCTTGGACGTATGCCGTCTGCTGTGGGTTATCAGCCGACGCTTGCCTCAGAAATGGGCGAGATGCAGGAACGCATCACTTCGACCAAGACCGGTGCAATCACTTCGATCCAGGCCGTTTACGTGCCCGCCGACGATTACACCGATCCGGCTCCGGCGACGACGTTTGCTCACCTTGATGCCGTTACGGCTCTGTCGCGTCAGATCGTTGAACTCGGAATTTACCCGGCCGTTGATCCGCTTGCGTCAAACTCGCGTATTCTCGATCCGACGATCGTTGGCGAAGATCATTACAACACTGCGCAGTCGGTTAAGAAGATTCTTCAGCGTTACAAAGACCTTCAGGACATCATCGCGATTCTCGGTCTCGACGAACTTTCAGAAGACGACAAATTGACCGTGGCCCGTGCCCGTAAGATCCAGCGTTTCTTCTCGCAGCCCTTCTTCGTCGGTGAGCAGTTCACCGGCCTCAAGGGCGAATACGTCAAGACCGAAGACACCATCAAGGGTTTCAAAGAGATCCTCGAAGGCAAGTGCGACGATATGCCCGAGCAGTCGTTCTACATGGTCGGCACGATCGAACAGGCGAGAGAGAAAGCCTCGAAGATGGCTGCGGCAGCCTAAGATCAGTTAAGAGTCCCAAGTCTCAAGACCCAAGTAGTCTTGGGACTTCGGGACTTGGGACATGGGACTTTTAAGAAATGTTGAAATTAGAGATCGTCACTCCTGAAAAACGTGTCCTCGATGCCGAGGTCGATTCTGTCACGGTTCCGACCGTGTCTGGCGAGGCCGGTATTTTGCCCAACCACGCGTCGCTTGTCTCGGCTTTGAAACCGGGCATTCTGAGCTATACGCAGAAAGGCGGCGGTGATAAATTTGCCGTTTCGGGCGGATTTGTCGAGGTCAGCGGCGGCACGGTTTCGGTGTTGGTCGATACTGCCGAGAGTGCTGACGAGATCGACGTCGATGCCGCAAAAGCGGCCCGCGAAACCGCGGAAAAAGCACTCGCTGCTGCCGGACAGGCATCCGTCGAAGAAAACGAATCCACCCGCGAAGCCCTCGACCATGCTCAGACACGCCTACAACTAGCGTCGAGTAAGTAACAATAGGCTCAATTTAGTTTATAAAAAGGCGGCTCTTCGGAGTCGTCTTTTTCGTGTTTTACCGGCATTAACAGCATCAATGTCCACAGGCCGAACAAGCGATAACCTTGCCAAAATACGATTTATTAACTACTATTTGTGAAATTAGCTGTTTTATGTGCTAACTAACGTGTATTTCACTTGTGTCCAAGATCTTGGACGTAAGGTTGAGTGGCCCATTTTTTGACATATTTACTCCGGAGGATACAGATGAAAAAGTTGATCGATCGTATTTCGAACCCGAAACCATGGATGATAGTCCTATTTTGTTTTGTCACGATCTTTACGTTGCTGGCGTTTCCGCTGCAGAGCATGCGGACCGGTGCTCAGACCGACAAGGAGTTAAGTTCACAATTTCAAAAGGGCGGCAAGATCGATACCGGCGGCTCGGTTGACGTCATTTCGATTGATCCAAGCCTCGTGCCGACAGATCTCGATCACCGTGCCTTATCCAAAACAGAGATGACTCCGGCCGCCGCCGACCAGCCTTTGGCGACACCGTCATTGGATGTCGAGCCAAATGGTACGTCGGCCACCGCCTCACCCATCGCCGTACCGGCAAGGGTCCGGGGTAACCTCTTTCCTAATGGCGACATTGATTTCTATTCATTTAATGCAACGGCTGGGGATAGGGTTTACGCCGCGGTTATGACTAGCGCATCCGCCGGCAGCAGTACCGATAGCCAGTTAACGCTTTTGAATTCTGACGGCACGACCGTAAACGAGTTTGACGATGACAATGGCTCGTTTGCCGGTCTGTCTTCGTCGATCGCCGGGGCGACAATACCATCAACGGGCACCTATTTTATCAAGGTAAATGATTTTACGGCGGGTACCACATCTGAGCGGTACTACGAACTCTACGTTAAGACGCAGAGCGCTGCGCCGACGCCAGAGGTCGAGGCAAACGATACTCCGGCAACAGCGAATGTTCTACCCGCCAGCGGCCACGTTAGTGGCGCGAGAAATCCGGCGGCGGCTACCGAGCAGGATTGGTACAGCATGACTCTAAATGCTGGTGATACCGTTTATTTAAGTATGGACCTGGATCCGGAAGATGATCTCGTCGTATGGAACGGACGTCTCGGGATGGCGTTATTTGGTGACGCGAGCAATCAGATCCTCGTCGTCGATGACGCCGGAACCGGAGATGTGGCCCCGAACCCCAATAGGCCGTCCGAAGCGTTAATGATGACGGTCAAGACGGCCGGTACATACTATGCGTTTGTTGACTCGGCATCGGCTGCGGTTGGCGGCCCGACGGCGACGTATAACCTAAATGTTACGGTATTTCCAAAGGTAAATGAGGGAGTCAATTGTACGACCTATACTAGTACAAATGTCCCGCAAACCATCGGTCCGGGTGCGGGATTGGTCAGCTCGACTATTACGGTACCGGGCAACCCGCGTATTGCCGATCTGGACGTAAGCATCCAGCTTAATCACTTGCCGTGATGAACCAGATCGATGCTCACCTGCGTTCACCGGCGGGTAATGATAACGGCCTGTTTACTGATATCGGAGCTGGCGCAGTGGGCGGGCAGACCCAGATGGACACAACATTTGATGATGCGGCAGGAATACCTCCGGCCTTTACAGTTCTTAAAGGCGTTAACTACAAGCCGGAGCTGGCGTATCGCCTCAATTGGTTTGACGGTGAAAATGCCGGCGGTACATGGACGCTCGATCTGTATGATGATACGGCTGATGCCAACGGCGGTACCTTGACGGGGTGGAGTATGACCGTCTGCGAAGAGCCGCCGCCACCGGCGTGTCCGGCTGGCTTCACCCGCACGACCGTATTTAGCAGCGATTTTGAGAGCGGAGCCGCCGGATTTACTCACTCCGGAACAGGCGATCAGTGGGCACTGGGCACTCCAAATTCGCCTGCGACCACTACGGCCAACCCGCTTGCCGCATTTACAACTTGTAATAGCGGCGCCAATTGCTGGAAAACTAACCTGACCGGCACCTACAACGTCTCGACGACGCACGATCTACTGTCGGCGCCGATCAATCTTACTGGTATGGTCGGTCCGGTGATCGTTAATTGGGCCCAAAAATATCAGATGGAAAGCGCATCGTTTGACCATATGTTCGTCGATGCCCAACAGGTGGGCGGTGCGACGCCGGTCAGGCTGTTTGAATTTTTGGATGCTACGATGGTCGACGGTCCTGGTAACCCGACCGTAAATATCGGAGCGAGTGCCGGATGGGGACTGTTCTCAAGACGAGCCGACAGCCTGGCGGGACTAAATACAGAGTTGAGGTTCCACGTTGACGGCGATACAACGGTCAATTTCCAAGGCATGGCTGTTGATGATGTGAGCGTATCGGCGTGTCAAGCTGCGTCGGCGGATCTTTCGATCACCAAGACCGACGGTGTTGCGTCGGTGACTCCCGGCGGATCCACTACGTACACCATCACGGCTTCGAATGCAGGACCGGACGCGGTTTCGGGTGCTACCGTCGCGGACACGTTCCCCGCATCGCTGACGGGCGTAACATGGACATGCGTCGGTGCCGGTGGTGGCACTTGTACGGCTGCTGGCTCAGGCAATATTAACGATACTTCGGTTAATTTGCCTGTGGGCGGATCTGTGACCTACACTGCAACGGCGTCGGTTTCGGTCACCGCCAGTGGTTCGATCGCAAATACTGCTACCGTTAGCAGTTCGACGACCGATCCCACACCGGGTAATAACTCGGCGACGGATACAGATACCGTCGGGGCGGGATCTCAGGGCTGTACGCTGACGGCCGGAGGAGCGTCCTACGTGATACCTACCACGTCTCATTATGACGCTACGCAGACCGTAAACTGGACTGGAGTAGGAACGGGTGACTATTTGTTTGAAGACGGATGGTGGTTCCGCGTATCCGGTGATACTGCAGAGTCGTTCTTCCCGGTTCCAACGGGATCGGCCTGTTCCGGTGCGAATGGCACCGTCGGTTGGGCAGATGTCGGTAACCGCGGCCTGTTTAGGGCGGTGAATTCGCTATCGCTTGTAAGCGCTTCGCCTAATACGGGCCGGCTTGTCCTGACGATGGCGGTCACTAATCTGAGTTCCACGACGCCGCTCACGATCAGCCTGTTCCACGGAGCGGACCTCGACGTGAACGGTTCCGCGGCCACTGATAACGCGACGTTGCTGGTCCCGAACAACTACATGCGGGTTTCGGACACAACCGCTGGATTTGCCGATTACGGTACGTTCACTCCGGCCGTTAACGGATACCTCGTGAGGCCGTTTGCTGCAACTACGGATGTGTTCGGTGTATTGGGAGACACTGGCATTACAAACTTTGACAATACGGGCCTGCCGGCCAGTAGTTTTGATTTCACTGGCGGATATCAGTGGGATCGGGTCATCCCGGCTAACGGCACCGCTACGGTTAGTGTCATAATCACCGCCAACACACCGTTGACAGCGTCGGGCGTAGCAGTTGGTGGACGTGTTCTCTCGTCTGAGGGACGTGGTGTGCGTGGTGCCAATGTGACCATCACCGATGAAAGAGGCGTTTCGCATACGGTGTCGACCGGAGTCAATGGCACGTTCCGGTTCGAAGATGTCCAGCCCGGCCAGACCTATGTTGTCAATGTTCGGTCGCGACGGTTTAGCTATTCGCCGCAGGTCATCCAGGTCAATGACAATGTCTCCGATCTGCAATTTGTCGCGGGGCAATAATCCGGACGATATTTAGTCTAACTTTGACTGGCGGCTCTTCGGGGCCGCCTTTTTGTTTTGGTCCGGTCCGGACCAGGTGGACCAGGGTGGACCACTTTTGGACCACCTTTTTTAAAGCATTTGCTTAACCGTTTAAGCGGTATATCGAATCGTAAATGGTAACTGGTGAATGGTGATTAGTGAATGGTGAGCGGACCTCTTGTCTCTCGTCTCCTGTCTCCAGTCTCTTGTCTTCTTTCTACTCGCCCCTCGTCACTATTTAAGGGTTGACTTTCAAAAAAAAGAGCCTATACTTCATCAAAACCGTTTAGAAAATTCGTTTTTTCAAATTTCATTGGCCGCAGTCTGCGCTTTTTGCCACTTTTACCTTACCGGGCACCAGCGCACAACGACTGCAAGTTCTGCTGAAAGGCCGCAATGGCCCACTAATATCAAGAGGAGTCCGCCCATACAAAGGGATATTAAGTTATGTTCAAAGCCACCAAATCGTTTCGTTTCATCGTTGTTCTTATCGCTATCGTCGCAATGTCCACACTTGCTATCTCGGCAAATTTTGGCAGCGGCTGGATAACGAGCCTTTTCACATCGGCGGAAGCTGCTCGGCAAGATAGTAATCCTGACAAGACCAAGATTGCTCCGGCGTTAGAGGATCGGTCGGAGAATCAGGAGCCTTTCGAGCAAAAATACGATGCTGACGGTAATAAGATCGAAATGGCGGTAGCTGACGGCCCAACTCCTTCATCAAATGACCTGATAACCTCGGGAACTTATGCATTCAGCTCAGCAACCGGTGCGACGCTTGAGGACATGTCCAGTGGGACAGTTTCGATACTTGGAAACAATTTAGACGATAATGCGTCCGGGTTGACGATGATACCGTTTGATTTTTGGTTTGACGGCGTCCGGGCAAATCAGTTTTCGGTCAATGCGAATGGTTTGATGCGACTTGGCAATACTGTGATTGGCACTACATTCTCGAACTCCATGGGTTCAACGACCAATTCGCCGCAACTCGCTCCTTATTGGGATGATCTATGGATAGGTTTTAACGGTAAAGTTCATTTTAAGACTGTCGGAACCGCTCCAAATCGCAAACTGGTTGTCGAGTGGCAGAATATGCAGGTTCCGCGTGTTGCAAACGGCAGCACGGGTGGAGCGACATATCAGGCGTGGCTTTATGAAGGGACGGGCGTGATCGAATATGTTTACGGCAGCGGACTTGCGGTCAACAGCGCCAATGGCGGCTACAGTGTCGGTATCCAATCGGGCGTGGCGACAAATTTTGCAGCGGTCACAACCGCGACGGGTACGGTGTCGTACGCCGCGGCCAATGATACACAGACCGGTGCGATCGCGGCAGGCACTAAGTACACATTTACTCCGGTAGCACCGACAGCTCCGACAGGATTAAATTTTACGGCGGTCACGGGAACCAGTCAGACCCTTAACTGGACGGATAACTCGTCCAACGAAGCAGGCTTTTTGATCTATCGTTCGACAGACGGAGTCAATTACACGTTTATCACACAGACCGCTGCCAACGCCGTCACATCGATCCAAAACAATCTTGGCAACAATCAAACCTATTCGTGGCGTGTGATCGCGGTTTCCGAGGGTGCGAACAGCACGACTCTGTCCGGCAGTCAGGCAACGACGACCGGTACCGTCAGCGGTACTAAATCGGTTGGCCCGACGGGCGATTACGCTTCGCTAACAGCGGCTTTTGCAGACATGACCACCAATGGATTGGCGGGTAATGTCATCCTCGAATTGCAGGCAACATATCTGAGCGCCGTAGAGACGTTTCCGATAGTTCCATCGGTCAACGGCAGCCCTTCGGCGACTATTACAGTCAGGCCGGCGGCGGGTGCGACGGGGCTTTCGATATCTGGAACAAATGCGACCGCCATCTTTGACTTTGGCGGATCTAGCTACGTCACGATCGATGGTCAGCCCGGCGGAGCAGGTGGCGTCAAGGATATGACGATCTCCAACACGAACGTGTCCGGCTCGGCGGTGCGGTTTATTAATGGTGCATCGAGCAACACACTTAGATTTCTCCAGATCAGGGGTGTAAGTACCTCGACAACGGCGGGCGTTGTAAACTTTAGTACGAGTACTGCGGTAACAGGCAACAATAACAACACGATCACAAATAATGATGTGCGTGATGGTACAACTGCTCCGGTAAACGGCGTCTCGTCAACCGGAACAACAACGCTTGGATTGGAGAATAACAAAAATACCGTTTCGAATAACAATATTTTCAATTTCTTTAGTGCGACGGGCGATCACAACGGACTCCTGCTCGGATCTGGAAATACAAATTGGACCGTGTCCGGTAACAGTATTTACAACACGAACGGTCCATTGAATGTAACCACCACCAGCGTAGTTTGGAACGGTATCAGGATGTCGAGTGCTACCGGAAGTTGGGGTCACAATGTCACCGGAAACTTTATAGGCGGCACACTTCCGAGTGGCGGCGGCGGTGCTTTAACATTTACAGGAGGCGGGGTTATCCGTGCAACCCAATTAACAACCGGGTCGCAGATATCAACCAGCCTGCAAGGCAATACGATCGGTAATTTCAACCTAACATCAATAAGCACAGCGACCGGCGGAGCCGGACTCGGTATGGTTACCGGTGCTTATAATGCCGGAGATATCACTCCTAATATCGTTAGTAACTGGACCCTCAACATTACGGGTGCGGCATCCCTTTGGCGCGGTATATCTGTAGGAACTGGTACGGCGGCTACGACGGTAGTGGCAAATAATGTAGTTTCAAATATTACATGTCCATCGACCCATGTGGCGCAAGTCCAGGGTTTGGGTGTTCAGGGATCATCAGGTTCTAGTGGTGTAATGACGATCTCGGGAAATACTATCGGCAGCACAACGCTTGCAAACAATATCTCGATGTCATCGGCCGCTGTTTCATTTTTTGGCATTCCTTCAAGTGTGGCTTGGACAGCAACTACTAATTACCTAAATAATACTGTCGCCAATGTTACTAGTACCGGAACAGGTGCATTTAATATGATCGGTATGTCGATCAGCGGCGGCGGTTATAATATCAGCGGGAACACGATCCGAAATCTTACAACGGCGTCCACGACGACCGCTTCGACAGTCGTTGGTATTAACGCCACTGCGACAACGTCGAATACCCAGTTTCTTTCTCAGAACAATATCCGTTCGCTCAGTATGACGGCTCCTGCTGCGGGTGTTGTCGGATTTGGTATTATTTATACCGGTCCTGTGACGCCGGCGACAGCCGCTGCGAGTACTGTAAGCAGAAATATCGTCCATTCGATCTCCACACCGTCGACCACGACGACGGCAGCCCTCGAAGGTATCCGTATCACCGCAGGTAACGCCACGTTCCAAAATAATATGGTGCGCCTTGGTTTCCTTGATGACGGTACGCCAACGTCGATCACGAACGGAATAGCCATAAACGGTATCAGCGAAACAGGCGGAACCAACAATATCTATCACAACAGCGTTTATATAGGTGGTACTGGCGTTGTCTCAGCGAGTAATACAACTGCTTTCTTTAGCAGTCTGACATCGGGAACGAGAGCCTATCGCGACAATCTTTTTGTTAACAATCGTCAAAATGCTTCTGGAACAGCAACAAACACGGGTGCGTTATTCGGTACGGCTTTGACTCTGCCAAGTCCGACGGGGCTGACGATGTCAAATAATGTCTATTTTAGCTTTGATCCGGCGGCTACGGTGCGAAACGGTTCCGCAGGAACGAGCTATTCGTTGGCCGGTTGGCAGGGAGCATCTGCGGTTGACGCAAACAGTATATATGCATCACTCGCGAACATTAACTTTGTTGCAGCAAATGGAACGTCCTCAACAGTCGATCTTCATGTTGCAAGCCCAACTGTGATCGAAGGTACAGGTGTTGACGTTGGTGTTTTGGATGATTTTGACGGTCAGACACGCTCGGGCTTGACGCCGGTCGATGTCGGAGCCGATGCCGGAGCATTTACGGCTGTGGATCTTGCTCCTCCGGCAATTACCTACACTGCTTTTACAAATACCACGAGTACGGTAAATCGCATCTTGGGCATTACTGCAACGGACGCAACAGGTGTTGACCAGACGGCGTCATTCCTGCCGCGTGTTTACTTTAAGAAATTGACTGATGTTAGCTATGTTTCGACACAGTGCGTATCATCGGGCGGTACAGCTCAGAACGGAACTTACAACTGTACGATCGACTACACGTTAGTCGGCGGCGCATCGGTAATCGTCGGTGACACGGTTCAATACTATGTGGTTGCACAGGATACGGCAGGTAATGTCGGGTCGAATCCGGCCGGAGCAGTGGGAACAAACGTGAACACGATCTCGACGCCTCCGACACCAAATGCTTACAACATCTCGGCCGCGGTCAGCGGTACGATCAATGTTGGTACGGGGCCATTTACCTCGCTTACGAGAAATGATTCGGCGGGCATCTTTAAATATCTTAACGACAACGTCGTTACGGGCGATGTCATTATCAATGTCACAGGTGATCTGTTGAACGAGGACGGAGCAGTTGCTCTTAATGCATTTGCTTCGCCGTGGACGGTCACGATCAAACCTGATACGACCTCAGTTGTTCCTAGAACCATATCCGGGCCTGCGGCTGGTGTTACGATGATCCGTCTCAACGGTGCGAGCCGCGTGACGATCGATGGTTCTTCCGCCGTTAATGGCACGGATCGCAGCTTGACCATTGAAAATACGAGTGCGACAGCTACGGGCGTTATCAGGGTCGGTTCGATCGGTACGACACCGATCACTAACACTGTCATTAAGAACTCGATCATCAGAAATGGTGTTAACACTTCGTCGGCGATCGTTGTTCTTGATACAGCCGGTAGTGTTGCCGGGTATTTCAACAACTTAACGATTCAAAACAACAGTCTTGAAAAAGCATTTGTTGGTATGTTTATTAATACAACGGTCTCGGCAGGAAATGGTACCGGGCTGTTGGTCACAGGAAATAATGCTGATGCGGCCGGAGTCAACGCCATTCGCAATGTCGGACTTTACGTTCAGGGAGCAGCGGGAACTTCGACGGTTGCCCCTAATGTGATCAGCAACAACACCGTGGGCAATTTTGAGAATGTGACGGCAGAAGCCGATACGGGTATTTGGCTTGCCACCGGAGCTATAAATACAACGGTCTCGGGCAATACAGTAACCGCGCTTGGCTACTCAGGAACAAGCGCGGCTGCCCCAATCGGCATCAACGTTACATCGGCTGTTGCCTCGACCAATAACAATATTATTGGGAACAGCGTTTCTAATATCTCAACGAACGGCAGCACGAACCCCGTGCGTGGCATTTCGGTTACCGGAGCAACTGCTGACGTGACAATCCAGAAGAACAATGTGCAGGGGATAATTAACACGAGCACCGGTAGCTGGCCAGCGTACGGAATGGACATTAGCGGTGGAAATAACATTGTCGTTAAGAACAACTTTGTTAGCAATGTTTCCGGCGATATGACAGGCGGCGTCACGTTCTCTACAACGAATGGTATTTTTGGAATTCGTGTGGGAGCGGGAACGGGACATCAGATCTACAACAACTCGGTAAATCTCTACGGTTTACGGACCGGTACAGCAAATTCGGGTATGTTGACGGCGGCTTTTGGTATCGTTTCGACGGCGTCGACGGGAATAGATGTTCGCAATAATATTTTTGCTAACAACATTACCGGAGGCACAACTTCGATCGCCAATGTTTCAGTGTACTTGCCTACGGGCGGTACTTCGGCTATGAACCTGACGTGGAACAACAACTCGTACTATTACGGAACAGATGTTGCGAGATCAGGCCCAGGACAGGCGGGAACTACTGCCGGAACAAATTTCTTTACGACGTTTGATCCGACGGTGATCACACCGGCAAGTAACTTACGTTCGTACACAAGTACGTTGATAGCGGGTGGTCTTAATGACAATGCCTCGCTCGGATCAACTGGAGCAGTTCCGTTTACGAGTGCAACCGACCTACACATCTTGTTGAGTGCCCCTGAATTCAACAAGGGAGCGACCATCGCGACGGTAACGGATGATATAGATAATCAAACGCGTCCGTTAGCCGGACTTTATGACATAGGAGCTGACGAGGCGTCTGCTTACACGGTCGGCGGTACGGTCACGGGGCTTGCGGGCACGGGACTCGTACTGCAAAACAATGCGGGTAACGATCTTGCGATCAGTGCTAACGGAGCGTTTACGTTCACGACGGCACTGGCTCCGGGAGCGGGCTATGCGGTTACCGTATTGACGCAGCCGACCAGTCCGTCACAGACGTGTACGGTCACAAATGATACGGGTACGATCGGGGCGGCAAACGTAACTAACGTAACAGTGACCTGTGTGACTAACACCTACACCATTGGCGGTAGCGTTACCGGGCTTTTGGGCTCGGGGCTTGTTATCCAAAACAATGGCGGTACCAGTACACCTATCGCTGCGAACGGAGCATTTACGTTCGCGACACCTATCGCGAGCGGTGCTACGTATGCTGTGACGGTATCGACACAGCCGGGAAGTCCGACACAGACGTGTACAGTGACAAACGGATCGGGTACGGTGACGAATGCCAACATCACCGACGTTTCGATCGCGTGTACGACCAACACTTACACAATAGGCGGTAACGTCACCGGGTTGAACGGTACGGGATTTGTCTTGCGTAACAACGGCGGCAATGACACGCCGATCGCTGCAGACGGAGCATTTACGTTCTCGATACCTGTCGCGAGCGGTGCGACGTATGCGGTGACGGTGGCTACACAGCCGACTCTGGCGAGTCCGGAATTGGCTCAGACCTGTACCGTGACCAATGGTTCGGGAACGGTCGGTGCGGCAAACGTAACTAACGTAACAGTGACCTGTGTGACTAACACCTACACCATTGGCGGTAACGTTACCGGGCTTTTGGGCTCGGGGCTTGTTATCCAAAACAATGGCGGTACCAGTACACCGATCGCTGCGGATGGAGCATTTACGTTCGCGACACCTATCGCGAGCGGTGCTACGTATGCTGTGACGGTATCGACACAGCCGGGAATTCCAACACAGACGTGTACCGTTACAAACGGTTCGGGTACGGTGACAAACGCCAATATCACAAATGTTTCGGTGACTTGTACAACCAACACTTATACGGTTGGCGGTACAGTTAGCGGACTGACGGGCACGGGATTTGTCATTCAGAACAACGGCGGTAATAACACTCCGATCGCTGCGGACGGAGCGTTCACGTTCTCGACACCGGTCGCGAGCGGAGCAAACTATGCTGTGACGGTGCTGACACAGCCGACGGGACCGATCCAGAGCTGTGCGGTGACAAACGGTTCGGGAACGATCACGAACGCAAACGTTACTAACGTCACTATCACATGTACGACGCCGGCATTTGTCGAATTTGCCTCAGCAACGTACAGAGAAGACGAATCGCAGACGGCTCAGATCAGGCTTGTCCGAACGGGCAATACCTCGATCGTCTCGACGGTTCAGGTTTCGACAACAGTCGGCGGCGGTAACCCGGGAACGGGCGGCACGTGCGGTACGGCGGGCGTCGATTACGGTACGATCACAAATCAGAGCGTTGTATTCAACTCGGGTGACACTGAGGCGTTTGCAACGGTCCAGATCTGTACCGGCGACACCATCGTCGAGATACCTGATGAGACGGCTAGCTTGTCAATGAGTGTTGTTTCGGGAGCGTCAGCAGGTGCTCAGACATCGGCGGTGCTAAGCATCAACGACACGGCGTCGCAGTTCTTACAGGCGATACCGCATGATCCGATCAATATGTTCTTTGCAACGGTCGCAAATCCGTATCCGTCACAGATCGTTGTGGCTGGAGCACCGAATATCGTCGGTACGATGCGTGTGACCTTGTACGACGTATCGCATGCTAATCCGGACAATATGGACGTGCTGCTGGTTGGCCCGCTCGGACAGAAATATCTGCTCGTTGCGGACACCGGCGGACCGTTCCCGATCGATCCGGCTACACCTGTGACGCTGACGTTTAGCGACTTTGCGGGTGGCCATCTGCTTGATTCGGGTGCTTGGACGACAGGACAGTTCCTGCCGACGGTTTGTGAAAACAATAGTGTTTTCGCTCCGACCGCTCCGGCAGGTCCGTATGTCACGCCAAACTGTTCGACGCCTAATACGCTCGCACAGACCATGTTTGGTTCGGGCGGCACGGGCTTTGGCTTGACCAACCCGAACGGCACATGGAGCCTCTATGTCCGCGACGACGCGGGCCAGTTGAGGCCGATCGGCGACGACACTGCAAACTTTGCAGTCGGACGTATCGCCGGCGGATGGGGACTCGAGTTCCTGGCTCCGACGGCGGCTGATGTATCGATCGGCGGACGTGTGTTGACGGCTGGTGGACGCGGTATCCGCGGTGCAGTTGTGACGGTCACGGGCAATTCGCTTGTTAATCCGATCACTGTCACCACGGGTGTCAACGGCCGCTACACGATTCCGGACTGACAGCAGGCGAGACCTATGTCGTTACCGTGAGTGCACGACGGTTCTTCTTCGAAGCACCGAGCCGTGTCATCACGCTCAACGACAACGTCACGGATGCTGATTTCGTCAGCACACCGACGACGATCCGCGAGCAATAGTGTTCGTTTTAGTCTTGCTAATCACGGGTGGCGACAAATGTCGTCACCCTTTTTATGTGACACGAATCCCCGATCTGTTACAAAAATCCTGGCGCGACTTGACGCGTAGGCCAACAATCGTTACTCGTAATAGTATGAGCGAGATAGTTGTTCGTCAGGCCGCCCCTGCCGATGAAAAGTTTTTGCGGGATGTGTATTTTAGTTCACGATTGGATGAAGTGTCTGCTTTTGGGTGGAATCCCGCTCAGCAGGCTGCATTTTTGGATATGCAGTTTCGCGTTCGTCAGCAGGCTTATAAAATACAATATCCGAATGCTGACTATAGCATCATAGTGTTTGGCGGTAACGACGCGGGCAGTTTGATCGTGGACCGTTCAGATAACGGGATCTGCCTGACGGATGTTGCCGTATTACCGGAATTTCGCGGCAAGGGCATTGCGACCTATCTGATCGGGCAACTTCAGTCCGAGGCGGCGGCAAAATCAAAGTTACTTGTGCTTCAGGTAGACAAAACCAATGTTGCGGCGCGGCGTCTTTACGAAAAACTCAACTTTGTTGTAAGTGCCGAAGGGCAGCATGCTGACGAGATGGAATGGAAGGCCGGGACCTAAATCATGACAGTTGCAAGTGATCATCCAGTTGGCGATCTGCCAGTCGGGCTGCGGCCGGTCAATGATAATGATCGCGAATTCCTGCTACAGGTATATCAGATCTCCCGTGAGATCGAACTCTCGCTGACCTCGTGGGATGATTCTCAAACGCGTGCGTTTGTTGAGCACCAACTTGATGCCCAAACCTATACATATCGCATCAGATATCCCGATGCTGCTCACGAGATCATTTTGTATGACGGCGAACCGGCGGGCCGTATCTATGTCGACCGCGGAGACCGAGAGATCTCGATTCTCGACATAGCTGTCATCCACGAGTATCGGGGAAAAGGCATCTGCACCAAGCTTGTCATGAGCTTACAGAAAGAAGCAAACGAAACGAACAGATATGTAAGTATTTACATAGAACCTTTCAATCCGTCCCAGAAACTGTTTGGTGAATTGGGTTTCAAAGTAGTTCCCGACGAAGGCGTCGATCTGAGGTTTGAGTGGAAACCTGACGGTCTGTCAAAAAATATTTAGAACATAGAGATTTTTTGTTTTGATCGTAAAAAGTCTGCTATTATGTAGGCATTCGGTTGCTAGCCAAAAAGCAATGGCAGATCTTGGGCTCGTTAGTGGTGCAGTTTATATGAGTGAAATTGCCATACAACTTCCATCAAAAAGCGAGTTCTTGGCGGTAAATAACTCTATTTTTACCGCAACTAATGGTGAAGGCAATGATTTTGAGACGCGCCTTGTCAGAGTTGAAGAGATCGTTTCTAACGACTTTCAGGAAAATTTCACACTTCTTTTCCGTGCCGATACAGTTGTCGGTGATCAACAAGGAATTTACCGTTTGAAACATGAGAAACTTGCCGAAATGGATCTATTTCTTGTGCCGGTAAAAAGGGACGACACCGGGCTCTATTTTGAGGCGGTATTTAATCTGATCAAAACAGCGAGAGCATAGAGATCTCGGAGGAATTTCAGGTATGAAGCTCACTCGACGAACATTTTTGGCAGCCGCTCCACTGGCAGCAGGTGCCGTGTTGCAATTTAATGGTGTTGCTTTGGGACAAAAGGCCGATAGCAGGCTGTTTGCCATACCTGACCGCACCGGTGATGCCCTTTTCGCGGCTCACCTGGGACTCATTTCTACCGTTCACAAATACCGACTTTACCTTTGGCGAGGGAGGTAACGCCGTCTCGTTGAGGTTGATCGATATGAAAGATGCAAAACCCGAGGGCCGGCGTTATCGTAAGGGGCAGGAGAGTTTTACGCTCAAGTTTCAAGGGCCGTTTGATCGGCCGTTGGCGGATAAGACCTATCGGGTGAATCATTTTAATCTTGGCGATTTTGATCTGTTTATCACAAATGGCGGGCGTGTAAGGCGCAACCAATATTACGTCGCGGTTATTAATCGCATTGTTTCTTAAGAGGTAAGTTATGGGAACTCCAATACTGGGTGAGATCAAATTAATTTCGTGGAACTTTGCCGCGTGGCTGGGCATTTTGCAACGGCCAGTTGTTGGCGATCAATCAAAATCAGGCATTGTTCGCGATCATGGGTACGATGTACGGGGGCAACGGCCAGACAAACTTTGCTCTCCCGGATCTTCGCGGACGCGTTCCGATGCATATGGGCGGCGGTTTTACCGAGGGGGAAAGAGGCGGTCAGGAAGTGCATACGCTAACGCAGTCTGAGATGCCGGCTCACACCCACTTTGCACAAGCTAGCAATAACATCGGGAATACTGCGGATGCGGCGGGTAATGTTTTGGGTTCGGTTCCGGGGCGTATTTACACTGACCCGGGAGCCCTCACACCACTTAATCCAAATACCATAACAAACTTTTGTGGCAGCCAACCGCACGAGAATAGACAGCCGTATCTTGTATTGAATTTTGTTATTGCGTTGCAGGGGGTTTTTCCGTCGCAAAACTAACAGGAGATATTTATGAGCGAACCTTTCGTGGGCGAAATTAGAATGTTTGGCGGCAACTTTGCACCGGCGGGGTGGGCATTTTGTGATGGCCAGCTAATGCCGATCGCCGAAAATGAAGTGCTTTTTCAGTTGATCGGGACAACTTATGGCGGTGACGGCGAGAGCACATTTGCTATGCCAAATCTGCAGAGCCGGTTACCGATGCACGCGGGGACCGGTGCGTCGGGGACAACTTATCAACTTGGTGAGCAAGCCGGTGTCGAGAGTGTAACCCTCACCGCCAACCAAACGCCGACGCACACGCACCAGATGCTGTCGTCATCAAACATCGCTCAGGATACAAATCCCATGGGAAAAGTTGTCGGACAGACGGGTGGCGGAACGCTTTTGTATATACAGGATAACCCCGACACAAATATGTTTGCTCAGACGGTGACGTCTATTGGGGGGAATCAGCCTCACGAAAATTTGCAGCCGTATCTTTGCGTCAATTTTATTATTTCGCTTTTTGGGATTTTTCCCACCCAAACGTAGGAGTTCATTATGTCCAGTCCATTTGTAGCCGAGATCAGAATCTTTGCCGGTAACTTTGCCCCAACGGGCTGGGCTTTGTGCAACGGCCAGCTATTACCGATCTCACAGAACACTGCGCTTTTCTCGCTGCTTGGCACAACCTACGGCGGCAACGGTAAGTCCAACTTTGCACTGCCGGATTTGCAGGGCAACGCTCCGATGCATCCGGGTCAGGGCAACGGACTGTCACTCTATGATCTTGGTCAGCAGGGCGGGTCTGCGTTTGTCACGTTATTGCAGAGTGAAATACCGGTCCATAACCACACAATGAGAGCTCACGATCTCGATCTCGGTGAACTAAATGCCCCAGGTTCGACACGGTCTTTGGCCAAATCTGCCAATGCGACGGCTTATATTCCTCAAGCTAACCTGACTAATATGAACTTTCAAACGTTGGCGATAAGCGGCGGCAGCCTCCCGCATAACAACATGATGCCCTATTTGGTCCTCAATTTTATTATCGCGTTGCAAGGCGTGTTTCCGCCGCGGGGATAAAGAGTCTTTGGTAAGCGTTTAAATATAGGCTTTGTTCATATGAACAAAGCCTTTATTGCCAGCTAAGCCAAAAAGCTTGCCGATGCTTGGCGGGCCGACGATAGCGGCGACGATGACTGCGGCACCCACGACTGACATAGGCGGTAACGGTGCGTTCGTCAACCCCGGCGACACGCTCGAATACACGGTGTCGATCAATAATACAGGCCAACAGGCGAACGGCGTGGTTTTTACTGACAATCTGACCGACGCCAACCTGACGCTGGTCCCGGGCTCGGTAAAGGCATCACCAATCGCGTTTGACGATACATATCCGGTGACCGGAAATGTCCGCATTCAGAAAGCGGCGGGGACACTGGTATCCAACGACATCCGGCCGACGACGGGCGATAATACGGGCCTCACGATCTCGGCGATCGGCAGCGACAATACAGCGCCGTTTTCATTTACAACAGCAAATGGAGGAACGGTTACGGCTACGACGGGCAACGGCAGTTTTGAATACAACCCGCCTCCCGGGTTTGAGGGAACAGCGGGCTCGGCCGACACGTTCACTTACACAGTCACGGATCCTGATGGTTTAACGGGTACAGGCACGGTAAGGCTCGATGTATCGGGGATGATCTGGTTCATTAATAATGGAGCACCCGCTTGCACGACCCTTGCGGCTGGTTGCGGACGTCTGACAGATCCTTTTCGAACCTGCCAGCGTTCACGACCATCAATGATGGCATCGGTAATAATCCTGCGGTGAACGACAATATTTTTATATTTACCGGTATCGGTAATTATGCGGCGGCATTAACACTGCTTGACGGCCAAAAATATATTGGCCAAGGTGCAAGTGCTTCGATCGCGTCTATCACCGGCCTTACTCTTGCTGCCGATAGCGATGCGCTACCTACAACTACGCCCGGTGCTAATGCAGTGATGATAGCCGGCTCGGGAACTTCCATCACTCTCGGCGTGGGCAATACGATCCGCGGCATTACTGTCGACAATGTTGGAACAGGTACAAAGATCTTTGGCAGCGGTTTTGGTACGTTGACGATCGGCAACAACACCACACCGGATGTAACGCTCAGCGGGACAGGTAAAGCCCTCGACCTCACGAACGGCACATTTGCCGCGACGAGCGCTTTTAGCTCAGTTACAACGACAAGCAGTCCGTCACACGGAATGCAGCTCATCACGGTTGGCGGCACAGTCGCATTTGGTTCGACAAGCGTTTCGGGATCGACCGCACAAGGCATTTTTGTAAATAACTCGGGCGTTAATCTCAACTTTGGTAACACGACTGTCGGTGCGACCGGCGGTGCGACGGAGTGCATTCGGCTCGAAACAAATACCGGCGGTACGCGCACATTTGGCACGATCGGCGTTACAAACTGCACTGCGCAGGGCATCACGATCTCGGGCGGCGGCAATGTCGTTGCAACCGGCCAGACGACCATCACAAACCCCGGCAGCACCGGTCTATTGCTCTCCTCGACAACGGCGGGCACGAGCGCGACATTTGCGGGTGTCAACAGTACTCAATCTGGCGGTACGGGCGTCCAAGTTTCGAGTAGTGCAGGAACCGTCAGCTTTGGCGACCTCGATATCTCTCCGGACAGCGGCCAGCGAGCTCTCCTTGCGGATCAAAATACGGGTACTATCAGTTCGACGAGCGGCACGATCGTGGCCACGGGCAACGCGGGGCCATTTGCGATCAGTGGACCGGCGGGACGCACACCGCTCGCAATGACGCTTGACAGCGTCAACCTGACGGCACCAACAAATGTAGGTGTCAATATTGCATTAGTTAGCGGCAACCTTACGATCGGAACTACCACCATCGCAGGTGGTGCCGGCAATCTTGTTGGCCTACAGGTTTTAAGTACCGCTGCCGGCGGAACGATGAATTTTGGTAACACTGCGGTTACCGGAACGAATAGCGTTGCTGGCGTTCGTCTCGGTCTTGCCGGGCAGGGCAATGCCGGCGGGGTAACGTTTGCCGATCTCGACATCGCTCCTGATTCGGGCCATCCGGCATTGCTGATTACTGACGGTTCAGGCACAACAACCTCGACCAGTGGTGCGATAACCGCAACCGCGGCTCAAGCGGTAAATTCCAGTTCGTCGGTTTTGGCGATGGTACTTGACAGCGTGACCTCGACGGGTGGCGGAATAACTCCGGGCGTTAACTTGACGAGCAGCTCCGGCAGCATCGTAATGAATGGCGGCACGCTCACCGGCAACGCAAGCGGAAGAACATTTTTGATCAATAGCGGCACTATTTCGTCCACCTATCGTGGGGGCATCACACAGGCGGCCAACTCCGAAATGATCGAGATCACGGGCGGCCACGGCACCGGAACGGTCACGTTCAACACCGGTACGCTCAGTGCGACAAACGGCAGGGGGCTTCTATTCGATAATGCTGACGGACTGTACAACTTTAACGGTATAACGACACTAAATGGCGGCGATGCCGGTATCGATATCATCAACGGCTCGGCCGGTTCGTTGACGTTTAACGGCAGTACGTCGATCACAAATCCGACCGGGATCGCCTTTCGTCAGGATGCAAGTAACGCATCGGTCAATTATTCCGGCACGATCACCAAAACCAACAATGCGAACCACGCCGTCGATATAAACGGCAAGACCGGCGGGGCAACCGCGTTCATCGGGGCGATCACGGCTACTACCACTACAGCCAACGCTATCGACCTGACAAACACCGGCGGCTCGACCACCTTCAGCGGCGGAATGAACATCAATACGACGACCGGTATCGGCTTTAACTCGACCGGAGCGGGTCAGACGGTTAGTGTTTGCGACGAAAACCCGTAACCCGGCGGCGACCGGAGCGGCGGCCAACACACTGACATCGGTGGGAACCGGCACGGCGTTGAATGTTGTCGACACCACTATCGGAGCGAATAATTTGGAATTTCGCAGTATTTCGGTGAACGGTGCGACAAAGGGCATCGTCCTTAATTCCACCGGAACCGCAGCGGGCAATGGCGGATTAACGGTAACGGGTACGGGAACGACGGTCGGATCAGGCGGAACAATTCAGAATACCAGCAATCGCGGGGGCGAATTCATAACGACCAAGGCACTGGTGCTCAAGAATATGAATTTTACAAATGCCGGCACCACCGACCTTGCCGCCGATAACTCGGGCCTTTCTACGGGGCTCAATCTTACAACCAACGCAGCGATCCATCTACAGAGCGTGACGGGTGCGAATATCGATAATGTTGATATCACATGCTCCGTAGCCGGTTGCGGTGAGCAGGGCATTAACGGCAATACCGTATCGGATTTTCATTTTGACAACGGATCAATTGTTAATGTGGGTAACGGCCCGGATGAAGATAATATTCACTTCTTTAATATGTCCGGAACGAGCACGATCACCAATAGCGTGCTTACACACACGGCGGGTGGCGGCGATGACAATCTCAATCTGCAAACTCAAGCGGGAACACTTAACCTGACCATTTCGGGCGGAAGTTGTAACGGTGCTGCGGGCGGAGCACTACAGCAAGGAAGCGGATATCTCTTGGCATTCGCGGTACGACGAACGCAACACTAACTCTCTCGACCGTTAATTCAAACAACAACTTCAGCGGCGGCATCGTTGCGGATTCGTTTGATAACGCCAATATGGCGATATCCGTAACTAATAGCACGTCGAGCAACAATAACGACCAGCTTTCGGTTAGTGCCGGAGACACAAGCGATGTTGATCTTGTCGCGACCGGCAATACGATGGCGAGCACCTCGATCACACCGGGCTCTGCGGATTTCGTCGTGATCAGTCTGCTCGGGTCTGCGTTCGATACTGGCTTTACTTTCGATTCGCGTATTCAGAACAACAACATCACTGTCGCCAATGGAGTGACAGCAGACGGTATTGCTGTATTTAATGCGGGCGGTGGTGCGATGAACTTGTTGATCACAGGTAATTCCTTAGCTTACGGGGGAACCCAGCGGGCCATCAATTTGCAAACCGGACAAGACGGTGCAGGTGCGGTAAATGTGACAGCAACCGGTAACACCATTGACGTCCAACTGGACGGTGCGGGAAATGCGGTCAACGGCATTCTTGCCCAATCGGGCGTCGCCGACCCATCGGGTGCCGGTTCTTCGATCTGCGCAGATCTTGGGGGAGCCGGGGCGCTTGCTAATATTTTCACCCACTCGTTGGGCGGTACTCTTTGCCGGAGGCGACATCCGCGTTCGACAGCGGTTTAATAACAATGTAAGGCTACCGGGATACGGCGGTGGAACGACTGACACTACAGCTGTTGCTACCTATCTTGACGGCCGTAATACCGAAGTGAGCGCTTCTACCGCTTCGCATGGTGGCGGTACAGGAACATTTACCGGTGGAGCGGCCTGTACACAACCAAGCCCTCTGGCGAACTTTGACGAAACTGCATCAGCCGGTTCGAAAGTTTCCAACTGGAACAACGATCTAACAACCTCGCAGATCGACGTAGCAATGGCGTCGATCGAAATAAATCCGACAGATGTCGACTGGGGTTCGAACGGAGCTGTGATGGCGTCGGCTAATATCGACATCGCTCCAACCAAGATCGAAACGCCGTCGGCAAATGTCGAATGGGCGTCGGCTAATATCGAAATAGAACCCACGGCTGTCGAAACGACAACTGCGGCAGTAGATAACGGGCCGTCAACCTTTGGTGCGATCGCGTCGCTTGTCGATAAGATGACATCGCAGATATCGCCGACGGTATATTCGCAAGAGACGACCAAACAGGTACCCGAAGCGGGACTTGTGACCGTAAATGGTTCGGGCTCAGGCTTTACGTTGCCAACGAATAAGAGCACGACGATAACGTTTAGGGCGGCGATCTCTAACCCGACGACGCCGGTCAATACTTTCTCGGTGTCAAATCAGGGTTCGGTTTCGGCGACGGGCTTTGGCCCGGTTCTGACGGACGATCCGGGTGTTGCGGGTGTGGCAAATCCGACGGTAACGACCGTCGTACAGCCGCCGACGATCGCCAAGACGTTTACACCGGCTAACATCTTGCTCGATCAGCAATCGACGCTGACGATCACGATCAACAATACCAATCCGGCACAGGCCGTGACTGGTATCACGGTAACGGACGTGTTCCCGACCAATGTCGTGGTCGCAACGCCGCTCGTGGCAAGCACGACTTGCGGTGCCGGAACGCTGCAGGATAGCGACGGCAACACGCTCGCTCCGGGCGATGTCGGTATCAAGCTGATCACAGGCACGCGTGCGGCGGCACAATCGTGCACCGTCACAGTCAAGGTCCGCGGCACATCCGGCGGCACGTACGTCAACACGACCGGCAACGTCGCCTCGTTCGAAGGCTTTGTCGGTACGACCGCCAGCTCGACGCTTAACGTTAGTGTTCTAACAGCTACCGAGCTGTCGATCTCTGGCCGTGTTACCAGCTCTGAGGGCCGCGGCATCCGCAACGCCCGCGTCGTCATTACCGGCAACTCGCTGGCACAGCCGATCAACGTCTTTACCGGAGTCAACGGCACGTATCAGGTCAATGGCCTCGCCGCCGGCGAAACGTATATCGTCACGGTCATGTCGCGACGCTTTGCGTTCGAGTCGCCAAGCCGTGTCGTAACCCTGATCGACAACGTCACCGACGCTGATTTCATTGGCTTGCTGGGAACTGACCGCCAGCAATAGCGTTCGTTTTGCATTTTGCAAAATACGGGTGGCGACAATTGTCGTCACCCTTTTTCTTTTGAATGAGATTGTGACGCTCGTCACTGTGCCGGGTTTTGACGGGTATAAGCTTAAATTAGGTCAGACCGCCGGGACCTATTGTAGAACAAGGCAAAACGTGCACTACTTCTTAGGCACGAAGCAGCATTTTCCTTACACCATTTGCCCGTGACGGTGCGGAGCAAAGTAGGAGGTGTAGGACGTCATGCTAGATCAACATATATGGACCACGATCCGCTTTAGGTGGGTCAAGATATTTGCAATAATCGTCACGACAATCATAATAATGACCGCCGCGGGCCTCTATGCCGCGGCTTTTTCGTCGGCTAAGTCTAATAGATCGGTTCGACTGAGTTCGCCTCCGCCGGTCGTTTGTCTGTCGCCGCCTGCAAATATGCTCGCGTGGTGGCGGAGTGAGGGCAACGCCATCGACGCACGCGGGAATTACCACGGCACGCTACAAAACGGCACTGTGTTTACCGCGGGTATGACCGGTGAAGCATTTAGCTTTGACGGGACGGACGACTACGTCGATTTGCCGGACGGGTTTGCCAACTTTACGAACGGACTAACCGTTGGGCTGTGGGCACGTCCGACCTCGTCGGGCATGTGGGCCCGGTTTATCGATCTCGGCAACGGCCAGGCTAATAACAACATAATGTTTGTGCGCCGCAGCACGAGCAGCGACCTTGCTTTTGAAGTTTATGACGGCGCCGGTAATCCGACCGGCATGGCATACGCCGAAAATGCGATCACCAATAACGAATGGCATTATTATGCCGCCACGATGGACGCGACCGGCCACGTCCAACTGTATAAGGACGGGGTAGCTCTGGTCATGGCAGCCAATACGACAGGCGTGCCGGCCAACGTGACCAGGACCAGCAACTATATTGCCCGCAGCAACTGGGCGGCTGATGCCTATTACGCGGGCGGCATAGATGAGCCGGTCATATTTGACCGGGCACTCAGTCCAAGTGAGATCAGCGACATTTACAACGCCGGCAGCCTCGGTTTCTGTTACAAATGCACACCGCCTCCTTTGGGGATGACCTCGATGTGGTCAGCGGAGAATAACTCATTTGACAGTATTGGCGGTCATAACGGCACACTTGTGAACAATGCCACCTTTGCTACCGGGATGGTGGGAAGTGCTTTTAGTTTAGATGGGGTTGATGACTTTGTGTCAGTCCCAGCATTTGATATGGGCACCGATTGGACGATCGAAGGGTGGATCGATCCAATTTCTTGTTCTGATAATCTACATTGCGTGCTCTTTTCGCGAAGTAACGGAAATTTAGACGGCATGGTGCTTTCATACCTCGGGTCCGGACATGGGCATTATAACGAGTTTGTCCTCACCATAGGTAATGGCAGCTCGTGGCAATTCGGCTTGTATTCCGGTACAAAATACGCCACTGGCCATTGGTACCATTTGGCAGCGACGAAAAGCGGCGACACCTACACGATCTATGTCAACGGCGTTCAAGTGGGTCAGGACTTGATACAGGGCGGTACGGTTTATCAATCAAGAAACGTTCAACTTGGCCATTGGATTATTCAGTGGGTGAAAGCTATTTGAACGGATTGATCGATGAGGTTACCACGTATAACCGTGAGCTTTCAGACACCGAGATCGCGGCGATCTACAATGCCGGCAGTGCTGGAAAATGCCGGATCTTGCACACCCGCACCGGTTGGCATGATCAATTGGTGGTCGGGTGATGGTAATACATACGACATTAGGGGATGGCAAAACGGATCTCTTATCGGCGACGTAACATATTCAGACGGAAAGGTTCAACAGGCCTTCAGCCTGGATGGCAATGATGACTTTGTTAACCTTGCGGTCCCAAATATCCTTACCATTCCGGGCACGGACGTGACCGTCGATTTCTGGATGTACTGGAACGGACAGGCCACTCCTGACCTAGGTCAAATGCCGTTTGGATTTCATAGATATGACCTTTACTTTTACGAGGGCGGTTTTGGTTTCAATGCAGGTAGCGAACTCTGGGGTATGCCGAGCGACGGTCTTGCGAACCGTTGGGTCCACGTTGCAGGAATATTTCATAACGGAAACGTTTCCCAAAGCCGGCTGTTCATAGACGGCGTTGAACAACAGTTGAGCGCCCGCATCGGCACGCCGGGTGTCGGATATGCTACCGACGACGCTCGTATCGGCGGTTGGTTATACGATAATGACTACGATTTCTCTGGAAAGGTCGATGAGCTCGAGATCTTTAACCGAGCGTTGACGCAACAAGAGATCCAAGCGATAGTCAATGCCGGCAGATCAGGCGTATGCAAACCGACGGCAACGATACCGCCTGCCGGCATCGTCGGATGGTGGGGCGGTGACGGGTTTGCGAGTGATATCTCCGGCAACGCCAATCACGCAACGCTGATGAACGGTGCGGGCTTTACAGTCGGCAAGGTCGGCCAGGCGTTCAGCCTTGACGGCATCAACGACATTGTCGAGGTGCCGCACAACCCAAACATCAATTTTGGTGCGACACAGCCGATGTCGTTCGATGTGTGGCTCTTTCGAACAAGCGACGCCGCGTATCAGCCCATCTTTTCTTAGGGCCGGACTGTGTTGTCCAGCAACACTATTTTCTTCATTTTTATCCGGGCGGTAACCAATTTGGGTTTGGGGCGACCGGCGCACCTGGAAATGGCGTTTATACAACGCCCGACAAATTACCGTTAAATGCTTGGACCCACGTCTCGGTCAGCTTTGACGGCACCAACGCGACGATTTATATCAACGGCGTTGCGGAGGCGACGCATGCGATGACTCTTGACCCAAATACGGTCCCGTTGCGATCGGAGGTGAACCGACGTGCGGAGCCTATTTTGGCGGTCAGATCGATGACTTAACCTTTTACAACCGGGCAATTACGCCCGACGAGATAAAGGCGATCGTCAATGCGGGCCTCGCCGGTAAGCTCAAACAGGTTGCGACTCTGGCACCGGTAACGATGCGCAAGGTCCGCAAAACATCCGCTCCAAATGATACCGGCGTCTATGCCTTTGCGGGTGATGCGACCGTCTTTTTCCCGGCCGTGACCGCAAGCGGCATGACACAACAGATCCCGCTCGATCCCGCACTGCTTCCGCCGCTGCCTCTGCGAACAGTGGGGCTGACATACGACATCGCGACGAGCGCACAATATACGGGTACGCCGACGGTGTGCTTTAACCTGCCTTCATTTACCTCAACCGAGTTCGCAACATTGCACATCTTGCACCTCGAAATTGGAGGCTGGGTTGACCGCACCTATGCATCGTCGGCGTATCCGTCCCTCTGTGCCGTTGGCCTCACATCACTCTCCCCGTTCGCGATCGTAACGACGGCGCCGACCGCTGCCGAACTATCCATCGCGGGGCGTGTAGTGACCGCCGAAGGGCGCGGCATCCGCGGGGCGTTTGTCACAGTGACCGGAACAGGCGGCGATGTACGAAACGTCCCGACCGGCAACCTCGGACGCTACACCGTCGAGGGGCTCAAAGCCGGCGAGACCTACATCGTCACCGTCCGCTCAAGACGTTTCACCTTTGCCCAACCGACCCGTGTGATCACGCTTAACGACAACGTCACCGACGCCGATTTCATCGGCTCAAGCGGCACCGGCCGCGAACGGTAGGCAGGAGACGGGAGTCGGGAGACAGGAGACAGGAGACAGGAGACGGGAGACGGGAGACGGGAGACGGGAGACGGGAGACGAGACCATATCTTGTCTCCCGTCTCTTTTTCTTATTCGTGCCATTCGTGTCATTCGTGGCTAACACTCTTTCCGATTTTTCTGCGCAATTCGCGGTTAACTTTCTGTGACATCAGAGCCAAAATTCGCTTGACAACTGACTAAATGAGCCTATAATTCACCCATTAAGCTTAATTTAGTCCAATTCGTTTAACAGCACCTTTGCCGTGTGCCTGAGGCACGGGGTTTTTGTGTTTTAAACGGATCGAAACGTAACTGTTGGAGTACTCCGTCTATGTTCAAGAACCGTAACCTCACCCGCACCATCGCCATCTCCACCGTCCTGATCGCCCTCACAGCAGTCACGGCCACCGCCGCCATCGGCATTCCCGGCTTTAGCATCTTCGACACCATAACAACATTCTTCGGCGGCACCAGCACGGTGCCGGAACGCATTGGTGCGCCCGAACCGATGACCATCGGCGTTTGCGATACAGCAGGCCCGATCGAGGTCGAAGCTTCGCTTGTCGGCCCCGGGCCGACTGCTTATGCAACACTTGGTGCAGCCTTTACCGCCATCAACGCAGGAACCCATACCGGGACAATCTCCGTAGAAGTTTGCGGCAACACTACTGAAACCGGAACAGCCGCCGTTAACGCGAGTGGCAGCGGTTCGGCCTCTTACAGTTTTATTTTGATTCGGCCCGTTGGCGGTGTGGCGCGCACTATTACAGGAGCCGTATCAGGTAACCCGTTAGTAAATCTCAATGGAGCCGATAATGTTACCATCAACGGCATCAATAGCGGCGGCGACACACTAACAATTCAAAATACTGACTCGGGCAATACATCCGGTACTTCAACAATAAAATTTATCGGTGGAGCAACGGGCAACACGATTACCAATTCGACTATTTTGGGTTCGGGGTCTATGGCGGTTGGAACAAACGGTGGAGTTTTTTGGTTGAGTACTGATTCGGTTACAACCGCGGGCAACGATAATAATACGATCTCGAACAACAACATTGGTCCCGCGGGTGCCAACTTGCCCTCGAAAGGGATTTATTGCAATGGTTCAGGTACCACCACTGCTATCGGAAATAGTGGCAACATAATCAATAACAACAACATTTTTGACTACTTCGCGGTAGCGACGACTAGCGCGGGCGTTTATGCCGCCGATGGTTGCAACACATGGTCAATTACGAATAACCGATTTTATCAAACGACCGCCAAGGCGTGGACTGCAGGTTCTGCCTCGCAGCATTCGCCGATATGGCTAATCGGTACCAGTACCACCAGTGGTTCACAAGGTTTGACCATCACAGGGAACATTATTGGCTACGCATCCAACACGCAGACCGGTACATATGCCATTTCCGGAACGGGAACCAGCGGTAGATTTGTCGGAATCTTCTTTAACGGCAGTGTATCAGAGCCACCTCGACGATTAGTAACAATACTATCGCCGCTGTGAGTATGACGGGTTCGACTGCATCGGGGACAAGTAACTCTACGCCGTTCTCTGCAATCGATTTTCAGGAAGGCGTCTTGGTTTCCAATGGCAATACAATCGGAAGCCAATCGGCGACGGGTTCTCTCTCGTTTTCCACCACGACCGCTAGCGCTACCGAAGTGTTCGGTATATACAATTTCAGCTCGAATACATGGACATCCAATAGCAATATTATTGGGGGGATTTCTGTTACCAATCTCGGTGCATCCGGCACATTTAACATTAAGGCGTTACAGGCGAATACAGGATCGGGAGTTACTTGGACAGCCAATTCAAACGTCGTGGGCGGCACCGTAGCAAACTCAATACAATTAAGTGCAACCGGCACAGGGTCATTCGTAAATGGAATGGTCTCCGTGAACGCCCCGACGTCGATGACGTCGAACACGGTCAGAAACCTTACGACGAATATCGGCACCGGCACAACGACAGGCGCCTCCGTAATCGGCATTAACATTAATGCAACGTCTGCAAATCATACGTTGTCGCAGAACACGGTTTTCAATCTGAATAACACCAACACAACCGGAGCTGACACGGTAACGGGTATTCTGTTTTCCAGCAGTACTGGGACAAACCTTGTCGAACGCAATTTGGTTTATGGCATTACAAACGCCAGCAACAGTGCCTCGGCGATAGCAAATGGTATCGCCGGAAACGGTGTACCGCGACATACCGCAACAACATGATAGCGATCGGGGCAGGCATCGCTAATGCCATCCAGGTCAACGGAATTCTCGAACCGAGCGGAACCGATAATTTCTTTCACAATAGTGTTTATGTCGGTGGATCACCGACCGCAGGAAGCTCGAATTCCTTTGCGTTTAATACCTCGGTGACCACAAATACGCGCAGTTTCCGAGACAATATTTTCTTCAATGCTCGCTCCAATAGTGGGGCTACTAGCAAGAACTATGCAGTTCAGGTCGGAGGAACAGCGGCGAATCCGAGCGGCTTGACGTTGAATAATAACGTCTATTTCGCTAATGGCACCGGCGGTGTGTTTGGACGATTCAATACGGCCGATTTTGCAAATTTGGGTGCGTGGAAAACGGCTGTGGGGCTTGACGCCGCTAGTTATGAGGGTAATCCTCAGTACATCGATCCGACGAACGCAACTCCCGACCTGCACATCCATGCGACGAACCCGACGCCCGTAGAGGCAAGTGGTGCAGATGTCGGCGTCACGTTAGATTACGATGGACAAACCCGCAGTGGCCTGACTCCCGTCGATATCGGTGCTGATGCCGGAAGTTTTGTAACTTCGTTTGCCACGAACGACGTTCAAGCAACTGCATTCATCGACCCGACAAACGGAGCGACAAAGATAACGACTGGGATTGCTCCGCAGGCTTCGTTTACAAATAACGGAACGGCGGCACAGACCAATGTTCCTGTGCGTTACCGCTTCTGCACAGACGGCACTTGCACGACCGAGCTTTATAACCAGACGGCGACGATCGCTTCGCTGGCGTCGGGTGCTTCGGCGACGGTCACTTTCCCGTCCACCGGTGCGATCATTGCGGGAACCCACACCACCAAAGCCAAAGCCGAACTTGTCGGCGACACAGTTTCAGTCAATGACGAGATAACCGGAACGGTTGTTGTCAAAGCCCCGCTGAGCGGCACGGTTGCCGTTTGCAGCAGTTGTACTTATACCTCGATCACAAACGCGGGCGGGCTGTTCGAAGCCATCAACGCAGTCGGCCTGAGTGCCGACCTGACGGTCGAGATCACCGGTGATATCTCAGGCGAACTTGGCACCAATGCGCTCAACACAATAGCTAGCGGTAAGAAGGTAACGATATATCCGACGGGAGGCCCGGAACGATCCGTAATATCACGGGTTCGTCCGCCAACGGCCTGATAACGCTCAACGGCGCGGACGATGTAATAATCGACGGCTCGCTAAACGCGGCTGACGCCGGGGACCGCAGCCTGACGATCACAAACACAAACACCGGCACTTCGTCGGCGGTCATCTGGCTACAAAACGGCGCCAACAGCAACCGCATACTTAGCCTCAATGTTGTCGGTAACAGCAACACGACCACGTTGTTTGGCATCGGTTCTGGCAGCAGCACGATCGGTATCACAAGCGCAGCCACCAACATTAGTAACCGCATCGAAGGCAACAGCGTCAGCAAGACGCAGTACGGCATATACTCGGGCGGCCTGAGCACCGTCACAAAAAACACCGGCAACCGCATTAACTCGAATCTGCTAAATACCGCTTCGCCGAACAACATCGCCATAGGCGGCATCCTCGCCAACTTTGAGGACGGCATTAAGATCGCACATAACAACATCGGCTCGATCGACAAGACAGCCTTAACGGGCACGGCTTTTGGTATCGCTTTGGGTTTGATCCCGAGCAATACGGTTACTACGTTTACTGGGAGCGACGTAATTAATGCGGATGTTTCGGGAAACATCATCAACGGCATCACCCAGATGAACTCGACCGGCTATTCGGCTTTTGGCATCGTACTGAACACGGTGGCATCCGGCACGAGCCTGATCTCGAATAATATGATCTCGCAGGTTCGTTCGGCTGCGACCCCATCAGATTTCTCAGCGGGTATCGTCGCGGGCGGCGGTGCAGGTTCGACGACGCAGATCTATGCCAACTCGGTCGCAATGACCGGCACGCGCGGAGCCGCCACCAATCCGTCATATGCATTGGCGGTCGGCGGTTCAAACCCGACTATCGATATTCGTAACAATATTCTGCTAAATACTCAGACAAGTTCGAGCACGGGTAAGAGCTATGCTATCGGTCTCGCGTATTCGACGTATACGGCGCTAACCTCTGATAATAACGATCTCTTTACCTCGGCTGCGGCAACGCTTGGTCAGACCGGCGGTCTGGGAACAGCCGGCACCGACCGGACCTTTGCAACTTGGCTTTCAACGACGGGCAAGGACGCTAATTCTAAGAATGTTGACCCGCAGTTCAAATCAACTGCGGACATCGCAACGAGTGATCTGCACCTCAAGCGGACACCGTTGTCACCGTCGCCGGTGGAGAACTTCGGTGTGTCGATAGCGGCAAACACCGGAGAGGCGGCGACATATACTACGGCGGAGAATGTGACTCCGGCGACGATTACGGTGACCCGCACGGGCGGAAGCGGTAATGCGGGAACTGTGCAGTACGCGACGAGCGCGGCGGGTGGTACGACGGTCGGCACTTGCGGCAGCGGCGGGGCTGACTACCAACAGGCGACGGGAACGCTAAACTTTGCGGCGGCTGAAACGTCGAAGACCTTTGACATCGTGATCTGCAACGACGCGGTGGTGGAGACTAACGAAGACGTCAACATTACGCTCTCGAACGCGACCGGTTCGATACTCGGTGCGCAGAGTACGGCCGTGTTGACGATCACGAATGACGATGCCGCTTCGACGAACGCGCTGCTTTCGGATATTAGTTTGACCAATCCGACAACGGCGATCGCGCCCCCGTTTGCGCCGGGAACGGCTATTTATAATGCGAGCGTTGCGAACGCGGTGTCTTCGATCACGGTCACGGGAACTGCACAGGATCCGAATGGCAGCGTTTCGGTAAATGGCGGAGCGTTTGCGGTAGGTTCGGCGTTTGCGAGTGTGCCGCTCAGCGTTGGAGCAAACTCGGTGACGGTCATTGGAAAGGCCCAGGGCGGCACGACGCAGGTTTCGTATACGGTTAACATCACCCGAGCAGTTCCGGCTCCGACTATCACGAGCCTCAATCCGCCCTCCGGCTGGACGGATACGACGGTCATTATCGTCGGGACTAATTTTACTGGGGCAACTGCGGTGTCGTTTGGCGGCACACCTGCGACTACTTTCACGGTCCAGACCGATGGATTCATTTCCGCAACCGCACCGGCGCATGCGGCGGGGGTTGTCGATGTTAGCGTGACAGGTCCTGGCGGTACGTCGGCAAATTCCGCCAATGACGACTTCACATACGTCACGCCGGACAGCGCTCCGGAGGTCAACTTTACCAATCCGGCAAACGGAGCGACAGGTGTATTGATATCGCAGCCGGTCGGTGTTGGATTTAGCGAAAATGTTTCATTGGCGGCCAACGCCATCACTCTCGAATGTCCGTCGGGCAACATGATCTTGCAATATCCGCCGTCGCCAATGGCGTCTGTAGCCGGAGTGACGTTCTACCCGACGATGCCGGGTACGACGACGTGTACAGTAACGGTTGACGCTAGCAAGGTCAATGACGTTGACGCAAACGACCCGCCTGATTTCATGGCGGCGAACTATGTTTTCTCGTTTACGACAGAGACGCCGACGACGGTCGCTTCGTTGACGCGTGCCCATCCGAATCCGACAAATCTGGCCAGTGTTATTTGGACGATCGAGTTTGCCGCAGCTGTCGATGGCGTGTCAACCAGTAATTTTGCGCTCGTGCAGGGCGGCGGTGTGACGGGAGCCTCGATCACGAGCGTTAACCCTCAGGGGACAAATCCAAACACCAAATGGAACATCAGCGTCAATACAGGCAGCAGCAGCGGTACGCTCGGGCTGAACTTTGTAAACGGCACCGGTGTGACGCCGTCTGTTTCGACGACATTACCGTACCCTGGCGAAGTTTATGATATCGACAGAGACACGCCGGCGACGCCAACTATCACCGGCAGCACTCCGACGAGCCCAAACAATTCCAGCACGACGCCGACCATCAACGGAACGGCCGAGGCGGATAGTTTCGTCAAGGTATATACAAGCAACGATTGTACGACCGGGTTGCTAGCCGGCAACTTCGCAACGGGCGTCAACTTTGCCATCGGCGTGACGGTTACGGCGAATACAACGACTACGATCTATGCGTCGGCAACCGATGCGGCGGGGAACGTCTCCGGATGTACAGCTACACCATTCTCATACACACACGATACGGTTGCACCTGATACGTCTATCAGCAGTTCGCCTCCGGCAACGACGACAAGCACGAGCGCGACATTCGAATTTGGCGGCAGCGACTCGTTCGCAGGTCGGTCAGAAAAACCCGATGCACCAAACGCGGTAGGGTTTACGTTCGAATGCGAGCGCGACGGCGGTGGATTTGCATCTTGCACATCGCCAAAGAATTACACCGGCTTGAGCGTCGGCACTCACACATTCAAGGTGCGGGCGACCGATCCAGCGGGTAATACCGATGCTACTGCTGCGGAATTTACGTGGGAGATCGTCACGATCCCCGTCCAGATCTCAGTCGATACAAATGCCGCAAACGAAACGACGCCAACAGTTGTCACTGTAACGGCGACGGCTGATTCGGCCGTGTCGGGCAACCAGACAGTCACTGTGGCTGCTGCGGGAACGAATATTACCGCGGGCGACTATAATTTTAGCTCGACGACGATCACCATCCCCGACGGCGGCACGACAGGCAGCGTTACATTTACGATCGTTGACGATGGTGTCTATGAGGGAAGCGAGACGGCGGCTCTGACGATCAGTAATCCTTCGGCGGGTTTAACGCTCGGTTCGCCGGTCGGCGCCAATGTTGCGATCACCGACAACGATACGGCACCGGTCATCTCTATCAGCAATGTTTCGCATAATGAGGGAGACTCGGGCACGACGACATATATCTTTGACCTGACGAAGACAGGTGCAACGGAGCTAAATGCGACGGGTGACTTTGATACCAGCGGTGTTACGGCGATCGAAGGTGTATGCACCAATGCGGGGACTGATTTCCTCGGCCTTGGCGGAAACTTTGGCTTCCTGCCAAATGAGACGGCTAAAACGTTTACCATCTCGGTTTGCGGTGACACGACATTCGAGCCTGACGAAACATTTAGGATCGATCTAACGAACGCGGCAAATGCGACATACACGGGAGGAGCACCTGCGATCTTTGGCACAGGCACGATCGTCAATGACGACTCTGCCGCGACTTTGGGTAATTATGGTGACACTCCTGTCGCTTTAGCGGGTAACGCGACGGTCACGCCGTCGGCTCCGCCGGCAAACGCGACAAATCTTGTCGTCTCGGCATCGACCGGTTATGCGGGTGCATTTGCCGGAGGGTTGACGATCAACCAGACGACCGGTGTTGTAACTGTGACGGACGCGCATCCGGCGGGAACATACACCGTCACCGTCAATGCTTTTGGCGACGGGTCTACGGCGACGGATACGTTTGTCTTGACCGTATCGCCGGGTGCGACGTGTGGACAGTCTTCGTTTGATCCTGCGGTTAATTATACGGTCGGAACTAACCCAAACAAGGTTGTCACGGCCGACGTAAACCTCGATGGCAATCCCGACATGGTTGTTGCGAACGGCGTTTCGAACAACGTTTCGGTGCTGCTGGGTAACGGCTCAGGCGGATTTGGCACGGCGGCGAATTTCGCAGTCGGCGACCATCCAAACTCGATCGCGGTGGCTGATCTTAACCTGGATGGCAATCCGGATATTGCGACAGCAAACAATCAGTCGGCAAATCTCTCGATTTTGTTCGGCAATGGTTCCGGCGTATTTGGTCCGGCGACAAGTGTCAGTGCCGGAAATAATCCGATTGGTGTTGTTACCGCCGACTTTAATTTTGACGGCAAAGCAGATCTCGCGGCAGCAAATAGTACAGATGGAAATGTCTCTGTATTCCTTGGTGATGGTGCCGGCGGATTTGGAGCAGCCACAAACTTTGGCGTTGGCACAAATGCTATCGAGGTTGCGGTTGGTGACTTTAACAATGATGGTAACGCCGACGTGGTTACGGCAAATAACGGGTCCAACAACGTTTCGGTATTGATCGGCAACGGACTCGGCGGATTTGCGGCTGCGGCTAATTTTAGCGTCGGAGCTCTGCCGCAATCTCTGGCGGTCGGGGATATTAACCACGACGGTAAGCATGATATCGTTGTCACCACGACGGCAGCTCTCGGAGCCTCAGTTTTGCTTGGTGACGGCGCCGGAAGTTTCGCCGCGGCGACTAGCACTGATGTAGGCAGCAACCCGACCGGCGTTGCGATCAGCGACGTAAACCTTGACGGATATCCTGATCTTGTGGTGACAAACTTTACCGCTCCGGCTCCAAATGTGTCGGTCATGCTCGGCAATGGCGCGGGAGCTTTCGGCGCTCAAACCTTGTTCGGCGCAGGTGACAATACAAGGTCGGTCGCGGCCGGCGATTTTAACCTCGACGGCAAGCCGGATCTGGCTGTAGCTAACTCCGGCTCGGGTAACGTCTCGGTTCTGCTCAATGTCTGTGCTGCTCCGGAGACAGATCTCACGATCCTTAAGACGGACGGTGGGGCCACCGTCGCAGCGGGGGCACAGTTGCCTATACGCTGGACTACGCAAACAACGGCACGACACCGGCAACCGGTGTTGTTTTGACCGAAACGGTTCCGCTGCACTCGACGTTTAACTCGGTTCTAAGCGATCCTAGTTGGTCATGTACTCCTGACGACAACGCACTGAGCACATGTACATTGGCGATCGGATCATTGGCTTTCGGCGGCAGCGGCAGCGCTGTGTTTGCAGTTGATGTTGAATCTCCTATTCTCGGCGGTGCAACGCAGATAGATAATACGGCTACGATTGCCGACGACGGCACTCATGGTGCCGATGTTAATCTGACGAATAATACCAGTAGCGACTCGACGCCTTTAAATATACCGATCTCATTTGCGATCAATGACGTCACGGCAAACGAGGGTGATGCCGGGCAGACAGCATTTACCTTTACGATCACAAAGACCGGCCTCAACGGCCAACCGACAACGATCACATTACAAACGTGTGACGTTTCGGCGACGGCGCCAGGTGATTACACGTCGCTCGGCTCGTGCATCGTAGTAGTTCGTCCGTCTGGTGCTGAATCAACGATGGTGGGCGGAGACACCGTTACATTTGCGGCAACAGACACCTCTAAAGAGGTAACTGTTTTGGTTGTTGGCGACACTGTGGTCGAGCCCGACGAGACGTTCACTCTCAAAATGGTCAACCCGACAAACGGCACATTTACCGACGACGAGGGCCTCGGCACGATCACAAATGACGACAGCCTCTGTACACCTCCGCCGCCGAATATGGTTGCTTGGTTCGATGGCAGCGGTACGGCACCGACCGTTGAGAACATCGGCGGCTCACCGGACGGCGCGTTGAATACTGCGGTGGTCGGCACGGGCAAGGTTGGGCCTGGGCTTGTTTTTGACGGCAATGGTTCTGTGACGGCGGTCGACAGCCCCGTGTGGGACGTCTTTAACGGCCCGTTCACGATCGATGCATGGGTAAATTTCAACTCCCCTGGCGGCAATCAGACGATCATCTCCCACAACGATGGTCCCGGCAATCAGAACAAATGGGTGTTCGCGCTGGTTGGAACACAACTCGAGTTGCATCGAAATGACCCGGTCAACGGTCCGATCTCGCTCACCGTGCCTTTCACTCCGGTAGCTTCCCAGTGGTATCACGTGGCCGTGACACGTGACGGAAACACGTTCACCTTCTACCTCGACGGGGTGCCTGCGGGAACGGTCACCAACGGAGCCACACCTGGCCCTAATGCGTCGACGGCGCTGACGATAGGTTCTCCTCAGGCCGGATTCTTTTTCAATGGCAGAATCGACGAGGTCGAAATATTTAGCCGAGCACTTGATGTGACCGAGATCGCGGCGATCGCTAATGCCGGGCGCCGGTAAATGCCATACCAGCACGGTGCGGTTTGCTCAGGCGACTGACAGCGTGACCGAAGACGGAGCGGTGACATTTACCGCTATTCGCGACGGTGCAAATGATTCGGCGGTAACCGTCAACTATCTGTTCAACAATGGCGGTACCGATACCGCCACGGGCGGAGCTGCGTGCGGCGGAGCTGTCGATTACATAGACGGCAACGACCAGTTTAGCTTTGGTGCCGGTGTGTCGAGTATCCCGTTCGCGGTCGATACGTGTCCGGATGCCGCTATCGAAGGCAATGAGACGTTTTCGCTCACGCTTGCGAACCCAAGCAGTGGGTTGTCTGTCGTCGCTCCGGCGACCGAAACGGTTACGATCGTGGACGACGATTTTGCTCCGACACAGGACACTGATGTAACACTTTCGGGTTCTGCGTTGACCATTGAGGATGTCAACGGAGCTAATACCAGCGACGATCTGCGTTTGTCATGCAACGGGGCAAATCTGCGTATCAACGACCCAACACACCTGCTCTATGCGGGTGCGGGAACTCAGATCGACCCGAACACGGTCGAGGTGCCGCTCGCCGGATTGACGAGCATACTGGTCAATTCGCTTGCCGGCAATGATGCGTTGACTGTGGATCTGTCGGGTTGTGACATCGTGCCGTCCGGCGGCATCACGTATAACGGCGGCGATCCGACATCCGGCACGGGCGACAGGCTTAATATCGTCGGCGGCAACCAGGGACAGGTCACTTATCATTACACCAATGCGAGTGACGGCAACGTCCAGATGCAAAACTTTGGCACCGTTAACTACACCGGACTCGAGCCGATCTCAAATACCGGTACGGCGAGCGATGTAATATTTGAACTACCGACAGGCGGTACAGCCGCAACCCTTGGTGACGACGGTACGGGCGGCAACGGCATGTCGCGTTTGAGCGGAGCTTCGTTCGAAGATACTGATTTTGCTAACCCGACCAGCTCGGTCACGATCAAACGCGGAGACGCAGCAGATACGCTGGCTGTCAACGCATTGCCTGATCTCAATTCGAGCTTAAACATTGGCACGAGCGTCAATACCTTTAGCACTATCGCGTTCAACGGGGCGGTAACCCTGGCCTCGGGCAATAGCCTGGCCGGATTTGCGGCGGGTACGATCAGCTTCCCGAACGGTACGAGCGACGTTGCCACAAGCGGAACGGGCACGATCGCTCTTACGACCGCGACCAACCTAACAATGCTGTCCGGTTCAAGCCTAACGACGGTTGACGGAGCTTTGACGATCAATGCGAATCAACAGGTGACACCTACTGCGGGCAATTTTAATGGCATTAACATAAATGCAGCCACGGTTCAGAGCACCGGTAGTGGCGTTGTGACCGTCAATGGTAAGGGCGGCACGGTCGGCGGCGGCCAGCATGGTGTCCTCGTGATCTCAGGCGGCGTGATCAGAGGCGGCAATGCGGCCGGTATTACGACCAACGTGAACGGCACGGGCGGAGCCGCTACGGGTGTGACCAATATTGGCGTGGTTGTCATAGACGGCGGTGCTTCGATCACATCTATCGGCGGAAATGTCTCGGTACTAGGAACCGGCGGTTCCGGTACGGGCGGTGATCATCACGGCGTGCGGGTTTTCAATGCGGCATCTGCGGCATCAATATCGGCCGGATCTAGCGGTACGGTAACGGTCTCAGGAACCGGTGGTAGCGCCGCAACAGGCGGATGCTTTGGCGTAGATGTACGTACAGCGGGTGCAGCTATCACTTCGAGCGGCGGAGCGGTCAGTGTAACGGGCCAAGGCGGTGCCTGCGCAGAAAACAGCGGAATCGTTGTCACAAATGCTTCGATCCAATCTGGAACGAACGGTCCCGTCTCCGTAACGGGAACCGGCGGCACGTCCACCGGCACCAACAACGACGGCATTAACATGAATGGCGGAAACATCTCGGCCACAGGCACGGGAACAGTCACGGTCGAGGGTACTGCAACCTTTGGAGCGTCGTCCGAGGGCATTCACCTGAGCGGCGGCTCTCCGTCAATAACGACGGCCCTCAATTCTGCGATCACGATGATCGGCGACAGCATGAACCTCGGAGCCGGTAGTATTAATTCGGGCACGGGGCCGGTTACGATCCGTCAAAAGTCCGCTAATGTCGCGATCAATCTCGGCACAGCAGGTGACCCTAGTGCGGGACCGCTTAACCTCCTTGATGCGGAACTTGACCGCGTAACGGCGGGAACGGTCTTTGTCGGCAATTCGGCCAGCGGACAGATCACGACGACTGCGGCCATCACGCATCCAAATAACCTGACCCTTACAACTGGTGCGGGTATCACGTTTGGAGCCAGTAGTCCGGTGACAATGGCTCTCGACAAGACCCTCACGGGTAATGCTTCGGGAACTGCGACCGGTGCGATCACGGTAAACGCTGCGCTTGGGTCAACCGGCACGGGCGGTGTATTGCTGACAACCGCGCGCAACATCGCCGTGACGGCGGGCATCTCGACCGTTAACGGCCCGATCACTTTGAACGCCAACCAACAGGTAACACCGACCGCCGGTACGTTCTTTGGCATCAATCTCGATGGTGCGGCCGCGATCGTCCAAGCTAGCGGTACCGGTGTGGTGACGGTAAACGGACGAGGAGGTAACTCGGGCAACAGTATCGGTATCGGCATGGCAAATAGCTCGGTTGTTAAGGGCGGCTCTACATTTGGAGCAACGACCACGTCGTTAACGGGTACGGGCGGTACAGGCAACAACACGCACGGATTGCAGATCGGTGCCGGAGCGTCGATTTCGTCCTTTGGTGGAAACATCTCTGTTATTGGCACGGCAGGAACAGGTGACAGCGCAGGTCAAAATATCGGGTTCATTCTATATCCGACCGGTACGATCTCGTCGACCGTTAACGGTAGTGTGACGGTCGCTGGAACCGGTGGTACTGGCGGCAATCTTAACGAAGGTATTCGCATTGATGGCAGCCTTTCGAAGATATCTGCGGCCGGTAGCGGCAATGTGACCGTTACCGCGACCGCAGGCAAATTCGAGTAATGGTCTTGATCTATCTCGAAGCGGTTCGATCAGTACGGGAGGCGGAACTATTCAGATAACCGGAACCCACGGGTCTACTGGCGGAACTGGTATCTGGCTAAATCCGGGTAGTAGCGGCAATCCGATCGTATCAACACTTTCCAACGCTACAATCACTTTGGTTGCCGATCGTATGGATTTTGCAGCCGGTTCTGTGAGCGCGAATGCCGGAATTGTCAACATTCGTCAAAAGACGAACGCTCAGCAGATCAATCTCGGCGGGGCTGACAGCGCAACCCAGCTTGGCCTGACCGATGCTGAACTCGACCGTGTAACGGCCGGCACGATGAATATAGGCGATGCCTTTACCGGTGCAGTCAGTGTCAGCAGTGCAATAACACAAACTAAGCTGACCAATATTTTTTCAACCGGAACTACGGTACTAACTGGTGGCGATCTCGGTATTTTTGGCACGGTCAATAGTACGCTGGCGGCCAACAGTGGCGGCATCGTTCGCCCTGGAGCAAGCCCCGGCGTCATCAATTCAGGCGACCTAAATCTTGCGAGCGGTTCGACCTACGCTGTTGAGATCGGCGGCACGATACCCGGTAACGGTGCTGGCCGGCACGATCAACTAAATGTCACCGGTACCGTGACCTTGGGCGGCAACTTAACGCTCGCTCAGTCGGGCGGATTTATCCCGGCGAATGGTAACACCTTTGTTATCATCAACAACGATCTCGGCGACCTGGTTTCAGGAACGTTCAACGGTTTAGTTGAGGGAGCGACGATACCTAACTTTATCGGTACCGGCCGTGACGCCAAGATCTCATATGTTGGCGGCGATGGTAACGATGTTGTGCTGACAGCGCAAGCAGCGCCCGGAACACTACAGTTCGCATCAGCCACCTACAGCGGCGCTGAGAACGGCGGCAGCATTGCATTGTCGGTGACGCGAACCGGTGGAACGGATGGTGCCGTGTCGGCAGACTATACTTTAGCCGGCGGCTCAGCAACAGGCGGAGCGGTTTGCGGCGGAGCGGTCGATTACGTCAACACTGGCGGTACGGTCAACTTTACTGCGGGCAGTTCGAGTCCGCAAACAATTAACGTACAGATCTGTCCGGATGCGACGCTTGAGCCGGACGAATTATTTACCGTTACACTTTCGAACGGCAATATCGGCACACCCGCGGCGGCGAACGTAACCATTCTCAACGACGAGTGTTCTACCGCTCCGGGCGGCATGGTCAGCTGGTGGCCGGGTGAGACGGATGGAACGGATATCAGGGGAACAAACAACGGATCAGAAACAAGTGGAATAACGCACGTCGCCGGCAAGGTCGGCAATGCGTTTAGCACGAACGGTACAACAGGTACGGTCTCGGTGCCGAGTGCCGCTAATCTCCAGTTTAACCAAACAACGCCGTTCTCGATCGACGCTTGGACGAAGTTTTCAGTCGCCGGTGGACCTGGTAAGGAAGCGGCGATCATCACAAAATGGGGCTTAGGTACTGGCCAGATGGGATATTCGCTTAGGACGGTCAGTTCTACGGGTGCGTTTGCATTTATGCTCGATCAAAACGGCGGGCCGCGTTCGCAGGCGATCGGAACTACAATCCCTGCGGCCGATACTTGGTATCATGTGACCGGCACGTTCGATGGTAGTTCGCTAAAGATCTATGTCAATGGCGTGTTAGAAGCCACGACGGCGAACACGTCGGTCGGATTTGCAGTTGGCACGCCGTTTGATATTGGTGTAGCGAGTGTCTTCCCCGACACTGCAAACGTACCGCGTCTCATCGACGAGGTCGAGGTGTTCAATCGGGCACTTTCAGACACTGAGGTCACTGATCTCTACAACTCGAGCGTCGGCGGTAAGTGCCGAGTGAGCGATCTGTCGGTTACGGTTGCACCTGTCAGCTACACAGTTTACTCGGGTAACGACGTTAACTATGTGGCCACGGTTGCAAATACCGGATCGGTCAAAAATTCAAATGTCGTTATGACGTTCCCGATCGATCCAAACTTTACGTTTGGCTCAGCATCAGCCGGATGTTCGCCATCGGGAAGTAACGTGATCTGTAATGCCTCGTCAGTTCCGGTCGGCGGAAGTATCAATTTTGCGATTCGGCTCACGGCGAACACAGTGGTTGCCACAACGCCGACATCGGTCAATATCACGGTTACAGGAACCGAGCCGGATAATAATCTGCCTAACAACACGTTCGCCGTCAGTACGACGATAGAGCCGATCGCTTGCCTGACGCCGCCGGCCAATATGGTCAGTTGGTGGACGGGACAAACCGACGGAGCGGATATTTGGGGAACTAACAACGGTACGGAGCTAAACGTGACGCACGTCGCTGGCAAGGTCGGCACCGCGTTCAACATTGCCGCGACCAATTCTCGGGTCTCGGGTGCCGAGTGCGGCTAATCTCCAGTTCAACCAGAGCACACCGTTCTCGATCGACGCCTGGACGAAGTTAGCGTCCGCCGGCGGTCCGGGCCAGGAAGTCGCTTGTGACAAAATGGGGCTTGGGTACGGGCCAGATGGGTTACTCTCTCAGGACGGTCGCATCGACCGGTGCGTTCGCGTTCATGCTTGATCAAAACGGCGGTCCGCGTTCGCAGGCTGTCGGAACGACCATTCCGGCTGCGAATACTTGGTATCACGTGACCGGAACATTTGACGGAACATCGCTCAAGATATACGTCAACGGTGTTTTGGAAGGAACCGTGGCAAATACTTCGGTCGGCGTTGTTACGTCGACACCATTCGATATTGGTGTCCCGAGCGTATTCGCCGACAGCGGAACGATGGCAAGGGTCATCGACGAGGTCGAGGTCTTTAACCGGGCACTGACGGCAACGGAGGTGACGAACCTTTACAATGCCAGCAACGCAGGTAAGTGCCATATCAGCACGATACAGCTTAGCTCGGCGGCCTATTCCGTTACCGAGGGCGATGTTAATGCTCCGATAACTGTTACCCGCGTCGGTGCTCACGACACAACTGCGACATTTAACTTCGCGACCAGTGCCGGAACGGCGACTGCGGGGCCTGCGGCGGACTATGACGCCGTAAGTATCACGGGTGTAACATTTGCCGCCGGTGAGGTCAGTAAAGTCGTCAATATTCCTATCCACGACGACGCTATCTATGAGGTCGCCGAGACGGTCAACATTGCCGTTTCTAACGTCGCGACCGCACCTGCGACGACGCCGGGAACGCCATTGACGGCTGTCCTTACGATCGATCCTGATGGTGACGCGGCTCCGGTTCTGGACGTGTTTGACGCTACATTTGCGGGCGACAATCTGAACACCAGCGGATGCACAAATGCGTTCGAAGTAAGGCTGACAGGTAACACCGAGGTCTATCCGGTCACGGTACATTATCAAACGTCGAACGACTCGGCGACCGCGGGCCAGGATTACGCGGCGACAAGCGGAACCTTGACGTTTAATAATTCGATCCCGCAGTGCATACCGATCACGATCCTTGAAGACCCGGTCAATGAACCGACCGAACAGTTCTTTATCGATCTTGATACGCCTACTAATGCAACGATAGGCGATGGACGCGGAATCGGTACCATAACAAGTGGCGATCCGCTATCGTTCACGATCGGCGATGTCACACAGGTGGAAACCAACTCCGGTACCACTAACTTTGTCTTTAACGTAGCCAAGGTTGGTACGACATCACAACCGTCGCAGGTTACGATCTCAACGGTCAATGGCTCGGCTGTTGGCGGAGCGTCCTGCGGTGCGGGAGTCGATTTTGTCTCGCAATCGGGATCGGTACTTAACTTCCTAGCAACTGATGCGAGCTTGCCGTTCACTGTTACTGTCTGTGGCGATAGCGACTTTGAGGGCGACGAGGCATTTACCCTGAGCGCAACTGCGACCGTAGGCGCGTCAGCAACGACTGTCGCGGGCACTAAGACGGGTACTATCCTCAACGATGACTGCACGCCGCCGCCGTCAGGCATGGTAGCTTGGTATCCGGGGCAGACGAACGCAACCGATATCGTAGGCACCAATAACGGCACTGAAACCGCGGTCACTCACGTTACGGGCAGGGTTGGCCAGGCTTTCTCCTTTAACGGATCGAGTAAGGTCGAGGCACCGCCTACTTCGGTAGCGGATATCACGGCTTCCGGGTTCACAGTTGATTTCTGGATGCAGGCGGGAACTCAGACCGGCGGTGACGCTACTCTGATCGAGAAATCTCAAAATGCGAATTCGGGTTGGGCGTTCCAAGCCGACAGTAGCAGCGATGGCAAGATGAGGTTCGCGATCGGCAACGGCAGCAGCTATCCGGAAATATCGTCCGATGCCAGCGTGTTAGACAATCAGTTCCATCATATTACAGGCACTTGGAATAGCACTGATAACACCATGCGGCTGTATATCGATGGCGTGCTACAAACGCAGACAGCGACCAATGCGTCACCGGCGAACAACACCGATACGCTTAACTTTGGTTATCTGAAATTTGGAAATACACGTTACTATTCCGGGTTGCTTGACGAGGTCGAGATCTTTAACCGTGCACTAACGGCGGGTGAGATCGCAAATCTCGCAATGGCGAGCGGTGGCGGTAAATGTCATACGCCGATCGTACAGTTTGCACGTTCGACCGAGATGGAAGACGAGTCGCAGACGGCTGCGGTGATCGTAAACCGTTCGGTCAGCACATCCGGCTTGACGGATGTCACAGCCGCGACCGTTGCGGGTGGTACTGCCACAGGTGGTGCAGCATGTACAGCCGGAGTCGATTACAAAACGACTTCGCAATTACTCTCATTTGGCAACGGCGACGTTGGGCAGACGATGTCGATCGAGATCTGTCCGGATCTCGAGTATGAGACGCCGCAGACGATCAAGCTACAGCTCTCAGGCCCGAGCGGAGCGGCTGTACTTGGAGGAAACTCCGCGATCTTCTTGACGATCAATGATGCTGCGACCCAGTTCACAAACAATCACGATCCGATCAACATCCCTGCGTTCGGAGCAACGGCTTCGCCGTATCCGTCAACTATTAATGTTAGCGGGGCTCCAACGGTCAACGGTGGTATGCGTGTAACCCTGTATGACGTCGAGCTCGCAAATCCTGACAATCTGGATATATTGCTCGTCGGGCCGCTTGGCCAGAAGATGGTAATAATGGGTGATGCCGGCGGATCAACTTCGATGAGCGGGCCGGTCACGCTGACGTTTGACGATTCCGCGGGTCAGGTGCTACCTAATGGCGGACCGCTAACGACCGGCAAGTTCGAGCCGACTACTTGGGAGCCTGTTATTGCTGCGTTCCCGGCTACGGCTCCGGCGTTCCCGTATGTAATACCAGGTAGTGCATTTGGCGGGCCGCCTTCGCTGGCGTCTGGCTTTGGTGCGGGCAATCCAAACGGCCAGTGGCGTCTCTTTGTTCGCGACGATGCCGGTGCGGCGTTCACTGAGGCCGGCCAGCCGGGGGCTATTGCCGGCGGTTGGGGACTCCAGTTCCTCGTGCCGACAGCCTCGGGTGTTTCGGTTTCGGGCCGTGTAACAACTGCAGAGGGCCGCGGTATTCGCGGTGCGATCGTGACTGTAACGGGTAACTCACTTGCGACACCGATCAATGTCATGACTGGTGTCAATGGTAGATACATCGTCGAGGGACTGACTGCCGGCGAAACGTATATCGTAACGATCAGATCGAGACGTTTCGTATTCAGCAATTCGAGCCGCATCGTTACCCTTAATGATAACGTGAACGATGCCGATTTTGTCGCCGATCGGGGTACGACGCGTAGCGATCAGTAAAGTGAAGCGGTAAATGTCCGCCGTGGCGTTTACCGTTTCACACTCTTTAGAGTCGAAACGCTAACAATTTACCTTAACTTAACGCCGCAGAGGGCACTCTGCGCTTTGAAGTTGGGCAGATTGGGCATATAATCTGTAACATCAACATCACTTGATATTTATGGTGAAACGGCGAGAAACGCCTTGCGATCGCCAATTTGTTCACCAGTTTAGGATGCATGTTATTTATTTTTGAGGAGTATTTGTATGTCCAATAACCAGAGATCATCCAGCTTTTTAGCTATTCGTTTTTTATTGGCCGCCTTAATTGCGGTTGTTTTTGTTACCGGAGCGACCATAAGCACCGGAGCGTCGAACGATCGATTGAACGATAAGAAAGGGGCGGTTGGTAATAAAGGGACAAAAGCCGATTCGCCGGAAGGAACGACTCCGTTCGCATCGGGCAATTTAGTTGTTTGTCGCGTTGGCGACGGGTCGGCAACATTAGCCGCAGTTGCGACCGTAGTTTTCTTGGATGAATTTACGCCGGCGGGCACATTAGTGCGTTCGATCGCCGTTCCTTCAACTACTGCCGGTGCACGATTGACACTAACTGGTAACTCGACTACAGAATGCGAGATCACCCGTTCATCAGACGGCAGATTTATCATGATCCCTGGTTATGACGCAGCTGTGGGTTCAGCTACACCGGCAAGTCAAACGTCGGCGGCGGTTCCGAGGGTCATCGGAAGGGTAGATCAGAATGTGATTTTTAATCTTACGACCTCGACAACCAGCTTCAGTGCCCAAAACATTCGTGGTGCCGCGAGTACTGATGGAACAAATATGTGGGCGGTTGGATCAGGAACGGGTACGGTATTCACGACCCTTGGAGCTACGGGAGCGGGTACCGTGGTTACTTCTGACCTTACAAATTCACGCACCGTAAATATTTTCGGTGGACAGCTCTACACTTCGTCCGGCTCCGGAACCCTGAGGATGAACTCGGTCGGATCGGGCGTACCTACAACAAGCGGTCAGGTGACCACGTCGTTACCGGGTATGCCGACGGCTACGGTTTCGTTAAATTCGTTCTTTCTGGCCGATCTAAGTGCGGGTGTTGCCGGGCTTGATACGCTTTATATTGCTGACGACCAGTCTGTTGGTGCAGGTACGATCCGGAAATTTACCTTTGACGGGACTAGTTGGGCCGCCACCGGTGTAGCTAACTCCTTGGCTCAGTATCGGGGTCTCACCGGCTCAGTTAGTGGGGGTAACGTAACAATCTATGCGACTCGGGGTGGTACCGAATTAGTCTCATTGGTTGATTCAACAGGGTATAATGGCACTTTGGCAGCGACCCCGACACTTTTAGCAACGGCTGGTACTAATACGGGCTTCCGAGGCGTCGTTCTCGCACCCCAAGCTTCAACTGCTGCAGGAGTCGGCATCTCTGGTCGTATATTGACGGCTGACGGACGCGGGATTACAAATGCTGTGGTCACGATCACGGGTAATGCACTTGCTGAACCGCGAACTGTAATTACGGGTCGTCGTGGAACATATATGTTCGATGACCTCGAGCCGGGCGAAACGTACATCGTTACGGTCAGAGCACGTCGGTTTATGTTTAGCAATCCAAGTCAGGTGATCAGCATAGTCGATAACGTGACGGATGCCGACTTTATCGCTGATGGCGGAACTGCACGAGCGGTTGAACCAGCCAGAAAAGTGGCGGTAACGGTTCGCGGTAAATGGTAGGTTGGGGTTCTACCTCAACATTGATTTTGCCCTCATCCATCGTGATGAGGGCTTTTTCTTTGTGATATCATGTGAACAAAATATATGAGATCTCTAATTTTTACGCTTTTAATAATGATGATGTCAGCGGCCGTGGGTGCTCAGGTGGTTGTAACGCCGGAGAATTACCGCGTTTATGACGGGCAGGGAAATCCGTCGAGTATTGAGGCTATCGTTAAGTCTCTTGACAGCGTCGACGCCGTCTTTCTTGGCGAACAGCACGACGATGCAGTCGCCCATGCGCTGCAAGCTGAAATATTTAAGCAGGCGGTCGCTCAGTATTTAGCAACCCGAAAGGTCGCACTGTCGCTCGAGATGTTTGAGCGCGACGTGCAGATCGTCGTCAACGAGTATCTAAACGGCCAGATCAGCGAAGCACAGTTTCTCGCGTCGTCGCGGCCGTGGGGCAATTACAAGACCGATTACCGTCCTCTGGTTGAGCTTGCAAAGGAAAAACGTCTGCCAGTGATCGCCGCCAACGCTCCCCGACGCTATGTCAACATGGTCTCACGCGGAGGCCGCGAGACGCTAAACGGATTGACCAAGGACGCAAGAAAATGGCTAGCACCGCTGCCATACGGCGAGCCTTCCGACGTCTATGCCAAGAAATTTAAGGCCCTTATGGGCCCGAGCCCCGAGGCTCAGATGGGAATTGATAAGATATTGGCATCGCAGTCTCTGTGGGATGCGACGATGGCAAACTCGGTCGCAAATTATCTAAAGAAAAATAAGCACTCTCTCGTCGTGCACCTAGTCGGTGCGTTTCACACAGAGAGCCGTTTAGGAACCGTCGAGCATCTTCTGAAATACCGCAAAAATACAAAGGCATTGGTCGTAACCATGCGGTACGAGGACGATTTTAAGACTTTCGATAAGACAAAAAATACGGGGATAGGTGATTTTGTCATACTGACGGACAGCAAGGTCCCTCGCAGCAAGCGATAAAAAAAGACGCCCGAAATAGGGCGTCTTTTTCACCAACCGATCTATAATCGGCTACTTATCTTTGGTTGCGGTAAAGGGAATAGAGCCAAATTGCGAGTTGTTTAGTGTTCCCGACATACTATCGCCTTCGAAGGTTCCCGCCATCGCAAAATCAACGATACTTCCTTGAACGGTTGCGTGCAAAGTGGCGGCAAAGTTCTTACCTGTCACCTTGCCTCCGTCGATTGTGCCCGCGCCCATGTCTGACGATGTCGTGCCGGTAAAAGTTTCACCTGTCTGCTTGAGTTCGACTGCGACATAGATCACCTGTCCCCCAGCGTCAGCGGCGAGCGACCATTTTCCTGTCAGGTCAGCAGCCGTACTCGTCGAGGTGCCAAACGCGGTAAGTGACAAAACTAACGTTAGTAAAAGGATCGATATTTTCATATTGTTTTTTTAATTCCTCAGCAAAGTTTATTACGCGCCAATGTGGAAATAAGTTTACACGAATCACATCCAAATTTCATCATTCCAATAGGCCTTGCGAAACTTTGCCTCGTTCCAAAATCCTCGTGTCAGATCGATCTCGGTATCCCCATGTTTTGGCATCAGCACCGTGACCACGTCATATCGATAGGGAACATCGCGAACGCCAAATATCCGCCGATAAACCTTTGCGGTACGTATTATCTGCCGCTGCTTGCGAAGATTGACGCTGGTGATAATAGGCGTAAACTCATCCGACCGACGGGTCTTGACCTCAACAAACACGAGCGTCTCGCCATCCAGCGCAATAATGTCGATCTCGCCCGTGACTGAAACGCCTTTACTGTTGCGGCCGACAGGAACTTTGAAATTTGTCACAACGATGCGATAGCCGTTTTTTACGAGATAATCTGCGGCGAGAGCCTCACCTCGAGCACCGAGACTCGCTCTCGGCGGAGTACTTGTTTCAGTTATCGATAGGATCTCATCCATCGTCTAAAACGCCGGTTCTTCGTAAATTCCATAAACGTCACGCAGGGCGACGCAGATCTCCTCGACCGTCGCGTACGCAGCGACTGCTTCGATGATAGATGGCATTGTGTTTTCGTTTGTATTTGCGGCTACTTTAAGCTTTTCGAGGGCATTAGCGACGGCTCCGTTATCACGGGTTGCTTTGGTGTGAGCCAAACGTTCAAGCTGGTGGTCGCGGACGCCTTCGTCGATCTGCAGGATCTGGTAGTTTGACGGAGCTTCTTCCATGGTGTATTTATTTACGCCGACAATAACCTGTTCTTTGCGTTCCACCGCTTTTTGATATTGATAGGCCGATTCTTGTATCTCACGTTGCGGAAACCCCGCCTCGACCGCCTCGACCATGCCGCCAAAACCATCGATCTTGTCAAAATAATCAAAACATCCGTCGATCATTTTTTGAGTCAGCGATTCAACGTACCAACTGCCGCCAAGCGGATCGACCGTGTTGACGACACCCGTTTCCTCGGCGATGATTTGCTGCGTGCGGAGAGCGATCAACGCAGCTGCGTCGGTCGGCAAGGCAAGAGCCTCGTCATACGAATCGGTATGCAGCGACTGTGTGCCGCCGAGTACACCGGCTAGCGCCTGTATAGCCACGCGGGCGATGTTGTTAAGCGGTTGCTGCACGGTTAGCGAAACACCCGCTGTCTGTGTATGAAACCGCAGCTGCATAGTTCGCGGATTTTTCGCCCCAAAGCGCTCTTTCATCGTCCGTGCCCAGATCACGCGGGCTGCACGATACTTGGCGATCTCTTCGAAAAAGTCGTTGTGAGCGTTAAAAAAGAACGACAGCCGCGGAGCAAATTCGTCAACGTCCATACCGCGATCGACACCGTACTGGACATACTCGACACCGTCGCGGAGCGTGAACGCCAGCTCCTGCAGAGCCGTCGCACCGGCTTCGCGGATGTGATAGCCGCTAACCGAGATCGGGTTGTATTTCGGTACGTGTTTGGTCGTGTATTCAAAGGTATCGATGACCAGCTTCATCGCCGGTTTGATCGGGTAGATCCACTCTTTTTGGGCGATATATTCTTTGAGGATGTCGTTTTGCAGAGTGCCTGAGATCTTGGTGAAATCGGCCTTCTGCTTTTCTGCAACGACCAGATACATCGCTAAAAATATCGGTGCCGGAGCATTAATGGTCTGCGAAACGGTAACTTGATCGAGCGGAATGCCATCAAACAAAACCTCAAAATCTGCGAGTGATGAAACGGCGACACCGCATTTACCTACCTCACCTTCGCTCAGTGGCGAATCAGCGTCGAGGCCCATTAAAGCAGGCAGATCGTATGCGACGGACAAACCTGTCTGGCCATGCTCCATCAAATACTTAAATCGCTCGTTCGTATTCTCCGGCGACGAAAATCCCGCAAACTGCCGCATCGTCCACAGCTTGCCGCGATATCCGGTCGGGTGTATGCCGCGTTTGTAAGGATACTCGCCCGGAAAACCGACCTCGCTCGTGCCCTCGACATCAACCTCGGTGTAAAGCCGGTCGACCGGTTCGAGCGAAATGCCCTCAAATCGTTCTTTACGCTCGGGCGTTTTGTCGAGCACCTTTTGCAGGGTCTCGCTTTCCCAACGCTCTTTTTCTGCCTCAGCGGCGGTAGTCGATTCTTTGATCTCTGGCATCATAAAAATAAATATAATCGTGGTATAAAGTGAGATTTTACCATACTTGAATTACCTGAGCGATTAGGGCAACGGGCCGGTGACGGGACGGGGAAATTGCAAAATACACCTTTGTCCGCCTACAATCTCTAAATGGCCGTTGTAAAGCTTATTGCTAATTTCTCGATCGTATTGATCGCTGTACTCACGCTCGGGTGCGGCGGCCCTGGTAAAAATTCAACAAATTCGCCCTCGGGGGCAAATCAGGCAAGCGATAGTTCTAACTCTGCTAAGACTAATGTCGAGGAGTTGCGGCTTGTCGCCACTGTTCCGTACGAGGCTGAGGACGTCGCTTGGAAAGAGAATAAGGCAAACAAAAAATTAATAGCTGTACTACGATTTTCGCCGACAGATTCGGCAAAGATCGTCGCTGAGGCTGAGCGTGTTAAGCCCCCTGAGGCAGCAAGCGTGTCGTCGGAATCGTGGTTTCCGCCTGAGCTAATTGCTCAGAGTGAGATGAGCGGCGACGATGTCCTAAAAGGTAATGCTTACGCCGCCAACCAATTTTTCCTAGATCAATACTCCTCAGGGCGGGTAATCCGAATCGAGAACACCGACTATTTCGTACTCGAACTATCTGCCAAATGATGGCATACTCTCCACGCACATACCTTCGAATAACAAGAGAAACATCAATGCCACCATCAGCCGGGAACAAGGCTTTATTGTTTATTTGCTTTCGTGTTAGCATCAAACTACTAACTTATTGATTTAATGTGGCTTCGTAACCTAACAATCTTCCTTTTCTCCTGCTTTTTGCTCTCATTTTCGACGTTTGCGCAGCAGACAAATCCGGTCGAGCGACAGGTTGCTAACCCAATAACCGACACACCGAATATCAATCCAATATCAGCGGAACAGAGCATCGCGGCTCCTAAGCCCACGAAAAAGCCTAGCTTCGAACCTGAAGGCGGTGACGGCGAAGTCGTCGTAAATTCCGACCGGCGAACGATCGAGGGCGAGGCCGGGAAACGAATCGTCAAGCATATCGGGAATGTTGATGCTCATTACGGTATCTATCGAATGCAGGCGGACGAGATCACGATCTATGAGGCCGAAAATAAAATGGTTGCAACTGGCAGCGTGATATTTGACCAGGGCGACGATCAGCGAATTACGGGTGCTACGGCGGTTTGGAATTACAAAACAAAGCTCGGCACGTTTGAAGACGCGACAGGATTTACCAACCAGACCAACGACGGGACGGTGATCTACTTTACAGCCGAGAGGGTCGAGCGTATCGCTCACCGAGATCGTCGTGATAAAAGGGAAGTTCACGGCCTGTGTCGAAGCCGTACCAAAATGGAGCTTTACGGCGGACCGGGCAAGCATCAAGATAAACGACAGGTTGCGTCTCAAAAACGGAAGGTTTAGGGTAAAGGATATTCCCCTTATGATCGTGCCGTTCGCCTCTATTTCGATCAAAGAAAAAGCACGCAGCTCCGGCTTTCTGACTCCTACGTTCGGATATTCAGGCCGCAAGGGATTACGCCTTTCTACCGCCTACTATCAGACGCTCGGCGACTCGGCCGATGTGACGTTTCGCGGAGACCTTTACAGCAAACGCGGCATTGGCTATGGGTTGGATCTAAGGACGCGAGCCAATTCGCGATCATATTTCAATGCGGGCTTTTATGCTGTTAAAGACAGGATATTTGGGCCGAAAGCGGACGCTGCGCACCCAGATCAAGGCGGATCTATCGTTTACGCCGAAGGGGTCCATTATTTTCCAAATGGGTTTACCGCAGCCGCAGATTTTCGCTTGACGTCAAGTCTCGCTTTCCGACAAGAGTTTTCCGACGGCATCCAACAGATCATATCGCCGATCGAAAACTCACAAGTCTTTATTAATAAAAGTTGGAACGATTACACACTCAATATACTCGCGAGATCTCAGGTGATCTCTATACCGAATGTTAAGGAAAAGACGCGAAATCTGCCAAGTATCAATTTCGAAAAGCGTCCGTCAATGCCATCATTTCTGAATGGCGTTTATTTTTCTTTCAAGACGAGTCTTGAGGGCGTATCGAGACGCGAGGAGGTCGATGATCTTGCCTTATATCAACAGATGACAGGTCACGACCCGATCGTTACGCCATCGGTAGTTCAGCGTTTTGATATTTATCCGCAGATCATCCTGCCGCTGTACACTAAGTATTTCAATTTCACTACGACAGCGTCCGCACGGGTTACGTATTATTCTAATTCGTTTGACTCGTTCCGTCGGGTGATCAGCGATGACGTGATACGCAAATACGGAGAGTTGACTTTTGACGTTAGGCCGGTCGCCCTTGCTAAAAACTACTACGGTAAGAACGATAAGTTTAGATTTCGACACGTCATCGAACCGTATCTGACTTATCGTCTAGTCCGTGGAGTCGATAACTTTAACCGCATAATCAGATTTGACCACGTCGACACGATCGCGAATACCAACGAGATCGAATATGGCATCATCAACCGTTTTTACACACGAAAATACGGCGAGGCTGTGACGAGCGAGGCTCAGAAATTGCTGCAGGAAAAAGGCGACAAATCCAAGGCGTCGTCGGTGCAGCCATACGAAATATTTAGTCTTAGTATACGCGGTAAGTACTTTTTCGATGAGACATTTGGCGGAGCACTAGTCCCGGGTTTTCGTAACCAGATCGAGCCGATGACGGCGATGAGTTTTTATACATTCGGCGGTGTGCCGAGACGATTTTCGCCCATAAATATTGACGCAACCTATCGCCCGCAGAAAACGATCTTTGTTAACACTCGTCTCGATTATGGGTTGAGCGGTGACGGACTTAGGGCTATTTCGGCCACAATTGGATACGATAAACCGCTGTTCAAATTATTTCAGACTTTACTACACAAGGGCGATCACGCTGATACCATCTCTGGCCCAGTATGCCGATGTCAACGGCAAGGAACCGGGAACTCTTCGCGGGTCTCAATGGAGTCCATCAGTCTTTGTGGGAAACCGTAATCAAGGCTTATATGGCGGAGCATCGTTCTTCTTTGATTTCGAGAATCCAAGGACGGCAAAACAGTCCCCGATGATCAGTTCGCTCGTTACTCTTGGGTACGCATATGATTGCTGCTCTCTCGCCATGCAGTACTACACTTTCAATGTCGGCGTTCGCAAAGAGAACCGCGTGACCTTCAGTTTCCGCCTAAACGGGATCGGAGCATTTGGCACGGAACAGATTGGCCAGGGTCTGCGATAGCGATCACCCCTGTATGATCCCCAGTCCCTTACCCTTGATGTACCAAGACCAGCCAAAGGCCCAAATGGCCGATGCCTCAAGCCAGAAAACATAGTTTTTTACCGAGTTTTCCGGAGGGAAAATGCCAAGGATCGCGATCGCTGCGATACAGATCATGATGATCACGCCGCATGTGACATAAACGCGATTGCGGAGTGGTTTTTTTGGTGTCGGGTCGGTGCCTGAATCCTGTTTAGTAAAGGAAAACAAACAAAAATACGCAAGACTTAGAAATAGTCCCGCTGCTGAAATGTAGTGAACGAAGTTATACCATGCTCTGGGTTCCAGCGGCTTCGAACAGGGAAATAGAGCAACGCCAATAGCGAATACACAGGCCAATCTGCCCGCGGGCACATCCAGATCCCGATCACCGCGATAAGCACCGAGAAAAACTCCAATCGCACACAGACTGCCGACAAGTACGTCCCTCATCGAGTCCGACCAGTAATATGAACTGATCGAATCGAGTATGCCCGGTTTGCCAAACTGGTTCTCACCGAACACAAGCACGATCGGCAGACCAATACCGATCATGCCGATCGCTCGTCTAAGCGTTCGATACGATATCAAATAATTTGAGTCAGAATTCTGAGTTTCGGGCATAAGATCATCTCCAGTTATCACGGCCATTCTTTAAGAATGCAAACAGTCAGCGGCCGCTTTTTCATAAAATCGAGCCAAGCCAGGAATTTGGTCAAATTAGCGGTGACCAAACAAGCCGTTGACCAATTATTTATGACTGTCGAGTTTTGTCCGGCACGGTGGATATTTGCACCGATGATGTCTGTGAACTCGGGCCCGATCTCCTCGGCTTTCTGGTTTTTGTTGGCATCCCTGTAATATGGAAACCCTTTGACCTCACGATAGGCAGGTTTTCCATTGTGCAATCCATAGGCGTGCGATCCGTACACGATCACGTTCGATTTGAGCACGGCGCACCCCTTGTGATTGTATTTATCGAAATGGAGCAGGCCGTAAGACCCGGCATTGGTCGTGCCGTTGCGGGCCATTATGAACTTTGGCGTGTTCGCGCCGCCAAAACACTCATACGTAAAGGCCTTGTCATCAAACGAATCAAAAACATCCGCCTTCGAACGTATCCAGACATCCATAATTCCAGTCGGAAATCCCTTAAATGTCGACAGGCCGGCCACCCGATCCAAAACTTCTTTGTCGGTAAAAGAACGCATATCGTTTTTCTCTGTTATTTGGACCACTGAATCCCAAACTTAATATTTTCCCTCTTGCTTATGGAGTCGGCGATGAGTTTACCTTGTCGATAATTCCCACTTCGGCACAGGAATCCGAGATGCTAACCGCGCTGATCCTAAGTTCCGTTCTTTTGGCGGTTCCGTTTGGCAGATTTACCAATACACCTTTGATCGTCCGACGAGGAAAGAAAAGGATCCTAGTAATATCTGACCCGAAAGGTACTTCTTCGAGCGGTTTCATGACCATCGAGGTGATGTTTTGTCGCTGCACTTCTTTCATGCTCGGAAAAGCTTTTCGACGCCCGGTATTAGCAGATTTCTAAATTTATCCAGTCCAAGGGGTATGTCATTGCCTGCTGCCGGAACCGCAACCGACGTAACTACTGAAGCAAGCGTCGAAAAACCATTGAGGGCAAGAAAAATTCTACTGCGCCAACTGCGGTTATCTCGCCGTTCGTGAGTATTTGATACTATGTCAAATGTCAGCGGCCGGTATGGAACGAAAAGATTTGGCTGAGAAATTGTTGTACAGTTTTTATTGGTCGGGGCGGCGGTGAGTTGGGCATTATTAAACCAACTACTGGCTGTCCTTTCGTCCAGCGTTCGCCATTGAGCATGTTCACCATTTCCGTCCACCTCACGCCACTCGACGCCTACTTTCACTTCTAATGATTCACTGTAGACGAGGATCGATTTACCAAAATTTGCGTCTCCGCGCCCGATGGCATTAAATAGGCGGACCTTAGCAATGATATATTCATCGTTCGCTTTCTTGCCAAAAAGATCTTGAGCCGTCTGATCGTCCATCACATCAAGCCTTATCCTGAGCGGTGCAAAGTCGGCTATCGCAAATGTAACAATTGTAAATTCTTCTTTTAGTGGTGATGCCAATCCTTCAACAGTGGCGGTTGCCGTCAGCTTAACTGCGGTACAGCTTTCTTTTTCCGCTCTGATCGTGAAATTATTTCGGCTTGATTTTGCTACTGATACACACGAAGCATCACTTGTAGCGAGATCGACGGATACGTCGTTTGATTGTTGTCCATCCCCTCGACACTGAGCTTAAACGATGTTGGCATTCCTTTTAATAGCGATTTGTCGTTAAGTGGGATGCTAGCGACTATTTTCTCTGCCTTTGCCTTGACGGCAACTGTTATGTCCTTGGTTCGATCAGGAACATCCTTTACTGTTATCTTGAAGGTCGTCTCGCCGTTCGGCTTTAACCCTATCAACTGATTTTGAGCGTTGATCGTCGCTATCTCTTGATTCACCGGAGCCGAGATAATTAGTTTTGCCAGATCGACCTTGAGGGCATCCTTTAGTTCGACAGGTTTAGGGTCGTTACGATTTACTACAATTTTGGATGGAATAGCAGAAAGTTCTATTCCGGCCACGGCATTGATCAGCAAATTTCCTATCGGGTTACCATAACCGAATATCTTAATATTTGTAGGACCGGCGCTTATACCCCTTATCGTGAGGATGTCGCCTTGCAAAGTGGCTGTAGCAACTGTGTCATTATCGCTTTTAACCGTGATGGCGCTTGACGGGATCTCGTCTCCACTGTTGAGGGAAACGCGATATTGTTTTGCCCCACCGATAGTTAGATCGATACCGTCGCTCTTTTCCTCATTCGAAATGGAGAGTCTTATGGTGCTTGAACTTACTTCTGGTTGTACTGTCGCGCTGATTGATTGCGAAAACTCGCCGGTACCGATCTTTGCTGTTAGTTTCAGATCTGGCGCCGCCTTGATCGCCTTGAAGATGCTCGTAATAGTTTTTCGATCTGCGCTCAGAGTCGACGAAACAGTAAGGAAGTTTTCATGTCCTGTCCATGTGATCGTCGCACTCTCCGGAAATGTGTCAGGTATTACAGCGGTTGCAATAACTTGCATTTCCTGGGTTTTCGGCGAATTTACTGCGACGGTGATCTGATCAGAGTCGAGCTTAAACGTACTCTGGCCGATTGCCGTTGATGCGGCCATTGTTATTAGACTTGCGAGGATCATTAATTTGTTCATAATTTTAACCGTATTTACTCTTGTCACACTGTCGTTTTCTAAAACCGATCGTTTGGGCAAGTTTATGTTCCTTTCGATTGCCTAAACGGGGCCCACGATACGCGTACCAGAGGTGACAACAAAAAACGCGTCGCACATAATGCGAACACAAAATACAAATTTTCCCCTTGATATTAAGAGCTTTGGAAACTGGGAATCGAAAAAACGCTGGGATCCGTTCAGTTTCAAGCCTGAAAATAAGTGCCAAGGTTTAGGAGTAAAGCTGGGATCTCCTTGAACCACTTAATTGATCGACAGAGCCGCAGGGAAACTGCTCCTTGGGATGACGATCAGTGAAAGTACTGCTTGATTGAAAGCAGTATACACCCGTTTTTTGTTTTTGCAAGCGCATTTTGCGAGGCTTGTTGTATTTTTCTTACTTTGTTGTATCGTGCAGATCTTGCAGATTCGATCAGAAATTGTGAAATGAAGGCGCAAAAAAAGACGAACCAACACAAGCCAGTTCGTCCTTTTCTTGCAAAAATGTAGCTAATTATCGGTCACTCAGGCCGTTGCTGTTTTTTTCTCCGCTGGCGTTAATGAACGTAAGCCATTCCGCTCCGCTTGGGGCCGGACGCTCTGCCTTGATGACCTTAAAGAATTCTTCTTGAAGGCGAGCGGTCATTTCGCCGCGTTTGCCGGACCCGACAGTAATGCGGTCAACCGAGCGAATCGGTGTGATCTCGGCGGCAGTTCCGGTGAAAAAGACTTCGTCGGCAAGATAGAGGGCCGAACGCTGAATCGAAGTTTCGATGACCTCGATGCCCATTTCACGAGCGATTTGAATGACCGAGTCACGGGTAATACCGGGCAGTATCGACGCTCCGAGCGGAGGCGTGATGAGTTTGCCGCCATTGACCAAAAATATGTTCTCACCCGAACCCTCGGATACATATCCGCGGTCGTCCAGAGCTATGCCTTCCGAAAATCCGCCGAGGATCGCTTCCATCTTGATAAGCTGCGAATTCATATAATTCGCCCCGGCTTTTGCATCGCGGGCATCGAGTTTGACGTGATACGTGTCCAACTCGACACGCAAACATCGATGCCGGATTCTAAAGCTTCTTCCCCCAGATATTTCCCCATTGCCAGGCAGCTATGTAAGATTCGATCGGGTTGTTGAGCCCTAAACACCAAACGAGGGTTTTTCAGGATCGAGTCCGCGGAATATAAGAGGACGAAGATAGCACGAATCAAGGCCGCTATTACGGACCAATTCGACCGCAGCATCGCAAAAAACATCGCGGGAGAAGGCCGAATCCATGCGGTAGATCTTGGCCGAATTTACAAGCCGCTGCATATGTTCGGCAAGCCTAAAAATTGCCGGCCCCTCGATGGTCTCGTAGCAACGGATACCTTCAAATACGCTCGAGCCGTAATTTACTACGTGTGCCATCACATGGATGTTGGCATCGTCCCAATTGATAAACTCGCCGTTCTTCCACACCTTAGGTGCGATCTTCATTGTGTTAACGTCTTTTCCCGACATAATTATGCGAAACTCCTAGTCTCAAAACATTAGCTCGATCTTCTCAATAAAGTGCTAAAAAACCCGGATTCTCCAAAATAGTTCAATAGGGAAAGGATAATACAAGGGAATAGGGTTAGCAAGATAGGCTCGCGGTTATGGAGTCATAACGAATATTTGCAATCACGAAAAAGGCGGGTTACCCCGCCTTCTTCAACCTAAACTGGACATGATCAAAGTATCAAAACTTTGGTTGAAGTATCGTCTAGTCTTGATGAGAAAGTGACCGTGCCTGCCGAGATCGTAATAACTAGCGGTTGATCGCCGGCCCCTTCTCCAATGCGGCGGCAACTCAAAATCTAAAATATAAACCCCCGGTTCGACGAGCACATTAGATAAAACATTTGTTCCGTGATCAGCGAATCACGAATTCGTACTGTGATAGCCCCGGGGTCTACGTTAGCAACGCCCGTTAGATATACACGTAATACACTCGGCCGCAAAATATCGCCCCGTCGCCTGATGGTCCTTATGATATAAGGCTCCTTGGTGTAGACGCGATTAGTTACGTTTAGTAGTTTCGTCCTTCCGCCCGGGCCAATAAACATCGCCTCATTAAATACATCGGGCCTTGTTGGAACGATCACAAAATTGGTCTTTAGAACACGCCCATTTGCGTTTATGACTACAGGATATGAGGTGCCCTCAGCCGCACTTGCAAGGGCAGCCGGAGTGACGAAATTGATCTTGTCCCCATCTACCGACTTCAATCCACAGGCAACGCCATTAATCGTCATTGTCACACCGCTCAATTCGAACGGCAAACTGGGGGAAAGTTTTATGTCACCTACCGCTGATTTAGGCGTAATTGCCTGAGGTCGCGGAAAGTTAAATGTTGCCAACATGCCGGGTGAGATGCCATGAACAGCCGGCGGCGTTACCGGCGTTGGTGTCGGTGATGGCGTTGGAGTAGGAGACGGTGATCCCGTCGGAGTTGGCGTTGGGATCGGTGTCGGTGTAGGCGATGGCGTTGGTGTCGGGGTTGGCGTTGGAACCACTGTTTGAGAGACCGGCATCGCACTCGCACCTGTCGTAAGCCCAAATCCCCTGAGTCTTTGCGTGACGGTTGTCGTCGGTTTTACAAAATAATAAACTTCAGCCTGTCCATCAAAATTGCCCGTTCCTAGCTCGGTGTTCGACAAATTAAAGGCCATCCTCTGTATCGAGTCGCTGGGTATCAATTGTGTCGAGGCGAGAAAATTCGTCGGCGTTGGAAATGTTGCGAGCCGCGTAAAAGTTGCTGTCGCAGCCGGAATATTTAACGGGTACGAATATATTTGAGCAGGCCTGACCTCATTCGGATTTAGGCCGTCTGCAGCCGTCGTCGGTATCGTGCCGTCAGCCTTTATGTTCATTCTTGTCTCTAGGACTAGTGTAGACGGTGTGCCGGACGCATTGTTGTCAGTAAAACCCGGATATCTGGCCAGATCGCCGCCCGTAGCTGCCGAATCGGCGTCACTGCGGGCACAAATACGTCGAAACGTGCTGTGGCGTGTCGTATAGATAAAGGCAAAAGACGTGTAATTAGTGCCGCTATTCTCATTAGCCAGGTCAGCGTAGGAGTCAAACGCGATGTATCGCCCGTCCCGACTCATGCGGCGCCCAAGGTCGAGTATATTGACCGGGTCACCAAGGTTTGTCGATTTTGTAATGGTGACCTGTTTCTTTGTGCCCGTGGGCGCACCTACGGCGTCAAGGTCGCTATAAAATATCTCCTCATTTCGGTCGGCTAGCGGGTTATTTCCACCGGTCATCCCGACTATCGGATTGTCACCGGTACTTGTAAATAACACTCGCTGCCCATTGCCTGAGATCGTAGGACTCTTGCTGTAAATCGGATTTGATATCGGGCCGCGCGGAGTTTTTGTCACCTGTCCGAGCGTCGCAGATGTCCTCACGTAGGTAAAGATCTCATCGTTATCATCTGTTGGATAAGCATTGCCTACGCCCGGAACCAAATTTCTCGTTGAGGCAAATGCAATGACATTGCCGTCATCGCTAATACTCGCCTCGTGATTATCATCGGCTATAAATGCACCCGTAGTGGTCGATGCGGGTCGCGGCAACTGGCTGGGGATCGAATTTGTGACTTGGGTAAATGTTCCGCCTGCTAGATTGACCAGCGCGACGTTGTCACCGGCCGAAAGGTCTGCGACCGGTGCATACGGAGGAATTTCATATAACCACAGTTCGAGATTGCCGTCACTTGCTAATGGATTTGTCGGTGGTGTCGGCGTCGGTGTCGGTGTACCCGATGGTGTTGGTGTTGCTGTCGGCGTCGGAGTTGGTGTCGCGTGAGGCGTGGGCGTTACAGTCGGCGTTGGCGTCGGCGTCGGCGACGTAAAAGTGTTGCCGTTAAACGAGCCGGGATTCGTCCCATTTACTGGGGATCCGGCGACCGATGATGTTGCGTTCGAACTAAAGACGATCCACTTCCCGTCATTGCTGATCACAGGCCGTGTATTTACGATCTCGACTCGAACATTGAAATAGATCGATGTCGTAATGCTGGTATCGTAAAGAACGCTCTTTGTATCCGTGATCTGAAAGATTCGCCGTTGGGCGTAGTCGAACAAAAATATCTCGCGATTGCCATCTTCGTTTCGCGGGTTTTCGGTCGCAATGTTGCCGGACGATTCAAATACGATAAAACGGCCGTTACCGCTAATGCCGCCGACAAAGGACTCCGCTCCGGAGTTTGTTACTTGGCCGATGACCGAGTCGATCTGACCAAATGTCGCGGTCGTAAACGCAAAGATAATGACAGAAATAATGATCAGGCGAAACGTCACAGAGATCCTCCAAAAATGCCGATGATAAAATATATTAATTAATGCAAAAAACTAATTCTTAAAAATCAGCCCAAACACTGAATTCTATGCGTTACGGGAGCTTACTGCAAGCATCAGGGCTGTGAAAAAACTATCTGTTTTCCAAACTACTGACTATGATGCGTCAACAACACGTTCAGGTTGTCATTTTAGATTTCAGATATATCATTAAACATTGAGCTGCCGTCGGTATAAAGAATGAAAACACTTAGGTTTATGATCGTAGCGGGTGAGGCGTCGGACGATGGCCACGCGGCCAAACTCGTCCGTGCGATCCGCGATAATTCACCTGACAAAGATTTTGAATTTTTCGGCTCTGCGGGACCGAGAATGCGCGAAGCCGGAGTCACCGCGACGGTCGAGGCTGACTCGCTCTCGATCGTTGGTTTGGCTGAGATCGGCCGAGCGTTGCCGATGTTCCTACGGACGATGAGAAAGCTTAAGGCCGCTGCCGTCGAAAAACGGCCCGATGTAGCGATACTCATTGATTTTCCCGATTTTAATCTCAAACTAGCTAAACATCTGAAAAAGCAGGGGATCAAGGTCGTCTATTACATCTCGCCGCAGCTTTGGGCGTGGCGTAAATATCGGATATCGTCCGTCAAGAAATTTGTAGACCTGATGTTGACGATATTGCCGTTTGAAAAGGACTGGTACGCCGAAAACGGGGTTACCCATGTGGAATATGTCGGCAGTCCGCTTGCACGCGAGGTTCACGCGGATAGAACGAAACAACAATTTTGTTCGGATCACGAACTCGACGCAGCAAAGCCGATCATTACGCTTTGCCCGGAAGCCGCCACAAAGAGATCGTTCAAATTCTGCCAGTTATGTTAGCTGCTGCCGAAAGGCTCGCATCAGAGAGTAAAATCCAGTTTGTTATCGCCATCAGTTCTGCTAAACAGCGAAAAGATATCGACCAGCTCGTCGCCGGTTCGGAGGTTAATTTCAAGGTGGTTGAAAATGAAACTTATGACGCCTTGAATGCTTCTGATGCGGCGGCCGTCACGAGCGGGACTGCGACGCTTGAGACCGGGATCATTGGCACTCCGCTGGTCATTGTTTACAAGACGTCAGCGTTCAATTACAAACTGCTCGAACCTTTCATCGACGTACCGCATTACGGGCTGATAAACCTGATCGCAGGTGAAAGGCTTGCAAAAGAACTGATTCAGAATGATTTTACTGCTCAGACCCTGGTGGATGAAATTACGCGTTTGCTGCAGCCTGATGTAAACGCCGAAATGCGCGTCCGTCTTAAGGAAACCGCCGACAAACTCGGTTACGGCGGAGCATCAAAACGTGCCGCCGAAGCCATCCTCAAGATCGTTGGCTAATCAAGTTTCTTCTTAAGCTCTTTCACCTCGGCTTTGAGACGTTCGAGGCCTTTGACGTGGGCGTTTTGGCGTTTATATTCGTCGAGCGGTTGAACCGGCGTGCCCCACCAAACGCCGGGGCGAACGATCTTACCCGGTAATACGCCGGCCTGCGAGCCGATGATCGCACCGCTCTGAACTCGGGCGTGGTCACCCATTCCAACCTGTCCGCCAATGACGCAATCGTCTTCGATAACGGTGCTGCCTGAGATGCCTGTTTGAGCCGCGATAACGACGCGTTTGCCGATCTGGACATTGTGGGCGATCTGAACGAGGTTGTCTATCTTTGTGCCTTCGCCGATCCGGGTTTCTCCGAGAGCTCCACGATCTACGCACGAATTAGCACCGATCTCGACATTGTCTTCGATTACGACCGTGCCGATCTGGGGAAATTGATGGTACTCGCCATGTTCGTCACGTATATACCCAAAGCCCTCGGCTCCGATCACTGCTCCGGCATGAACGACGCAGTGGCTTCCGATCTGAACATTGTCGTATATGACGCAATTTGGATGAAGAACCGTAAATTTTTTAATGACGACATTTCTGCCGATCCGTACGCCGTCACCTATTTCACATCCCTCACCAATAAATGAATTTTCGCCTATCGTCACGAAGGAACCGATCTCGATGGTGCGCACATCAGCTGTCTTCGCAATTATGGAATGCTCAGCACCATAATAACGCCGTTCGTGTTTCTTAAGTTTTTTTGCGACCTGGGCAAGGGCGAGTTTAGGATCGCTAACGCGGATCTGTGGAGCGGTAGTTTGTGCTGTAAAAGCTACCGGTACGATCAGACAAGCCGCCGCCGATGTAATTTCAAAATCAGCTTTTTCGATAAATGCGATCTCGCCAACGGTTGCAGTCGCAATTGCGGCGACTGCGGTAATCTCGACTTCGCCGTCACCGACGAGTTCGGCAGAAAGAAATTCGGCTATTTCCCGTGTTTTCATTCCCTTTAATGTAAATTGTTTTTAAGAAAATGTCAGGCGCGGTCGTCACACCCCGTGACGTTCGGCATGGTCGATCGTTGATTGTAGGAAAATTTCAATGCCCTCGATCGAATAGCGGTTGCTTTCCGAAAGGCGTTTTAAGATTGGTGCGGCTTCACTATCGAGAAAATCAATATCGGCGAGATCGATAACGACGAGCGTCCCTTTCTCTTCGTTAATCGAAGCCGCAATACGTTCGAGCAAAACGGCATCGTCGTGATGAAGTTCTCCCGCGACGCGGAGGATCGTGCGTCCGCTGGCGGCATCGTCGATCTGATTTATCTGTGTTGCCATATTGCGTGATTAGATGTCGAATTTACGCAAAATGCAAGGCTAAGTTTCACTGGGAATGAACTTTTTTGTTACCAGAAAGACTCCCGCAAATATTAAGGCCGCCGAAATAATGAACGTAAGATTGATCTTTTCACCCAAAAACAAGACCGCCAACCCAAATCCGATGAGCGGTTGTAGATAAACAAAAACCGCAACGGTCGACGGATTGACCTTGGACAACGCCCAAGCATTTAATAGATACGGCGCCGCAGTGGCACCGACAGCGATGTAGATGCTTATCAGCCAAATGTTGGTATCGATCGCTGCCAGATCAATGGTTAAAAGCGAAAATGCCCCGAGCGGAATACAGATAATACTCGCAAAAATAAACACCCACATCATCGACCGAAACGTGCCGTTTCGTGTGATCGCCCCTTTTGAGGTTGCGACATAGATGCCGTATGCGAGACAGTTGATGATGATAAAAATATCACCGACTGTCGTTTGCGAAGAGAACGACGCTTTTCGCGGATCGATCAGAAATATAACACCCGCCGCTGCGAAAATGATGCCGATGATCTTGATCACCGTAAGTTTTTCAAACCCGGCGATCGAGCCGACAGCGAGAGCAAAAACCGGGATCATCACAGCTAAGAGGGAAGTATTGGATGCGGTTGTCAGAGAGAGCCCGCCAATAAAAAAGAGTTGATTGAAAACCACTCCGAACAAACTCAGTGCGGCAAACCGCCAATAGTCTCCTTTTTCCTTGAGCCAGATACGGCTGCGAAAGGCTTGAATAACAAACAGGATCGCCGCCGTTATTGCGACACGAATACCGACAAGCGCCATTGGAGGCAGGACAGCAAGCACGATCTTGCCGATAACCGGGAGCGAACCAAATAGAAGCTGCGCCGGGATCAGCGCTAGAAATGGGGCAGTGGATTTTTCCTGATTTTCCAAGATGCTTCCTTAAGCCAGCATCATCGCGGGTTGTTCGAGATTTTGCTTAAAGGTCTGTAGGAACTTGGCACCCGTCGCACCGTCGATGACGCGGTGGTCGCACGACATCGTGACGTTCATGATGCTGCGGACGACGATCGCTCCGTCGCGAACGACAGGCGTCTGAGCCGCCCCGCCGACCGCCAAAATTCCTGCCTCGGGCGGATTGATGATCGCCGTAAATTCTTTAATGCCAAACATTCCGAGGTTTGAGATCGAAAACGTAGCCCCGGTGTATTCTTCAGGCTGCAGCTTTTTGGCCTTTGCCTTTGCCGCAAGGTCTTTGATCTCGGCAGAGATCTCAAGAAATCCTTTTAGATTAGCTCCGCGAATGACGGGTGTGATCAAACCTTCGTCGATCGCAACCGCCACGCCGATGTCTGCCTGTTGGTAAAAGCGGATATTTTTGTCCTGATACGACGAGTTTGCAAACGGATGTTTGACCAGTGCCATAGCCGCCGCTTTGACGACGATGTCGTTGACGCTGATCTTTTGATCTTCGCTTACCGACGCATTGACCGATTTGCGAAGCTCCATACACGCGTCCATTTCGATCTCGATCGTCAAATAAAACGTTGGGATCGGCCCGATAGATTCTGCCAAACGGCTGGCAATGATCTGCCGCATTTTCGACGTGGTCTCGTCGGTATAAGCTGATGCTCCAACAACAGTTGATGGAGTAAAAGTTCGTGCCGGCTGGTTCTCGGGCCGTTGCAACTGACCGCCACCTGCCAACGCTTCTTCGATATCTCGTTTAATTATGCGCCCGTTCGGTCCGGTTCCGGCAATTGTTTTGAGATCGATTGCATTTTCAGCGGCCATGCGGGCCGCAATCGGTGAAACGATCAATCGGCCATTTGACGCAGAACCGCCTGCGTTAGCAGGTGGAGCAGTCGGTCATGCACCCGCAGATGATGCCGAGACGGCACTTCTGGTCTTGGGTGTTTGACGGCTGAACTGCCCGGCTTCCATTCCTGCTGACGCAGGCGGTTCCGCCTTTGCCGACCTGAGCCGTTTCGCTCAGCAGTGCCGAGATATCCTCTCCCTTATCGCCGGTGATGGCGATGGCTTCTCCGAGCAGGGCGGTGTCGCCGGCGGCTTTTAATATCTTTAACAGAGTGCCCGCTTTGAGGGCGGTCATCTCCATCGTCGCTTTGTCGGTATCGACCTCGGCGAGGGTCTCGCCGGCATCATAATTGTCACCTTCGTTTTTGACCCAACGCGCGATCTGGCCCTCTTCCATAGTGGGCGAAAGTTTCGGCATTAAAAATTTATCAGCCATATTTTTTGTTTATAAATAACAAACTTCCTTAACGGCAGCGACGATCTTTTCGACGCTCGGCAACGCAAGTGCCTCGAGATTTTTGCGTACGGCATAGGAGTTTCGGTGGTCGAGATGCGTTTGACCGGGGCGTCGAGATAATCGAACGCGTGATCCATCACCTGATAAGTGATCTCCGCACCGACAGAGGCAAATTCGTGCGATTCCTCAGCGATGACTAGCCGGTTCGTTTTCTTGATCGAATTTACAATGGTGTCGATATCGAGCGGCTTGATCGTTCGCGGATCAATGACCTCGACAGACACGTCAAACTGAGTCTGAATCAATTCAGCTGCTTGCAATGCAAGCGGCACAGTCATCGAACGTGCAACGATAGTGCAATCCTTACCCTCGCGTTTAATATCGGCAACGCCTAGCGGGATCGTGAAATCGGGGTCCTCGGGAACCTCGCCCTTGATGCCGTACATCCTTTCCTGTTCGAGAAAGACGATCGGGTTATCATCGCGGATCGCCGATTTGAGCAAGCCTTTTGCATCAGCCGCCGTCGAAGGCATAACTACTTTTAAGCCCGGAAAGTTAGCATAAAAGGCCTAGAGTGCTTGCGAGTGCTGAGACGAAACTTGATACGCCGAGCCGTTTGGCCCGCGAAAACTATCGGCACTTTGAACTGTCCGCCGGACATATACAGCATCTTGGCCGCATGATTGATGATCTGATCGGCGGCAAGGATCGAGAAATTCCACGTCATGAATTCGATCACCGGCCGTAAGCCCGCCATCGCCGCGCCTACGCCGACAGCCGCAAACCCAAGCTCCGTGATCGGCGTATCAACGACCCGTTTGTCACCAAACTCTTTCCACAGCCCGCGCGTGACCTTATACGCCCCGTCATATTCAGCGACCTCTTCGCCCATGACAAAGACATTCTCGTCCCGTAAAATTTCTTCGCGCAATGCTTCGTTCAGAGCATCGCGTATCGTTAGTAACGCCATAAATTTATGCTAATACGTCGGTGAAACAACTCGCTCTCAGCCGGATACGGGCTTTCGTCCGCAAATGCGACGGCCTTATCTACCGCTTCGATCGCTTCCTGGTCGATCTTTTCAAAATCTTTATCGGTCAATACTTTTGCGGCTTTCAGGCTGTCTTTGAACAGCACGATCGGATCCCGTTCCTGATATTTTAGGATCTCGTCGCGTGTCCGGTAATTGCCCGGATCTGACATCGAGTGACCCATATATCGATAGGCCCTGATCTCAAGCAGCGTCGGCGAACCATCTTTGCGGGCTCTGTCGATCGCACGCAGCGTAGCGTCGCGAACCGCCATCACATCCATGCCATCGACAAACTCATTTGCCATCTCAAAGGCTTCGGCTTTTTTCGCAATGCTTCGCGAAGACATCGCCCTCGCCTGCGACGTGCCCATGCCGTACTGGTTATTTTCGCAGATGTAGATACATGGCAGTTTCCAAAGCTGCGCCATGTTTAGCGATTCGTGAAAGATGCCCTGATTGACCGCCGCTTCGCCAAAAAAGCAGAGCGTGACCTGACCCGAGTTTTTGTATTTTGCAGCGTAAGCCATACCGGTCCCGACGCCGATCTGGCCGCCAACGATGCCGTGGCCGCCGTAAAACTCAAGCTCTTTCGAAAACATATGCATCGAGCCGCCTTTGCCGCCGACGCAGCCGCCTTCTTTACCGTAAAGCTCGGCCATCACGCTCTCGGGCGTCATGCCTTTGATCATCGCCTGTACGTGGTCTCGATAAGCCGTGATGACCATATCGGTCTTCTCTAAGGCCATCATCGAACCGACACCGATCGCTTCCTGGCCGATATATAGGTGACAAAAGCCGCCGATCTTGCCCATGCGATAGACCTCGGCACATTTTTCTTCAAAAATGCGGCCTAAGACCATCTGATAGAGCATTTCACGCAAAAGCTTTTTATCAGTTTTCTTGATGGCGGCGAGCTGCGAAGCCCGGCGTTTGACGTATTCGGCCTTGGCCTGTTCGACCTCGACAAAATCTGTAAAACCCTGCGTCTTGCCTGTCCCGTTGGTCGAAACTTTGGCGGTCTTGGCCGCGGGTTTTTGGCGAGTTGCTGCTTTGGACAAAATCAAATCCTCCATGCCGTATCTTTCGGCAATAATCGAATAAAGCGATGCAAAACGAGTATTATAAGGGAGCAAGTTGGTTTGTGCAAAATATTGGCTCGACTCTACAGCCGGAATTGCGAAAATGATATAGTCACTTGTGTTGCCTCGCCTATGAAACGAGCCTTTGTATTTACCTTTATTGTGGTTGTGCTGAGTGTTTTGGGAGTTTCTGCCCAAAACCCGGTATCGTGGACGCTTGAGTCAGATTCGAAAGGAAAACCGGCCGCAGCCGGCAAAACTTTCAAGGTCCGACTTAATGCAAAGGTCGATGGCCCCTGGCATCTTTACGCGGTCGAACAACCCGATGGCGGCCCGATACCGACGACGATAACAACCGCCGCACCCGAAACATTTGCCATTGACGGCAAGATCACCTCACCAAAGCCGATCACAAAATTTGATGAAAATTTTAAGATCGACACAAAGTTTTTCGAAAAAGAGACCTGGTTCGATGTTGTAATAAAACCGCTCACAGCCGCGAATGTAGATGACCTTGCTCTAAATATTAAGTATCAGGTCTGTAACGACACGACTTGTCTGCCGCCAAAGACGGTAAAAGTGACGATTGCCGGAACCGAAGATGTAAAACGGATTTTCGATCAACCTGCGGTCACAAATTCCGATCAGCCATCCGCCAACAACGGTCAGCAGACCAACAATCAACCGCCCGTCGATCTGTGGTCATTTATCTGGCTTGCGGTCACATTCGGTGCGATCTCGCTGTTGACGCCGTGCGTGTTCCCGATGATCCCGATCACGGTTTCATATTTTATGAAACACTCCGACGGCGACCGGTCGAAGACGATCAAGCTCGCGACGGTCTATTCGGCCGGTATAATCGCGACATTTTCGCTGTTGGGGATGCTGCTTGCGGTGGCGTTCGGTGCGGCTGGCATCAATCTGTTTGCGGCAAATCCGTGGGTTAACCTCGCGATCGGTGCGATCTTTTTATTTTTTGCATTTAATCTTTTCGGGTTTTACGAGATATCAATTCCCGCGTCGGTTTAGACCAAGCTTGACAAAATTACCCGTACGGAAGAGGGCAAGGGCAGCGCATATCTCGGGGCTCTACTGATGGGGCTGACGTTCACGCTGACATCATTTACATGCACCTCGCCGTTCATCGGCACGCTGCTCGTTTCGACAGCACAGGGCGACTGGAAAATGCCTCTGCTCGGAATGCTGGTGTTTTCGAGCGTGTTTGCTCTGCCGTTTTTCATATTGGCGACAGTGCCGAAACTGCTCTCGTCGCTTCCGCGTTCAGGCGGCTGGCTCAATTCGGTCAAGGTCGTGATGGGCTTTCTCGAGATCGCCGCCGCGATGAAATTCCTCTCAAACGTCGATCTCGTCTGGGGTGCGGGCCTCAGCTCAAGCGGTGCTCTCAACTACGGCAAAATATTTACCCGTGAGGTCGTGCTGATAATCTGGGTCGTGCTCGGTCTCGGCATTGTCACCTACATCCTCGGGTTATTTAAATTCAAACACGATTCGCCGATCAAAAAGATCACGCCGCTGCGTATATTTTTCGCGGTCGTCTTTTTGGCACTCTGCGTCTATCTGACGACCGGCGTCCTTGGACGCAAACTTGGCGAACTGGAATCGTTTCTGCCGCCAAAGAATAAAGATTCCATTTTCAACGTCCTCGGCAACCGCCACGAAGAGCTGCAATGGTTGAGCAACAATTACGATGGAGCTTTGCAGCGGGCTAAGGCGGAGAACAAGCACGTTTTTATTGATTTTACCGGCTATACCTGTACAAACTGCCGCTGGATGGAGGCAAACATGTTCACTCAGCAAGCCGTGAAAGCCGAGATGGAAAAATTTGTGCTCGTCAGCCTCTACACCGACGGCGATGGAGAGATCTACGCTCGGCAGCAGCAAATGGAACAAGATAATTTTGGCACCGTCGCATTGCCGTTTTATGCTATTGTGGACGCAAATGGAAAAACGGTCGCGACCTTTCCGGGGCTGACCCGAAGTGCGGACGAATTTATCGGCTTTCTTAAACAAGGTCAGCAATAAATAACCAAATGATGCGGTTTCTGATCACAATATTACTTTTCTCCGTGGTGTTTGCCTCAACGGCGAACGCCCAGCTAAGTATTCAAGCGATCGATGTCGCGGGCGATAGTATTTCGAAGGGGTTTAATGCCAGCAATGGCTTTCCTTGTTCTAACGGCGATCAAGAAAACTACAATTGGCTGACGAGCGACACGCACGGAACGAGTCTGTGCGGGACGGGAAGCGAAGGCGTTTTTAGCTTGCTCGAACGGCTCGAGTGTGAGACCGGCGCCGGCGTATTGGCCCCGTCGGCAAATCATGCAGCGTCCGGTGCGACGCTTGTCGGAAATTTTGCGTCACAGGCGGGCAACGTCCGAACTTATCTTGCCGCACAGGCTGGCAATCGTCTCGCCGTCTTATTTTTAGGCCACAACGACAATTGCTCCGGCACGATCGCACAATCAAACGCTTCATGCTCAAGCACCGATCTCGACCCGGCAAATTACTGCAAAACACGTCCGGCATCGTTCGAACGCGAATTGCGAAAGGGGCTCGACACACTGATGTCTATCGGCAACACACGTATTGGCGTTGTATCGCCGGTACGCGTATCGCAACTTTGCAATTTCGGCACCAAATCTAATTGCCAGCTTGTCGGTTCGTGCAGCTTTTTGTGGGGCGTGGTAAACATTTGCGGCTCGCTGACGCGTGATTGCTCCAACACACGCATCATCGATTCATACACGACATTAAAGGCATATCGCGACATCCTAAAAACCGTAACGGCCGAATACGCCGCTATCCCGGACTTTGGCTCGTCGCCGATCGTGATCGTTGGTGGGCAGACGGTCGGCGGTGGCGTTAAGGCCGCCGGGACGACCTTCGTTCACAGCGATGCACCGTGGTATTACCGTTTTAACTCATCCGAAATATCGTGCTGCGACTGTTTTCATCCGTCCGGCATTGGCCAGAATGTGCTCGGCCGGATGTTAAAGGGCGGCTTTGTTTGTTCGCGAAATACTCCTTGCTGTGCGGATACTGGCGATCCGCTCGTCGATGGCAAATGCAGCGTTTCACCGCGTCAGCGTTTCCAATATAACGGAGTGTTATAAGTCTCAGTTTTTGCTAGAATTACAGAACTTCGATGGTGCATATAGACAAACTTATTGACGGATTGAAAGGGTTCTCTGACGAAGAGTTTTCCTGTCAGAACGTGTACGAATTCCTCGGTGAAAACCCCATCGAGATCGATTCGATCACGCGGTATTTTCATTGGAGTTCGCGATATTACACACGCAATCTCATCTACAAAGACCCGCGATTTGAGGTTATGGCGATATGTTGGGAAAAGGGCCAGGTGTCGCAGGTGCACAATCATTGGGATCAAAAATGCTGGATGATGGTGCCGGTCGGGCGTCTGCAGGGCCAGAATTTTGCAGTTGTTGAGTCTGACGAATCCCGCTCGTTTTGCCGCTTGGTCGAGACCGATTCATTTGAGCTGACCGATTGCCTTGCCGCAAAGGTCGAACTCGAAGAACCTATCCACCAAGTGCTAAATCTGCCCGAATACGACGAGCGTGCCGTCAGCATCCACATCTATTCCAAACCCTACGACCGCTGTCTAGCATATTGCCGCGACACTCACACCTACAGGGAAATCGAGCTTTTTTACACCAGCATCGACGGCAGACTCTGCCCAAACATAACGCTATAAGATGACACGAAAGCGACCGCTAGAGATGATCGCGATGGCGTGTCTCATCGCGCTTTATGTCGCTGTTCGTTTATGGCATTTGACCGATTCGTGCCTGTGGTTCGACGAAATATTTAGCGTTCACGCGGCCGAACAGCCGTGGGGTCAGATATTTAATTTTGTTGCCGCTGACCTCGTCCATCCGCCCCTTTTCTATCTGATACTCAAGGGCTGGGTCGCGATCGGCGGCAGCGGTTTGTTTTGGCTTAGGCTACTGCCGGTCCTGTTCGCTTCTCTTGCGATCGTCCCATTTTTATTGCTCACTCGCGAATTAAAATTTCGTGCTTCTACAACTGTCTTAGCCCTATTTCTTCTCAGTGTAAACGGAGCTCTCATTAAGTACTCTCAAGCCCTCAGGATGTACACCATGCTGATGTGCTTGTCGCTGCTATCGATCTGGCTTTTACGAGATATCTGAATCGGGACAAAGGCTGGGTGTGGTTGTTGTTGACTAATATCGTACTGGTTTACACACACTATTACGGCTTTTTTTGTTGTCGGAGCCGAGGTAATTTACGTCGTAGCCGTTTATCGGCAAAGAGCAAAGCCTTTGATCGGAATGGCGGCTATCGTCGGAGCTTTATTTTCTCCGTGGGCTTTCGCGGTTATTAGTGCCGCCCGTCGCGGCTCGGAGATCGCTCAAAATATCAGTTGGATCGAGCGTCCCGGGCCGAGCCAACTTTGGGTTTTTTTAATTGATTTGATCGAACCGTTTTACTATCCCGGCAGTAATCTTGATCCCAATTCTATTTACACCGTTTCGATACCATTGCTTTTTATTATTTTTATCGCAGGTTTGTTATTTGCGATCGGACAGAGATCAGGCGATCAACAAAAAAATAAAACAACTCTAGTGGCCGCGTTCTTTGTAGTTCCTATCGTTTCGGCTTTCGTCCTGAGTTGGATAATGCCGCAATCGATCTGGGGAACACGGCATCTCATCGTGGTTATGGCACCCGCGGCGTTGCTGGTGAGCATTTTATGTACAGAAATTGTGCATAAATTTTCTGTCGCCGCCGTCACAACGGTGATCTTATTTTCCGCCTATTCGTTTTTTCTCGTGAGTGTCGCTCCGGATCGCTCATATATTTGGTGCTCCTGGAAACAATGGCAACGGATATTAAACCATTTGAATCCGTGACGCCTCCGCCGAAAAAGCTATATGCCGCAGAAAACCTTGTCGCTTATCACGTCTGGTTTGCTACGAGAAATATGCTGGATGTCGAGGTTTCAGTTGTGCGTGGAGGCGAGAGCTTTGTCGAAGATCAGACCTATTTTCTGCCTCGACAATTCGACGGCATCCGCCGGACGACGGTCGATGAGATTAACGACGATAACATCGTTATCTTCTTCCGCACCGAGCCGCCTGTATTGAAAGGCTGGCTGCTCACCGCCCTTACGGAAAAAGGTTATAGCCCGTGCCCATCAAGAGTAAATACGATCGCTCCATCAACCGCATATCGTATCGAAATGACAAAACAACCGGGAAATTGTCTGTTCCAATACTAGAAAATGCTACCTCCGTTTCCAGCGAACGCCGTCTTTTGTATCCTCTAAAACAATACCTTGTTCAGCCAACAGATCGCGGATCTCATCCGAACGAGCAAAGTTACGATTCTCACGCGCCGTCTGTCGCTCCTGTATCAAAGAGTCGATCTCATCATCAAGGATCTCACTTGATTGAGCCCCGAAAATACCTAGGACCGAATCAAATTTCTTTATTGCCTCCAGTACAGCAGCCTGATCATCCGTCCCAAGACCTTCGTTAGCAAGCAACGTGTTGATCTCGCGAACCATGTCATGAACAGCAGCAAGCGCGGCCGCCGTATTAAAGTCGTCGTCCATTGCTGACTCGAAATCAGCCAAGGCCTTTTTGACCTAATCGGTCGCGGACAAAGTAGAGCCCGAATCCGATCTCAAATTTGAAATTATAGATCTGAAATTTCTTAGCCTCTCGACCGTCGTTTCAGCTCCCTGCAAGCCTTCGAACGTAAAATTTAACTGCTTTCGATAGGGAACTGACAGCAATAAATACCTGATCGCAAGCGGTGAATAGCCCTGGTCTTTTAAATCGCGAAACGTAAAGAAATTGCCCTTTGATTTGGACATTGTCACGTCGTCGATCTTTAAGAATTCGCTGTGGATCCAGTATTTCGCAAATTGTTTGCCCGTCGCGCCCTCAGACTGGGCGATCTCGTTCTCGTGATGCGGAAATTGCAGGTCCTGCCCGCCGGCGTGCAGGTCAAATGTCTCGCCAAGATATTTCATCGCCATCGCCGAACACTCGATGTGCCAGCCCGGCCGTCCGCGTCCAAATGGAGCATCCCAACCGGGCTGATCGTCAGGGCCAACCAGTTTCCACAAAGCAAAATCGCGGGCGTCTTCTTTGTCGTATTTGTCGGTATCGATCCGCTCTGAGCCGCCGTCGCGGTTACCCGAAAAATTGATCTTTGACAGCTTGCCGTATTCGGGAAACGCCGTGATGCGGTAATAGATCGAGCCATCCGATTCGTACGCATGGCCGTTTTCAAGCAGCGCCGAAATAATGTTGATCATCTCTGAGATATGATGCGTCGCACGGGGGATTATCTCGGGCCGCTCGTTGCCAAGAGCGTCAAAATCTTCGAGAAAATACTGAGCAAACGGCTCAGTAAACTCGTCGATCGAGATATTTCGCCGCCAGCTTCGTTGATGATACGGTCGTCGATGTCAGTCAAATTCATCACATGCGTCAGCTCAAAGCCCTTGAATTTCAAATAACGCCGCAGCACATCGCCAAAGATAAATGTCCGAAAATTGCCGATATGTGCAAAATTCCAAACCGTCGGCCCGCAGATATACATCCGCACCTTGCCCGATTCAATTGGCTGAAATTCCTCGATCTGACGTGATAGTGTGTTAAAAAACTTGAGCATAATCTTGTGTAATAGATATCTTAGCCTAATTCAACAGATTGGCCACTTTCGATATTGCCCTCAACAAACGCCGCCCTTGCTTCGTCTGAAAACAAAAACTCCCGGCTGTAAAACTTCAGAGGATAGTCTTTGTCGTATTTCGCGACGAGTTCGTTCGCTCTCTCTAAAAGGGAAGCTCCATTTGTCGAAGCATTAAAATCCGCCACGGTTCGCATCCAAAACATCGTCAGCGTCTCGTGATAAGGCATTTCTTTCGACAGATCGACCTCAAACGCCGCCAATAACTTAAATATTCCGGTGCGCATGTTTGCCGTCGCAGTTTCCATATCGTGCAGCGACAGGTAATGAAGAGCAACGGTCAGATGCTCCGCGTGTTTCCACGCGTCGCGACTGATCGTTGCCTCTTCAAAGCTGCGGACGACCTCCAGGATCTCGTTTTCATCTTTGTATCTCATCTTATTCACCATCAAAAACTGAATAGCCGTAAAATTGGTTGCGGAGACAGGACTTGAACCTGTAGTCTTCGGCTTATGAGGCCGGGATTTTTTCCATTTAAACTACTCCGCCAAAGGTTTGGTCCGCCTTGGTCCACTTGGTCCGGACCGGACCAAACAAAAATTGCGGCCTGATATTCATCAAGCCGCAATCCGTTGTTTCAAACACTCCTAAAATTATGCTGCCATTACCTTTACCTCGTCATCTATGTCGTCCATAAACAGATATTTACGCCACTCAGGGCGATTTTCTGCATAGTGGCACAACAGTACATGATCGAGCCCAAGTCGAAGCAGCTTTTGCGACGTAAGTAGCGGCATTCTCGCCTGTTCCGGCGTGCGGTTGCCTTTGCGCTGGTTGCATTTGACGCAAGCCGTCACGAGATTCTGCGGGGTGCTTTCGCCCCCTTGGGCACGCGGGAAAATATGATCGAGCGTCAATTCTTTGGCGTGCTTATGCTCGCCGCAATACTGACACCGATAACGGTCGCGAATATAGATCCGTGCTCGTTTCATCGTTGTTTCGCGGTTGTTGCGACGCAAATGAATGTAATGACGCAACCGGATCACCGACGGCACCGGAAACTCTGTCGAAGGAGAATGCAGAACGTTGTCTCCGTCGTTTTCTTCGACAAAGATAGCGCCGCGAAACCACAGACATACGGCCCGGGCAACGCCTACCGTACCCAGCGGCTCGTAAGAAAAGTTCAAAAGTAAAACTCGTCCTGTTAGCAATTATCTCTCCTCCTATTTTTCTTAATGTAATTTTATATCGAAAATTGTTAAACGCAAGCACTATATTTAGTTGCGTAAGGTTTTTGTAAAACAACATGTTGCTGAGATCAGCCAAAAAGCGGCTGGATCAGACGGTTTGTCGTGCCGCAGCACTCGCACGTAGTGGGTTGTGACGGATCGTCAGGGACATGATTTTGCCCTCCGCAGCCCGAGCAGAAAAATGTCGATCTGACTGCGGTCGTTGTGTGACAATTCTCACAATAAACGCGATACGAGCCGTCCGGAGCAAAAATCCGAGCATTGCACGAACCACAATTCAGATAATGTCCCGGCGGCTGTTCTATCTCAACATACTCGTTTGAAAACCCGAGCAATTTCAGTAAGCGATCTACGTCCTCGTCAGTCAGATAGGGAAGCCACGCCTGTGCGAACATTGATGTCCGCATCTTCAAATGCACCCGTTCCGGTAGCACCGTGTGCATTATCTCGTAACGCGGATTATCGTAAAACGCCCTCATACCTTCACTTGTTATACTGATAAAAAACTCGGCGAGTGCAAAAAACGCATCGGAATCTGCCTTTTGCTGGCCGTTGACGAGCCGCATCTGGACCTTAGCCTGTAGAGCTTGTTGCTCAGCACCGTATGCCTGCCATTTTTTCTCAAAAGCGGTTATGGTGCTAGATTCGGCACAGACTTGGATATAGGTTTTATAGACTTTCGGGTCGGCGGCCGACGGCGGTAAATATGCCGGGAATGTCTTGTAATAAAAATCCCAATATTCGAGCTGGCCGAGATAGTATGCGTCCTTGTCGCCCCTCGTAAGAGCGTTCTGGGCATTATTCGCAAACATCATCTTTTTGACTGTGTACCAGACCTGGTTGAACGTCGATTCGTTCCATTTTTCCATCCCGACGGTAAAATCAATATCCGTCAGCGACCCGCAAAAATCGCACATTATGTACGGCATAGAATACGGATTGACCTTTGGCCCGCCGCACCTGATACAGTTAAATTTCTTGATCCTCACAAAACTATTATAGGGCAACACGCACGTGAAATAGCCACTTGCTACCTAGTTTCACAAACCCGTCAAATTTGTGGTATAAATTGGCAGTCATCTGATTTAATTTAGTTTCACAATTACAAGCGGGCCTAACCTCACCTGCATTTATGAGACAGATATTTCTCAGTGTTTTCATGTTACTTATCCTCGCCACCGCCGCAGTGGCTCAGGACGAATCATACCTGACATGGTCGGCGTCGCAGGCCGAGGGTATGGTCAAGAATATGCGCGAGAGCAGTAAAATAGGCAGCATGTTCGACCTGCGGGGCATACATACAAGCCGATCTGTTAACTATAAATTTCGTGCTACTTGGTTAACCCCTGAAGTTATTCGGGCAACCGCCCGGCTGCAGCAATTGAGAAACAGGCTATCAGACCAACAGACGCGCGAGCTTGTGGCCGAGGCCGAATCCGCAGCTGATACGGTGTTTTTGGTTGAAATCGACCCACGCGAAGGTTCAGGCGTGATACCCAACGATTGGCGGGCGATGTTACAGCCGAAAGATCTAAAACCCGGTGCCGATGGGGCGGTGTCGGGCATCAATTCACCACAATTTCGAGATATCAAAGCTCTCGCGGGCATGGTCCGCCGTGACTACGACTGGGATATCTTTTGGGTTTCGTTCCCACTTGTTGACAAAGACAAGCATCCCATTTTTCCTGTCGAAACGTCTCAGATTCAGTTAATTGTTGGCATTTATGACAGCGAAGGGCGGCTAAATTGGCAAATGCCCGAATCGATCCGCTCACGGATCAGATCACTTTCAAATAAATAGTTCTAATCAATCAGGAGAGATCAAAATGAAAAAATTACTAATGTTGTGTTTCTGCGTTGGATTGCTCTGTGCACTTCAGACGGCAGCGGTTGCTCAGATCAAGTACAAGGTGCTCGCGACCAAGAAAACTTCGACGATGCAAAAAGAACTGAACGAAATGGCCATCAGGGCTACCGATTCCAAGGCGTTCGGCGGCGAAACATCTTCGGCGGCAGCGGTCGTTCGATCATGTCAGTCCAGATCCAGGAAATTTCAAATACATTTTCTGCGACGAGCCCACGCACCAAAAGAGCGGCCGGGACAAGGTATGAATACCGCGGACAGGTCGTATTTAAGACCACTTTTGGTGGGGAAGAGGTCGTTGCAATACTTGAAAAAGATCCAAATGCTCCGATCATCAAATACGAATACAAGCTATTTGCAACCAAAAAGACCGGCACAATGGACAAAGAGCTAAATGAAGCTGGCGACGCCGGCTACTCATACGTAGGCGTCACGGTCGGTAAAACCGCCATCGGCGGAAACGAACTCGTGGTAATTACGCGTAAGAAATACAAGAGTATGTAAAATACAGAAAACTTGGTAGTAATTGGTCAGCGGCGACGGAATTTACTTATCCATCGCCGCTGACCCTTTTTACGGCTATTCAGTTATCAAACATCAAAAGTAAAAGGAGCGGCTACTCTGGGATCTTCCAATGATCCCGGCGTAACCGCTCCTAAAAACTTGCCCGACGCTTATGTGTCGTTCTTTCGATGTTTCGGGAGCGGGAACGCCGCTCCCGCAGTATCAATCTAGTTGTTGCAAACGGGTAATTCCCGTTGATCTTGGCTGACAGTCTTGCTGCTCGAAGTATCGACACATCACGCCATTCCGGTCCGCGCACATATTGCTATATGCGGAACCAGTCGTGGTTGTTAGTTTCGAATTTCGAATCATCAATATCGTCTCCAAAAAAAATCACTCGTCGATGCGAGCGAGCTAGAAGTATAAACACAGGTCAAAAATGCTTGTCAAGCAATCTTTGAAAAGTTTTATGAAAACAAGGCAAATATTTTAGAAATGGCGATAGCCTTTTGGTTCTAATGCCGTTGTCGTTTCGCCATTGGTAAGCTCAATAACTCCAACATTTGCTGTAACATTGCCGATGCGTGTTGCGGGCATTGAATTTAGCAGTGGGATATTTTTATTATCAGTGGTGAAAAGCAGTCCTAAATCTTCTCCTCCATTGATGGCCATATCCAGACATTCATCAGCAGGGAAATTAGCCGCAAGATAGGGCTCGGTTGGGAGGCGGTCTTGATCGATGTTAGCTCCGACACCGCTTGCTGCAAGATATGTTTTAGATCCGACGATAGTCCATCGCTAACATCCATGATGGATGTAGCTATGTCTAACAAACACAATGAATTAGATATAGTAAGCTGAGGTCAGGGTTGAAGCTGTTTTAGGATAAGATCACGCTGTTCAATAGGCAGTAAATCGTCAAATCTAACGCCATCCTCGAGCAATCTCAGGCCTCCCGCCGCGCCGCCAAGCGTTCCAGTAACAAAGATCGCGTCGCCGGGTTCGGCGGTCGAGCGCAAAATGGCTTTTCCTTTGGAGCATTCGCCGCCGACTATTGAGTCGATCACTAGCTTATCCGGCACCTTTGACACATCCCCGCCTACTAGCTCAACGTCAAATTCCGCCGCCAGAGCAAACCATCCGTCATAAAATCTATCTATAAAATCCGTGTTCCAAAGACTTTCAGGTATTCCGATGGTAAGCATTGCCCAGTTTGGAGTTCCACCCATGGCAGCAATATCAGAAAGGGAAACCGCGAGGGCTTTGTGGCCGAGGAATTCGGGCGTGGTCCAGTCAAGGCGGAAATCAATGTCTTCGACGAGCATATCTGCGGTGACAAGCAGGTCGGTCTCGAGTCTCTTGGCAGGACGGCACAGTCATCGCCTAAACGGTGTAGGGCGTATTTAGACTTAATGCGGTCAATAAACTCAAATTCGCTCACCATACAAATTGCTGTTGACACAAGTGCCCTAAACTCATAGAATAACGGCTACTGATTTACAAGAAACTTTAACACACCCGGACGCATGATGGCACAAGAACCTGTTGTAATACCTGAGAAAATATACTTTAAGATAGGCGAGGTCTGTGACCTCGTCGGCGTTCAGGCTCACGTCCTGAGATATTGGGAAACCGAGTTTTCGGTACTTTCGCCGCAAAAAAATAAATCGGGCCAACGCAGCTATCGGCGGCGTGATGTCGAGATCGCTCTGCGTATCAAACAACTGCTCTACAACGAGATGTTTACCATCGCCGGAGCCCGTAAAAAGCTGCAAAGCGAAGCTCGTGAGGGCAACAAGCCCAAACCAGTCGTCGAACCAGCTCCGGCTGCTGAAACGCGAAGCGAAGATACACAGGCACCGACTCTATTTGATTTCGAGCCAACGCCACGCCAGGTTGCGACCGCAGCAGAATTTTCAGGCGATCAACGCGATGCACTGAAATTGTTGGCGGCGCATCTTCTGGAACTGCGTGAAATGTTGAACAAGCCGAGAGCGTCGCAATAAACCGTCCGGTTTGACAATCTCCCGCCGTAAAATTACTCTTAGAATTCGGTTTTTCGGGACGTAGCGCAGTCTGGTAGCGCGTTCGCTTGGGGTGCGAGAGGTCGTGAGTTCAAATCTCGCCGTCCCGACCAATAAACATGGGGCTTTCAGCGATTGCTGGAAGCTCCATTTTTTTGACTTGGTTGCAGGTTGGTTGCAGTATTCTTTTGTCCTCTTTTTCAGCTCAAAACTCTCAAAGATCATCACTCTTGATCAGGCTGGTTTATAAACATCCTTTGTGTGGTGCAAAACTGCGCCGAATGGCGCGTTTTCGCGACTTTTATGGCCGATGCTGTCTATTTTCATGGCTTTTTGGCGAGGCACATTTTTTGCCAACTGGTGATCGGAGGTTCAGGAAATGGTTGAAATTATCACGATAGAAAAAGCAGAGCTGATTCGCTTGATCGACACCTCCGTCGCGGGGGCGATCGAAAAAGCTATTCATTCATCTCAGCCGCCGCAGATCATGACGAAGTCCGAAGTCGCGAAGTATCTGAAAAAATCTAGTGCAACGATCAATCGATGGATGCGAAAAAATGGCCTTCCGTTTCACGGAGTTGGACGGCCAACTTTTAACAGAACTGAGGTGGATGCCTGGTTAGCGAATTACTAAGCGTATGTCAGTTTTTAAGAAATATAACGGTAAGCGGATAAACGCTAAGCATCCGGCGTATGCGACAGCTCGTTGGTGGGTATACAGACGAGTTAAAGGGCATAAGACCATTCATCAGGTTATTCCGACAGCCCGTACTAAGGAAGAAGCTGAACTCGCCGAGCGCCAACTGGTCAAGCAACTCTTCGACAGATCATTCGGTGTTGCAGATACAACCGTTACTTTTGGAGACTTTGTAGAAACGACCTATCGAAAATATGTAGATCAAAACAACGTCAATAAGGGAGCGAAGAATCTTTACATAAAACTTCTTTTGAAACACCTAAAGGATCAACCTCTGCATACCATTACGCCACAGGATTGTCGCGATTGTAGGAACAAACTCCAGTACGGTAAAAACCAGCGAAACAAGAAAAGTTTAATATCTCCGTCCTCGATCAATCGAATCATGTCGACTTTGTCGAAGATCTTTAGTCTCGCGTGTGAAGAGGACGTTCTCGATCGCAATCCGATGCAGTATGTGAAGGCCTTACCAGAACCACCGCCAAGAAAGCGCCTACTTACGACCGAGCAGAAGAATGCCCTGTGGAAGGAACTTGAATCCGATCAGCTACTTTACAGGCTTGTTCAGTTGGCGGTTAACATGCCGTTGCGCCGGGGCCAGTTATTGGCTTTGAATGAGGAGGTGATCGATTTTGAGAATCAAAGGGTATGGGTAATTGGTTCGAAGGGACGACCTCCGCGATCCGTACCGATCAATGCAACGGCAGCATCGGTACTACGCGATCTCATTGCCGATAAACAATTACCATTTCCAATTGTAGATTTCCGCAAGCGATGGCATCCAGTTCTTGTTAGAGCCAAAATCAACAAACCGGACGGCACGCGCGAAGAAAACTATCACTTCCACGACTTAAGAACCTACTTTGCTAGCGAATTAATTCGGAGAAATACAAATCCGCTGATAGTACAAAATCTCTTTGCTCATTCGGACATGAGCATTACAAATATCTACGCGGAAACAGACGCGGAACTTATGCTTGAGGCGGTGAAGCAACTTGACAGTTAGTTCAACTGATTTCTGCCCGGGCTAAACCCGGAGGTGACGGTTCAAACAGAAGCATGAAACAGAAAGGGCTCCGGTGGAAACGTCGGATTATTCAATCACATTGAAGACGAACAGATAGTTGAAGAGCGTTACAGATCCCGCCATCAATTTTTTCAAATATCACGTTTCATATGTTCAACACGTGAATTAATCTGGCAGGAGAAATTAGCAATTATCGATTTGGGAATAAAACGTCGTCGCCCGACGACGTTGTTCCGCAAGAGGGCCGCGGTGTGGGAGACGCGGCCCTCACTATTTCTCAGGAGTTTGATCGGCCCCAATTTTGTTTTGCGAAAGACCGTCATATCTTCGCTCAACCACGTTCGTCACGAACGCTCAAGAACACCTGGGTATTGGCCTGTTGCCCTTCAACTAAGTTGTTAGCCGTTCTAAGGCGTGCGAACTGATCGGAAGCGGGAAGATTGAAGTCGAACCGTCTGAGCTGATAGTTAGTCGATTGTGGTATTCGCCAATGCCCCATTCCCTGATCAAAACGGACTTCGATAATTCTCTCTGACGAGAGCCGAATGCGAAGCGGGCGGCCATGTTCGATGCTAGCGATATGATCCAAAACGCTCACCGACGTTTGTAGGCCGATCGATTGGAATACCAGCTTAATGACATCCGTTCGGCTAACTATATCCTGCCAGTCGTGCCAAAGTTGATTTGGGTAGTAGTTGCTGTTGCCAGATTTCTTAAGAAGTGAAACATTAGCCGAAGTCACTTCCCATCTAGAACCAACCAAGAGCTTAAGTCCGTTTACTATTTGTGCTAGCAGAGCCACCGACAGTGGATTAGCGAGATATCGATCACTGTACGAAATGCCTACAATCTTCTCGTTCGAACTATTTAGCAATTCGGCTGCCAGACTCTCTGTTGACATAACACTGTTCCAGAATCGATTGCCGAAGCCTTGGCCTGGTCCGTCTATTTAAGCACCAATGCCGACGCAGCGATCTCCCGCTTTGGAAGGCGGGAGCCATTCTTGCATCGAAAGTTTGTGGCTGGCGAGTTTGAGGTTTTCTCCGTCCTTCGCCTTAACCAATGAGTTTTCTGAGACGCCCCATCCTAAGTTAACTTCAATCCCCGACACATCACGGACCGCCCATTTTGTAATTTTCGCACCAAGGGTTTCAGCGAGCAGGTATCCATCCCCAGCTTTTGGAAAATCATCTATTGCAGTGACTTCGACATCGGGATGTTCGGACAAACTTGCCAACGGATAGATATTAGAAATATCCAGCATGTGCTTGTTGGGCTCAGGGATGAAGATCTCAACCTTTAGGTTATGACCTGTTAACCTTAAAGCAAGAGTTCGAAGAGGAGAAGCCGCCACATCCCAGTTTGCGAGGTTGCCGCCTCCAAAAAGCCGGACAGTGTTGACGCCGCCGCTTACGACGGCACGCCAGATAGATTCACTGATTGAATGAGGTTCCATCTGGCTGTTAGATCCGAGGAACGCTAGATTTTCAGGTAAGCGAAAACTTGTAAGCCATCTAGGACTCAGAAATTTCAATGCCTTTTTCCTGTCAAGCCTGTCAGCTGCAAATCGCTGGTCGAAGTCTAGGACGCACCGGGGGCATGAGCTGTCACAGTCAGCGGGACAATTCAGTTGATCGTACGCCTTGTTGAACAGATCGTTCAGAAAATCCTCTGCTCTGGACGAATAGCCGGCCGCAAATTTGTCGTAAATCAAAATTGATTGACATAGACTCCCGGTTTCTATCCGAGACGGTTTTACCGCGCAGCCCAACTCATTTGATTGGACGCCGATGAGTCCTGCGAGAGAATCCCTCACCGAAACGGCTATGGTCATCGCGGTTACCGGATCATTAAGCCACACCCCCGCTTCGTTCTTGATTTGAAGCTCGAATACATCAGTGTGCCCGTCCGTCCCTAGCATGAGCTCTTTGATCTTCCAGCGATCATTACCTCCCGGGCAGAAGACATCTTCGCCTTTCGGACGTCGAAGCTTCCTGTGTGGTTCCTGGAACCCCTTCGGCAAGTCGCCAGACTTTATAACTGGCTCTGCCCGTCCGCATTCTAGACAGATTGCATATCCTTTACCATATTCACCGCCGGAATAACTGAATATGTGGCCATGGGTTGTTGAGCGAAAACGGCCCAATTCGGGATTCGGAAAGGAAAGCCAGTCACCTTCCGCATCTATCCACGGTTCCACAACCGGGACAAAATGCTGCGATGAGACATCGTTGGTAGCATCGTTGTAGAAATCCACGGCAAAACCGGCCGGTTCGAGAAACTGCATTCGGTTTTCTATTGGTGCCCCACAGTTGTCGCAGCTCAGTTCCGTCGAAAATCCTGCCGAACCGCTGGCTCCACATTGACGGCACCGCCAGGCAGTCCGAATGTTTTGGACCTCCTTGACCTGTTCCTGATCGGCGGGAATTTTCCAGTTCAACGTAACACCCGCTGAACGATATACCAGGCCATCGATCACAACCTCCGACCCGGGTGCATATTCACGCAGGGCTGTCGCGACATTGCGACTTGGCAGTTCGCGGCGTTTATACCTGTTGTCATCGCGTCCCACGTTGCTATTCAGACCCTTTATGTACTGGCTAACCGTAAGGTTGTCGAACGGAACGACGTTTGTAGGGAAGCCATAAGCAGGCAGAAATCCCCTAGCTGCAAGTTCGCCGAGCAGGAACTCATCTTGCTGCCTCTGTTTACTGATACCAATGGCCTTTAAGACCGCATCATTTTCTACAGCTCCAGCAGCCCGAAGGTCAGCCTCTTCTTTTTCAAGCCTGACCCACTCGTTTTTCCAATCCTGTAAGATCCTTTTGATTACATCGGCTGCGTTATTTGTTAGTTGTCTGACACTCTGGCCATCGTAAATACTCCGCTTTACCAGATAATTCAGACCTTCGGCGATATCAGTTTGTTCATCAATATCAAAATTTCTGCACCAGGCCTCGAATCCCTCTGCCATTGGAGGCTCATCGAGAAAAAACATTCCGCATTTAAGTTTGATCTGCTCATTTGAGGTGCCTTGAAGTTGCTTTTTTAGAAATTGAGAGAGCAAGAAGGAATTCGCGTGACGCTCAATGATTACTCTGCTGTCGAGAGCAACTCGGGGTACAGGCAGTGATGTGTCAAATGCCCATCGGCTATTAGCGAAGACGGTTTGATCGTGAGGATTCGACTTGCAAAGGGTCGTTGCAACTGATCGTGCTTCTCTGCGACGTCCAGCACGACCTGCCCGCTGAAGATAGTTTGCGGGGTGCGGAGGAACATTGTTCATGGCTATCATACTGATACCGCCGATGTCGATACCCATTTCCATCGTCGTCGAACAGGACAGTATGTTGATTTTACCCTTCTTAAAATCATCTTCGTATCGCTTAAGCTTCTTCGAATCTTGCTGTGCCGAGTGTTCAGCCGTGGTGTAGTATGGTGCGAGTTCAATCACTCTGTCGTTTTTATCAGACCAAATACCCAACGCACGCAAATTGGATATTTCTGGATTTGAATAAGCCCATTCACGTCCACGCCTGATTTGTTCCTGTGGATCCGTTACCCCAGAGAATGGGGGTGAAAAAATTGGTATTTCAATTTCTTCGCAATCTGTTGTTTCGGGTGTCGGTGTCTTCGGTAGATTTGGTGTTACTCCCTTCAACGTCACATCAAGTATGCGTCTCGTAACCGGACATAACCAGCCTTTTTCGATTGGAAGAAAGGCGAGGCTTTCGAGCGGAAGTACGAATCCATCACTAGCCTGCTTGAGTATTCCATACTGTTTAAGTTCCGCCCACGCCTCGCCGAGTACTGTATCGATTCGATCGGCTCCTTCTGGATCCCCCGGATGAACTTTGAGTACATAGGCGAGTAAACGAACCAGTGCGGTATTTTGGCCGCTCGCCTTGGCCCGAGGCCAGCGACGTTGTCGTGTTGATTTTTCGCGCGCATCTCTTTCAATCAGATACGTTTGTGGAAATGGAAGTCCTAGCCATCTTCGCCAATCATTGTCAATTGCTAGGGAGCCCCCTCCTCGAACGAAAAAGTCCAAGCAGATCTTTAAGAAGTCTCGCCAACTACTGACATCGAATCCGGCGGCATCCGCTACCGAGCCAGAAACTCGTTGAATCTTTTCCAATCCCGGGTACGCTGTAGCAACTAGTCCCATCGACTCAAGATTCAACCGCCTCTTCCGCCGTTTTCCCATTTCTCTTATTAGAAAAGTTTTGGCAAGTGTGCTTGCGCCGTTCTCCTGAGTAAACACAGTGGGTGCGAAGCTGCGATATCTGTCGAGCATGTCAACAAAGTCTCGGCCTTGGTTAGCCAGTTCCTGTGCGAGCTTAGGGAATCCAACCGGGTTCGACGAACTAGCTCGTTTGAGCTCGTCGCGTTTGTCAGCGAGCATACTTTCGATCACAGGATTAGGACCTATTGCGATCGCTTGCTCAAAACTATGAATATCGCGATTTATCCGCTCGATGTCAGCTGATGAGCCTGCGTTAGACTCGCGAAGGACCAAATGATAGATCAAGGCACCGACCCGACTTTTTTCAGAACTTTGCTGCAAATTGGCCGCCAGCCGAGCGGTACCTTGTCGGCTATCGTTAAACGTCAAGAGCTTTCGTCCTCGCCATGGCGTATTCGCAGGATCAGCTCCATCGGGGGCGAATTCCAAAAGCGTAGGCAAGATTCCATCAAGCAGGTATGGAGCCCCGATGCGGCAGGTTTGAAAGATCGGCTTAAAACTCGTATCGGTTTCGCTACATGCCGGACAAAAAAGACCGGATCCGTCTTCTTCTACGCCTTCGACCCGGACGGTAGTTTCCGTACGATCACCCATGACCCGCGACTCACGCTCAATATCTACAGGACCCGTACCATCTAATGGTTGGTTCGCAATCAATAACCTGAATTGGGTGGTTGAAACGGGTAGTGCCTCTGCCTCTTCCTCCTCAGGATCGTCGGTTTCGTCTGCAGGTTCGATATCAAGCTCAAAGTCGTCAACTGAACTTTTTGATACGAGATGAGAAACCAAACCTCCCTCAGTCACCCCGGCCAGGAGGTGGACGGTTCCACAGCTAGTGCACGTGACCAATTCATATGCCGGGCTGCCGCAGTCGCAGTGTTTTCGGGGATCTGTGTAGACTTGGCCGAAATGCCAGTCAGGATGGGCTAGAAATCCTGATCGTGCCGAGCATTCTTTATCAGAACAGGCCCATAAGCCGGATATGGTTTGATGAAAGAAATGGGCCCGTAAGGGCAGGTATGCTTCACCATCTCTGTCGCGACTTCCTGAAAGAAGGTCGAGCCATTCGAGGGCGTCAACCTGCCGCTCGCGACCGGATAAGTTCTTGCTGTCAAGTAATGTGGTGACGTCAGATAGTTTCAAAACCATCTTTGGGTCCCTTATGAACTGTTCGCGTATTTTGCGAGCAATCTTATTCTCCGACAAAGTGGCAAACTTTTGGCCAGATGGCTGATCGGCTTTGTTCAACTCATATTTTTTCTTCAAATCATCCAGCGACTCGTTTCCCGTAGGGGTGATTGCTGAAAGAGACGGAATGCTACGTATGCCGGCAACGAGATGAACGCGATCGTCTGAGACCCCCGCGACATCGGCAAGGAACTTTTTCAACTGCTGACCTGCCTCGCCGTTTGGATCTCCTATGGTGGCAGATGTTGCAACGAATCGCACTTGATCGGGTGTTACGCCAAAAGCAAACAATACACGCCTGATTAAGAGTGCAGCTTCCGCTGCCTGCGATCCGATATAACTATGGGCCTCGTCGAGAACAATCCATTCAAGTTTTCCTCTCGAGTGTTCCAGAATCGGAGCGTCGATAGTTCGAACGAGCATGTACTCGAGCATCGACGCGTTTGTGACCAAGATGGGCGGAGGTTGTGATCGAAGGGTCCTACGGTCCACTACCTCGTTGGGGGTAGCATTGTGAACGTGGCCCTTTTGGCTTTCGGGAGTGTTACCGTTGTAAAGACAAAAACGAATGTCACTTCCAAATTCATGCGTCCACGCCCGGAGCCTTTCGCGTTGACTATTAATCAATGCGTTCAATGGATAAAGAAACAGAGCTCGAACCCCCGTCAACTTGCTTTGCTGTTCCTCCCGTTGTCTTACGAGCCGATCAAGTATGGGAACCATGAAACACTCGGTCTTACCCGAACCCGTGCCACTGGCCACAATCAACGACTGAGGTGATTCCTGCGCAAGAATTTCCCAGGAACGAATCTGATGGAGATAAGGGTGCTGCTCGCTGGGAAATCGATAATCCGCGATCAATTCCTTGGGAGGTTTGTCCATAGCACGAACAAGTGCGCTCGTAAGCAAGTTTCCAGATAGATCGCTCATGCTCTTGGGTCCAGGCTCCCAGCCATAGACCGCCTCAAATGCGGGGTCTGCGAGGAAGGATCCGGGCTCTCCAAACGGCCGATCAAAGACTTCGTTCATGTGACCACGTAACGGCGGGTTAGCAAATCTGTACCAACTGGTCGCGGCGAGTTTTGAACGGTCCGACAGGATCGGTAGCAGGTGCGAGTAATAGTGTGTTGTCATAACTTAAATTTTTCGGTTAGTCGAACAGCCCGTTTGCCAAACACCGGGCGATCGTCAGGTTGAACGCTTCATCAAACCAGTCTGGGTCGAACGATCTGTAGTCGTGCAGAAGGCTGACGTTTTTAGGGTCGGAAAACCAGCCCCTGGTTTCACCGAAAGCAACTCGTGCCGCCAAGATTAGTGGCAGATTGATTACGCCGTCTTGGAAACCTAATCGATCCGAATACAGGTACGGCTTCACTTGCTGGTCTTTCCGAGCCGATGCCAAAAGCTCGTCAAACCCGACAGGCCACTCCTCGTCGTCGGAAAGATGACCCCGTCTCAAATTCATGAGCTGCGAATTCTCACCTCTAAAAAGGTAGTCGCCCGCTTGCGGACCGAAGATTCTCCGTACAAGTGAAGCCTCCTGCTTTTCTTCGTCGAAATATTCGGCCTGCAGTATTCCAAACAAATAGAATAAGGAGCCGAGCTCCGCCGTAATGTCTCCAACTCGCGATTTAAGAAACGCTCTAAAGATGGTTGGCCCTTGTTCCTTTCCATACAAGGTGGTTATCTGTTGCTGCAGCCGAACACTAGCAACTTTCCAGTCCTGGAAAATAACCGTATCCCATGAAAATGGAAGCTCATTGTCGAATCTTGCAAGGAAATCACCTCGAAAATTGTTGAATCTCAATGCTAGGGCAGCCATCGCTTTTGAAGAACGCACAAACCTTCGCCAAATATCTAGAGAAGATAGCGGCAGATGCCCGACCTGATTTGCAAGTTGATTAACATCGATCCAACCCGGATGAGTAAAATCTGAGGCAATCGCTTCAATGAATTCGTCCAAACTTGTTTCGCGGTCTATACGGTTCGGGGTAGAGGTAGCTCGAACGTACTGACTTCCCGATTCAATTTCTGCGCCCACGGTCCAAAGCATAGGACGAAATTGGAGGGCTGAGTCTTTAGGTGGATAAATCAACCAGGCCCCATCTTCGCGATCCTCAGGATGGAAATTCCAGAAGATCCGTCCACCGTTGTCTCCGTCAAGTCTCTGAAGTTGTTCAGGCTCCTCACCCGGTCTTTCAAGTGCAAGTGCATGGGCAAGAACTTCCGACGATGGCATTCGGACGAGAAAGTGTGAATTACATTCGATCCAAAACTTGACGTCATCCCTTTCGGGCCTGACTTGATATGGGAGTATGTTTAACTGGTACATCGACTCACCGTCTATTTCCACGTTCAGACCGACCGTTGAATCCGGGTTGTCGTCTATCGCGTGCAGGTGATCAATTTCACGTCGATAATCGGCAATGCGAATCTCCGTCGTCAACGCTCCAGGAACCGATTTGATATTGTGCTTCCTAGATATATCTTTGTCAGTTGCTGTGAGTTTTAATCTAACCTTTGTTCCGGATTCCAAACCCATCGCAATTAGCCGTGTTCCCAGAAGATCTTGAACGGCTAACTTGTCCAGAGGTGAGAGCTCTTGTCCGTTCTGATCAAAACCACGAACACCGTTGGCGGGGAAGGGTACTCGTATCTCTACGGGGTTCGGCGTGTGGCTCCAGAAAACCTTCACGCCGATTGTTTCCGGCGTCTTCGTGCCCTGTTCAACCGACACGTCGAGAAAGACTGTTCCATCAGAAGTAACGTACTCTGATGTCACGTTCGGTGTCAGCGTGATTACCGCGCTTGCCCTCCAGCCGTTAAAAATGATTCTTCCGGCATGAGCATCATCTGGTTGGATCTGAAGACTCGAGGTTTCGGGCAGAATCAACATTCGTGATCGGTGTTTAATCTCGCCGTTCGTTGGGTAACGGGCTTCAATTGGGCCGTAAGATGCAGATTCCTTTGTTCCGATTGCCGAGCATTTGATTTCACCGGGGACCTTTCGTTTCGTTCCGTCTTCTTCGACAACATAAAGCGAGGGTTTCTCACGAAATGCGATGAACGGACCTCGTAATTCATACCAGAGTCTTCGTCCAACCCACTCATAACTTTCCTCAGTATCGGCGGCATTACCAGTTCTTAGCTTGTAGGCGTTTCCGCAATTATCTTCGGCTTGGACCAGGCCGTGAAATGTGTATGCACTGCGCGCAAGGTCCCCGATCGTACCGATGAATTGAACCGATGTCTGATCATCAAGTTCCCTTAGACTCCAGTCTTGTGGGATTGCAGCCAATGCTGACTGAGCAGCGACGCTTCCAGCTCCTTGGCGGACAAACCTGTAGTGGAATTCGTCATTAGCAAAAAGCCACGGCAACTCATCGTCAAGTGCGAATCCCCTCGGTGGCGAGGCGGTCCATGTCCGCCCATCGGGAGACGTTAGGCGGAGTAAATGTTCACCCGAACACTGAATTCCCGAAAATTCCAACGGGAGCCGCGCGACGCGATAGGCATTCCTTCCGGCAAGTCGACGCATTGAGGCAGACGTGTTCAGATCTCCAGTAAAAACTGTGATATCTGCCAATCTGGGAAGTTCCTCCGCATCAAGATTGAAAAGCTCCGAAAGGTCGTTTTCATTGATAATCTCAGGGAGTTCGATGCTGGACCGGAACTGCCAAAGATCCTCGATCATTTCAAGTGTTCGTTCGACCGGCAAAACAAGCGTTCGACGTTCGGGCCGAATTTTTGCCGCCTCCTTTATGAGTTGCTCGATCAGCTTTTGAGCATCGCTGTCTTCAATTGGAAGTGGAAACCGATCACGCCAATCGGGAAACTTTTGGTCGAGCTGAACTATAGGATTGCTTTCCAAAGTAAGTCCTGCTTTTTCTTTCAGGTCCAAAACCGTCCAAGTGATGTCAGTGATAAGCGTAAAGATGGCGGGTTGCCGAAAGCTTTTCGGAAGTAGATATTCTAGACTTTCGATCCAGCCTTGGAGGTCTTGTGAGGAAACAGAAGTAGTTTTCGAATGGCGCAACACCCTACTGATGAGAGTTCCGATCCCACCCTGTGCATCAGCCAACAACTTCATAGGCAATCCGCCTTGTGAGGCGACACTGCCGATGTATGTGTGGCCACCAGTTCTCGAAAGAGGGAGTCCCCAACTTTTCAACCCTTTCTCCACACATCTGCTGCGTTGCTGTTGCGTTAACGAGTTCGCCGGAATATTTAGATCTGCAAATATTGGCTCCCATTTAAAGCCCTCTCCGGTGTATCGTCTTCGCCACCATTCAGCGCAAAAGAGAACAAAAAGGTCTGAAAAACCTGGCTGAGACGCAATCACGCTGAAATCATTATGTTGACCGTAATCGGAGACCCAATTCGTAAGAAAATCTTCAAGAGCGTCAAATTCCTTGGTGGATAAACGATACTTGTAGAGTGGACGCCCGTCGACTTTTTCAAGACCTTTTAGCTGAAGAATAATCTGCTTCCATTCTCTCAGTTGATTTGCTTCTGGGTGTATCATTTTTTCCTTGTGTTATTAACAAGTGTAACTGTTCCATCGTTCGGCCAAAGACGTTTTCGAGAAAACTGGTTCTTCCTGGTCAAATTTGATTTATTAACGCGGTCACTCTACATTGTATTTCTGTAGCCAGTTAGTAAGAGTTTGGTAGCTCGACAGCCCAAGTAGCCGTGCGGCCTCCGACTTGTTATCGTTCGCCTCTTTCATCGCCTGAGTAAGGTAGCGTCTTGTAACCTCGCCAAGCAACTCTTGAAGATCAAAGCCTTTCCCTAGTGCCCGCCCATAGACGCCATCCTGCTTCTTCGCAATCTGAAATAGCGCATTTTCAACATCATTTTCGGAAATTCGCGTACCTCTGGCAGTGACCGCAGTCCGTTTCAATGTGTTTTCGAGTTCACGGACATTTCCCGGCCAGTTATGCCGCAGGAGCCGGCTTCGTGCTCCGGGCGTTAATGTTTTATTCCCTTCCCATATCTTCCCATCATTACTGTCGTTGAATCTTTTGAGAAAGAGGTCGATAAGTAACCCAATGTCTCCATCGCGCTCCCGGAGGGGAGGCAGTTTGATTACTAGGACAGCCAACCGATAGAATAGATCTTCCCGGAAATGCCCTTCAGCTACCTCGCTCGCCAAATTGCGATTCGTCGCACTGATGATTCGAACATCCGTTCTTCGCGTTCCACTTGACCCGACAGGCATCACTTCGCTTTCCTGCACGACTCTAAGTATTTTTACCTGTGCGGACAGCGGAAGTTCTCCAATCTCGTCTAAAAAGATTGTTCCGTGATTAGCTGATACGAAATGGCCGTCGTGATCTCGGATCGCTCCGGAGAATGAGCCTTTCTTGTGCCCGAATAATTCGGATTCAACGAGCTGTTCTGGAATCGCTCCGCAGTTCACCGTGACGAAAGGGCCATCTCGCCGGAGCCCTGATTCATGAATCCCCCTAGCAAATAGCTCCTTACCGGTTCCAGATTCGCCTTCGATCAAGACGGGAACATTAAGGATCGCTGCTCGCCGCGAAAATTCGACAACACTATTCATCTGACTGCTTCGAAAATGGGCCTCGCCAAAAATGTCGACGCCTTCGCCTAGATGAGCGAACGCGATTTCAGCCTGCCGAATTAGCTTAGGAATATATTCGGCAGAAATGTCGAACGGCAAAGAAACCGTCTTCAATCCTTCTTCCTGGGATGTTTGAATAAGTTCCGCGTTACAGAACGTTTTGGATAGCAAAAGCCATACCGAAGACATCGCTGGAGTTCCGGGGCTTAAATGAAATGTGAGGTTGGTTAGCGGATCAGACCTGAGAATTTCTTTGATTTTCTCTCGTGCCGCTTCAAAGATCTTGGCATAATCTGTAGGGGTCCGTGAGTCTAACGGCCGTTATCGTCGGTTTCGTAGAACCAAGCTCATAAAGCCATTTCGCGTAACTTGAGTAGTCGGCTTTGGCGTAATTGCAGAGTAATTCGATCCGGTGGAAATCGACCCGAGTCGCAGCCTGTGCGATGGGACCAATCCCTCCCGCTTGGCGACCTCTGGACCCATCAATATCAGTTTTTCCTAACCATGCCAAAAGCGTTCTCATGTTGTGAAATATAGTAAACTAATTTGTAGAAATACAAGAAGTCTTGTGGTCCTGACCGCGATAGTCATGAGAATGGTTCGACGCAAAGTATAGTTTTATTGGGTTTCCTTTACATTGTGCTTCCACGATGAGATGGCACGAGGATTGATAGATGAAGGAAGCTTAGCTTTGCGTGATCTCGAAACCGCAAGTGCGTCTTGCTGACTTACTTGCGAACTCTAAATTTAGCGAGAATGTGGAGGAGATTAGGTATCTTTTCACTAAATCAGTTAATTGCCTGTCGGTTTCTGTGAACTGTAATCTGCACCCATCCGGCCATACTTTATGAAAGTTGGAAGTACATGTTATATTCAGATAAATCCTTCATATAGTGTTTTTACGGTTGCAAAGTTCGTAATGGATCACCTTATTAGAAATGTCAGAATTCTTCGAAAAGCCCATACTGAATTCTCCGTACGACTATCCTAGCCGACATTGGGAACTCGACGCTTCCGGTCAACCAACACAAAGGATTATAGAAAGTCGTCGCCGAGCAGACTTTATTACCCCGATTCCGACTCCCAAAAAAAGAAAGGGTTCACAACAAGCAGAACTTACTTTTGATGACGGAACGGGACTGTCCACCGACGAGCAGAAATATGATCCGACCTCGATCATCAATGAAGTTCGAGGATACGTTGACGTTTGGCGTCAGTTGCCAAGTCCTTCAGACTGGAATGTGACGCCCACAACTGTCCAACTCCTTCAATACTGGCGACACAATAAGTTCAACAGCATCAGACCATTCTTTTGCCAGATCGAAGCGGTAGAGGTTGCAATTTGGCTGGCTGAAGTTGCTCCGAAACTCGGAATACGCGGAAAGAAGTTTCTCGATCATCTCGGCAACTCTAATAACGATGCAAATCCTGAGATAAACCGCCTTGCTTTGAAACTCGCAACAGGTGCCGGAAAGACGACCGTGATGGCGATGCTTATTGCTTGGCAGGCTGTCAATGCTGCGAGGCATGAGAACAGTAGGCAGTTCACACGCGGATTTCTGATCGTCGCTCCGGGACTTACTATCAAGGATCGTCTGCGTGTGCTTCAACCGAATGATCCCGATAGCTATTACAAGACCCGTGAATTAATCCAATCTGAAATGCTCCGGGATATCGAAAGGGCGAAGATCGTTATTACGAATTACCATGCCTTCAAACTCCGTGAACGAGTGGAACTTTCAAAAGGTGGACGTTCTTTGCTGAAAGGACGAGGTCCCGATCTGGACACGACAGAGACTGAAGGCCAGATGATTCAGCGTGTTATGCCGGGGCTGATGGGGATTAGGAATATTCTGGTAATAAATGATGAAGCTCATCACTGTTATCGTGAAAAGCCGCACACAGAAGATGCAGAAAAACTCAAAGGTGACGAAAAGAAAGAAGCCGAAAAGAACAACGAGGCTGCAAGACTTTGGATCAGCGGAATTGAGATTGTAAAACGTAAGCTCGGAGTGAGTCGTGTGATGGACCTTTCGGCGACTCCTTTTTTCTTGCGCGGCTCAGGGTATGCAGAAGGCACTCTATTCCCATGGACCATGAGTGATTTCTCTTTGATGGATGCGATCGAATGCGGCATCGTTAAACTTCCTCGCGTACCTGTCGCGGATAACATTCCCGGCGATGAAATGCCTATGTTTCGTAACCTTTGGGAGCATATCAGAAGTCATATGCCGAAGAAGGGACGCGGTAAGGCCGAGACTCTCGATCCACGCGATCTTCCTCCACAGCTGCAGACTGCACTTGAAGCACTCTACGGCCATTACAAAAAGACGTTCGATCTGTGGCAGGAAGCCAAAATTGCTGTTCCACCTTGCTTTATCGTCGTCTGCAACAATACGTCGACATCGAAGCTCGTTTATGACTACATATCCGGCTTCGAACGGACCGATGAAAACGAAGATACGCAGTTTGAATTCGGTCGTCTGCCATTGTTCCGAAACCATGACGATTATGGGAATGCATTGGCCCGGCCTCGCACTTTGCTCATAGATAGCGAACAGCTGGAATCAGGCGAAGCTCTTGATGACAATTTCCGAAAGATGGCCTCAGTTGAAATCGACCAGTTTCGCCGTGAGATCGTTGAACGAACGGGCGACCAGGAAGCGGCGAAGAATCTAACGGATCAGCAGTTGCTTCGCGAGGTGATGAATACCGTTGGCAAGTTTGGGCGACTCGGCGGTGACATTCGATGTGTTGTTTCGGTCTCGATGCTGACGGAAGGATGGGACGCAAATACCGTTACGCACGTTCTTGGTGTTCGTGCTTTCGGCACTCAGCTCCTCTGTGAACAAGTGATCGGACGTGCCCTCAGAAGGCAGTCCTACGAATTAAATGAAGAAGGAATATTCAACACGGAATATGCGGATGTTCTCGGGATTCCTTTTGACTTTACAGCAAAACCGGTCGTTGCTCCGCCACAGCCACCGCGTGAGACCGTGCACGTCAAAGCTGTACGACCAGAACGCGATCATCTAGAAATCGTATTTCCTCGTGTAAAAGGATTTCGAGTCGAATTGCCTGAAGAGAGGCTTACGGCAAATTTCAATGATGATTCAAGAATGGATCTGACCCCAGAATTAGTCGGAGCTGCAGAGACGGAGAACGCAGGCATCATTGGAGCTCCTGTAAATCTCAATCTTGCTCATACCGGTGACGTCCGCCATTCGCAGGTTGTTTACGAACTTACATCGCATTTACTTCTGAATAAATGGCGGGATGAAGATGGCGAGCCGCAGATGCATCTTTTCGGTCAGTTGAAGCGGATTGCCTCTGATTGGTTGAACAGCTATCTCGTGTGCAAGGGCGGAACCTATCCGGCCCAACTAAAATACAAGACGCTCGCCGATATGGCGGGTGAGCGCATTACCCACGCCATAACGCGGGCGCATATAGGGAGCAATCCGGTCAAAGCCGTGCTTGACCCATATAATCCAACGGGCACGACGATGCATGTAAACTTCACGACGTCGAAGACGACGAGATGGGACACGGGCGGTCCGCCGCCAAAATGCCAACTCAACTGGGTCATCTATGATAGCGACTGGGAAGCGGAGTTCTGTCGCGTTGCCGAAAGGCATCCGAGGGTTATTGCTTATGTGAAGAATAGAAGTCTGGGGTTCGAGGTGCCGTATCGATATGGCTCAGACATTCGCAAATATATTCCTGATTTCATCGTTCTAATCGACGACGGAAATGGGGCTGAAGATCCTCTTCGTTTGATCGTTGAGATAAAGGGATATCGCGGCGAAGATGCAAAAGAGAAAAAGTCCACGATGGAAACATATTGGGTTCCCGGTGTAAATAACCTCGGCACTCAGGGCCGTTGGGCATTTGCAGAGTTTACTGACGTATATGAAATGCAGATGGATTTTGAAGCTAAGATTGAGGAGGCCTTCAACACGCTGATTGAAAAGGCGACTGAGAATAGATTATGAGTATTTCTTTCCCACTAAAACATGTTTCTATTCGTGTGCCGTGGCACGACTCTGGTTGGAATGGAACTATTTGTGCATCGCCAGCCCGGAATTCATCGTGCCTTAAATTAGTTAATATTGCAGAGAGCAAGAACGACGAAATAGAAGAACGTAACGCCGGCCGGTCAATCAAGGATCTTACTCAAAATGAGTATCCCCCGTGTGTTATGGAACGGGCCACCTTCATGGCGGATTTCTCGTTCTCTCGCGCACATTCACATCCTTATTCTAAGCACGATAACGAAACGCACAGTCATTTTCTACCCACTCCTCTATACCATCCTGCGTACAGTGCAGCGGGTCTTCCATTTCGTTGGATGAATAAAAAGTTCGTTTTTGGCGATTCGAATGGTCAACGCGGATTTACAAAAAACTTCCCCTTGGAAGACGTGAGCGAGCAAAACGAGCCCGTACTAAGTTTCAATTCCGCATGGTTGCAGGACTATCGAAATCACGACGCCTTGCTTCAATGTTTCTGGAACCACATTAAGGTCGAGGAATCGTTAGTTTTCTTTTACGCGAAACAAATACCGCTTGTTGAAGAGATAGGTAGACGCGTGATTGTCGGTGTCGGAAGAGTTAAGTCTATTGGGCCTTTGACCGAATATGCTTACGACGGCGATCCAGCGGGAAAGATCCGTAGCTATTTATGGGAAAGAATGGTTACACATTCCATTCGTGCCGATTTTGTTGATGGGTTTCTGATGCCCTATCACGAAGCGTTGGAACGCGCAGAGAATGGCGCGGCGTTCGATCTGTCGGATGTAGTAGCGTTTGCTCCCGACGACCATTTTGATGAGTTCTCGTATGCAACCGAACACGTCGGGACGGATGGTGCGATCTCGGCGTTGATGGCTTGTAGAGCCGCACTGCTACAAGCTGAGAAAGCTTGGGACTATTCGACTTCCAAACAGCAGCAATGGATCGATCGGGAGCTTGGCCGCCTCTGGAAGAAGCGAGGGGCTTTTCCAGGGTTGGGGGCAGTGTTGAACGCAACAGGCATACCGCTTGGAAATTTCGTTGCGCAGTCACTTATCGATAGAGCGGGTGAAAATGGCAATCCATGGGATGAGTGGTTTCAAGCATTGAATGATCCCGGCTCAGTGCTTCCTAAGGAACTTGCACAGAATATTGATAGGACGATAATTGCATCCTGGCAGCGAATGAATGAGGAGCGCAGATCATTCCTTCAAACCCTGAGCCGACTTGATCTTTCTGACGATCAGGCAAATGTACTTGCAACTCCAGAAACTCGTCGGGACAACGGTATTGAGCTATCCGATTCGGTCTTTCTTGAAAATCCCTATCTTTTTTTTATGAAGCGACGCGGTTGACTCTCTTTCCCGTATCTATTGGTGTCGTTGATCGTGGCGTATTTCCGACAGAGTTTATTCGTGAAAAGTTTCCATTAGCGGAGCCTACACTTATTAGAACGTCCGTAGACGCCAGAAGGCTAAGAGCTCTTTGCATTCGCGAGTTGGAGCATTCCGGTGACCACGGAGACACCCTGCGTTCCCGTGAGGATATCATCATCTCTCTTCGAAAAGGTGACGAAGAGCGAAAGGAAGACCCGACTTTGGTGACAAACGACCTTCTTGGAGTAGCCGAGGACGAACAGTTTGAAGGCCAGATACGCATAGTTAGCCTGAAGAATGAGGCCCCCGCTTATCAGCTTGAACGCCTTGCGAATGTCGGAGAGCTTATTCGTAAGACGGTCGAAAAGCGTTCACAATCTGCTCGGCATAAGTTGGACATCGACTGGCAGAAAGAGCTTGACGTGCATCTGAAAGCACTTCCTGACGATGAAGTCGATCGGGTCAAGGAGGTGCGTGCTCGCCAAGAAAAAGCAGCCGCACTTGAGGAGATTGCATCGTCGAGAGTCAGCGTGTTGATCGGACCAGCCGGAACTGGCAAGACGACCCTTCTGTCGGTTCTATGTTCGCGATCGGAGATAAGTGATGACGGAATTCTACTTCTTGCTCCAACGGGCAAGGCACGTGTTCGCATGGAATCGGTTGCACGAACGGCCCATATTCAGAATTATCAGGCGTTGACTCTTGCTCAGTTCCTCAACAGGTCAAAACCACCCCGTTATGACGGACGCACGGGCCGTTATCTGCTGACAGGTACCGAAGGTCAGAAAGTTGGGAGAACGGTGATCGTCGACGAATGCTCGATGTTGACGGAAGAGATGATGGCAGCTCTTCTTGAAGCGATTAGCGGCGTTCACAGACTGATATTTGTGGGTGATCCGAGGCAGCTTCCACCGATCGGAGCGGGTCGGCCATTCGTGGACGTTGTCAAAAAGCTCTCGCCGGCTGATATTGAAGCTCGTTTCCCCCGTGTCGGGACCTGCTATGCGGAACTTACAGTTCCTCGGCGGCAGGGAGCCGGTGATCGAGACGATCTCCAACTGGCTGCGTGGTTCGGTGGAATGTCGATGGCTCCCGGTGAAGATCAGGTGTTTGAGATCCTCTCAGGAAAACGGACGAGCGAAAATGTGTCGTTTGTTCATTGGGAAACGGCAGATGAACTTGAGAAAGCTCTGTGTAACGAACTTGCGCGTAACCTTGATTTTCAAAATGATCGAGAAGACTGGCAGAACTTTGCCGTTAGCTTTGGAGCGGTTCTCGATAACAGGGGCACTGCGTGGTACAACTCCACTTGGGGCGAGCGAAAAGGCGCAGGGCAAATGGCAGAAGCCTGGCAAATTCTCTGTCCTGTCAGACAGAAGGCGTGGGGCGTTGAGGCTTTGAACCGCTTTCTCCAACAGCGGTATATGGCGAAACAGCTAGAAACCGCTCGTGCAAACGTCAAAGCCTACCTAAGAAGCATTCCAAAACCGATGGGCGACTCGCAGATTGTCTATGGCAACAAGGTTATAAACAATCGGAACTGGTCGGTTCACAAGAACCGTATATATCCTCAACCAGAAGGCTATGGCTACCTCGCCAATGGTGAGATCGGCATCGTCGTTGGGCACCGGAAGACCAAAGCTCGAAGTTGGATCCCAAAAGATCTTGAGATCGAATTCTCGACCCAGACAGGCCAGACGTTCAAGTTCTATGACTCTGACTTTAGTGAAGAAGGCGTTGCAAGCCTTGAGCTGGCATACGCCCTTACTGTTCACAAAGCACAGGGAAGTGAATTCAATACTGTTTTTCTTGTCCTGCCAAAGTCGCCGAATATGGCATGGCGTGAATTGCTCTATACAGCACTGACTCGTCAAAAGGAGCGTGTTGTCGTACTTCATCAAGGCTCGGCAACTGATCTACAAAGACTTAGTTCTGAGGAGTTTTCCGCGACTGCAGCACGGCTCACAAATCTGTTTGGAGCTCCGGACCCGATCAAGATCGGCGACAGGTTTCTTGAACAGAACTTGATTCACATAACGAGCCGTGGAGATGCGGTTCGGTCCAAGTCCGAGGTAATAATAGCCAATCTTTTCCACGCAAAAGGCGTTCACTATCTTTACGAAGAACCCTTGATCGTCGATGGCGTTACGAAGTATCCCGATTTCACGATCGAGGATGACGAAACAGGCATCACTTACTACTGGGAGCATTGCGGGATGCTTTCCGACCCTGCGTACAAGCGTCGCTGGGAAGAGAAGAAGGTTTGGTATCGCGAGAACGGCATTCTTCCGCATGATGAAGGCGGTGGTCCTAAGGGCACACTCATAGTATCGCAGGATGAGCCTAACGGAGGAATATCTTCCCAAGACCTCACTTCGCTGATCGATTCGGTAGTACTAGGAAGCTAGATGTAGTCGTGGGTCATATTACCCGACCTAGCGTTAGCAAACTTCGCGTTTTAATAAGATGGCAAAGGATAAGAGTAAGAAATCGGTAGAGACCTTTCGGCATGACGAGGCTAAACGGCGGAACATTCCGACGGCTGAACATGAGTCGGTGATGCTTGACACGGACAAGACGCCGATACAGGTTGCTTATGAGCGGCGAAATCGCGATCTTGACCCGCAGCTTGTTTGGCGGGGGAAGGACGAGCAGGATTGGTCGGATCTGGTGGTGCAGGCTCCGCCGCTTTATATCCAGGAGAAAGTTCATCCGAAAGTACTGATCGACGATCTGCGGAGGCGGACGGAAAGGACTGAGGAAAGGGAAGAGATACAGCACGCGTTGTTTGCCGATCTCTACGACTCGTTCAACGGCATTGACGATGCGGCGAAGACCGATTTTTATAAGCACGATCAAAATTGGTCGAACCGGATGATACTCGGTGACAGTCTACAAGTGATGGCTTCGCTGGCCGAACGCGAAGGGCTTCGCGGACAGGTTCAGTGCATATATATCGACCCGCCTTACGGCATCAAGTTCAATAGCAATTTTCAGTGGTCAACCACCAGCCGCGACGTTAAGGATGGCAACGCCGGCCATATTACCCGCGAGCCTGAGCAAGTCAAAGCTTTCCGCGACACTTGGCGCGACGGCATCCACAGCTATCTGACCTACCTGCGAGATCGCCTTACCGTTTCCCGCGATCTCCTCACCGATTCCGGCTCCATTTTCGTGCAGATCGGCGATGAAAATGTCCACCGCGTCCGGGCGGTAATGGATGAGGTGTTTGGTGATGAAAACTGCGTAGCATTAATTCAGTTCAAGAAAACAGGCGGCTTTGATGCGAGTTCTGTCGCTTCGATTTGCGACTACGTTGTTTGGTACGCTAAATCGAAACCATCGCTGAAGTAGTCGGTCACCTTCGACCAAAAGGTTTTTGGCGAAGGTTCCGGGGAGCTATAAATCGTGTTCGCTTCCGTCTGGCGAGACGGTGCCCTCCTCACGTTTTATCGATGATGAGGGGAATCTCCAATTGCCTGAAGGTGCCCGCTTGTTTCTTGGCGGCCCTTAACATCCGACGGAGCTCCAACGAACCCGTTTTCGTTTACGTTTGAAGGTCAAACGCTCAATCACAAGGCGAACCAACACTGGAAGACGACGCTTGATGGACTAACTCGAATCGGCAAGGCCGGTCGACTTTTCCTTACAAAACCTTCGCCAACTATCGACTCTTTCTCGATGATTTCGCGGCCACACCTGTTACGAACATGTGGACAGATACAATGGGAACGGCTGAGCGCGATAAGGTTTATGTCGTTCAAACTGTCTCGCGGATAGTTCAACGCTGCCTCTTAATGGCCACAGACCCAGGTGACCTAGTGCTCGACCCGACCTGCGGTTCGGGCACCACAGCCGCCGTTGCGGAGCAATGGGGCAGACGGTGGATAACCGTTGATACTTCGCGCGTGGCGCTAGCACTCGCACGCGCCCGCGTTATGGGCGCTCGCTATCCGTATTATCTACTCGCCGATTCCCCCGAAGGCCAGCAGAAGGAAGGTGAAGTGACCCGCACCATTCCGTCGAGCCAGCCGACATACGGAAAGATTCGCCACGGCTTTGTTTACGAACGCGTTCCGCACATCACGCTCAAATCCATTGCGAACAATAGAGAGATCGATATCATTTGGGAAAAATGGCAGCCAAACCTCGAACCAATCCGGAAGCAGATCAACGAAGCACTCGGAAAAGACTGGCATGAATGGCAGATACCAAGAGAGTATGCGACAGAGGATCTCGAAGAGGTCCGTGACGTAGTTGAAGCCGTTGGATTTTTGCATGAGTGGTGGAAGGCCCGCGTCGCTCGCCAGAAGGAGATAGACGCTTCGATCGCCGCCGGGGCCGATTTTGAATTCCTCTACGACAAACCATACGACGACAAGAAAAAAGTCCGCGTCGCAGGACCGTTTACCGTCGAAAGCCTTTCTCCGCATAGAACCTTAGGAATGGATGAGAACGACGAGTTGGTCGATCCATTACAGCCAAGGAATGGGGTAGGGCCAAAAGAAGGTCAGGACTTTGTGGGGATGATCTTGGAAAATCTTCAGTCTGCGGGCGTTCAGCAAGCTCATAAAGAAGACAGGATTGTATTCACATCTGGCCCGACCGGCTGGCCCGGCCATTATGTATGCGCCGAGGCTCGATACGATGAATCGGGCTTATCTAAACGTGCCGCAATATTCATCGGCCCCGAATTCGGAACAGTTTCACGACCGGATCTCGTTGCCGCCGCCCGCGAAGCCGGCGACGCGGGTTTCGATGTACTTATCGCCTGTGCCTTCAATTATGACGCTCATTCATCCGAGTTCGACAAACTCGGCCGCGTTCCGGTTCTGAAAGCTCGCATGAACGCCGACCTTCACATGGGCGACGAACTTAAAAACACCGGAAAGGGAAACCTTTTCGTCATCTTCGGCGAACCGGACATCGACGTCATCTACACTGCGGACGACGAGATACAGATCAAGGTCAAAGGCGTCGATGTTTTCGATCCGAAATCAGGAGAAGTCCGCAGCGACGGTGCCGACGGCATCGCTTGCTGGTTCATCGATACCGATTACAACGAAGAAAGCTTCTTCGTCCGCCACGCCTATTTCTTAGGTCAGAACGATCCATACAAGTCGCTGAAAACCTCGCTCAAAGCCGAGATCAACGAAGAAGCTTGGAGTACGCTCAACAGCGACGTCTCTCGCCCATTCAACAAACCTGAAAGCGGCCGCATCGCCGTGAAAGTAATCAACCATTTGGGCGACGAGGTGATGAAGGTTTTTAGAGTTTAGATTATGAAATCCAGATCACGAACGATGGCTGACAAGTCTCTCGACGCGATGTTGTCAGCCATCGAAATTTATAACAAGCCAAACTTCGCTTATAGGGAAGAGAGTTTTGCCATTCTTGCAATAAATGCATGGGAACTCTTGCTTAAAGCTAGGCTGCTGCAGCTCGAAAGCAATAAAATTGCGGTAATTCTCGCATACGAGAGAAGGAAAAAAGCTGATGGTACATGGTCTGAAAAGAAATACCGAAAAAAGAACCGATCAGGTTCTCATGCCACACTGGGACTGTTTCCTGCGTGGAAGCGTTTAACGGACAAATACGGCGACAAGATCCCAGACCCTGTGCACGAAAAACCTTATCCTTTTATGTGAGGTGAGGGATAATGCAATTCATTTTATGAACAAAGGCTCGAGGATCGCCCGGCACGTTCAAGAAATTGGCACAGCGAATGTCCGCAATTACATCGCACTTGTTGGTCGTTGGTTCGGTATTGATCTTTCCCGATATAACCTTTTCCTGATGCCATTGGCGTTTGTTGAACATCCCAGTGAAGTAGATGCCGTGATCCTCAACCCGGATGAAAAGAAATTCGTTGAGTTCGTGGAAAAAACGATTCAGGGCAGCTCTGGTTCGGCGGGTGATGCCTATTCCGTCGCGCTCAACATGCAACTTAAGTTCACGCGTTCGAAAGATGTGGATGCACATCCCGTAATCGTTACCAATGATCCAGACGCCACGCCGGTAACGTTAACAGAAGAAGATATTCGAGAAAAGTATCCACTAGATTACGACAATCTTACGACCAAGCTGAAGAATCGATATTCCGATTTTCTTGTGAACAGCAACTACCACAAGATTCGAAAAATCTCGAGAAAGATGAGCGATTTTGCAAAGAAAGGTATTTGGATCCGAGTAAACGGACGGGCACGTCAAAGAAATTCTATAACGCTAATATTATTTCCGAATTTGATAGGTCGTATAAAAAGGCAAAAGTAGCAATAGCCAAGGGGTGAAACTGGCTGGATTTCATAATGGACTTTCGTATCGCATCAACATTCACGGATAGCCTGACAAAGCTGACCAATACCGAACAAGCGGCGGTGAAATCAACTGTGTATGACCTTCAAGCAAATCCGGCTAATCCGGGTTTGCAGTTTCACCGGCTGGATAAACCAAAAGACGTACACTTTTGGTCTGTACGGTCGAATCAGGACATTCGAGTGATCGTTCATAAGCTTGAGCAGAGTATTTTGGTTTGCTACGTCGATCATCACGACAAGGCCTACAAATGGGCAGAGAACCGTAAGCTCGAAGTCCATCCAACAACCGGGGCTGCTCAGATCGTCGAGGTACGCGAGACGGTCAAAGAGATCGTTGTTCCAAAGTACGTCGAAGTCGAACAGCCAAGACTTCCTCTATTTCCGAAAATTACTGATGAAGAGCTCCTAAGGTATGGAGTGCCGGAATCTTGGGTTGCTGACGTTAAAGCCGTGACAAGCGAAGACGGCCTTCTTGCGTTAGTCGATCACCTTCCCGATGAGGCCGCCGAGGCTCTGCTTACCCTCGCCACTGGCGGGAAACCTGATGTGCCCGAGCCCTTGCCGACTGGAACGAATCCTTTCGATCATCCAGATGCTCAACGTCGTTTCCGCGTGATGACGGATATCGAAGAGCTTAAACAAGCTCTCGATGAACCATGGGAGGAGTGGGCGATATTCCTGCATCCCGCTCAGCGTCAGTTCGTGACGCGAGATTTCAACGGCCCGGCCCGCGTTTCCGGCTCGGCTGGTACGGGTAAAACCGTTGTTGCACTACATCGCGCGGTGAATCTGGCTCGCCGGGATCCACAGGCTCATGTTTTGCTGGCAACGTTCTCAAGCGAGCTCGCCATGATGTTGCGGGCCAAGATCGGTCGACTGGTCGGTGGTGACGCGAAACTCGCAGAACGCATCGATGTCCAATTTCTTGATTACGTAGGGCGGCGACTATATGACCTCCAGTTCGGAAAGAAAAATATTCCTGTGGAACAGGACACCCGCGAGACCCTGGCCAACGCGGCATCGAATGTGGATGGACATTCATTCACTGCCAATTTTCTTTATTCCGAGTGGAACGAGGTGATTGACGCTTGGCAGATCAAAGAGTGGGAAGTGTATCGCGACTTTGCCCGTCTGGGTAGAAAGACTCGGCTTGCTGAATCGAAGCGAGAAGTACTTTGGCGGATATTTGAACAAGCCAGAAATGAACTTGCAGACCGCGGCTTCGTAACGCTTTCCGAGATGTTTGGCCGGCTAGCCGAAGAGATGCCGGATGATAATCATAGATACGATCTCGCCGTGATAGATGAAGCACAAGACCTAAATCCGGCGCAGTTGAGATTTCTCGCCGCTCTTGCTGGCAAAAGGCAGAACGGCCTCTTTTTCGCCGGTGATCTAGGCCAACGCATCTTTCAGCAAGCGTTTTCATGGCGATCGCTTGGAGTGGATGTCCGTGGCCGATCGCGTACCTTGAAGGTCAACTATCGAACTTCGCACCAGATCAGAACACGGGCAGACCGGCTTCTGGGTCAGGAGTTCGCGGATGTTGACGGCAATATAGATGTTCGTCAGGGAACGGTTTCTGTCTTCGACGGTCCGCAGCCCGGAATCGAAATTTTGGGCTCGCATAAAGACGAGATTGAACGCGTCGCAGAATGGCTCAGAGATCTTTTCAGTAAAGGCATCGCTCCGGATGAAGTCGGAATCTTTGTCCGATCCAAAAATGAGTTAGACCGAGCACAGCAAGCTATCGAGCAATCAGGGGCGTCGTCATCGGATCTCAGTCATCTGCTTGCAAAAACTTCCGGCAGTGTGTCTGTTGGAACCATGCATCTTGCGAAAGGCCTCGAATTCAAGGCAGTCGTCGTTATGGCCTGCGACGATGAGATCATCCCTTCACAGGAACGGATCAGCTCAGTCGCCGACGAATCCGACCTTCGCGAAGTTTACGACACCGAACGGCAACTGCTATATGTTGCTTGCACTAGAGCACGTGATTTCCTCCTCGTTACAAGCGGTGACGTGCCTTCGGAGTTCCTTTCTGATCTCATATAGGTTTTTACCGAAATCGCCCCTAGAGTCACCGTTGCCCTTGGGTAAAATCATAGGTCTTGATGGCTTCTTCCAGATTCATTGAGAATGATGAGCCTTCGACGATCGGACTTAGTTAATCGATTTTCAACTTATCGATTGGCTATCTAAAATCTCCAAGGAGGGTGAACCCTCCCCAGAAATACGGCTCATGGAATCCCGATGACTTGTCGTTAATCAATTCATTTGCAGCTGATTGCAGTGACGATGCCGTCGATGACCCTTTAAGAAGTTCTCGGTAAAAATTCCACTGAATTTTTGGGTTGCACGATCGCTTGCTTCCCATTGCGACGAGACTACCGATGAACTCCCAGCTCCCAGCATTGCCCAAGGAATACTGACCAGCCCTTCGCCGCTATGCACTTTGCGCGTGTCACAGGATGCGAGGAATGCTAAGCCGTTCGGCTTGAGGCGTACCGATAGTAGATCGTTGACGGTCAATTTTCCTGAGTCTGCGGCATTCTGCTGAAAGGCCAGAAATGAAGACAACGGAGTTTCGCTCTCGAGTTGAGCATGCATGGAAAAATGAAGGATGTCAGTTTCCGCAGCATATTTCAGGAAATCCGATTTAGAGGCATTGAGCCGAGGAGAGATTCCGAATAGCTTTCCTATACTTATCGCCTCGCTGTTTACATAGGCTAGTTTTCGACGGTTAAAAGTATCATTCGCAAAGATCTGAATAGTTTGTCTGTGGGGAGGTTCTGATAGAAGCTGTTGCTTTAGCAAATAAACAGACGGTGAATATGAAACCGTATTCGTCTCGATTAAGTATTTATTGCCGTCCGGGCTCAGGGCATGGAAGGGTATTCTCCACAAAAGTTTGTCTGGGACGATCACCAGGTGATTTGATTTCAGTTGCAATGGCTTCAGCAATAGATCGTAGATTTTCTTCCCATCGATCTTGAAGAAAATACGATCTCTTTATCTTAGTTTGTGTTTCTGACGCGAGTTTTGCGGCCTCTACTTCATTGACGGGAAGTTTAACTGCACGTAATGGCTTTGCTGATTCAAGAACGAAGGCAAGCAGTTGACCTGACGGCGTGAATTCATAGGAAACTATTGTCACGTCCTTGGGAAGTTCCAAATTCTGGGTCGAAAAATCGTGAGTTTGCTTGCTCCCTGTTTGTTTATCGGTCACGATGCCGTTTTCCAACTCTGTTAGGGCCGCCTCATCTTCTTTTCCTTCAATGTAGTTGCGAGAAGTCGCGAGAAGTTTGTTTCGGATCGAATCGGATAGATCAGGACGTGGCTTGAGGACCGACCGTTCAATCCTGTCCCTAAGCAGATTTGCTTTAAGTAGCTCAGAATATTCAAAGGCTTTCGTGGGATTGTCAGCAACCTCAATCTCGCTGAGTAGCCTATAGACGGAATGGTGAACCTCCATCATCGCAATGGAAAGATCGACGGTAGGTGAGTTTCGAAAAGGCTCAAACAAGGAGAGCGATTTTGCCGCATGTTCCCTCGCAGATCGCTCGTCGCCTAGCCGCCATGACCCCAATGCGAGTTTGTAATAGATCCGGGGAAGGTCGTCTTGAAAATTCTCATCTTCCGTCAATTTACGTAGATGGTGAGCATTCGTGATAAGTTCTTTCCAGTTCTGATCTCGCTCACCAATCGTGCTTTTCCAATAGGGCACAATGAAATCGGAAGTGCCTTTCTCTTTTGCCAGCCTTGAAAAATACTCGTCTGAAAGTGTTCGGTTTCCCTTGAAGTTCTCGACCAAGGCTCTCCCCAAGAGACATTCAAAACTAAATTGCTTTTGTTTATCGATCGATTCCAATCTTGCCAGGTAGTTTTTAGCGGCTTCAATATCATTCTCATATAACGATCGCAGCAAGAGGCTTGAAAGGAACTGTCCGGCGTGATAGTTCACGCGAGCTTGAGTCGAAAGGTCGAGGCCCTTCAGATACACATCCTTTGATCGTTGTGGCTGACCGGTGACATCGAGCAGGTTCGCTAATTCAAAATGTGCGATTCTATTGCGATGTTCGAATTCTCCCAATGAAGATTTCGCAACTAATTTTTCCGCATAAATAAGAGCGTTGGCATAATAGAATTTCGCAGTCCAAGCTAAGCTCAGAAATCGTAGTGCGTCATAGTAAATCGAAATGTGGCCGTTCGCCAAAGCCTCTTTCTCAGCTTTTTCCAACCATATGATCGCTGCAAAATCATGTCCGGCTGAATATAGGGTCCGACCGACCTCCAACTGGTAAGCTGCGAGCGATGCTGAGTCATTTGCCGATATCGACTTCGCTAGTCGCAGGTTTTCAAGCGCCGCTCCAAAATCACGCTTTGAACGAAAAACTGCTGCCTTACATAGGTAAAGAGATACGACAGAGTCGGGAAAGCGAATTCGTAGTTTGGGATCGGAAATGAATGGGTCAACAACCTGAGCAGCTTCATCATATCGACCCAGTTGGATGAAAGTCCGACAAGTTAGAAAGGCTATATGAGATGCTTCTGCCAATCGTCCGGATTGTGAGAGTCGCGAGATTTGAGCAGGGGCGAGTTTGGCTACTTCTTCAAAGTATCCCTTTGAATATAGCTTAGATATGTTCTGTGAACCCGGTTGGCTCAAAGATATTTCCGACATGAGGGCTAATGCGAAAATGACCAGAATCGATCTTGTCGCACAAGCCCACATGTTCGGTTTGTTTCTCATCAAAGTAACTCCTAGTCCGGTGTAGGACGACAATCTCCGTTGCCATTGTCACCGCCCTCATTATTCGGCTTACAAGTCGTACACTGTCGCAGGGGACATTGATCATTGCCGCCCGCGAGCGAGAGCAATGCGGTTAACGCATAGGTGACTATACTGCTGGTTGCTGGCAACACCCCGCCAGTTGCGAAAATATTGCCGGCCAACAGAGTTGTTAGGGCCATCCCCAAGAGAAGAGTTTTGATTCGTTTCATTTCATTTCCTCCGTAAGTGAGTCTTAATAAATTCATACATCGCCGCCGTGACGAAGCGTCCTCCAACGCCATGTCCCGCCTCGTTGGCATATATGAACCAAACATTGGCTCCCGCGTCTCGCAGTTGAGATTTGAGGCCGAGAACGTCCCCTTCCGGGACTCTTGAGTCGAGTTTTCCCCTGGTCAGGAACAACGGCGTCCCCTTCCACTTTGAAGCATTGTTCAGCGGAGAAAGCTCATCAAGCTTTTTCATTAAGATTTCGTCTTTTGGATCGCCGTATTCATTCTTTGCAAATTCATCGATCCAACTTTGCTGCAGATAATTCCTGATCGACACGAGCGGATATTCGGCGATGACGGCCCGGATTCGGGAAGATTCCTTAAGCCCGGTCGCTAGAGCCACGAAGCCCCCGTAGCTTTCGCCACGGATGATAACGTTATCCGCGTCGAGGTCCGGCTGCTTTTCGATCCAATCGAGAAGCGAGCTAATGTCTCGAACGGCATCCTCTCTTTTGGCTCCGTTATCCGCATCCATGAATTCATTTCCGAATCCTCTCGATCCACGGATGTTAGTGTGGATAATGGACAACCCGAGGAATGTCGCAAACCGGACATCGAGAGAACTAAATGTCGGGCGATCGAGCACCTGAGGACCACCGTGGATAAACACAAGCACAGGACTCTTCTTTTCAATTTTCGTGGGTTTGACGATGTATCCAGAAATTTCTTTACTATCAAAAGACTTCCAACGTATTGTTTCGGGAGGTTTCACGGTGCCAGTCAAAACTTCGGGTAGATGTGAGTTCGTCCAAGTGGTTGTTTTCTTCGATCTGAGATCGAACGACTGTATCAGTGCAGGTTGACTAATGTTCTCGATTGTAAATACGACCTCGCTTTCGGAAAGCCAACGGGTGTTCCAAACGACATACGAGCCACTTAGAAAGTTTGAAGCGACTGGAACAACTTTTCGGTCTTTGATCTTTCCTATCCAAAGACTGTCGATTCCGCTTAGTGCTTCTTGAACCAACAGTAATTTTCCATCCGGCGACGGTTTGATATCACCCAAGTGTCCACGGACATTCTGAAGGCCTATGATCTCCTTCTTGCTGTTGCGTGGATCAATTGAAATCAAGCATCGATCACCCCCGCACTCCGGCGAATCTTCAGCTAAAAGGAGTGCCCTTCCGGCCACGAAAAAAGCCTTTGTCGCATTTCCAGATTCAGATAGTGGGGTGAGTTTGCCGGTACTGATCGAATAATTAAAAATGTGTTGATTGCTGGATGATTTCCAGTACTTAAGCAAGATGTTGCCTCGGTCGATGTCGATCACATTCCAAAGGCCTTTCAGGTCCAAAGAGAAGCACTTGCTTGCACTCAAATCGGTATGACAGAGTTTCGTTAACTTAGTCTCGTAATCATTGAGCGTGTAATAAATGCTTTTTCCATCTCGTTCCCAGATAAATGAATCAACTGAATCGTCCTTTCCATTAAAGCTCGATAGCTTTCGAGCCTCAGCTTTTCCGTCCCACAGGAAAAGCGCGTAATTATCCGGGTCCTCTTTGTCGTTGTTAAAGGCAACTACTGACGAAGTTGGACTCACTCGGAGAGTGCTTGGCACCCTTCCGTCGATCACCAACTTTGGCTTGGCCAATGGCGATTCTACTGAATAGATGGCATTCTTTTCATCGGTGACAAACAGTTTTCGCGCCGTTCGATCAACATCCCATATCAAATTATTTTTTATTGCAGACGGTTCAAAGAATAGATGCTTGACAGCATCATTCTTAATTCGCGGAACCCCCTCCAATTTGAAGCTGGGTGGCACTGGAAGATCGTCAGACTGCTGCCCCTGTACTGAGACGAGCAAGCAAAGACGATGACCGCCAAGACCTGAAACCTTAATTGATTGTTGTTTATTCTGTTCATTTTGGTGAAACGCATCGCAATTCAAACGACCCTCGTTTTCTTTCCATGTCTCCGGATTTTAATGTGCCTTCCAGGGTTTTCCCGAAGTAAGAATTTGGGGCGGACCAACGATCTTTTTGCCGTTCTTTAGCGTAATGATCAGCTTCCAGCGATAGGACTTTGCCGGATCAAGCCTCACCAGAACGGTAGTATGTTTGAGATTTCGACTCGAAATGATCGATCATGTTCTCATCAAGGTCAGAAATATAAATGTCGTAGGACTCTGCCCCTTTTACAGAATTCCATTTAAGAAAGACCTCTTTCCCATCGGATTTGGATTCAAGACTGATCGTGGCCCCGCCCGAGCAAGGGTTTTCGCTTCCGCGAGTCTCGGCGTTCTGGACTTTCGGCCTCTTGCCGTAACGCCAATGATGTTCCTTTGGTCGGTTTTTTTTGGAAGGGCGCCTTGGTCTGAATCTTTATTGGGTCGGCTCCACGCTCTTTATCGGTAATTGTTCCTTCTCGATGAGGTGTCTGATTCGTAGCCGTTGTTTCGGGACTGGATTCAATTCATCCGTGACTGCGTTATTCTTCGCTTTTCGCAACAGTAGTCTCGAACGTACTGAACCTGTAAACGCCAACAAAATAGATTCCGGCCAGAAGCAGAATTGCGAATCCCGCAAATGCGGCTACTCTTGTAAATGACAAGAGCGGAAAGTTGAAAAATCGACGTTTTGGCTCAGATCCATAAGGCTGTTCGACATCGGCATCGAGGAGGCAGTTTCGAAACTCTTGCGGCGTTACTGATGGCAATTTTGCTCGACATTCTTTGCAGACGAGAAGATGTCGACCGATCTCAAGCGATCGTGATGAAAAACTGTCTTCACGAAAGACCGCGACTTCAGCAGCTGATAAGTGATCTTGATTCATTTACTTCATCAACTCCTTTAGTCTCTTGCGGGCATCGCATCTCGCCTTCTTGATCGCACCCGCGGTAGTTCCTCGTTGCCTCTTACTGGGGTCTAGGTTTGCTATCTCAGCAATTTCAGGGTCTGTGAGAGGCATTCTTGCTGAAATAGATTCCCAAGATTCCTTCGACAACCCGAGCTTTTCTAACAATTCATCTTCCTCGATTCCATACTGGAAAAGATGAAGTACAAGATCTATTGAACTGAAAAGAAGTGCCTGCCTTTGATGCAGACTTAGCCTGCAAATACCTTGCCACGCAATTTCGACAAGTTGAAAAGTTTCTGCTGAGGATGAGGTTTGCGAGCCTTCATTCACCTCGACGTCATCAATTGATACTTCGACGTGTCTTCCGCGATTTGATAGATTTCGATTTACTTCGTTATGGGTAGTACGCGCAGTGAAGGACAACCAATCGTCCTCAGCCATTCGAGCACTCTTATCCGAGAACTTAGTGCGCCACTTCCAGAGCCTCAATACAATTTCTTGCGAGATGTCGGGTACGTCATCAATAGGAACGGATCTACGCCCAGCGATCACTTTTCGAATTAATTTTAATGATTCGGCGACGAAGCCCTCGCGATCGTGTGCGTCGCCAGGTCCGCCCGTGGGTGGGGATCCTGGTGATGTCTGCAACTTGGAAACGATCGAGTTAGCCAAAATTGTTTTCTAATCGCCCAGGTTCGTTACAAAAAATCACAATGGCATTAATCAATTACCATTTTTAGGGTTTGTAGTAGTACGACCTTTTATTAGGAGAGACGGCTTTTCAAAGATTTGAAAAGACTATCCTCTTTCCAATCAGGCAATTAGCTCCTGTT
>JADJRV010000022.1 GCA_016712045.1 Chloracidobacterium sp. | reverse complement strand
GAGTAAACATCCGGGTAGCTTGTCCGGTAATAACATTGAGGTTGGTGCTAATTGCGTCCAACGCTTCGGGTGTGGTCTCGTATGAGCCGTTAAGAAATTCAACAGCTTTCTTGCTTCAGAAATGGCAAGACTGGATCTACCCACGCCCCTGCGGCAAGAGACTGATCCGGCAGCGATATTCGCCGGAAGGTACTGGTGAGCGGGGGCGATTGTGGCAATCCACGCAATCCATGGTGCGCCGCGGTGCTGCCGCGATCTGCTCTGCTCCGTTGTTGGTTGCGGTCGGAGACTTCCGTAACGTTTCCATCGCGGTCTTTCATTCGTACCTGGGAATAACCTGTCGCTGTTTGTCGGTCGAGATGTACGAGACCCCGTTGGCAGGGGTTAACATGCCAGTGCCGGTCGGCGGCCTCTCCGGTACCCGCGCCGAGCCTCCAACGTTGATTAGCATCCGTGTCTGGTGGAGAGTATTTTTCATCATTTTGGTAACGGTTGAAAACCTTCATTTGAGCTCCGAAAACTTTTCGGGCCAGTGACACAGTTCACATGTTTCCGGAGCGGGCGCAGGTTGTGGACGGCGCGTTTGATCGGCCGTGAATACTTATTGAATGCTACCGAATAAAGCTGATAGGCTCCGGACAATTTTGAACGGGCATACCAACCCGCTCCAGACCCGACATGACATTGAACGCATGTGACCCGTGCGTGAGCTCCCGCCTGATATGCTATAAATTCCGGTTTCATCACCGTATGGCACGTCTGACCGCAAAATGGAACCGATTCCGTGTATTCAAATGCTCGATAGCTGCCGAATGCGCTGGCGGCGACAAAAAAGAACGTTACCACCAAAAACGTCATGAATGACCGCCGTGTTTGGGCGTCGTTCAGATCCAGCTTTGGATAGGCCATGATGGAATCAGGATCACTACGCCGGCGTCGTCGGCGTTCGAAGAGTGCTCCCACTACCATTACAAATATGCCAAAGATCAGGATCGAGGGGAAAATTATGTACGTCAGGATCCCGATGTATGGATTTTCAGTTGAGGATGTGATCTCAATTGCGAACAAAAGCACGACACTCGCCAGGCTCGCGGTAACAATGGCGGTTCCGACAAAACTGATGTAGTTTCTTAGAAGACTTGGAATGCGATGCTTAATGGGGCTGTCGCCGGATGTTCCGTTCTCGTTTGATTCGCTCATATTCACCTTCTGTCGCGGTGCCCGGTAAACGCAAACAAACCGAGGCCGTCAGCTCTCGGAGCCCGAACTCATCCAAATCTCCGGGACGAAAGCGTGACGGCCGTGGTTCCTATTGGAGGAAGAAGACCGGGTCTTAAATTGTCAATTCGCCGTCCTCAAGGCTTTCATGTATGCGGCCAAGGCAGTTGCGTCGGCCTCGGTCATGCCTTTCTCGGCAAAACCGGGCATATAAGGCGGCTTTTCACCCTTTTTGCCTTTGAGAATGATTTGAACATGCTCCGCATCGGGTTTTGCCGGATCGTAGAATTTTGTTGCACCAGGTGTATGGCATGCGGCACTTTTTGCCTTGTACACTACGGCTGGTTCGTCCACAGCCTTCGCAGCTGTTGTTGTCGGCGTCACTTTAAAGACCGCCAGCATTAAAAGGGGTAATGCGAAAAATATGATTGCGACTAGTTTCATGCGATAGGTATTCATTTTCTTTCCTCAAACCAAATTTCAATTCGGAGCGGGCATTTCACCCGGTCAGTCTCCGCCCTTACCAGTCGCAATCAATGTGCCAATCGCCTGTACTACGGTTATGTCTGTAAATCGCTGAAAATAAAGAGAATAGGCTTGTAATCCGATATATAACCGCGATCAAACTACGCGTTTAGTGCGAATTATTACGCGCCCCCCGCTAAAATTTAAAAGTCTTTCCCTCGTGGCACCTGCGGCAGTTTGCAAAGTCACTTATTCCAAACGCCCGTTTGCTGTTATGACACGCAGCACAGCTCGCCTTTCCGGCCGGGGCAAAATGCATCGATGCCGCCGGCGACGTAACCTGTCGCCCGCGCGCTCCTCCGGCAAGCACGTTATGACAGCTAGAACAATTGATACCGCCGCGGCGAAGGTGTTCCTGATGGCTGAAATTAACGCCGTAGGCTTTAGAATTTTCAGACGTGCGGACCAGACGGCCTGGTTGATGACAAGTACTGCATGACCCGATATTTCGTCCGCCGGTCTCGGTCTGCGGCCCGTGACATTGAAAACATGATCTATGTGCTGACGCACCTGACGGAATGCTTAGTGCGACGCCGCGACGTGTCGGTTTGTGACAGGTCGCGCAACCCGTCTGCCGCAGGTGCCGGCCATGGTTGAACATTGCGTTGAAACTTCGCAGCGGCGGAAATGGTTTTACGCCAGTCGCCGTGTGACAGATTGTACATAGCGGGCTTGTGTTGTCGGCGAATTGCTGTACATGGCAACCGGCACATGGCATATGCCCCGAGCGTTTCGGTGTCGGAGAATTATCGTTCCGTTGATGGCAAAGCAAGCATGGGAGCCGTGTGTGTTGGGGTTCGTTATGATTAAATTTTGAGTAATTCGGCTGCGATTCCGGAAGGGTTTCCGGCGTTAGTTCATTAGCCGCGGCAGAACCCTGAAAGACGTAGAACATATATCCAAACACCAGGCACACAGCGAGCAGGACGGCGGCCTCGGCCCGGCGTTTACGGCCGGTAACGGCGAGCAAGGTTTTGGCGTAACTAAGTTTCATTTTACGGTTGCCGCTGCTTTGATCGCGTCAGTGTGGGATGTCGGGATCGCCATCTTACCAAAAGTAATATGACACTTTACGCACTGAAATGTCGGCGTTTTGGCCCGCGAATCGATCTCGTAATTTAACGCACCGCCGTCGTCAGATGTCGGCGTTGCATGACATGTGGCACACGATGCGATGCCTACCTTGGTCGTCTCCGACTTTGCGGTGTCCATCTTCAAAACGTTGTGACAGGTCGCACAGCTCAGCTCGGCGTGACTAAACCATTCATGCCGAAACGTCCCTGCGGACGAGCGTCGACGCCAACTATCAAACATCATCTTATTATCGATACCCAGCGTCGCGGCAAATTTGGCGTCAAAATCGCCCGCGGGCTGTGGCGGTTTTAATTGGTGACAAGCCGCACAAGTTTGGCAATTGCAGGCAATATGCCCGTCAGCCGAATGGCATGTAAAACAGGTCGTGTGACCGGTCGGGGCGGATTTGAACGTACCTTTTTTTAGCCAAAATCCGTCACCGATCGTGGCTGGGGGTTTTGTGACATATTCATCATCCGATTTGTCCTGCGGCAGCACCGTCTTATGACAAACTGAACAGCTTTCCTCAGCAAACGGTTTGCGAACGCTGGTGAAAGCGGCATTAACGAAAACTCTGCTTTTGCTATTGTGTCCCGCGACGATGTCAATGTGTTTGTCGTGCGGAAACCCTACGACGAAATCAGATGTGGCGGTCTTTCCCTTTGGCGAGGCGTCAAAGATCTCACGCGGATTTGGGAATGGATGACGTGTCGCGTCGCGGGGGCTCGGATTTGTGTGACAGATCGAGCAGATATTAGGTTTTGCACCCTTAAAAAACTGCTGCATGTGACATTTGAGGCAGGACTCGTGACGCGGGTATTCGGTTGCATCGGGAAAGGCATCGGTGCCGGTGCGTACCTTGTTCCAGTTATCGGATGGGAATTTATGGCACGACGAACATTCGATTTGATGCGCCTTTGCACTGTGTGGAAACTCTTTGTAGTTAGGCTTTGCCGCCGCTGCAATAGACTCAGTCGAGGCGCCGATGTACGGCCCCCCGATCACTGCCGCAACCGCGGCACTCACAAAGACCAACACCAATATCGCTTTTGAACGCGGTAATAACATTACAGAATGCTGACGAGTTATCTTAGTCTATTAATCAGCCAATTCAATGTGACCTTTATCACAAGCAAAAATATCGCGTGTCAAAAGCGCGAGAAAATTCGCACTAATTTTGGTTAAGAAATCGATCTAGAGCGGGATGACGCTCTATTAGCGGCAGGTTAAATCATTCAAACACAATAGTTTAGCTGTTTGTCGACCAGTGGGAATTGACGGCACGCAGGTTGCCCTATTCTTACCGGAGTTCCAACAAAACTATGCTGCCATTAGATCATACGGTTCAAACAGTAACATCGCTGTAAAAACGAAAGAACGCGTGGGCGAATCGCTCCTTACTAAGCTGATAAAGCTACTATGCTCGGTGCGTCTGGGCGTGACGCTGCTCGTCCTACTTGGGCTAGCTTGTCTGATAGGAATGCTCGTGATGCAGCAAAACGTCGCCGGGTTTGAGCGATACTTTGCCGAACTGACGCCGTCGCAGCGGGTCGTGTACGGCAAGCTCGGGCTCTTTAACATTTATCACGTTTGGTATTTCAATGCCCTGCTTGCGGTGCTGTCGATGAACATCATCTTGGCGTCGATCGATCGCTTTCCAAAAACGTGGGCCAGGTTTTCCAAGCCAAGTATCACCGTTCCGCTTCGTTGGCTTCGCGAACAAAAGCAGACCGCAGCGATCGAGATCGAAGGGACAGGCGAAACCGTATCTGAAAAAGTCGCTGCAGGAATGAAAGCAAGCCGGTGGCGAAAAGTACAAACTGCCGAAAAGAATGGCATACGTTACATTTTTGGAGAGTCCGGCCGGTGGAACCGCTTTGGCGCGTATCCGGTTCACGTTGGTTTGCTGACGATTTTCATTGGCGGATTCCTAACCGCTCAGCTTGGTTCGACCGGCCAGATGCCATTGGCACCGGGTGAGTCAAAGGATCTGATGTCGGACACGGTCGTCGAACTCGACAAGACAAATGAGATCACCCAGCGGCTGCCTTTTCGGGTAACGGCTACCGATATTCAGCAAAAGCTGATAAAAAAAGAAGGCTCGATCTCGGCGATGAACACCATCGACTGGATCACACGATATACGATCACCGACGAGACCGGGACTCACGAAGCGATGGTCCAGATGAACCGCCCGTTCGACTATCGCGGCTATCGATTCTTTCAGGCGAGCTTTATCCCGGTCGGACGGGCGCGAAACATCACGGTTAACGCAAAAGCGGCGGACGGCGGTGTGCAGACGGTGACGATAGCGCGTGACGGGACGGCGACGCTTGCGGATGGGACGAGAGTCAATTTCAGCGAGTTTCGCGGCAATTTTCGCATCGGCCCTGAGGACCCCAATGAAGATACATCAGATTACATAAATCCCGCTGCGGTCTTGCAAGTGACGGGTAGCGACGGTACGGCTCAGACCGCGTATGCATTTGGGCCGCAGATGGCGAATATGCCGGTCGCGAGCAAACCCGTTGCCGGATACACATTTCAACTCGCCGATTTTGAAAAAGTGTCTGACCAACACGTCCTTTCGATTCAGCGCGACCCGGGTGCGACGGTCGTTTATGTTGGCTTTGTGCTACTCGTGCTCACGCTCGTCGCAGTTTTCTTCTTTCACATCAAAGGGTGTGGGCGGCGATCGAGCCGTCGGGCGATGGCAACGCAAAGGTCACTTTTGGCGGCGACACAAACCGCAATTCGAACGCATTTGACGAAAAATTCAAGCGATTTATTAACGCTTTGGAGACAAAAACATCATGAATCAGGAAATACTTGATGGGCCGATGATCGGCTCGGGACTTCAACCACAGGCTGGAAATCTAGCAGAGCGGGCATCATTGTACGTGCCGGCAGCGTTGGCTATCGTGGGTTCGTTTGCGATGCTGATGCTGAGGATCAACGTTGGCGGAGAGCGATTTATTTCGGACGGAGCGTTGATGATGCTCGCACTCGCGTCGTATCTGATCGCAGCGGTTTTTCATCTGACAAATCTATACGCCCCGTTTCGCCTGGCCGAAAAACTCGGCATGTGGGCGGCGACGCTCGGTGTGTTTTTCAACCTGTCGAGCTGGCTGGTCCGTTGGGTAACGGCCTACGACCGCGAGCTTGCGATCTTTAATGGACAAGGGTCGAACATTGCAGATATGCCTTGGGTGTTTCGCTACGTGCCGTTCGCTAATCTCTATGATCTGAGCCTGGCGTTCGCGTTCGGTGCCGGTATTACGACATTGCTGGTGATGAAGAACCGCAATTTTCGCGTAGTTGCCGCCCTATCGCTGCCGCTGGCGGCGATCATTTTGGTGCTTGCGAGATTTATCGGCAGCGAGATCATCGATCTTCCGCCGGTGCTCGATTCGTATTGGCGTCCGATACACGTCGGGATCGCCAGCCTGAGTTACGGTATCGCCCTCGTGTGTTTTGCGGTCGCAGTACTTTACCTGTTGAAGGATGGGTTAAAGGTCGAAAAGATGGCGGTCTGGACGAGCTTTTTTGCACTTGCGGTATTCGCCACGATCAGTAAATTTAGCGTATTTTCGCCGGCTTCGTTTGCGACATATACGGCATCGACGTTTGTCGGCACGTCGCGTCAATCGCTCGGATTGCGAGCTGATATTCCGTATGTCGGATGGCTCATAGTGATCGCGGCGATATTGCTGATCGGTGCGACAGCGGCGTTTATCGTTTCGTTTTCTAAAGAGAACGACACCGCCCGCAAATGGGGCAACCGTCTGCTCTACGGAGCTCTGGCGGTGCAAGCCGGCGGCATTGCGATGCTCGTATATCAACTCAAAACTCTGCAAAATGTCGTCTCGTTCATCAGCACCGCGCAATATCAAAAGTTTGCCGTCTGGATGCTGCAGCAGCAAGATATGCCTCAGACGCAGATCGCGTCGCTCGGTCAGCAACAGCTTTTTGAGATCGCAAATAAATGGGTCATTGAGAACGGCTCCCAACTGCATCTGAGTCTCAATGCAAACCCGGTGGAGCTTTCTGCTCTGATCACGGCATTTGCGGGCACTTTCTTTGTCGTGCTTTTTGGCATCAAGACAGAGCGAATTCGTTCGCTGTTGCCGTCTGCCGACAGACTCGACGGGCTAATGTATAAGCTCGCGGGCGTTACGTTTGCAGGTCTCGCATTATTACTGATCACCGGAGCTGTCTGGGCAAACGAGTCGTGGGGACGTTATTGGGGCTGGGACGCAAAGGAAGTCGGAGCCCTGGTCGCTTGGCTGACCTATGCCGGTTTCTTACATTCGCGGATCGCCTATGGCTGGCGTGGACGCCGGTCGGCGTACTTTGCGGTCGTTGCGTTCCTGTTTATTATTTTTACGTATCTCGGAGTGAGCTATCTGCTGCCGGGACTACATTCTTACGCATAGACAATGAATAAGGACAAAATTCTCTTCGGTGTCGCGGGTCTGATCGCGGGGTTGGTCGTCGGGTTTTATTTTGCGAACTCGATCAACCAACAGACAGTAACGACGGCCGCTCAGATGCCATCCGCTCAATTAGCGTCGGCAAATTCGAACATTCCCCCGGGCATCCGGATATAAGCGGAGCGGGCGGCGACATGACCGGACAGAGAGCTCCGCAGGCCGAGGTGCAAGCGGCGGTTAGTAAGGCCGAAAAGTCGCCGAATGACGCTGACGCTCAGCTAAAGGCGGCGGAGTTGTATTACCAGATCAACCGTTTTGACGAGGCGATCACCTATCTCAAAAAGGCTTACGAATTAAAGCCGGATGATCTCGAAGTGCTCGTCCACCTTGGCAATGCGAATTTCGACGGCGAGCATTACGAAGAGGCAGAGAAATGGTACGTGGCCGCTCTCGCCAAAAAACCTGATGACGTCAACGTCCGCACCGACCTGGGACTGACGTTTGTTTTTCGCAGTCCGCCAAATTTTGACCGTGCGATCCAGGAATTTAACCGCTCGCTCGAAAAAGATCCGAACCATATACAGACCCTGCAAAATCTAACAGTGGCGTATAATAAAAAGGGTGACACGGCAAAAGCTAGAGCGACACTTGCTCGATTAGAGAGTGTCGATCCCGGCAATTCGGCTATAAAGCAGCTTCGTAGCGAAGTAGATTCACCCGTGACAAAATGACGTAGATGGCAGAGACCGCAGGTAAGGTATTGATTGTTGACGACGACCGTTTTGTACGTATGGCGTTCGTCGAGGCTCTGCGTCTGTGGGAATTTGAGACGGTCGAGGCTGACACCGTCGCGTTGGCCAAAAAGATGTTTGCCGAGGCCGAGCCGACCATCGTCCTGCTCGATATCGACCTGCCGGACGGGTCGGGCCTCGACGCATTGACGTACTTTAAATTCATCAATCCCGACGCTATCGTCGTGATGATCACCGGAAACATAGATGTCGAAAATTCGGTCGCGGCTCTGCGCGGCGGAGCTCATGATTTTATCGGCAAGCCCGTAAAGCTCGAAGAATTGCGCGTGACTCTACGCAACGCACTCGAAACGGAGACGCTAAGAAAAGAGGTAAAGCACGCACGCACTGAGCGATCGCGGGGTTTAGTTTTGACGAGATAATAGGCGATTCCGAGACTATGGAGAGTGCTAAGGATCTCGCCCGACGCGTCGCCGCATCAGAGGTTGGTTCGATCTTGCTGGATGGTGAAACCGGCACTGGTAAGGACCTTTTTGCTCGGGCGATCCACTTTGCATCAGAGCGTGCGAGGGCTCCGTATCTTGCGATCAACTGCGCCGCTCTTCCCGCAAACCTTATCGAGTCGGAACTGTTTGGCTACGAAAAAGGTGCATTTACCGACGCAAAGTCGCGTAAAGAGGGCCTATTTGAGCAGGCGCACGGCGGGACGATCTTTCTCGACGAAATCGGTGAGATGGAACTCGCCTTGCAAGCAAAATTGCTGCGGGTACTTGAAGAAGGGGCTTTCCGACGCGTCGGCGGGCTCAAAGATATTCAGTTGAACGCCCGTATTATTGCGGCGTCCAACCGCAACCTAAAACAGGAATGTGCCGCCGGCAACTTTCGGCTTGACCTTTATTTTCGTCTCTCGGTCATCCAGGTTGATATCCCGCCCTTACGCGAACGCGGCCGCGACGTGCTGCAGCTTACCGATTACTACATAAAAAGGCTAATCTGAAGCGCCGGGGCAAGCAGCTCAGCGGGCTGGCAAAGGATGTCGAAAAGATCTTTTTGCATTATTCGTGGCCCGGCAATGTGCGCGAACTGCGCAATGTCATCGAGCGGGCGTCGATCCTTGAGGATGGCGAGGTTGTTACCGCCGCACACCTGCCGGCCGACATGGTCGGGGTCCACGCGGTCGCAAACCCGGGTTCTTCGACCATACTCCTGCCGACCGCCGGAGTGTCGCTCGAGTCGGTCGAATTCGAACTTGCGAAACAAGCTTATGACCGGACGAACGGTAATCTGACACGAGCGGCCAAGCTGCTGGACATCTCACGCGACCAGTTAAGGTACAAATTGCGTAAGGCCGGCTTCGAAATGCGTGGCAGCTCTGACGACCACGATGACTGAACAAGATCTAGCAGATAGACGGATGGTTGGTGGACAGGACCTTATTAAGGAACTGTCCGATCTCAAATATGCCATCGACCAATCCGCAATCGTCGCAATGACCGATCAGACGGGACGGATCAACTACGTCAACGACAAATTTTGCGACATCTCCGGTTACAGCCGCGATGAGCTGATCGGCCAGGACCACCGCATCATCAACTCCGGCTTTCACCCAAAAGATTTTATACGCTCTATCTGGACGACTATTGCCAAGGGCGAGATCTGGCGAGGCGAATTGCGCAACCGGGCAAAGGACGGTTCGATCTATTGGGTCGATACGACGATCGTGCCGTTGATCGACGAGCATAAAAAGCCCTTTCAATATGTAGCGATCCGCTACGAGATCACCGAGCGAAAGCTTGCCGAGGACCGCATTCGGCAACAGGCATCGCTACTCGACAAAGCTCAGGACGCGATCATTGTCAGTGACCTTAATCATCAGGTGCTGTATTGGAACCAGGGTGCGGAGCGGGTCTATGGTTGGTCGGAAGAGGACGCGTTTGGCCGGCACATCGCGGAGCTGCTTAGCGGCGGCGATCGCCGGGAGCTTGAAAAAGCACACCAAGCGCTAGAGGTTGCTGATGAATGGAAGGCCGAGTCACGCCACACTACCCGCAGCGGCGAGCGAATAATCGTTGAAAGCCGTTGGACCTTGGTCAAAAACGACGCGGGTGAGCCGGATTATTATCTGATCATCAATACAGATATTACCGAGAAGAAACACACCGAAGAGCACCTTCTCAGGGCTCAGCGAATGGAATCGATCGGTACGCTGGCGGGCGGTATCGCCCACGACCTTAACAACATCCTCTCGCCGATAATGATGGCAGCCGACATGATGCGTACAAACCCTGACGGGGATACGACGCGTTGGGTAGCGATGATCAAAGAGAACGCCGAACGCGGTGCCGACTTAATCAAACAAGTACTGACGTTTGCCCGCGGGATGGCAGGCGAACGCATTACAGTAAATCTCAAACATTTGATCAAAGAGATCGTCTCCGTGCTTAAGGAAACCCTGCCGCGTTCGATCAAACTCGAATACGAGATCGAGCCTGAGTTGTGGACGATCTCGGCTGACCCGACCCAGATACATCAGGTATTGATGAATGTCTGTCTGAACGCACGCGATGCGATGCCCGATGGCGGCACGCTCACCATCCATGCTGGAAATGTCGCGATCGATGATAACTACGCACGAATGAACATCGATGCGGGCCGGCAGCTATCTTTTACTGACCGTCACCGACAGCGGGACAGGGATGAGCACGGATGTCATCAACCGCATTTTTGACCCGTTCTTTACCACAAAGGACGTCGGCAAAGGAACTGGGCTGGGACTTGCGACGACGATGACCATTGTCAAAAGCCATGACGGATTTATTAACGTCTATAGCGAGCCGGCAAAGGGTACAAAATTTTCGATCTATCTGCCATCGGCCGAGGAGCATGCTGCTCGAACCACGTCCGCGGATGGCAGCCGGACGGCGCGCGGTAACGGCGAGATGATACTTGTTGTTGATGACGAAGAGAGTATACGCGAGGTCGCCGCCGCCACCCTTGCTGCAAACGGTTACCGAACAGTGACGGCCGCCGACGGGCTTGAAGCAATGGATGTTTATGAAGAGAACAAGGCTGATATAGCAGCTGTGCTGACCGATATGGCGATGCCAAATATGGACGGAGCTACGATGATCGCTGAATTGCGGAACATCGACCCCAAGCTCAATATCATTGCGATGAGCGGGATGATCCACGAAAACCAGACCGTCGACCTTCAAAAACTCGGCGTCGAAAAGCTCTTGCCAAAGCCTTTCACCGCCGAGAAATTACTGACGACACTTGCCGAAGTTTTGTCTTAGATCTTACACCGTCTTTCGTACTACCAACACCGAACATGGCGAATGATGCGTCACTCCGTCCGACACCGAACCGAGCAGCCGGCCCCAAAATCCGCGTCCATGGGAGCCGACCACAATGAGATCCGCATCCCATGCTTTCGCGATCTCTACGAGCTGCTGTCCGGGATCTCCGTTGACTATCTGCGTGTTGATTTTCAAAGATGCATCGTGAAAGCGTGTCTTAAATATCTCTAATGCTTCGTTTGCGGAGCTTTCGGCCTGAGCATATGCCGCGTCAGTCGCGGCCTGATAAAACTCTTCTGAGATGACAAATGGCTCGCTTGCGATCGCGTAAGCGTCCTCATATGCTGCCAATATTTTTACCTCAAGGTCTTTGCGTCCGGCAAACAGCCGACAACATTCCTCGACCGCCTCTTTGCTGTAATCTGACCCGTCCGTTCCAAGTACTATCTTCATCAATTGAGTACCTCCGTATCTACACCATATTTATATGCAATCGTCATACCCTTTGATGCGATACGGGGCTAGATGTCGAACCGCTTGCGACAACGGCATTCGCCAAGCTGATGGCCGTCCGTCCGCCCTTTTTTGCCTGCGAAAAATCACGCAAAACCTTACGGGAACGTGGAATTCTACGCATGTTGTGAAACGCTCTGATATCGATAAACATTGAGTTTCGCGTATGGAACGCCGCTTGCGACATAGAAAAGCGGCCCCGACATATCGTTCGAGCCAAACTTTATTGGAGGTACTTAATAAGATCATGACACCGAAATTTTATTCATTCCTTTGGGCATTGTTCACAGTAGCGGTAGGGGTAGTTTGGCTCGGCGGTGCGATGACGATGTTTGCACTCACGGCCTTTGGGTTTGTGGCGTTTGGTTTGGTTTTCGTCGGTATGATGTGTGTTCTGCCTGGTGTTGTAGGACATTCGCACGAGCCGGTAGAAAAAGCCCCGGTGGTAAAACGTGTAAAGCGGGCAAAGAGCGAGACTCTACTCAGCCCGAAAGATATACGTGTCCGATCAGCGTTTCAATTCCGGCCGCATTAGGTTATCGATACGATCTAGTAGGTTCGAGAGCCGAAATGTTGCTTGGTAGGTAGAAAAAGGGCGTTGCATATTGGCAACGCCCTTTTTAATATATGGAGCCGTCCATCGGAGTCGAACCGACGACCTTTCGATTACGAATCGAAACGGTATTCGTTTCTCCATTGTTCGTGTAAACTCAATAAAGCTCCTAACCATCATTAAAGCTAACGATTAGAAGATTTTACCGAAATCTTCTTCAATCAGTTGGATTCTTGACGAATCTCTAGATATCATGGTCTATATGATATAGATAAGGATATAAGGATATAGGAGGGAAATAATGCCAGAACCAAATAAGGCTTCATCCGGAAAGTCTCGGAACTCCAGGAGAGCCCGTTCGCGCGAAGGTGGTTACAGACGGATGCAGGGGAAATTGTATGCTCGGATTCAATACGCTGACGAAACGGGCAGAACCAAGGAAAAACTCCGCCGCGTCGAAAGCGGAAAACTCTCGGACGTTTGGAAAGAGGTTCGTAAGATGCGGGACGAACTCTCCCAACATGGCGAAGAAACTCTGAATGCGGACAAAATGAGCTTTGTTGAATTAGCTGAAAAATATAAAGAATCGAAGGTCTTCGCGGCAGTTATCAAAGATGGGGGCAAAGTGGCCGGGTTAAAATCCTTTAGACCTGTATTGACCTATGTGAAGATCGCCGTCAACTATTTTGGCAAGAAGCCAATTAGATCGATCAAGCCTAGAGACATTGAGAGGTTCAGGACCGACAGACTCAATACCCCGGTTGAGATAGAAATGAAAAAAATAGTGCGTGAGACAGTAGAGGGAAAGAAACGTGCAAAGAAAACAATCCTCAGAGAAAACGAACTACTGATCGACAACTGTCTTCCGTTAATCGCGAACTGGCAACCTTACGACGAATGTTAAACTTCGCGGTTAATGAAAGCTGGCTGATCGAGAATCCATTTAGGAAGACCGAGAATATGATTTCCCATGCCTGAGAAAGCTAGAGACAAGATTCTCACCTATGAAGAAGAGTCGCGTCTTTTGGCCGAATGCGTAAAACGAACGGCGACACTTAAAACCAATTCTCATCTGCGCTTTGGATACCGCAATGCGGCCTGATGAAATCTTCAAGCTAGTCTGACTGATGTTGAATTTGTTAATGGAATTATCAAAGTCCGTGCGGAAAATACGAAGATCGAAACTGAAAGAATCGTTGGGCTGACCCCGCGTTTACATAACGAACTCGAGCGTCTGCGGTCACTGAGTCCAAATGATCTAAATGATAGCGTGTTTGGTGTTCGATCGATAAAGAATAGCTTCAAAACTGCCTGCCGTAACGCCAACATAGTTGGCTTCCGATTTCGCGATTGTCGACACACTGCAACCACGCGAATGGTGAACAGTGGAATGCCTCAGGCCGAAGCAATGAAGGTTACCGGGCATACCCAGTTGAAGACCTTTTTGCGTTATGTAAATTTGACTTCGGAAAGCGTAAGGAAAGCGCCACGTATTTCGGTGACTTTGTAAGTTCGCGGCTTTCGGCGGTCGAAGCAGCCCGGGTAATAAATACTGATCACGCAATGATTAATTAGGACTGATTTGGGAGTCTCCAATATCTATTGCCGGCTCCGGGAATTGAGTCTTTCCTCGACGTTTTCTAAGATAACCGTTAGATTTATTCATATTTCCTTTCTCTTTCCAGTGGAGCTTACTAGTTTTCCTGGCAAGATTTGTGGCATGCTTTTCGGAGCAACCTCTATTGTCTTTTCGACTCGCCCAAAAAATTCTGTTGCATTCCTCGCATGATCGTATTCGCGAAAGTAAGACACCATCTATCGCTTCAATCAGCATGGAAGGAGCAGTGATCCAAACTTTTCCGTCGGGGTCCAAACTGTAAAACTATTGACGAGGATTCAGTCAGTCAGTGATTATCGCGGCCAACGCTCGCAAACTTCCAATACGGGTTTTAACTTTACGAGTCGATGAAGAATCTTGGTTGATACCTGTAGTCTTCATACCTGCCACGGCACTTTCGGAGTGAATCGTTTATTGTCCCGAAAACGAACTTTTTCAGTTTTGCTGGTGCGTCCGCTAAACAACTCAGCAAAGTGCATCGCATGAGTTCATATTGATCAACAGAAAGTTGGATTGCGTCGTTCGTCTTATCGTCATGAAGCCTAACCGTTTTGATGTTCAGAATTTCATAATATGGGGCTAACTTGGGTCCCGGTTCGACCCAATTTGTCTTTTCGATTAAACCACTTAATTTCGTAGGACACTGAAAGCGTGAACGATTGCGCGTGGTCTTTGTGGCGCTTCTGCCTCGAAGATTTTTGACACGATTTGAGGCCTTTTCCTTGATTTTCATGGATCGTGTTTGCATAGTGAGGATGATACCAGCACTACAGGGAGACACAAATATTATGGCTGAACAGATTGCAATTGAAAAGCGGTTTACTGAGAAGGAGGCCGCAGAGATTATTGGAATAAGTCAAATGACTTTGATCAGAAAGCGGAATTCCAGGGCCATTGCTTTCTACCGAATCGGAAACCGCATCTTATATGGGGAATCACATTTAAATGCTTTTCTAAAAAGCTGTGAGCAATCAAACTTGTCGACAACTTTGCCTGATGAGACGAACGCATGAATATCGAAGTCGTCCATAAAGGGATCGATACCATTGCTGTGAATCAACGATGCTTCTATTGTATATCTACCGATAAATTATTAGAAATGGGCTGGCACAACCCTTTCAATACGGGCGGTAGGGGAGATACTGGGTTTTTAACGGGGTGAAGGGCAGTCATGAGCCTAACCTTACGCTTTCGAAGAATCGTATAGATAGGTGGTATCTACGAGCTGAGGTCTCATTAGGGGCATGGCTTTATGGTTCGAACCTCTTTCTTTTGAACGAAGGTCAGATGCCATTAGCCCTTGACCGATTGTCCGAGTATGTATCGAATAATGCAGGAATGGATTATGATGCACGGTCTTCCGCAGACGTCAGTCGAGTCGATTTTGCTATAGACTTTATTCTGGAAAGAAGCCAGTTGATTCCTACAATATTAAGAACTGCCAGAAACAGGATTGGTAACTACGATCGAATCCTCTGGAATGACACAACTGCAGTTTTTCAACCATGCGGCAAACTTCCTTCAATGCGCTCTCGACTTTACAGCAAGGAGCATGAGGTTATGAGTCGGAAGCATACGCCTTATGAGCGAGCAAATTCATCTGGTATTTTACGATTTGAACACTCGTTAATAAAACCTCGTGCGGTTACCGCCATGCGTAAGGAGTTTGGTTTACCCAATAGGAAAGCAAATATCGTAGCTACCGATGATGTTATAGAAAGAGTCCTGAGAACAACTTTAAGCCTATGCGGTTTGGACGCGGTCCTTTCGAAGTTGGAGAGAAATATCGAACCGCACGAGCAACTCATAAAAGCATATGGCGGAACCAAAGCACGACATCTGATTGGATTTTTAAGTTTGCTCAACCTATTTGGAGCAGATTTCTATAGGCTCCCGTTTTTGCAAAGCAAAGAGCAACATACTATGCAGATCTCAAAGCTTGTAAAGAAGCCGGGTGTCATTCAACTGAGTAATACTGTGGGACCGAGTCTAGAATTCTAGACTGTCGTCTGAGTCCTCAGTCCACCTACTATATACAGTCCACCTACGATATACAGTCCACCTACGACAGCGGAAAAAAAGAACATTTCTCCGTCGAACAACTCACGTAACGGTTGATCACCTCTGTAACGGTGATCACCTCATGAGATTGAAGACATTTCCTCGAACAACGCCAATGAGACCCGTCAGCTATTCGGGAGAGAATGAGAAAAAGTGTCCATCGCAGATGGACACTTGCGCGTGCAGTCAAGATTTCATGTTGCTAGATTGGAAAGGAAACCTAGCCTGTGTGGATTTCATTTGGGGAACTGTTTTGCGGGTGCAAACCATTTTGGAATTTCTGCGGATAAAGTATCGATAAACAGCTTGCTTACATTAGAATCGGCATAGGTTTCTTCCGCCTGCAAAACGCTGAATATGGAGTCGCGGATTAACGCCTCAAATTCCTCCTCTCGCATTTCTGAATTACGGCCGTTATATCGTTTGAACTGTTGGGTAAACCGATATTTCGTTAAGGAACGCTGAACGGAAGTTGCGATAAGCATTGCTTTTCGCTGAAGTGGATCGTGTTGCTTGGCCGGTATCTTTGAGCGGCTATCGAAATAATCACGATAGGGTTCCATGGACTTGCTATCGACGATCGAGAGAAGGGTTTCGTGAAACGTATTTATTCCGTTTTCATTCGATTTCAGGACTGCCAAGATCCGAGCTAAATACGTGAGAAACACGATCCAATCTTCGAATCGCGTATTTGTGGATGGCTCTGATCGTTGAGAGCGCGTCTTCTAGATTTCCATCGAGCATTAAGATCCCGACTCCAATGCGGAAAGTCGATTACCGTATGATTCCTTGCCTCTAGTCGGCTATAGCACTGTGCGGTTTTCTCGTAGTCATTGACCTCAATGCATGCCACAGCCGCTTCGAATACCTCTCCGGTTCGTCGTTTGACAATTTCAAAGCTCGTCAATACCTATATCGATTGCTCGATCAATTTCATCTCTAGATATGAGATCTTGCTTCGAATATTCCGTTGTTCGACTAACCTGAAGTTCATGATTCATGATCATTTGGTTGACATGACGAAACGCTAACTCCAAATTCGTCAGCGACAAATGCGACGGGCATCTCCGCGTATTCTTCCGGATACGCCATAATCGACAACTCATTCTCCAAATCCTCAAGTTTGAGACTTTGACTTTGCTTCCACTTCTCATAGCTTGCACATCCTTGAAAGAGTTACGTGTCTTCGTTCGAAGTAGCGTCTGAGTATTGTCTATAATTTTCTCGATTTGCACTTTACGTTTTTCGGCGGCTGGACCATTCAGCATATCTGTCACTCCTATTGTCGATTCGTAGATAATTCCCATTGGTCGACGCTACGGTGTAATAAAAACCACAGTGTGACGCCGCCGGGGGGGGGCACCAATGTCAAACGAATCTCTTTTCGCATTGTGTCTATCGCGATAGACGTTTTATTTGAAACCAATTGTTTTATTTACTACATTTCAGCGACACCAGTAAAAATAGACCTCTTTTATTTGTGCGAGACCTACTTCTCCTTTTTATCATTGGGGGCGACTTGCTCCCCGCCCGGGGCGTAAAGTGCACAAACATTATTAATTAATGTAACAACTCTTTGTCTTCCGCCTAATAGGTAGTGAGTGCGACGAACGCCAAGTATGCGGGATGGAGCCGGGAGCAAGTTTCAGGTAATTAACGAGCCCGTTTCTAAGAAAAACATTAACTAGCGGCTTACGGGTGCCGCCGGACCAATAGCAGAACGCCTCGTTTCGACAGAAGCAAGCAAGAATGAGCTAAAATTGAGGCATGGGGACGCCTTGGTAAGATATGACTGTTACGAGATTCCCTGAGGCGATGCTCGACACCCAGCACATCGGCGACAAACACCCGATCCGCCGCACCCACTGGGAGATCCACCCGGTCACACAGCTCGAGGTCTGCACCACCACCAAGTCCCAATGCGACGCCGGCACCGGCTGGACCCCGCTCGAAGACATGCCCTGGAGTAGACGCACCAACTACCGAGATTTTTAGAGGAAGAGAATAATGGAACGCAAAGAATACGAGATGCCCGACGAATACAAACAGAACCTCGCGCACTCGGCGGAATTTATTGAGACGCGCGAAGGGTATCGTAAGCAGATCAGAGATGGTCTGGCAGCGGGTGTGCGGGTTTCTGCTGCTGATAAGGCGATGGTCGATGAAAAGCTGCGCGAATTTGATGTGCTCATCGACGGGCTGGAAAGAGATCTTGCGGCGGAATACGAACGCTATCAAGCGGAAATGGCTAAGGAAGCAGAGCTCGCGGAAGGTATCGCAAAGGCAATGGTATTAGCGAAGCATATCTATATCATTATCAAACACCAAAAACCGACTCGTTTTGAAAGCTTCACCGAGGCAGCATTTGGCCCCCTATTACCTGAGGAACGCGAAGAGTTTCTCGACGACGTCGCTATCCTCGAAACCACACAGCTTGACGCGATCCTAAATGGAGAAGTATAAGATCGCGATCACCGAAAAACTGACAACTGACAACCGACTACTAATTCGTGTCCCCGCTCGAAAATATGGCGCGATGATGGGGAAGTTTGAACGAAGCGCTTGGCCTCACGATAATAGTTTTCCGTCTTTTGTTTTCCCTACCTTATCTTGAGGAAGCCTCTACTTTATGGGTCTAACGATTCGCATAAAGTTTTCTTTTTACGAGGTTTCGAGCCCTCAAATCGGAGGTTGACCAGTGTGGAAGCTAAAAACGCTCAACGATGCAATATCCGACGGCACCGCACTGATTGCCAACATTGACGAACGGGCCATCAGTTTCAGTTAAAATTTCTGCCTTGGAATCCTAGGAGATCACCTTTTGCCTGCAACTGATTTAATCATTGCAGGATTAATCGAAAAATAATGTCCGTTATCTATTACTTGATCTAAGACGGCGAGAGAGCCCGAAAACCAATGAAAGACAACTGGAATGGATAATTACTCTTTCAATAACTTAACCACCGTCGTTTCGCTTTCCTCGAATGGATCGTTACGAATTTTGGATTTGTGCCTCAAACACTTATCGCAAACTGGAATGACTCAACCTGTATGTCCATTGAATCTTTGAACTCATATGAAAAATCCAATCCTATTTCACCAATATAGGAGGTTAGATCAACTAATTC
>JADJRV010000021.1 GCA_016712045.1 Chloracidobacterium sp. | reverse complement strand
CCTTCGTCGAGCTTAAATCCTTTTTCCTCAAACATCGGCTGCAAAACCTCATCCGTCGTCCCCGGATAGGTCGTCGATTCCAAAATGATGAGCTGGCCGGGCCGCATATATTTTTGGATCTCGGCACCGGCCGTGAGGATATACGACATATCCGGATCCTTGGTCTTGCGTAGCGGCGTCGGGACGCAGATGATAATTACGTCGCAATTTGCGAGCTGGCTAAAATCGGTCGTCGCAGTGAGTTTGCCTTCGCCAACGCACTTTGCGACGTTTTCGCTTGTCACATCAACGATGTATGAGCGGCCGGCGATTATCTCGCTCGTTTTGTGTTCATCGACCTCAAAGCCGACGGCGTTAAAACCTTTGAGGCAAAATTCGACGATCAGCGGCAGTCCCACGTAACCAAGCCCGATGACGCCGATGGTTGCCTTTTTTTCAGAGATCAGTTGTTGTAATTCGTCTTTGATCATTGTGTGTCTGGTCAAGAATATCTGAGAATTGCGGAATAAAATGGTAGATACTGGCAGAAAAGCCCTGTGTATTAAACTATGTTAAGCACGGCGGTTAGTCAAGATTATATTCAATTATGCTATGATGACGCTGTCAGTAATTGGTCCGACCTCCCGTAGTATTTATAGTTTTAATAGCAGGTTTTCCAGCTCGTTATGAGTTCTGAGATCGCATCAAGCAATCCGGTGGTCAAAGCCGTTGTCGAAGGCACCGCCCCTCGTCCTGCGCAACTGGCAGCGTCACGGGGCATTTTGCCGCTGCCGCAAGCCGATCTGCTTGAGATACTCGTCAGCTTTTATAACGGCATCGACCCCGAGCTAAAAGAAAACTCACGCCTCACCTTAGCCGAGCAAAATGCCGAATCGCTCACCGAAACGATCCGTTCGGCGGACGTCGCTCCGATCGTGCTGGCATTTTTCGCCGAGCGTTCTGACCTGCCGTCCGCGATCCACGAAACGATCCTCACAAACGCAAAGACTCCGCCGGGTTCGATCGCCAAATTTGCCGCCGCAACGCAAAACGGTTCGCTGATCGAGCTGATCTCGCTCAACCAACAGCTCCTTATCCAAAACCCGGCGATCCTAGACGCGATACTCAAAAACCCAAGCCGGACGCCCGAATCTGAGCGGCGTGCGACCGAGATCAAGCGCGAGTTTTTTGAAAAAGAACGCGGCGCCCAGCAGATCGCCAACGAGCTGCGTGCCCAAGGCAATGACGCCGCGGCCGAGTTTATCGAGCAATCCGATTCCGGTCTAAGTGCGGAGGACGCTCTGTTTTAGCCCAGCATATTGAAGTTCCCGACCGCGAAACCGACGACTCGTGGCTCAGTCTCGAATACATCGAAGAGATCTACGAGGAAACTGAGGAGCAGCGTCAGGCCGCAATTCACAAGATCATCGGCGAGCTGCAAAACGAAGAAGACGAAATACCGGGCGAACGTATCTCGATGATAAACCGCGTAATGAAGATGGGCGTCAAAGACCGCGTCAAGCTAGGTATGAAGGGCGACCGCGAAGCCCGCAACATCCTCATTCGCGACCCCAACCGTCTCGTCTCGTCCGCTGTGGTCAACAACCCGCGCATCACCGAGCAAGAGGTCGAGTCGATCGCATCGATGCGGTCCATCACCGAGGATATCCTCCGCCAGATCGCGTCAAACCGCCAATGGGCACGCAGCTATACGATAGGCCACAGCCTTGCTAAAAATCCGCGAACGCCGATCGGCAGCGCCATCACGATCATGAGCCGTCTGCAGCTACGCGACCTGATCGCCCTCTCAAAAAATCGTAACGTCTCTGACGCCGTTCGCCGTCAAGCTCAACGTCTGCACACCGCCCGCACCGGCGGCGGCAATCGCGGTTAGAAAAATTTCATACCCCTTCCGGTCTTAATAAACGACCCCGCCATATCCGTAAACGTATGGCTCGCCGCCCCTAGCCATAAACCCATAAATGTCAGCAGCATAAAATTGTCGCCGAGATTTCTGCGAACAACCGTCCCGATACTTCGCCACGCCTCGGCAAAATCCGACAATGCGGGAGGTGATTTACCGCCCGCGATGCCGTACCCCGCGACCGCCGAAAGATAGACCGCGATCGTCAAAACACCAAGAAAATATACAACCCGGATCAATGCCCCAAATATCAGCCCGTGCGAGAACCGCGACCGGTGTTTGAAAAACGACCGGTACGGATACCATAAAAATCGAAAGATAAACCACCGCGAATATTGCCGTGAGACCGTATCAAGATCAGGCCCGAACATGATACCGCCAAAGATAAAAGCCACAGCGACGACCGCCGACGCAAACGAATTCCGCGTCACCGCATAGGTCGCCGCAAACGCGGGAAGAGCGAGAAAAACCGTTATGACATCATGTGGCGTCCGCTGGGCATTGCTACATTCTACCGCGCGGAGCGGTGCGAGCGGTATTGTGCTAGAATCTTCCGTTTGGCATGGCATCCATCTGGCAAAAACTAAAGACCACGCTCGCGATGATCAAGTTCGAGCACACGCTGTTCGCACTGCCGTTCGCTTTTCTGGGGTCTATCCTCGCGGCAAACGGTTTGCCGACTTGGCGGCAGATATTGTGGATCACGGTCGCGATGGTCGGAGCACGCTCGGCAGCGATGACATTTAATCGCATTATCGACCGCGACATCGACGCCGCAAATCCACGCACCGCGAACCGCGAGTTACCATCCGGCAAACTCTCGCTGACATTCGCCTGGGTTTTTCTCTACATTTCGGTCGCCGTATTTGTCCTCGCCGCGTGGTCGCTCAATTGGCTCACGTTCGCTCTGTCGCCGGTCGCTCTGCTTTTTGTACTCGGTTATTCGTATGCTAAACGCTTTACGGTATTTGCGCATCTGCTGCTCGGAGCGGCGCTTGCCATCTCTCCGTCAGCCGCGTGGATCGCGGTTCGCGGTAACCTGATGGACGAGGTGCCGATCCTGTTATCGGTCTTTGTCCTGATCTGGACCGCCGGGTTTGACGTATTGTATGCGTGTCAGGATTTTGAATACGACCGCAAGGCCGGCCTACGTTCGATCCCCGCGCGTTTCGGGATAAAAAACTCCCTCTGGATCGCCCGGCTCTTTCATTTTCAAGCGTTTATTGTGTTGTTATTACTTTGGCTGGTGACCGGGATGTCCTCAATCGCACTCGCAGGAGTGATTGGGGTCGGGGCACTCTTTGTCTATCAGCACGCCCTGCTTCGCGGCGGCAACCTCTCGCGTATGAACGCCGCTTTTTTCACCACCAATGCATTTGTCAGCGTCATCCTGCTCGCGTAACATTTGGTGCGGCGGTCTTTATTCAGCAATGAAACCACTTCTCGAAAACATCAGCGACGAACTTGTCGAGAAGCTACATTTGTTCGGGCATAGAAGTTCATACGGCGAAGACCAAGAGGTATTTGCCCGCGGCGACAAGGCGGATTTTCTTCCTATCGTGCTCTCTGGTGCGGTGAAAATGATCCGTAACCCTGAGGTAGGCAAGGAAGTGATAATCGGCATTTTTCGCACCGGTGAGATGTTCGCCGTACCGCCTGTATTTGACGGAGCACCTTATCCATCTACGGCGATCGCAGTCGAGAAAACTGAACTGCTGCAGATCAGCCGCAGTGTTTTTTTGGATATTCTACGCGACTCGCCCGAGTTTGCGTTTGAGGTCATCGGCTGGACGTGCGAGATGCTACGGGAAAAGACGTCGATGATCCGCACCCTCGCGACTGCCTCGCCCGAGCACCGCGTTGGACGTGTCCTTATCAAACTGACTGAAGAAGAGGCATCACTGCCATTTCGGATACCTGTCCGTCGACAAGATATAGCAGAAATGGCAAGCCTGACAACTGAAACGACCATCCGCGTGATCCGTCGGTTTGCTGATCAGGGCATGGTGAGGATCGAGCACGGAAAGATATTTATTGATTCACTGGAGCCGCTCCAAAGATTTCTTCGCAACTAACAGTCAAGCCGAGATTCTCCTGAAAACGGTTCGCGATTGCGTGTGCCCGCATCTTGATGAAATCTGCTCGGGCGCCTTCGAATTCTAAATCGACACACTGCACAAACAACTCGAGCCAACGCGAGAAATGCTTCGGCTCAAACGCAGATCTTAGGTGAAGCTGACGATGGACCTCCAACGGATTGCGGCCGTGGCTGGCGTAGTCACCCGAACGAAACAGCAGCGTCTCCCAAAAATCACCGATGATCGGCAGGTGATGTTCAAGATCGAGTTTTGCTACGTCGGTAAAAATATATCCGATCACCTCGTCTGCGAGTGCCCGTTCGTAGAACACGCGCATTAGGTGATCGATATCGTTTCTTGATTCGATATCTTTCATATCTAAACCATTTCGGTTTGCTTTTCCCCTTTTGTCAGCATCAGTTTCAATGCAAACCAAACAAACGCGGCCGCTCCGATAGCAAAGATAGTGTCGCCAAACAGACGCATCCAGCGTAGATTTTGCATCAGTGTTGTCTGCATGAATTCCGGGCTGCGAGCCGACCAATAGCCGTATGCGACCGACTGGTAAGTTTGCAACAAACCGATCGGCAGCAGGCTAAATAAGATCTCCATCATCATCCCGATATTGATCGCCCAAAACGCAAAACCGAGCAGCTTTGTGTTCCACTTACGCTCCGGTTGCATCGCTCGCATACAGAACAGCAGCAATGCGAGGCCGAGTGTGCCGTACACGCCGTACAAAGCTCCGTGAGCGTGTACCGCAGTCGTATTTAGCCCTTGCATATAATACAGAGCGATCGGCGGATTGATCATAAATCCAAAGATGCCCGCACCGACGAGATTCCAAAACGCCACCGCGACAAAGAAATATACGACCCATTTATATTGAGCAAGCCAAGGCCGCACTTTTGAATGGCGTATCTGTTCGAACGCCTCGTATCCGACAAAAACCAACGGCACGATCTCAAGTGCACTAAACACCGAGCCAAATGCTAATGCGATCGTCGGCGTCCCGGCAAAATACAGATGATGCAACGTGCCGATAATGCCGCCGCTCAGGTAGATCGCACCCGACATCAGCGAAGCCTGTGCGGCATGCTCTGCCTTGATGACCTTTAGGCGGGCAAATAGAAACGCGATCACAACGGTCGCAAAAACCTCGAAAAATCCCTCGACCCAGAGGTGAACGACCCACCAACGCCAGTATTCGACAACTGTTAGATGTGAACGCATGCCCCAAAATAATCCCGGAGCGTAAAACAGAGCGATGCCCGCCGTCGTCCCCATAAAGAGCCAGATCAAAGACTTGTTCGTGCCTTCGCGTTTCAACGCAGGTATCGCCGCACGTCCGATCAGAAACAGCCACAACAGCAATCCGATAAACAACGCTGCCTGCCAGACGCGGCCGAGATCGACGTATTCGTAACCCTGATGGCCAAACCAAAACCACAGATCGCCGCTGCCGAGTTTATGCATGACGCTCATCCATTGCCCGCCCATCGAACCGAGCACGACGATCAGCAACGCAATAAATAGGACATCGACGCCCAGCTTTTGAAACTTGGGCTCTTTACCGCAAATGTATGGCGAGATGAATAGTCCGGCGGCAAGCCACGCGGTCGCTATCCAGAAAATACCGAGCTGTGTGTGCCACGTTCGCGACACGACATACGGCAGGTAATCGGCAAGCGGAATTCCATAAAATCCACCGCCCTCGACGCCATAGTGCGCCGTGACGATCCCCATGATTATCTGCAGCAAAAACAGCAGCGAAACGACGATAAAATATTTGACAGTCGCCTTTTGCGAGGCCGTCAGCGTCTCGCCGATGAGTGGATCAGTATCCGGCGTATCGCGATCCTCAGCCTCTTTTCGCCACCCGGCGTAAAACCAAACCATCGCACCGAGGCCCGCGATGAGCATTATCACGCTGACGCCGGTCCAGACGATCGCCGAACTCGTCGGCACATTACCGACGAGCGGCTCGGACGGGAAATTACTTGTATATGAGATGGTATTGTTCGGACGGTTCGCAGCCGAGGCCCACGCCGTCCAGAAAAAGAACGATGTTAGCGAACGCAGCTTTGCGGGATCAGATTGCGCATTCTTTTGGATCGCGTAGTCCTTATTGCCGTTAGTAAAAACATCCGAGTAGTGCTTTAGATTATCCTCAAACGCTCTGGCTCGCAGCGGATCGACGGTGATCTTTCCGGTCGTTTCGTCGTAAGTATTCTTGCGTAGCATGTCCTGCAGCCGCTGCCGCAAAACTGCTTGTTGCTCGCTACTAGCCGCGTCATAGTTACGTCCAAACTCTCCGTTCGACCAGGTGTTAAGAATAAATATCGATTCGCGGTGCAGATAATCCGCGGTCCAGTCAGGCGCGACATATGAGCCGTGTCCCCAGATCGAACCTACCTGCATTCCGCCCATCGCCTGCCAGACATTCTGGCCATCCGACACCTGCTCGGCTGCGATCAAAACGGTTCCGTCCAAGGTGACGACCTCTTTTGGTATCGGCGGAGCCTGACGAAATATCTCGGTCCCGACCCATCCCAATATCGCAAACGACAAAATAAATACCGCACCCAATATGATCCAAAGTCTTTTCATCTCAACATCCTCCTGCAACAGATATGACTAGCAGTCATTAGCTGTCTTTAAATTTCGTGACTAAAATATGGAGCTCGGTGTCCGCTATCACTTCGTGCTCGACTCCCGCCTCAAGTGTTATCAGCGTCCCCGCTTGCAGATCTTGAGAATCCTCGAGATCTGATCCCGCGTTAAACTTGCCGTTCCCGGACACGCAATAAACCGTGATCGGAACGTCCGCGTGATGCCGGGACAAAACTGCACCGTTTCGCAAACGCACCGCGACGACCCGGCGAAACGATCCGTCGTACAACTGGTTAACTGTCTTATCTTTTGCTCCTTCGCCGTCAGTCTCAGCCCCTAATTCACCTAATAATTCAATGTGTTTCATTTATTATTTCCTTTACGTACGGCTCAACCTTAACGCCGTGCCGTCCGCAAAAAAATGATTACGGTCATAAAGTGAACTTATCCGTAAAAAACCGCGCTCGATCAGAGCACGCGATCTTGCCGGATCAGATTACCGCTTGTTTATACTTCTAATTTTGAAAGGAAATGTTCAGTTTAACGGTGTGTATGTGCGCTGTCGCACGGCCACACTCGGGGATGGAAAATCAGGCAGCCGTGTCTAATGCCTTTCGCATACACACGCTATTTGTTACGTCGGCATATTGTCCGTAGTTTGGGATGATTTCGTAGCCCTCACGTTGGTAAAGAGCGATTGCCTCGGGCTGTTTGAAACCCGTCTCTAGCACACAAGCGCCGTAGCCCAATTCGCCCGCCCATGCTTCTAGTTCACTAAGCACCCTTGCCGCGATGCGCTGACCGCGATACTCACCACGCACAAACATACGCTTGACCTCAGCCTCATTTGCCGACATCTGTTTGAACCCACCGCAGCCAACAGCCGTCTCGCCCTCGTACGCAATAACGACACCTAAGATACCGGCGAGCTTGTTGAATTGGGCAAAAAAATAATGATCCTCGCCGTCCCTCATTTTCAGCTCGGCGTCGAGCATTACGACAAGCTCGCGAAATTCGGCGCTATCGGCGTTTGTCCTTATCAGTTCTAACATCTAAAAAAATAAAAATACGGTCATTGGTCAGAATCTATGTGCTTTAGATTTTTCGCATTCGGAAACGTGACCGAACTCGCGACGGTTAATTGTATAATAGGTGTCAATGGACAAACGCACCCTCGCCGCCGAGATCAGCAAGCGGCTCAGGAAACTATATCCCGATGTACACGTTGAGCTGGATTACGGAACTCCGTTTGAGTTGATGATCGCCTCGATACTCGCAGCGCAAAATACGGACGTGAACGTAAACAAGATCACGCCCGAGCTATTTCGCAAATACCGCGGCCCGGCGGATTATCTGAATGTCGAACAAGAGGAATTAGAAAAGGACATCTATGCCTCGGGATTTTTCCGGCAAAAGGCAAAGAGCATCCGTGCGGTGTCTCAGCGGCTTGTTGAAGAATTCGGCGGAAAGGTTCCTGAGACGATGGAAGAGTTACTTACATTACCCGGCATAGGCCGCAAGACGGCAAATGTCGTCCTCGGCGACGCGATGGGCATCGCTGCCGGCATCGTCGTCGACACTCACAACATCCGCCTCTCGGCCCTGTTAGGCCTTTCGGAGCAAAAATCTGCCGACAAGATCGAACGCGAGCTGATGGAACTCGTCCCCAAAAAAGACTGGATCCCATTCGGCCAATGGATCACCTGGCACGGCCGCCGCGTCTGCAATGCAAAAAGGCCAAATGCGGCGAATGCGTCCTCGCCGACATCTGTCCGTCGCGGAAAGACGAATAGTATCTGTTAGAATGTATTTATTATTATTATGCAATTCTCATTCGATAAAAATTTAATAGACATCGCATTTAAGGTCGAAGACGGCGAGCGGTTTTCGTTTGACGAAGGCCTCGCCTTGTACAATACTTCGGACCTCAACGCGCTTGGCAAACTGGCCGACACGGTCCGCCGGAAAAAGCATGGGCTGACGACGTATTACAACGTCAACCGCCATTTTAACCACACGAATATCTGCGTTGCCGATTGCAAATTCTGCGGCTTTTATCGCAGGGCCAGGCAGGACGACGCCTACACGCATTCGATCGACGAAGGCATCCAGATCGCCCGTGACGCCGTCGCCGAAGGTGCGACCGAGCTGCACATCGTCGGCGGCCTGAACAGCAAACTTCCCTTTGAGTACTACACCGACCTCTTCTCGTCCCTCAAACGCGAGTTCCCAAAGCTCCATCTCAAAGCCCTGACGATGGTCGAGCTTGATTTCTTTGCCCGGTTTTACAAGATGTCCGACGAAGACGTCATCGAAAAGCTCAAGGCCGCGGGAATGGACTCGTGCCCCGGCGGCGGCGCCGAGATCTTTGCCGAACCGACGCGTTCGATCATCTGCGATCACAAATGCAACGCCGACCGCTGGCTCGAGCTTGCCGGCAAGGTCCACAAAGCCGGCCTCAAAACAAACGCCACGATGCTCTACGGCCACGTCGAAACGATCGAGGACCGCATTGACCATTTCGTAAAACTGCGCGAGCAGCAGGACAAGACCGGCGGATTCCAGTGCTTTATCCCGCTCGCGTTTTACCCGCCGGGCTCGGCGCTCGATTCGCTCCCCGGCCCCGACGCGATCGACAATCTCAAGACCATCGCCGTCTCACGCCTGATGCTCGACAACTTCGACCACATCAAGGCCTACTGGGTCATGCTCGGCAAAGCCACCGCCCAGACCGCCCTCCACTTCGGCGCCAACGACCTCGACGGCACCATCACCGACGGCGGCGAGCTCACCCACAGCTACTCCGTCGAATCCGGCGGCGAAGTAAAAATGACCAAACAAGAGATCATCGAAATGATCCACCGTGCCGGCTTCGACCCCGTCGAACGCGACACCGTCTACAACCGCGTCGCCGCAGTGTAAGTTTGTTGTCCCGTTTTGAGTTGAGGAAATGGTGGTTGATTAAGGATCTTGCCTGTATTGGAATAGTCGCCGTTGCTTGCCTCGTCTATTTTCAAGTTGAACACCGTTACAATTCCGGCCCTTATTTGGTTATGGTTTCCAAGTGGATACTGTTAGCCGTTATTCATACTCTTGGTATTCCCAGGCGTGGCACTCTTTAATGCCCGTATTTCAAACTTCGATACTTCTGCCCGTCGGCTTTGATACATGCGATTATGTTTCGGACGCGATGATGCCCGGAACTGAATACCCGTACGAGGTCCAACGATGGGATGACCATTCAAATTCATGGAACACCGTCGTCGGAGTTAAGGCGAACGCATTTTGTCGTCCCGAACCACTTGACACTATCAAAACTGATCTTGTGACCAGATGGATATGGCCCGGGACGACCGTAGACATTTCTTCCGGTGAGGCAACTGGTGCCAGGGAACCTTTCGAACGAGGAAACTTGGCTAGGTTTGTGGTCTTTAGGGTCACAGGCACTGCAAACGATTGGCAATTCAGCTTGCTTTCCGAGCCGTTCGAAGAGCAATCGTGACCAGATAATAGATTCGGTGACAACAATTCGAATAAGGTCGCTCACTAACCTTCGTAAGTCGCTCACGAAGCCCTGAAAGTGCCTCACGAAGCTCGAAACAGCGACTTTGTCGCGTTGCACAGGTTTCTGTTCCCGTTGCACACGCTTGATTTCCTATTGCACAAGCTAGAACTCTCATTGCACAGAGATTTATTCTGTTTGCACAAACTTTTGCGCGTGTTGCACGGGCGAGTTTTCGCATTGCACAAGCTAGTTTTCACGTTGCACAAGCGAGATTTCGCATTGCACAAACCTTTTGCCTCGTTGCACAAAGTTTGTGCAATGACTTTTTGCTTGAAATTTACCTAAAAGTTGTATTAAAATCGCCGAACTTTGTTATGTCAGTTGCTCCGCGACTCGCTTCCGAGGCGATGTGCGTCGCATTAGACGCCCCGAAAGTGCCTCACGAAGCGGTGCAAATGGCTTACGAAGCGGGTAAAATCGCTCACGACCCCTAACAAGTTGGTCACGAAGTCCTTGTCTTGTCTCCGAAGGAGACTGACAATATAGCGTAGGGTAAGGCCGCAGGCCGCAACCCTACGAACGCACGCAAAAGGTATCCCGTCCCTGAAAGGGACGAACAATCAGCATCAATGTTCGTCACCTTCGGCGACGAAAGACAATTTTTAACCTAGACGTAGGGTTTTACCCTACTCTATATTGTTTGTCACCTTCGGTGACGCAAAACGAAACAATCCGTCGCCGAAGGTAACGAACAAGTATGCCGCAGTCATTGGTCAAAATTTTGGTTCATGTGGTTTTTTCGACAAAGAACCGCGTCGACCTTATTCATCCCGAGATCGAGGCAAGTTTATACGCGTACATTCATGGTATTGTCGAGAACAACAAATCAAAACTTATAATCGGCAATGGCACGGCGAACCACGGTCACCTTCTTATCTCGATGGGCAAGACGATCGATATCAGCGATCTTATCGGCGACATCAAACGCGACAGTTCGGTATGGATGAAGCAGCACGACCGAGCGTTCTTTTGGCAGGAAGGGTACGGCGCTTTTTCGATCGGCGAATCGCAAGTGCCGCGTGTAATTAAATATATCGAGAATCAGAAACAGCACCACGCAAAGCAGGATTTCCAGGATGAGTTCCGCGGATTGTTACGCAAATATCGTGTGGAATACGATGAACGGTATGTTTGGGATTGATTTGTTCGTCCCCGTTGGGGACGCGTCTTTTTGTAACCAGTTCGTAGGGTTTCACCCCACGCTTTATTGTGCGTCTCCTTCGGAGACAAGAATTCCATGAGCGATACAACCACCTTAATTTCCGCACTCAGGACGGCGCCCCGCGTGATCATTCCACTGATCCGCGAGGTGCCGTCGCAGATCCTGAAGCGTCGTCCGGGCCCGGAGAAATGGTCGGCGTACGAGAATGCTATTCACCTGTCGCAGTCTGACGTTGCGTTTCGTGCGCGGCTCGATCTGATCTTGTCCACGCCGGAACCGTTCATTGAGGTGATAGAGAATTCCGCTGAAGACGAGGCCGGTGCGATGCTCGAGATCGATCTCGACGAAAGCCTCGAAAGATACGTCCGCGAACGCGCCGCTCTCGTCAATAGACTCAAAAAACTATCACCCGACGAATGGCAAAAAACCGCCGTCCACGAGGCGTTCGATCATTATTCGGTGTTCATAATGTTCCGGCATCTGTATGTCCACGAGATGCACCACGCTTACCTGATCGAACAGTTGCTGCTAAAGAATGACTGGGAGTAACCATGGAACCTGAGATCGAAGCATTAAAGTCCGCTTACGCCGGACTCAACCATGGCGATGTTGACGGCTTCGTCAAAGACTTTGACCCGCAGATCGTGCGTGTCGAATTCGAGGGCAGCCCTATGGAGGGAAAGCACTACGGCATCGAAGCCGTCAAAGCCCACGTCAAGGGCCGCTCCGGGCCGGTGCCTGTGAACCCGACGCTTCTGTCGCCGCGACAAGGTCGTCGTGTCGCCACCCTAAAAAACAAACCGATGGCTCGAAGGCCCCCGACGTCTTACATTCCACGGCAAGGTAATTGAGTTTCGCACCTTTGCCGAAGAAAACGACGCTCTCGAATATGTCGGATTAAACAAATAAAAGGAGAAAAACTATGCTACGAATCGTTTTGGGGGTTATTGGCGGATTTTTTGCTTGGATGACCGTGTGGGTCGGAAGCGAGAGGATCCTTTCGGCCATTTTTCCGAACGGGTACGGAGTTCATCAAGCCGCGTTTCAAGCGGCCGTTGAAAATGGTGCTTCGGGGTTCACCGTGGACACGACGCTTCTTCTCATACATCTTGTCCAGGGTTTGATCGTCTCAGTGATGGCAGGATCTCTGGCCGCGCTGATCGCCGGTGAAAATAAACGAGCGCCTCTGATCCTCGGATTTCTGCTCGTGGCCTTTGGCTTGCTCATCGTGGTCCTGTCCTGGCCATATGTTCCAGTTTGGTATCACGTTATCTTTACGGCGATGCTGCTTCCGATGGCGATCCTCGGCGGTCGGCTCAAAAACACGACTTAGCGCATTCGTTCAACCTAATTATTGTGAACTCATGAAACCGTTCGGTTGCATTTGACATATGCAACCGTTTGGTTGCATACTCTGTTCGAAGTCATGAAACGAGATATTTTCCAGGCCATAGCTGACCCGACAAGGCGGGCGATCATTGCTTTGATCGCGTTGCAGGCGATGACGCCGAACGCTATTGCGGAGCATTTTGACACCTCCCGGCAGGCGGTTTCTAAGCATCTGCGTATTTTGGCGGAGTGTGAGGTTATCAAACAGTCGCGAGAGGGGCGGGAGATCTATTACCAACTGGAGATCAGCAAAATGAAAGAGATCGACGAGTGGTTAGAGCAATACAGAAAGATCTGGGAGACGCGGTACGAGCAGCTCGATACGTTGCTTGCCGAGTTAAAACAACAAGAGAAACAGGAGCGAAAGATATGAAACCAGCCGAAGCAAGCCTGCCGTCGGATACCGAGGTGCTCGTCAAACGGAGCTTTGATGCTCCCGCCAAGCTGGTGTGGCGGGCCTACATGGAACCCGACCTGATGCGTCGATGGTGCGGGAGCACCCCCGGTTGGTCGATGCCTGTCTGCGAGATGGATATGCGCGTCGGCGGCCAGTATCAGTGGCGTTGGCGCAATGACGAAGATGGCATGGAGTTCGGATTCACCGGCGAGGTTTTGGAGGTCACTCCGCACGCTAAGATCGTGCATACGCAAATATTCGATCCGGGCAATATGGGCATTGCCATGGGCGGCGAACCATCGATCATCACCGTGACGTTCGACGAGATCGATGGAATCACAAACGTTGCGACCGCGATTAAATACGCCTCCAAGGCCGACCGCGACGAAGCGTTCGCGACCGGTATGACAGACGGCATGGAGATGAACTATAAGCGGCTCGACGAAGTATTAAATGCAGAAGCCCGCACGTAAGTAAGGGCGTAACTCGCAACGTTCGTATTACGCCCTTGCTTTTTGCTCGATAGAGATAATTATGGATTTTATATTTATTAAAGAGACCAAGACGGTAACGATAACCAAGGAATTTGCGGCCGGGCTGTCGTTGGTCTGGGACGCATATACAAACGCGGAATTGCTCGACCAGTGGTGGGCACCGAAACCTTTCGCGTCACAAACAAAGGTTATGAATTTCGAGGTCGGCGGCCGGAGATTTTATGCGATGGTCAGTCCTGAGGGTGCCGAGCGTTGGATCGTGCAGAAATATACTTCGATCACCCCGAAAACCAATTTCAAACTCTTTAACGCGTTCGCCGACGCGGACGAAAATCTCGAATTGCCCGGTTCTGATTGGGACCTGAATTTCAGTGAGCAGGATGGAACGACAAAGGTCAGCATCTCGATCTACAACGAGTCGCTCGAACGCTTAGGAGGATTATCGCAGACGGCGGTTTCCGCACAGGTACGGAGATGCAGCTTCAAAATCTGGAAGAGCTGCTCGCGAAGTTGTCGGCATGAACGTACAAGCACAGATCAAAGAGTTTATTGCCAGTCACCCGGAACCAAAACGCAGGGAGATCGAGCAGTTGCATGACCTCATTTTGGGAGTAAGTTCGGGATGTAAATTATGGTTTCTCGACGGCAAGAACGCAGAAGGTAAGGTCGTTTCAAATCCGGATATCGGCTACGGGTCTCGCCCTCATAAATACGCCGATGGGACAACCAGCGAGTTCTATCAGATCGGCCTGAGCCCAAATAAAAACGGGATCTCCGTCTATATCCTCGGTATCGAAGACAGGACATACTTGTCCGAAACCTTTGGAAAAGCACTAGGAAAAGCAACCGTGACCGGATATTGCATACGGTTCAAAACGCTCACAGATATAAAGATTGATGTTCTCAAAGCGGCAATTCGATTTGGGTTTGAGAACAGCAGCCATGCGGTTGAGAAAGGAGAAATATGAGAAAAATAATTGCAGCAGAATTCATGACGATCGATGGTGTCATACAGAACGAGGAAGCGGACGGCGACGGGTTTAAGTATGGCGGGTGGTTTTTTGGCTATGCTGACGAAGCCACGGGCGACGTGATACAAGAGCGGCTGGCGAAAAATGTCGATTTGCTGTTAGGACGCAAAACATTTGCCGGATGGGAGACGTATTGGCCGACGCACTCGCACTTTTGGCCAAACGTTATGACCGCGACCAAATATGTCGCTTCGAATACGCGGATTCGAGCGACTGGCAACCCTCCGTATTTTTGGGCGGCGACGCGAGAAAGGTGCGCGAATTGAAACAAACAGACGGACCGGACCTGTACGTTTTCGGCAGCTCGGATATGCTGCAGACGCTGTTACAAAATGATCTCGTCGATGAATTGGAGCTGATGATCTTCCCGATCACGCTCGGCACCGGAAAACGTCTATTCGAGAACGGCACGATACCTGCCGCCTTTAAGGTCACCGCCAGCCAGGTCACCCCAAACGGCATCATCTGCGTCACCTACGAACGCGACGGCGATGTAAAGACTGGAGCACCGCAGATAAACGAGGACGCGTAATTTGTCTTCGTCGCATAGTGAGGGAATGAATTTAGCCGTGGACGTTTGTCCACGGTTAGGATGAAAAATAATTGTCGTCGCGTAGCGACGGATGAATGTTATGGTTCGGATGTCAATCGTCGCTACGCGACGAGGATCATTTTTTTGACATTCCGTGGACAAACGTCCACGGCTAAAATCATGCGACCGCTACGCGGCTTTAGGCATTTTATGAAACCAAATATGAAGACAACAGCTTTTTTCTTATCGATACTCACGATGATATTCCTGGCGGGTGTCGTATCGGCCCAGCAGAAACCGGTTAAGGGGTACGCGCCGGTTAATGGGATGAAGATGTACTACGAGATCCACGGCACGGGCGAGCCTGTGGTTTTGCTGCACGGGGCGTTTATGGCGATCACGGACGACTGGCGTTTGTGGATCAACGAACTCGCCAAAACGCGGAAAGTGATCGCCGTCGAAATGCAGGGCCACGGGCGTACTGCCGACATCAAACGCGACATTACTTACGACAACCTCGGGGATGATGTGGCTGCGTTGCTCGACTATCTGAAGATCGAGCGGGCGGACCTCGTCGGTTACAGCCTGGGCGCCGGTGCCGCGATGAATTGTGCGATCCGCCACGGCGAAAAAGTGCGAAAGGTCGTCAGCATCTCAGCCCCGATCCGCCGCGACGGCTGGGTCAAGGAGGCGAACGATGCGTGGCCGAGCTTCTCACCGGAGATGTTCAAAGGCACGCCCGCCGAAACCGAACGGGAAAAACTTAATCCGGTGCCGGGCAGCTTCCCGGAATTCTTTAATCACATCAAAGCGGCGGCAATGAGGCCATACGACTTTGGCGCCGACAATCTCAAGGCTACCAAAGCCCCATTCTTCTTCATCCACGGCGACGCCGATGGCGTCCGCATCGACCACATCGCCGAAATGTACCGCCTCAAAGGCGGCGGCAACACCCACGCGGACATGTCCCCGCGCGTCGAATCAAGATTGGCCATCTTGCCGGGGACAACCCACGTCACCCTAATGGACCGCATGACCACCATCGTTCCGATGATAAACGACTTTCTCGACGCCAAGCCCCAAAAGTAATAGGCATAAAAACACTAACCTATTAAACAAAAAAGGCGGCCCGTTTCCGAGCCGCCTTTCTAATTATCGATCACGCGAAACTACGCAACATCAAAACGGTCGAGGTTCATCACCTTGTTCCATGCCGCGACAAAGTCTTTGACGAATTTGTCTCCACCGTCAGCACACGCATAAACCTCAGCGAGTGCACGTAGCTCTGAGTTCGAGCCGAAAACGAGATCGACACGTGTGCCGGTCCATTTTTGGCTGCCGGTATTGCGATCGACGCCGTTAAAGGTCTGGCCGTCGCCGTTCGCCGGTTCCCACTTTGTGCTCATATCGAGCAGATTTGTGAAGAAATCATTGGTCAGCTGGCCCGGACTATTTGTGAAAACGCCGTGCTTTGAACCGTCGTAGTTTGCCCCGAGAACGCGGAGTCCGCCGACAAGAACGGTCATTTCCGGTGCCGTCAGCGTCAGCAGATTTGCCTTATCGACAAGCATTTCCTCGGCAGGTGTTTTGTGATGGCCCTTTTTGTAATTACGGAAACCATCGGCCTGCGGTTCGAGATGTTTGAACGAATCGACCTCGGTCTGTTCCTGCGTCGCATCGCCGCGTCCTGATGTAAATGGCACGGCGATGTCGTGACCCGCATCTTTCGCGGCCTTTTCGACAGCGGCACAACCGCCGAGAACGATCAGATCGGCGATCGAGACCGACTTGCCGCCGGCGTTAAACTCAGCCTGAATGCCTTCGTAGGTCGAGAGCACGCCCGCGAGCTGTGCCGGATTGTTGACTTCCCAATAACGCTGCGGTGCCAAGCGAATGCGTGCACCGTTGGCTCCGCCGCGATTGTCGCTGCCGCGGAATGTCGATGCCGACGCCCAAGCGGTCGAGACAAGCTGCGAGACCGACAATCCCGAAGCGAGGATCTTCGCCTTGAGTGCCGCGATGTCCGAAGCATCGATACGCGTACCAGCCGGAACAGGATCCTGCCAGATCAGATCTTCCTGAGGAACGAGCGGCCCGAGATAACGAGCTTTCGGCCCCATATCGCGGTGCGTTAGCTTAAACCAAGCTCGTGCAAATGCGTCTGCAAACTCCGCCGGATTTTCCATAAATCGACGCGAGATCGCCTCATACGCCGGATCCATACGCATCGCCATATCGGCAGTCGTCATCATCGGCAGATGCTTTTTGTTTGGGTCAGCAGCGTCGGGCACGTTCGGTTCGACACCGACAGGCTGCCACTGGTTCGCACCGGCGGGGCTCTTGGTCAGTTCCCATTCATAGCCAAACAATGTCTCCCAATAGCTGTTGTCCCATTGGATCGGCGTCGCGGTCCAGGCACCTTCGATGCCACTGGTGATCGTGTCAGCACCCTTTCCTGACGCGTAGCTGCTCAACCAACCAAAGCCTTGAGCTTCGATCGATCCGCCTTCCGGCTCGACTCCGACATGTGCCGCATCACCGGCTCCGTGAGCCTTACCAAATGTGTGTCCGCCGGCTACAAGAGCGACGGTTTCGGCGTCGTCCATCGCCATGCGGGCAAATGTCTCGCGGATGTCGCGTGCCGACAAAAGCGGGTCAGGGTTGCCGTCCGGGCCTTCGGGATTAACGTAAATGAGGCCCATCTGCACGGCTGCGAGCGGATTTTCGAGGTCGCGTTCGCCGCTGTAACGGCTGTTCGCCTTATCGCTGGTCGCAAGCCATTCGCCCTCGCCGCCCCAATAAACATCTTCTTGCGGCTGCCAAACGTCAGCACGTCCGCCGCCAAAACCAAAAGTCTTAAAGCCCATCGAATCGAGAGCCACGGTGCCCACCAAGACGAAAAGATCCTTCGCCCATCGGATCTGCGAGCTCAGAATTCTGACGCAGGATCTTTAGATCGAGCGCATTCGGCCACCAGTCGCGATTTGAACGCTTGGAGCTGGTCGTAAAATTGATCGCGCCGCCTGTAAACGGGCATTTGCTCGAGCTATTGATCTCTAGAGCCTCGCCGCCATTTTGTTCTTCGTTGTTTTCCATTTATCGTCTCCCTTTTTAGTAGATTATTAGTAAAACTGAATATTGTATATTTCTATTTAATACACGCCGGACAAAGGCCGTGTAGTGTTAGTTCGATAGTGCCGACCGAAAATTTAGAAAGCTCGGACGCCTCTTTGAAAAGTGCGTTAGGGATACGGAGATCGAGATCGACGAGCTTTCCGCAGTTGTCACAGATCGCATGGTCGTGCCGCTCGAGCTTTCTGTCGTAACGGGTCGCATCCTTGCCAAACCGTACCTCGCCGATCAGCCCTTCGTTACTTAGGTAGCGCAGCGAATTGTAAACGGTTGCAAACGAGATTCCCGGGAGCAGCCGTTTGGCGTCCTCAAAGACCTCGTTCGCCGTCAGATGCCCCTCGGAATCGCGGATAACCTGCAAAACGGCCGTTCGCTGTTTTGTGATCCCTCCGGGTTTGATCTCTTTTGTTGATATCACTTTCAATTTAGAATAATTCTATTTCTAAATTATGTCAATGTGGTTTAGAGCAGTAATCATTCGATTCAGGTTACAATTTAGGATAATATGACCACCGCCCGAGAAAGCCTGATCCGCATTCTCCAAAACGCCCACGCCGGTGAGGTCGCTGCCGCGTATGCCTATCGCGGGCACTGGAGATCGTTAAACGATTCGCCGGAAAAAGAACGTATCAAAGAGATAGAAGCCGAGGAATGGGATCATCGCCGGCGGGTCGGCGAATGGCTCGAAAAACTCGGTGCAAAGCCTCGTCCACTGCGGGAGAAAATATTCTGGACGATAGGCAACGTGCTTGGCCCTTCGTGCCACATCTCAGGCTGGTTTATGCCAATGTATTTTGCGGGACGGCTTGAAAGTCAAAACTCGGTCGAATATGAAGATGCTGCTGTATTTGCAAAAGAGCTAGGCATGGAAGAGTGTGTCGAAGACCTCCGCGACATGGCCCGCGTCGAACTTGAACACGAAGAATTTTTTCGCGAGACCGTTACCGGTCACCGCTTGCTGCCCATAATGAAAAGCGTCTTCGGCTGGGGCTAGTAGGTTCGTGATGGTGTCCGTTTACGCCTGTTACTGACATTTATCGTGTTCTTGAGATCAAGCGTAAGATAGCCCTCCCGGCTGAGTCCGGGCATGGCAAATCGCTCTGTCGCTTCGATCAAAATATTGTGATGTCGGCAAAAAGGTGCGATGTGGATCACAAAATTCTGCCCACCGCTTTTTGGTTTTACCTCAAAGCCATCAGGGTCGCCCGTGTGTGTAGACGACAGGCCGATCACCATATCTCGCTTATTAAACATCACCAACACAGCTTCCGGTTTACCCAATATTTCGCGCGTATATTTGTTTAGCGTCAACACATATTTTGCATTTATCGACACCGAAAGCCGCTTATTGCTCGGCACCGTCTGTCCGCCTCTGAATATATCCCACTGTATAGCCATTTCGTTGTACTCCTGATCAATATATGTTGCATCTATGATACATTGTTTCGCATAAAAGTCAACGACATTTTTCTAATGGTAATTCTGAGATCAGGTGGATATTGGAATCGTTTGAAGCGCACGAGGCAGTCGTCGGCATTTGCGGAGCGAAGGGAATGGCACGGCACTTGACCCATAAATATGGCTGGGTCCTTACGACACAAAACAGCCAATATTGTCAAAAAGGATCACTTTACCGAGTCAATAAACCACTCTACAAACTTAGGTATGCCGTCTGCGATCTTCGTTGTCGGGTTGTAGCCAAGCAGTTCTCTTGATTTAGAAATATCCGCAAACGTGATCGGAACATCCCCGGGCTGCATCGGCTGGTGGTCGATGATCGCGTGCATGTCTAGGCTGCGTTCGAGCAGCGAGATAAGCTCTCTCAGTTCAATAGTTTGCGATTCGCCTAGGTTAAAGATCTCGTATTGTGTGCGGTCGTAGTCGATCGCCGCACGCACGCCTTGGATAATGTCATCGATGTATGTGTAATCCCGCCGGGCGGAACCGTCGCCAAACATCTGTATAGGCTTTTCGTCGGCGATCAATTTAGAAAATTTGTGGATCGCAAGATCCGGTCGCTGACGAGCCCCATAGACCGTAAAGAACCGCAGACAGACGATCCGCATTCCGTACAAATGCGAATATGTGTGGCAAAGCAGTTCGCCCGCCGCTTTGGTCGAGGCATAAGGCGAAATCGGTTGATGAATGCGGTCATCCTCGGCAAACGGAACCTTTGCATTGATGCCGTAAACGCTTGACGATGAGCCAAAGACAAATTGCTCGACGCCGTGAGCTTTAGCAAGTTCGAGCAGATTCTGCGTGCCGATAATATTCGTCTCGGTATACAAGATCGGCTCGGTCAAACTCGGCCGCACGCCTGCACGAGCCGCGAGATGGACGATCACGTCAAACTTATACTCGGCAAAAAGCGCCGCCATCGTCGCCGCGTCGCGGATGTCGGCATCGACTAGCCGGTAATTTGGAGACTTTAGGTGCTCGGCAATATTAGCGTGCTTGATCTCAGGCGAGTAAAAATCGTTAAAATCGTCAACGACAGTTATCTGCCAGCCGCCCTCAGCAAGCAGCCGGTCAACCAGATGCGATCCGATAAATCCGGCCCCGCCTGTTACCAATATATTTCTTCGGCTGCCACAGTGCGTACTTCATTTTGATCAATTCAAAAACCGCTGTTTTGCGTGAAAGCGGTGCAGTATCTCTTCGAGAAAGCCCTCGTATGTAAAATTTTCCATCTCGAATGTCGGCTTGAGCTTGTACATTAGCGGCAAAGCGATGCGCCACGCCATCCACAGTCGCTGGCGGTCGGTAAGGTCCCAGCGACGTCGCAAAAAGCTCTCGACTACCTCGACTTCCCTTTCGTTGAGCAAAGCGACATTTGCACTCGTCTCGGTCTGTTTTTGCACGCGGGTAAAAGCCACGTCCGTGATCCTTGTCGAAAAGGTTTCGGCAAATGTCGGTGCCTCGCCCTCTCGTTCGCGGACGACGACCGTCCCGGCAAATATATCGCCGACTCGCTGGTCGCGATTGCTCAGAAAAATAACGATCAGCCCGATCGAATAGACCGGCAGGATAAATCCGGGCACCGCGTCGCAGATCCGTAAAAGGTTGCGGGCGATCGCTTCCCACATCGTCAGAGGCCGTCCGTCCTCGCGAATAACGCGGAGCTTCATCAATCGTTTCCCCGGCGTCTGGCCGTTCCACAGCCATTCGAAAACGATAAAATATCCGGCAAACACGAGAAACAAAATGATGATCATCAGAGCGATCGTCCATTTTGGAGCTTCGGAAAACAGTTTGTCCGGAGCGTCGGCAATGTCGTTGGAGTTATATCCGGCGATACTCAGAAAAAACCACGCGATCAGGATTATCGACAGATACTGGATAAAATGATCGATCGCGACCGCCAAAAAACGGTTCCCGATCGACGCGAGTGCAAACTCCAGCGGCACGCGCTCGGGCGTTTCGATGATCAGGCTCTCTTCGGTTTCGATAATATGCCGCGACATTTAATTCTTCTTCAGCGTCGAGGTCCAGTTCAGGATCACGTTGAACGGGGCCTCCTGGCCCGTCTGGAGGGGTGAATTGATCAGGAACCTCTGACCGTCGGCCGTGACGGCGTTTCGATTAGGGCTACCGAGGGATATCTCAGTTTGAAACAAAGCGGTCGCCGACCCGATCTCGACGCTTCCATCCAGTTTTACAGGGACCGCCATCAGTTTCTTGTCGATGGCCTCGTAATAAAGCTCCTTGCCGTCACGCCGCCATTTAGGCACCCAACCGCCGTTGGTCGAGACTCGCCATTTGCCAGCGCCGACCGGGAAGCTCTGGATGTAGATCTCCTCGCGGCCGCTCTCGTTAGACACATAGGCAAAGTAACGGCCGTCAGGCGAAAAATGCGCCTGGCTTTCATTAAATTCAGACTTTAGCAGCGGATACGATTTTGCCTCGCCGTTCATGGGTAATACCCAAATATCGTTGCCCGACTTCTCCCCAATGCTTGCAAACAGGATATTCTTGCCGTCTGGCGACCAATCCATCCCGCTCGTCTGAACGCTAACGGCATCGCTCAACAACTCCTCATTCCCAGCACCGTTTGCTAACTTTCGAAAGATCGACTGCTTGTCGCCATATCCGTTCGAACTAAAAGCAAGATACGTGCCGTCGGGTGACCACGCCGGGTCGTCTTCCCGGAGGGCACCAAATGTAAATCTCGTCGGCAAGCCGCGCTCCAGATCGATCATCCAAATATCACGATTGCTGTTATCGAGACGCTCAACCACGGCCCGCTTGCCGTCAGGCGAAAGGACCACATCAGAATATTCGCCCGGCGGGCCGACCTTTGCGATCTCTTTTCCCTGCCGGTCGAACCATCTCAACTGGTTTACAGTGCCGCCCCCCGTCTTATAGACCAATGTCCCGTTCTCGGAAACCGAGAATTGCGAGCGGCCGGTGGAAGTTACCATTGCCACATTCTCGAGGACAGGAACAGGATCGCCGGTGAACTGGAGCTTTGAGGCATCAAACGGCTGCGCCATTACCGTTGTGTCGCGGGCAAACAGTAAATATCCAGGCTCGATATAGTAAACGTCCGAAGAATTCTTGAATAGCGACTTTCGCTCTTTCCCGTCGATCGAGGCGATAAATATCTCCGGTGGATCGTTTGGGCTGCTGTTGTGGCTCCTGTAGAAAAAGTGCCGCCCGTCCGGGAGAAAGCGGGGAAATAGATGCCGCGTTTCCTTACGCGACTCATCAAGAGGCAGTAGTTCGGACACCTCGCCTCCGGACGCGGACACGCGCCGAATACCCCGATCGCCGCTGCCGAATACGATCACGCCATCACGGCTCCAGGACCCGAAAATCCCTTTGGAGCATCGCAAATTACTTGAACAGCCCCGCCGCCGACATCGACCTTTTTTAGTTTATCATTCGCAGTAAATGCAATAGATCTGCTGTCAGGCGACCAAAACGCGGCCTGAGCCTCGTCGGTCCCGTTAAGGCGACGCTCTGTAAACGACCCAAGTTCACGAATGTAGAGATGCGACTTGCAATCGACCACCACATTAAATGCGATCGTGCGTCCATCGGGAGAAATGGCCGCCGAGCCCACATTAGATCCGGATTCAGGCGGTGGTACAACGAAGCTCACAAGCCGCTCATCCGGCACCGGCCGCCGAATATACATCACACCGAGCACCCAGCCGATCAGCGACAGTAAGTAGCGGCTCCCAGAATACGCATTAGCCAAGGCGATCTCTCAGTCTCAGGACCGATCGCACTGACCGCCGCCGTCATATTGCTTCCCGACGAACTGGTCGGCGCGGACAACGACTCTAACGCGAACCCAAGATCGTGCGCCGAATGAAAACGGCGTTCGGGTTTCTTTTCGAGACACCGCCTGACAATCCGCTCGAGCGACGGGCTGATATTCGGGTTCGATTCCGTCATCTCCGGCGGCTCTTCTTTGACGATCGCCGACATCGTCTCAGCTAGCGATTCCTCCTGAAACGCCCGCCGGCCCGTGATCATCTCATACAGGATCAAGCCAAACGAAAAAATGTCCGAACGGTGATCGGTCGAACTCCCGCGAACCTGCTCCGGCGACATATACCCGACCGTGCCCATCACAACGCCCGGATCGGTCATCGCCCGCCGCGTAGCATCTTCAGATCCGTGAATATTGCTATCCGTCTCGCGCAGTTTGGCCAAACCAAAATCAAGGATCTTAACGCGTTCGTCTTTCGTGATGAACAAGTTTTCAGGCTTCAGATCGCGGTGGACAATACCTTTCTCATGCGCAGCCGACAGACCGCTGACGATCTGCTGAGCGTATTCGGTTACTTTTCTGAGTGGAATTGAGCCTTCGTCCAGACGCTGGCGGAGTTCCTCGCCTTCGAGTAGCTCAGCGACGATGAATGGCGAGCCGTCGTGTTCGCCGATGTCAAAAACGGTCAGGATATTCGGGTGATTGAGCGCAGACGTAGCCTTTGCTTCCTGCTCGAAACGCCGCAGACGATCGTCGTCTTTCGAGAGATCGGATGGGAGCACTTTGATCGCCACTTCACGATCAAGCCGCGAATCATGGGCTTTGTACACCTCGCCCATACCGCCCGCACCGATAGAAGAAATTATCTTGTAATACGATAGATTTTCGCCGGATTTTAACATGTTTTGCGTTCGGAAATTATAGCATTGTAGCAGGAAAAATCGGCTTATTATCAAGCCCGAAAATTTGCTTGCAAATGAAACAAAGTTAGTGCTTGGCAATCAAGAGCGGCGTTCTCTATACTGTCTGTGGGAGATAGGATTTGAAAACCGAATTACATCGAGGTGACATATCGGCTGAGGGCTTTCGCTTTTGCGTGGTCGTGAGCCGTTGGAATCATGAGTTGACCGATAAACTCGCGAGCGGCGCCGTCGAGGCTCTCGTCGATCGCGGCGTTGCCGCAGATGCCATCGAGACGCTGTATGTGCCCGGAGCTTTTGAGCTGCCTGTTGCCTGTCTCAAGGCCGCAAAGACCGGTAAGTTTGACGCCGTCATCGCTCTCGGCGTGGTCATTCGGGGCGACACACCGCATTTTGATTACGTCGCCGGACAGGCCGCAAGCGGCATTTTGCAGGCATCGATGCAGACCGGCATTCCGGTAATGTTTGGCGTTATCACGGTTGATACGATGCAGCAGGCGCTTGACCGTACCGGCGAAAAATCCGATAACAAGGGGTACGAGGCGGCACTGTCCGCTGTCGAAATGGTCAGCCTCTTTCGCGATATGGATCGTGCTAATGCTGACGTAAGGTTTTTTCCGCATGTCGCTTGAAAAGGTAGAGAAAAGTTCGGGAACACGGCACAAGGCCCGCGAGTGCGCCCTGCAGATGCTCTTTGCGTCCGACCTTGTCCATAACGACTGCGAAACGCTCGTCAAAACCTATTGGAACGAGCTCGGTGATACCGCCATCGACGACAAGACCCGCGAATTTGCCAACCGTCTTGCCTGCGGAACTCTAAATAATGTCGAGGCCATCGACGAACTCATCCGCACCCGTGCCCAGCACTGGCGCATCGAGCGCATGGCGATAGTTGACCGCAACGTTTTGAGGCTCGCGGTATTTGAATTTCTGCACCAGGACACGCCAAACGGTGTCGCGATCAACGAGGCACTCGAAGTCGCCCGCCGATTTTCGACCTACGAAGCGACCCAGTTTATCAACGGCATCCTCGATGCGATCCGCCTCGATATCGAGGGTGACGGAGCCGCACCCGAGGTTCAGGAAAAATCACAGGCCTCGTCCAGCTAACTCAGTCTAAAGATGAAGATCGCCGCGATTAGCTCAAGTCTGTTTGTCTTGATGCTGGTGCAATCTGCGTTTGCCCAGACGCTGCCGTCAAAGATCCGCGGCTACAAGGTCTATGACGCCAAGGTCGTCGTCACGAACAAAACCGACGCGGGCTACAAAGAAACCGACGCCGACGCGGCTGTAAAACTGACCAATTTTAATCTAGCCAGTGTGGGTCTGGGCGGCGTGATAGTCGAGGTCGGTGCCGATATAATGTCGGCGAGCAAATCGGGCGATGTCGAGTTCATGGCGTTTCACGATTTTCGCGTAAATGGCGTTGCTATCAATGTCGAGGAATATAAGCACCCTTTCTCGTTCAAAAAAGCCGAATCTTTGTCGCTGCCACAACCAGCCCGAATAACGATCAAACCGACGAGCCTCGTCAAAGGAGCCGCCAAAGAACTGACCGACCCGAAAAAAGACTGGATCGTCACCGGCACGGTCTTTGTTTTTGGCAAGTTTAAGAAATTTGGTTTCAGCTTCAAACGCGTCGTCCCGGTCAAGATCGACATCAAGATCAAAAATCTACTGCAGTGATCCGTTGGGCAAGATCATAGTTACAGTTTTGGCGCGTTTTGCGTTAAAATTGAGGTTTACCGAGAGGGCATTTATAACAAAGTGAGCGATAAGACAACAAATTTCAGCGAGTTTATTAAAGAAAGTTTCGGCTCGAACGCCACATACGTCGAGGGGCTGTTGGAACGATACAAGACCGACCCAAAGCTGGTCGACGAATCGTGGCAGGCGTATTTCGGCGACCTTTTGAACGGCGGATCACCGACGGCAGAGGCGAGCACCGTAAAGATCGAGCCTGTGAAACCGGCGGTAGAAACTCCGGTTCAGCCTAAACCGCCGGTCGCCGTTCCGCTCGCTGCTGATACCGAATCGCGTCCGATCACGGGTGCCGCCAAGAAGATCGTCGAGAACATGGAACAGAGCTTGACGGTTCCGACCGCGACGAGTTTTCGCACGATTCCGGTCAAGATCCTCGAGGAAAATCGCCGCATCATCAACGAACACCTTGCCGCTCAAGGCAAAGGCAAGGTCTCATTCACGCATATCATCGCCTGGGCGATCATCCAGTCGGTCAAGGCTTATCCGCATCTCAACGTCGGTTATGGCGTCGTTAACGGCGTGCCGTCACGGCTCGAACACCAGGACATCAACCTCGGCATCGCCATCGACATTGAGAAGAAAGACGGTTCGCGAAACTTGCTCGTGCCTAACATCAAAGGTGCAAACGCGATGAATTTCGCCGAGTTTTTTGCCGGCTATAACGAAACGGTCAAAAAGGCCCGCGACGGCAAACTTGAGATCACCGACTTTCAAGGCACGACCATTTCGCTGACCAATCCGGGCACGATCGGCACCGCCGCCTCGAATCCGCGTCTTATGTCCGGCCAGAGTGCGATCATCGCGACCGGTGCGATCGAATATCCGGCCGAGTATTCGGCGATGACCAATGCCGCTCTCTCGTCGATCGGTATCAGCAAGACGGTTACAGTCACGAGCACGTACGACCACCGCGTCATTCAGGGAGCCGAGAGTGGTCTCTTTCTCGCTAAGATCCACACGTTTCTGATTGGCAGTGAGCATTTTTACGACCAGATCTTTGCCGATCTTGAGATCAATTATCCACCGCTCCGTTGGGCCGAAGACAATAACCCATCGCTTTTCGGCGGAGAACGCGAACAGATCGAAAAGCAGGCAAACGTTTTGCAGCTCATAAATACTTATCGCGAACGCGGCCATTTGCTGGCTGATATAGACCCGCTCAATATGATCGAGCAGCGAACGTCTGATCTCGACCTCGAGCATTTCGGATTGACCGTTTGGGATCTCGACCGCGAATTCATCACCGGCGGGTTGCACGGCGAACAAACTGCGACGCTTCGGCGTATCCTCGAGATCCTGCGCAAGGCCTATTGCGGCAAGGTTGGTATCGAGTATCGTCACATGGCCAGCAACACGCAAAAAGCGTGGATCCGTGCCCGCGTTCGTGAGCAGTTCGTCGACACCCAGCCGCTCGCCACCGAGACCAAGATCGATCTGCTTCAAAAACTGATCGAAGCCGAGCAGTTTGAGCAGTTCTTGCACAAAAAATATCTTGGCCAAAAGCGTTTCTCGCTCGAAGGCTGTGAGACGGTCATCCCGATGCTCGACCAGATGGTCGAGGGTGCATCGGCTCGCGGCGTCGATGAGATCTATCTCGGCATGGCACATCGCGGGCGACTGAATGTGCTTTCAAACATTGTTGGCGACCCCGAAACCGGAGCGATGGCCGAGCGCATCTTCACCGTTTTCGAGGGCACATCGCACCCCGACTTCCCTGCCGACGAGGGCGATGTTAAATATCATCAGGGGGCCATCGGCAACCGAAAAACCAAGTCCGGACGCGAACTAAAGATCCAGCTTTCGTGTAACCCGAGCCATCTCGAAACCGTTAATCCGGTGGTCGAGGGTATGGCTCGTGCCCGGCAGGATGAGCTGCGGGATGGCGGCGGATTGAGTCGACAGGACGCTTATTCGCACGTCTTGCCGCTGCTGCTGCACGGCGACGCGGCGTTTGCCGGACAGGGCGTCGTGATGGAAACGCTCCAGCTTGCCGGCCTGCCGGGCTATCGTACGGGTGGCACGATCCATCTCGTCATCAATAACCAGATCGGTTTTACGACCTCGCCGGGACTCAGCCGTAGCTCGATCTATTCGACCGACGCCGGACATATTACGCAGACGCCGATATTTCACGTCAATGGCGACGACCCTGAGGCCGCCTATCGCGTCGTCCAGATCGCGCTTGATTACCGACGCGAATTTGATAAAGATGTCGTCATCGACCTCGTCGGATTTCGCCGTCTCGGCCATAACGAGGGTGACGAACCCAGTTACACCCAACCCGTGATGTATGCTCGCGTAAAGGCCCATCCCGGCACCCGGCACCTCTACGCACAACAACTGATCCGCGAAGCCGTCATCACCGACGAAGCATTGACCGCGATGACCGACAAGGTCGTCGAAAAATACGAGGGTATCCTCGCTCGAGCCAAAGATATTGCCGCGAAAAAACCGGCCAAAGCGAGCCTAGCAGCACATGCTGTCGATGAGGACGGTTCAGCAGTGCTCGAAACCGGCGTTTCCGCCGCTGCGCTCAAGCAGGTCTCGGAAAAGATCTCGCTTGTGCCCGAAAACTTTCATATCAATCCAAAAATGGTCGGCCAACTCGCCCGCCGTGCCAAAATGGGCGACGGCGAAGTGCCAATGGACTGGGCATTTGGCGAAGCGATGGCGATCGGTTCGCTCGTTCTCGAAGGTCTGCCTGTCCGGTTTAGCGGACAAGACTCTGGCCGGGGCACATTTTCACAGCGTCACGCCAATATGTATGACACGCTGACAGGCGACCGCTGGGCTCCGCTCAATGAGTTGCAGAGCGAAGCAAATCCAAATGCACGGGCCTACATTTTTGACAGCTCGCTTTCGGAATATGGCGTGCTTGGTTTTGAATACGGTTATTCGGTCATGGCGCAAGATCATCTCGTCGCGTGGGAGGCCCAGTTTGGCGATTTTTCGAACGGTGCACAGATAATGATCGACCAGTACATCTCGTCGAGCGAGGACAAATGGCAGCAAAAATGCCGCCTCGTGATGCTGCTGCCGCACGGTTATGAGGGACAGGGGCCTGAGCATTCGTCGGCGCGCCTTGAGCGATATTTGCAGCTTTGTGCTGAAAATAATATGCAGGTGTGCTATCCGACCACCCCGGCGCAATACTTTCACCTGCTCCGCCGTCAGGCAAAACAAGAAGTCGTCAAACCGCTGGTAGTTATGACGCCAAAGAGCCTGCTGCGACTCCCAGCAGCGAGTTCGATAATGGGCGAGTTAGAATCAGGCGGATTCCAACCCGTTATCGACGATGCCCGGATCACCGACCGTGCAAAGGTCAAACGCATAGTCCTATGTAGCGGCAAGGTCTTCTACGATCTCGACCATGTCAGAACCGAGAGCGGTAGCGACCGGCTCCTGTTCTCGACGTCGCCGTCGTCCGGGTCGAGCAGTTTTATCCGTTCCCGGCGGCAAGATTGACTGAGATCTTCGCGGCCTATCCTAATGCAACTGAGATCGTTTGGACGCAAGAGGAGCCGCAGAACATGGGCGGTTGGACGTTTGTCGAACCTCGCATCACCGCGATCTTACCGACAAATGCCACGTTGCAATACATTGGCCGCGACGCGTCGGCATCGCCTGCGACAGGCTCGTACGCGATACATAATCTTGAACAGAGTAAATTGGTCAACGACAGCTTGAATATCGCGTCAAATGAGAGTTCGGCGGCGGTCTGAAACGCACCATCACAACATCATGAAAAAATCACTACTGATCTTTACACTTTTGTTTGCTCTAACCACTGGTTGTTCGAGTACGGTTGTCGATGCTAACGGAAAAGGCAATGGCCCTACTCCTGAGCCAACGCCAAAGAATCAGGACCCGATAACGATCGCGGCCGTGGGCGATATTATGATGGCGTCGCCGTATCCGAACGACAGCCGTATGCCGCCAAATGACGGTGCGGACCTGTTCAAAGAGGCGACGCCGATCTTGTCTGCGGCGGACATCGCTTTCGGCAATCTCGAGGGGCCGATCGTTGACAGCGGAGTTTCGGGCAAATGCCGACCTGGCTCGACGCAGTGCTTTGCGTTTCGAACCCCGACTCGTTATGGCAAATATCTAAAAGAAGCGGGTTTTGACATGATGAGCGTCGCCAATAATCACGCCGGAGATTTCGGCTTGCCGGGACGCACCAGCACGCAAAAGGTGCTCGACGACCAAGGCATCAAATACGCCGGCAGTCTCGACCCGCCTGCGACCATTGCCTATCTCGACGTGAAAGGAAAAAGGTCGCCCTCATCGCGTTTGGCCACAACAACGGTATGCCCAACGTCAACGATCTCGACGGTGCCCGCCAGCTTGTGACCGAGGCAGGTAAAAAAGCTGACATTATTATCATCTCGTTTCACGGCGGTGCCGAGGGAACCAACGCCCAGAACGTGCCAAACCGTAATGAAATATTCCTGGGTGAAAATCGCGGCAATCTGCCCGCTTTTACCCACGCTGTAGTCGATGCCGGAGCCGACATCGTGCTCGGCCACGGCCCGCACGTGATGCGCGGCATGGAGATTTATAAAGACCGCCTCATCGTCTACAGCATGGGCAATTTCTGCACCTACGGCTGGTTCCAACTCGCCGGCGAGACCGCCCTCAGCGAGATCGTCGAAGCCAAACTCGCCGCCGACGGCAAATTCATCTCCGGCAAGATCAACGCCGTCAGCCTACAGGGCCGCGGCACACCCGTCCTGGATAAATCCGGAGCCTCCATCCGCGTCGTTCGCAACCTATCAACCATGGATTTCGGAGCAAGTGCCCCAAAGATCGCCGACGACGGGACGATCACGCCGAAATAGAAAAAGACTGAAAAACTCAATTGAATCTATAGGACAGACGAGGGCAACTGCCCTCGTTTTTTCTGCCTTCCACCTTGGTCCGTCTTGGTCCACCTGGTCCGGACCGGACCAAACTATTTCTTTGCCTTTTCGATCTGCTTGATGAGCTTGGTCGCGCGGTTGCGGGCCATTAGGGGGAGGCGTTCGTCGGTCGTGAGTTCGGTCAGGAATGGGATGAGATGCGGCGGATCAGAGATCTCTTTGCGGTTGATATACGCGGTGATCGCATCCATCAAACCCGGTGTCTGGAGCGGCTGATTTTGACGGGCCAATATTATCTCAAAACGCCAAGTGTACTCATTGCTGATGCGTCGGTACTCGTCCATCAGAGCCTTGGCGTTTGTGTTTTCGGTCCAGTTGTATTTTGCGATCCGTTCTTTCCCATCCCGCACCACCTTGAGCGTCATATTGCCCATGTGCGAATAATCGCGCGTCGGGTACTGATAGCTCTCGGTCGAGTTGATAAAATCCAGTGCCGCTAACGCAACATTTAGCTTTTCAAGAGTCGCCGCCGTCAGTTGCAGCGGGTCGGTCCAAATCTCATCGTAACCGTCCTTTGTCAATGCGATCTGCCCTTTGCCGTTAGCATCATGCTCAATAGCGATGTGGGAATACGTAAATCCCGGACGGTCAAAATCGTAAAAATACGTCGGCGTATAGCTTTTGCTTATCGTTGTTTTTTTGACATCTACCGGACGCTCGTTTTTCTTGCCAGGTGCTTGCGCAGGCGTTGCTGTCGGGGTTGGGGCCGGAGTGGCAGTCACCGCGGGTGTAGCAGTTTTGGGCTTTGGATTCTTTTTGGCCTGCCCCGAAACGGCGATCACGGGCACAAGCAATATAAAGAAAAAGATCAATTTGGAGGGGCTGGTCATCATTGGATATCAGTCTATACGAATTTCACAAAATCGCTGAACGGTCTTTGGATGCGGGGATTGAATTGGCGGTTGGAAGGGAGAGGAGTTTAGCCACGAATGACACGAATGACACGAATTGAAACAGGTTGATAGTTACTGGCCACTGTTCACTGTTCACTATTCGCTGTTCACTATTCAAACTTCACGGAAACAACCTTCGACACACCCGCCTCCTGCATCGTCACGCCGTAGAGAGCTCGGGCGGCTTCCATTGTCCGTTTGTTGTGCGTGATGACGATAAACTGCGTCCGCTCTGACATCGACGCGATCTTGTCTACAAAACGGCCGACGTTGGCGTCATCAAGTGGAGCGTCAACCTCGTCCAGCAAACAGAACGGCGACGGGCGGTATTTGAATATCGACATCACGAGAGCGATGGCGGTCATTGCTTTTTCGCCGCCTGAGAGCAGCATGATGTTTTGTAGACGTTTGCCAGGAGGTTGGGCGACGACCTCGATGCCGGCTTCGAGAATGTCGTCGGATTCGAGCAGCGTCATTTGTCCCTGGCCGCCGCCAAACAGCTCTTGGAAAAACTCGACGAAATTTTCGTTGATCGCCTCAAACGCCGCTTTGAACTTGTCACGCGAACGCTGTTTGATCTCGCGAAGAGCTTCTTCGGTCGCGGCAATACTATCAATAATATCTTGGCGCTGAGTGGTTAGGAATAGATGCCGCTCCTCTGCCTCGCCAAGCTCTTCGAGTGCGAGCATATTTATTGCCCCAAAGTTTTCAAGCTTTTGCCTGAGGTCGTCGGCCTCACGCCGTGCGTTCTCAAGCACAAAATCTTCACCCGGCTCAACCTCGGCTACAAGGCTGCCAAGAGAAACATTTAACTCCTGCTGACAGTTTTCGCCTATATTCTTTAGTTCGGTGACGGCCTCGGCCTGCCGGATCTCGATAGCCGCACGCTCGTTACGGGCCTCGGCGGCCTGGCGGTTGAGGTCGGCGAGAGTCTCGCTCATGCGGTCGGCATTTTCGCGAGCAGCCGCGAGTCCCGTGATCGCCGCAGTCAATTCGGTGTTCTCACTGGCAACTTCATCCCCCGCCGACGCTATACGGTCGGTGATGTCGTTGATCGCCGAATGCAATTCGCGGATCTTGCCCTCGGCTTCGGCGATCTCAAGATTTTGCAGAGCTAGACGCGATTCGATCTCTTTGCCTTCGTTCTCGACTCGACGGAGAGCCGACACAGCCGAACGCCGCCGCTCGTCCGACGTCGCTGCGATCATCCGTTTGTCATTGAGTGTCGCGTTTGCCGCTTCGGTCTTTGCCCGAGCGTCGTTAAGGTCGGCGATGATGCGTTCGATGTCGGCCGCGGCCCTGATACGGGCAGCTTCGGCAGCCTCTTTGCCGCCAATAGCTTCGGCACGTTTGGTCTGGGCATCCGCGATCTCGGCCTTGATCTGGCCGGCTTCGTCGGCGACGACTTGTAGGTGACGTTTCGTTCGCTCGATCTCTTCGCGGGCCGATCGGACCTGTATCTGCAGGCCGTGGATGCCGCGATCAACTTTAATAATGAGCGATTGCAGATCGACCATCTTGCTCTCGTTTTCGACAAGAGCGGTGCGGGCAGATTCGACCTTGGCGGTCGCTTTCTCAATATCTTTTGCCAGTCGTCCGCAATCTCTATCGAGTTGATTCAGCTCACGTTTGAATGCCAGCAGTGATTCGTTTTGCCCGGTGGATGTCCGGTTGCCGCCGACAAGCATCTTGCCGCCGAGCAGCAGATCGCCCTCGTAATTTACAAGCATGTCACCGTCAGACGCACCACTTGCATCAAGCTCACGAACGAGCCTTGCCGACATCTCACGGGGAAATATCGACCGCAAAACCCTCTCGAGATCAGCAGATACGCCGAGCATCTCCGCGATCGTGTCGCCATTACCGCTGGTAGCTCTTTTTGCTCCGGCCTCACGTTTCGGCAAGATTATCATCGCCGTGCGGCCGATGTCGTTTTCCTTTAACCAAGCCGAAACTCGCTTGGCGTCCGTCAAAGATTCGACGACCACCGCCTCAAGAAACGCTCCAAAAAGCGTCTCGACCGCCGTCTCCGCCTCGGGTTCGACGTTCAATCTGTCAGCTAAAACACCCGCAAGGCTCACGCCTATATTCTTTTCTTCGGCAAATATCTTTTGCACCTGCGGCGTATAAACGGCACGTTTTTCTTCTAGTTCAAGCAGGGTGGTAAGACGATGTTTCTTTGCCGAGTGCTCATCCTGCAATATTTGCAGCTCGCTCTCCGCTGCACGTTGAGCGGCACGCGCATCGGCCGTGATGGCAAGTAGGCCGTCCTTTTCGACGTTAAGTCCGGTGAGCTTTACTTCTTCAGCGGCAAGACTTTTTGCCAATTCGTCCGCCTGTTTTTGATTCGCCGAAAAAGTTTCGTCGGCCCGCAAACCTTCTTTATCAAGCCCCTCAGCCCTCGACGCGAGCCGTTCAAGATTGTGCTCAAGCTGTCGTGCTACTTCGTCAAAACGCTCGACGGCAGACGTGTGCTGCATCAACTGGTTGCGGGCAGTTTCCATCGATATCTCGATCGCCGCGAAGGCATCCGCCGCGAGCCGATGGGTATCCTCAGATTCGCGAAGAACTGACTCGGCCTTCGCATGTTCGCTACTCTCGTGCTGTTCATCAAGCCGCAGACGCTCAAGCTCGGAGTTGAGCATTTTCAAACGCTGCTCGCTCGCGGTGATCTCGCCACGCAATGTCCCGCAGCGGTTATTTAGCCCGACGATCTGGTCAGATTTGTAGATATGCTCGCGCTCGGCACGGTCGCGTTCGAGAGCGTTGGTCGAATGGATGCGACGAAGTTCGGCGAGGCTTTCCTCGGCTGCTCGTGCTGCGGCTGTCAAATCTTTCGCAGCTTCTTCGGTCGCCGCAACCTGCGCATGAAGCTCCGTCTCCGTAGCCTCGGCCGCAACCAGCTGCTGCTTTAACTGCTCGGAAAGATCAGATAAATACTTACCCTCGGCAGCGTAAAGCTGTCGCAACAGTTCGCGAAACTCTTCTTGCAGTATCTTGAATCGTCGCGTTTTCGCCGCCTGACGACGTAGCGAATTTACTCGCGTGTCGATCTCGGACACAATGTCAAAAATGCGTGCGAGATTAGATTTGGCCGATTCGAGCCGTGTTTCGGCGGCACGCTGGCGGGCACGAAATTTTGAAATGCCGGCAGCCTCTTCGATCAGGCTGCGGCGGTCGGCGGGCTTTGCCGACAATATCTGGCCAATACGGCCTTGTTCGATGATCGCGTAATGAGCACCCGAAAGTCCCGTTCCGGCAAACAGATCTGTAATGTCACGCAGACGACAGGTTTTCCCGTTTAGTTGGTATTCGCTCTCGCCCGACATATACAGCCGGCGTAACAGAAACGGCCTCGCCGGGAGCAAAATCCAGAGCAAACGACCGCGGACGCCAATGTCGCTTAGTCTTGACCTTGGTCTCGACCGGCATGGTCGAACCGACAGCCATTGCCTTAACCGTCTCGACCGTCTCAGTCTCGATCGCCGAATCGTCCTGAAACCCGTTATTCTCAGCATCAACGTCTGCAACGGCGTCGATCTCTTCTGGCTCTATCCCTTCGATCTCGGCCATATCAACAGCCGCTTCGTCGATGCCGCTTAGAGCCTCGTCAATATCCTCAAGCTCGTTCTCATCACTGTCAAAAAACGTATCGTCGCGGATCAGATGCAGCACGACCTCGGCCATGCCGCCGGGTTTGCGGGTTTTTGTTCCGGCAAAAACGACGTCTTTCATTTCTCCACCGCGCAGAGATTTAACACGCTGTTCGCCAAGCACCCACGAGATAGCATCGGACACGTTGGACTTGCCGCAGCCGTTCGGCCCGACGACCGCCGTGATGCCGTTGCCGGTAAAAACGATCTCTGTATAGTCGGCAAACGACTTAAATCCGGTTATTTCTAGGCGCTGAAGCTTAAACATTCTATAGTGCTCTGGTTTTGAAGGAACACTATATTTTGCGGTAATTATAAGATTTAGTCAAATAAATTTTTGCGTTCGTGTTCTGGCAACAGCCACCGACCACTGACAACTGCCTACATCATCTCGCCGCCGACGTTTCTCAGGCCTTGCTTTTCGGCACGTTCATTGTCGAGTTCAGTGAGGACATCGAGTAAGAAATTAGTGTTGCTTGAGACGTTGATAATGACAGGAAACTCATTATCCGAGGTTGAAAATTCAAACGTACCGCCGTTGATCTCGATGATCTCGCGAAAGGCCGGCACACCGTTATGGCCGTTACACTCGGCGTCGACGATCTTGCCTTCGTTAAATGCGACGTTCGCCAAATGCATGTCGGATTTGATGACTAGCAAACCGGTCATCTTCGCACTCTCGATAACCTGTACGGCGTCAAAAATTGTCACGTATGCGAGGTTTCCGGCAAATGTTACATCGGTGCGCACTTTCTGCGGTGTGCGGTCGCGATTCGTGGCAAAATCGGGCCGGCGGGCACGGCGTATAGCTTCAAGTCCCGGTGCGACCGATATTCGCGGATCAAGTAGCTTTGCCTCTTGCAAGCGGTCGTAAGCAACATCAAAATCTTCGCGCGCGATGTAGAGGCTAACGAGGGCGAGGCATTGCTTAGCTGCCTCGTTCAAATTCTTTTGCTTGACGCAGATGTCACGCATCTTTTCACGCAAACCGATCGAGCGCGGACTGCGCTCGATCGCTCCACGCAAAAGAGCGAACGCCTTTTCCGGCGAGCTGTATTTTACAAACAGATCCGCATCAAGCAAGACCGACTCAATCGTCGTCTCGCTAACTGGGATAGATGGTTCTGCGAACGCTTGGCTCATATCTTAAAGCGTGAACAAAAATGTTCAACACGCTAGTTTATCACGTAAGAGCTTTCCCAGTCACCAAGATTTTCGCGCAAAAAAAGGCCGCCAATAACGGCGGCCTCGAAATCAAATAAACCCATAAAAAGGTTAAAATCAAATCTGATACCCAACCTCATACGTCGATGTGTCATTGTCCTGGTCGGAGCAGGAAAATTATCTCTAGCATTTTGGAGTGTGGTGGGGTTAGTGCTACTAAGACTTTCAAAATTAATAAAATTCGAACCAAAGCTGAATATATTCATGTTGAAAGGGTTTGTCACCTCCAGAGTCGGGCGAAGCCTCATTCGTTCACCCATTTTGAACTCACGAGTAACGCTCACATTAAATTGATAGAGCGACGGCCCTTGTCCCGCATTTCGACCGAGAGTCCCAGGGCTGCCAATCGGAGCATAAGAAAATTGCTGCGCAAGGCCCGCGGGGAAAACTGAATTGAACTCGCGCCATTGGATCAAATTTGTTTGTCCGACGAAACTCGGCCTATCGTTACTGAGATCGTCAAGATTGCGATCGATACCACCTGCTGACAAATTGAACGGGGCGCTCGACCCATAGCGAAATATCGGAGAGAAGCGGAGCTTGCCCATCCAAGAAGGCGTGTCAATCGTTGCCGACACTGCAATGCGATGCGTTCGATCAGCCAAACTTCGCGACCAGTCATAACTGAAATCGCCTGGACGGGTCGGATCTGATGTGTTCACAACACCATCATCCATTAACCTCGATAGCGTGTAAACTAATCTCAACGATCCGGCAAAGCCGTGACCATACTGGCGATACCTATTCCTCAACTCGAAAACTGCTCCGATATAGCGGCTGTTTCCATGGTTGCCAACCGTTTCAAGTTGGGTCGCACCCAATGTACTAAAGAATGGACGAAACCGGTTGACCGCCGCGAACGCGACGCCGACCGCACTCCCAACAGTATTCGACCCGATACCGCCGATCACAGTGTTTGGAGCTGTGTTGGTGTTGCTGGCGGCAGAAAGATTGACGAAGCACGTTTGTGTCGTCGTGGTACTACAAGCAGTCGTCGTCCCAGGCGCGGTAGAGGCTCCGATATCGGAACGAGCCGGATCCGAATAGAACTGATATGTACGGACAGTCCCGTTTCCATTCGTAAACGTATAAGGGTTAGCCATCAGATAGGCTGTAAAATTATCGTAACCCGCCGGCAGGACGGGGGCATTTGGATTGGTCTCACGCCAAAGCTTCGTTGTCTTGTTAAACGTAACATTCGTCTCAAACACCCACCCCTTACGAACTTCACGTTCAAACCCAAGATTAGCCTGGTAGCTTTGTGGAATGACCAGATCAGGAGCGAGATTTCTAAAGACCGAACTAGCGCGCGCAAGCTGTTGAACAGAGAAGCTTTGTGTGGCGTTCAAAGGCACCATCGAAGTCGGCGTCAACCCACCCGTAAACAGGGTTTTCAAGAAATTCCGCATCACAGCCGGATCTACCGAAACGCCGGTGGGCACGTTCATCGTTGCACCCGGATTTGCCGCGTTGTAATCAAATCGGATCGACTGGCTGTCCGAGGTGTAGTCATCGACCGTCCGCAAAAGAACTCGGTTATAAAAGATCCCGAAACCAGCACGGATCACGCCGGTTCCCTTTTTGAACGGATCCCAAGCAACAGCAATTCTTGGCCCAAAATTGTTTTTATCCTTTAAAATCGTTTCTTGTTCGTAACGAACACCAAAACTAATAGTCAAATTTGGCTTAGCACGCCAATCATCTTGAACAAAGACACCGAAATAATTGTTTCGGAGTTTTGATTCGGTATTAAAGTTTTGTGCAAATCGGGTTGGCAGATTTGCTACAAAATCGGCGTAGTTAGAAAAGGTATAGGTACCGGTCACGTCAAACCGATCGAAGAAAACTGTATCGATGCGCTGAAAATCGCCGCCAAAACGTAATGTATGACTGCCGCGAATGTAAGTGAGCGTGTCCATTATTTGCCACCGATCTTCGACACGATCGTTCGAGCTTGTCGTTGACCCTAACACCTGCGTACCTGGCCCGGTTAGCGTAACAAGAACTGCAGGAGCTCCTTCGCCAGCGGCTTGAACCGCCTGTGGGCGAAGTTTTGAATACTGCGCCCGGAATTGGTTAACGAGACTGGCCGAAGCAACCCAGTTGTGAGTTCCATTGTATGCCTCAGTATTACGGATACGCCCTATCAATGAGTCAGCGATCCTATTCGTGCCGCTAAATGATCTAAGGTCATTAGACCGACCCATTTGATAGCTAACAGTTACATTCTGGGCATTGTTAATATTCCAGTCGGCGCGCGCGGTAAGGATGTGTTTTTTTGCCGGCGTATCGATCAGCGTAAAATATGGAGCAACGTTAACGGATGGCGAGCCGTTAGGAGACGTTACCGTAACGAATGCATTAGGTTCTGTCGGGGCTGGAAGCGGAAATCTCGGGTTACCGCCCGTTACTGGAACCCACGCATCGGCGATCGTGTCCTCCAGAATGTTGTCGTACTCGTATGAGGTAAAGAAAAAGAGCTTGTTTTTTACGATCGGGCCGCCAAAGGTAAAGCCTGGGTTGTGATTGCTAAATTCGGGTATGGCAAAACCACGCCGATTGTTGAGCCAAGTATTAGCATTCAAAGCCTCATCCCTAAAGAAATAAAATGCGCGTCCGCGAAAACGATTTGATCCGCCACTTGTCCGAATATTAACGCGGCCGCCCGATGCCCGGCCATACTCAGCCGAGAATTGATTTGTGATAACTTGAACCTCACTGATTCCCTCGATCGATGGTTGAAAGCGAAATGATGCCCCACGATCGTCATTATTATCTAGACCGTCAATGGTTATGTTATTCGAATAGGCCGCGCCGCCCGAAAGTCCAAAAATACCGGCTTCTTCAAGAGCCCCGCTTGATGCAGTAAGGCCTCGAGCCCCGCGTTCCGATGAAAGGTCGCGGACTGAAAGCTGCTCTTCGGCCGTACCGCCGAGAGTCAATACCAGATCCAACGGGTTTCTTCCGTCATTGGGAATCTCCTGAATTTCCTTTTCGGTGATCGTGCTGCCGACGATCGTCCTGGTTGTATCAACAACTGGTGAGTCGTCTTCGGTAACGGTCACCGTAGTCTCGGCTGTTACGCCGGCTGGTGAGAGTTTGAAATCCTTCTGCAGATTCTGCGCAGAGATGGTTGGGATTCCCGGTGTTTCCTGAGTTCCAAAACCACCGTTAGCCACTTTGATCTTATAAGTACCCGGTTTCAGCTTAATAAGACGGTAAAAGCCGTCGCCGTCGGTAACGATCGAGCGCGACTCGCCGGTTTCAGTCATTGTCGCGGTGACGGTCGCTCCGACGACGGGTAAGCCCGCCGAATCAGTGATCTTTCCTGAGATCGTCACGTCATCGAGGTCCTGTGCCATCGCGGCAACCGAAAATATTACTAGTGCAAAAGTGAACGCAAGAGTGCGTGATAAAATTTTTCCAAACATCGGATTCTCCTAAACCATTTATCGTAGATTGAATTAAGAAATGCTATCCCAAAAATGTAAGGAAAGCAAAGATACCGGCGGATGAAATTAACTAATTGGTAAGACCTTTTGGCGGGTTAGGAGGGTCGGTTGATTACGGGATTTCTTAATCTTCGGATGATATCTCGTTACGCACGCGGGTGACGCGATAACGCGATATCGGGATCAATGCCTCGCTGGACGAAAATGCACCGCTTTGCTGCGAAAATTCGTTAGCGTGGGTCTTGAGATATTCGAAAAATTGCTCAAATTCACGCTGCATCTGGTCCATTTTCGAACGCATATTGAGGATGATCTCGACACCGGCAAGATTTACGCCGAGTTCGCGCGTTAAAGAGAGGATGACTTCGAGACGTTCGAGATCGCCGTCTTCGTAGAGGCGGGTGTTGCCGATCGAACGCGACGGGGCGAGCAACCCTTCGCGTTCGTACAGACGCAAGGTCTGCGGATGGATGTCATACATCTCCGCAACCGCGCTGATCGTATATGTTCTTACTCGCTGTTTCATTTCAAATATGAAATTTCAAATTTGAGATCATTCCAGACCCATTGTCTTTCTCGGATTCTCAGGATTCAGTTTCTCAAACTGCCGCAATGCTTCCTTTGTCTCCTCTGAGATAACTTTTGGCAAAGCAATTTTTACCTCGACGAATTGGTCGCCGCGTAAGCTCGGGTTTCTCAGACTTGGAAAGCCGCGTTCACGCAGGCGAAATTTCTGTCCCGATTCCGTTCCCGACGGTATTTTAAGTGCGGCCTTGCCCTCGACTGTCGGCACCTCGATCTTTGTTCCGAGCGCTGCCTCCGGAACCGTGATCGGCACGGTAATATAAACGTTATCGCCCTTTCGCGTCAGGAAAGGATGCTTGCCGACATTGGTCAAAATAAACAGGTCGCCGGGTTCGGCCCCAAGCCGTCCGCCATGGCCTTTTTTCGGCACGCGGACACGTGAGCCGGTATCAACGCCCGCAGGTATCTTGATCTTGACCTGCTCGGTCTTTGGCGTGACGCCTTTGCCGTTACAGAGACTGCATGGCTGACGGCGGCGGCCTGTGCCTTCGCAGTCGGAGCAGTTTTGGGAAAACTGTAGACGTCCACCGGTTCGCATTACTTGACCGGTCCCCTTACAGGTCGGACACTGAACGACCGGCCCGCCAGTGTCGCCGGCCCCTTGGCAACGCGAACATTGCTCGCTGCGGTTGACGGTGATATTTGTTGTCAGGCCGGTAAAAGCCTCTTCGAAACTCAACGCCAGCGGTATCTCGATATCGCGGCCTTTCTTTGGCATTGGACGGGGCGGTTCGGGTTGTGCTTTTTGGCCGCCTCCGCTAAAAAGATCCGAAAAAATATCACGAAAACTCGAACTGCTCGATTGTCCCGGATTGCCCGAAAAATCAAACCCCGAAAAATCAAATCCGCCGCCCGCCGGGCCGCTACTGGTTGGCCCCGAACTAAACGGCGAGTCGGCGTCGAGATTGTCGGCGTAGTATCCGAAGCGGTCGAAAACCTTGCGCTTTTTCTCGTCAGAAAGCACATCGTATGCCTCCTGCACTGTCTTAAATTTATCCTCGGCGACCTTATCGTTCGGATTTACATCCGGGTGATGTTTACGCGCCAGCCGCCGATAAGCCTTTTTGATCTCATCGGCTTTCGCATCTTTTTTGATGCCTAGAATGTTGTAATAATCTTTCTTCGCCATTAAAAGCTTTTAGGTCAGGGACAAGTGTAAAGGGATGAGGGACGAGAGGCAAAACCGAATTCAGTTTGTCCCCGCCCCTCGTCACTTGTCCCTATTTGTTACTTCTTATCTTCGTCTGTCGATTCCGAAGACTCGGTCGATTCGTCAACATCGACGTATTCCGCGTCGATGACATCACCCTCATCAGATGCTGATGACGAACCTCCGTCACCGCTCGCCGATGCCGACGAAGCCTGTTCATCGGTTCCAGCGTCACCTTCAGGTGCTGCAGTCTGACTATAAAGCGCCTCTGCCAGCTTGTGCGACGCCGTCTGGAGACGTTCGAACGCAGTGTTCATCGCGTCGACATCCTCGCCGCCGAGAGCGGTTTTGGAATCAGCGATCGCGGCTTCGAGTTCGGCCGTTGATGCCTCATCGAGCTTATCCCTGTTTTCGCTAAACGTTTTTTCGACGCTGTACATCAGGCCGTCCAGACGATTGCGGGCCTCGATCGACGCTTTCTTTTTCTCGTCCTCGCCGGCATGCGACTCGGCATCCTTCATCATCTTGTCGATCTCTTCTTTCGAGAGGCCCGACGAAGACGTGATCGTGATCTTTTGCTCACGGCCGGTGCCCACATCCTTGGCCGACACGTTAACGATGCCGTTGGCGTCGATGTCAAACGTCACCTCGACCTGCGGCACGCCGCGGGGTGCGGGCGGGATGCCCACGAGGTGAAACTTGCCAAGCGTCTTGTTGTCCGACGCCATCGGGCGTTCGCCCTGCAAAACGTGGACCTCGACCGACGTCTGATTGTCCGAAGCGGTCGAGAATATCTCCGATTTGCGCGTTGGGATGGTCGTATTCTTTTGGATCATCGGTGTCGAAACACCGCCCAAAGTCTCGATTCCCAACGACAGAGGCGTCACGTCGAGCAGCAGAATGTCAGTCTTCTCACCGCCCAAAACACCCGCCTGGACCGCAGCTCCGAGAGCAACGACTTCGTCAGGATTGACCGATTTGTTCGGTTCTTTGCCAAAATATTCCTTGACCATTTCCTGGACCTTAGGGATACGCGTCGAACCGCCGACCAGCACGATCTCTTCGATATCTTTCGGCTCAAGACCGGCATCCTTGATCGCCTGTTGTACAGGCGGCATCAGACGCTGGAGGATCGGCTCGACAAGCTGTTCGAATTTCGAACGCGTGAGCTTCATCACGAGGTGCTTCGGACCCGAAGCGTCAGCCGTGATGAACGGCAGATTGATCTCGGTTTCCATCGCCGACGACAGCTCGACCTTGGCTTTTTCACCCGCCTCTTTCAGGCGCTGCAACGCCATTTTGTCGTTGTGCAGGTCGATGCCCTGATCTTTTTTGAATTCGTCAATGATCCAGCCGACGAGCACTTCGTCAACGTCATCGCCGCCGAGATGCGTGTCGCCGTTGGTCGATTTGACCTCGACCACGCCTTCGCCAACCTCGAGTACCGAGATGTCAAAAGTACCGCCGCCAAAGTCAAAAACCGCGATGATCTCGTCCTTTTTCTTGTCCAAACCGTATGCCAGAGCGGCCGCCGTCGGCTCGTTTACGATACGCAGGACTTCGAGTCCGGCAACCTTGCCGGCGTCTTTGGTCGCCTGACGCTGAGCGTCATTAAAGTAAGCCGGAACGGTGATGACCGCCTGCTCGACCTTGCTGCCAAGGTAATCTTCGGCCGACTGTTTCAGCTTTTGCAGGACCATCGCCGCGATCTCGGGCGGATTGTACTGCTTGCCGTCAACGTTGATACGAACATCGCCGTTTCCGGCCTTTTCGACCGAATACGGCACCTGTTTGATCTCGTCCGACACCTCGTCAAATTGACGGCCCATAAACCGCTTGATCGAATAAAGCGTGTTCTCAGGGTTGGTCACCGCCTGACGCTTAGCGACCTGGCCGACCAGACGATTGCCGTCCTTTGTAAACGCGACAACAGACGGCGTAGTGCGTCCGCCCTCGCTATTTGTGATGACGACAGGCTCGCCGCCCTCCATAACTGCGACGACCGAATTGGTCGTTCCCAGATCGATTCCTATAATTTTGCCCATAATTTTATCTCCAACTAAGTATTATTGCCCTGCTCTGTATAAAACACTATGACTTGAGCATGTGGAAATGATAATACTTGAGTGTCTCATTGTCAAGTTTAAATTCACTGAGTGATCCGGGCGTTCGTGGAGGTCTTTGGCGTTTCTATGATCTCTCATTGGTCACTGTGAAGAACTAAAAGAACATGGCAGAAGCCCGCATCCCGATAAATCGGGATGCGTGGCTTCTGCCCCGGATCAGCAAAATATGCAAAATCCGCATAACCCGCAGAATAGGGTTTACATTTTGACGCATTGATAATATCTTGTGTCATCTATGCCACTAAATGAAATTGAAAAATGGAACGTTTTTACGGGTAAGCAGTTTGGCCGGCCGGCCAAAAAAGAGGCACGGGTGACCTTAGGCCTATGGCACCTTTTATCTTAACGGGCAGGCGTTTATTGAGCTTGGCAGCCCGGCGGCGGTCGAGATGCTTTTCGACGCGGGCCGCCGAAGGATCGGGCTGAGGCCGGTCGCCCCGATGGCTCCGCATGCTTTTAAGATGGTGCCGCACACCAAGGGCGGCTACTACCGCCTGTCGGCTGCGGCATTTTGTCATCACCACGGCATTTTTCACAAAGGCACGCTCCTGTTCCACGGCGTCACCTTCGACGACAATGGAATGATGCGGTTTGACCTCGTCAACACCACGATCGTCACCCGGGGCGCGAGGTAAGTAAGAGTGTTTTGACCATGATTACTTCTGTGATGTGCTTACAAAGTCGATTCCAGCTAAATCAGATGTAGAACTAATTAATCGCGAAGCAAAATTATAGCGACGTGACGATGGAATTAGGAGGAAATCATCGCGCGCTTGTACGTTATTAAAAACATAGGATCCAAAGGGCCCGGTAATGGTAGTCCTAAGATTGCCACCGCTATCAGTCATTCGAACTACTGCATTTCTTACGCCTCGTCCCTCAGCGTTAGTCACCCGTCCCGAAACTGTGACATTTGGGGTGGAAACAGATACATCATCTATCGAGAATATATCAAGCGTTGCTCCGCCAGGCTGGCTAAATTCAAACCGAAGTAAATGCTGCCCGCCGTCTGCGTAGGGAGTAAGGTCAACGGTTCTCTTTACATATTCAAGATCCGCAACTGAAGATTCCGAAATGGATTGAATTAAAACTCCATCCAACCTTACATTGAGAAGGGTTGCCCCCGGCGGGTTTACATAGCCCATTCTTAAGTAATAGGCGAGGACAGCAGCCCCCCCTGCGGGTAAGGCTACAGACTGAGAAATACTGGCTTGCTCCGCGGGCCCCCCAGTGGAACCAGCAAAACGTACCCAGGCATCTCCTTTTCTAGGAGCGGATGTAGGAGATATTCCGCACCTTACTAATCCGCATAGCGCAGTTCCGCGAAGTTGGGAGGTTGAACCCCAATAAGGATTACCGCCGCCCGAATTGGTCAACTCAAAACTACCATCGCGAACACCGTCGAAAAGTATCGCATTGTCTATACTCGTCGATGCCTGGGCAAGATTGCCAAATTCATCCTGAGCAGAATCCGTCAAAACAGACACTCGAAGCAGACCTTGATTGGGAAATACCGGGGTCACGGCTACGTTGTATGTGGATCCTGAACCAGTGATTGCAGCACTTATCCCACTAGTATTGGCAGTAGATCCTGCATATGAAATAGACTGGGTGCTAAATCCGCTAACCGGAACACTAAAGCGGACTCGATAATTTAGAGGTGACGACGACGCAGAGTCGCTCTGATTTGGAGATTGGTCGATGCTCACCGTAGGTAGAGACGTAAGTACAGAAACGATGGTAGACGAGCTTTCAATAGCAGTCAGGTCAGGTAGCGTTTGACGGATCGAGTATCGGCTATTACCGTTCGGCGGGTTCACATCTGCTAATGTCATCGTGGGGCCGGAGGCGATCCCGGACGAGACTGCGACCCCGTTTCGCAACAACTCGACCCATGCCCCTATAGTGATATTGGGGAGTTCAAAGGCAAGATTGGAAGAATTTGTAATGTCGTCGGCATTGCTGACCCCGGTATCACTCTCGAGCCGAAGATCCGGGGCGTTGGTATCGTAATATAAATAGGCTGCCCCCTGATCCGGGCTTGTTCCGATGTCCTTTACTGCCGCTCCAATAAAAGCAGTTCCGCTGTAAATGGATACATCCTCACCAAATACATCTCGAATCCCCATCCGATGCTACGAGTTGCGTTTTTTGATACCAACCTTGTCCTTGTCGAGCAAATACATAGGCCGCCCCTTGACCTAAATTATTACCAAAGCTGGTGTCGCAAGCTCCGACAACTATCTGCTGATGATCGATTGCGACATCTTTCCCAAATAGTTCGTAACTGGCCGGGGCTCCTGCGGTAAGTTTTGATTGAAACGTCCAGGTCGGCCCAATTTTAGTAAAAACATAAGCTACACCTTCCTTACTGTGGTCAGGGATTGTTTCCTCGGGGGCACCAATCACCGCAATACCGTTCCTCAATGCCACGCCCATCCCAAATTTTTCACGGTCAAATTGTTCAACAGGTGTGGAGCGGACTTTCTGACGCTGGGTCCATAGATTCCCAACTCTTTCAAAAAAATAAGCGGCTCCATGCTCTAGGCTATTTGGTTCGCCAAATGCACCGATTAGGGCGGTGTCACCATCTATCGCGACATCGATGCCGAATTGCCCGATCTCAGTACCGTCGTCTGCGGTGAGTCTAGCTTGCTGTGTCCACATCTCTCCTTTGCGATGAAAAACGTACGCAGCCCCCTGATTACCGTTCAGCCCAACTTCGCTCCAATATGAACCTACGACGATCGTTTCACCGGAAATAGCGACGTCTATCCCGAAGTTATCAGCGGCGGCACCATCTGAAGCGACTAATTTTTGTTGAAAATACCATCCGGCACTTCTCCTCACAAACACATAAACAGAACCTTGATCAACATTCGCTCCCACATCATCCAAACGGGCCGCTACGACGATCGTTTCGCCGTCTATCGCGACCGTACCGCCAAACTCATCAAGATTCGCTTGGTCAGGAGCCTCTAATTTCTGCTCAAACGCCCAACTCGAGCCCATTCTGGCGTACACATAAACGGCTCCCCTGTCTGATACACCAAGATTAAAGTCTGCTCTGGGAGTTCCGGCAACAGCTGTATCTCCGGATATCGCGACCCCACTTCCGAAGTGATCGTCACGTTTGCCGTCAGGAGCTTGAACGCGGATCTTTTCAATAAAAGCACTTGCAAAAGGCCCACTGACATAATCTTTCTTCCCTTTTTCCCTTAACAATGAAGACTGGAGGACGGTTTGTCCTGGCATCTCGTCGTTTCCTGCGACAAAGATCTGCACTGTAATCAGAAGGCAACCGAACAGCACACTAACCACTCTCTTTGGGAAAAATGAACCCGACATATGAGATTGATGATAATACTATTATTTCTTTCACGCTACAAAAAGTCTCCTGACGACTACCGAACTAAAGCGTCAAGACAGCCAACCACGAATTAACTGCATCTGTCATTTGAGGCTACAAATTCTGCTCTGATATATTTACGTTATTCGAAAATCCAAGTTTGTTAAGGAAATTATCATTACAATGAAAAGAACGTTTTCGGCCGTCGTCATTATGCTGGCTGCGGTTTTGTTTATCTCGAGCGCCAATGCTCAAAAGCAGCCGTCAAAAGAAGATCTATTGAAAGAGATCGCTACGCTGTCAAACACTAAAAAGCCCGAGGATACCGCTAAGGCGTATGAGGTTGGGAAAAGCTATTTGGCAAGGTTTGGCAAGGATACGGACACCAATACTGCTAAAGTGCGGGCGTACGTTGACGCCTATCGCCAAAAGCAGTTTTATGTGCAGCTCGACGCTAAGAACTACAACGATGGTTTTGCACTCGGTAAAGAGATACTGGCCGAACAGCCTGACAATCTTGATGTACTGATGAACCTGGCGTACGCAGGTTATGCAACATCGGCGACACCCGAAGGAGCTGCATACGCAAATGACGCGATCGCATATTCGCGAAAGAGTGTTCAATTGCTCGAAGCGGGAACGACTCCGAAATCATTCGCGCCGTTTCTCGATAAAAACGATGCAACGGCGTATACGTACTTTATTGACGGCAGCTTGTCGATGGACAAAGAACCTGCGGCCGCCGCCGGAAAGATCTATAAGGCAACCCAGATCGACTCACAGATCAAAAATGACGCCCTTGCCTACTATCTGATAGCGGCTTACTACGAGGATATATACGCCAAACTATCGACAGACCTCAAAGCGAAAACTGCCGCGAAAACGATAACCGATGACGAAGCAAAAAAAGTACAGGCTAGGATCAACGAAGCGATCGACATGATGCTCGACGCATACGCCAGAACCTGCAAACGTGCCGAGGCCACAAAAAACCCCAATTACGGCACATGGAAAGCCCGTCTGGACCAAGTATATAAGTTTCGCAGGGGCACGAGCGAAGGTATTGCTGAGTTTATTACCTACAAAAACACTACACCGCTGCCGGACCCCAGCAAATTCTAATTTTAAAGAAAAGGCGACCCAAGGGTCGCCTTTTCTACCAATGGTTAATGTTTATTGCCTAACGTTCCAATACTGACCGATGAAATCAATATCGGTCATATTGTCCATCACTTGTACAACCCTGGAGTCAAAGTGATAACGCCTCGAGGAAACGTCAATGACGTAGGAAGCCCCTACCTCGACATCGACCAGTCTAAACGAACCAAATCTCGTTGTAAGCGTAGTTAGCCGAACTCCGTTGGGACCTGTGATCGTTACCCTGGCGTTTGTCAGGCCGCGGCCCTCGGGCGTCAACACCCTGCCGGAAATCTCAACGAGCGAGGCCGTCGTAATGGGTGGAATGACAACTGATTTGACGTAGGTCTGATCGCCAGGGCCGTCGTTACCGTCATTGTCAGCCTGAAGCCCGGTAGCGTAAAATGTCACGTTTCCGATATTCGTCGCCGGAGCCGTCCACCTAAACGACCAGTTGGCCGATAAAGTCTGTCCGGCAAATGTGCCGGCGGTCGTATGGGTTACATAGCTCTTTGCACCTGACACCCTTACGCGAGTATTTGTGTTAAGATTTGCGACCGTACCCGCCATTGCATTGGCGCTCGTCAAGGGGATCAGTTCAAATCCCCAAGCCGCGCGCGATGTATCGTTTGTAGTGTGCTGGACCTGGATCGTATATGTTTGGCCCGGTACATACCCTGATGGGGCGACGACATTAAACACACCCGTATTAGTGCCTGCATTATGGCATACCGTACATGTCGATTCTCCGGGAGCACCGGTATGGGCAGACGGAGCTCCGTTTATCGAGGCCTCGGCCTGAAACAATGTCGAATTTGCAAATACGACCGCGAATCCTATCGTGAAAAGCGTCAGTACGCCTAGCTTGATATTTTTGATCTTTGAACCCATCAGAGCCTCCTAGTGATATGTGCATGCGGCCGTCATCAAACAACATTGCGGGGGAGGCCAAATAAACGACGGTGCATGCTGAAGTGAATTAAGTCGTTGTCAAAATGGCTACTTTCGCCAGTGCAATCGTTGTTCCACATAAAACGTGCGATTTTGCTTAGCAATCAGGGAGGAACTTAGGCTGGTTTAACATTGTTGTGCGAATTTTCGCACGGAGCCGCTTAATTTTTCGCTATTTGGGGGCGGGGAAAATTACGCCTGATCAGGAGGTGATCCGGCATCGGCGTCGCGCATGAGTTTGGCGACATGAAAGATGTAATGCCCACCTGAGAATACGGCAAAAGCAACAACCGTGGTGTACACCGTAGGCAAATAAAAGCCGCGGAGCTCAGGGAAAACTGCGGCAATAAGTATCAGGATCACGCCGACGACCTGAACAAATGTGCTTGCTTTGCCCAGCCAAGAGGGCTTAAAGCCGCGAAAGCCAGTCATTACATTTATCGCTCCGGCAACGGCTATGATCGCTATATCGCGGCCGATGACGGTTGCGGTGACCCAAAAAGGAACGGGCAGATGCCGCGGTGTGCCGACGACGCTCGAAAGCGTCAACATGATAAAGGCAGTCGTCATCAGCAATTTGTCGGCGATCGGGTCGATGATCGTGCCGAGCTCAGATTCCTGTTTGAAATGCCGTGCGACAAACCCGTCAACCCCGTCAGACACACCGGCGATCGTAAATACTACGAGGGCCCAGCCTTCGCGATTATAGACGAGCAGCATCGCAAAAACTGGTATCAACGCCATCCGCAGAAACGTCAGCAGATTTGGGATCGTGATTATTTTTGTGGAAACGATGGGTTCGCTCATTCGGCTGTTCGCAACTCCAACAGTGAGATCTCGGGCGGGCATTGGTAACGCATAGGGACAACGACAGTGCCTATTCCGCGAGTGATGTAAACTTGGGAGCTTCGCCGCGTGTGCAGTCCGGCCTTGAGCTTTCGCTGGGGAAGGATGCGTTTTTCATCGTCGCGGAGTTTGATCTGTCCGCCATGCGTGTGGCCACTCAATGTCAGATCGACGCCGTAACGGGCAGCTTCGCGAAAGATGATCGGGTTGTGGGCGAGGAGCAGTTTCATTTCGTCGGGAAATGAACCCCGCAGCGACGCCGGGACATCAGTTTTACCGACCATGTGATCATCGACACCGGCGATCCAAAACGAACCGCGACGCGTCTCAAAACGAAACCCTTGGTTTACAAGAACGTTAATGCCCTCTCCGCGAAACAGCTTGGTAACCAGATCCGCGTCGGTCCAATGATCGTGATTACCTAGACAGGCGTAGGTGCCGTAACGCGATTTGAGCCTGCCGAGTGCAGCGGCAACCGGCGCGATGTATTCGCGGTCGTGCGAGACATAATCGCCCGTGAGCAAAAACATATCCGGCCGCAGACGGTTGGCGATCTTAATGGCGCGTTCGATGTGTTCGAGGCTCGTAAAGGGGCTGTGATGCGTGTCGGAAAGCTGGATGATCTTAAACCCGTCGAGCTTTGGCGGCAGGCGCTTGATCCGAATCTCTACACGCTCGAGCGAGAGGCTGTTGGCCTCGTCCATCGCGCTCTTTGCCTTTTTAGACCAGTCGCCCGCCATCTTGCGAAACGGCTTTTCGGCGCTTACGATCGCATTAATGCGGTCAGCGAGTTTTGTCCGTTTTGTGGCGGTTTCTCTCATCTGTTGATAGGTCGAGTATATCTTGTTGCCGGGAGATTACAAAGATTTTAATTTCAGGAACTTACGCTTGCCGACTTGGAACAGGACGCCGTCGGGGCCGATGACGATGTCTGCATTCGCGGCGGCGGCCTTTTCACCGTTGACCTTGACGCCGCCTTGCTCGATCAAACGACGGGCTTCGCCTTTGGATGCCGCAAGGCCCGTATCGGCGAGAACTTGTGCAAGGTTGTACGTCCCGCCCGTGATCTGTTTTTCGTCGATCTCGTCAGGAATTTCTTTTTGGACAAAGCGTTTGACGAACTCTTCCTCAGCCGCGGTCGCTTCATCTTTGGAGTGAAAGTCCGCGATTATCAGCTTGGCAAGATTTACCTTTAGGTTTCGTGGATTCTCTCCCGCGTCCATTTGAGATCTCAAATTTGAAATTTCGGACACCGACAGGTCAGTCAGCAGCTCATAATATTTCCACATCAACTCGTCCGAGATCGACATTATCTTGCCAAACATCTCACCTGCGGGCTCGGTTATGCCAATATAATTATTGAGCGATTTCGACATTTTCTGCACGCCGTCGAGGCCCTCGATGAGCGGCGTGGTGATAATGACCTGTGGTTCTTGGTCGTATTCACGCTGCAGATTGCGACCCATCAGGAGGTTAAACTTTTGATCCGTCCCGCCAAGCTCTACGTCGGCGTTTAGAGCTACCGAATCGTATCCCTGCACCAACGGATAGAGCAGCTCGTGCAGCGATATCGGCTTTTCGTCGGCCATTCGCTTGGTAAAATCGTCGCGTTCGAGGATCTGTTTGACGGTGGTTTTGGCGCAGAGCTTTATGAAATCAGAGGCGGTGAATTTGTCCATCCACTCGCCGTTAAAACGCAGCTCGGTCTTTTCCGGGTCGAGAATCTTAAACATCTGCCGCTTATACGTTTCGGCGTTTGCGTCGATCTCTTCGCGAGACAGCGGCGGTCGAGTAACATTTTTACCCGACGGGTCGCCGATCGTTCCGGTAAAATCGCCGATCAGAAAAATTACCGTATGCCCGAGATCCTGAAACGCTTTTAATTTGCGGATTACGACCGTGTGGCCGAGATGAATATCCGGAGCGGTCGGATCGAGGCCCAGCTTTACACGCAGAGGCTTGCCGGTTTTGGCGGACCGCTCCAGCTTTTTGCGCAGGTCTTCTTCACGGATCAGATCGACCGTGCCTTTTTTGAGAAATTCGAGTTGTTCGTCGATGGTCATTGGTGATTAAATCAACTTTCTAAACTGTCATTTTGCCTTAACGGGTATTATTTAACAAACGGGATATTTATGGCTAACGAACTAAAAGATCTGCATTTGAGCTTTGTCGGATGCGGCGTGATGGGCGAATCGATGATCGCCGGGCTTTTGCGGCAAGGGATCGTCGAGGCATCGCAGATTACCGCGAGCCATCCGCGCGAGTCGCGCAGAACGGAGCTTAGCGAGCGTCACGGCATCGCGGTTGTCGGTGAAAATGCCGGGGCGATCCAAGACAATTCCATCGTCGTGATATGCGTAAAGCCTCAGCGACTCGGGCATGTGGTCAGTGATTTGGGTGGACGTCTCAATCCCGGACAAATGGTCATTTCGATCGTCGCCGGAGCCACGATTGAAAAGCTTGCGGGCGAACTCGGCACCGCAAAGATCGTCCGTGCAATGCCAAATACTCCCTCGCAGATCGGTGCCGGTATCACGGCTTGGACTTGTACCGAAGCTGTCGAAGAAGCAGAACGCGGGCACGTCCGCGAAATGCTGTCCGCTCTCGGCAAAGAGCTGTTCGTCGAGACCGAAAACATGATCGACATGGCAACCTCGCTCTCAGCCACCGGCCCGACCTATATATTTATGGTGATGGAAGCTCTGACCGACGCAGGCGTACACCTCGGTTTTTCCCGCGACATGGCAAAAGAGCTGGTTCAGGAAACGATGCTCGGCTCGGTCAAATTTGCGATGGAATCGCACAAGCACCCCGCCGAACTCCGCAACATGGTCACATCCCCCGGCGGCACCTCCGCCGAGGCGATCTATCAGATGGAAAAAGGCAGCCTGCGAACAGTACTGTCAAAAGCAGTATATTCGGCTTATAAACGGGCAGTCGATCTAGGTAAAAAGAAATGACTTACAAACTGCTCGCTTGCATTAGCGTCTTCTCGATCATTTTTTAACGGCCATCTCGAGTGATTGGCGAATAAACTTTTGATAGGGCATCTTCTTTTGTAGCGCAGCACGCTTTATCCGGTCGAGAAGGCCTGCCGACATCCTCAGATTAACGACCTTTTCTTTTGGCTCAAATTCAAATGACATGGCCGTAAAATTCTCGGCCGTTATGTAGGCACTAAGATCGTTCTCGAGAAATTTCTCGAGTTCCTCGTCACTCTTTAGTTTTGGCAATTGCTTTTTCATACTTCTCAACCTCGCGTTTGTGCATAAAGCGAGCCGTGATGGGGCGGATCAAAAATCCTGTCTTTCCGCGCCGAAATGTAAATCCAATAAAGACCCCTCGGCCCTCGGCCGTTTTTCCTACGGCGATGAAACGATCTTCGATGTCCGAATGCTGGCGGTCACCGAGAATATGTAGCGGGCGGGAAAACACGTCTTCGATTTCTGCAATGGCAACTCCATGCTTTTCACACTTGCCGACATTGCCCGCGTCCCAGTCAAAGCCCTCGACATTTTCGATCATACTAAATGTAATATATTTGTCTATACAATTGTATTACTTCAAATCGCTCTCTTTCTCGCCCATCGACATTGTGCCGCCGTGAGCGTAGCCGCTTGAGCCGCGGCCTTTTTCGTCGAATGATATCGCGGTCAGATCCATCGCGTCCGGGATGCCGAAATCGATGCGGTAAAACCAGACCTCTTTGTTTTCGATCGTTTTCTTGATGTCGGGTTCGCCAAGCGTTTTGATCGCCGCGTCGCGGCTACGAATATCCATTTTCGGATTGCGAAACATATCCCGCATCATACGCCCGCGTTCGATCTTGTCACCGGCGAGCCACTCGGCAGACGAAAATGGTTTTGGCGAATAATCGCGCCATGGCTTTTTAAATCCCATACACGCGAGATTGGCCGCCGCCAAGATAAGGACGCATACTGCCAAGTTTTGGACAGAAACGGTGGATGAATAATATCTTTTCACGATGCGTGGCTCCTTGATCACTATTTGACCGGCACTGTTGCGGCGGGCGGTTTACCGTTGTCTTTGATCCAGATCGTATTGTTTGACCAGTCGATCCTCGTTCCGTTGTTTGAAATTTTCCCGACAGGATATTTCCCGTATGATCCTTAAAGGTGGTCGAGATATTATTTCCGGAGCGTAGTCCTCGATACGCCATCTTTCCATTCGAGGGGTCGATAGCGTCAATGCTTGCCAAACCGGCGATCTCCCAACGATAACTGCTTAATTTCCCGTCGCCCGAATAACCTATCCATTTCCCGTTGAGCTCCGCTGAACATTCATCAACTCCCCGTTTCCAGTCGCCGTAATTTGCCATTCGCAAGTTAAAACAGTCGATGGTACGGGCGGGATATGCAGTGTTCTTGCACAGCCTGCGAACATTTGTCTCGGACCAATTTTTGTTGCCTGCCTTGTCATACGCTACTTTGCCCTGAACGAGGTTGTAACAATCCTGTTCGTTCTGGGTATTGTCCTTTACAGGATCAATAACGGGGTTATTGAGCGTAGCTTGCGAACACTCGCTGATGCCGCGTTTCCAGTCGTTGTAGTTTGCGATGCTCAAATTAAAGCAATCGATCGTGCGGGCTGGATAGGTTGTGCCCTTGCAGAGATTGCGAACATTCGCCTCGGACCATTTCTTATTGCCAGCCTTGTCATAGGCCACCTTGCCCTGAACCTGGTTGTAGCAATCCTGCTCATTTTGAGTGTAATTTTGAGCGCTCGCCGACATCTGCATCAGCAGGACGACAACCACCGGCAAGACAAATTTCAGAACGTTTATCAATACTTTTTTGGTTTCCATAAAAATACCCCTTGTCTAAATTTACCTATCTTCTAACCCACCGTGTCTTATCCGACCAAAAGATCGTTTGTCCGTCGGGTGAAACGATCGCGGTGCGGCCCCAGCCGGTCGAGATGACGCCATCTTTTACAAATGCTGTCGCGGTGCTAAATGCTCGTCCGTCTGAGATCTTAAATGTCAACACGCCGTTTTCGTACACCACCGTCCCGCCCGAAGCATCGACCTTGCCGTCGGCTTTGTATATCCGGTACGACCCGACGATATTTGGTAGCGTAGTAGAGCTAGGCGTTTGGACCGGAGGATTGTCCGTCGGACGCGGTGTCGTTTTGATAATTGGCGTCGCGGTCGGTTTCGGAGTGGGCTTTGGTGTTGGAAAAACCTGCGGCAGAGGGCCGGGCAAAACCTCGTTTCCGCCGCCATCACCGTATTTCTTAAACTGGCCGTCCTTATACGAATACACGATTGCAGCGTCAGTCTCGCAGATGTATTGATTGACTAGGTCGGTCGTGAGCATCCGGGTCGAGCCTTCGCCCTCGCCCAACAACGTGCTACTTATTGACGAACCTTTCTTAATGATCGTGGTCGCGGTGCGTCTGGTGTCGCCGGTATATTCTTCCTCTAAAAACGGATCGGGCGTGTAATCGCCCTTTTCGTTAATAAATCCGATCAGGTGCAGACTGCGGTCAATGCCTCGCCCTGCCAAAATGCGCACGAGGTAATCCGTCCGCCCGTCGTCGTTAAAATCGCCGGTCAGCAGCCATTTCCTGCCGCTGCAAGCTCCCGGAGCCTGCTGCCACTTGCCCATCTCGCTCGACGTGTAATAGTCGTCAAGAAACTTCTTGATCTTGACCGGCAAAACCTGCGCCGATGCAGCTCCGACAAATACGAACCCCAACACAATGCCTGAAATTATCTTTTTCATATTTATAAGTAATTCCTTTTTACTGATCACACTTTCCGCCCTGCGGATCGAAAGCCGTGCCCCATACTTTGAAACATGGCTGCGGGCTGGCGGCGAAGTTAGCGGGGAGCGTGGTCGAGAATATGTCATTCCTGAGTGTTGTGCTGCCCAGAATACCGATGGTTATCGGCATCCCGGCGGAGGTTTTCTTTGGGATCGTTACTAGCCGAAACTTGCCGCCGAGGCCGTTGATCATGCCGGTCGCGAGCGTTTTTGCCATCGGGACTTTGACGCCGTTTATCATCTGGTCGACGAAGTAGGTGACGATCAGCGACGCGTCAAACCCCGAGTCATTTTGGAATCGGATCTGTCGCGTGTTTGGGTCGGTCGTGTCGCCGACGGTGTTGTCGCAGGTCGAGGCTGTCGGGGCAAAGACAATGCCTTCGGCCTTGTAACAAAGCTCTCCCGTGAAATCCGCCCGCACCTGTGCGCTGTAAAAGTTGGTTTTGGCGCCGCCCACGTCCTTGCTGATCGACACCGTTATCGGCTTTGTCGAGGTTCCCATCGGGACCGCGATCGTCTCTGTCTGCGTCAGCTCGATGGTGTTCGAGTCCGTCGTCCTCGCAACGTCCTGGCCGGTGGCGTTTTTGTCGTAGTAGGTCACATGCAGCGACGCCGCAAATCCGGCGTTGTTCCAGAATTTGATCTTCCTGGCGTTAGGATCGATGGCACACTGACTTACCTTAGGCGTAGCGATCGTGCCCCAAGCTTTGTAACAGGTGGTACCGACAGAGTCGAAATCCTGGAGCCCAACGTCCTCGTCAGATAGTCCGTGCCTCTGGCATCGGCTCTGACCGTGAGCACCATGTGCTTGTCCGTATCGGCATCCATGGGTAGGTAGAGTTTCGTTTGATATCCGGGGGTTGTTGATCTGGTCTTTGCAATTTTAACTGTGCCTCCGCCCGTCGGGTAATACGTCAAACTCATGGTCGAATTAAAACCGGCTTCATTCCTGAATGCAATATAGCTGGACTCATACGTTGGTCCGTTATCACACGCCTTTGCGGTCGGGACGAAATATGTTCCGGTGATCTCGTAGCAAAAGGTAGTCGGTGCTCCAGCTCCATACGGCAGCGAGGCTTTGAACAGCGGTACAGGATCGTTTGATTCCCTGATCCAAAACTCTACAGCTTTAGTCACCGGCGTACGAATGTTTTCGCCAACGGTTTTGGTTTCACCAACCAAAATATCTCGATTTGCGGCAAATACCTTCAAAGCCACGGCGTCGTTGGCGGCTGTGTAATTATCGCGATCCCGCAGGTAAGCATCGAACCACATTCCGCTTTTGTTCCGGATGGTTACTATCCGCGTGACCATTCCATTATCGACCGGTGGTTGAACGTTGGTAGTAGTGTCCCGAACAACCTTCGCCGTCGAATTAACGACGAAGCAACTCTTGAGCACATTCGGCACCGGATCAGGGACGCCGAAGGTATCCGGCAGACAAACCGACCCGCCCTTGATAACTTTTCGCACGAAAATGCCGTTCGCTCCGTAGATCACCTCGCGGTTCCCGTCGAAGTTGCAGGGCTGAAAATCGTTCGCGCAGAATGTCGAATTCGCCGGTGCCTGCGCCTGCGTATTTGCCGAAGCAAATAACAGGACAAACAGCGGCAGTACAAACATTGCTCCGACGGACAATACGGCCTTCATACTCATGTTATTCATGCGGTCTCTCCCTGATCGTTTGCCGAAGTTGAATGTGGAACGACTCGTTCGGCTATCAAATAATTTTTGCTGGATGTGTTTCGAATACTCTACTCCAAACCGCTTTTTGATTCAACAGAAATCCGTCCGATGTCATCCGTTGTTAAAGTCGATCAGCTCATTATCCATTTCCCCTTTGACACAACATATAGTGGTGATAAAATGTTTGCCCATCACCCGCATTTCGGTGGTTTTTAGTTACATTTAATAATCCAACGTTGTCGCCGTTCCGGTTTTTCCGATGCCCTCCATCAAACCGTTCACGGCTTGTTCATATTTTAGCTTTCGAGGAGATCTACCACAGTGAAAAAAATCCTAGGTGTTTTAGCAGTGATCGTGGTCGCATTGGTTGCTTTTGGCGTTGTTTCAAAACGTGCCGCGGCTAACAAGGCGGTTTTTAATACGGGCTCGCAAGACGAGCGTGAAATGGCAAAGCAGATAAGTCTCGACTTTTTGCGGGGCCGCGCGGCAGAGCGTGCCATCGGTAACGCAGACGATTTTGAGATCAAGCGTGTCGAGATCGACGGCCTCAAAACCGCTCACACGCACGTTCGCCAACGCATCGGCGGCGTCCCCGTGTGGGAAGGCGAGGCGATAGTCCACATTGCAGCGGACGGCTCTGTAAAAGGTATGACCGACGCTCTTGCAGACAATATTGCGATAAACACGACGCCAAATTTTGGTGAGAAAGAAGCTCTCGGTCTGGCGATCGGTATGTACACCGGCAAGGCGAGACTCACCGACACCCCGACGATCGGGCTTTTCATCTATCGCGGCGAGGATCGCGACCATCTCGTCTATCGCGTCGAAACACCTAGGCTTGACGGTTCACGCGGCACGTCCGTTCCGGTTGTATTTGTCGATGCCCACACGGGGACACGCGTAGATGGCTATGACAATCTGATGACCGGCAGCGGTTCGTCGCTTTACAGCGGCACGGTTGCGATCAGCACGAGCCAGTCGGGGGCGAACTTTTACATGGAAGACACGACCCGCCGCCAGGGCACCTTTAACATGAACAACACCGGCAACACCTCGACCGGTACCGGCGGCACGCAGTCGCGTTACACCGACGCCGACGACAACTGGACGGCGACCAATGCCCGTGCCGGTGTCGATGCACATTATGGTGCGGCAAAAACATTTGATTATTACCAGACCGTCCACGGCCGCAACGGCATCGACGGCAACTACGGCCCCGGCACGACGACCGCCATATCAAACGGCGTGAGCATCGTTGCTTCGCGTGTGCATTTTGGTAGCAATTACAACAACGCCTTTTGGTATCAGAACATGATGACCTACGGCGACGGCAATGGCACGACGTTTACGCCGCTGACGACGATCGATATCTGCGGCCACGAAATGACCCACGGCGTCACCGAACGCACCGCCAACCTGACCTACGCCAAAGAATCGGGTGCACTTAATGAGTCTTGGTCCGACATCATGGGCTCGATGGTCGAGCTTTACGCCGACGGCGGTGTTGTCTCAGGCGACACTTGGAAGATCGGCGAAGACGCTTACACGCCCGGCACAGCCGGTGACGCTCTCCGCCGTATGGACAATCCAAATGCGGTCGGCGACCCCGACCACTACACGCTTAGGCTCTATCAGGGAACCTGCACCGCGTCGAATGCCAATGACCAGTGCGGCGTTCACACCAATTCGAGCATTTCGAATCACGCCTTTTATCTCATCGCGAACGGCGGCACAAACCGCGTCAGCGGCGTTGCGGTAACCGGCATCGGCGGCACGGACGCGGCAAAGATCTTTTACCGTGCCCTGACGACCTATATGACCGCCAGCACCAATTTTGCAGGTGCAAGAACGGCGACGCTTAATGCTGCGACCGACCTTTTGGTGCATCGAGTGCTCAGTACAATTCGGTAGCGACCGGCTGGTGTGCAGTCGGTGTCGGAGCTTGCCCGGGCGGCAGTACACCGACCCCAACGCCTACGCCAACGCCAACCGGGACAGAACTGCTAACCAATGGTGGATTTGAAACGAGTGCCAGCCCTTGGGTCGGATCCGGAACCGGTTATTTCTACACCGCAAGCGGCGCAAGCCCTCACGGCGGTACCGGCTACATCTATTTCGGCGTCAATAACAGCGTCAGCGGCCAGTCTTATCAGACGGTCACGATCCCGGCGGCAGCGACGGCGAACCTGACTTTCTGGCTCAACGTCACATCGAGCGAGACCACCACGACTACCGCTTACGACAAGCTCTTTGTCGAGGTCCGCAATACCAGCGGCACCTTGCTGACAACGCTTGCAACATACAGCAACCTCAACAAAGTGGCGTCCGCATCGACGTATTCGCAAAAATCGTTTAGCCTAGCCGCCTACCGCGGCCAGACCGTCCGGGTCCAATTCCGCTCGACGATGGACAGCTCAATAACGTCAACCTTCCGCGTGGATGACGCTTCGCTTAAATAGATCGGGCATTTCGCCGGATTATTTGATGGGGACGATCTTTGGATTGTCCCCATTTTTAAGTTGCTTTTCTATTGCGGAGGTGTCATCCTAATCGAGTTGATCCTTCTCTTAGCGTGAGCCTCTGGGACACGCGCTTCGTCTTTAACGGTTTTTGGATAAGTTTGAGAGCAGGCCTTTGATAAGTAAAATAGAAGTAGCTCTTGAGTTTTTTTGAGTATCCGCGACCGGCACCCTTTCCGCTTTTGGTAAAGAACACAGCCAGCATTCGCAACACTTCTTTAGCAATTCCCTAAGCGGGAAAGGAAAATATAATGAAAATATACGTAGGAAATTTGTCTTTTCAGACAACGAACCAGGACCTTAATGACCTCTTTGGCGCAGTCGGCGCTGTCGAATCAGCAAACATCATCGAAGATCGCGAAACAGGCCGCTCACGCGGATTTGGCTTTGTCGAAATGGCAAACAGCGAAGACGGTGACAAGGCTATTGCCGAATTGAACGGCAAGGAAGTCGATGGCCGCACGTTGAAAGTCAACGAAGCTAAACCACAAGAAAACCGCAGCGGCGGTGGTGGTGGCGGACGTGGTGGATACGGCGGCGGCGGTGGTGGTCGCGGCGGCAGCGGCGGCGGCAATCGCAGCGGCGGCGGTGGCGGCTACGGCGGACGCAGCTGGTAATTAGTTAAATAATTAAAGGGATGCCCTATCGTGTAACAGCGACAGGGCATCTTTTTTAATTTGGCTCGACATTTCTGTGTTAAAATCTGTTTATGACATATAGTCCGCTTTCCATTTCGCGCCGCCACGTACTAGGCGACCTCTATACCCGCTGCGATGCGATCGCCGAAGCCGCAGAGGTGCCGGTATATCTCGCCGGCGAAGAACCCGAACTGCTCGGCCACGTCGATCAGTGTCTCGGCCATTACGCCGACGCTTTTTCATTTCACCTCGGTGATGATCTTTGCAAAAAACTGTCGGCCGGACATTTTACATACTCGTTTGATTACGACTACGCCGACCCGGATGTTACCGGTTCACGCGGACGAATTGTCTTAAATTCCGTAACACTCAACGCCCGCAAAGCATACGAAAAGCCGCTCGTCAGACGCCGGTAAAATTCTTGGTCCACTTTGTCCACCTAACAACCCGAAGCAGTGAAAAGTGAATCCACGATAGGGCAGCAAGCCCGACCCGAAGTAAGGGTCAACACGTTATGCGTCCCTTCAGGGGATGGTCGGTAACGCCCTTTACTTCGTGCGGGCACTTACCTCAGATATCCTCTCTTTTATTTGAGATGATCATAAACCTCGTCGGAAAACTGTGGAAAAAGCTGCCCAAATCGGCCCGCACTTTTGTCGCCCGCCGGATGCAGGTGACGTTTACCGCTTCGGCGGCCGGGATCATTGTGAATGAGGACGGCAAGGTGCTGCTCGCAAATCACGTGCTGCGGCCCGCATCGGGCTGGGGCGTACCTGGTGGCTTTCTGGAGTTTGGCGAACAGTCCGAGGCCGCGTTTCGCCGCGAGGTCCGCGAGGAAACCGGCATCGATGTGCATGACGTCCAGCTATACCGCGTCCGCACATTCAAACGGCATATCGAGGTAATGTTTACCGCAAAGGGCACGGCGACGCCAAGGTCGGCAGCCGCGAGATCACGGAGTTGGCGTGGTTCGGGCCGGACGAACTGCCGCCGGAGATGGCTCTCGACCAGCAATTTATGATCCGCCGTGTGCTGGGGCACGAAGATTAAAAAAATCGACGGCTTTTTGCCCGAGTTGCCGTGCGGTTGTATAATTGCAATTTAGTTAAAGGAGAAACTTTCATGACCGAAAACCAGATCGACCTGGTTCCGTCGCCCGAAAAGGTGATGGACATCCTCACCAAGACCGGAGCGTACCGCAAAGGCCATTTTATTTACCCGAACGGCAAACATGCCTCGCATTACTTTCAGATGCCGCTCGCGTTTCGCCATTACGACAACGCCCGCATACTAGCTGTCGGCCTGAGCCGCCTGTTCAGAATGGAAAAGACGATAGCCAGCCATCTGCCAAAAGTTTCAATCATAAGCCCCAGCCCGGGCGGTATCATGGTCGCCTTTGGCGTCCGCGAAGCCCTCAGCGCTCAGCAGATATCGTGGGCCGAGATGGAAGACGGCAAACGGCAGTTTCGCCAATACATGTCGGACTACGAACTCTACCCGGCGATCATCGTCGACGACATCAACCGCTCAGGCAAGGCGATCAACGAAACTATCGAGATCGTCCAGGCAGCCGGCTCTGAAGTGATCGGCATCGGAACCATCGCGGCTTTCGAAGACGCCCCACAGGAATTTAACGGCATCCCCGCAAAGAGTCTGTTGAAATTTGATGTTAATTTTTACGGAACCGAAGACGAGTGGAAATCAACGCACACCGATTCGACGGCCGAAACCGAAACTGTTCGGTTCTAATTTTTTGAGTTAAAGCTAAAAGCAAAAGCCCAAGGTCACTGACCTTGGGCTTTTCGCTTTGAACTTTGAACTTTTAAATAGCGTGACGATTGGTAAGAGCTTTGTCCATTGTCACTTCATCGACAAATTCGAGGTCTGCCCCGACGGGCATTCCCATCGCAATTCTCGTTACTAATAGGCCAAGCGGTTTGAGCAGGCGGGCGATGTAGTTCGCTGTTGCCTCGCCTTCGGTATTTGGGTTGGTCGCGACGATCAGTTCTTTGATCTCGACACCCTCGTTATTTTCGGGACGCAATCTGGGCAGCAGATTCGCGAGCATCAGTTCGTCCGGCCCGATGCCGCGCATTGGCGACAGAGTGCCGTGCAGTATGTGATAAAGCCCGCGATACGAACGCGTCTTTTCGACGGCGACTAGGTTGTACGGCTCCTCGACAACGCAGATGATCGAACGGTCGCGTTTTGGGTCGGTGCAGTATAGACAGGGGTTGACGTCGGTCAGGTTATTACAGACCGTGCAAAAGACGATCTTGGCTTTTACCTCTAGCAAAGAGCTCGCAAACTGCTCGACCTCGGCCAGAGGGCGGCGCAGCACATAAAAAGCCAGCCGTTGGGCTGACTTGCCGCCGATCCCCGGCAGGCGTTTAAATTCGTCGATCAGCTTAGCGACGGGCTCGGAGTAATCAAGCATACAAGTGCGGAGTGCGAAATGCGGAGTGCGGAGTTATCGTTTCTTACCGCGTGCCGTTAAGTCCCGGTTTGCTTCGCCAAGAGACACGAGACTTTAATTATTTCTGCCCTTTGAGCGATTCCTCGACCTTGCGGCGGGCTTCGTTTAGTGCCGCAACCGTCAGATCTTGGAGCATTTCGACATCGCCGTCTTTGACGAGATCGGGTGAGATCGTGAGGCTGATGACCTCAAAATCGCCACGCATCTTTACCGCCACTGCTCCACCGCCCGCGGCCGCATCGACCACCAATTCTTTCATCTGACGGCCCATCTGCTCCTGCATCTGTTGAGCCTGCTGCATCATCGCGTTTATATCCATACCACCCGGTAATTTCATACTTTCCTCTTATAAAATAAAGATTTAACCAACCACTTTGGGTTATTGTAACACCCTGACCGGCAAAAACAGTCCGTATGAAATTAAATCAGTCAATAGTGTTAAAACTTGTTGACAATGTTCTGCGGCTGTAATAATCTTATTTACGGTGAAGCAGTTTTGCATCACCCACCCACAGCATTCCCCCACAATTTACGATCCGCAGACTAGGTTCTTGAACTCGCTAGTGACGTGTATTTTTGCGTCCATCCGGGAGACAGTTCGTTCCTGTAAGTCATTTTTGCATTTTGAGATTCCCACCGACTCTCGAATCGCTAGAACTGCGTCTCGCGCCCATCACACAGTCGAAAAAGGAGATTATTAAATCAATGTTCAGATCATTAAAAATAGCCGCAATAGCGGCATGTATGGCTGCATTTTTTGTAGTTGCAGCCAACGCTCAGACGACGACCGGAACGGTGTCGATGAGTGGAACCGTCTCGAAATTTGTCGAGATCAACTCCGGTGGAGCTGTCACGCTTGCCGGTAATTCCGGTGGCGGCGTCACGACGGACGGCACCACCAACAGCCCCTTGGCGGTAGTCGTCAATCTGGGCGAACTTGGCCCAAGCAACGCCAGCAGCTTTGTTACGGCAAATGTGCCGCTCAAACTACGCAGCAACGCTGCGTATGTGATGTCGATGATCGCAACGGTTACCAGCACGGGCTCGACGGCTAACAAGATCGGAGCCGCCGACGTTGGATTTGGACTCGGTGCAATTTCACGCACAGGCGTCGGAGTTAATACCGGCGGTGCTGATACTAACGCAACCTCCGGTGATCCTACGCTTGTGGGTAACGGTTCGGTCAACGTGGCCAGCGGTCGTTACGAATTTACCGCAACCCGTTCGAACCTGAGTGCGTTTGCCAGCTCAACAACCGCGTTAAATGGTGCATTTATCATGAACGCCGTTCCCCGCAGCAACGCCTTTGGATTGACGGTTCCCGCTATGTTTGCCGTCAAACCGCAGTTTTATGAGAACGGTTCGACGACCGTTTCCGTGACGTTTACCGTAACCGCACCGTAAGCAAATGTCCAATTTCGGATGCTATCCCAGGAGCAGCCGAACGGTATGTGCCGTCACCTCGCAAAAAAGTGGCGGCACATTTCACCCCTCCAAATCTAAGTCTAAGATCATGAAAAAATACATCAACAACATAGCAAAACTGGTCGGTGCGGCGGTCTGTACGCTCATATTTGTAACGGCCGTATCGGCCCAAACAACGACCGGAACCGTCTCGATGAGTGCGACAGTTTCGAAATTTGTGGAGATCAACTCCGGCGGATCGGTAACGCTCGCAGGCAATTCCGGCGGGGGCATCACCACCAACGGAACGGTCAACAACCCGCTCGCGGTCGTCATTAATCTTGGCGAACTCGGCCCCAGCAATGCAAACAGCTTTGTAACGGCAAACGTGCCGCTCTGCAGTGTGGCCGCCCATAAGACATTGGCTTTGGCCTAGGCTCGTTTACTCGTAGCGGCGTCGGCGTTAATACGGCTGGAATCGACACAAATGCCACCTCAGGAGATCCGACGCTTGTCGGCAATGGCTCCGTCAACGTTGGCAGCGGTCGATATGAATTTACCGCAACGCGGTCGAACCTAAGTGCCTTTGCCAGTTCAACAACAGCATTGAGCGGTGCGTTCATCATGAACGCAGTTCCACGCAGCAACGCGAACGGACTGGTCGTGCCTGCAATTTTCGCCGTTAAACCGCAATTCTACGAAAACGGCTCAACGACCGTTGCCGTCACTTTTACGGTCACAGCACCATAGTCAATGACAAAGCACTTTTTACAATCTGCATTGTTTTTTTGCGTCGTTTTGCTCGCAGGCCTGGGCAACACATTTGCTCAGGCACTCGACATTTCATCCGGCGGTGCCCCGACCATCACGGGAACAACCGGCGGCTCTGTCACCGGCAGTTCGAGCGTGACCACAAATCTCACCGTCACAATAAACTTTGGTGAGATCTCGCCCTCGAATACCAACAGCATAATCAAGGTCACAGTCCCGATCGCAGTCCGTAGCAATCAGGCGTATAAGGTGACCGCCACCTATTCGGGAGCCGTCAACGCCAATGCTCAGGCCCTGCAAAAGTCGGATATCGGTTTTGGCTTGAGAAACTGGCGGGCGATGGGTTCGAATTCCCGCGTATGTGCTCTGCCGCACACCATCTATTCCCCTTTCAGCAACGATCCGGCATCCTCGGTTTCGATAAATGCGACGACGGGTCGCGTCCAATACGTCTCAGATCTCGCCGATGTGACAACGAACACCACGATCCTCAGCGGCCCGCGCTTATCGAACGGAGGTGCATCCCGTGCGACGAATGACGGCTACATATTCGACGCAATATTTACGATAACGCCTCAATTTTACGCTGCGGGTACGACGAGTGCGACCATCACCTTTACTATCTCCGCTGGCCCCACCGCAGCCTGCTAATACAGCCATGTATAAACTTACCTCAATATTATTTGTCCTAATTTCACTCGCCGTTTCAATTTTTGCTCAGGCACCCTCAAGCCCCGGCGGCATGGCCCTTGGCCCCGCCCGTTTCGAGCTTGAGATGAAACCGGGCACCGAGACTACGGTTGTCGTAAATCTTGATTACAAAGCTGGTGATAACATCACGCAACCAGCTCGAATCGTCGCGACACTAAACGATTGGACGATAACGAAAAACGGCCGCGTCGAGTATTTTCCCGCAGGAACACAACCAAATTCGGCCAGCCCTTGGCTCATCTACAGCCCCGGCGAAGCCGCAGTCACGCCGGGCACTATTCACCAGATCCGCGTTACGATCTCAGGTTCCGGAGAACGCAACACCCGGCGATCACCTCACCGCTCTCATCATCGAACAGCGTCCCGAAACTCTCAAATACGACAAAAATGTCCGCCAGATGATCGTTAAATATCGCATGGCTTCCGTTTTTTACATCAAGGTCGCGGGACTGACACGTAAAGGCGATTTTGGTGATCTGCTTGCCGAATCCACTCCCGAGGGCATCATCGTCACGCCTACCCTCAAAAACGAAGGCAACAGCATGATCCGCCCGCTCGCGTCGGTAAAGGTTATAGACACTGAGGGCAAAGTCGTCGCCAATATGCCCGACGTTGAGCCTCTCCCGATCCTCGGCGGAGCGGAAACCAAACAGCCGCTGCTCGTCGCCAAAGAATTGCCGCCCGGAAACTACACGGTCAAATACCGCGTCGATTTTCAGGACGGCAAGATCGCCACCGAAGGCGTGACCGATCTGATCGTCAAAGCTCCCGTAACGCAGATCGCCGCCTCAGACAAAACCGTCAAAAAGCCTTAACCTCCACTTCTTTCTCAATTAAATGAACGGCTCTTTTCTATTTCGGATCACGCTATTCGTATGTCTGGCTTGCCTGCTTACGCTGGCGACGCCTGTCCGGACGGATGCGAAACCGGGCCCGCGAAAGAAAATTCCGACAAATACTGCCGCTGCAAAAAAGCAGGGACAGTTCGCCGCGATCATCGTTAATGGCCGCACATTGACAGGCCCGAACAGCAACGCCGTTAATCGCAACGGCCGCGTTGCTGTACCGATATTGGCGGTCGCACGGGCTCTTGGAGACACGGTAAGCGTCGATGCAGCTGGCCGTCGAATTTCAGTAAAACGCCAGACCGGAGAGATCGCCGACCTGGACGCCCGGCTCGGGCAGGTTCGCGAAAACGGCTCCGTGATGCTCACCGTTTCTAATGCCGGCGAACTCATCTTCACTCCAAACGCCGACCAGATGATCCTGCCCGCTGAGATCGCATCGACACTGTTTGACGCCGCGATCCGCTATGACGACGCACAAAACGCCGTTCTCATCACCCGCGGCGGCGGCGGCCCGTCCGCCGTACAAACGTCGGTGGCCGTAGTGTTGCGGAGCTTTACAATGTCGATTACGAGTACAATCTAAACCGATATTCATCGCTCTCGTCACACAACATAATATTGACGGGCGTGGGGCGTGTCGGAGACGGACGGTTTTATTTCACGTCGAACGCGAGCAAATCTTCGTCACAGAGCATCCGCCCTCGCAACTTTACATTTATTCTCGAAAGGCCAAATGGCCAACGTTTTACCGCGGGAGATTTTGGCACCGGCACTGCGCTACAGTTTCTGTCGGCAAATGTTCGGGGAGGCATGTTTGCGATACCGATCGGGCGTTTTGTGGTCACGGCTTTTGCCGGGCGGGCAAATTCGGGCACGGTTGTGACGCCGCTAGTAATAGATGGCGATCCGCTGCCGCAGGTTATTACAGCTCCGCGTTATGACACCAACGTTTTCGGCTTTTCCGTCTCGACTGCATCGGCAAACTCACGCCGCGTCTCGCCATGGACACTCGCAGCCGGAGCGATGCGTTTTGCGGGGCCGTCTAGAAAAGGCGATGTTTATACAGCGAGTGCAAACTACAACGGCTCGCGCTTTCGTCTGCAAAGCGATGCCGCATTTGGCAAATTCAACGGATTCTCATCCGACGGTCTTCGGATCAATGGCACTGCACCAGCGATCGACTTTTCGGCTACCTATCAGATCGCCGACAGCCTCTCAGTCCAGGGACGCTATGCATTTATCGGCCGTAATTTCTTGTCGCCGCAAACCGGAGCCCGCGATCCGCTTGATCTAAAAGCCGCGGGTGTTAACTGGTCGCCGAGAAAATGGCTCTCGACATCGTTTAACGCGAGCGTCGTGAAACGTCCGGGAGATCAAACAAAACAAGACCGCTCAGCGACCGTAGCCATAGCGATCACACCGGGTGGCACACACTCCCGCTTTTATTTTTCGCACACGCAAAACAGCTCGATACAGGCTAGATCGTCAACGTCAAATGCACAGTTTGGGGCAAATTTTCTCATCAACGATTCGAACTCGCTAGAGGTTAGCCAAGGCATTGGCAGTAAGCGTTCGCTGACCGGACAGATCGACTGGCGAACGTCAAATCTGCTTGGCAAACGCCTCAGCTTTACCGCCGGAGCGGGCTATAGTTACGGTCAAAACTCGAAATTCTCAGCCTACGAACGCATCACCGCCTCGCTCACGCTGCCGCGACAGACATCGCTGCAAGTCAGCTATATGAACACGAACGCAGGGCCGACCTTGCTCGTGAGCATTAAGGGGTCGTTGTTTCGCAAACGCGAATCTTCGGTGTTTCTCAACGCACCGCTTAGCGAGGTCAATTCCTTTGCAAAAGTCTCAGGCCGCGTCTATCAGGACGTAGATATGAACGGCCGTTTTGACGCCGGAGTTGATAAACCTCAAGCCGATGTGAAAGTGCAGGTAGACGGCAACCGCTATGTCCTCTCGGACTCTGCCGGGCAATACAGCTTTGACGCGGTGCTCGCGGGCGACCACAAAGTGTTTCTGGATCTGATGTCCGTACGTGCCGATCTGACGCTGCTCAGCGGCGGCGAACACGCTGCGGCGCTCAAGGCGGGCAGTAGCTCGACGGTAGATTTTAGGCTGGTACGGACAGGACGGCTTCGCGGACGAGTGTGGCTCGACGCCAATGAGAACGGCAAATTTGACGAGGGCGAAAAACCGCTCGCCGACGTTCGCGTCGTTACCGCCAGCGGCCGCGATACGCTCACCGATGCCGACGGATTTTACGTCATTGGCGATCTCGCACCGGGCGAACACGTCATACTCATTGATGAAAAAACCCTGCCCGAAAAGACCCGCTCCGCCGCCGGTTCCCTCTCGATGGAGGTGTTTCCGGGCCGCGAAACAAGTGATGTGGCCCTAGCCGTGATATTCATCCCCGCCGAGGTCAAACGCTTTGGCACAAAGACAAATTAGCCGTAGTAGCAACGATTCTTGCCTCAAAACCGCTTTACGCTTAAACTCGTTATGTACATATAACGAGATCTTTTAGCGATGAAACTTTACAACGACATACTCGGGCTCATAGGCAATACGCCGCTCGTCCGGATCAACCACATCACCCGCCAGCACAAAATAAAAGCGACGATCCTGGCCAAAATGGAGAGCCTGAACCCCGGCTATTCGGTCAAGGACCGCATCGGTATTTCGATGATCGACTGGGCCGAAAAAGAGGGCGTCCTCAAAAAAGGCGGCACGATAATCGAAGCGACAAGCGGTAATACAGGCATCGGGCTCGCTCTGGTTGCGGCGGTACGCGGATACAAATGCATCTTTGTTTTGACCGACAAAGTCTCGGTCGAAAAGGTCCGTTATCTTAAGAGCATGGGTGCTGACGTGGTCGTCGTTCCGGCAGCCGCAAAGTTGGGCACGCCCGACCATTATCACGAAACCGCGGCCCGCATCCATCGAGAGACCCCAAATTCGTTCTACCCCGATCAATACAGTCACCCTGCAAACCCGCTGGCACATTACCGCACGACGGGCCCCGAGGTTTGGAATGATACCGACGGCAAGGTCACACATTTTGTCGCAGGCATCGGCACCGGCGGCACGATCAGCGGCACGGGACGATATTTGAAAGAGATGAACCCCAATATAAAGATCGTCGGCGCCGATCCGTACGGCTCGATCTTTAAGACATACAAAGAATCAGGCCACGTGCCCGAAGCGACGCCGTACCTCGTCGAGGGCATCGGCCAGTCTTTGCCAGTCGGCAATGCCGACATGAAGATCGTGGACGAGATCGTCAATGTCACGGACCGCGATTCGTTTGACTACGCTCGGCTATTGTCGCGTCGCGAGGGTATCTTTTGCGGCGGTTCGACCGGGACAAATTTTGCGGCAGCATTAAAGGTCGCTAAGGATCTCGACGAAACGGGACTGATCGTATTTATTGTCTGCGACACGGGTGAACATTACCTGAGTAAATTCCACTCGGACGAGTGGATGAAGGAAAAACTCTTGCTCGAACCGCAGCGAATCACCGGCGGGCTCATCGCCGAGACCAAAAACGGCACATCGCCCGGTGAGCTGATATTTGTCGGCCCCGACGATCTCGTTAGCGATGCTCTGGCAAAGATGAACGAGAGCGGCATCACGCAGTTGCCGGTAATTGAGGATCACCGCTCGGTCGGCTCCCTGCGCGAAAGCGGCATATTGACCAAGCTACTGGCGAATCGCGATCTGCTCAATTCAAAGGTGAGCGAGGTGATGGATAAGAGCTTTCCGGTGCTCGATGTGGACGCAAGCTTTGCCGAGATCAAATCTAAACTGCAGCGCAATCCGGCAGTGCTGATCGAGGATTTCAAACGCGTCACTGCGATCATTACGCGGTCTGACTTGCTAGATATTCAGGCATAGTCTTGCGAAATTAGGCGTGTGTGTATTATCTTAGAACGCAACGTGACCGCCGATGAGCGACGAACCAAAAAAACCAGATAGCCCCGATACGTGGACGATGCCGGAACCGGTCTTTCGCTCGACCGAGGGGCACACGCCCGCCGGTATCCACGCGACCATTCCGGCTGACGAATCTACGACCGCACCCGGCTTTCATCAGGCAACGACGCTTGAGACCGAGGGGCTACAACAGGAACCTGATCTTCATCAAGCGAAGACCATCGAGACCGAAGGATTACCTGCCGAACCCGATTTTCATCAGGCTAAGACCGTCGAGACCGAAGGCTTGCCGCCAGCTCCCGCCAAGGTAAAAGCCGCGCCCGTAAAGTCAAAAAAACGCGGCTGTGCCAAAACCTTTCTCTTCACCGTCAGCCTCATCGGCCTCGGCATCGCGGCCGTGTTCATTGCGTTGGTCTATTTTTTGTTTTATTACCGCCCCGCAGACACCGGAACCTTTTAAGATCTAACAAATAACGGTAAATAGTGATAAATACGGTCGTAGTGCGGAAATCTCCGACTTCCTCATTGCTTTCCCACTATCCACTATCAACTGTTCACTGCTAACTGTTCACGGGTGCGTCATATCTTCAGCGATCACTAGTTCGTCAAATTTGTCAGCCGTCAAAAGCTCAAGCTCAATGGCGGATTCTTTTAGCGAGATGCCTTTTTTATGAGCATTTTTCGCGATCTTGGCGGCGTTGTCATAGCCGATGTGCTGATTGAGCGCAGTAACGAGCATGAGTGAGTTTCGCAGGTAATGATCGATCTGGTCGCGGTTAAGCTCGATGCCCGCAATGCAATAATCGACAAAGCCGCGACAAGCGTCGTGGATCAGCCGCACCGAATGCAGAAAATTGTGGATCATCACGGGCTTGAAAACATTGAGCTCAAAATTTCCCTGCGAACCGGCAAACCCGATCGCCGCGTCATTACCAAAAACCTGCACCGCGACCATCGTCATTGCTTCCGACTGCGTCGGATTGACCTTGCCCGGCATGATCGAACTTCCCGGCTCGTTCTCAGGAAGAGAAATTTCGCCAACGCCGCAACGCGGGCCTGATGCCAGCCAGCGGATGTCGTTCGCGATCTTCATCAGAGAACCGGCGAGAGTTTTTAGGCCGCCGGAGGCAAAAACGACTTCGTCGTGTGCGGACAGAGCAGCAAATTTATCGGGGTGTGATTTGAATGGCAATCCTGTAAGTTCGGCGATCTTGTCCGCCGCACGCTGGGCAAATTCGGGATGAGCGTTCAGACCCGTGCCGACTGCCGTGCCGCCGATCGCAAGGTCAAACAGCCCGGGCATTACGAGCCGCAGACGTTCGATGTCACGCTCGACGAGCGACGCCCAGCCGCCAAATTCCTGCCCGACCGTCATCGGCGTCGCGTCTTGTAGATGCGTGCGGCCGATCTTGACGACGTCTTTGTATTCTTGAGCTTTGGCGTGGATAGCGTCGCGGACTTTCTGAACCTGAGGGATCAAAGCGGTCATCCGCTCGGCGGCTGCGATGTACATTGCCGTCGGGAAAGTGTCGTTCGACGACTGCGATTTGTTTACGTCGTCGTTTGGATGCACCGGGGTTTTCGAGCCCATCTCGCCGCCCGCGATCTCGATCGCACGGTTTGAGATGACCTCGTTGGCGTTCATGTTCGTCTGCGTGCCCGAACCCGTCTGCCAAACGCGCAGCGGAAAATGCGCGTCGAGCTTGCCCTCGATCACCTCGTCGGCCGCCTGCACGATGAGATCGAGCTTGCTTTTTTCGAGCTTACCGAGATCATAATTGACTATTGCCGCCGCCTTTTTAAGGATGCCGAGCGCCCGTATGACCTCACGGGGCATCACATCGAACCCGATATTAAAATGGTGCAGCGACCGCTGTGTCTGCGCTCCCCAATACGCCGTCACCGGCACATCTATCGGCCCCATCGAGTCGGTTTCGACCCGAGTTTTTATTGATTCTGTTGCTTCTGACATATCTATTGTTTTCAAAACGCAATTTTACATCAGTTTCGAAGCCGCCGAAAGACAGGACATTGCAAAACCAGCGTGAATTGAATGAAGTTAGTTGTTTAGATCACGCCGACATCGGCGAGGCAACGCTTGATCCGCTCAAATGAGAGATCAATGTTGTTGTCGAGCCCGACGGAGAACCGGACGAGGCCTTCGCTCAGTCCCATTGCTTCTCGCTCATCTAGCGGGATCTCGGATGACGTGCTGTGGCCGGGTGCACTGAAAAGCGTCTTGAAATAGCCAAGACTCACCGCCAGATAGCCCACCTTTTCCTGCTGCATACGAGTCATTAGCTGATTTGCGTCTTTCAATGTTCCGATATCTACCGCCAACATTCCGCCATAACCGTAGCCGGGATTCATCAGCCGAGTGAGCAATTCGTGCTGCGGGTGATCGGGCAACCCGGGATAATAGACGCGGAGACCGAGCTCACGAAGTTTTTCCGCGAGAAACATCGCGTTCTCACTATGCTGCCGCATTCTTAGGTGCAGTGAATGCAGATTTTTGAGAATACTCGCGGCACGAGTGCTGTCGAGCACCGCTCCGAGCAGCATCGACGCACCGGAGTTGATATCAGTTAGTTTGTGAATGAATTCGTCGCTTGCGCAGACCGCACCTGCGACGCAATCGCTCGTGCCGTTGATATATTTTGTCAGACTGTGAACGACTATATCCGCTCCGAGCCTGATCGGTGACAGGATCATTGGGCTGAACGTATTATCAACAACGAGCTTGATACCTCGTTCCTTACAAAGAGCAGCGAGGGCAGGAATGTCAGCGACTTCGAGTAGCGGATTACTCATCGATTCGCAGTAGATCACGCGGGTGTTGTCACTGATGAGGAGCGGACCTTTTCCAGATCAGCGAGGTCAGTGAAATGCGTCGTAATACCAAATCTGGGAAGAAAATTCTTAAATAACGCGTAGGTTCCGCCGTAGATCGTTCGTGAAGAGATGATCTCGTCACCGCTGTCGCACAGTTGAACTATCGTTGATGAGATCGCCGCCATACCGGAGGCTTTTGCTTGTGCCGATTCGCTGTTTTCCATTCGCGCGAGCGCGTCAGAAAGAAATTTATTCGTCGGGTTCCAGTGCCGCGAATATAGAAAGCAGCCCTCGATCTCATGATCGAAAAGCTCCTCCATCCGATCGGGGCTCATAAAAGTAAACGTCGAAGAATCCGTGATCGAGGGATTTACATCGCCGAATTCGCCAAAAACCAAAAAATCTTGGATCGCGTTGCTTGGATCAAATTTGCCGCTCATATAACCTTCCTGAAATAGCAATAAATAAATTCCTGTGTCGTTCCAAATGGCGTATTGTGGGTTTCATCGAGGCTTTGGATGAGTTGAAATTGCTCGCCAAATTCGCCCTGCATCGTCTCCGAGCTATATCTCACAACGTCGAGGCCGCTGCATTTTTGCGGCCCTTCGAGCCCGAATGCCGCGACGATGAGATGCCCGTTCGGTTTTAGCGCACGCATTACAAGATCGACGTACTTGCGCCGATCATCAGGATAGGTCAGGAAATGAAACACCGCCCGGTCGTGCCAAACGTCGAAGCGGTCATCGGGCAGATCGGCCTCAGTTATATCGGCTACGATCCAATTGACCATTTGCCCTGACGCACCGAGACGCTCCTTACTTTTCGCTATCGCCGCTCCTGAAATATCGAGAACAGAAACATCCGCAAAGCCTCTGTCGAGCAGATCGTCCACCAGCGTCGAACTGCCGCCACCTACATCTATGATCGCGGCATCTTTTCCGACACCGGTATGTATTATCAGCTCTAGCGAATTATCGAGATGGTCGCGGTACCAGCTCATCTGATCTTGAGATTTGGTCGCGTAGACATTTTCCCAGTGCTCTTTCTTTTCCATTGTGATGACCCGCTATTTTGCTGTCGGGGCACCGTGCGGAGATTTTGTCTCCATTGGCAATCCGGCAGCTTGCCACGCGACAGTGCCGCCCGTCACGTTCAAAACGTTATTAAATCCGGATTCCTTAAGAATGGCCGCAGCCTTTTTCGAACGATTGCCCGTCTGGCAGATCAGATAGACCGGCTCATTTTTCTCGAGCGTGTCGAGTTTTGAAGAGATAGTGTCGAGCGGGACATTTACGGCTCGTGCAGCATGCCCGCCGGCATATTCCTCAGCGGTGCGAACGTCGATAAACTGCGAATAAGCTTTAGAAACGGCAGCCTGCGCCTCAGTCGGCGAAACTTCCTTGATGTCAGTCGGGACATTTGCCACGCCCGAATCTGTATTTCTTGTCGACGCGCTCTGACACCCCGTAAGCAATATCATTGCGGTCGTAAAAAGTAATATGTATTTCATCTTGTGCTCCTATTTCGAACTGGCGCACGCCGTAGCCGTTGCTTCGGTTTCAAGCCCTGCCTCAAACCACGCGACGGTGCCGCCGGTGACATTAAAAACTGTTCGGAAACCAGCGTTCTCAAAAATGCTCGTGCCGATGCTCGAACGATAACCACCCTGACAGATGACGTAAACGGGCGTCGCCGGGTCCAGTTTATCGACCAAGTTAGCGAGTTTGTCGAGCGGAGCGTTCCAAGTTCGCGTCGCGTGGCCGGCGTCGTACTCGCCCGGTCTCCGTACATCGACGAACTGCAGATATTTCTCGGTCTGCGTCAGCCCGGCCACCAACTCGACCGATACCTGTTCGATCATTTTTTTCTCACCGGTGTAATTGCCGATCAGGATAGATCCGCTGACCGTTTCGTGGCCGACTCGAGCGAGCCGCATGACGGCTTCGTCGATCTGTTCCTGAGTCTGGGCAACGATAGCGATCTGCGTTCCGATCGGAATGAGCGTTCCCGCCCACGAAGCAAATTGCCCTCCAAGTCCTATGTTTATTGAGTTTGGGATATGGCCGCCACCGTATTCAAAATTCTTACGAACGTCGATCACAACACCGTCAAAACTCAGGATCTCATCAGTCGAAAGCTCATGCGGCCTTACGATCTCAGTCAGCGGAGCCGACCCCTCAAGGTTTTTTGCCGCACTCTTTGGAAAATAAGCGGGCACCTCAGGGCTGGTCGCTGGCGACGATCTTTACAAAGTCCTCTTTCGACATCGGCTGGAGAGCATAGTTAAATCTACGCTGTTCGCCAAGAGTGGACCAGGTCTCTTTTGACAGCGATTTGCCGCAAAGCGACCCCGCCCCGTGCGCCGGATAAACCTCCGTATCGTCCGGATACGCGAGAATGCTGTTGTGAAGTGAGTCATAGAGCATCCCGCCCATCTCGGCTGCCGAAAATCCGACCGAGCCGATCAGGTCGGGCCTACCGACATCGCCGATAAAGAGCGTGTCACCGGTAAACATCTTTAGCGGGGCAGCATCGTCCGCAGTATCTTTGGCGATGATCGTGATGCCCTCAGGCGTGTGGCCGGGGGTTTCGAGAAATGTGAGCTTGATCTTGCCGACGGTCAGTTCATCTCCGTCATTCACTTTGTGGGTCGGAAATTTCGTATTCGCCCGCTGGCCGTAAACGATCTCGGCACCGGTTTTGGCGGCAAGCTCGACATGCCCGCTGACAAAATCGGCATGCGAATGCGTCTCGATGATGTACTTGATCCGCTGGCCGTGCGAGGCAGCTTCGTCAAGATATTGCTGGACATCCCGCTGCGGATCGATGATCGCCGCATCGCCGTCAGAGCCAATATAATACGAAGCGTGTGATAGACATCCCAAATAAAATTGCTTGAACTGCATAACTTTAGTTCTCCTGAGTAACTGTGTGTATTTTACCAATTTCAAAAAATTACCGCGTAGTTTTTCACTACGAGGAACGCTGCGACCCCTAAAACGAGAACCGCAAATAAACTCTGCAAACGTTGTGCCGCGATTCGTTGTGACAAGATCGTCCCAATTATTGCTCCTGCGACCGCGAGCGACATCACGATGCCCGTCAGCCCCCAGTCAAAAACATTCTGGCTCATGTGGCCAACGAGACCCGCGGCACAGTTGAGAAAGATGACGAATAGCGAGGTGCCGATCGCTTTTTTCATGTTTAACCCGCCGAAAAAAACTAACGCCGGAACGATCAAAAATCCGCCGCCGACACCTAGAAATCCGGTCAAAACTCCAACGCCTAGCCCCGCAAAAATGCCTTGGACCGGATGGGGTTTATGCGTAGATCCGCTGATCTTGTGTTTTCGCCGCCAAATCATCGATACCGCAACGACCAGCATCAACAGGCCAAATATCAATAAGAGCAGCTCGGGTGAAACCAGTTTGGTCAGAGGCGAACCCAGCAGAGCGCCAACAATTCCCGCGACTCCAAATAACAGCCCGGTCGAAATATCTACATTGTCGCGTCGCCAGTGCATGTACGAGCCCAAAATACTCGTCGCCCCGACAACGGCCAGCGACATCGGAACCGCCTCGTGCGGGCCAACACCGAGCAAATAGACAAGTATCGGAACGGTCAGTATGGATCCGCCGCCGCCGATCAACCCCAATGACAGGCCGATGACCGCGCTCAAGATCAAACCAATGATAAAAAGTACTGACATCGTGATCCTTATTTCGCGGGTTCGCAGCTTGCCGGAGCTTTATTCCAAGGCATTTTGGCTAAAATCATGCCCATCCCACATGTATCGGTCAACGCCGAGAACATCAATCCCGCCCCTACAAAAGCTGTGAGCAAAAGTAAATACGGGCTGACGAACAGGCTCAAAAGCACACCGGTCAACACAAACAGTCCGGCGGCAAACCGCACCTGCCGTTCGAGCGACCATACCTTTGATTCGCCCTTAACGACCGGCAGATTTGCTCCGGCCCACGCAACCATACCGCCTTCGACCACGTGAATATCCGTAAAACCTTTAGCTGCCAACTTCTCGGCCGCATTTTTTGCCCGGTTGCCCGAACGGCACATCAGATAGACCGGTTTTGTGTGGTCGATCTCGTCCGCGTGCTTTTCAAAATTTGAAAGCGGCATCAGCTGTGCATCGGCTATCCGCTCGCTATTAAACTCAGAAAACTCGCGGACGTCGATCACCTGACATTCGCCACCTCCGTCTAATAGCTCGTTTATCTCATGCACTGTTGCTTGTTTAATTGTCATTCTTGTAATTTGTTCTCCTAAGTAATATACTCGATCTGTGTATGAGCATATAACTATATCGTTATACTGTCAAGTATGAAAAAACAAAAACATCAAAAAATGTCGTCAGACGCCGTAAACGTAGTTGCCGCAAGATTTAAGGTGCTTTCGGAGCCTATTCGCCTACAAATATTACAGTATCTGGAAAACGGTGAATCGAGTGTGACAAATGTCACGAAAGGAGTGAATTCAACCCAGCCGAACGTCAGCAAACACCTTAAAATGCTTCAGGACGAGGGCCTTGTCGCCAAACGCCAGGACGGAAACACGGTTTATTATCGGATCGCTGATCAGACCGTCTTCGAATTGTGCGATGTCGTCTGCGGCAGCCTAAAAGCAAAATTCTCCGATCGTAGTGCAATGTTCTCTTAAGAGGAAGTGCTGTTGCGGACATACTCGACAACAAACCTCGGCGGCTCGTCCTCATCAACCGGCGGCATCACGACAAAGTCGGTTTGAGTGAGGCCCTTCTCTAAAAAGCGTGAAAGGTCTTGGCGGGACATCGGCCACGGCAAAACGTCAGGTTCAACGTCATCTTCGCGGCCGCGTGTCACAACGACGAGTTTTCCCTTGCTCGCAACAAAAGCGGAGATCGCATCGATGACCTGAGGTCTCATTTGTAGCGGCAGCGGTTGGATCGTATAGATCTCAAGCACAAAGTCGAATCCGCCGACCCAATTTTGCGGCGGTGCAAAAAGGTCTGCGGTTTCAAATTGAATATCTGCGTCGCCATACAGTTTCTTCGCCCACTCGATCGCAGTTGGCGAAATGTCGAAAGCCGTTACCTCGAATCCCAGATCGTGCAGGTATTTCGCATCGTCCCCAAGTCCGCAGCCGACTACGAGAGCCTTGCGGCCGTCGCCTTTGAGCCCGGTCGATTCCGCCCACGCACGAAAATAACTGTTGGGCTCGAGATCGGCCCACGGTATCTGATCGATATCGCCTGCTGATTCTTTGTAAAAGGCTTCAAACCAACCGAGCGTATCGCCGCGTGCTTCAAATTCGGCGGCCATTGCCCGCAGACGCTCACGTCTCTCTTCTTTATTTTCTGCCATTGGTGTAAGAACCCGCTTTATTCGACCGGAGCACCCGATTCTTGCCACGCCGCCCAGCCGCCGTCCATCGAGATGACGTTGGTGTAGCCCATTTTTTGCAGATTTACGGCCGAAAGAGCCGAGCGGTAACCGCCGCCGCAATATAGGACAAGTTCGGTGTCTTTGTCGGGAAAGGTCTGGACAATGTCGCGTTCGATGATGCCGCGTGACATATGTTTGGCTCCGGCGGCGTGTCCGGCCTCAAATTCGTTGTCTTCGCGAACGTCGATCAGTGCAGCTCCACCGGCAACACGCTCACGTGCCTCGGCGACATCGCATTCTTTAACCTGGCTCTTAGCGTCGTGTGCGAGGGCCAAAAATTCTTCGGAATGTATCATATACAGCTATTGTAATCTAATTCGCAGAGGCTTAACTAGATTGGCTCACGCTAAACGCCTATAATGTGTAAATAGCAATTATTTTTATTGGTAACACGAGGACACTACATTGGCAGAACAATTTGACGTAACGATCATCGGATCCGGGCCGGGCGGCTATGTTGCCGCCGTGCGCGCCGGACAGCTTGGATTAAAAGTAGCAATCATCGAGAAAGAAAAAGACGCGCGTCTGGGCGGAACTTGCGGCCTGCGCGGGTGTATTCCGACCAAGGCATTGCTCAACGCTGCTCATCTTTATGACAAAGCCGGGCATTTTGAAAATTATGGCCTCAAGGTCAAAGACCTGAGTTATGACTGGGCAGGCGTGCAAAAATACAAATCTGACGTTGTCGCCAAAAACTCCGCCGGCGTGACCTATCTGATGAAAAAGAACAAGGCCACGATATTTAACGGCTTTGGCAAGATCATCGGAAAAGGCAAGGTCGAGGTCGCTCTGGCTGACGGCAAAAAAGAGACGATCGAGACGAAAAATATCATCATCGCCACCGGCTCGGTCGTGCGTCCGATACCTGGTTTTGAGACCGACGGAAAGCAGGTAGTAAATTCCGACCACATTCTGGAACTCACAAAAGTGCCGAAATCACTGATCGTAATGGGCTCCGGAGCTGTCGGCGTTGAGTTTGCGAGCGTATATCACCGCTTTGGCTGCGACACGACGGTGGTTGAGCTGATGGACCGCATCGTACCGATCGAGGACGCTGACGTATCGAAAGAGCTTGCCCGTGCGTTCAAAAAATCCGGCATCAAATGCGAGACCGGCGTAAAACTCGACAAACTAGAAAAAAATAAAAGCGGCGTAAAAGTTTCTGGCAAAAACGCCAAGGGCGACACCATTACGCTCGAAGCTGAGATGCTGCTCGTCGCCGTCGGGCGTATGCCGATGATCGAAGGCATCGGACTTGAAAACACAAAAGTCGTCGTCAACCCACGCGGCACAATCAAGGTCAATGAATATTGCGAGACCGACGAACCAAACGTTTTCGCCATCGGCGATGTCATCGACACGGCGTGGCTCGCTCACCTCGCGTCGAAAGAGGGCATCTTGGTCGTCGAAAAACTCGCAGGTCGTAAGGTCGAGCCGATCAAGCAAAACCTCGTGCCAAATTGCACCTATTGCGACCCCGAAGTCGCGAGCGTCGGCCTGACCGAAGAAAAAGCAAAAGCCGCCGGTTACGACGTTAAGGTCGGCAAATTCCCGTTCTCAGCATCGGGCAAGGCCCGCATCCTTGGCGAGACCGACGGTTTTGTAAAGATCGTCGCCGAGAAAAAATACGACGAGGTACTCGGCGTCCACATCATCGGCCCGCACGCGACCGAGCTGCTTGCCGAAGCCTGCGTCGCCATGGCCCTCGAATGCACCGCCGACGAACTCGGCCGCATCATCCACGCCCACCCCACCGTCTCCATCTGACGATACATATGTAAGATCGGTTGTCAGTTGACAGTGGCCGGTTGTCAGTCGCGGCTGGCGATCGGCCCGGTCTCTTTATGGCAAATACTTCGTATCCACGCACAAAGATCAAGATCCTGCTGCTCGAGAATATCTCGGACGCGGCGGTCGAGGAGCTGCGTGTTGGCGGCTATGCTGATGTCAAACGCATCAACGGTGCGTTGAGCGAGGCTGAGCTGATCAAAGCCGTGAAGGGCGTTCATCTGCTTGGGATACGGTCAAAGACGCATATTTCTAAGAACGTCCTTGATGCGGCCGACAAGCTGGTGGCGGTCGGGTGTTTTTGCATTGGCGTGAATCAGGTCGATCTCGCGACAGCGACAAAAAAAGGCATCGCGGTTTTTAACGCGCCGTATTCGAACACGCGTTCGGTCGCGGAGCTTATAATCGGGCTGTGCGTGATGCTGATACGCAAGATCCCGGATAAGAACGCCGCTGCTCATCGGGGTGAATGGCTAAAAGAAGCGACCGGTTCGTTTGAGCTGCGCGGCAAAACGCTCGGCATCATCGGCTATGGCAATATCGGTTCGCAAGTATCGATCATGGCCGAGGCCCTTGGCATGAACGTCATCTATTACGACACCGCGACCAAGCTGCCGCACGGCAACGCCCGCCAGATACGCGATCTAAAAGAGCTTTTGAAAAGCTCCGATATCGTCACGCTCCACGTCCCGTCAGACGCGACGACACGAAACATGATGGACGCCGTGATGCTCAAAAATCTCAAAAAAGGTGCGGTGCTGCTCAATTACAGCCGCGGCGATGTGGTTGACTAGATGCTTTGGTAAGGCCGTGACCTCCGGCAAACTCTCGGGTGCGGCGGTCGATGTTTTCCCGGTCGAGCCCGAAAAGAACGGCGACAGATTTGAGAGCGGGCTGCAAAATTTACCAAACGTCATCCTGACGCCGCACATCGGCGGCTCTACCGAAGAGGCGCAGGCAAACATCGGCCTCGACGTGACGGCGAAGCTCATCAAATATCTCGAACTCGGTATTTCGCAAGGGTCGCACACCGTGCCGTCCGTTTCCCTGCCGCCCCAAGCCGGCACGCACCGCATACTGCATATTCACAAAAACGTCCCCGGCGTGCTCGGCCAGATAAATTCGCGTCTTTCAAAAGGCGGCATCAACATCACCGGCCAATATCTCAAAACCAACGACGAGATCGGCTATGTGGTACTCGATGTCGACCATAAAATTTCTAAAGAAGCGTTTGAGATACTACAAGGCATCAAAGGGACGATACGAGCGAATGGTCTTACTAAGAGTAATTAACCGCAGATAAACGCGGATGCACGCAAATTAAACAAGTCCGATATCTGTGTTAATCTGCGTCTATCTGCGGTTAATTCTTTTTTAATAATATGAAGCCTCTACTTTGCATAGTTGCACTCTTATTTTCGTCGCAAGTTTTATCGGCTCAATGGATCAAGCAGACCGTCAACACCACTGCGAGCTTTCGCGGACTCTCGGTCGTAAATGAAAAGGTCATCTGGGCGAGCGGCACGGGCGGGACGGTGATCCGCACCATCGATGGGGGCAGGAAATGGGACGTGATCCAAGTGCCCGACGCCGCCAAACTAGACTTCCGCGACATCGAGGCCTTTGACGCTAACACTGCCTATATCCTCAGCATCGGCAACGGTGAATCTTCACGAATATACAAAACCACCGACGGCGGCAAGACATGGAATCTGCAATTTAAGAATACAAACGAAAAAGCATTCTTTGATGCTATTGCGTGTTGGGATAATGAAAGTTGCATAGCAGTCAGCGATCCTGTTGATGGCAAATATATCTTCATACGAAACTATGGCGGAGATAGTTGGAGTGCCATTGAGACACCTGTTCCGGCTCTCGCGAAAGACGGACAGGCAGCATTCGCGGCGAGCGGTACCTGCCTTATTACCACGAGCATTCATCATGCTGCAATGCTCGTAACGGGTGGGACGGCGTCAGAAGTCCTAACGACCAATAGTAATGGGGCCGCGTGGGAAACCTCTCAAACTCCGATCATTACCGGAACATCAGGAAGCGGTATCTTTTCAATCGATATGTTTTACGGTTCAGCTGTTATCGTTGGTGGAAATTATGAAAAACCTGACGAAGCAAAGGACAATCTCGCATTCTCAACCGACGGCGGCAAGACGTGGAAACTTGGCACCGGACTAACCGGTTATCGCTCCGGTGTCACCTATGTAGATAAGAAAACAATAATTGCCGTAGGCACGAACGGCACAGACATCACTCGCGACGGTGGTAAGACCTGGAAAATACTTGGAAAAGAAGATCTGAACGCCGTTGCGGCTAAAGGTAAGAAAGCTGTTTGGGCGGTCGGGCCAAAGGGCATGGTCGTGAAAATGAAATGACCTACGCCTGGTACGACATTCTCGGCACAGTAGGCGTTGCGGTGATTATCGTGACGTACGTTTTGCTTCAGCTTGGCAAGGTGCGGAGCGAGCAGCTTGTTTATTCGCTGCTGAACGCTGTCGGGGCGACGCTGATACTGATCTCGCTTTATTTCGCCTTTAACTTCCCTTCGTTTGTAGTAGAATTTTTTTGGCTGCTGATCAGCCTGTTTGGTATCGGGAAATATTTTTGGCAGAAACACGACCGGTAGGGAGTGTGTTGGTTAGTAGTTAGCAGTGTAAGAAGACCCTTCCTACCGGTCGGGTTTCCGCCATCATTTTATGCAGAGTTTTACAAGCGTTCCATTCAAATCTTCGAAACACCAAGGGCTGACCGAGGTCAATGGTTTTGCAAAGTTTTCGAGCGCCGGAATTGTGATCGAGTTTGACTCAAAGATACTGGGGCTTGTCTCAGTCGGCCTTAAAGAGGCTCGCCTCTCGATCGGCGACATCCTCGATATTAAGTTCAAAAAAGGCGTCTTTAAACGCGGTGCCAAGATCGAAATCCGCACAAAATCGCTAGCCGCAATGGGTGACCTGCCAAATGAGGACGGCAAACTCGTGCTCAAACTAAAAGCCGACGATTTTGAACGCGGACGCGACGCCGTCGAAAAACTGCAAAAAGATATCGCAGGATATACCCAATCGCTCCCGCCCGCCCACACGCCCGTCAGCGTCTTGTTTGACGCAAGCGAGGACGATACCGAGGAACTCAAATAAAAAAGGCAGGCCATAGAGCCTGCCTTTTAAGTTACTGAGCCATACGCGGGTCGGGCGTTGGCTTTAGCACGTATTCCTTGGGCGGTTCCGCTCCCAAAAGATTTTTTACAAAATAGTCCCAACGGCGGCGCATCATGTAATAGCTTGCGGGGCCGTAGCCGTGGCGTGCGTTAGGGATCATCAGCAGATCAAAATCTTTATTGGCCTTGATCAGAGCATCAACGACGAAATAGGTGTTGCCCGGCGGGACGTTGTCGTCCATCGTGCCGTGGGCGAGCAGTAGTTTGCCCTTTAGATTTTTGGCGTACTCCTGATTGGCCTGTGTTTTGTAATTGTCGCCTTGGAGCAGACCGATGTAGCGTTCGCCCCAGTCGTCTTCGTAGTTGCGGTTGTCGTGATTGCCTGATTCGGAAATGCCGACCTTAAAGAAATCCGGATAACGAAACATCGCCGCTGCGGTAGCAAAACCGCCGCCCGAGTGGCCCCAGATGCCGACGCGGTCGAGGTCGATGTTGTTGTATTTAGCCGCAAGTTGTTTTACACCCGCGATCTGATCCTCAAGCGTGTTATCGGCCATGTTGCCGTAGCACGAATCATGAAAAGCCTTAGACCGCAGCGGGTTACACATGCCGTCAAGCTGCATCACGACAAATCCAAGCTCAGCCAACGCCTGATTATCACCGCGCGAAGCCGAGAAATTTCGGCTGCCGACGCTGCCGCCTTGCGGACCGGGATAAATATAGACGATCATCGGATATTTTTTGCCGGCAACCGGTTTTGTCGGCGAGTACATCAGGCCATAAAGGTCAGTCACGCCGTCGCGGGCCTTGGTGATGATCGGTGTCGGCGGTTTCCAGCCAGTGGCGGCAAGCCGCGAGACATCGGCCTTTTCGAGATCGGCAACGAGTTTGCCGTTAGCATCGCGGAGGACTGATGTTGCCGGTGTATTTGGCGTCGAGTAATTGTCGATAAAATATTTACCGTCCGGCGACCACGTCACATCGTGATTGGCCGTCTCGGGCGTAAGCAGTTTCAGGTTTTTGCCGTCAAATCCGACGCTGTACGTGTGGCCAAAATACGGGTCGTTGCCCGCTTCGCGTCCACCTGCTTCAAAATAGATCGTTCGGCTCTTTTCGTCGACATTCAGAACACGCCAAACGGCCCAGTTGCCGCTCGTGATCTGATTTTTGAGCTTGCCGGTGGCTAGATCATAAAGGTAAAGATGTCCCCAGCCGTCGCGTTCGGTAAACCAGATAAATTCGTTTGTCGCCGGCAGATAACGCCAGCTTGTAGCTCCCTGTCCTGATTCAAATTGCGTAGGGCTGATCTCTTCGTACACATCGCGGACAGCACCCGTTGCGGCGTCGGCAACCCGAAGATTCTCTTTCTTGTGATCGCGTGAGGTTGACACAAACGCGAGCGTTTTAGCGTCCGCGGACCAGTACACATCGTCCCAACTGCCATTGCATGAGATATCGTCGCACTGCGTCGAACGGTGAGGATCGGGCGCGAGTTGTAGGCTGATGACCTTTGGCACATCAACCTCGATGATCACGCGGCGAAGGGTCGGGATGACAGCGTCGCCCGGCAGAGCCGATTTCCACTGGCTCAGCTTTGGAGCCCCGACATTTGTCGAGATGAGATAACTGTCGCTGACGTTACGCTCGTCCTGCTGAAACGTCGCGATCTTTTTCGAGTCCGGCGACCAAACAAGGATCGCCCGTTCGCTATGCTGCCAACCGGCGTTGTCCGTCGCGTAACCGTAATCTTTAACGCCGTCGGTGGTAAGCTGGGTTTCTTTGCCGGTCCTATCTTTTATCCACAAATTAAAGTTCTTAATATAGGCCGCCTTAGTTCGGTCAGGCGAGACAATTGCGTTAGGGTTGTTAGGCCACGCATCACGCGGGGCATTAGGGGCAAGCCCCAAATCATCCCACTTTGCCCCGACCTTCCGCGAACCGTCTGCCGGATTTATCAGCACGTATTCGCTGCCGGTCGGCGTCAGCACGCGGTACCAAAACCGTCCGTCGGGCAGCCAAGTTGCTCGAACCGCATTACGGTCAATGAGCGGCGAGGTGTTGTAGCCGAGCATTTTTTCCGCACGGGCATAATCAGCCGCAGTGATTGCGGGCGATTGAGCAAAGGCTGAAATGGAGAACGTAAAAAGGAGAACGGCAAAGATCGAGATTTTTTTCATCATGGTTTTTTACGGGCAATGTTTGATTTTGTTTTGGTATAACGATGTAGATATTCTATCGCACGATGCCCTTACGATGCATTATGCGGCAGTTTGTTTGATACTATTTATCTAGAAATTGTGGCTGAAATAAAGAAAGATCTTGGCAAACTGATCGCCGTTCACGGTCTGTCGCCTGCACATATCCAACGTGCCGTGTTTATCACCGTACTGTCGTTCGTCTTTTTTATGGGGACGATGGTCTTATATTACGTACGCCAGGAGATGCTCTATTTTCTGCTTTCCTCAGCCTTTCTTATCGTTTACATCATCACGCTTTTTTCTTGGATAGCTCAGCGTAAAACGGTTCTCGAGATATTTGAAAAGGGCATCGCGTATCGTAAATCTTCGGCAAAATGGGAAGAGATCGGCGAGATACGCGCTGACGGCACTATCGTCTTGAAAAACGACAAACAGATCGCCGTCTCGTCCGCGATCTACGAACTCGATCGGGCGATATCGTTTATTAAAAGTCGGATCGTTTAATACCTTGCAATCAAAACCGGCTACCACCGCTTCAGTTTTCTTAGACCGCATTTTCTTGTATCCTATCTAATTGAGAGTTTTGCAGGAGATCTTATGAGCGTTGAAGTCGTAATGCCCCAGATGGGCGAATCGATAACCGAGGGCACCGTTTCGAAGTGGCTAAAACAAGTCGGCGAGCGTGTCGAAAAAGACGAGGCGATACTCGAAATATCGACTGATAAGGTCGACGCGGAGGTGCCGAGCCCCGGTGCTGGTATTTTGCTTGAGATCCGCACGCAAGAAGGCGAGACCGTCGAGGTCGGCACGGTCGTCGCGGTTGTCGGCGAAGAAGGCGAAGCCGGAGCATCAGCACCCGCACCTGTAGCCGCAGGAGAAGCTCCGACGATCGTCGAAACAGCAGAGAATGTGGCCGCTGAAGAAGAACCCTCGACCGAACCTGCGATCATCGAGGCCATTCCGGCCGCCGCTCCTACCTCATCTGGTGATGCGGCCGAGATCGTAATGCCCCAGATGGGCGAATCGATAACCGAGGGCACTGTTTCAAAATGGCTCAAAGCTGTCGGTGACAAGATCGACAAGGACGAGGCCCTCCTTGAAATATCGACTGACAAAGTCGATGCCGAGGTTCCGTCGCCCGCCGCCGGGACCTTGTTGTCGATCAACGTCCAGGAAGGCGAAACGGTCGAGGTCGGTGCCGTTCTGGCGTTAGTCGGAACAGAAGGCGGTGCTGTTGCTCCCGCACCAAAACCGGAAACTCCTGCTCCTGTAGCTGAGACTCCAAAAGCCGAGCCTGTCGCACAGCCTGTTCAAGCCAAAGCTGCCGCAGCGACGAACGGCGGTTCAAATGGCAACGCAACTCTCGATGAACTTCGCCGTACGAAGAGCAGCCCGCTTGTCCGCAATATTGCAAAAGAACACGGCATCGACATCACCCGCATTCCCGGCAGCGGCATCAGCGGCCGGGTGACCAAGGACGACATCATGTCGTTCCTCGAAACGGGAGCCGCCTTGCGTCCGCAGGATCTGCTTGTAAAAGGTGCTCCGGCAATGCCGACCGCTTCAACGCCCGCGAAAGTATCAACGTTTACGCCGCCATCAACAACAGCGACGATGGATGACCGCGTCGAGAAAATGTCGGTGATGCGTAAAAAGATCGCCGAGCACATGACGTTCTCAAAACAGACCTCGGCCCACGTGACGAGCGTCTATGAGATCGACATGACCAACGTCGCAAAGTTTCGCAAGGCAAATCAGGCTGATTTTCAGGCTAAATTTGGCACCAAGCTGACGTTTATGCCGTTCATCTTTCAGGCCGTGACGGCGGCGATCCGCGAGCACCGCATCGTCAATTCGCAGATCGACGGCGAAAACATCGTCTATAAAGGCGACATCAATCTCGGCATGGCGGTCGCACTTGATTGGGGCTTGCTTGTGCCGGTCATTAAGAACGCACAGACGTTGTCGCTGTCAGAGTTTGCCGTTAGAGCTAACGACCTTGCCGATCGTGCCCGCACCAAAAACTCAGCCCCGACGACGTCCAAGGCGGTACATTTACGATCCCAACTCCCGGCGTTTTTGGCGGCCTGTTTGGTACGCCGATCATCAATCAGCCACAAGTCGCTATCCTTTGTGTCGGGACGATCGAAAAACGGGCTAAGGTTATGACCTCGCCCGACGGCGACGATTACATCGCGATCCGTCAGATGGCATATTTTGCCCTGACCTACGATCATCGCATCGTGGACGGTGCTGATGCCGAGAAGTTTTTGGCATATTTGAAAGAATATTTGGAAAAGGCTCCTTTCACGTATTGACCAAAAGCCTGTAATTACAGGCTTTCACCGCAGATCACAACGGTTTAAATCGCGTCCAATTTAGTGTATGCTTTAAACATTGTTTCTTTGTCTCCCTCAATTGAAATTGTTTTGACCGATCGCGTGGCAAATGCCTTAGGAGCTTTCGCCGACAACCCTGACCACCTTTTTTGCGTCTATTCCTTTGGTGGTGTTTTACCAACGATCTTTTATCTTCGAGGAGTTTAATCATGCTTAAAAAATTATCGATCATCGCACTAGCAGTTGTTTTTAGCGCCGTCAGCCTTTTTGCACAGAACGCTCTCGAATGGCTCCGGCCGAAGACAGATTGACCGCCGCCGAGCAAAATGCTCTGCGTGTTTCGGGTCAAATCGATGAGCTGATGGCGATCTCAAACGCCGCCAAGGGCGGTGCCAAGGCCGCACAGGACACCGCTGATGCCGCTGTTGCAGGCGTTAACGCGACCAACAAACGCATTTCCGATCTTGACGATTATGTCGTGCAGACCACTGCGACCGTCAACTTTAAGGTCAACAGCTCAAAGCTTTCAGCCGAGGGTAAAGCTGCTTTGGACCAGGTTGCAACGACCGCAGCCACGCTCAAGGGCTATCTCATCGAGGTGACCGGTTTTGCATCCGCCGAGGGCAGCACCGCTCAAAACAAGGCTCTCAGCGACCGTCGTGCACAGGCCGTCAAGGATTATCTGATTCAGACACACAACATCTCGCTTCGCCGTATGAGCACTTCGTATGGTTATGGCGAGCTGCAGGCTGTTGCTGACAACACGACCCGCGAAGGCCGTGAACAGAACCGCCGTGTCGAGGTTAAATTGCTGGTAAGCCGCGGCATCAATCAGAACGTCGAGGTCAAACAGTCCAACGACGATAAGTAATAACGCTAACAGAGGGCATCGCCGGGCCGTGTGTACAATATTCACCGGCTCCGATGCCCTCAAACTTTGTCCTGGAGGTGACGGGAAATGATGTTTAGTAAGATCCAAAAATATCCGTTCGCGGCTGTAGCGTTGATCTTAGCCTCTGGTTTATCCGTCCTCGCACAAACCGCAACCCCGACACCCAAACCCAAGATCGACGACGACATTATCAAGGTCGAGTCGCGGCTCGTCGTCGTTCCAGTCTCGATCACCGACGCCAACGGCCAAGCCATCACCGGCCTGACCGCACAAGACTTTCGCCTATCAGAAGAGGGCAAAAACCAAACTATAGAAAACGTCGGGACGGCGGATGTCGTGCCGCTCGAGATCGTCTTGCTTTTTGACGTGTCAGCCAGCACTGACAAGATGTTCAAATTTGAACAGGAGACGGCAGCTAAATTCCTGCAAGAAGTAATGCGTCCCGTTGACCGTGCTGCCGTTTTTGCGATCGGATCTAGATCAGTTTTACTTTCATCGCGAGATGTCGCCGAAAAAGCCGCTGCTGCTGTACGTGCGATAGTCCCCACAAAAGACTCGACCGCTTTTTTTGATACCGTGTCCGAAGCGTCCGACTATCTTCGCAAAAATGCTCCCAACGGGACGAGGCGTGTCGTCGTGGTGATCTCTGACGGCGAAGACACCAACAGCGCGCATATCGCAAAGGCACTTCAGGACGGCTACCGAAAGATCGGAGAGCGAATTAACACCATCAATAGCAAAGATCTCTATCAGCTGACCGTCGCAAATCGGGATGCAGCCAGCGTTAAAGAGCGGCTGCGCGTGTCGCGTTCGCTACAAGATGCCGACACTGTTTTCTACTCGATAAATCCGGCGGGCAGTTCATTTCAGCTAAATAAGATGAGCGTGTTCGGGCAGGAGAATATGCAGAAATTTGCCGACGAGACCGGCGGCACCGCGTTTTTGCCAAAGTTTCAGCCGATCGACACCAAAGACGGATATCAAAATACGATCAGTACGCGAAAAAATACCGAGCTGCTTGACCGCATTTTTCGCCAGCTCGCCAATGAGCTACGGTCACAATACCTGATCCAGTACTATTCCGAATCCGATTTCCCGCTCAATAAATTTGTCAAACTCGACGTCGGCCTAAACAACAGGCCCGAACTTCGCGTCCGGGCCCGTCAGGGTTATTACGTTAAAAACTAAGTTGGTTTAGCTGTCTTTGCGGCCTGTATTTGGCATCACCCGCATTTTCCCGACCTCAAATTTCGTTAGTGTTTTCGGGGCGTCGATCGCGACGTTTCCCTGTATAACCGACGGCTTTCCCATTTCAACATTTGTGTTCGAATTAGTATTTTTCGGCGGAGCGGCAACGGCTCCCATAAGCGGTTGTGGAGTAGGCGTCGCAAACGGTATCCGCAGATCGCCCATCAACGGCTTGTGCTTCGAAAAAAGTGAGACGAACAAAACACCCGTAAAGAGAGCCATTAGCAAAGACGCAACCGCTGTCGCGTAGATCTTTGTTCGCTGCTTAACTTTAGCCCAGCCGACCGGGCAATCCTGCGTAATGACGCTACCATCCGCCCGACGGTAAAACCGCACACACAGACGCCCCTCGGCGTTCATCACGAGCGACTCCGCTTCGTCTTTTGTCATCCCCGAAAGGTTATAAACATTGAGCTTACAGTCACCACAATGGCGTTTGCGGTCGTCACCAAACATCTCGTTCCAATCCGCCGAACACGGGCTCGCGATCTGGATATTGTTCAAAGGGCTATCAAATTTAGGCATATAAAAACTCCGTTATTAAAAATGCAGCAATTGCTGATGTTTTAAGAACGGAGTTTAGATGTGAACTTGCGAAACTTTTCTCTATCTTCGACTATTTATTTTTGTGCAGTGTGAGGCTTAGGTCGAACAATCGAGATAATTTGTCTAAGAGCTTTATTTACTGCCTTTGAATCGGGAAAATAGGCACTTACATCAGGCTCGATGGCAGCAAAATAATTATCGCTAACCAACTTATCACCATCGTAAATCCGAACAGAGTGGCCAGATTTATACGCCTTTGTATACTTTCCTCTAACACCTTTCTTTCCGGAAAAATCATATTCAGCTAACATGTCATCATTTTCCTTCTTCATATATTTTTCGCTCTGATGTGGTAGCTTTTTCTGAGTAATTTTTATACAAAACCCCCTCCTTCCCACCGCATTGACTGCTGATTTCTCCGATATTTATGCGTTATCGGCCGGCGGCGGCCAACGCCAATGGCATTTTTTGAGATGATGAGCGTCGGTGGTAGTTGCTGACGTTTGAACTCGTTCGCCGGATGCTCGACCTTATTTAAGATCCAGTAAACGCGCTCGGCGTCGTGCCCGGCGGCGATTATCTCGGCGGGCGAAGCCTTTTGCTCAAAATACATCTGCAGGATCGGATCCATCACTTCATACGGCGGCAGGCTGTCCTGATCAAATTGGTTGGGTGCCAGCTCGGCGGATGGGGCTTTGTCGATTATTTTGTTTGGAATGATCTCACGACCCGCCTTTTCGTTCATATGACGGGCGATCTGCCAGACCTCGGTCTTGAGCACGTCACCAAGCACCGCCAGCCCTCCGTTGGTGTCACCATAGAGAGTGCAATAGCCGACCGCAAGTTCGCTCTTGTTGCCGGTCGAGAGCAATAACCTTCCCTCAGCATTTGAGATCGCCATCAGGATCACGCCGCGAATGCGGGACTGCATATTCTCCGCCGCCAGCGATTCACCACCCTTGGTCGGTTTGTGCAATTCCATCTGCTTGAGCAAAACTTCGAATGTGTCGGAGATCGGTTCGATACGGCTCTGACAACCGAGATTCCTGACCAATTCTTCGCTGTCCTTGATGCTGCCCTCTGACGAGAAAGGCGATGGCATCATTACACATAACAGATTTTCAGGGCCCATCGCTTCACAAGCCAACGCCGCAACCAGCGTCGAGTCGATCCCGCCTGATAGTCCCAATACTGCCTGTTTAAAACTATTCTTTGCCGCGTAATCACGAATTCCGAGTACCAACGCACGATGGATCGAGTCTATCTCACCGCCGGTGATTCCCCGGGAATCTGGTTTTCGCACATCAAGCTCGACGGTCTCGACAAATTCCTCAAACGCAGACGCCTGCAGGATAATATCGCCCTCTTCGTCAGCGATCAGGCTCGCTCCGTCAAAGATAATGCCGTCATTGCCGCCGACGAGATTAACAAAAACTATTGGCTTTTTCTGCAGCTTGGCACGATGTGCGACCATGTCGCAGCGCAACCGGATCTTGCCTTTGTTGTAGGGCGAAGCGTTGACCGAAACGATGATATCCGCACCCATCGCTATCACATCATCCGTTGGGTCGCTTTCATAAAGCCGCTCTTTCCAAAAAGTCTTGTCGTTCCAAAAATCTTCGCAAACGACGACGCCTAGTTTCACACCATTGATCTCAAAAATACGTCGGTGATCGGAGGGTTCAAAGTAACGCGGGTCGTCAAAAACATCGTATTCCGGCAGTAAAGATTTATCCGCAAAACCGACCAACTCGCCGTCGTGTATCACCGCCGCCGAATTATACAAACGCCGTCCATTCGTATCATCATTTCGGCGGATAGTGCCGACAACCGCCGTAATTCCCTGTGTCGCGGAGATGATCTCGCGCAGCGGGTCGGCGGAGTGCTCGATAATATCGCGGTCTTGAAACCAGTCCTGCGAGGTATATCCGTGGGTCACAACCTCCGGAAAAACAACCAGATCCGACCCGTCGCTGCGGGCTTTTTCGATAGCCTGGATTATTTTTCGCGTATTACCGGCAAGGTCGCCGTTGGTGGTATTGATCTGTGCGATCGTGACTTTCATTTAACGGTATTTTACCGCATTTCACGCCGTGTGCTCTTCGTCCGGGTGGGCTTTTTTGACCATCGTCAGGCGATTGCCGCGATCGTTGTACTGAACCTCGTCCATGATGTTGTAGATAAACAGCACGCCGCGGCCCGAGGTTTTGAAAAGATTTTCGGGGTCGAGCGGGTCGGGGATATTTTTTACGTCAAAGCCCTCACCCTCATCTTCGATCGTAAATTTTGCTTCAACCTTCGAAATCTCGGCGGTTATCCGCACCAGTTTTTGAGCGTCAAATTTATTGCCGTGCTTGACGGCGTTTACAAACGCCTCGTCGAGAGCGACAAAAAGATTGGACTGTTCGGGATTGATGACACCGAGTTTTTCGACACGCTTTAGCAAATACTCGAGCACCATATGCATCAGCGATATCGCCGACGGCAGCTCAAACTCGATGTTCTCGTGCAGCTCGGCAACGGCGGCCTGAGTATCGACAAATTTGATCTTGTAATCAAGGATCGTGGCGACCAGGTTTTTTAGCTCTTCCTCGTCAAATTCTTCGCGGCGGTAATTTGCCGCACACAGCTTGAACGCCTTGACGTGTTCGCCGGCCTCGATCGCGGGTATATCGGGCAAACAGATAGCGTCGCCCTTAATGGTCGCCGCTGTACCCGGATGCACGTCGAGATCGGTGATGACCAGATCAAAATCCTCTAGGTGCTCGATGGCCAGTGCATCGACGCGCCGCTCAAGCACGCGCACCTCATGGCCGGTGTGGGTAAACACTTCGTCGAGTGAACTGGCGAGATCGTCGTGATCGTCGATGATGAGAATTCGTCGCTGCATAGTGCGCGTTGAAAGGCTATATTAGGATACGATATGTCTATTGCCGTTGTTGCAAATAATACCCCAAATAGAGAGTAACTTTCTAACCGTGCCGAAACAAAACGACAAAGTTTACCAATTCGCTCCGCTCGATAAATACACTTTTGACAAGCGCCTAACGATCCGCCTAGCCGACCTTGCGTTTTACTATTTGATACTGATCGTCGGGACAACGATCAGATTCAAGACGGAAAACAAAGAACACCTTGAATCTATCGTGAGCAGTGGTCATCAACCCATTTATGCGAGTTGGCATGACCGTATTTTTCTCGGAACATATTACCTGCGCGGTCGCGGCATCACATTTCTGACCTCGCAGAGCTTTGACGGCGAATATATTGCCCGTTTTATTCAACGATTAGGTTATGGAGCAATACGCGGTTCATCGACCAAAGGCGGTTCGCGAGCTTTGATAGAGATGATCCGCAAACAAAAGTTGGGTATTCCGATGGGGTTTACCGTCGATGGGCCTAAAGGTCCGCGACATGTCGCAAAATTGGGCCCCGTTATGGTCGCGAAAAAAACCGGCGACCCGATACTACCATTTATCATTACGCCAAAAAGATCTATTACAGCGAATAGTTGGGACAAAATGATCATTCCGATGCCATTCACGCGGGCGACGATGACCTATGGCGAGCCAATATTCGTCCCAGACGATGCCGATGACACGGTAATTAAAGAAAAATTGGCCGAGCTACAGGCTTCGCTTGATGAACTTGTCGAACGGAGCAGAAGCTAGGAGCTTTCGATTTGCGGCGGCTCAACGGATAAGAAACTAGCCGCCATCAGCACATAGCTGATCCATATCGCATCCGCCAAAAATAGATGTCCGAGCTGCATCAATATCGGTGCCATAGTAAAAAGCGTCAGCGAACCAAATGCGATCTGCACCAATACGAGTATTGCCAGCACGTTTGACCAGCGCTTTACACCCGCCTCATTTCCCGATTCTTTGGCTATCCAACCGGTTAGAAAGACCAAGAAAACACTCGTAAGAATTGCCGTGATCGGATGCAGCAAGCGTAGCCGCAATAAAATATTTGAGGTCGGTGAAAAATCTTTTGCCATGCCCTCGGCAAGCGTCCCCGATGGAAACAGCATATGCGACAAAGCAGCGATCGATCCGCTGATGCCCACGACAAATATCGCCGCGATGCCGATGGCAATCGCGGCCTTGTATTTAGTCGCGATCCCCGCAACCATCGTCTTTCCTCCACTCGCGTAACGAGCAGTAAGAGTCAGAAACGCGAGCAGGATAAACGTATTGATGAGATGTCCAGCCATCCAAAATGGACGGGCGGCCGTCAACGAATCAGCCGTGTTTCCCGTCAGCACCAGGCCAGCCCCGACGGCTGCCTCAGTGATGATAAAGAAAAACGAAATGAGCGCGGTTTTACGGATGGTGTCGCCCTTTTTAAACTTACGAAAAGTCCAGATCACCAGCCCCAAAACCGCAAAAAATGCGATCGCACTCGTGATGCGATGCGAAAATTCGATGATCGTTTTCAGTTCGGGTGCCGACGGAATAACCTCGCCGTGACACGTCAACCAATGTTGTCCGCAGCCGTCGCCCGATTTCGAAGCACGCAAGAAAACGCCCCACAGAATTACGACGAGGTTAAACGCAACGACGAACCAAGAGTATTTAGCAAACCGATCCAGCTTTGTTTCCGTTACCATTTTGCATAGAATAGCACTTTCGTATCCGCACAAAAAAAATGGGAGCCAATTCAAGATGAGCCGTGAACGCATTGATAAACTGCTCGTCGAGCTTGGCCTGGCTGAGTCGCGAACCAAAGCTCAGGCATTGGTGATGGCCGGCGTTGTGCTGGCCGATGAAAAACGAGTCGAAAATCTTCGGAAAGTTTTGAAAGAACTGCGACCATCCGCCTCAAAGGAGCGTCTAGTGAGTTAAGGTATGTCGGGCGCGGCGGCCTTAAACTCGAAGCGGCTCTCGCGGAATTTAATATCGATCCGGCCGGGTTTGATTGCATCGATATCGGCGCATCGACGGGCGGCTTTACAGATTGTTTGCTACAGCACGGTGCATCAAAGGTGATCGCAATCGACGTCGGGACCAATCAACTGGTTTGGAGCTTGAGAAACGACCCGCGTGTCGAGGTTCGCGAACACACAAACGCACGCGAACTGTCGTCCGACGACTTTGATAAACAATTTGATCTGGCGGTGATGGATGTCTCATTTATCTCGGTGACAAAAATAATTCCGGCGGTGCTCCGCTGCTCAAGCCAACCGGAAAGCTGGTTGTGCTCATCAAACCACAGTTTGAGGTAGGCCGTGGCGAAGTCGGCAAAGGTGGCATCGTCCGCGAAACGGAAAAGCACGAGCGGGTGGTCGCCGAGATAAATGATTTTGCTTTTGGGATGGGTTTGCGGGCTGAAGGCTTGATCGAATCGCCGATCACCGGTGCCGAGGGTAACAAGGAATTTCTAGCTTTGTATGCAAGATAGTCACGGACAGGCAGTGGACACGAGTGAACAGGCTGAGACTTTTGTTGAGGGCCTGGATTTTTATTTTGACGATGGTTGATGGTCCTGACCCGGCGATATCTGCTCAATCGCGGCCACTGCTGCAACAACATCTGCCGCCATTGTCCGTACGGCAATAGTGACGAATCCTAGAGCAAGTGGATCTCTAATTCTTGCGGGACCCAATCAGACACATATTCGTCATCTTCATATTCACTCTCTTCGTAAGAATACTGTTCAGACTCCATCTGCTGGCTGACCTGTCTGGGCCGCTCACTTCCGTCCGACAAGATCGAGCGAAGCGTTGCATTGAGTACACTCGCGTGACGGCATCATCCATCTCGTTTTCGATTCCGTAGTAGATCCATTTGCCCTCGCGGCGGGTTGAGACGAGCCCCGCACTTCGCAGGTATGCGAGATGCCGCGAGATCTTTGGCTGGCTTTCGCCTAAACTATCAGCCAGCACGCCTACGGGAACGTCACCATCGACCATCAGAGCGAGCAGCCGCAGCCGCGTCTTGTCGGACAAGGCTAAAAAAAGATGTTCGAGGGCCGTAAATGTTGATTCTTGCATAGCGTGACTAATTTCATATTACGTCAACCATATATGTAATGCAATCTTGACGCATGCCGCGTCAGATTGCGATTCGCACCGTTTAGTTTTACGATTGTCGGGAAAGGAGCATTTAAACAAAATGGGTGACAGATCGATGTACACAAAGGCGGTGCATGCTGGCGACGATCATTCCTCGCATTACGGGGGCTTTGTCGGTGCCGATTTATCCTGCGTCGGTGTATGCATTTACGGATGCCGACGAAGGTGCGGCGATCCATAACGAGGAAAAGGACGGCTACTATTACGGACGGCTCGGAAACCCGACTCAACGTGCGTTAGAGGCCGCCGTGGCGGAACTCGAAAACACCGACGCGGCTCTCGCACTTGCGTCCGGCATGGCCGCTGTTTCTGCCGCGATCTTTACGCTCGTAAAGTCCGGTGAGCATATCGTCGCTCCGCAGTCGATGTATGCAACAACGACCAATTTTCTGCACCATCTAAAAGAGCGATTTGGCATCGCAACAACATTTGTCGATGCTACGAACGCTGAGAATTATCGTGCGGCTATACAACCCAACACCAAGCTATTTTGGATCGAGACCCCGACCAACCCGCTCGTCCTTATCACGGACATCGAGGCTGTCGCATCCATTGCTCGCGAACACGGCATCGCCACTGTCGCCGACAATACCTTTGCTACACCGTTCAACCAGCGGCCATGCGAACTCGGCGTTGACGCAGTCATTCACAGTGCAACGAAATACCTCGGCGGCCACAGTGACCTGACGGCCGGCGTCCTCGTCGGTAAAAGCGAGGTCGTTGAGGCGGCTCGTCATGGTGCGAACAAATTTTATGGCGGTAACATTGCTCCGCAGGTGCGTGTGGCTTGTAATTCGCGGCATCAAGACGCTCGCTCTAAGAATGGAACGGCACAACTCCAATGCCTTTGCGATCGCGAATATGCTCGGCGACCATCCAAAGGTCGAGGAAGTCTATTACCCCGGGCTCGAATCGCATCAAAATCACGAGATCGCAAAACGTCAGATGCCTGGCGGATACGGCGGGATGATCGGCTCGACCTTGGAACGGTCGAGGCAGGCAAGATTTTGCCAACAGCGTCCGGCTCTGCACGCTGGCGACTTCGCTTGGCGGTGTGGAAACCATTTTGCAACACTCCGCATCGATGACCCACGCCACAATTTCGCGCGAAGACCGTCTTAAAGCCGGGATCACCGACGGCTTGATCCGTCTCTCGGTCGGGGTCGAGGATGTCAAGGATCTGATTGACGACTTGACTCAGGCTCTCGACAAAATCTAGCTCAACATATACGCCGATAACGATATGTCTTTTATTCTGGCATTAGATCAAGGCACCACCAGCAGCCGAGCAATAGTTTTCGACCGCGATGGCAACGTCGTATCCCTCGGTCAAAAGCGAATTACACAAATCTATCCGCAGAGCGGTTGGGTCGAGCATGATCCGCTAGAGATATGGCAGTCGCAGCTTGATACTGCTGTCGAAGCCCTAACAAGGGCAAATCTTACTGGAGGTAACATCGCCGCAGTTGGCATCACCAATCAACGCGAGACCACGCTTATCTGGGACCGCAAAACAGGCGAACCGATCCACAATGCCATCGTCTGGCAGGATCGTCGAACATCTGACATCTGCAACGATATCCGTGAGGCACACGGTGATCTGATCCGCTCGAAGACCGGGCTTGAGGTTGATGCCTATTTCACGGCAAGCAAGATCAAGTGGCTGCTCGATAACTTGCCGGGCGTTCGCGAAAGAGCTGAGAATGGCGAACTTGCATTCGGCACGGTCGATACTTGGCTCGTTTGGAAACTGACCAACGGTAAGCTCCACATCACCGACCCGTCAAACGCCTCGCGGACGATGGTTTATAACATCAACACGCGTGACTGGGATGATGCTGCTCACGATCTTCGATGTGCCGCGAGCGATCTTGCCCGAAGTGCGTTCGTCGTCTGAGGTTTACGGCGATGTTGAGATCCATGAGCTAATGGGATTCAAGATCGCCGGCATTGCGGGCGACCAGCAAGCGGCGCTTTTGGACAGGCGTGTTTTGCCAGCGGCTCGACAAAGAACACCTATGGCACCGGCTGCTTTATGCTGCAGAATGTCGAGACAAACCGGTTGCGTCGGAGAATCGTCTGCTATCGACCGTTGCCTGGCAGACCAGCGGCGTGACCGAATACGCTCTTGAGGGCAGCGTCTTTATCGGCGGAGCGGTTATCCAGTGGCTGCGTGATTCGCTAGGTGTGATCGAGCGATCATCCGATGTCGAGTCTCTTGCCGCGTCCGTTTCAGACAACGGCGGCGTGTATTTTGTTCCGGCATTCGCCGGACTCGGAACACCACATTGGGATCAGGATGCCCGCGAGGCCTGCCCATCGGCCTAACGCGAGGCACCGGAAGGCTCACATCGCGCGGGCGGTCGAATCGATCGCCTTTCAAACCGCCGATCTGCTCACGGCGATGAACTCGGATTCGAATGCTGACCTTACTGAACTTCGCGTGGATGGTGGAGCGACCAAAAATGACGCCCTCCTCCAGTTTCAAGCTGACATTTTGCAGATCCCGGTCGTAAGGTCAAAAACTGCTGAGACTACGGCTCTGGGTGCGGCTTATCTTGCGGGCCTTGCCGTTGGGTTTTGGGCATCAAAGGACGAACTCGTTGAGCACTGGCAAGCCGACCGGCAGTTCGAACCGCAGATGTCGGCGGCTGATGCAGAAAAGCTAATGAACAACTGGCACGAGGCCGTAAACCGTTCACTCTGGGCTAAGTAAAAGGGAGCGAAATTCGCTCCCTAAAAGTTTGGTTAGAAACCGATACTACGCGTCGTTTTGCTCGCTCTGGACTTACTCATGCCCGCAGCAACCTGCGAAGCCGGTAGCGGCAAACCAACGCCGTCGGCACTCACCAGAGGCTGGTCGTCTGTGAACTCGCGCCAGGAACATCGGCGACGATCAGCTTGCCCGCCTGTTTGGTGAAGGTTAAAGCTTGGCTGTCTTCGTCATAATCAACCATCAAAGATCACCGGTCTCGACCTGTTCGGGCGACGATTTGAAAGCGGATAGACGAGAAAACGCTCGATCGCACGTTTTAGATGACGGGCTCCGTATTTGAGGTCGATGCCTTCGCCGAGCAAATATTCTTTTGCTTCGTCGGTGCATTCAAAGACAAACTTCGTTCCCGCCGATTCGGTGATGCGGTCCTGAACAGATCGCAGCTCGATATCGAGAATGCGGCGAAGGTGATGTTCCTTGAGGCTGCGGAAAACGACCAC
>JADJRV010000020.1 GCA_016712045.1 Chloracidobacterium sp. | reverse complement strand
CACAGATAAACACGGATGGATACGGATAAGACCGAAACAAATATCTGTGATAATCTGTGAAATCGGTGGCAAAAAGTTATGACGATGAAAGTTGAATGGATGCGGGGCTGTGCGACGGCTTTTGTGACGCCTTTTAACAAGGACGGGTCGATCGATGACGCGTGTTTCAAAAAGCTTGCGGAGCGGCAGATAAAGGGCGGGGTGAAGATACTCGTGCCGTGCGGGACGACCGGCGAAAATGTCAGATGGACGAGAGCGGCGCTTGCACGTAATAAAGATGGCGGTCGAGGTCGCTAAGAAACACAAGGCTCACGTCATCGCCGGAACCGGCAGCAATAACACCGCTGCGACGATCGATTTTACGCGACGGGCGAGAGAAGCAGGTGCGGATGCGGCTTTGGTCGTGGCACCGTATTACAACAAACCGACTCAAGAAGGATTTGTTGCACACTTTTCCGAGATCGCGAAATCTGTGAAAGGATTTCCCATTATGCTCTACAACGTGCCTTCGCGTACCTCGTCAAACATCTCCGCCGCGACGACGCTGAAACTTGCGGAAAAATACGAGAATATTGTCGCAACCAAAGAAGCATCCGGCGACTATTCGCAGGTGATGCAGATAATCGGCGGACGGCCTAAGAATTTCAAAGTCTTTTCCGGTGACGATGCCTCGACTCTGCCGCTGATCGTGCTTGGAGCGGACGGTCTGGTGTCGGTCTGTGCGAACGAGATACCAAACGAAGCTTCAAAATGGTCGATCACGCTCTGAACGGCTCGTTTCATTTTGCCCGTAAGATCAATTACAAAATACTTTCGTTAATGGAGGCGAACTTTATCGAATCATCGCCCGCTCCGTGCAAATTTGTGATGAAAGAAATGGGCCTGTGTGAGGAAAACCTGCGGCTACCGCTCGTGCCGGTAACGTCGGAGACACGCGCCAAACTCAAAGCCGTTATGAAAGAGGTGATTGGGAAGTGAGCAAGTGTTTGTGGGCGTAATGCTTATAGCCGTGATCGCTGGTTCTGTGCACGCACAAAAGATCTCCCGCGACGAGACTGAGGTTCGGGCGGCGATCGGAAAATGGGCAGACGCTGTCAAAGATCGCGATCAAAAGGCTCTCGACGCACTTTTCGCGGATGACCTGTTTATTACCGATTACAACGGCGGGACGCGTGGCAAGAAAGAAGAACTCGAAGTACTAAGGCCGTCCGAGACATTGAAAACTATCTTGGTCACTAATGAGGACATCGTCGTTCGCGTCTACGAAAAATCGAAAACGGCAATCGTAACGGCAGTCGTCACAATGGTTTTTGAGATTGCCGGCAAGCAAACGTCGATGTCGATGCGATGCACCTGCGTCTGGGAGAAACGTAAGGGAACTGGCAGATCGTCGTGCTGCAAACCGCCGCGGTCGCACCGCCTAAAACATAGAGATGTTCGAAAAAGGTCAGAAACACGAGTTGCAGTTTGAGCGCATTGTATTTTTTAGCGATGCACTGTTTGCGATCGCGATCACGCTATTGATCATCGAGATCAAGGTGCCGCATCTCGAACACGACACTGCATCGCCGAGGGATTTCATAATCGCGCTCGCACGGCTAATTCCAAATTTTATCGGCTATTTTTTCAGCTTTCTCGTGATCGGGGCCTATTGGGTCGGGCATCACAAAGTCTATGGGATGATCGTCGATTGGAATTACGGCCTCATCTGGCGAAATGTGTTTTTCTTGATGACGATCGCATTTATGCCGTTCGCGAGCGCCTTTTTTAGCGAGTATTTTACGGAACTCGTGCCGCTTATTGTTTATGCCCTGACGTTTTCTTTGGCCGGCATTCTCGAGATCGTGCAGTTTCGCTATGCATTTCGCAACGGACTGATGGATCCCGACGCAAAAGCAGAAGACGTAAGTCATATTGCGTGGCGAATGGCGGTGTTGCATGTTGCGGGTCTGGTCGCGATCGCCATTGCCGTTATCGCGAAACCAATGTTTGCCGGCTTTGCGTTTATGCTGATCCCGGTCGCCCATCAGGTCATCAAGCGGAAATTTGGAAAATCGACCGAACGTGAAGTCGATACGGAATAGCCCGAAACAGACATTATGGAATTTGAAGATCTAAAAAGGCCGGGCGGAACTTCGGGAGGTTTGATCGAGTTCGTGATCGGATTCATCATGACCGTCTCGGGCGGCTATTTGCTCATCAGCCGCGTGATCGTGACCAGCGGCTTTTGGAACTGGGGCGGTTACAACACCTTTGGCCTGTCGCTCGTCCCGCTGATCTTTGGTATAGCATTCGTTTTCTTTAACGGCAAATCGATCATCGGCTGGATCCTCATCGCGATCAGCATCATCGTCATCGCGTCGGGCATTTTGATGAATCTTCAGATCTATTTTCAGCCGACAAGTTTGTTTAATACGGTGATAATGCTGATCTTGTTCGCGGGCGGGATCGGTTTGATCGCAAGGGCAGTTATTGCAAATCGGGACGACGTTTAGGCAAGCGGGGAGAATTTTGTGAATTTACAAAGTGAAATCGAAAAACTGTTTGAGAAGTCGGAGTTTTCAACCGATGACCGTGAGGTGTACGAGTCGTTCAAGACGGCGCTGCGACGTGGAGAGATACGCTCGGCGGAGAAAGCGGCTGACGGTAATTGGCACGCGAATGCGTGGGTAAAGCAGGGTATTTTGCTCGGGTTTCGAATGGGCAAGATGGTCGAGATGTCTAAACCGACCGAGACGCTGCAGTTTTTTGACAAAGACACATTCCCACTGCGGCCGATGACTTTGGAAGACGGTGTGCGGATCGTGATGGGCGGTTCGGCTATACGCGATGGCTGTTATGTTGCCCCAAGCGTCGTGGTCGTGCCGCCGGCGTATATTAATGTCGGCTCGTATGTTGACGAAGGCACGATGGTTGATAGCCACGCTTTGGTCGGTTCGTGTGCCCAGATCGGTAAGCGGGTGCATTTGTCGGCGGCGGCGCAGATCGGCGGTGTGCTCGAGCCTGTAGGAGCCGTGCCGGTGATTATTGAGGATGATGTGCTCGTCGGCGGTAATACGGGCGTTTATGAGGGCACGATAGTCCGCGTGGGAGCGGTGCTCGCGAGCGGGGTGATACTGACGCGTTCGACGCCGGTGTTTGATCTGCCAAACGGCCGCATTATCAAATCGGACGGGGACAAGCCGCTCGAAATTCCAGCCGGAGCGGTTGTAGTTCAGGGCTCGCGGGCCGTTTCAAGCGGTTTTGGCAAGGAGAACGGCCTGTCGATCTATTGCCCGATCATCGTCAAATACCGCGACGACAAGACCGACGCTTCGACGAAGTTGGAAGACTATTTGAGATAGATAATTTCACGCAAAGACGCGAAGAACGCAAAGTAAGAGAAGGGAAATGAACGATCAAGGCTCGGGAAATTGGCTCGACGGCAAAGCTCATCAGGCGATGATTGACAATGGATTTGAGCCGGAGTTTTCAGATGAGGTTTGGGATCAGATCAAGCAGATCCAGGCGAGCGACGTTAGTGATGCCGGAGTCCGCGATATGCGTGATCTGTTGTGGTCGTCGATCGATAATGATTCATCGCGTGATCTTGATCAGATAGAGTGGGCAGAACAGCTTGAGAATGGCGATATTCGTGTTTTGGTCGGGATCGCAGACGTCGATTCGCGCGTCCCGCTGTATTCGCCGATCGACATGCACGCCGCGCAAAATACCGTCACGGTCTATACCCAGAGCGAGATCTTTCCGATGCTGCCCGAAGAGCTTTCGACCGATCTGACTTCGCTCAATGAGGGTGTTGACCGCCACGCTGTCGTTGCCGAAATGACGATAAAAGAGAACGGTGATGTGCCGGAATCTACGTTTTATCGGGCTCTCGTTAACAATCGTGCGAAGCTTTCTTACGAGGAGATCGGGCCGTGGCTTGACGGCAACGCTGATGTTCCCGAAAAGGTCGCCGGCATCCCGGGCTTGCGTGAACCGATCGAGCTGCAGGACAAAGCGGCGGACAGATTGCAGGCATATCGCACCGTAAAAGGTGCTCTGCAATTTGAATCGATCGAATCGACGGCGGTCGTCGAAAACGGTGAGGTCAAATCGATCCGCTCTGTCGAGCCAAACGGTGCCCGCAAGCTGATCGAAAACTTTATGGTCGCGGCCAATGTCGAGATGGCTGAGTTTCTAGAAAATAACGGGGCTCTGTCGCTCCGCCGCGTCGTCAATACGCCAAAAGATTGGGACGGCATCGTCAGGATCGCCGCCGAATTTCGCGAACATCTCCCGGCGGAACCCGACCAGCCCGCGCTCGCTGCTTTTCTGGCAAAACGCCGTGCCGCCGACCCCGATCATTTTCCCGATCTGTCGCTTTCGATAATCAAACTTATCGGCAGCGGCGAATATGTTGTCCAACGTCAGGGCGAAGACGCGGGCGGGCATTTTGGTTTGGCGGTTCGTGATTACGCCCATTCGACGGCTCCGAACCGAAGATTTACGGACATCGTGATTCAGCGGTTGGTAAAAAGCGTGATCGATAAAACTCCGTCGCCATACACGGCCGACGAACTCGACTCGATCGCCGAACACGCAAATCTCCAGGAAAAAGGTGCCCGCAAGGTCGAGCGCAAGATGCGAAAGATCGTCGCCGCAAGCGTAATGCAGCGGCACATCGGCGAAAATTTTGACGCGATCGTCACGGGTGATACGTCGGCTGGGGTGTTTGCCCGGATACTGCGGCCGCCGGTCGATGGCCGAATTGTCAACGGCGAATACAACGTAAAAGTCGGCGACAAGATCCGCGTTCGTCTGCTCTCGGCAAATCCGAATAACGGTTTTATCGACTTTGCTGTCAACTGATGCCATAGCGATGTTTTTAACCTAACCGCAAATTGCTAAGATAGTTGTAGAGGAATATATGGGACAAAACGAACCGGAAAACGGCGAGAAACATGGGCTTAAAGATAGCATTACAGGCTTTGGGCAAAAGATCATCGGCGAGATCGAGTCGCTTGCGGGTGTCATAAACGCTGATCCGCTGGCACAGGCCGAGGGCGAATTTAACGTCGAGGTCGGCGAGATCCGCGAAGAACTCGAAGAAGACGGAGTCGAGGAAGACAAGGGATGATGCCTGTCCAAAAGGAAGAGAAATTTACTTTACCCCGGCGAATGCAGGGTTTGCAGCCGACGCTCATCCGCCAGTTTTTTGAGCGTGCTCTGCCGGACAGCATTAATTTTGGTTTGGGTGAACCTGATCTGCCAACGCCGCAATTTATGCGTGACGAGGCGGCCCGTGTTGCCCGCGACGAACAAAACGGTTATACATCACATCCGGGACTGCCCGCCCTTCGCGACAAGATCGCCGAACAATATCCGCATCTCAACTTGCCGAGGACCGGCGTGGTCGTTACATGCGGTTCGCAAGAGGCGATGACCGATGCATTTATGTGTGTCGTCGACGAAGGCGACGAGGTGCTGCTACCAAACCCGAGCTTGCCGGCGTACGAAGCCTGTACACGCATCGCTCAGGGCACGCCGGTGTATTACAAAATGCCTGCTGATCGCGATTTTGAATTTGATATTTCAAATTTCAAATCTCAGATCACCGAAAAAACGAAAGCGGCAGTCGTGATATCACCGTCCAATCCGACGGGAAAAATACTGACCGAACAGAATTTACGAGATATAGCCGAGGCATTAGATGGAACGGGCATTTGGCTTATTTCTGACGAGATCTACAGCGACCTCTATTTTGGCGAGCGGCCGCATTCGGCGTCAGAGTATTACGATAGGACGATCATTGTCAGCGGCCTGTCAAAATCGCTCTCGATGACCGGCTGGCGTCTTGGCTGGGCGGCGAGCAAAGATCCGGATATCATGCAGGCGATACAGGTGCTGCACGGATTTACGACGGTGTGTGCCGCGGCGATCGTACAAAAAGCGAGTCTGCTTGCATGGAATGACGACGCCGAAGCCGCAAAACAACGTGCCCGCGAAGTGTATGCAAAACGCGGAGCATTTCTTGTGGACCTGTTTGAAAAAGAAATGGGCCTCCACGCGACATCACCCGAAGGGGCTTTTTACACGATGCTCGATGTCCGCTCGCTCGGTGATGATATCGAGGTCGCGGAGAAATGTCTGCAAAATCGGGTGGTCACCGTTCCCGGTGTTGCGTTCGGCGACGAGGCAAAAGGGTTTTTGCGGATCTCGTTCTGTAACACGGAAGAGAAAATGGCCGAAGGCGTAAAGCGGATGAAGGAGGCAATTGGGGCATGAAAGTTATCCCGTTCGCGTTCATATTTGCAGCCGCATTTTTTGCAGCACTATCCGCAATAAGATCGATCCGACACCTACGCCAATGCCCACGTTGGGTTCGACGCCTGCGTCGCCCGTACCACCTATGCCGGTGAGCACTACCACGCCTTCTACGCCGGATTCGAATGGCGATTTGATAGAGCCCACAGACGACGGTGTTCAAGTCATTTCCGGCGGTGTGCTGAACGATAAAGCGAAGACGTTGCCAACGCCTGAATATCCGTCTACGGCAAAAGCTGTCAGAGCCTCGGGGACGGTTACTGTCGAGGTGTTGGTCAATGAAAAGGGCAAAGTGGTCGCAGCAACGGCACGCTCCGGACATCCGCTTTTACGATCGCCGGCGGTTAAGGCGGCGATGGGGGCCGTGTTTGAACCGACAATATTGTCTGGAAAGACAGTGAAGGTAAAAGGCGTGCTGACGTTTGATTTCGCTCCGTAATGTCCGGGTTGGGCATCAGGTTCGACTGTTTATGAGCAGAAAATACAGAGTTGGTATTTTGGGTGCTACAGGCACGGTGGGGCAGCGATTTGCCCAGTTGCTTGAAGATCATCCGCAGTTTGAGATAACGGCGATGGCGGCGTCGGACCGGTCGGTTGGTAAGCCTTATTCTGAGGCGTGTGCGTGGAAACTGCCGGGCAAGATACCGGCAAATGTTCGTGATATAGTCGTCCAGCCGATCGAACCACCGCTTGATTGCGATATTGTTTTTTCGAGCCTCCCCGGCAGCGTTGCTCGCGAGGCAGAGGAGGCTTTTGCACGCGCGGGTTATCCGGTTATCAGCAATTCGTCGGTTTATCGTATGGACGAGGATGTGCCGCTGCTGATCGCTGAGATCAATCATGATCACGTCGGGCTGATCGCGAAACAGCGTGAAAATCGGGGCTTTACTGCCGGATTTATCGTCACCAATCCGAATTGTGCGGTTATCAGTTTTGCTCCACCGCTGGCGGCATTGCACCGCAAATTTGGCGTCGAATCGGTGATCGTGACCACGATGCAAGCGATATCGGGTGCCGGATATCCGGGCGTTCCGTCGCTTGATATCACCGACAATGTTTTTCCATACATCGCCGGCGAAGAACCAAAAGTCGAGATCGAGGCACAGAAAATACTTGGTACCTTTACCGACAGCGGTATTGAAAAAGCCGATTTTACTGTGTCGGCACAGTGTTTTCGTGTGAATGTGATTGACGGCCATACGGCTTCGGTTCGTGTAAATCTGAAAGAAACTGCGACGCTCGAGGAAATAGTTGACGCGATGAAAACATTTCCGTCGCTCGACCTGCACTCGTCGCCTGCCGCTTTCATCGAGGTCACTGACGAGCCTTCGCGGCCGCAGCCAAAGCTGGATCGTGATAACGGCAACGGTATGACGATAACGGTCGGACGTGTTTTTCCGGACAATATTTTTGATTACCGATTTGTATCACTCAGCCACAACACCGTGCGCGGAGCTGCAGGCTCGGCGATATTGAATGCGGAATTGCTGATCTCAAAAAATTTGATCTGAAATGTCGAAACCCTTGAATAACGACAAAAGCTACATCAGTCGAGTGCTGATCGCAGTGGCGGTAGTTTGTTTGGTTGTACTCGGTTTGGCGCTCGTCTATTTTACTTTTGACATAATTCTACTGATATTCGCGGCGGCTTTGCTCGCAATATTTTTGCGCGGGCTCGCTGACATTCTGCGGAAATGGATACCGATCGGCGAGGGCTGGCTGGTGTTGGCCGTGGCGGTGCTGTTAGTTTTCATTATTGCGGGAGCGGTCGCATTGCTTGCTCCAAGCGTGGCCGAGCAGGTGCGTGTTTTGCGGGTGGAGATACCAAGATCGGCGCAGAATGCGGGGCAGTATTTGTCGCAGTTTAGCTGGGGTCAGACCCTGATCGCTCAGCTTCCGAGCGCCGATGACGTGATGACAAAGCTCGATGCGGCGAGCGTTATGACGAGTGTCGGCGGGTTCTTTTCATCAACGGCAGGTGCGATCGGAAATATTTTTGTGACGATATTGCTCGCGATTTACCTAGCGAGCGAACCGCGGTTTTATTCAGAGGGATTTACGCGGTTCTTTCCAGTAGAAAAGCGAAAGCGTGTGAGCGAAGTGCTCGATGCAATATACGAGACGCTACGTTGGTGGTTGATCGGCAAGGTCGGTTCAATGCTGTTCATCGGGGTGCTGACGTGGATCGGCCTGTCGATACTGGGCGTTCCGCTGGCGTTGACGCTTGGGTTGATCGCTGGGCTGTTATCCTTCATACCAAATTTCGGACCGATACTGTCCGCGATACCGGCGATACTGCTGGCGTTCATTGACAGTCCCATCAGCGCTTTGTACGTGCTAGGGCTGTATGCCGGCGTGCAGGTTATCGAGTCAAACGTCGTCACGCCCATTATCGAACGCAAAACCGTCGAACTCGCACCAGCTCTTACGATCATCTTTCAACTCGCCCTCGGAGCCATGATCGGCGGCCTCGGCCTCGTACTCGCCACCCCCCTGCTCGCAATGGTCGTCGTGATCGTCAAGATGGTCTATTTTGAGGACGTTCTGGGCGATAAAATAGTTCCGCTCGAGGCTTTCGCGGAAGAGAGCCCTGCATAAATTTATGATCGAAAGATACACATTACCCGAGATGGGCGCGGTCTGGTCGCTCCATAATAAATTTCAAAAGTGGCTCGATGTCGAGATCGCGGTGTGCGAAGTGCATGCCGAGGACGGCACGATCCCGGCTGATGCGCTTGTCGCGATCAAGGCAAAGGCGGCCTTTACGGTCGAGCGGGTCAATGAGATCGAAAAGACGACCGACCATGACGTCATCGCTTTTACGACGAATTTGGCAGAAAACATTGGCCCGGCGTCGCGGTTTGTGCATTATGGGCTGACATCGAGCGATGTAGTTGATACGGCGAATGCGTTGTTGTTAAGAGATGCTTGTGATCTACTGCTCGCAAAAACAAATGCATTGCTTGAAGTCTTGAAACGCCGGGCGTTTGAGTTCAAAGACACGCCTCAAATCGGCCGAACGCATGGCATACACGCCGAGCCGACGTCGTTTGGGCTCGTTTGGGCACTCTGGTATTCGGAAACCACGAGGAACCGCGAGCGGCTCTTAAAAGCTAAGGAACAGATCGCTGTGGGCAAGATCAGCGGAGCGGTGGGTGCGTTTGCCCATCTTGCTCCGGACGTTGAGGAACGGGTTTGTGCAAAATTAGGCTTGAAAGCGGCCGACGTTTCGACGCAGGTTATTCAGCGTGACCGATATGCGGAATATCTCTGCACGCTTGGCATTGTTGCTTCGACGCTTGAAAAGATCGCTCTTCAAGTAAGGCATTGGCAGCGGACGGAGGTTCGTGAGGCTCAAGAGGCTTTTAAGAAAGGGCAGAAAGGCTCATCGGCGATGCCGCATAAACGCAATCCTATCCTCTCGGAGCGCATATGCGGCATGGCTCGTACTGTCCGCGCAAATTCGATCGTCGGGCTTGAGAACGTCGCCCTCTGGCACGAGCGCGACATCTCACATTCCTCAGCCGAACGAATTGTACTGCCCGATTCAAGCGCGACGCTCGACTATATTCTCGCCAAAACGACGTCGCTTCTCGACACGCTCGTCGTATATCCCGAAAACATGCTCAAAAATCTTGAGATCACGCGCGGGCTTGTGTTTAGTGGGCAACTGCTGCTTGCTTTGACGCAAAAAGGCGTGACACGTGAAGACGCGTATGCGTGGACTCAGCGTAACGCGATGAAAGTCTGGGACGAAGGCGGCGATTATCAGGGGCTGATAAAAACCGACGCGGACATCTCTTCGCATTTATCGCACGAAGAGATCGCCCGCGTCTTTGATCTGAAACATTACCTACGCAATGTCGGGAAAGTTTTCGATCGGGTCTTTAGTTAATTTGACCATTTATCGGCCAAATTGCCGATGATCGGGAGCTTGAATATCTGGCCCTGAAAACCCTTGATGCAGCTTATGATCAGCCCAATAACGAGTAACAGGATAACCAGCAAAAAGATGACATAAGCGATGATCGCCAAAAATGCCAAGGCCGGCACATCAGCTGCTCCTGCGACAACCATAATGACCGCGCCGACAACCATCATGACGATATACGCCACGATCATCGAGGCTGACAGCATCAGCGACTGAAACGCATGAAAACGCGGCAGTTTGTTTGTCTTGTCAGTGGCAATGATGCCGATACTGACGATGAGATGGCAAAGACATATCGGTAAATATGCAAGGCCGGCAGCTACGTTTTGATCCAGTCCGAAGACCGATTTTCCTGAGTTATCCATATTTGTTCTCCGTAAAAGCTCTAAAGGGCCTTTGGCACTGTTCTTAACAACAGAACCAAAGACCCTGACTGAAAGGGAAGATTAGTTTGACCAGTTGTCAGCCATTCCGCCGATGATCGGCAGCTTGAACTGTTTGCCCATAAAGCCCTGGATACAACAGATGATCATCGCGATCAAAAATATAAAGAAAGCCGCGATATAGACCAAAAAGCCAAGTATTGCGAGAGCGCCGATATTTGCCGCTGCTCCAACGCCAATGATCGCTACGCCGGCGACATATCCGACGATAAGAAACGCCGTCAGCAACAGTGACTGAAACGCCGAAAAACGGGCCAGTTTGTTGGTTTTGTCGGTAACAATAATGATGATGCTCATAATGAGGCTGACGCCGCAAATCGGTAGATACGCGAGTCCCGCGGCCACATTTGTGTCTAGCCCAAGGGCTGATTTTCCAGAATTTTCCATGGTCTTTTAAAGTTCTCCTTTGAAATAAAATTGAATTGGAAACGATTGCTTGTCGAAATTAACGTGAAATCTACCATAAGACTTTGATAAATACAAGAAACTAGGGTTTAATCTACAATTTATTTCAGTCCAAGTTTGGTGCAATACATGAAAGCATTAGTTTATGTCACGCTGAAACCGAGTGTGCTTGACCCGCAGGGCAAAGCTATCCACCATTCGGTCGAATCACTCGGGTACAAAAATATCAACGACATCCGCCAGGGAAAGTTCTTTGAGATCGCTCTCGACCCGTCGGTTTCTGAGGCAGATGCCCGTGATGCTGTTGAACGCATCGCCAACGACGTTCTTGCAAATCCGGTCATCGAGGATTACAAAGTCGTGATCGGTGATTAGTAATAGGTGATCGGAAATCCGGTCACTCATCACTCATCACTCATCACTCATCACTAACTTTATGAAATTTGGCGTAGTAGTTTTTCCCGGTTCTAATTGCGATCACGACGCTTATCACGTTGTTTCAAAACACGTCGGGCAGCCCGTCGATTTTATCTGGCATAAGGAAACTGACCTTAGCGGCTTTGACGCGATCATCATCCCGGGCGGCTTTTCGTACGGTGATTATCTGCGTGCCGGGGCGCTTGCTAGGTTCTCACCGGTGATGGAATCGGTTAAGCGGTTTGCGGCCGATGGCGGATTTGTTTTTGGCATCTGCAACGGTTTTCAGATCCTGTGCGAGAGCGGGTTGTTGCCGGGGGCTTTGCGTCGTAACGCGGGGCTGCATTTTATCTGCAAACATGTCAATCTCAAGGTGGAGAACAGCAATATGCCGTTCACGACTGAGGTTGAAAGTAACAAGGTACTCTCGATACCGATCGCCCACGCCGAAGGGAATTTCACCTGTGACGATGAGACTTACAATTCGCTTGAAGAAAATGGCCAGATCGTCTTTCGCTACTGCGACGAGAACGGCGAGGTCAACGACGAGTCCAATCCAAACGGTGCAAGGTCTAACATCGCCGGTATATCAAATCAGAACCGCAACGTACTCGGTATGATGCCTCATCCTGAGCGTGCCTGCGAAGAGTTACTAGGCTCAAACGACGGCCGCGATATTTTCCGCTCGCTGACAACAGCGATCGCACTGCGGAAAGCGGCTTAACACTTCAACGAAAAAGGCTGCCTCAGAGCAGCCTTTTTCAGATCGATATGTTTCCAACAATTATTAATTAGTAATTCATTAATTGTTAATTTCAAACTAATCTTTATCAGAGATCGTGTTGATGCGGACGCCGCCGTTGGTGGTCATAATGCGGACCAGCGGGCCACCGCCGTTGAGGTCGGTATTGACGCGAGTCTTGCGTTGGTAATACTTGTTGTCGTCGCTCTTTTCAGGCTGAAGGCCGACAATGTTGCTCGTGAATCCGCCGTTTGTCGTGCCGGCATCGATACGGGCGGCAAAGTTTTCGGGGACGCTGATATTAACACCGCCGTTCGTTGTCTGGACATCTAGGCCCGTTCCTTTCCACGACGATCCCACAAGACGCACGTTAATGCCGCCGTTGGTCGTGCGGCCTTTGACCGTTCCGGCGACGCCGTCGAGATTGACCCCTCCGTTCTGCGTCTCAAAGTTGATCGACCCGTCAACGCCTTTTACCGACAGACCGCCGTTATGAGCCGTCAGATCAACATTTGACGCACGCGGCACGCTGATCTCGTACGACACCGACCAGCCTTTGTCACCGGATGAGTTCTCGGCTTGGATCGTGCCTGACGTGTTGATCTTAATATCGCCCGCGATGCTCTTAGCGGCATCATCGCTTTTGCCCCACGTCTGAACACAAGCACGAATAAGCACGTCCGAGCGATTTTCGCCGCGCACGCTGATGCCGCCATTCTGCCGGCCGTCAACAGTGATCGTGCCGCCCGCAGGAGCGGTCATTTCGCGAAGTTCTTTGAACGTGACGTTGTCGCCGTTTGACCAGTTGTCGTTGTCACAAAAGCCTTTGGCAGTGTTGCCGAATGCGGAAACTGCACCGATGCCGAGGATGAGCGTCAATAAAGCGACGGTAAAATGCGGTAGATCGCGGAATTTAGTTTTCATGATATAGAAAGCCTCCAGAATATTTTGGTTAAGAAAATGTCTTTTCTATAACCAAAACACCATGGAGGCGTTTTTCGTGACAAATAAGTTGTTTATGCGGTGAGGATAATCGTCAGACCGTCGGTATTTAGCTTCCAATCCAGGATCTGAGCACCGTCCTGAGCAGCAACGGCGGCTTCGACCTCGCTGCGGCGTCCGTCTTCGCAATAAAACGCGATGCATCCGCCGCCGCCGGCACCGCAGACTTTGGCGGCGATGGCGCCGTTAGCAATTGCTGTGTCGATGAGGTGGTCCATTTGCGGAGTGGTGATATTTGGCGAGAGCTGTTTTCGCTGAGGTTGGGCTTTTACAAGGATCTCGCCGACGGCGTTCCAATCATTTGCGAGGAGAGCGGTACGCATATTGAGCGACGTGTCGCGGATGCCGTCAAACAGATCGAAAAGCTCTTTGTCGCCGTCGATGTGACGTTTTGTTAGCTCCCAGTTGTTCGTGCCGGAGTTGCGCGGCTCGCCGGTGTAACAGACGGCGATGCGGCGTTCGAGCGTGGCGACGTCGATGTCGAGAGCCTCGCGTTCCATGCCCGCCGGGCTGAAATGGATACAGGCAACGCCGCCGTACTGCGCCGAATAATAATCCTGATAACCGGTCGGGACTTTGATGACCTGGCATTCAACGGCCGCCGCGATCGGGATAAATCGGTCGGGCGTGTAGCGGTCGCCGACGAGTTTGTTCAATGCCCCGATGCAGGCAATATTGAGCGTTGACGAACCTGCAAGTCCGGCACCTGCGGGAGCTTCGGATTCGGTCGTCATGTGAAAGCCTTGATTCGGTTTGAAGAAATATACGAGCTTTGACAGCAATTCGAGACGCGGCTCGTCCTTCAGGCTCGCGATCTCAGCGACGGTTGTTTCGAAACGCTGTTTCTGGTCGATCGATTCGAGAATAATGCGGTCGTCGTCACGTGTCTCAATTCGGCAGTGTGCCAGCATCGAAACTGCAAAGTTAACGGTCGCGGCCCCTTCGTGAAAAAGGAACAAAGGCGGAATATCAATTGTGCCGCCGGCCAGATCGACGCGTGTCGGGGCGGATGATTCGATTATCATGTTCGGTTGTCAGTAGTCAGTAGTCAGTAGTCAGTGGGCGGTGGCTGTTCTTTCTCCTCCACTCCTTTATTCCCCTTCTCCTCCACTTCCCCTCGATTCGGTTCGCGGGTAAGATGGAGACGTTCGCCGAGGTCGTGGAGGGTTATCTTTCCGATGTCTTCTACGGCCTGTAGTTTTTCTTCGATCTTATGGATCGTTTCGGGGTTGGCGGCTTCGACGCGTTCGGACAGCCAGTATCGTTCTATCACGTAAAAAACGATAATGCCGATCATTACGACAAAGAACAGCACAAACCCGACCTGTTTAAAGTCGCCGATCATCGAAGTGATCGCACCGCTAAAGAAATATCCGATACCCGAAAGAAACAGCACCCACAAAAAGCAGCTTATCGAGCTGAGCCAGAGAAACCTCAAAAAGGGCATTTTCCCGACGCCGTAAAACACACACATCGCGACGCGGATGCCGTAAATATATTTTGAGATGATCATGGCGGACCCGCCAAATTTCTCAATTATCTTCTCGACTCGCGGTTGAGCAACCTGGTAAAAGCGATAGTCCTTAGCGTTTTGGTGAAATATTCGGCCGATGCCGTAACCGGCACAATCACCAACGATCCCGCCCAATGTACCTGCGATCAAGAGTTTGAAAAACCCCCAGTTTCCAAACAACCCTCCGTGAGCCATTGTGCCTGAGATTAGCAGGGTAATATCGCCTTCGACCGTGCACAACGCAAAAACTGCGTAAATACCATACTGAGCTATCAGATCGTAAAGTTGATGATCCATATTACAGAGGCGAAATAATGCCGGGCCGACTGGCGGACTGCACACAAAAGAGTAACTTTCATGGCGGATACAGTCAATTAACGAGGTTTCGATGTTATGCTCAAAACACAGGCTAACAAGGGGAATATCAAAATGCTGAGAAATTTTGTAAGGCCACGCCGTGTCGTTATAACAGGACTCGGTTGCGTCACGCCGATCGGCACAGGACGCGAAGCGTTTTGGAAGGGACTTGCGACCGGGGCAAGCGGCGTGCGGCGGATCGAGTCGTTCGACACTGACAGTTCAGCCGTCAAGATCGCGGGTGAGGTACAAGATTTTGACTGGCAGGCTGAGCTAAATATCAAAGATCGCAAGCACGTTCCACGAACCGTGCCGCTTGCGCTCGCAGCCGCCCGCGAGGCGATAGCCGACGCGGGGGTCGATACCACCGACATGCCCATTGAAAAGCGCCGGACGATCGGTGTCGAGATCGGTACGGGCGGCGGCGGACTCGCATTTGCCGAAAAACATTACGAATACTGGTACGTCGGCCCCAAAACACACGCCAGCGTCTACATCATTCCCGCCTCGACTCATGGTGGGCTTTCTTCGGAAATATCGATGGCGTTGGGGTTGCGAGGGCTGTCGCATGTCGTTTCGACCGGCTGTACGAGCTCGACTGACGCGATCTTTTATGCGGCGCAGCATATAGCTCTTGGCCGTCAGGACGTTATGATCGCGGGGGGTGTCGATGCTCCGCTGGCACCGGGTATACTCGCGGGATTTAATTTGATGACGGTTCTCACAAACGACTGGAACGACGAGCCGCATCGGGCATCGCGTCCGTTTGATAAGGACCGCTCAGGCATCGTCGTCGCCGAGGGCTCGTATATTTTTGTCCTTGAGAGTCTCGACAGCGCGTTGGAACGCGGAGCAAAGATCTACGCTGAGATCAGCGGCTACGGTTCGACTTGTGATGCATACCATCGTGTGAGGCTTGACGATTCCGGTATCGAGCCGGCAAGAGCCATGTCCATCGCTCTTGAAGATGCCGGCATAGCTGCAGCCGACATCGATTACGTTAATCTCCACGGAACTTCGACTGTATTGAATGACCGCATCGAGACCACAGCCGTCAAGATCGCGTTAGGCGACCACGCTTACAACATCCCGATGTCCGCGACCAAATCACAGCTCGGCCATCCGCAAGGGGCAAGCGGTGCCGCCGGTATCGCCGCGGCTCTGTGTGCGATGACGACCGGCGTTATTCCGCCGACAATAAACCTTGACAGGCCCGACCCGGAATGCGACCTCGATTACGTGCCAAATGTCGCGAGAAAGGACGAGGTGAACACGGCTTTGTGCAACTGCATCGGGTTTGGCTCAAAGAACAGCGCGATCGTTTTACAGAAATACGCGTAACTGTATGTTCGAGCGATTTGCCACACGCAGCCACAAGCTTGAGCGACTCGATACGGGCGAATACACGCCCGCCGAGTATCGCCGCTGGCAGCGGGAGATGTGGTTCATACACCGTATATTTGGCGAGCTGCGGGCTCTGCGACGGACGCTTTTTCGCTATATTGAGGCCGCCGGTGATGTGTCCGTATCGGTTCTAGATGTCGGCGCCGGTTCTGGTGAATTGCTGCGGGAACTGGCGAAATGGACAGCGGGCCGCAAGACCCTTTTTGTCGGGGCAGAGCTAAACTCCGAAGCGACTCGCACGATCAAGAGCGACACACTTGCTGCGATCCAGTGCGATGCTCTGCGACTGCCGTTTGCCGATGACAGTTTTGACTATGTGTTCTGCTCGCTTTTTCTGCATCATCTAGGCGATGAGGACGCGGCAAGCTTGCTAAAAGAGATGAGCCGCGTAGCTCGAAAGCGAATTTACGCCATCGATCTAAACCGCCACCCGACCGCGTATTATCTTTACAAAGCTTTCGGCAGAGTTTTCTTACAGCGATTCACGCTTGAAGACGGAGCACTTTCGATACTGCGCAGCTTCAGGCCGGAGGAAATGGTCGAGATCGCAAATTCCGCGGGTTTGGCCGACGTGAGGGTCAATCGTTCGATGGTTAATCGGCTGATATTGTCAGGACGGAAAATCTCATGACACCAAGTGCAAAAACAGATTATGACGTTGTTGTCGTTGGCGGAGGCCCGGCAGGGTCGGCAACCGCTATCCGGCTGGCTGGAGCGGGACTCGACGTGATGCTGGTTGAAAAGGCACGGTTTCCGCGTCAGAAACTTTGCGGAGAATTTATCTCGCCCGAATGTCTCGAGCATTTTGCCGAGCTTGGAGTGTCCTGTGATATAAAACTTGCGGGCGGCGTCGAAATCGCCGAGACGATATTTTATTCCCGTAACGGAAAAGGTGTGGCGGTCAAAAGTGAGTGGTTCGGCCAGGTCGGGTCACACGCGTTAGGGCTCAGCCGAGCCGAGATGGATGATGTTTTGCTCAAACGGGCATCGGAAGTAGGCGTCGCCGTCCGCGAAGAGACAACCGCTGCCGGGCTGATATTTGACGATGACCGCGTTATCGGTGTTCGTCTAAAGGACAAGGAGGGCCTTGAAACGCCCATCACCGCAAATTTGATTATCGATGCGACCGGCCGGACCCGTTCACTCGCCCGCCGTCTCGAAAAAGATGCCGGACAGCATAAACGAGCCGGGCATGTTGCATTCAAAGCCCACCTTGTGGGAGCCGAGATCGCACCGGGCGTTTGTGAAATATTTGCCTATCGCGGCGGTTATGGCGGATGTAACCGCATCGAGAATGGCCTTTTTAATCTTTGCTTTATTGCTGATGCTGAGGATGTGAAACGGTGTACAAGTGATGCCGAACGGGTAATGCGTGAGGTCGTTTGTACAAATAAAAGAGCGGCCGCAGTTCTCCAGAATGTCACAGTCGAGAGTGATTGGCTGGCCGTGCCGATAGAACGATACGGACGCGGTGAGCTTGTTCCCGCACAGGGGTTACTGACCGTTGGAGACTCAGCGGCGTTTATCGATCCTTTTACCGGCAGCGGCATATTACTTTCGCTGGAGAGTGCGAGGATCGCTGCCACCGCTATCGCCGAGAGCTTTGCGGCGGATCGCGATCTGGAGAGTTTGGCGGTTGAATACCGACGTCAATATTCGTCTGCGTTCGATGCACGGCTGAGGGTTTGCCGTATGCTGCGGCACGCCGCGTCTATGCCATTTTTGGCTGATGCAACGATCTCAGTTCTAAGCACAAGCGGCGGGCTTAGTCGCCGTATTGCACGGGCGACGCGGCTTGCGGCGGGTCGAGCGTAGTGTTTGACACTGACAAGGTGAGTGTCTAAAATCGCGGTAGATACTGAAAAATCGAGCCTTTCTAATATGAGCAATACCGGAATGATCAGGGTCGGCGTTGAGATCCGCACAAATGAGCTGAGGGCGGTCGCCGTCGATCAGGACGGCCAGCTTGCCGCGACGCGCTCCATAGCGTTTGATCCCGCCGAGGAAACCGCACAACAGGTCAAATCGCTCATCGGCGGCCTCAAAAAAGATGTTGGTGATTTTGACCGGCTTGGTGTTGCCGTACCGGGGCTTGTCGATCAAGGGACGCACAGGGTCGCATTTTCGGCACACATTCCCGAACACTCCAACTTTGACCTGATAAAAGAGATCAGCAGTGCGACGGGGCTGATCGCGTCGATCGAAAACGATGCCAACTCTGCCGCTTACGGCGAATTTATCCTGGGGGCCGCACGCGGCAGCAATAATTTCTTTTACGCAACGCTGGGCGAAGGCGTCGGCGGCGCATTTATTCTCGGCGGCGAGATCTGGCGCGGGGCGTCAGGATTTGCGGGCGAATTTGGGTTTGTCCCCATTAATTCCGAAGGCATGCGCCTGGAAGAGGTTGCTTCGACTGAGAATATTGTACGGCGGACCAAGGCACGTTTTCACCAGGACAGCACGTCATCGCTAAATTCGCTGGACGAAGAGGCGATCACGCTCGACAACATTATCATGGCGGCTCGTGAAGACGATGATTTTGCCCAGATGATGCTCGAACGCACGGGCGTCTACGTCGGCACGGCGGTCGCGAGCGTCATCAATCTACTCAATCTGGAAAAGGTAGTCGTCGGCGGTGAGATCATGGATGCTAAAAACTTAGTGCTTGACGCTATCATCGAACGGGCGCGCGAACTATCGTTCGCTCCATCATTTGAGGCGGTGAGCATTGTCGAGGGCGAGCTGGGAGAATTTGCTGCAGCGACCGGTGCGGCGCTGCTTGCGGAAAAGTAATTAGAAAAACGAGAGAAATATTATTCTTTTAATTAAGGCAACTTATTTAACGGTGATTGCTCTTAATTGCAGATTTAGATATTTTTTTATATTGTGCAATTTGCGGATTTTTTAAGTTCTTGTAATATTAGTAGCAGTTTTACGGTTCGCAATTTTTATTTAGACAGGTTGATCTGATCCATTCTCGAACGCTTTGCCAAGGCAAAGCATACGGGCAGGATAGGTCTGAATTTCTTGGTCGTCCTTCAGCGAATAGACTAAACAATGGCGCAATTTTTTAATAAAAGTGCAAACAACATCGCGAGGATCAGCATGGTCGCGGCCGCTGTTCTAGCTGGCGTTGGCGGATTTGCGTTCACTCAGTTCTCGAGATCCTCGTATCTGACCGGGCGTTACGTCGAAAAACAGCAGCCGGTGCAATTCAGCCATAAGCATCACGTCGGCGACGATGGGATCGATTGTCGTTATTGCCACCAAACGGTCGAGACGACTGCCACGGCGGGTATGCCCTCGACGCAGACCTGTATGAACTGTCACAGCCAGCTTTGGGCCGACAGTCCGTATCTTGAGCCGGTACGTGCAAGCTTTCGCGATAATAAGCCTATCGAATGGGAACGCGTCCACGACCTCCCCGAATATACATATTTTAATCACAGCATCCACGTCGCTAAAGGCGTAGGCTGTTCGACGTGCCACGGACAGATCGATAACATGCCGGCCGTTTACCAGGAAAACACTCTGCAGATGGAATGGTGCATCGCATGTCACCGTGCTCCTGAAAAGTTTATCCGTCCCAAGAAAGAGATATTTAATATGGCTTGGCAGGACGGCGATCTGGATGAAAAAGAGCGTAAACAGTTAAAAGACGATCTTAAGATCCGCAGCAAAGAAATGATGACGAGCTGTTCGACCTGCCACAGGTAAGAACCGAAACACAGAAGAGTTGAAAAACTTTATGAAACGACCGCAGACCACTCAGCACGATAACTTGATCGGGGAAACATCCTCAGAGATCTCTGTGTCCTCTGTGGCTAAATTTGCCTCGATCCGCGATCAAATACTTGCTCAGAACGGTAAGGAATATTGGCGCAGCATTGAGGAACACGCCGACACGCCCGAATTTAGAGAGTTTATTGCCGAAGAATATCCGCACGAGATCGAAGAGTGGGACAACGGCCTGAGCCGTCGAAATTTTGTAAAGGTGATGGGAGCGTCGCTCGCCCTCGCGGGTTTGAGCGGATGTGTTATCCAGCCGCCTGAGAAGATCGTCGCCCCTGTCCGGCCAACCGACGGCAGTCTGCCGGGTAAGGCTGAATATTTTGCGACGGCGATGTCGTTGGGCGGCGTCGCGACCGGTTTGCTGGCAAAGGCGTATGAGTTCCGGCCCGTAAAGATCGAAGGTAATCCCGAGCATCCGGGCAGCCGCGGTGCGACCGATGTGCTCGCACAGGCTTCGCTATTGGGGATGTACGACCCCGACCGTTCACAGGAAGTGACGTTTCGCGGAAACCCAAAAAACTGGGAAGCGTTTATGACCGAGTTTCGTGCGGTCATCGAGGAAAATCGCAAAGACGGCGGAGCGGGCGTACGCATCCTGACCGAAACGGTCACGTCGCCGACGCTGATCGATCAGTTCGCCAAGATCAAAACTGAGTTGCCCAACTCAAAATGGATACAGTACGAGCCGATCAACACTGACAATGCGATGGCCGGAGCCAAGATGGCGTTCGGCTCGCCGGTCCAGACGATATACAAATTTGATAAAGCCGAGAGGATCTTGTCGCTAAGTGCCGATCTTTTCTCGGGCTTTAACGTTGCTTACATTAAAGATTTTGGTAAGGGCCGTGCGTTTTCAGAAGAAAAGAAAGAGATCAACCGCCTCTATTCGATCGAGACCACCATCAGCCTGACCGGAGCCAAGGCCGATCACCGCATTGCGGTCAAGCCGAGCCAAATGGCCGAGGTCGCTAAGGCAGTCGCGAAAGCCATAGGAGTTGCCGGGGCGACCTCGACATATACGGAAAACGCTTCCTGGATCGCCGCAATGGCAAAAGATCTGGTCGAGCACAAGGGCAAGTCGATCGTCGTCGCGGGTGACAATCAGCCGCCGGTCGTGCATGCTCTCGCTCACGCGATGAACGCTGCTCTCGGCAATGCGGGGCAGACAGTCGTTTATACGGATCCGATGTCACCTAACACGGATAAAACGCAGGTCGAGCAGTTCAAAGAGTTGATCGCTGACATCGACGGCGGACGCGTCAAATTGCTCGTCATCCTTGGCGGCAATCCGGTCTATAATTCGCCGGCAGATATTAAACTGTCGCCCGAGCGGATGAAGAAAGCAGGGACGACTGTTCATCTCGGCCAGTATTTTGACGAGACCGCAGAGAACTGCTACTGGCATGTGCACGAAAAGCATTACCTCGAAAGCTGGAGCGATGCTCGTGCTTTCGACGGCACGGTTTCGATCATCCAGCCGCTTGTCGCACCGCTTTACGACGGCAAAAACGCCCACGAAGTCGCACAGCTTTTCATGAAGGAAGGCTTCGACAAAAAAGATTCTGATATCGTCAAAGAATATTGGCAGCGAACAAATATCACGCCTGCCGCAGCCGTTCCAGTCACTAAAGAAGAGCCTAAGAAAGATGAGGCAAAGGCTACGGAGACGAAAGCTGAAGAACATAAGTCGGAAGCTCCGAAAACAGACGCCAAGGTTGCGGAGCCCGCCACCACGGCCGGCAAGGAAGCTCCGAAAGCGGCGACTCCGCCCGCGAACGATGCTCCTAAGGCCGCTTTACCCGCTGCTGTTCCTGCCGGAACATCGCCAAAATCGTTTGAGGACAACTGGCGTAAAGCAATTCACGATGGCATCGTTCCAAATACTGCCGCCGCTGTTAAAACAGTTACGGCAACCACGGCCTTTTTGAGCCAGCCGGAAACAAAACCTGCGGCTTCAGGAAATGTCGAGATATCGATCCTGCCCGATCCTTGCGTTTATGACGGGCGTTTCGTCAATAACGGATGGCTGCAAGAGCTGCCAAATCCGCTTAACAAGATCACTTGGGAAAACGTTGCCCTTATCAGCCCTGCGACGGCGAAGAAGCTAGGCGTCAACACCGGAAACGACGAAGACGAAAAGAGCGGCGGTGTTCGCGGGACGAGTTTTATCAACACACGCAGCGGCAATATGTCGTCCGATCTGGTGACGATGAAATATCAGGGCGGCGAGATCTCAAAGCCAGTACCGATGTGGATCACACCGGGCCAGCCTGACGATGTTGTCACGATCTATATCGGCTACGGCCGCACGCGTGCCGGTAAGGTCGGCACCGGGCTTGGCTACAGTGCTTTTGACGTGCGACGCTCGGACGCGATGGACTACGGTTTTGGCGAGATCGCCAAACGTAATGAGACGACGCAGATCGCTTCGACGCAGATCCATTTCAATATGGAGGGCCGCGATATCCTACGTGTTTGGGACATCGACGAATTTGAAAAAGACCCGACCCTCGGCCATCAGCACGACGAATACCCGAAATCGATGTATCCGTACGAGCAGCATCAGGCCGTTTATAACCAAAATTATAAATGGGGCATGACGCTCGATATCAATTCGTGCGTCGGCTGTAACGCTTGCGTTATCGCTTGCCAGTCGGAGAATAATATTCCCGTCGTCGGTAAGGAGCAGGTCGAGCGAAGCCGCGAAATGCATTGGCTGCGTATCGACGCCTACTACGGCGGCGACGATGTTAATAAACCCGAAGGGCCGCATTTCCAGCCCGTTCTCTGTCAGCAGTGCGAACAGGCACCGTGCGAAACGGTTTGCCCGGTCCATGCGACGGTTCACAGTGCTGAGGGCTTGAACGACATGGTCTATAACCGCTGCGTCGGAACGCGTTATTGCTCAAATAACTGTCCGTACAAGGTTCGACGTTTCAATTTCTTGCTCTATCAGGACTGGAACACGCCGCAGTATAAGCTGATGCGAAACCCTGAGGTTTCGATCCGCAGCCGTGGTGTGATGGAAAAATGCACCTACTGCACGCAGCGTATCTCTGCAGCTCGTATCGAGGCCGAAAAAGACGGCCGTAAGATCCGTGACGGCGAGGTCGTGACCGCGTGTCAGGCAGCCTGCCCGACCGAAGCGATCACATTTGGTGATATCTCAGATCCAAACAGCAAGATCGCCAAGTCGAAGAAAGACCATCGCAATTACATTTTGCTTAACGAACTGAACACTCAGCCCCGCACGACGTATCTTGCCGGGCTCAAGAATCAGAACAAGGAAATGCCGGATTACAAGGCGCCCGTCAAAAAGAAGGCAGCCGCTCCAAAAGCCGAGACCAAAACTGCGGGAGGCGAAGGGCACTAAGCAATTTTAGCCTTTAAGATTTATGAAGGACGATAAAGAACTTCAAAAGAAACTGCACCCCGCAATGCTCGAGGGCGATCACACGTTCGCAAGTGTGACCGACAAGATCAGTGACGTCACGCTCAAAAAGCGAACGCCGTTTCACTGGTTCATCGGGTTTGGGCTCGCCTTCATGGTCGCTCAGCTGCTCCTGTTTTCGGTAATGTGGCTGCTCGCGAACGGTATCGGCGTCTGGGGAAACAACCAGCCGGTCGGTTGGGCATTCGACATTATCAACTTTGTTTGGTGGATCGGTATTGGCCACGCCGGAACGCTGATCTCGGCTATTCTGCTTTTGATGAATCAAAAGTGGAGAACGTCGATCAACCGTTTTGCCGAAGCAATGACGCTGTTTGCCGTTGCCTGCGCGGCGATGTTTCCGCTGCTGCATACAGGGCGTCCTTGGCTTGCGGCATACTGGCTGTTCCCGTATCCAAATACAATGGGCATCTGGCCCAATTTCCGCAGCCCTTTGATCTGGGACGTTTTTGCCGTCTCGACTTACGCGACCGTCTCGGCGCTGTTTTGGTACGTCGGACTAATTCCCGATCTCGCGACGCTTCGCGACCGGGCTAAGAATAAATATTTCAAGTTTGTCTATGCCGCTCTTTCGTGGGGCTGGCGTGGTTCGGCTCGTCACTGGCACCGTTATGAGATCACATATTTGATCCTGGCGGGGCTTTCGACGCCGCTCGTGCTTTCGGTCCACTCGATCGTGTCATTCGACTTCTCGGTGTCACAGGTTCCGGGATGGCACGCGACCATTTTCCCGCCTTACTTTGTTGCGGGGGCCGTGTTCGCCGGTTTTGCGATGGTGCTTATTCTTTGTATCCCTCTGCGAAAGTGGTACCGGATGCAGGATTTTATTACCCATCAGCACCTTGTCTATATGGCAAAGGTCATGCTCGCGACCGGGCTGATCGTGGTCTATGGCTACGCGATGGAAGCCTTTTTTGGCTGGTACAGCGGAGCACAATATGAGCTGTTCATGGTCAAGAACCGCATTTGGGAAGGGCCGTATTGGTGGTCGTACTGGATGCTGATCTTTTGTAACGGCATCTCGATCCAGTTTTTGTGGTTCAAACGGTTTAGGGAAAGCGAATTTTGGCTATTTGTCATCTCGATCATCGTCAGCGTCGGTATGTGGCTGGAGCGGTTCGTTATTATTGTGACGAGTCTGCACCGCGACTTTTTGCCGTCGAGCTGGGCGATGTACAGTCCGCGTGTGTGGGACTGGACGATGTTTATCGGTACGATCGGATTTTTCTTTACGCTGATTTACCTGTTCGTCAGATTTGTGCCGATCATCTCGATATTTGAGGTCAGAACGCTGCTGCCCGAAGCTAATGTTCACGGGCATCAACAAGATTTTGAGGAGAACGTGAACGAGGTCGAATATACATACGACCGGACCGATCCGCCAAACGAGTAGGCAGTGAACTTTAGATAGTTATGGAAAGCAAACTTCACGGGATAATGGCTGAGTTTGATACGCCTTCGGATCTGGTCGATGCGGCGCGTAAGGTCCGTGATGCGGGCTATACGAAAACGGACGCTTTTTCGCCGTTTCCGCTGCACGAGATCGATGAGGCGCTGGGCATCAAGCGGAGCATACTGCCGTACCTGATATTTTGCGGCGGCATCACCGGGCTGTTGTCCGGTATCGGCCTGCAATATTTTGTCCATGTGTTTGACTGGCCGATCATCGTTGGCGGACGCCCACATTTCAGTTTGCCGGCATTCATTCCGCCGGCGTATGAATTGACGATCCTTTTCTCGGCGTTTGTTGCAGTTTTTGGCATGTTGTTTCTAAACGGCCTGCCGGCTCCGTATCATCCGGTCTTTAACGTTCCGAGATTTGCTCTCGCTACGCGAGAAAAGTTTTTCCTTATCATCGAGTCAAAGGACGAAAAATACGATTACGCGGAAACCAGAAGTTTTATGGAAAGCCTTGCCCCGCAGGAGGTGTTTGATGTTGAAGAATAAACGCAACTACCTCTACGGCCTTTTGCTTACTGCCTACTGTCTGCTCACGGTCGGTTGTGGCTTGCGTTTTGATATGCAGGACCAGCCGCGTTACAAGGTGTATAAAAAGAGCGAGTGGTTCAAGGACGGCCTGTCGACACGCGACCAGGTCGCCGGAACTGTGGCCCGAGGCCACCTTCAGGACAATAAAGCCTTTTACACCGGCAAGATCGAGAATCCGGATTTAAACGCCGTTGTTACGAGCACGGTTACGGCGGCCGGTAATACGCTGGTAACCAGCTTTCCTAACGACATCGACGAATTTCCGATCCCGGTCACCAAGGAATTGGTCGATCGCGGACAGGATCGCTACAACAACCACTGCATCGTGTGCCACGGCCCGGTCGGCAACGGCGACGGTATGGTCGTGCGTCGCGGCTTTCCAAAACCGCCGACCTATCATGACGACCGTTTACGCAATGCTCCGGTAGGCCATTTCTTTGATGTTATGACAAATGGTTGGGGCCGGATGAGTAGTTATTCGTATCAGATACAACCGGCTGACCGCTGGGCGATCGTTGCATACATTCGGGCTTTGCAGGTCAGTCAGAACCCGGAAGAAAGTCTCAAAATGAGCACAAAACCTGAATCGAACGCGGCTGCTCCGAAGCCGGCTGAGACAACCAACGCGAACACGAACGGAGGACACCGCTAAATGGCAAATCTTGATGACTATCAAGCACCGGCCGTGATCAACCGTTGGCGAACACTCGCTCTCGGTGCGGGCGGTATTGCCTTGCTCGCTTGGGCAGTCGGAACATATTTGAACCCCGAACAGGGCCTGCGCTCGTGGCTGCTCGGATTTATTTTCTGGGCCGGCATCACGTTTGGTTCGTTGGGCGTTTTGATGCTCCAGTATCTGACCGGCGGAGCCTGGGGTGTTGTTATTCGCCGCACGCTTGAGGCAGCGACGCGGACATTTCCGCTCGTAGTCTTATTGTTCGTACCGCTCGCGATCGGCGTTTGGACGCACTCGGTTTTTGAATGGACACATCTGCCGGCTGATGACCCGATCATGGCCCATCGAGGCGTTTATATGACGCCGTGGTTTTGGATCGTGCGTGCGGCCATTTATTTCGCCGTGTTCGGTTTCATGATCTATCTGCTGAATGGATGGTCGGTGAAGCAAGACAAGACGGAAACGGTTGAAGAATCGCGGTTGGTGCTCGAAAAAGCCTCGCGCTTCTCAGGCCCGGCAATGGTCTTTTTTGCATTGGCGGTGACATTTGCGGTCGTCGATTGGATGATGATGCTCGATGCTCATTGGTTCTCGACGATGTGGGGGCTGTTGTTTGTTGCCGGATGGGGACTGAGCTGTTTCTGCTTTTGCGTGACGATCCTCGCAAACCTTTCGGATTCGGCCCCGATGAACCGTGTACTTGGCAAACGCCATTTCCATGACCTCGGTAAGCTTATGCTTGCACTGACGATGGTCTGGGCGTATTTCAATTTTTCGCAGTTCCTGATCATCTGGGCAGGTAACCTTCCCGAAGAAACGACTTGGTATTTGGCCAGAATGAAAGGCGGTTGGGGCTATGTCGGTATCGGTTTGATCCTGTTCCACTTTGCTTTTCCTTTCTTAGTTTTGCTCCAGCAAGATTTCAAGCGAAAAGCACGTTGGCTGGCATCTGTTGCGATGTTCATTTTGGTGATGCGTATCGTTGATATGTTTTACCTGATCGGGCCGACAGATCGCGTATCGGGCACGCTAGAGCAGGGAGCATTCTTTATCAGTTGGTTGGATATTGTTGCTCCTATCGCGATCGGCGGTATCTGGTTGTGGTGGTTTTTTGGGCAGTTGCTAAAACGTCCAATGGTACCGGCAAAGGATCCGTATTTTGAAGGGGCTGTCGAGCACGGCCACGGGCATTAGTTAACGGTTGGCTGAGTAAAAACTGATATGTCGTCAAAGAAACATAGTGACAGCGTCGCAGACCTTAATAAGGCCTACGAAGAGAATGAGATAGGGCTGAAAGGCATCTTTTCGTTCGCGGTCGGGCTTTTTCTCTTGATCGTTATCACGTTTGGCCTGATGTGGGCACTGCTCAATGTCCTTAAAGACTACCACAAAGAGAACGCCGGCCCGGCGAACCCGATGGTAATGAACGAGAAAGAACGGCTTCCGGCCGAGCCTCGGCTCCAAGCTGCTCCCGGTTTCGGCGTTGAGTCTGAAAAAGGCTGGGTCAACCTGGAGTTAGGCCCTCCACAAGCCGAGTATCGGGAACTGTATAAGCAATGGCTCGTTCTTTGGGAACATGGCAAAAAGGACGCAAAAACCGGAACGGTGACCGTCATGCCGATAGATGAGGCTAAAGAAAAATTCCTTAGCCAAAACGTAAAGGCAAAATCAGGTGCCGAAGCCGAAGCGTTACTTAAGAGTTCGCATGCCTTTATTTCAGAATCGAGTGCGGGGCGTTTGGCGTCAGAAAAGCGAAGGTAAGTATTAGTAAGTGAAAAGTGAAAAGCTAAAAACTAAAAGTTTCACAGGTTTCGCATTACCAGCCGATGGCTGAGGGTTGCGTTTTTCCTATCACTTTTCGCTTTTAGTTTTTCACTATTAACTTTGAGCGTCTTCGCTCAAAAGAACGAGCATTACAATTCGCCGCTTTACAGCCCGCGAACCTACGATCCGGCGATGTCCGAGCCTAACGGCCTGCCGGAAGCTTTGAAAACTATCGGTATCGAGCAAAAGCTCGGAGCCCAGATGCCGATGGATGTTGAGTTTAAGGATGAGGACGGTAAGACGGTCAAGCTTGGGAGCTATTTTAACACCGGACGTCCGGTGATCATCGCGTTCGTTTATTACGAATGCCCGATGCTCTGCAATCAGGTGCTCAACGGACTGAGCGGGGCGTTGAAAGGGATAACGTTTGACGCAGGAAAAGATTTTGATGTGGTCGCGATCAGCTTTGACGCTCGTGAGAACGACAAGCCTGATCTGGCCAAGAACAAAAAGGCGAGCTATGTAGAGCGATACGGGCGTGGCGGAGCAGAAAAAGGGTGGCATTTCCTTACCGGCACACAAGAATCGATCGAAAAGGCGACCGCGGCCGCAGGATTTAGTTTTAAGTGGGATGAGAAAAGCGGCCAATTTGCCCATGCCGCAGGTGTGATGATCGCGACGCCTGAGGGCAAGCTTTCACGATATTTGTACGGTATAGATTATTCGCCCAAAGATATCAAGTTTGGCATCATGGAGTCGAATGAGGGCAAGGTTGGCACAGCCGCCGAGCAACTGTTGCTATATTGTTATCATTACGATCCATCGACGGGTAAGTACGGTCTCGCGATCCTGCGTGTAATGCGAGTGGGCGGTGTCCTGACCCTTGCCGTGATGGGGCTTATGGGATTTGTATTTTGGCGGAGAAATAAACGAAAGGCAGTAGATAGTGAGTAGTGGTTGATCGTCTTAGCGACTGACAACTGACAACTGAGTTATGCAGAACACAACGTGGGTACCATTATTTCCGGATCAGGCCTCGACTTTCGCGTGGCAGGTAGATGCCCTGTATTTTTATCTGATCGCGGTAAGCATTGCTTTCTCGATTCCTATCGTGGTAGCGATCTTTGTTTTCGCCTTGAAATACCGCGAGACTGAGAAATACGCGACGCCCGAAGAAATGCATGGTTCAATGCTGCTTGAAACGGTTTGGTCGATAATTCCGTTCGTTATCTCGATGACGATTTTTATCGGCGGTGCCCTGATATATTTTAACCAATTCACGCCGCCCGAAGACTCGATGGAGATCTATGTCGTCGGTAAGCAGTGGATGTGGAAAGCCCAGCATCAAACGGGCCAGCGTGAGATAAACGAACTGCATATTCCCGTCGGACGCAAGGTCAAGTTGACAATGACGACTGAAGACGTGCTGCACGATTTTTCGATACCGGCATTTCGCACAAAAGCTGACGTCGTTCCGGGACGCTACACTTATATGTGGTTCGAGGCGACAAAGCCGGGCAAATATCATCTCTATTGCGCCGAATACTGCGGCCTAAACCATTCGGGAATGGGTGGTTGGATATACGTGATGGAGCAGCGTGATTTTGACAATTGGTTGAGCGGCAGCGTCTCGGGCCAGACTCCGGTCGAGATGGGCAAAGACCTATTTACGAACAAGCTCGGCTGTGCATCGTGCCACGCGGGTGGACCGGCACAACGCGGTGCGAAACTCGAAGGTATTTATAATCACGACGTAAAATTGGTCGGCGGAGCCACGGTTAAGGCTGACGAGCAATATCTTCGTAATTCGATCCTCAACCCGTCGTCACAGGTTGTCGAAGGGTTTCAACCGATAATGCCGACATTTAAGGGCCAGGTGACCGAAGAGCAGCTCAATGCATTGATAGCTTATATTAAATCGCTTAGCCCGAATGCCGCTGCGTCAACCGCGGCTATGCCTGGGGCACCGGCCGCAAATGCAAACACGGCAGCTGCCAATAAGCCGGCTGCAAAACCGGCCGCGAACACGAATAAGTAGTTTTTAAGGATTATGAACGCGCAAACTGCAATCACAGAAGGCCACGTCGACACGCCCAAGGGTAATTATTTGACCAATGGTTCGACATTGGCATCGTGGCTACTGACCAAAGATCATAAACGCATTGCGATCATGTATCTGATCTCGGTGTCGGTTTTCTTTATGATGGGCGGGCTCTACGCGGCCACCATCCGTTTGGAATTGCTGACGCCCGCTAGCGATCTAGTCGATACTGCGACTTATAACAAAGTCTTTACGCAGCACGGCATCTTGATGATCTTTTTCTTCTTGATCCCGTCGATCCCGGCTATTTTGGGGAACTTCTTGTTACCGCTCATGATCGGTGCCAAAGACCTTGCTCTGCCGCGTATCAATCTTATAAGTCTTTATATCTATTGGCTCGGCGGCGGTTTGACGTTGTTCGCTCTTATGCAGGGCGGTGTTGATACGGGTTGGACGTTCTACACGCCGTACAGTACGACATTCTCGAATTCGTTCGTGATGTTTGTGGGCTTGGGTATCTTTGTTAATGGGTTCTCGTCGATCCTGACAGGATTGAATTTTATTGTCACGATCCACACAATGCGTGCACCGGGAATGACCTGGTTCCGTATGCCTTTGTTTGTGTGGGCTCATTACGCGACGAGTCTGGTGATGATCCTCGGAACACCGGTCGTGGCCATCACTGTGCTGCTGCTCGCTATCGAACGCGCCACGCATGTCGGTATTTTCGACCCGTCGATAGGCGGCGATCCGATCCTGTTCCAGCACATGTTCTGGTTCTATTCTCATCCGGCGGTCTATATCATGATCTTGCCGGGAATGGGCGTCATCTCTGAGCTGATCTCAAACTTTTCGAGAAAGAAGGTTTTTGGTTACGAATTCATCGCTTTTTCGAGTATCGCGATCGCTGTTTTTGGTTTCCTCGTCTGGGGACACCATATGTTTGTCAGCGGCCAATCGATGTACGCCGGAATGGTTTTCTCGTTCCTGACGATGGTTGTTGCCGTGCCGTCGGCGATCAAGATGTTCAACTGGACCGCTACTTTGTATAAAGGGTCCATCTCGTTTGATACACCCATGTTATACGCTCTCGGTTTCATGGGTTTGTTTCTGATCGGCGGCCTGACCGGGTTGTTTCTCGGTGCGATGGGTCTGACGGTTCATCTGACGGATACATATTTTGTCGTCGCTCACTTTCATTACGTGATGGTCGGCGGACAGGTTATCGCTTATCTAGGCGGTATCCATTACTGGTGGCCGAAAATGACTGGCCGTATGTATTCAGAATTTTGGGGTAAGATCTCGGCGATGCTCGTTTTTGTGGGCTTTAACCTAACGTTCTTTCCACAGTTCATACTTGGCTATCAGGGCATGCCGCGTCGTTACGCCGCTTATCCTGAGGAATTACAGGTACTTAATATCTTTTCGACCGCCGGTGCTTCAGTACTAGGTATCGGACTTGTCATGCCGGTCATTTATCTTACGCACTCGCTGATATTTGGTAAGAAAGCGGGCGATAACCCGTGGATGCATCCGGGATTAGAATGGCGTACCAGTTCACCGCCGCCAACTGAAAATTTTGACGTAATGCCTGTTGTTACTTGGGAGGCATATGAATTTGGCGAAGAGAGCGGCTTGGATCTCGAGGGAGCAAAGCGTCGCGATGCGGCTGGCGTTGCGTAAACGGTCCTAATTAACACAAATGTCGACACACGAAACATCAGATAAGTTTGTTTATCACGAGCCGGGCTTACAGCACCAGTTCGAAGACATGGGCCAACAGGAAGAGAGCGTCTCGATCGGGATGTGGATGTTCCTCGTTCAGGAGATCCTGTTTTTCGGCGGGCTTTTTACGGCCTATCTCGTATTTCGCTCTAAATATCCGATGGCCTTTGCCGCCGGCTCTAACCACCTCGACGCGTTTTGGGGCGGGCTGAATACGCTAGTGCTGATCGTCAGTTCGCTGACGATGGCATTAACTGTTTATTACGCGCAAAAGAGTAACCGCTGGATGCAGGTCATCATGATCGTGCTGACGATGATCTTTGGTGCGACATTTTTGGGCGTTAAGGCGATCGAATACACCGATAAATACAATCACGGGTTAATACCCGTCGCCGGGCTCAACAAAAAGATCAAGGATGACAAAGCGGCTCATGAAACCGAACACGAAAAGCCTTGCTGGGAAGTAGATCACAACGCTCCAGTCGTCGAACATGCAAATCCGCACGGTGAGTTTCAGTGGACAGATTGCTCGCTCGTCAAACTCGCACAGGACAAGAATTTTCTTACAGAGTCCGAAAAGATCGGTTATTTTGTTAAAGACGAAAACGGTGGGGAAAGGATCGACGCCAATAAGTTTCGCGACAAAGTCCGCATTTTCTTTTTCCTATATTTTGTAATGACCGGGCTGCACGCTCTGCACATGATCGTCGGTTTGGGATTAATGCTGTGGTTGTTATGGACAGCGTTTCGTGGGCATTACACGTCCGAGTATTATATGCCGGTCGAGATGTCAGGACTTTATTGGCACTTTGTCGATATTGTCTGGATTTTCCTGTTCCCGCTGTTATATTTGCTGGGCAGACATTTTCTTCATTAGAGGCTGATTATGGCAGATACACATAACGAACACGACCATGAACATATGAATATTCCCAAGTATATTGGGATATTTATGATACTCGTTGTCGGCACGATCGCCACATATTTTGCGGCGACGGTCGACATGGATCGCTTTTTTCCAGGAGCGAATACACTTGTCGCGTTGTTGATCGCATTTACAAAGATGACGTTCGTGATGCTTTTCTTTATGCACGTCTATTGGAGCAAAAGGCTGATCTGGCTGGCGGCCGTCGGCAGCTTTTTCTGGCTGGCGATCATGTTTGCGTACACGATGCAGGATTACCTTACACGTGGTTCCGGAACTTTTTCCGGTTAAATTTCAGTTTTTATTAGATTGAACGCGGGAGCGGGAGAAATTTATATCTCGTTCCCGCGTCTTTTCATTGGTGGTAAATGGCGTTTTGACGTGCTATTATCTTGCGTTTGACACGTTGATAGGCGATTAGTTGCAACGCCCCACGTGTCTGAACCATCGGAAACGAATGAAGACCAAAAACGGCAAATTTACAAGACTCAGTACCGCGATACTTTTCGTGGTTCTAGCCGTGTCTGCCGGTTGTATCAAGGTCAAGCAAGATCGCGCGACCGCACGTCTATTAAAGACCGAAAATGCCTCTCAAGCGGAGTTGCTAAAAGAGATCGACCGCTTTTCGCGTGTTAATTCGATGCGGGCAAAGATGGATCTCAAATTTGAAGATAATTCATTTGCGGAATTTGGGAGCAAAGAGGTCTATCGGCAGGCGGATGGCGAAGTTGTCGTTCAGCGTCCAGGTAAGATATTGCTCAAGGTTCAGGTGCCCATCATACATTCAGACGTCGCTCAAATGACGTCTGATGGAGCACAGTTTCGAGTTGCCATTTTGCAGGATGGTGGTACCGGCAAATATAAAAAGTTTCTAAAGGGAACTAACGGTGCGGATTACTCAAAACTGCAAAAGCAGCTAAGCACCGCCGAGCTTGAGAACGCCAAAAAGACAAACGAAAGCGTTAATGCATTTGCCAACCTGCGGCCCCAGCATTTTACCGACGCAATGCTTGTGCGGCCCACTGACCAAGCAAATGTCTACGCGATGAGCACGATCTTTCAGCAAGAAGAAGATACGAGCGTCGATAAAAAATCACCGGTTCGAAATGTGACACGCGGTTATTATCTGCTTGACGAATTTTCAAAGCAGCCCGACGGAATGTTAAAGATAATGCGCCGATTTTGGTTTGACCGCGTCGGTGGGATCAGGCTTGCTAAGCAACAGATATTCGACGCCAAAGGCGAGATCGAATCCGACATTGTCTACGGCAAAGAAGGCAGTCTGACGGCCACTGGAAACTTTCCGAACCTACCGCTAGAGATCCAGGTCACGAGGCCTAAAGAGCGGTACTCGATGAAATTGACGTACCAGACGCCTGAGGCTGTTACGATCGGCACGACTTTTCCTGATGCAGCGTTCGTGCTGCAAAATTCATGGAATTTAGAAGAGGTCGATCTCGACAAACGATTGCTCGAAGCGACCGTTGAACAACCGCTTTTCGATAACAAGGCCCCGATTACAAAAAACTAACGCACCCCGAAGATGAAACCGATCCTAAGCACCATAGATCTAAAAAAGTCATACAAAGTCGGAAAGCTCGATGTCCAGGTTTTGCGAGGGCTTTCGTTTGATGTAGCCGAGGGTGAGTTTATTGCCATCATGGGCCCGTCGGGCTGTGGTAAATCGACGCTGCTCCACTTACTCGGCGGATTGCTTTCGCCAACGAGCGGCAGTATCTTGATCGACGGTGAGGATCTCGCCAAGGTTTCCGACGCACGGCGAACTGATATCCGTCGGCGCAAGATCGGCTTTGTGTTTCAACGGTTCAACCTTTTTCCAACATTATCGGCAGAGGGAAACCTGAAATTGGCAGAAAAGATCCACACCGGCCAGAGTGGTAAAAATTCCGATAATCGTCGTGAGGTCTTGAGACTGCTCAAACTTGAGGATAAAATGCATCATAAGCCGCTCGAACTGTCCGGCGGCGAACAGCAGCGTGTTGCTCTGGCGCGTGCGATCGTCAACGGCCCGGCGATCATCCTGGCGGATGAACCGACGGGTAATCTCGACTCGGAAAATTCGCAGATCGTGCTGGAAATGTTCAAGGAGCTAAATGAAAAATTTGGCCAGACGATCATCATGATCACGCACAACCCTGAGGCTGCGGCGGTCTGCACGCGGACGATACAGATGCGTGATGGCCATATAGTCAACTGAATAAAGCCGTATGAAAAACGTGATCAATTGGAACTATGAAAGGGCTTCGTGGCAATGGGACGTTTTGTGCATTTTGATAATGATATTTATTTTTGCGACGCCCAAGTCGTGGTTTAACAAGCCAAAATCACCGGCAAACCAATCAGCACCCGCGACCGTCCAATCTGTGACTGATACCGCGAAGTAAATTCATAGAAAATTTATTGTTTTCCCGGTTGGAGTTAATGTTTTTATGCGTAAATTCTTAATTTTAAGTTTATTTGTAATGTGTGTTGGCCTGTTCGCATCGAGCTCCAACGCTCAAGGCCCGCTCGGCACCATCCTAAAGCGAATGGACGACCATAATAAGTCGCTACAGACGTTGAAAGCAAAAGTGACGATGGTCAAAACGAATGTACAGCTTAATGTCTCGGACACAAATGTCGGCACGACTCAATACATCACAAAGATCGCCGGCAAAGGCAAGATGTATGTAAGGATAGATTGGACACAGCCTGTTCAAGAACAGATGGCTGTCATCGGCGACAGTTACGAGTTGTACCGTCCGCGTCTAGGACAGGTCATTTACGGAAAGGTTGAGCAGTCAAAGGGGTCCCCCGCCGTTGGCGGAGCCTTGGCTTTTATGAATATGTCGAAGGATCAGCTGAAAGCCAATTACGATGTAATTTACATTGGCGAAGAGGGTATTTCGGGTGGGACAAAAACATGGCATTTGCAGCTAACGCCAAAGACGCAGACGAGTTACAAACTTGCGGAACTTTGGGTCGATGGCAACGGGATGCCTCTGCAGGCGAAAATTACCGAACAGAATAATGATACGACGACCGTTCTGTTGTCGGGGCTGGAAAAAAATACAAAGATCGACACAAAGGTCTTTTCTCTCAGCTATCCGAGTTCAGTCAAAAAAATAAAGGCGTAAGTTACGCTCTATCAATTGGAAATGCCCCGGCTGATCTTCCAGCCGGGGCTTTTTGGTCAGAACCGGAAGCGATAGCGACCGGGTTCTGAAATCGTTGTAAAGAATCAGCGACTACCGCTCGGGGTTCTGACACGATATAATATTCTCTTATGCCAAAGGCAAGCAGTTTTAGCAGATTTACACGCGGTGTTAAGCACACCATCAAGGCGTTTGCCTCGACCAAGCATCCGGTTCTCGTGCACATCGTGCCGATGCGGCGGTGTAATCTGGCGTGTACCTACTGCAACGAATACGACAAAACGAGCGATCCGGTGCCGATCGACGTGATGCTTGAGCGTATCGATAAGCTTGCCGAATTTGGCACGTCGGTCGTCACCATTTCGGGCGGCGAACCGATGATGCATCCTGAGATATTTGAGATCATCGCTCGTATCCGCCATCACGGTATGATCGCGGGTTTGATCTCGAACGGCTATTATTTCCAGCCGGAAAAGGTCCTTAAGCTAAACGAAGCTGGGCTCGATTACCTGCAAATATCGATCGACAACGTCACGCCTGACGACGTATCGAAAAAGAGCCTCAAGGTGCTCGATGCCAAGCTCGTTAATCTTCGCGACCACGCTAAATTTAAGGTCAACATCAACTCTGTCGTCGGTGGCGGTGTCGCCAATCCCGATGAGGCCTTGGTCATCGCTAATCGTGCGATCGAGCTTGGCTTCTCTTCGACCGTTGGTGTTATCCACGACGGCGACGGCCTCAACAAAGGCCTGACCGAGCGTGAGCAAGAGGTGTACAAAGAGATCAAGAGCAAAGGTGCCCGCAGCTATGCCCGCTGGAATTGGTTTCAGGACGATCTGGTCGAGGGCAAAGAACACGTATGGAAATGCCGTGCCGGTTCACGGTATTTGTACATTGACGAAGGCGGTATTGTTAGTTGGTGTTCGCAACAACGCGGCACGCCGGGCATCCCTCTGCTCGAATACACGCATAGCGACCTCGATCGTGAGTATCACACCGAAAAATGGTGTGCTCCGACCTGCACCATTCAGTGCGTCCACCAAACTGCTCTCCTCGACGCATGGCGTGATCCTCAGATATCGCCTGCCGAATACATCAAGAAAAACGGCGGACTGAAAAAAGAGACCGTTGCGCAAGTGTTGAGTTCGGAATAATGGATACTTCGAATAACCCAATTACGGCTTGGCACCAGATCGTCGAACAGCGTGACATGTCCGGTTTGTCCAACATTCTCGCCGACGATGTCATTTTCCACTCGCCCGTTATCCACACACCACAAGTCGGAAAGGCTCTGACCATAATGTATCTGTCGGCGGCTGCGGGGCTTTTGCTAAACGGCACGTTCCGCTATGTCCGCGAAGTGGTCGGGCCGGAGGATGCAGTTCTCGAATTTGTTTCGGAGATCGACGGTATCATGATAAACGGCGTTGACCTGATCAAATGGAACGCCGACGGAAAAATAATCGAATTTAAGGTTATGATCCGGCCGCTCAGAGCCATCGACACGATCCGTCAAAAAATGGCGGAAATGACACAAAAAATATGAGCCATCGGGAACATCATCGGACAGATCGGGTCGGCTGGCTTAGAGCTGCCGTTCTCGGAGCAAATGACGGAATTGTTTCGACGGCGAGCCTCATAATTGGTGTTGCCGCGGCAAAGGCTGAACATAGTGAGATACTCGTCGCGGGCGTCGCCGGCCTGGTGGCTGGAGCAATGTCGATGGCGGCGGGGGAATATGTTTCGGTTCACTCGCAGGCCGATACTGAGAAAGCGGATCTCGAACGCGAAAGGAAAGAGTTGGCCTTAAGTCCTGAGCATGAGCTTGAGGAATTAAGAGGTATCTACGTAGATCGCGGGCTGGATGAGGACCTCGCTAGCGAGGTTGCGAAGCAACTCACTGCTCATGATGCTCTTGGTTCTCATGCCCGCGATGAGCTAGGCATTTCATCAGTTATGAGTGCCCGTCCCGTCCAGGCGGCGGTCTTTTCCGCAGTTAGTTTTGCGGTCGGTGCATCGCTGCCGCTGCTGGTGACTGCTCTGTTGGCCGGATCGATGATGATACCGGTTGTTGCCATTAGTTCTTTAATTTTTCTCGCTTTATTAGGCGGTGTTGCGGCTCGTGCCGGTGGGGCAAGCATTCTCACTGGTTCGCTTCGTGTCCTGTTTTGGGGAGCGATGGCGATGGGAGCTACCGCACTCGTTGGCAAACTATTTGGAACCGTCGTTTAGCGTCGAGGCACTTTCTCTCCGATCGACCAGACAATTACCGAGCTCGACAATCCCAATCCCGACAGGCGTCCCGCCATCATTATCAATGTTTCTCCGGCAATGACAGACCCCGCGTCTATCAGCGTTTTCTCGCCGATCTTTAACATTTCGCGTGTCGAATTACGCGGGTCGTGGACAAACGGGTGAACTCCCCAGATCAAAGCAAGCTGATTATAAGCATCAAACGAAGTCGTGAGTGCAAAAGTCTGCAAGCCCGAACGCACAGTAGACAGACGTCTTGCCATCAGGCCTGACTCGGTAAAAACGGCGACCTTTTCCGTCTGCATTTCTTTTGCCGCGTAAGCGGCGGCTATACATAGTGCCTGGCTCGTTCGCCGCGAAGGCGGCTGTGAAAATTTGGCCGGTTTTTTTAACTGGTCCGCTTTGATCGTCTCAGCCGAGTCGATAATTCGTCCCATCGTCTTAATAGCCTCAACGGGGTATTTACCGCTCGCGGTCTCTGCGGATAGCATCACCGCGTCCGTGCCGTCCCATACGGCATTCGCCACGTCCGAAGCCTCGGCACGGGTCGGGAATGGATTTACGATCATCGATTGCAGCATCTGCGTCGCTGTGATGACAAATCTATCCTTAGCAACCGCCAGCTCGATGATCCGTTTTTGATAGACAGGCACAAGCTCGACGCTCGTTTCGACGCCTAGGTCGCCTCGAGCTACCATGACGCCGTCTGTCTCGGCGAGGATATCGATCAGATTTTCGATCGCCTCGGCTTTTTCGATCTTGGCGACCAGCAAGGCACGGCCGAGCTTTCGTTTGTTGAGTTTTTTGATGAGGTCCTTGACCTCTTTGCAATCGGCGGCGGTTCTGACAAATGATAAAGCAATATAATCGACATTCTGCTCCATCGCCCAGATGAGGTCGGCGTGGTCTTTTTCGGTTAGCGACGGTATCGGGAGCGAGGTGTTGGGCAGATTGATACCCTTGCGTTCCCCAAGTATGCCGCCGATGACGACGCGGCAAATAATGTCCGTCGGGGTCTCGGTCTCGACGACCAGCTCGATAGCACCGTCGTCAACTAATATCCTTGCTCCGGCCGAGACCACGGATGGCAGGTCGGCATAGTTGGTCGACACTTCTTTATCGTCACCAACAACCTCGCGGTTCGTCATTACGAACTGCTGCCCGGCTTTCAAAACAACCGGAATTCCGTCCTTTAACCCACGCGTACGGATCTTTGGGCCCGACAAATCGACGAGTATTGAGATCGGGCGGTCTAAAGCAGCAGCAGCCTCGCGGGCGATCTTGATGCTCGCAGTATGCTCTTCCTGAGTGCCGTGCGACATGTTGATGCGCACCGCATTGAGGCCGGCGGCCAGCATTTCGTCAATGACCGATCTGGTGTTTGACGCGGGGCCGAGTGTGGCAAGGATCTTTGCTTTTCGCATAAATTAAGATTCTAACGCAAAGTCGTGAAAAGGAAAGGAAATTAGCCACAGATATACACAGATAAACACCGATAGGAAAAGAAATATTTCTAAAACGACATCTGTGTGAATCTGTGTTTATCTGTGGTTGAAATTCTTGCTTTACGACTTTGCGTAAAATTTCAAAGCCCTTTCAATTTCGTTAAGTAACTGTTAACAGTGGCGACAAATGTCGAGTGCGACCATGTCAACGGCGAGACTGAAACAGGTTCGCCGGTCAGAGGATCGATCTGCTCCGCCAGCACGCCCGATGGCAAAGCACGTTTTGCTGTCCATTCAAGTATGTCGAGGGCAGGTTTAAGATCGTCAGTGGTTTTGGCGATGGCGATATAGTATTCGGCCAAGCCAAAGTGTGCAGATAAACCACGGATTGCCGGTGACGTCTTCCGAGACCCGCATATATCCGTCGTTCTCAAACCGTGCTACGCCGCCAAATTCTGTCGTGACGAGCAAATTATCGTTGATCGCCTGCATCGTGCCGGTGACCATGGGGTCGTCCGACGCAAAGCAATCAAAATAAAACACGGCGAACAGCGATGCATCGACCGTCGCGTCCGGCGTCAGGGAATCACCGCCATTTGTCTGGAGCGAACGCAAAAACCGTCCATGCTCAGCGCTGTAGAGATGCGTTCTCATCGCTTCGACGATCTCGTCAGCGGCTTTGGAATATTTCGCAGCTTCGTAAGCGTCGTTAAAAAGACCAGCAAAGTTCGCCGCCGCCCGCAGTCCGGCGACGACCGTCGCACATGTAAAAGTATGAACGCCGAGCCGATCTTCCCACAGATTCCAGCTCGGTTTCGGGAGTTTAGTCTCTGCATCTCGAAACTGCTCGAGAAAATTGGCACATGGTACGATCATTGATCCGTACAATTTCCTGACGAATTCAACATCTCGACCTTTTTCAAAATGACGCCATAATGCCCACAAAACGAGTGCCGTTTCGTCCTCTTGTATCGGCACCATAGGCACCTTACGGTAATTATCCCAACGAGGGTGCCAACTCGACCCGAGCGTACCGTCCGGATTGTATTTTTGGAAAAAGTAACCGTTTGGGTGCATGCACCGCTCGCAAAAAGTCGAAATATTTGCGGCTGATCTCAGGATAACCGGCACAGTCGAGAGCATTTGCTACAAACGATCCATCACGCATCCATGAGTAGCTATAATTGTCGGTAGCTCGCTCCGACACGTCAGAATCATTTGCGGCAATGATCGCACCGCCGTGATCGATCTGCGTTCGGATCATCAATAGGCTGCGTTTATAGAACCGGATAAGGTCGTCAGGCAGATCGCCGAAATCAGTATCATTTTTGTTAACCCACTCTCGCCAGTACCGCTCGGTTTCGCCAAAATACTTTTCCGGCCCGCGTTCAAGTGCGTGACTGTTTAGCTTGTCAACCTCGGCGTGCGATGCTCCGGCGGCTATCCAATAGTAGGATTCGTGCGAAGCGTTGGCATCGAGTTTGAAATAAACACCGATCGTCGAATCGACCGAGCCCTCAGTTATCGGCCCGTTCGCCAGTTCGCCGTCCTCGGCGTCACGCCATGTGCCCTCGTTATTGCGAAATGCCTTTCGCCCGGTGGCAAACGAATCGAACGCGGGCTGGGTATTGATAAGAAAGTAACGGTGCTTTTTGTAGTGAATTATCGCTCCGTTATCAGGGTCGAAAAATGCGGTGTCGCCAACCTTGTTTTCATAGATTCGAAAGTCTTGGTGTAAAAAGATACGCACTTCACGCGATTTGCCGCTCAGGTCGCGCACGTTTATCCGGCGGAGATAGATGTTCTCGCGGCCCGCAACGGTGTCGCTGCATACGATCTTAATAGCTAGTTTTTCGCTGGTTAATGTGACGTTTGTTACGAGTGTACCGGGCAGATAATGCAGATCGCGTTCCCACTCATCTTCGAAGATCCACGAAAATACTCCATCTATCCAAACGCCAAAACGAAACGGGAACCCTTCGGTATGGTTTTCCTGGCCGACGTGCGGAAAATAGATGTCGCGGATCTGATATTTATCGTCAAAATTTACAAGCAAGTTGCCGTTGCCGACAGGTATGTCTCTCATACAATAGCGGCTTAGTTCGCTTTTAATGCCTCTTCGACTGCGGCGTCCAGCTCGACCCGTATTGCATCGTTAAATCCGATGATCTTCTTTATTATCTTGCCGTTGCGGCCAATTATCAGCGTTTGCGGTATGTCATCGCGGTCGGAAAATATAAAACGGCTCAGTTCATTTTCGGGAAATGCAATGGGGTAATCGAGCTTGGTTTTTGCGGCAAAGGCCGGTATCTTCGGCAGGTCTTCAGCACCGCCGACGTTTAGGCCGACGATCACCAAATTTTCAGCTCCGTGTTTTGCGAGCAGCGAATTGAGGTGCGGGATCTCTACGATACATGGGGGGCAGTACGTCGCCCAAAAATCAAGGATAACCGCCTTGCCTTTGAGATCACCTAGTTTCTGCACTTTATCGTCTGCCGTAGTCCAGCTCATCTCACATCGGCTTTGACGGCGGCATCGGGACGTTTGTCGTCGGACGGTCGTTGATCGAGACGGGCCTGTTTGAAACCGTTACCGGGGCAGCCGCCGGACGGCAGCCGCTGGTAAGCAAAAAGGTAAAAGTAAAAAGGCAAAAATAAAACAGTTTCACAATCCTATTTTACACAACTTCTATCGAGATCTGTTTTACCGTTTACCTTTTTACTTTTGCCTCGACGTCCTCGGCCTTTACTTTTACCCTTTTACTTTTTACTTTTACCTTAATGTCATTTTATCCCGCAGCGATCCAAGAAAGGCTGAATCAGCCGCAAAATGCCGGAGCGATCGAAATCGCCAGTGCGTGCGGACGGTCGGCGAGTTTTATGTGCGGATGTTCGGTTGGATTTTCGGTAAAGTTGGGCGAGGACGGCAAAACGATCGAGGGCAGCCTTTAACAGTAATGGCTGCGGCTATATGATCGCCGCCGCAGACGTTTTGGCGGGAACAATAACGGGCACTCGGCTGAGCGATCTCCACAGCCTTGATCACGACGAGGTGTTTGGTGTGGTAGAGAACGCACTCGAACCTTTTCCAACCGAACGCCGACAATGCGCGGATGTTTGTATCGAGGCATTGCGTGCGACATTTGCGGATCTTCGCGCGACACAGATAGAGGAATTTGCGGGAGAAAAGGCTCTCGTTTGCACTTGTTTTGGGGTTTTAGAAGAAACGATCGCCGCGCATATCAGCGAAAGGTCGTTGAAAACTACGGATGAGGTGGCCGCGATATGCAATGCAGGGGGCGGTTGCGGCTCTTGCCGGATGCTGATAGAAGAAATGCTGGACGCCCTTCGGATCAGTTGATTTGACACGCGTTTCCATCAAATGGTTATATGCTATAATTTTCAACATTCGCCCGCCTCAGTTCGGGGCAAAAATGCTTTTAAGGAGATCGATCGAGGGCCATCATAAATTGCCCGATAGCCCAATTTTTCGAATCCGTAATGGACGATCCTGCCAGTTTGCTTCTACTTTTGCCGCCGATATCGAGACCGCACCCGAAGTGCCAACTCTACTGTTTACGCTTGCCAAAATTTTATTGGTTTTTTTTCTTGTGCTCGCCAATGGTTTTTTGTCGCAAGCGAATTTGCCCTTGTTGCAGTGCGCAAGTCGCGTATCGAGGCGCTCGCGGCCGAGGGCGACGCGGCAGCAAAACGGTTGCTGCTGATGCTCAACAATCTCAGCGGCTATATCTCGGCGACCCAACTTGGGATCACGTTGTCATCGCTTGGGCTTGGTTGGGTCGGTGAACCTGTTGTTGCCGCCTTGATAGAGCCGTGGCTCTCGTATTTGGGAGACGTGACGGGTGTAGCATTTTTATCGTCGGGGCCGATCCTACACACGATCTCATTTGCGATAGCTTTTTCACTTATCACCTTTTTGCATATCGTCTTTGGCGAATTGGCGCCAAAAACCGCCGCACTCGAATTGTCAGAACGCGTTTCCTTTCTAGTTGCGGCGCCGCTACGGTTGTTTTATAAGGTTTTCAGCTATCCGATCCGAATGCTTGATTGGACGGGAAACCGAACGGTTCGGCTTTTTGGGTTGCATGCATCCGGTGAGCATGGTTCGAGCTATAGCGAAGATGAGATCCGGGGGCTAATTAAGCTGTCACAGGAAAGCGGCCATTTAAACGAAGAAGAACAACGCCTGATCAACCGGGTGTTTGAATTTTCGGAAACGACTGTAAAAGAAGCGATGATACCGCGAACAGAGATCGTCGCTGTGCCGGAAAGCTGTAGTTTTGACGAGATCGTCGAGGCGTTTCAGAAGCATGGTTATTCGCGTTTGCCGGTGTATCGCGGTTCGCTCGATGATATCGCGGGGTTTGTTCATACCAAAGATCTGGTTGCGTACACAAAAAAGCAAAAAAGCTTTAAGATCGTCGATGTCATCCATAAGCCCAATTATGTCGTTGATACGGCCAGACCTCGAGGACGTGCTCAGGCAGATGCAGAAACGAATTTTGGCTTTGTCGTCGACGAGCACGGCGGCATCGAGGGCATCATCACGCTCGAAGATCTACTCGAAGAGATCGTCGGCGACATCTCTGACGAACATGACATTGAGGTTGATGAACAGATCGGCAAACAGCCCGACGGCAGCTACCTGCTCGATGGCGGGCTCGCGGTGCGCGACCTAAACCGCCGTCTTGAAATGACGCTGCCTATTTCAGAAGGTTATACGACGATCGCCGGCTTTTTGATGGCAGAGGCAGGGCAGATCCTCGAAGAAGGGCAAACCGTGCCGTTCAATGGCCATGTTTTCAAGGTCGAAAAGGTTGATAAGCATCGGATAAAGCAGATCACGTCGGAAAAGGGCGTTTCGTAAAGCAGAGGGTAATATGATGAATCTTCAAAAACAGTTCAACAGGGCCTGTTGCTGACGGGAGCGATACTTTTCTTGATGGCTCTTGGCTGCGGCGGTACTGCAAAGCGGGCCAAAGCCCGAATGGACCAAGGCAAAAAGATCGCGGGTAAGGAACAAGGTTTGTCACACGTCTCGGGCGTTGTCGTTGACGATAAATTTGCCTACACCACTATTGGCGGTACTGTCGCTGACGCAAATGCGGGAACCAATGGCCTTAGAAAAGTGCCGCTTGATGGCGGAGCCGTTACGATGCTCGACAACGGCGAAAAGTACCCTCAAGCGGAACAGGGCGGCATTGCTCAGGACGAAAAATACGTTTACTGGAATTCCGGCGGCGAGATCGCCCGTATTGGAAAAGATAACGGCAAGCGTGAGGCGGTCGCTACGGAATTTGTCGGCATTGGGATCGATATGGTGCTTGATAGTGAGCGGGTATATTGGGCAAATCACGGTTACTATTCATCGGGAACGCCGATCACGCCTAGCCCGATCTATTCGGTGGCAAAGGCCGGAGGAAAGGCTGAGATATTTGCGGATAAGCAAATGGCACCCGGAAACATTGTCGTTGATGATAAGTTTGTCTATTGGACTACGCCGTCGAGCATAATGAAACAACCAAAAACCGGCGGCACGCCGCAGGTTGTTTTGCAGGCGAGCGACAGAGAGGGCATTGATAAACTAGAGCAAGACGGCAGCGATCTATATTTTGGATTTCGCGGTGCGGGCGAATCGCGTTGGGCGCTGCGAAAAATATCAAAGGCCGGCGGCGAGCCGCAAACGATCGCAAAGACATTCTCGTTAAAACAGTTCGTTATTGACGAGCAGAATATCTACTTTTTTGACGAAGACGGTTTGTCCGCCGATGTGCTGTGCCGAGTTTCAAAGAATGGCGGCGAGGTCACAAAGCTCTGATACCGGCTATGCCAGCGGCGTGATGACGCAGAGCAAGAGCAGCGTTTTTGTTGCTAGTTTGGATACAATTTACAGTTTTACAAAATAGAGTGAGGAGCATCGATGAGCTATATTGAACAGGTTTGGGCACGCGAGATCATGGATTCGAGAGGAAATCCGACGATCGAGGCCGAGGTTGTCTTAGAGGACGGGACGCAGGGCCGCGCGGCGGTGCCGAGCGGGGCTTCGACCGGAGAGAACGAGGCCGTCGAGCTGCGTGACGGCGACAAATCGCGTTATCTGGGCAAAGGTGTCCTGACGGCGGTCAGCAACGTCAACGACATCATTAGCCGCGAACTCGAGGGACTCGACTGTCTTGACCAGACGCTGATCGATCAAACGATGATCGATCTCGACGGAACAGAGACGAAATCGAAACTCGGGGCTAACGCTTTGCTTGCCGTGTCGCTTGCAAATGCCCGGGCAGCGGCCGCGTTTCAGGAAATGCCGCTTTATCGCTACATCGGCGGGACGAATGCAAAGACGCTGCCCGTGCCGATGATGAATATCCTCAACGGCGGCGCACACGCCGACAATAACGTGGATTTTCAGGAGTTTATGGTGATGCCGGTCGGGGCAGAGAGCTTCACCGAAGCTCTGCGATGTGGTGCAGAGATCTTTCACAATCTCAAAAACGTTCTCAAATCACGCGGATATTCGACCAGCGTCGGCGACGAAGGCGGTTTTGCACCGAACCTAAAATCAAACGACGAAGCGGTCGAAACCATTCTCGAAGCCATCGACATCGCCGGTTATAAGGCCGGTGACGACGTGATGATCGCCCTCGATCCGGCATCAAGCGAGTTTTTTAAGGACGGCAAATATATCTTTAAGAAATCGGATAAACGCGAACTTTCATCCGAGGAAATGGCGTCGTACTGGGCCGATTGGTGCGGTAAATATCCGATCATCTCGATCGAGGACGGCATGGCCGAAAACGATTGGGACGGCTGGATCAACCTGACCGCCAAAGTTGGTAAAACTGTCCAGCTTGTCGGCGACGATCTGTTTGTTACCAATACAAAATTCCTGCAAAAGGGAATCGAGTCATGACCGCCGTCATTTCGCACCGCTCCGGCGAGACCGAAGACAGCTTTATCGCCGACCTCGCCGTCGCAACAAACGCCGGCCAGATCAAAACCGGCAGCCTATGCCGCAGCGACCGTATCGCGAAATACAATCAACTGCTGCGTATAGAAGAAGACCTCGGCGATTCGGCAAAATATCCCGGGCGCAAGGCGTTTTATCAGATCGCATAATGAACCTCGCGATGAAATCCTTGCCGAGCATTCCAAACAGCAAACGGCAAAGATCGTGGATTGGGTTGGTGACGATCCTGAAAGGTTTGCTGAGTTGATGCGATTGTTCCTTGGCGATGTTTACCGGATCACGCAACGAGCCGGATGGCCGCTGAGCAACTGCGTTGAGAAATATCCTGAGCTGGTCAAGCCCTATTTTGCGAAGCTTTTAAAGCAGCTTGAGCGTGACGACGTACATGTTGCTGTTCGGCGAAATGTTGTCCGGTTGCTGCAGTTTGTTGATATTCCTAAGCGATATGGGGCCGTAGTGTTTGACGCCTGCTAGAGCTTCTGGCTGATCCGTCGGAGGCGGTTGCGGTTCGGTGTTTTTCGTTGTCCGTCGCGGCAAAGTCGGCCAAAGATTCGCCCGAGCTACTCGACGAGCTGCGGCTTGATCGCAACAAAGTATCCTCAGGTCGCAACGGCCGGATTTCGCAGCCGTGCCCGACGTGTTTTGGGTGTGTGAGGTGAAACAAAAACCACGAAAAGGCCTGTACGAGATCGACACCGACAAGCGGCGGCTAGATCTGGCAGCGATCCACCGGTTTCTTTCGGGCGAGTCTTATTGGGCCAAGAATCGTCCGCTCGAACAGACGCTGAAGGCGGTCGAAAATTCGATTGTGTTACGGCGTTTATCACGGCAGGGAATTGGTCGGTTTTGCCCGCGTTGTTACAGATAGAGCGACGTTTGCGTACATCGGTGATGTCTTTATTTTAGAGGCACATCGCGGCAAGGGCCTGAGCAAATGGCTGATGCAGGTGATCACCGAACAACCAGATATGCAAGGGCTGCGGCGTTGGCTATTGGCGACGCGTGATGCCCATGGGCTCTATGAACAATACGGGTTTGAAGAGCTTCAGTTTCCCCGAACGCTGGATGGAAAAACCGGCTCCGGACGCGTACTAGAAATTGTTGCACGCCTCACCGCTGTTTCGTTTATAATCGTAATAGGCAGTCTTCGACAGATCCCTAATGAGTTCAACAATTGCAATAAATCGGCGTCCGGTCGCACTCGTCATCCTCGATGGCTGGGGTTTTGCTCCGCGCACCGAGGGCAACGCGATCGCGATCGCGCACACTCCTTACTACGACAAGATCTGCGAACGCTTTCCCATGACGACGCTTGCTGCGGCCGGAACTTCGGTCGGACAATCCGACGAACAACCGGGCAGTGCCGAGGTCGGCCATCTCAATATTGGAACCGGACGACGGGCTCAGACGGAAACTTCGCGGATCAGCGACGCCATCGCGTCGGATGATTTTAAGGAAAACAAGGTGCTCAACCGTGCCTTTACCAAAGCGAACGGAACCGGTGCGGCCATCCATCTGATCGGGCTTTTGAGCGATGGCGGGGTGCATTCATCGACTGAGAATTTATTCGCTTTGCTGCGTCTCGCAAAAATCTCACGGCTTAACAAAGGTTTATATCCACTGCATCCTCGACGGGCTCGATGTTGCTCCGCGAACGGCGGACATCTACGTCGAGGCGCTTGAGATAAAGCTGGCTGACATAGGCATCGGCGAGATCGCGACGCTCTGTGGACGCTTTTTTGCTATGGACAGTGCCGAGCGTTGGGAAACGCACGGCCCAGGCATTTACGATGCTGGTCCACGCTGAGGGCGAGCGGACGAACGACGCCGTAAACGCCATCCGCAACTCATTTTTACGCGGCATCTCTGACGAATTTATTTCGCCGATCATTATTGAAAAGTCGCCTGACGTGCCCGTCGCCAAGGTTTGCAACGGCGATCTCGTCGTATTTTTTAATCATCGTGCCGACACGATGCGGCAGCTTGTCCGGGCGTTATGCATACCGGACGAAACGGTGTCAGCCAAACCGATGCTCGATACGGTGTGCCTTACCGAATATGACCGTGCGTTCAACCTGCCCGCCGCGTTTCGGCAGGAGCCGGAAAAAGGAACTTTGGCTGAGGTTTTATCGTCGCTGCAGATCCCGAGTTTTAAGATCACAGAAAGTTCGCGGTTTCCGCATCTCACGCATTTTTTTGACGGCGGTGCCGACCTGCAAGCCCATTTCGAGGAGCAGATCCTCATCTCGGCTAATAGATCGGCGGATCAGCCCGAAAGTCAGAGCTTTAAGATTACCGACCGTCTGCTCAGCAGTCTTGAGATCGCCCCAAACGGAGTTTTTATCGCAAATATTCCGGCCGCGGAGATGATGGCGGAGACGGGTGATGTCAATAAAACGGTCGCCGCGATCCAGTATATCGACACCTGTATCGGCGGTCTTTGCGAGAGTGTTCAGCAAGCCGGTGGTGTCGTCATGATCACGTCAACGCATGGCAACTGCGAAAAAATGATCGACCTCGACAGCGGCGAAGCCTGCGTCACCGCCACGGCGAATCCCGTCCCATTCCATTATCTCGATGCATCGTCTAACGGCGTTCGCTTACGTGAAGACGGCTCTCTGTCAGACATCGCCCCGACGATATTGAGTGTCCTCGGCATCAAAAAGCCCGACGAGATGACGGGCTCTGACCTGAGAATGTTGTAAAATATCGGCTTGGCCAAAGCTCATCCTGAATACAAAAATATCCTCGTTATCCATTTCGGCCAGCTCGGCGACGTGGTGCTCGGACTACCTGCTCTCAGAGCGATCCGTGATCATTTTGCGGACGCCAAAATAACGGTCATGTCCGGCACATCGACCGCGGAGATCATTCGTCTTGGGCAGGTCGCTGATGATCAGATCGCGGTTGACCGCGTGAAATTGCGTGACGGCAAACGGGTTTGAGTCGATCACTGAAATGGGCCGGATCAGTTAAAGATGTTCGCCGCCGAAAATTTGATCTAGTGATCGATCTTAATAGTTTGTATGAGACAAATCTGCTCGGGTTTCTCTCCGGTGCGAAGCATCGATTATTTGCAAACCGTGATCGCCGTTCGATCGACCGGCTTTCAAATTTTCCGGTCAAGCCTCCCGCCGAAGACAAAACCAAACATCATACTGACCGCTATCTTGCTGTTCTTGAGGCATTGGGGCTTAACAACATAGATCGCACGGTCACGATAACGCCTCCAGCCGAAAGCGTTGAGAATGCAAGGTCGTATTTGAAAGAACGTGGCATCGAAAACAAGACTTTGATCGGACTGTTTCTCGGGGCAGGACATCCGACGAGGCGGTTGGCTTGTTGAGAATTTGTCGCGGTGGCTCGACGGCTTTCCGGAGATCCGACTAAACAGGTTCTGGTTTTCCTCGGCCCCGAGGAACGCGATATGCGTGACGGGCGGTTCTGGCCGTCGGCGACACCGGCCCGATGCATCTTGGGGCGGTCGCGGGAATAGGGATAGTCTTGCTCTCAGAGCTGGGTTCGCCGACGTTCTTTCGGCCGTTGATCGATAATTTACGGGTGCTCGACGACCGTCCGCTGGCTCAGATCACGGTCGATCAGGTCGTAAAGTCGGTGTCGAACTGACCGATTAGCATGCCGATCGCGCATTTCGAACATCGCTGATTTTAACCCGCCGGCTTTTTCCTATAATTGTCTTTCGAATACATGATCGGTAAAGAAATATGGTTGAAGAATTTGCGTTCGACAATGCGGACGAACGCCGCAAGGTGCGTCATAACGGAACAGGCTGGATCGAGGTGATCGCCGGGTCGATGTTTTCGGGTAAATCCGAAGAGCTTATCCGCCGGCTGACGCGTGCGCGTATTGCACGGCAAAAGGTCCAGGTTTTTAAGCCGGGCATCGACGTGCGTTACTCCGACGAAGAGATCGCGTCGCATTCCGGTCAAAGGCATCTCTCGATCCCGTGGCCGATACCGCCGGGATGATGTCGCACGTTCTCGAAGACACCGAGGTTGTCGGCATCGACGAAGCACAGTTTTTGACATGGCGATCATCGCCGCCGTCAATGAACTGGCCGAACGCGGCAAACGCGTCATCATCGCGGGGCTCGATCAGGACTATACCGGAAAGCCCTTTGAGCCGATGCCGCAATTGCTGGCAGTTGCCGAATTTATCACAAAAACCCACGCCATCTGCGTCAAATGCGGTGCTACAGCTAACTACTCACAACGAACGGTCGAATCCGACGCCCGCGTCGAGGTCGGAGCGAGCGATAAATACGAGGCCTAGGTGCCGTAAATGTTTTGTCCCGCACGCGGACGCACCAACGCTTCACGAAGACTCAGAGCTCAAATTAAGAAAAGCCCGCCGATTGAGTCGGGCTTTTTCTTGCGTTTTCTTACTATTTAACCGCTTTCATTGAATAAAGTATCGCGGTGAAATCGTCCGTGTGCTTGTTAAAGTTCGTGCCCTTCGTTGACGTCATTACGTTTAACTGCTGCGTTTGGCCGAGGTATTTGCGGTACGCGATCCATTGGTGGCGTCGCGGATCGTCCTTGCCCTCGGGCGGTGCTTCGGTAAATTCGACACCTTGGATGCCGTCGATCTCGACCATCTTGACCGATTCGTATTTACCGTTCTTTAGCTGCTGCATCGCCTGATCGTAGTAGGCCTTGAGGCTGACATCCGCAGGGAAATTATCTCCAAGCACCGAAATATTTACGAGTAAAAACGCATTGTCCGGCGATTTGTAGTTAAACGCTCTTCTTTACATCCATCTTGCTCCAACCCGCAGGCAGTTTCCACGACAGCCCCTGATCGTCCCATTTGGTCTCGGTGCCGCCGTCGATGATCGCCTGCTGGGCGGCATTTGGCTTTGCCTGTTCTGCGGTTGACGATGATGACGAGGTCGATGACGAATTTGAGCCTGTCGTCGTCGTATTAGTATTGCTGCCGCCTGAGCCGCTCAGGCCTTTTAGTTTGTCGCCCAGCCCGCAAAACGTCAGGGCAAATGTGATCATTCCTAATGTAAGTATCGATTTCATTTAATAGCCTCCGTATAATAAAAAACTTGATAAACCTATTTCGCCGGCCGCAAAACCCACGCGACGAGGCATGCGAGCAGAAAGCCGACGATGATCTCACACCAGATGTACGATAAGAAATCGCTATAGACGCCGATCGGCGGGACGTTTGGCTGCGAATTGCGTATCGCGTAAAAGCCAAACAGCATTGCCCCCATAAATGAGAACATTGCGATCTCGACCTTGCGGCCGCGCATGAACAGGCTGATGACGAAGAACAGCATCCCGATCGTCAGCACCCACATCAGCACCGACACGAACATCGATACAAACACCACCGTCCCGAACGCTCGATCTTGGTCTCGATACCGACAAAATCGATCTCAGTGTATTTTTGCCTTGTGGCGTCGATCTTGTAGCCGGGTATCGAGCCGAGGAAATCGACCGAGATCGCAAGTTCCGCGATCGTCATCCTCTGTCTTGCAGCGGTTCGCCGGCGGTTTCACCGTCAGCGGGTTCTTTTGCCGCGAGCCGTTGCCGGTTTCTTTTCGTCAACTTTCCCTTGGTGATATAGATGTCGATGTCGGCGACGTATTTGTCAAAAAGGGTATTGCGTCGCCCTGGCCGCCGTGCATGTTAAAAACGGCCTCGACGGGCGTCATCAGCTTGCCTTTGGCAAAATCGATCTCCTGCTTGCCGTTCGCACTGTTAACGTACAGTTTCAACTCCTGCTTGAGTGTGCCGTCCTCAGCCAGCAGATTGTCGCTCGGCACAAACTCAAACCTCGCCGACGCATCGCCCTTGATCGGGTCGATCGCCGTCAGCTTTACATGCGTCTCGATATGGCTCGCCTCTTTGTCGCCCTGCTGCGATATATCTATCACCTTTTGCCCGCTCTCGGCGTTAAAAACGCTCAGCGTATAAAACATCGCCGCCCCCACGACCGCAAGCACAATGACACCAACGATCACCTCTTTTGCCGAGATCTTATCTGACATAAATAGATTTCTCCTTTCGATTTTGTATTGCCGCTGAAACTGCTGACGGATTGCACACATTTAACCCAAATTCAGTAAAAGGCCTCGCGAAGCGAAGCTTTTTCCGGCGGAGCCGAGTGTTGGCCCACACGCAAGGGTGGGTGCACAACAAACATTAGAGCCGTGAAACGGCGGCACAATATTGCACGTCATTGTTATGCCACCGCCGACGTTCCGACACGACGCAACCTTCACACTCGCAGGCCCCATTTTTCGTCACCCCGATGGCTAAGATTGCGAAGCGGGTAAAGCGCCCCGGCGCTACAACTCCCGGTACTGACAAATCTTGGTCCACTTTCCTTGGTCCGGACCGGACCAAAAGGACAACTTTTGCAAGAAATCGCGAACAACTCGGTTCCAAATACATAAGGCGACGCTCTCCCGAGCACAATTTACGTATTTTTTCTAAGGAGTTGTTATATGAATACAAGACTAAAGATCGGCATTTTGTCGATAATTGCGTTGATCTCGGGTGTGGCGGCGACTGCGACGGCACAGAGCAGTGGCTATCGGATCTCGGCACCGTACACTTACAAAAATCTCTCCATTTTTCTTGTCCACGGCAAGGACGAATCGAAAAAGACCAACATGATGACGCTGCAAGAGGCGATGGAGCGAAAGCTGTTCAAGGTCTATGAAACGTCGGAGGTCAATGAGCTGGAGGTCGAGAATCTGTCAAAAGAACAGGACGTGTTTATCCAGTCCGGCGACATCGTCAAGGGCGGAAAACAGGACCGCGTACTGGCCGTCAGCATCATCATTCCGGCAAGGTCGGGGCGTGTAAAGATCGAGGCGTTTTGCGTCGAATCGGGGCGTTGGGAAAAGCGGCAATGAGGACTCAAAGCAATTACCAGCTCAAACGACCGCATCGTCACCCGCGACCTAAAGATCGCGGCAAACGCGTCACGTTCACAGAAAGAGGTATGGGCAAAGGTCGTCAGAGGCCCACAGGCGGCCTGAACAATATCGGCAGAACCGTAAATTCCGGGCGATTCGGCGTCGAGTTTGCAATTGAGCCTTGAGAACCGCAAGGTCGTGGCGAACGTCGATGAATACATCAAAAAACTCAGCAGCATCATCGACGGCAAATCCGACGTGATCGGCTACGCGTTCGCCATCAACGGCCAGATAAACAGTGCCGATATTTTTGTGTCGAATTCGCTGTTCAAAAAGCTTTGGAGTAAGAATCTCAAAGCCACAGCGACCGAAGCAGTTTCGGCTCAACGCGGTGTTCGTCTCGCCGACGAGGTCAAAGCAGATGCGGTGAAAGGCTTTATAACCGATTCAGACAAGGCAAAACCAACCGAGCGTGCGACCGCCGGGGCAAAGCTTGTCAAACGCGAGAACAAGGATAACGTGATGATCGAAGCCGTCGACGAAAAGTCGAAACTAGTGGTCCATAAGACCTATGTCAAGAAAAACTAAGGTTTGACCATCGGGCGGTAACGCCCAAAGGTCGAAACAGGCCCTCGTCCAAACGTGTGCGGCAACGTCGCTGTACCTCACAGCGCCAAAACGAGGGCCGCTTTTGTCGTCCCCCCCCCCCCCCGGGGCGGGCCCCCCGCGGGCCCCCCCCGCCCCCGCCCCCCCCCCCCCCCCCCCCCCCGGGGGCCCCCCCCCGCCGCGCGGCGCCCCCGGGGCCTTATTCATTTGTCGCCCGCCCGCCCCCCCCCCCCCCCCCCCCCCCCCCCACCCCAAATACCCCCCCCAGCCTAACCCGCCAAAATTCAAACCCCAAAACAAACCCCAAACAAAAAAAAACAAAACCGACCACCCCCCCCTTTTTTTTCCCAAAAAGTGTATCCCACAAAAAGGCCGACCAAACAAAAAAACAAACAAAACAAACCCCCCGCCCCCACCCCCCCTTCCCCCAACCGTTTTTTCCAAACCCAAAAAAAAAGGGACCCCCCGCCGAAGTTGACCACAAAAAAAACAAAAAACCCACAAAAAAAAAACAAAATTTCCCCCCAAAAGTCGCCTCAAAATGGCTCTGGGCGATCTCGCTGATTTTGAAATGCGTGAAGATCTCGATTGCGGTCTTTGCCCCGACGAATGGTTTGAGTTCGAAGGCTTCGGCTTTGGCGATACGTTCGATCGGGCCAAATTCGCGTAGCAGTTTCATCTTTCGTTTGTCACCGACGCCGGGAATCTCCGACAATTCAGGATGAGAAATCGCGTTTCTCGCGGCGTTTGCGGTGAAACTCGATGGCGGTTTTGTGCGTTTCTTCGCGGATCTGCAAAATCAGGCGGAACGCGAGCGAATTGCGGTCGAACGGGATTGGCCGATCTTCGCGGCCGTGGATCAGCAGATGCGAGATCTGATTGTGCTGTTTTGGCGGTTTGACGAGCCCGACGAGCATTATTTGCTCGAGATCGAGTGCTTGCATCGCGGCGGCGGCGCGCAGCTGGCCCTTGCCGCCGTCGATGAAGATGAGGTTCCGGCAGAGGCTGTTCCTCTTCTTTCTGCCGACGATAGCGGCGAAACACAGCCTCGTGCATTGAGGCGAAATCGTTCGCGCCGTCGACCGATTTGATTATTAAACGGCGGTAATTTACCCGAGCGGGCTTACCATTCTCAAAAGCGACTATGCCCGCGACGTTCTCGCTGCCGGAGATGTTCGAAATATCGAACGACTCGATCCGCTCCGGGAAATACGATAGTTCGAATAGCTCTTGCAGCTCTTCGAGCACCTTTTGCGAATCGGGTTTGAGCACGCGGAAACGCTGTTCGAACGCGATCTTGGCGTTAGTTTCGACCAATGTGACGAGGTGCCGATTCTTGCCGCGTTTCGGGTCGAGAATTTTAACCTTCCGGCCACGACGTTCGGATAGGAGCTGTTCCAGGATCGCGCGATCGTCAAAATCCTGCGGCACGTGGATCTCAAGCGGGACATAATCGGTCGAATAATATTGGATCAGGACCTCACGCAAGAATTCGAACGAGTTGAACAAATCGTCATCAGGCAGGTCTTCCCAAAAAAACTCACGGCGGCCGACGATACGCCCTTCGCGCATGGTAAAAAGCTGCAAAGCGAGCCGCTGATTCTCTCGGTAAAAGCCTATAATATCGACGTCGCGGTCGGCGGTCGTCGCCATCTTTGAGTCTCGCTCAGAGCGAGAACCGTGTGATGCAAGATCGCGGTATTTTGCCGCCAGCTCGTATTTGCTTTCTTCGGCGTATTGCCACATCCGGGCTTCGAGCGTTTTGGCGAGCTCTTTGTTTTGCCTTCCAGTAAAATCTTGACGTCAGCCGCCGCCTCTTTATATTCCTCCGGCGAGCAGAGCCCTTTGACGCACGGGCCGAGACAGCGTTTTAGATGATACTCGAGACACGGACGCGGTAGCTTACCTGTGATCTCGATCTCGCAGGTGCGGAGTTGGAATGCACGATTTACAAGGTTCAAAGTCTTACGCGCAAGCGTCGCGGGCAGAAACGGGCCGTAATAACTCGAACCGTCACGGACGATCCGGCGGGTGACAACGACCTTTGGAAACGGCTCGTTGGTGAGTTTGAGATGCGGGTACGTTTTGTCGTCCTTGAGCAGGACGTTGAATCGAGGCTTGTGCTTTTTTATCAGATTCGATTCAAGTACGAGTGCCTCAACTTCGTTATCAACTACAATAAACTCAAAATCCGCAATAAAGCTCACCAGCCGACGCGTCTTAGGATCCATGTTGCGGCTCGACTGAAAATACTGCCGCACACGGCTCCGCAGATTCTTTGCCTTGCCGACATAGATGATCTTACCGGCATCGTTTTTATGAATGTAAATACCCGACGCGGTCGGCAGATCTTTGAGTTTGTCGGCGATGGTCACCACTTAGGCTGAAGCGGAAATTCACCACAGCTCGGAGAACACTGAGATTTAACCGCGTGACGCGGTGCTAAAACTTTTTATTAATATTTTATCTTAACTCTGGCCCGTGCGTGAATATCTTCCTTTGCGTTCTTGGCGGCTTTGCGTAAAACTTCTTTTGTGAAAACTGTTCTGACAAACGATCCGCTCAAAGCCGCCGAATATCAAAGCGCGGAGGCATAGTCGCGTTTCCAACCGAGACTGTTTATGGGCTCGGGGCAAATGTTTTTGATGAACAAGCTGTCGCAAAGATATTCGAAGCGAAACGCCGTCCGGCCGACAATCCGCTAATCGCACATATTTCGAAGGTCGGCCAGATCGGAGAATTGGCCACAGAGGTAACAGAGAATGCTGAGAAATTTATCAATTCATTTTTTTCCGGGACCGCTGACGATTGTTTTGCCCAAATCTGAGGCTGTGCCGTATATTGCAACCGCCGGACTCGACACGATCGGTGTGCGGATGCCGCGATTTGAACTGGCTCAACGATTTATTACGACTTGCGGCGTTCCGGTCGTTGCCCCGTCAGCCAATTTGTCAGGACGCCCAAGCCCGACGACTTGGCAAGCCGTCGCTGAGGATCTTGACGGACGTATTGATTGTATATTGCAAGGTGACCCGACTGAGATCGGGCTGGAATCGACGGTCGTGGATTGCACAGGAGAGGTTCCCTTATTGTTGCGACAAGGTGCGGTTTCGCTCACTCAGATGCAGGCGGTTGTCCCCGAAACGCAAAACTATGAGCTAAACGCGGGCGACCAGCCCAAAAGCCCGGGATTGAAGCACAAACACTATTCGCCGTCAGCAAAGGTTCTGATCTTGGATTTCAAATTTGAAATTTCAAATTTAAGAGAACCATCTGCGTATATTGGATATGAATGCCGGGTGAACGATTTCAAATTACCCGTATTGTCGCTCGATCGAAGAATACGCCCACTCTATTTTGAATTTCTTCGTGAGTGTGATCGGCAGGGAATTACCACCATTTATTGCGAAACTGTCGAAGAGACTGGAATCGGTTCAGCGTTGATGGACCGGCTCCGTCAAGCGGCGAAAGTTGATCGTTATTTCAATTTGACCGCAACAATTGCAAGCTCTCGCCATTGTTTTGAAGCACTTCGAACTTAATTGAATGCTATCCGTCAATTGCTTCTGATATTCGAGCGGAACGAGAACCAGTGCCGTCTTAGTATCTGCCCGCTGCATTTCGGACACGACCTCGGATGGGTTGTAGAGTTTTTTGAGCTTTCCGTCCGGTTCGCGGAGTAGTCGTCCCGCGGCGTAAAACTCGGTGCTGTGAGATATCGTGTGTAGCGTAAATACACGCTCGGTTGTCAGCCCGTTTGTTTGCAGCCTCAAAAAGTCCTTTGACCGTCTCGGCGCTCGAAAATCGAGGAACCACGAAAGCCGCTAGTACGATGGTTGTGATAAACACAATTGCGGCACCGGACAACACAGCCGTCTTCCAACGATCGTTTTGCTCTACTAACCTATAAATATAGCTCGCGGTCAGAATAACCGCTGCCGGCACCGCCAGGAGGATATAGCCAGGCAGTTTGAACCCGAAAGGGAAAGAAAACAAGCGGCACTAAGAGCCAGCAATCGAGAAAAGCAGAAGATGCGAAGAGGAGAACAGTGGCGACGGCTGATCTTTCTGCGCCTGTGCGTCTCTGCGGAAATATTCCTCTAACAAAATTCCATATCGCCGCAAAAGAACGGCATCCATGGCAATGTCATCAAGGGCAACACCCACAGAAAGAAGAAAAAACGGCTGTGGATGCTGATATTTATTTGATGTAAACCGCTGAAAATGGTGTTGGATAAAAACTCGTCAACAAACGGCCAGCCGTTTCGCGAGATGACCGGCACGTACCAAATGGATGCGACTGCGACCGCAATAACCGTTCCCCAAAATAGGCTCAGTACAAAGGTCTTTGACGGCAGTTTCCACGCCAGCAAATGATAAAAAACGACGATGGCAAAGGGAAAATTATCCCGATCAGGCCTTTAGCGAGTAGCGAAACTCCAATAAAGAAATAAAAGATAGCAGCGGCAGATGATAAGACCTAAATGATCTGTCTTTCGCTTGGTCAAAAATAAAAAAGCCAACTAGTGCAGCTGTCATTGGAAATGTGACGATGATGTCAAAGCTCGCACCGTGTGCAAAGATCAGTATTCCGAGCGTTGATGCTGCGATGAGAGCGAGCCAGTTGGCGAAATCGGTCTTTGGTTTTTGGCCTTCGGTTTTGGATTTAAAATCTATGCGGCGCCCCAATATCCAAAGACTTGCCACAGTACCAAGCCCACAAATGCAGGGCCGAGGCGGGCGGCAAATTCGCTGACGCCAAATATGTTGTAAAAAGCGATCTCAAACCAATAGAGCAATGCCGGTTTTTCGAACCAGGGTAAAACCGCCGAGCGTCGGCGTCACCCAATCACCACGCTCGAACATCTCGCGGGCAACTTGAGCATAACGCGGTTCGTCGGGACCTAGGGAAGGGAGATTTAGGCCGACGAAATATGCTACAACGGCCAAAACGGCGAGAGATGCCCAGACATATTTGGGTACGGAGTAAGATGGCTGTGTCGGGCTTTGTAATTTCCACGTTCTTAAATGAGAATGTAAAGTATTGCTGAAAAACAGCTTGTTATCAAATTATGGGCGAGAATGGAAAATTACGAGTAGCGGCGATCGGTGTCGGTAGCCTGGGGCGGCATCATGCCCGTAACTATGCGGAGCTTGCCGCCGAGGGACGTGTGGATCTAGTCGGCGTGTGCGATTCGAGCTCTGAGACGGCGGCACAGATCGGCTCTAGCCATGGTTGCGATCACTTCACAGACTGGCACGATCTGCTTGGTATGGTTGATGCTGTTTCGATAGCGACGCCGACCGAGACACATTGCCCTGGTCGAAAAGCCGATCGCACTTACGCTTGGCGAAGCCGATAAGATGATCGCCGCTGCTGAAAGATCAGGGGCGACTCTAATGGTCGGCCAACTCGAACGGTTCAATCCGGCGATGGTCGCACTGCGTCCGCACGTCACGCGGCCGCTGTATTTTGAGATCCACCGTGTCTCGCCTTTTCCCAATCGCTCGCTCGATGTCGATGTCGTGCTCGACGTGATGATCCACGATCTCGACGCGATACAGTGGCTGGTCGGCGATGTCAAAGTTTCTGAGATCAGGGCTGTCGGCATTCCGGTTATTTCGGACAAGGTCGATGCGGCAAATGCGCGGATCGAATTTGAGAATGGCACCGTTGCGAATATTACGGCTTCTCGCATCGGCACCGAAAAGATCCGCAAAACTCGCTTTTATCAAACCAATTCGTACGTTGTGCTGGACTACGCGACAAAATTCGCGTCCGTGACCTCGCTCAACCCCGAGGCGGCCCATCCGCTGGCTGGTATCTCGATCAATCGCTTAGAGATCAACGACATCGAACCGCTGCGGGCCGAGATCACTGCATTTCTGGATTGTCTCGAAAATAAAACGCCGCCTCCCATCTCGGGTGAAGATGGACGGCGGGCGTTGAGTTTGGCGGTCGGCGTGCTCGACAAGATCGAAGCTCACCGTCTGCGGTTGGACGTCTAGGCGGCCGCCTCTCCGGCTTGTGGAGCGGCCATTGATTTCATCCATTCCTGGGTCCTTTTCAAACGTTCGGGACCATCTGGGGCATCCATGATGACCTTTTCGAGATTGGCCATTGCCTCGGGGGCTTGCCACATCGTTCGCAGCTCATCTAAGAACGGCTCGACCTTAGCGAAGACCATCATGTGCTCGCCGGCCGTTTGGTTGAACATCTCTGCATCGATCGCCCCCGATTGACAAATGTTGCCGCCATATCCCAGTACGACGTCACCATTCGCAAGTAACCGCCGACTTCGGGGTCCATCATGGTTTTCATGTATTCCTCGGCACTCGTGGGGTTAAAAGTGAACATCCAGTCACGGGCCTTTCGCATGGAACGCTTCGCGGCGAAGGTCGTAAAGTTTCATTATCAGATCGGCCGATTCGGCTTTTGTTGACATCGTATTAAATACCTCCAAAGTTGATTTATTTCACAAGTCTATTTACACACATAGGCCATGTCAATTAAGGTAAGAAAGTGCGTAACGAGATAGCAACATTTTTGAATGAACGTATCGAAGCCGGGGATTTTCCGTCAGCCGTCTTTCTCGTCGCGGAAAAAGGCGAGATCGTCGTGCATGAGGCTCTCGGCTACGCAGTCGTCGAACCCGAGCGGATCGAGGCTAAAAAGGATACGATCTATGATCTGGCGAGTTTGACGAAGCCACTGGTTACCGGACTTTTATTCGCGAGACTGGTCGAGCAGCAAGTTGTGGGGCTGGATGATCCAATCGGTCGTTGGGTCTCTGAATTCGACAATCGTGCACTTCAACCGTCGATCGCCGACCTCGCCTGCCATGTTTCCGGTCTTCCTGCCTGGATCACCCTTTATTATCTGACTGAATCGCCGTATGAGGTCCGTCAACCGATCGCGAGTCTGTTGGGGGAGCCTGAAAGCAGGTGCTTTACAGCGATCTCAATTACATCATTCTCGGAACCATCATCGACTTAATCACCGGCCGCTTTGGAAACACGCGGAGGAACTTTTTCACGAGTCGCTCGATTGTCGAGATACTTTTGCAATGGGTGTTCCTGAAGGTTTTGAGGTTCAGACAGCCGCAAGCGAGAAAGGAAACTTGTACGAAAAGCAGATGTGTGGAGCACGGTTACTTCCACGAACCCGCTCAGCTAAATTCTGAAGATCCTTTCCCGAACCGAGCTGATTTGGGGTGAAGTCCACGACAACAATGCTCATTATTTATGGGTGGTTTCGCAGGACACGCCGGGCTGTTTTCGACTGCCGAAGAGACTTTTAAGATCGCACAGCAGTTTCTACCAAATTATACGACTCTGTTAAAGCCCGAGACTTGCGAGCTTTTTCGCACAAATTTTACGCTTGGAATGAACGAACATCGTTCATTTGCATTTCAGCTTGCATCGACGCCTGACTCGACGGCAGGGACTCGAATGTCACCCGAAAGCTTTGGGCATCTTGGGTTTACGGGTACGAGCCTGTGGATCGATCCGGTCAAAGAGCGTGTTTTTATTCTGCTCACTAACCGCACGCACAACCAGGCTCTGCCGTTTGAAAATATCAACGCCGTCCGCCGCCGTTTTCACGATCTGGCGATCGAATATCTAGACAAAAATTCTTAGCAACGAAAACGGGTGTATTCTAATCAAAACGTCGCTTTCCCACATATTGACTTTTGGCTGGAGAATACGCGTCGATGAAAAATTTTACCGCCTCCGTAATGACCATAGCGATGCTTGTAGTTGGAGCATTTTCTCAGGAAATACCTCTACACGGCCGCGTCTCGCCGACGGCGACACCGCCTACGCTTGGTAATGACACTTACGTTAATTCGACGCCATCCGGCCCGCCGGTTCTGATCGGCGGTAATAACCGTCCGGCTCCAACTCCTACGCCAGCAACAGGTGACGACGAGATCATCCGTGTCGAGACTAATCTCGTGACAATGCCGGTATCGGTGCTCGACCGCGACGGACGTTTTATCTCGGGTTTGCAGCAAAACGATTTTAAGATATTTGAGAATGGCGTTGAGCAAAAACTGGATTATTTTCAGTCGGTTGAGCAACCGTTTACGGTCATCTTGCTGATAGATGTTAGCCCCTCGACCCAGTTCAAGATCGGCGAGATCCAGGATGCGGCAAGTGCATTTGTCGACCAACTTCGTCCGGCCGACCGCGTGATGGTGATCTCATTCGACGAGAGTGTACATGTTTTGACGCCGGCGACCAACAATCGCTACCAGCTCAAAAACGCTATCAGGCAGCTTGAGTTTGGTGATGGCACGAGCCTTTATGAAGCGGTCAATTACGTCATCGACAACCAGCTGCGGCAAATACAGGGCCGCAAAGCGGTCGTACTTTTCTCCGATGGCGTCGATACGACATCGAGAGGTGCTAACTATGCCAGCACATTGCGTGAGTCCGAGGAGGTCGATGCTCTTTTTTACACGATCAGATACGACACCTCTCGCGACATGAATGGCGGCGGTTGGGGCAACGGTGGCGGAGGCGGCAACAATCCGCAGCCCCGTCGAACGGGTAAGGTCACCTTTGGCGATATTCTGGCGTCTATCCTAATGGGCGGCAGTGTAAATGTTGGCAGCGGAGGCCGAGGTGGCGGAGCGAGTGCAAAAGAATACGAGACCGGCCGCACATATCTTGAGGCACTCGCTCAAAATAGCGGCGGGCGAAAGTTCGAGGCTCAATCCCTGTACAACGTCGAATCTGCATTTTCTGGTATTGCAGAGGAGCTTCGTCGCCAGTATTCGCTCGGATATTATCCCGAGGCCGTCGGTAAAGCCGGCGACCGCAAGCAGATCAAGATCCGCGTCTTGAGACAAAATGTAGTCGTACGAGCCAAGACGAGCTACATTGTCGGCCAGACCAACCGCAACGTCGCGGGCAAATAATAAGCGATCAAAAGCAAAAGAAAGGGAAAGTTCGTAGAGCTTTCCCCTTTTTCGTTTTGCATCTTTTTAATAGGGATATCGCATCGTAGAATTACTTCGAATTCGATTTAATTTCAATGAAAGTAGCCTTGTCAATTTTTTCTTGCTTATTGGTATTGTTCTTTGTGAGCGGGACGATCGCCCAGTCCACTCGTCCGCAGCCCAAAACTGGTGAAAAAGCCAATAAACGCCCCGTCGAGCCCGTCGCGACGCCCACGCCTGTTCCTGAGGACGTTCCACTTTCTGACGACAAAATAACCGTTGATGACGGCGAGATCATTAAGGTCACAACCCAACTTGTTTCAGTTCCGGTCCGCGTGATGGATAAAAGAGGCCGCTTTATCGGGGGGCTGACAAAAGAAAATTTTAAGGTCACCGAGGACGGCAAAGACCAAGAGATCGGGCTTTTCTCAAATGAGCATGAGCCTTTTACGGTCGCACTGGTCCTCGATATGAGCTATTCGACAACCTTTAAGATCAGCGAGATCCAAAATGCGGCGATCGCGTTTATTGATCAGCTCCGGCCAAACGACAAGGTGATGGTGATCTCATTTGACGAAGAGGTGCACGTGCTTTGTGATGCCACCAACGACCGTCAGACCATTTATCGTGCGATCAAATCAACCAAGATCGCTACGGGGACAAGTCTTTACGAGGCGGTGTCTCTCGCGATGAACAAAAAGCTCCGCAACATACAGGGGCGAAAGGCGATCATTTTATTTTCCGACGGCGTCGATACGACCAGCCGCCAGAGCACATATAACGACAACGTCAGCGATTCGATGGAGCTTGATGCGTTGATATACGTGGTGCGATACGACACGTTTGCCGACGTGCAAAAGATGAAGAACGGCAGCATCATCAAAAGCCGCCGCCCATACAGATCCCCGGGCAGGATAACGGCGGCATTTTAGGGCACTATAATGCAGTCGGGTGGCGTTGGTACGCCGAGCGGAGCCGGAACAAGTGTCGAGGAATACGAAAAGGCCAAAGAGTATCTCGGCCAGCTTGCATTCCGAACGGGCGGCCGTTTGTACGAAGCAACAACGCTGACCAACCTTGCGGACGCATACTCTAAGATCGCTAGCGAGCTACGCGAATTTTATAGTCTTGGGTATTATCCGAAGGAAGACCGAACCGCCGGAAAGAAGACTAGCATTAAGGTAAAGGTCGATCGCGAAGGTGTCGTCGTTCGTACCCGCGACGGCTACATCGTACCGAAAAAGACCAAAATAAGCGGGTCCGGCAGCCGTTAGATCTCGGTGCCGTCCTTGATGATACCGCCTTTTGGCACGATGATGATGCCCTCGCGGATGTAATAAGAGCCGTCGGGAGCGTCAAAATTTTCGATATTCTCGCGGTTTACCAGCCTGACATTATTTCCGATACGTACATTTTTATCGATGATCGCTTTGCTGATCGTCACGTTTTGGCCGATCCCGATATGAGGCTTGCCGTTGGCGATATTTGCCCGGATCTCGTCGATCGTTTCAAACACATCCGAACCCATAATTATCGACCTATCAATATCGACACCCGCATCGATGCGGCTGCGGAGGCCAATGATCGAGCCGCGTGCCCTAACGCCGCTCAGGATACTGCCCTCGCTGACCATCGAATTGTCGATATCGCAGCTATTGAGTTTTGACGGCGGCAGATAGCGGCTGCGCGTGTAGATAGGGGCGGACGCGTCAAAGAAATTGAATTTTGGCAACGGGGACGCGAGGTCAAGATTAGCCTCGTAAAACGCGCCGATCGTCCCAATGTCTTCCCAATACTCCTTAAATAAATGAGCTTGAACGGTGTATTTTTTCGATCGCCGCGGGGATTATCTCGCGGCCAAAATCTACCCATGAATTATCGGTCTCAAGCAACTCGACCAAACGAGCGTAATTAAAAACATAGATGCCCATCGAAGCGAGAAACGGACGGCTCTCGGCCTCAGACTCGCTCAAGCCAAAGCGTGCCGTATCGACACGCATTTGCTCAAGATCATCGCCCTTGGGTTTTCTTTGAATTCAACGATCTCGCCGGTGGAGTTTGTTTTCAGTAATCCAAACTCCTCCGCCTCTTGCGGGCGGCAGGGAATTACTGACACGGTCAAATCTGCTCCAGTGTCAAAATGCCTCTTTAGAAAATTGCGGTAATCCATCCGGTAAAGATGATCGCCGGATAAGATGAGCAGTGTATCGACACGCCAGTCACGCAGGTGCGGCAGCATCTGGCGCACAGCATCAGCGGTGCCCTGAAACCACTCCGGGTTGTCCTTGGTCTGTTCCGCCGCGAGCACCTCGACAAAGCCTGTCGAAAAGCTCGAAAAACGATATGTCCGCGAGATGTGACGATTGAGCGACGCCGAGTTATATTGCGTCAGCACAAAGATCTGGGTGATCTGTGAGTTGATACAGTTTGACACCGGCACGTCGATCAGCCGATACGTCCCGCCAAGCGGCACGGCCGGTTTCGAACGCTCTTGTGTCAGTGGAAACAAACGCGACCCGGCACCACCGCCAGGATCACCGCCTATGGATCACCGCAACTGCACACGGCGGAAAAAGAGGGGGAAACCCCGCAAAAAAAAACCCCCCGCCTTTGCTCTGCGCGTGGTAAAGTTATACAAATATCTTGCTATTGAAACAAAAGAATTTGTCCTATCTAAACAGATCCTCAAATCGGGAACGTCCATCGGTGCAAATGTGTCGAGGGCATCGGGACAGTCTAAATCAGACTTGTACACAAGTTTCGATCGGAAGAGGAGGACGGTAATTTCTAAGGACGGCGATTTTATTACCGCAACACAAGCAGACTCATTACTCGCCGACTGCCTCGAACTCCAAAAGATGCTGGTCGCTTCGATAAGACCCAAGAAAAACTGATCAAGGCTTAACATTGTGCATTCTGCACTCTACACTATGCATTCGATCATATGTGGTACTGGACAAAAATTATTTTCCTCGTCTTTGTCGGAGCAGTCGTTGTTTGGCTGGGGTATGAGGTTGTAACGTTTCCGGCGATCTCGCGGCTGCGGGATGAAAATCCGACGACTTCGTCGATGATCGAATTTCGCTTGTCCGAAGCGAGGCCGAGGGTCGCGAGCCGAGGAAATTTATGATCTGGATGCCCATCGAACAGATCAGCCCAAATTTCCAGCGTGCAGTGCTTGCGGGTGAAGACGCAAGGTTTTTTTCAGCACAACGGTTTTGACTGGGACGCGATCCAGAAAGCCTGGGACGAAGCGGTCGAAGAAGGTAAAAAGGAAGATAAGCAGGAATGTGAGGAAGAGGCAAAAGGCCGCGAATACTCCGAAAAAGACTGCAAGCCTAACCCGGAAGACTGGATCCCGTCAATGCCTAGTTTCAAACGTGGAGCCTCGACCGTCACACAGCAGCTTTCAAAAAACCTTTTCTTATCCGAAGACCGCAATTTCTTACGCAAAGGCCGCGAGGCCGTCTATACCTATTTTCTCGAACGCGAGCTTACCAAAAAACGCATCCTCGAGATCTATCTCAACGTCATCGAGTGGGGCGACGGCATCTACGGTGCCGAGGCAGCCGCTCGCAACTATTTCAAAAAATCTGCCTCAGACCTCACCAAAGACGAAGCCGCTTTCCTCTCGGCAATGATCCCATCGCCGCTAAACGTATTCAATCCCGCCAAAAACAAAAAACGCGTCGTCCGCCGACAGCGGGTCATTCTGCGTGGTATGAATTCGATAAAACTCGACTATTCCGATAAATAAGAAATTGCCCACGAAATACACGAAAGGCACGAAATAAAGAGACTTGCTCTTAGTTTCGTGCCTTTCGTGTATTTCGTGGGCTAACTTACTTCTTGCCGACTACTTTCATTTCATCAACGACCCACTTGGCTCCGCCAAATTTTTCGGTGACGAATAAGACAAAGCGGATATCCACTGAGATCGTACGGTTAACGTCCGGGTCGTAGTAGAAATCGTTGCCGAGCCCCTCATAGTTGCCGTCGAAACAAATGCCGACCTGATGGCCGTCGCCGTTGAGGATGGGCGAGCCGGAGTTGCCGCCGATGATGTCGGTGGTCGAGAGGAAATTGACCACAACGCTGTCGCCCTGGCCGTATCGGCCAAAGTCTTTGGCGTTTTGCAGGTCGATCATCTTTTGCGGCACGTCAAACGGATTGACGCCGGTATTTTTCTCGATCATGCCCTTGATGGTCGTGAACGGTGTGCGGATCTCGGCTTCGCGGGGCTGATAGCCTTTGACGTTGCCGTATGAAAAACGCATCGTGAAATTGGCGTCCGGATAAGGCGATTTCGTTCGCATCTCAAACATCGCCGCCATATAATTCTGACGCAGACGATCGATACTTGCGTTAAATTTGGCTCCGCGAGCAGCGAGAGCAGCACGCTCGTCAACCAAACCGGCAACGAACGGATGGTCTTTCTGGAATTTTGCCCACGAATCGTCATAGAGATCGGCGATCTTGTCGGGCTTGGTAAATTCACCGTTTGCGATCTCGTTGGCAAATGCTGCCTCAGGTGCACGACGAGCCTTTCCGGTCAATCCGGCAAATTTCTGGTCGGCGGCAAAGAAACGCTGATTTGCCGGCAGAGAGTCAAACTGCTTGAAAAAGAACTTGAGCATCTCGGCTTCGTAAACAGGCTCACGTTCGGCAAATGCCTTTTCGATATCGGCTTTCTTAGCTTTCTTTTGGTCACCGGTCAGCTTACGACCGGCCTTGATCGACATGGCTGCCGCGACCATCTGGCCGAGAACCGGCATCGAATTTGGATCAGGGAAACGACGTACCATAGCGTCTCGCTTGGACGCTGCATTTGTCTCAAGCGACAGAGCTTTTAACTCAGGTATTACCGTGCCGTATTTTGCGTCGCGGGCCGGATTAGCGGCTATCCAGGCGGCAAGCTTTGCTTCCTCAGCCTGACGGGCTTCGACAACCTTGGCGTGACGGAGACGTAGTGCACCGCCGTCGTAAACCTTAAACGAGTTGTCAAAGTTTGCGATATCCGATTGAAACTTGATCCGTTTCTCATCATCGGTCGAACCGATCAGACGCAGCGTATCGGCCAATGTGCGGAGCCATTTACCCAGGAAAGGGAAGTTGGCGTCACGGGCATATTCGATCGACCAGCTTTCGCGGTAACGCGTTGTGCCGCCCGGGAAACCGAGAACAAAGACAAAATCGTTATCCTTAAGGCCGCCGATATTCATCGTAAGGAATTTCTTTGGTTTGAAAGGCACATTGCTCGGCGAATACTCAGCCGGCGATCCGTCCGGAGCAACATACGCTCTCAAGAACGTGAAATCGCCCGTGTGACGCGTCCATTCAAAATTGTCCGGGTCGCCGCCAAATACGCCGATGTTGCGTGGCGGGGCATAGACGACGCGGATGTCTTTGACCTGAGCGGTCTGATAGAGATAGTAAAAATAACCGCTGTCGATCGCCTGGATACGGATGGTCGAGCCTTTTGGTGCCGCAGCCTGTTCAGCGGCGGTGAGGTCGTCGGTATTTTTCTTGATCGCGGCGGCAAGAGCTTCGCCGGTCAAGGCGGCGGTTCCGGCTTTGACCTTAGCAGTCACATCTTCGATACGCTGCGTGAGCGTGATCGAGTAATCTTTTGCTGTGATCTCACCCGCACGGCTGCCGGCGTTAAATCCTGTTTCGACAAGATCCTTATCAGGAGTCGATGCCTGAACAAGAGCGTCAAATCCGCAGTGGTGATTTGTAAGGATCAATCCGTCGGCCGAGACAAATTCGGCCGTACATCCGCTGTCGAGCCTAATAATCGCATCGGTCAGACCGACCCCTTTTGGATTGTAAATGTCGATCGGCTTGATCCGCATGCCGCGTTTCAAAAGCGGCAGCGATGCGATCTGTGCGGGGGCAAACATCCCCTCGTCAAAGTTCGCAAATGCAAACGACGAACTAGATAGCAGCATCGCGACCATCATCGCGAGCGTTGAAAACGATTATTCTTAAATTTCATAGCTTGGATCCTCTAGAAAATTGGTAATTGATCTGGCTCAATACTAACATTAGATGCGAACACAAAAAAGCGAGCCACCTGGGTGACTCGCTTTTCTATTAAAATTGTAAAACTCTTATTTAACCGGAACGGTTGGCGATTCCTGCGGCAGCACGTGACGCGGGTTGATCGATTTGTCGTTTAGACGCAGCTCATAATGAAGATGCGGCCCGGTCGAGCGGCCCGTCGACCCGACATAAGCGACCAGCTGTCCGCGTGTGATCTGATCACCGACGCCGACCTCGATCTTCGAGAGATGGCCATAGCGTGTTGTCAACCCATTACCGTGGTCGATCTCTAGCATATTGCCGTAACCGCCAGACCAACTCGCTTTGATAACGGTGCCGCCGGCGGGTGCAATGACCAGGTCACCGCGTTCGCCGTCGATATCCATCCCTGCGTGAAACTCATACGAGCGTCCGCCAAACGGATTGCGGCGAAAACCAAATTCGTTATTGATCTTGCCTTGGTGCGGCCAGACCGATGGCAAAAACGCCGGGTCTATAGACGCACGGATCTCACGCATCTCACTTTCCATCTCGCTGGTTTCACCGTCAACACCCTCAATTTCCTCAGGACCGCCGCTATTAAAAGCAAAAGCGTCCGTCGTTGGCTGAACAGGCTCGGCCGCCGGAGCGGACTGAGCTGTCATTTGAGTTGTGACAGGAACGTCCGAAATGGACTGCGCGAGCACGGTGCTGCGGACGACGCCCGAGACACCGATACTCATTGTAGTTAAACCGAGAACAAGAAAAATACCGACCGAACCAAAATGAACGAGGCTCTTAGAGATAGCAACTCTCTTGATATATATCTTAGATCTTGATGAATGCGATAAAAGAAAAGTATAAAACTTGTCGTTTTTCTGCATTATGCTTTAAAGCTCCTTATCAATGATTTCGTACCATCGATCTTTCGATCCGGCACACGGAATCACGCAAGAATAGCCGCGAGCGACTAACGCGAAACCTAAAACAAGAGTCTACTTACTGAAACAAACTCTCGGTCGTGGGAAGACCACCTTGTATAATCCCAATTAACTCAATTAACCGGAACTTATATAAAATCATACGCCGCCCGAAAAGGCAAGCATTGAGCGCCTGCCTATCGTAGCGGCTTATTACGTATATCAAAAATACTGACTCGTCTAGTATCCGTTTTGCTTGGACTGCCAGGCCTTAAAGACCATATAGCCGACCGATCCGATGACCAAAATAAACACCAAAACAACGATGATCTTTATGGCAAAAGCAAGGATCCCCACCAAGCCTATCAGTGCTTCGAGAAATGTGACCACCAGTGCGATCACCGCCAGCAAAGCTCCTATAACCGACGCGGCCTTTAAAAACATCATAGCCTTGGCTCCTTACAACAAAATACGAATCTAAACATCTTTCCAACTTCCCGAGCGTGAACGGTCGGCAAAATCACCGGCGACATTGTAGTCAGCCTCTTGATAATGAGTCTGCGTCAAAGCAAAGCTCGCAGACGGCTGCCGCGAAGACCACTGCGTTTCCTCGACGGCCTTGGGCTTGAAAATATAACCCTTGAGCAGATAAATGCCGAGCCCGATGAGCATAACCGGCAATAGTCCCCGCATAAGCGGGCCGACGTTAAAGAGTCGTTGAAACAAAAATCCAGCGCCCAGCACGGTTAAGACGATGCCCCACAGTTTTGGGTTGCCGGAAAATCTTTTGACCAGCACGTCATCAGCGACATCCGGCGTCAACCCCGAACGTATCGCCTGTGCTGTCCGCCACGAATCGAGTGCCGAAAAAAACCACATCCCGATAAAGCTCAGTACAAACAACGGTGCACCACCAGTCAATACCGCCATTTGAAAGAGCCCGACGAACACCGCGAAATACACCAATGCCTTGACCGTCTGCCCATTATAAGCCGCCCCAAGTCCCGGACAGACCATCGAGAGCAGCGTCGCGATCACAGGGCTCGTGCGTTTTTTTACATACGGAGCGTAATTTGTCTGGCTACGCTCTTGCAGCATTTCCACGCCCAAAACGATGCAATCCTGGCAATAAGGGAACCCCTTGATGCGATGGTCGCAAGCCGGACAGAGCGGCCGTCCGCATCCGTTACAGCTTACTGTTGCCGCGTTATGGTCGTGATAGCTACAATTCATTATTGCCCGCCCTCATTCGAAACATCGGTCGTTCCGCTCACGGGATCTTGCTTTACGCTCTGGCCCTGTTGAGGATTTCCTTTTAGTGCATCCGCACTCTGCTGATATGTCGCCTCGGCAAGCTCGACGCTCTTTTCATAGACGCTGCCGATCGTGCCGTCGGCCGAGACCGTCTGGCTAAACACCAAAAACGCAAACATCACCATCATTGCAAGCGGAGCAAGCTGCGGCACGGATATCGGGAATTTGATCCCGTCGATCCATTCGCCCAGACGTGCGGCCCACGAAACTTTCAATTCTTTGATCTCGACATCGCCCAGCGTTTTTTCCAAGATCCGCTCGTGCAGACCGGCGGGCACGGCCAGCTCTTCCATCTTGTAGGTATAACACGCGCCGATCGAACGCACGACCATGCCGGGGAGGTCCTCGCAAGTCGTGCAAAGCGCCGCGTGGCGTTCCCAGCGGTGAAATGTCTGTGCGGGCAAAAATCCGTCGAGATAATCGGTCAGGTGCCACTCAAAATCTTCGCAGACCATCGCCGTTTCGGGCATGGTCATCGACAGCACGCGGGCCTCTAATTTCGTGACCGACACGCTCGGCACGGCCATATTGCGGCAAGCATCGAGCGATTCCTTAACGTCGTTGAGCAAAGCGTGGCACAGCGGACAGGAGAGAGCGTGCTCGGCGACGGAGCTATGCACACCGTTCACGAGCGTCTTATCAAGATAATCCGTCAGCAGCTCTTCGAACTGCGAACAATTGATAATGTTCTTCTCCTTATTCATAAATTCAACCCCTTGTTACTAACTTTGCGATCAATCGATCGCGTCAAATAATCCTCCGAGCAGATCACCGACTCCGCCCAATACCGTTTCCCCAATACCGCCTGCAACCTCAGCCGCTGTGTCGATGGCACCCTCAACCGCGACATCTGCCACGAGCTCCGTGCCGATCCCGGCAACTGTGCCGCCAACGTCTGCTACCGTATCGCCAATAGTGGCTTGCTGAGCCTGTGCCTGATTGGCGATCTGATTTGTTATTTCATTTGGATCGTTCATCAAATTGTCACCACCCTCATCCTTCTTAGTATTTTTGCGAGCTCAATACGTCCGCGGTTGATACGCGATTTGACGGTGCCCTCGGGTATTTTCAGCACGTCAACTATCTCCTGGTATGTCAATTCCTCGATGTCCCGCAGTATCACACAAGTCTTCAGATCTTCCGGCAGCTTGTCGATGCCCTCTTGCACCTGATTTGCCAGCTCTTTGCGTTCCATCTCGCGATGGGCCGACGTTCCGGCGGCTCTCAGGTGATACTGGTGATCGTCCACCGCGTCCGCCATCGAATTTTGCGGATTACGCTGGCGGTGCCGGTAATCGTCGATTATCAAATTGCGTGCAAGCCGCATTAACCAATTCGCGAGATCTCCCTGTTTGGAGTCATATTGGTCGAGCGACCGATAGACGCGGATAAAAACGTCCTGCGTCAGATCCTCAGCGGCGTCCGGGCTGGAGGTAAAACGGTACGCGAGGTTAAAAATTCGCCGCGAAAAACTCGAGACAATATCTTCCCACGCCGCGCCGTCGCCTGCCTTAGCACGCTTGACGAGTTCCGCTCCATTAAATTCGGCAACAGCCTGTATCGCTTCCAAAAGTTCTCTCCGTCACTGGCCCGCTACTAGTTACGCCGGCCGCCATGGTTATCAACGGACAAAAGCACGAAACCTCGCCTTGTCAATGAGAGTTTACGAGGCACTTTGCCCAAAAGTTCCAACAAAAAGATAGCACAAAAACGCCCCGCAGCGGGGCAGTTGTCAGTGGTCAGTGGTCAGTTGTCAGAGGGCATTCTGCACTGTGCATTGTGCATTGTGCATTCTCCGTCACTTTATCCCTTATCCTTTATCCTTTATCCTTTAAGTCATGTGCGGACGAATATCACAAAAAGACGTTAGAAACTACGGCCCGTTTATCGAAGGCTGGTTAAACCCTGAGGGCGAGTTTGACGAACGGCCGGGCCGCAACATCTCGCGGCGTAATATCAAACCCACCGAGCCCGCGTACATTGTCGCAAGGCGTGGTGACGGCGTGATCAAAACGGTCGAGGCACGCTGGTGGTGCCAGTGGGACGGCTCGTATAAATGGGAGGCAAAATACCCGACCTTTAACGCCCGCGTCGAGACGATGCACGACAAAAAGCTCTGGCCCGCTCTGCTCAAAAAAGGCCAACGCTGCATATTGCCGATCGACAGCTTTTACGAGTGGCCCGTCAAAGGCAAAGGGCTGCCGCCGGTCGAGATATTTGTCGAGGGACGTAATCCTTACGCTCTCGCCGGCCTCTGGAGCCGTTATTTTGAGGGAAACGAGACACGATACTCATTCACCGTCTTTACGACCGAGCCAAACGAGTTCATGAAACCGATCCACGAAAAGGCAATGCCCGTCATCCTTACCGACAAAGACGAGCAACGCCTCTGGCTAAACGAAGGCGACGAAGCCCTCCTCCGCCCCTACGAAGGCAAAATGGAATCCGACCAGCTAGGCGATACGCTTGAGCATCTTTATCCGGTAGACGATCAAGTGTGACAGGGACCGTGGGCCCCGATTGCTCTATTTCGCAAAAAGGTCGAATAAAAAAATCGACATTTTGTGGAGTTCATTGACATACCTCTTTAATGTGTAGACTCCTCATGAGAGCTAACAATCTCGTTTTGGTTTTACCATGATGTTGAGGAGGGAAGATCCATGAAGCGAACTGGGGCCGGAGTTTTAAGAAAGCGACCTGCGGATTCAGAAGCGGCACGAAAATCGGATCGGGTTCCAATTTCGCTTGCAGAAATGATCAAGCGTATTCAAGAGAACGCGGTAGTGGATTACGTTACGCCGACTGAATTTATCCTGAATTGTTCGGTAGATGACGTTGCAAGTGACTTTGCTGACGACATAATTGATTGGTGATAGTTAGCAGAGTACGAGAGGAGGGTGTTGTCGAGTCGTTAGGCTCGGACCCAAAGATTTTCATGACACATGATAATCAACTTATTTGCGCGGAGGAATGTGATGAAACTCGCTAAAAAAGCAAAATCTGAAGTACCTTTGGATTTAGAGAAAATGGCCGAAACAAGTCCCGGTCTCAGAAAGATTCTGGCGGAACACGTAGATCTTGACGTAAAACCTTATAAGAGACGCAAGGTGAAAAATCTGAAGAAATCGTTCAAAAGGCAATATTATTATCTCCCTGAACGAAGATACTGATGTCCAGAAAGAGTTAGTGATGCATCCTTTGGAGAATGTCGCCGCTCTGGGACGGAAAAGAGAAATAAATAGCAAGGGGAATAATGTCCCGCCGCCGCCGCCTTCCGAAATGGGCGGATACGACGACGACGACGAGTCAGACGATGGGAGGCCTTAGGCCTCCCCATTTCTTTTTATGGAGGAGAGATGACCCGGCCGCGCAAAGTTACAGAAACAAAAAAAGACCACGAAAGCCCGTCCGCGCTCCAAGAGAATCTGGGAACCACAGATTACGTCGAGGCGGCTGACACGGGACATCTTTGCGGAAATTAAAAGATGAACTCGTTTGTTTTGAGTTGCGACCTGAACAGGATCGAATCTCGACTCGAAAAAGCGCAAGGCTCCTCCTCGGCGAAAGATTATCAAGGGCTATCGTTGTTTTGTGCAGGCGCGTTTATCGGTCTCGCAACCTTTACGATCTCACTTTACCTTAATGCTATTGCCCCACCTCCTGCACTTGCTTTTATTACATCTGTAGCTACAGTTTTGTCTCTAATCCTGACCATTATTTTCTGGCAAATTAGTCGGAAGTTTGGCGTAATAAAGGCGGATTTAATCGGCGAGGTTATGGAGGAGATAAAGCATCACAAGGCTAAATTCCTCCGGTAGTTCTTCGAACAGGCCGGCAGATCCCGCTACCCAATGTTTTTGAGTGGTTTCAAAATCGCATCTCAGTAAATTGATCATCAGCTTTACTTAAGGACGCTTACGTAAGAAGAGCCGCCGCATTTCCATTTGCGACGGTGGGCATGGTGTAGGAAGTTTCAATTACGGATAACGGTTTGATTTTATGTCGGTACATGATTAGCCGCTCGTTTGCGACCTCTACATACTCTTCGGATATTTCGGAGCCAAGAAAATTGCGTCGTAGATTGCAAGATGCAACCGCCGTGGTTCCGCTTCCCATAAAGCAGTCATAGACTACATCTCTCTCATTCGTCCAAGTGGCAATCTGATCCTCCGCAAGTCTTTCGGGAAAGATCGCAGGGTGACGAAACGCGATACGATCGGTTGCGGATGAGGTGCCAACATTGTAGGTAAAAATATTGCTCGCCTTGCGTTCCGTTTTGATCTGCCGCCCGATATCTTCGGCGGGAACGTTCCCTCGCCCCTCTTGGGTTATGCGAAATGCTTTGATCTTCTTGCCGGCCGATTTAGTAGGTTCGGTAATCGCATTGAACGTTTTCGGGACACCTTTGAAAAACAAAACATATATTCAAAAGACTGACGATAGCGTTTCCCGCAATCGCTAGGGATTGGGTTGTTTTGCATGCATCATCGTATCGTGCAGTTTTAAAACCTCCTCCACGAACGAATGCGATCGCATGATCGAAACTAGATAAGAACTCGCTGCCATTCTCCGTTTTATCGCCTACCACCCAAACGACAACGCCCCCAGGCTTTGTCTTCCGATAAAGCCCTTGAATAATTTCGTCGAGCGGCAAACTGTAACCGTTGTATGCTCGCAGATCGTCATAAGGCGGACTACACAGCGTCATGTCTAGAAAGTCATCCGGCATTCGGTCAAGCGTTGTCAGGCAATTCTCGTTATATATAGTATTGAGGTTCATTTTTTACTCTTTCCCGATTTCCGGTAAGCCATGAGTGGTCCAAGTATCAAGTGGTCGGGCAATGCTGAAAATTCTCTTCCTTGCCCCCTTACGGTATTGCAAAATGCTTTTGCATCATCAGTATGGAGCAGCATTTCATCGACGGTTTTGTATTCTGCATGCTCCTTGAACATTCCGTCGACAAAAACCTGATATTGGTTCGATGACATGTCACAACCATGTTCTTTTAGTTGGGGTTCAATTCGC
>JADJRV010000019.1 GCA_016712045.1 Chloracidobacterium sp. | reverse complement strand
AGCATCCAACGCCTCGATGACTTTGTCGATCGAATCGGTGGTTGAGTTGAGCATGACGCCGGTGCGGATGACGTTGCCGTAGAGGCCGCCTTTGCCGATGAGGACGCCCTGGCGTTTGGTCTCTTCGAAGACGCGAAGGACGAGGTCGGGGGCCGGTTCTTTGGTTTGGCGGTCCTTGACGAGTTCGATGCCCTGCATCAGGCCCATGCCGCGAACGTCGCCGATGCATGCGTATTTTTCCTGCAATTTGAGCAGCTCATTATGGAAATAATCGCCGACGACGCGGGCGTTTGTGCGGAGGTCGTCTTCTTCGATGACATTGATGACCGCGAGGCCGACCGCCGATGAGACCGGGTTGCCGCCGAATGTCGAGAAGGTCAGCCCCGGGAACGCATCGGCGACCTCGGGCGTTGCGATCGTCCAACCGATCGGCACACCGTTGCCCATGCCTTTTGCCGAAGTCATAATGTCCGGCTCGACGCCCCAATGCTCGATGCCAAACCATTTGTCGCCCGTACGTCCCCATGCTGCCTGCACTTCGTCCGAAATAAACAGCCCGCCGTGACGGCGAACGATCTCAGCAACGCGCGGAAAATATTCCTTAGGTGGAATGATAAATCCGCCGACGCCAAGAACGTCTCAGCCATAAACGCCGCGATATTGCCGGTCGTCGTCGTATTGATCAATTCCTCGACATCATCCGCACAAGCGACCCCGCAGGTCGGGTATTCAAGTTTGAACGGGCATCGGTAACAATACGGCCGCCGCATGAACGATCCCCGCAACCTGCGAGGCTATCGGCTTCCACGTCTTATGCCCGATCGTCGAAAGCGCCGTTGCCGAACGTCCTGCGTAGCTATGCCGCAGCACAACGATCTCGTTATTCCCCGTCGCGATCTTCGCCGCGAGAATGGCTGTGTCGTCGGCCTCAGTTCCGCTATTCGAAAAAGAACGATTTCTTCAAATTCCCCGGCGTGATCTCCGCCAACTTCTCCGCCAGATCCCCTGCGGCCCGTTCGCATAAAGCGTGGACATATGGGCGATCTTATCAACCTGATCCTTCCACGCCGCATTGACCCGCGGATTCGCGTGGCCAATGCTCACCGTCAGCACCCCGCCAAAGGCGTCGAGATACTTATTGCCCTGGTCATCCCAGACATATTCGCCCTCGCCGTGAACCAAAGCGATCGGCTCCTGGTAGTAAGTGGCAACTGCCGGGAAAAGGAATTCCTTGTGCTTCTGGATAGCACTCTTTAACGGTGATGTTTGTTCTGCTTGAGTCATAATATTTGTTCCCAAAAAAGAGACGCGAGACTTCGCGAAAATGAGTAGCTTATTTTACTCTACTTTCGCCAAAGTTCGCGCCATTTTGTAATTATTTAGCGTAAATCGTCTAATTCTTAAATTTGACCGACCGCACGGCTCGCTCGCCAGCGAGCTTTGCCTGATCGAAAACCGTAGAGTATGAAATGCTGACTTCCCATAGAGCGTTGTCCCGACGAATAAATACGGTTTGGTTTTGCTAAATCCCGAGTTTTCGACAACTAACGCCGCATCGCCGAAATTTATCGGAATACTCGAGATGCGAAAATCTGAACGGGTATTATCCTTGTTTCTGCTCTCAAGCTCTTTCGAAACTCTCACGTGCTCCTCTGCCGCCTGCATCGCCGTCGGCTGCGGTATACGCGGTGGGTAGGTCGAGTACATTACGTGAAGGTTCACCAGATTATCGCCCCAGACAGCGCAGGTTTGCGAGACACGCTCCGGCAGTTCGGATTTGCAGTTGCCCTCGGACGGCTTTGCCGGAAATTCGAACAAAACATTGCCAAAATTGTAGAGTTTCCATTCGAGCGGCGGAAATCTGGGTTTACCTACGGCCAATGATCCTTCATTCTTGAACGACGCGATGATCTGACTCGACAATGGCGCGGCCGCCGTGTCGTCAGCCGGGAATATATGTAAGATCCTGCGGTAGGCGATCGGCCCGCCGAAGACAAGCACCTTTCGCCGCATGGACCTATTACTTGACCCGTCAAACTCAACTTCGTCGTAAAACGCACCGGTTTCGCCGAGAAACTTCGTGTCGTGTATCAGCGATTCGACGGCCTTTGCATTGTTGAGCAAATATTGAATGTTATCCTCGAGATGCTGTCGCACGGCCTTATAACCTTTGTCTTCTTTGGTATAGCCGACATACGCACGCAAGCCACCCTGCTCAAATTTCCAAGACACCTCGGCCTCGACATTCCCGACGAGAGACGCCAGTGGCTCGCTTCGCTGTAATATGAATGGTGCCGGTGACGCCACACTCAGTCCCGTGCCCGTGAGAACCGTGCGTTTCCACTCGGCGGGTACTTTGACCGCCGCAGCTGATGAGTTCGTTTTGCCGTCAAAAAGGCCGTCGTATTTCCCCTTGCCGCCGCCTAAGGTATCCGTCAGGATACGATCCGTCGCGTCAGTGATCGTACCGCCCTTTAAAATATCAGGCGTCGGCGTCGGTAACGGTTTCGGCTTAGTTTCCGCAACTTTGTCGGTCATTCCCAAGGTGGGCGGGATGCCCGGGATTATATTATCGGTAGCCTGAGTGATGGTCATGTCGCCAAAAGGATATTCGATCTTTTTCTTGGCCTCGGCAAATCCCGGATCGAGTTTTACCGCACTCCAATAGTCGGCCTGAGCCGCCGGTTTGCGGCCAACTTTGTCATATATCAGAGCGCGGCCATAGAAAGCTTTTGCCGTGAACGGGCCTGTCGGCTCTTTGGTTATGACGGTCGTGTAATCATCGATTGCTTTCTGGTTTTCGATACGTTTGCTGTAAAGCTCGGCCCGGTAAAAATGAAACTTCGCCGCCCCTTTCGTCAGTCGTATCAGCGAAGTGTAGTCTCCGATCGCCGCAGAGTAATAAGCAGCATTTTCGTACGCAGACGCTCGCAATTGAAACGCCTCAACCGAATCCGGTTGAGCCTCGATCGCCTTAGTACATTTCGCCACGGCGTCCTGATAGTTCTTTTTTACTAAACTATCCGAACATTGAACTAAAAATTGGCCTGCGTTCTGACCAGCGGCTATCCCCGCAAAAACCAGCGATAGAAAAATAAAAAACTAAATCGATGCATCTTCATAGTTTTAGAAAACATACTTAAATCCTCGTGCTTATTGATGTGATTGCTCTCAGGAGTTCGGCCTACATTTGATTTTTGTCGTCTTTAGACTTGTCCGGAGAGCCTCTCTTGGGTGCTCCAAAGGCCATCTTCCAGACGCCGTCCTCTTTGATAAATTCCATCGGCTTCCAGCCGCCTTTTTCGTCAAGGTATTCGATCGTCGCGTAATCGCCATCGATCTTTTCGTTGCGGGCCTCGGCGGTTGCGGCCTGCGGCTTGTCGCACAATTCTTTTAACTGATCGTCAAGCGTCGATTTTTTCTTGTCATCAGCCTCCGCGATCATTGTGAGGAACTCGATCACGTCCTTGGACATCACCTTTTTCAGCCCTTCGATATCCTTATTTTTGCGTGCAGTGTACGCGGCTTTGTAAGCATCGGTCGGCGTTCCGGCCGAGTTCGTCGTCGTATTGGCCGGTGCAGGCATTGCGGCGTTTGCAGGCTGATTTGTATTCGCCGTTACCTTGTTGTCGTTAGTGTTATTTGCCGCTGGTTTTTGGCACGCCATCATCGCACCAAAAATGGCGATGGCAAGTGATAGAAATAAAAGATCTTTTGTTTTGTTCACGTTTTCTCCAATGATCTGAAATAAAAATATGATCGAATCAAATCTCGAATATTGAGATTTTACATCAAACCGCTTTGTTTGACAGCCGCGGGTGTTTTGCTGAAGATGAATCTATGCTGAATTCTTTCAAATACTCACTTCCCTAAATCAATACAAACCGACCTTACAGATGAGATAAGTTCGTGGACTGACGACCAAAAAGATCCGGCGACTTTGGTCAAAAGACGCATCCGTTTGGACAAACGACGACGAAGCAAAATGGCTCGGCTGGCTAGATATTGTCGCTGAGGAACTCGGCGATCTGCAAAAGTATCGTGACCTGCAAACCGACCTAGCGACGGCTGGGTTCACAGACGTTTTGCTGATGGGCATGGGCGGGTCGTCGTTGTGTCCGGAAGTCTTGGCAATGACGTTTGGTAAAGCAAATTTCCACATTCTCGACTCGACCGTTCCGGCGCAGGTGAAAGCTGTCGAAGACAAACTTGATCTCACGACGACTTTGTTCATTGTCGCAAGCAAATCAGGTTCGACACTTGAGCCAAATTGTTTCAAGCAGTATTTCTTTGAGAAAGTCGCCGAGGCGGTCGGGCGGGAGAATGCGGGCAAACAGTTCATTGCGATAACCGACCCCGGCTCAAAGATGGAACAGGTCGCTAAAGATGACAGCTTTCGCCACATTTTCTACGGCAAACCGCAGATCGGCGGACGCTTTTCGGCATTGTCGGCGTTTGGAATGACGGCGGCGACGGCGATGGGGCTGGATGTCGAGAGTTTTCTAACAAATTCAAAAGAAATGGTCGATGCCTGTCGAGTCGAAGATGTTACGGCAAATCCCGGAGCCTTGCTCGGACTTATTCTCGGCCTTTGCCATAAACACGGACGCGACAAACTCACGATCTTCACCTCACCTGAGATCCACGACCTAGGGGCTTGGATGGAACAGCTTGTTGCCGAATCGACCGGAAAAAATGGTGTTTCGATAATCCCGGTTGACCGCGAACCGATACTAGCGGCGGCTAAATATGGCGACGACCGAATCTTCGCGTTTCTGAGTCTGAAAGGCGATACGTCATTCGATGATGCCTATAACGAACTAACATCTGCCGGGCATCCAACGGCAAAGATCGAACTCGATTCTATCAATAACATCGGCCAGGAATTTTTCCGTTGGGAATTTGCAACGGCAGTTGCGGGTTCGGTAATGCAGATCAACCCTTTCAACCAACCCGATGTCGAATCTGCCAAGATCGAGGCTAGAAAGATCACCGACGAATACGAGCAGACCGGCTCATTGCCCGATGAACAAGCTTTCTTCGAAGCTGACGGCGTCTCGCTTTTCACCGGAGACGACTATGCGACCAAAATGGCGGCAGGTGCAGGAAATTCGTTGCAAGGCATCCTCGATAGTCATTTGGCTAATGTCGCGAGCGGCGATTACTTCGCGATACTCGGATACATCGAAATGAACACCGAAACCGAAGCTCTGCTTCAGACAATCCGTGAAAAGGTTATCGCTCGAACGGGCATCGCGACGTGTTTAGGTTTCGGCCCGCGATTCTTGCACTCGACCGGACAGGCTTACAAGGGCGGTGCCAACAATGGTGTGTTTTTACAGATCACGTCTGACGACGCATTTGACCTAGCGGTGCCGGGGCAAAAATATGCTTTTGGCGTTGTGAAATCCGCCCAGTCACGCGGCGATTTTCAGGTATTGCTTGATCGCGGCCGACGGGCATTGCGGGTTCATTTAGGAGCGGATATAAAAAGCGGCCTCAAAATGCTATCTGATCTTATTTGATGGTCTCGAGCCGGTGATCTTGAGCAGATGCGTTTGAATTTGCTGCTGATCGATGTTGGCGTTGAGTTGGCCCGACAAAACCGTCGCCGGAGCTATCGTCGTTTCGATATGCGTCAGCCGCTCAGCCGCGGTTATCGGCCGCGAAAGTGACAACGAGTAGTTAGACGGCGAGTTGCCCTGATTCCAAACCCTCGCGACGATGCCGCGGCTGATGCCGTCTTCGGCAGGTTTTAACGCCCACAGGAAAACATTCGGGTCGCTTATCTGCAAGAACGAATAATTGTTCGCCGGATAGGGTCGCTCCTGAGTGCCGGTGCCGTTGATCATGATCGAAACAAATGGATTCTGATGTTCGAGCGACATTTTCATCGCCGATGCCTGATCAAAGCTTCCGTGCGTCTGTATCGCGAACCGCTGTAAAAACTCGCTGTCGCCACCTTGATCCGGGATCCCAAGCGAAGGGCCGTCGGTCTGTCCCCCAGCGAGAATGTTGAACTGCGGCGTCGTGGTATCGAGGGCCGTGACCGAGCTCCAGCCTAGCCGCATAAAATGATCGTCTGCGTTAGATACCGTCACGCCAAAGTTATTCGCCACACCGTCAGTAACGTCGGCAAAATGATTCATCGTCAGCCAGTCGTAACGAGCGTTTCTCGTCGCATAGTGGCCGCCGCCCGTCGTGAGTTTGCCGCGAATGACGGCTCCGACCTCTTCGTGCCAGACGTCAGGTGAATTGATATCGAACGAATAACTCCAGGTCTTGAGGTCGCCAAAATTGCAGAGATCGTGTTGCTGATGTCGACACGATCTATATCTTTATAAAGCGTTAAACGTGTTGTATGCGCGATCGGGCTCGATGAGACTGCCTTTAGCGTTACGCTGACCGCTCCGGAGCTTTCGACCGTCACGCTGCCGCTGCGGTTACCGCCTAGGTCATTGAGCACGCGGCCACCGATGTTTCGCACGGTTTCGCGATCGCCTCTGGTCTTATCGATCAGGCTGGTGATGGCTCCATCGGGTGCGAGCGTGACGCGATAGTTGGCATTTTCAACCGTCGTACCGTTCACCGTCGGACCACCTAGGGACGCCGTTCCAGCCCCATTCCTGATCTCATAGACCTTATAACCGGCTGAGGGGACGTCTCCGGCCAACACGCGCAACATCCTTTTCGGACGAACATCGATTATCTGCGACGGCACCTCAAGGCCAGTCGAAACGTCAACGACGTGAATCTTTTTACTCGGTATTTTTATTGGAACATCGGCAAAATCTGTACGCGTCCAACTGAGCGGATTAAAGACGGCGAATCTATCCTCAATGCCCGATCTGGATATTTGGGAGCTAAGTTCGGCCTTAGCATCATCGTAGAGTTTATCGACGTACGAAGTGATCTCTTGCTCGATCTTTCGGTTCCACGCCGCCCGCTCGGCTCGCGTTATTATCGACCCGTCCGCCGTCCAATCGTGCTCGAAATAGAGCCCTAGGTTGATCATTGCCCTGTCACGAGCGGCGAAGCGGGAATTCATGAACGCCGGCTGATTTATCGACACAAGTGTCGCCATCGCCTCGGCACTTCGCAGCTTTTCGGTGCTACGCTTTACCCGCGAGGAGACCTCTGCCAGCGATGCAATGAGGGTGTCCCATTCATTGCCAAACGACGCGGAATAGGTCTCGAGGCCCGCCCCGTAATTGGTTTCAAAATCGCGAAAGAAATCTTCCTGATTCGAAACGATTATCCTGCGTTTGGCACTCGAATTTTGCTGGGCAACGTTGATAAATTCGTCGCTCGTGTATTGTAGGTCGTCCCAACCGCGGCCAAAGGCTCCGATCACGGGAAAGGGATATTTTGACAGGAATGTCGGATCCGTCTCCGCAAAGGCGAGCGACGCCAGAGGGTCAAATGCCTCAGAATATCCGCCGTACATCTTGTTATTCGCGAGCTGCGACTGCCACTTCATCAGCACTTTGCTGCCGTCGCGTCCACCGGCGTAATAAATTTCGCGCTCGCGGTTGTTCAATTGGGTAACCTGCGTCGCACAGTCGCAGACGCCTTTCCATGAATACCTAGCACCGGAACCAGCCCACAACGAAGCGAGTCCGAACGGCATCGTCTGATCCTCCATTGCAATAGCAAGTGGAAACTGCACGTTGTGACGCCGCTCGATCAGCCCCGGATAATACATTCCGCGAAGCACCGATTCGGTTGGAGCACCCCCTTGCACGAGCACCAGCGGATTTAACGCAACGCTCATATGCCCGTCACGAACGCGACATCATACGCAAACTGCGCGGTGTTCGGTTCCGCTCGTACTCCCACATCCACAGGCTGCCGTCGCAATTCCAACGCATCTGCTGATCCGAGGGATTGCCAGCGGTTTCGTCCATCTGATTCAGGTAATAATCGATCATCGTCAGGAACGACTGGCGGTAGGTCGCTTCGTCTGCGGTCCAGTAATAATCGGTGTGATCATCCGGCGAAATGTAGATACGCTTTTGAGCAGTTATCGGTACAACGAGTAAGAGTATTGCAATAACTGAAACGAAACTTAATTTTGAGCAGAACAGCCGCATATCGTAACAATAAACATGTAAAACGCCGTGTTTTCCATATCGGACAGTATGTTGATCATACTATTGCTCCGCGGCTCATTTGGTTTTGGTGATCTCGGTGATCATCCGGCCGGGAAATGGGTGAAAGCCACGTTCTTGCAGCTCTGGCGTCGGGCGGCCCTGGTCATCAACCTTTCCCATCAACCGCAAAACGGTCGGCATAAAACTGAGATTGTCGTAAGGCTCGTCGATCAATAATCCTCTCGGAACACCGGTCTTTGATCCGCCCGCAAACATTAATGTCGAATTTGTGGAAACGCGAAAGTATGATCCGTGATTGCCGCCGGGATTGAAACCTGTGACGTTAAAATTCCAGTGGTTTGCTGCGAGTATGAGCATATCAACCCGTGTCAGATCGCGTTGCCGATGGCGAAATCGCCTCATCAGTCGCTCGTCGTTTGATATCGCCGCACGGTCGTCACCTGGTAACATGTGACGGTCGATCTGCTCATTTAACCCAATGATCGCATTAGAATAGATCGTCTTATGCGTCGCCCGCAGCCACTCCACCTCACCGTGCCAGTCATTGACCCAAGCCTCTCGGTCTGCCACCGAAAGATCCTTGTCTTCAAAATACTTTAACGGAAAACCGTCAGCCCATTTCTGTTTGGTAAAGGTAACTTTTCCACCCGCATCCTGACGAAGAGCTGAAATAGGCATATATCGATAGCTCTGTCCGCCATCAGCATCGACGCGGGTCAGGATCAACGCCTGCTTATCAAATCCGCCATACAACCAGATCGCGTCCTCGCTTGAACGCAGTTCGGGCGGTAAGGCATCGGCCAAAGCCCCTTGGGGAATGCGGACTGCGGTTAGATCAACCGGTCGGCTGCTGACCTCGGCCTGAACGTTGCTACGCACCTTTTGTTTTTGCAAAAGGTCGAGATAATCGATGCGTCTAAAACTCTTGTCTAGATCGAGGCTTAGATCAGCGTTCAGAGCCAGTCCGTTCGGCGATAGCCCGACGACATAGTTTTGCAGATCGAAAACGCTATTTTGCTCACCCATCGCTTCCGGGGCGATCAAATCCTCGATCTTTAGTTTTTTGGGGTCAAATGTCTCGCGTTTTAGAGCTATGAGGTTGTTTAAGATCGCGATATATTTTCGATAATCGGTCTCTGACCGCTTTGCGAGTTCGGCGAGTGCATAAACACGGCGAGCCTCTTTATCAATACCGTGAGCATAATCTTCGGGAGTAAATTTCTCGGGCTGAGCGGCGATTATCTTTCTTGTTTCTCAATCGAGCGATGAAGAGCGTTCATCTCTTCGTTCAACTGCGTAGCCGTTTCCTGCCAGCCTCGTCGATGCTTGTTAACGATCTGAAAAAAGAGGTCGGCCGCGGCAGTTTGTTTTGGCTGCGATAGGCCCTTAACCTTTAATTGTTGCAGCAGTATTTGCAAAATATTCAAATCATTTTGGCGCAGGTGGATAGATGCCCGCTCATTACCGTCGAGATCGACGAGAGCGGTCGGGTACTGGCCACTCTGATCTTTTAGGTAATAAGATTCTTTTGATGGGTTAGTAACGATCGGAGCAAACGGATAGATCGTCTTGATCGAATAATCCGACATCATGCGCTGTTTAGTAACGACGTGGTGTCCGCCGCCCGCCGCACTCCTAAACAAATTAACCAAGTTAAATCCCTGGCTATAAACTTTCTCTTCAGAATTAAATCCATGATCGGAGACTAAGACCATTGCCGTCTCATCAGCACGAGAGGACGACTGGATGGCGACCCACATTCGCCCGATCGTGCGGTCAAGCGCTTTTAACCCGGCTAAACGAGAGGCTGTGTCGTTATTGGAGTGGGAAACATGGTCAAAGTAGCCGGTAAAATAATCGAGATAATCAAGCTCGGGGCGGTTGACGACCTTATCTACTACGTCGCGTTCCGCCTGATTGATCGTGATATTAAGAAAGTCTAGCCCGATCGACCATTCGTCAACAAAATCCTTTGGCTTGCCCGGATAAAGATTCACAAAGCCGCTGGCGAGGTTTTCCCAGCTGTTGCCGCGCTGATACAACTGTTGGCTCGTATAGCGTTTATCATACGGAAATGCGTCGCACATAAGCGGTATCGACAATTGATCGAGCACCTCGACCGCGGGCATGTCCGCCTTTTTCTTAAAAAGGTACCGACATAATACGGCACGATATAGAGGTAATCGTAGCCGTGCTTGGTAAGTCGATCGTATTCGATATTTCCCTTGATCTGTAGGTGCTGTCCGGTATCGAGCATGCTCCAGGACGGAGCCGAAAGGCTGATACCTCGGGTGTAGAAATTACTAACCCGCGACCCATTTTTATAAAAGATCTCATCAAACCACGGCAGCACCGATCTGCCGGTCGCGGGGTCACGTTGTTTTACAAATTGGTCAACATAATATGCCGGCAGCCCGTCAACCTTGACGACGACCACGCGTTTTATATTTTGTGCAAAACCTGCAGCCGAACAAGTGGCCGCCAAGAACAACACACCCAATAATTTGTATAAAAAGGGTCTCGATGACATAGATCCCGGATGGTTGAAAGTCATTAATTTCCGGCAACTCCCGTCATTCCGGCAATTGCGGCGGCGTCGCGGGCAGATATCTTTCGACCGTCGATGAGCGCTTGTTTTAAGTAATTTGCCCCAATGTTTCGCCAACGCTCGGCGACGTTTGGATCTTTGTAAATCGCAAGCAGGTAATTTTTTGCGGCCGAGTCGTCTATCCGAAAAAGCCCGGCCAGGCATTTTAGACGCAGGTCCTCATCGTCTGTGAGCGAAAATATCTTTGACAATGAGCGGGCTGTTTTTTCGTTCGCCGCCTCGCCGTGTTCGGCAACAAATTGCAGCGAACGTCTTAGCGCGGAGATATCGCTGTCGATCTCAGGCTTTGCTGACCTAAATGCGATCTCATTCAAAACCCTCTCGTGATAATTGAGTTGCCGGCGCATGTCCAGCCGTGCAAACAACTCGGGCGTTGTAGTCTCACGATGTTCATATAGGCCAAAGGAAAGAAAGCGAGCCGCTGTAAAGACTGCCCTAGTCTTTTTAGAATGTGCCAGTTTGACCATCTCCGTGCGTCGGTCGCGGTCGATCAGCGCGGGCAGGCCGTCGCTCTTTTTCGCATATTCGACGAGGTTACCGTACTGTTTTCGCGCGATATCCGCCTCGACCGCGAGATCGTTTTCGAGTGGATTGAGCAAAACTTTCTCAAGCCGATCCGCGATCTCGTCACGAAAATGTGCATCGAGCGTCGCGTCAAGGGAAAGCAGCATCTTTAGTTGCGCGTATGACCGGATCCGCGAAGCCTGATTCATATCGATTCCGCGACGTCCCGTAACAAGATCATATACAAACTTTCCAAGAAAAAGCGGGATACTGCCAAACGGCGAGAGCGAGATCACGGTGTTAGACAAATCTGTAAGGACTCGCTTAGACATCTCACGCCGTTTTGCGTTACGAGTGTCGCGAAAATCAACAAGTATTGTCGGTATTTTTGGATTATCTAGGCCATACAACGCCAGCGGGATCAATGTCTTAGGCTTGGCGTTTACAGTGTTAGACTCGACAACACGGCCGTCGTCGTCAAACCATTTGACTTGCGTATAGCCTTTCCAATTTGCAAGTTTTGGATCATTCCAAGGGTCTTTTATATTCAGAAATCGCCGGTCATACTTTCGTCCTTTATTTTCAGCCAGATCCTCAGCGGCTATCCAAACAGTCGCGTGCCGGGCGGTACCGTCGGGCATTTCCATCGGCTCAAAATACAGTCCCTGAGCCTCAGAATATTGCCGCAAAAGTTCCCAATTATGACCGCGGCTGTCGCGTTTTTTTACGATCTCCGTGTCATAGACGCGGTTCAGTTCGTCATCCGGCATCATCGCGCCAAAGGTCTTATCCGTCAGCCAAAGCTTTGCCTGGATGTCTTTTGATTCGTCGTCGCTCAAAACTTTTCGCCCGCGACCGACTCAAATAGCGACAGCACAGTCAGAGCTTTTGCGACTGAGGTACGGCGGTAATCTTGCCGATTTTGGCGATATTGGAGTACCGACGCCTTAGGGCCAACGCCCATTTCACCAAGTATGATCTTTTTGAACACAACCCACAGCACCTGGCCCCAAACGCCATTATGGTTGCTATTCATATCCACCACATGCGGCGGCGGAGCGGTGCCGATATCTTTTTTATTTGTCGTTCGCATGTAGAGGCCTGGCACAAATGCCGCAGCTTTTTGCCAGAAAGACGCCCGTGTATAAGAATGTACCCAAACGTATCTCAGGCGGTCATTCTCCGGCCGGTCGTCGCCGAGCGTATCCCGCATGACGCTCAACAGAGGTATTTCCGCCGCACCGTCACGCATACCATCGCCAAAATTATCCTTACGCGCAAAGATCGTTATGATCTCGGCCCCGCCCGTGACCGGTATCATTTCAACGCGAAAATCAGGCGTGTCTTTCGCCGCAGCATTGATCTGTATGGAAGGCTCCCCAACAGTTTGGGCACGGACATTTGCCGACAAAACGGCAAACACTGCCATTAGCACAGCCAAGGCAGTAAAACTGAGGTGTTTTGTCTGATTTTTAAGACTGCTCGAGATCATTAACTATTGTCGCGATTGACTTAAGAGGGCACACCTTAGGTAGGAAGTTTTACCGGGTCAAAAGATCAATTCTTGTTGCTGTTCTCAGTGTTTGATGCAACAACTGCGGCTCCGGTTCGACGCATTTTATGCTGCCTCGGACCGTTTGGTTAATCGTAGTTGAGTGCCTCAACTGCATCAAGACGGGCCGCTCTCAGTCCGGGATAAAGCGCCCCTATCATACCGCTGATCAATCCGACCACTACGATCGTGCCGACCAGCGAAGGATCGATCGCCACCGTCAGCGTCGTCCATTTGGCAAAGGCATATTGCAGCCCGACGGTCGCAAGTACACCAAAAGCGATGCCGCCGAGGCTAAGTAGCAACGCCTCTTGTACAATTGTCCAGGCGATCTTTGTTTTAGACATACCGAGCGATTTGAGCACTCCGATCTGACGCGTTCGTTCGGTAACCGTTGTATACATAGTCAGCAAAATGATAAGTGCCGAGATCGCTCCCGCCACGCCGATGACTACATTCAGAAAAACATTTAGAGCAGGAACGCCTTGCATATAGAGCTCTTCGAGTTCGCTGGTGAGGATGATCTGATCCTCCGGGAATTTGGCGTGCAGGTTGTCGCCAACCGTCTGCGGCGTAAAGCCTTCTTTGACCTTGACAAAAAACGCCGATGCTTTGCCCTCGGCTCCAAGCTGAGTTTGCATCGTCGATAACGGTATCTTGACCCTCGCCCCAGCGCTCGGTTCGTATGTGCCGACGATCTCAAAATCACGGTCGTAAACGCTGAGCTTGTCGCCAATCTTTTCTTTTCGCGTCGACAGCCACGCGCTGTCGGTCATCAATTCGTCTTTGCCATCAACAAACTTTCGCCCGTGCGTAACCTGCAGCCCGGCGACTGCCGCATACTTTTCCCACTCAACGCCATCGAGCAAACGGCTGCCGGTAATGCCCTCTTTGGACGAAACGCTGGCTTGGCCGATTGGCACAGCCGCCGCAACGCCTTCAACCTTTTCTATATCCGGCCCCATTGTCACGGGCAATCGCAACACCTCCGAACCGGTCAACCCCATGCTTCCCGATGGGCGAAACATTATCTCCGCCCCGACATTTGCCTCGCGTTTTGCACGCTCACGCAAACTGCCGTTCGCTAACCCTACGGTCACAATTATCAGCAAAATACCGATTCCAATGCCGATAATACTGACCGCCGTCCTCGCGGGGCGATGGAGCATGTTTGAAAACACGAGACTGTTCATAATCTGTTAGCCGCGAAAAACGCGAAACGACGATAAAGTTGCCGTTTCGCGTCTTACCGATAATTGGTCGCTAATTCGCTTGCCCAATCCTAGTAAAATACTAGCAAATTCGGCTAATATTTACGAATCTTATTAACCTTCAAACGCCTCAAGATATTTGATGCCAGAGCCGGTGTTGAATATAACCACGCTTTCGCCTTCGGTTACCGAGCCGTCCGCGATCAGTTTTCGTAGGGCGGGGAGGCAGGCGGCGCCTTCGGGGGCGGTGAAGATGCCTGTTAGGGCTCCGATCTCGGCGACGGCGGCGGTTAGTTCGGCGTCGGTGACGGTGACGGCGGTGCCATTTGACGCGCGGATGGCGTCGAGGATGAGGAAATCGCCGATGCACTTTGGCACGCGAAGCCCGGAGGCGACGGTCGAGGCATTTTCGAACTCGTCGGCAAAACGTTCGCCAGCGTGAAAGGCCCGAACGATCGGGGCACACGTCTCGGACTGCACGCTCACCATTCGCGGCCGCTCGCTCCCGATCCAGCCCATCTGCTCCATTTCGTCAAAGGCTTTCCACATCCCGATCAAGCCCGTGCCGCCGCCGGTCGGGTAGAGGATGGCGTCCGGAAGAGTGACGGGTGACAGGTGACGGGTGACAAGTGAGGAAAATTGCTCGAAGAGTTCGTATCCCATCGTCTTTTTGCCTTCGACGCGATATGGCTCTTTGAGGGTGGAAACGTCGAACCAGCCCATTTCATCTTTGCGGTCGGCGACAATTTTGCCACAGTCGGTGATCAGGCCGTCGATAAGCGTGACATTGGCGCCGGTTTGCTGACACTCGACGACGTTCGCACGCGGCGTGTCGGCGGGCATGAAGATGTTGGCCTCCATCCCCGCGAGTGCCGCGTACGCGGCCAACGCTCCGGCAGCGTTACCGGCACTTGGCACGGCGAGCTTTGTCACGCCAAGCTCCTTTGCCATCGAGATCGCCGCGGTCATACCACGTGCCTTGAACGATTGCGTCGGATTCTGGCCTTCGTCTTTGATGTAGAGGTCGAGTTTGATCGGCAAAGTCGCGGCGAGGCGGTCAGTCTTGAACAAAGGCGTCCAACCTTCACCGAGGCTGACGATGTTCGCTTCATCGACGACCGGCAATACTTCGCGGTAACGCCAAAGGTTTGATTCGCGAGTTTGCAATGATTCGGGCGTAAGCGTCTTCGCCGCTTTTTCGAGATCATAGCGGACGAGTAGAGGCTTGCCGCATGTAATACAAAGATTTTGCAGCGTATTCGCTTCGTGGCGGAGGCCGCACAAGCCACATTCGAGATGGGTGACATTCATTCTAAGAATTTTGCCACGAATTGCACGAATCACACGAATCAGAAGACTCTTATTCGTGCGATTCGTGTTATTGCTTTATGTTCTTCGCATCGCTTCGACCGGATCGAGCCGCGACGCCTGAAGCGCAGGATAAAACCCCGCGATCAAGCCTACCAACACAGATGCCCCAAATCCTGCCGCGATCGCCCAAAACGGCACAGCAGCCGGAAAGCTAATGATACTCCTGACGGCAAATGCCAGAAACAGCCCGGCCGCGATCCCGCTCAGGCCGCCAAGCCCCGTCAACGTGATCGCCTCAAGCAGAAATTGCGTCAATATCTCGCTCCTGGTTGCCCCGAGAGCCCGCCGAATGCCGATCTCGGGCGTACGCTCTTTGACGGACACGAGCATTATGTTCATTACCCCGACACCGCCAACAAACAAACTGGCAAGGGCGATCGGCACGACGATAACGCCGAGACCGCTTATAACGTCATCGACGAGTTCGAAAACCTGCTCCGAACGGTTTACGCCGAAGTTGTTAGCGTCGGACGATTTCAGGCCGCGTCTCTGCCGCAGCAGGAAAGTTACTTCGTCAGTGACCTCGTCGACACGGCCGTTCGGAGCCCGGACTGCGATCAGCGTCTCTTCGATCTCGGGGTAGAATTTCTCCGCGGTCTCAAACGGGATGTAAACGGTCCGCTCGTCGAGTTCGTCGCTCCCGATCACGCCTTCGCCGGTCGATTGGCCGAGCACCCCGATCACGCGAAAGAGTTTGCCGTCAATCTTGACATCCTCACCGACCGGATCGAGCTCCTCAAAGACCTGCTTTGCAATGCCATGGCCAATAACCACGACCGATGCCCTAGCTCGGCGCTCAGTTTCGGTAAAAAATCGGCCCTTTTCGATCGGTACGTTGATCACGTCGGGATAATTTTCCCAAACGCCGAGTATCAGCGGATTGATCCCCTCGCGAGAGCGGGCAGTCACTTTTGGCACATCAGCCGACGGACCATAGCTTCCACGGACCTTCTGCGGGGAAACGGCTTGCGGCGAACTCAGTTCGGAAACGGCTATTGCGTCGCCGAGGGTGAAATCCTTACGTTGACGTTCCTCCGCAGTCGGTTGTGCCAGCGAAGGGCCGATCCGCGCTTGTTTGGTGAAATAAATGACGTTCGGAGCACTTTTGTCCGAAACCTCCTGAACCCGCTGAGACAGCCCGGTGAGCACTGCCCCAACCAATGCGACGACCGCCGTGCCTATAATGACGCCGGTCAGCGTCAAGCCCGATCTGAGCTTGTTGCTACGGATCGAGTCAATGACCGTTTGCCATGTGTCGGTTAAGCCTTGAATATTCATTGTACTTAAACGAATAAGATCATTCTGACCGAAGTGCCTCGATCGGGTCCAAGGCCGCCGCCTGTCTCGCCGGAACCACGCCAAACACTATGCCAACCGCGCAGGATACGCCGATCGCCGCCATCACGGCCCAGATCGGAAGGCTCAACGGCAGCTTTGTTGCCCACGCCAGCAGCCAGATAATGCCTGCCGCAAACATTACGCCGATCACTCCGCCGATCACCGTCAACGTCGTCGTCTCGATCAAAAACTGGATCAAAATGTCACGCCGTCTGGCACCAACCGCTAATCGGATGCCTATCTCACGCGTTCGCTCGGTCACTGACGAGAGCATCATGTTCATAACGACAATGCCGCCGACGAATAGAGATATCGCCGTCAACGGGTAAACGATGGTCCCAACAATTCCGGTTAACGACGCCGAAAATGCCTGAACGCTCTTTGCAGTGACAAAGCTGAAATCATCCTCTTTGTCAGTGCCGACCGTTTTACGCCGGATACGAATAGCCACGCGAACACGTTCCTCGACATCTGCAAGCGATAGCTTTTCCGTGTCTTTCGCCTTGGCGAGTATGGCGAGCGAGCGCGAACGTGCCCCAAAGACACGAGTAAAGGTTCCAAGCGGGATCTGAACAAAGCCGTCCTGCGAAGACCCAAATGAGGACCCTCGAGCTTCGGCAACGCCGATGACCTGATACCTGATCTGCCCGAGCTGAATGTCTTCGCCGATCGCTCCGGTCGTTGGGAAAAGTTCGTCGACCAGATCTTGGCCGATAATGCAGACATTTCGCCGATATGTGTCATCGGTCGACGCAAGTCCGCGTCCGTACGCGATCTTTATGTTTGATAGATCCGTAATGTTTGGCGTCACGCCCTGTATAGAAACGCCAACGAGCGTTTTGGCACCGCGGCGAGCAGGAAGGACAGCGGCTCCTTGTGCTCCGAATTCGATCTCATCGCCCAGCCGGTCGGCCAGATACTCGAGATCCTCGACGAAGAGGTCGGGCCGTTTTGCCTGAGCCTCAACAAATGCCTGCCCGTCAGCACCAAAATCTTGAAAGGACGCCTTTTCGATACGCAGCACGTCGGGAGCAAATCCGGCGGTCGAATTAACAACGAAAGCTTGAGCACCCTGCAACAACGCCGCTACTATCACAACGACGGCTACTCCAACGACTACGCCGAGTATCGTCAGCGCCGAGCGCGTCCGATTGGCACGAACCGAGTCCCATGCCAAGGACAGCGATTCGCGAAACAAATTTAATCTAGCGGTCAAAGACAGTTGCACAGTGTAAACCTCTTTAGGCTAACACAATCTCAAATCGCTACGTCCGCCGATAACGCAACAATTCAGCCCACCCGATCGGGCAAAATGTAGATGGAAAGACATTTCGATCTTGACCCTGCGCAAGAGCAAAATGAATAAATCAACTCAACGACTGAAATAACCGGGTGTATTATTTCTTAAAGATGAACTCGCGAAAAAGGTTGAAAGCGGCGTTGACGCCGAGCGATATGCCACCGCGTTTCATACCGTCTTTCCAGTCGAAACGGGCCGGATACCAAAACTGATTAGCGACCACGTCAGCGGTGTATGTTCCGACGATCCGCGGGATGCCGACCGTCCGTTTGCCGTTTGCCTTGCGGGCTGTCACAGCCGAAATAAACGCATTGCCGACACGCGAACCGACATCACGTTTAGTGCTGAGGTAAAAACCACTATCGAGCTTGAGTGCCTCATCGAGGCCATACATGACGGTGTTGCGGACAACGTTTCGGCCGAAATTTGAGGCGACCCGCCGGCCAAATCCTTCGCCCGACTTACCCCATTCTTCAGGGCTGTTAAATGCGGTAGAGAACGCTGCTCCCGACACCAATCCGATCCACGCTTGCGGGCCGACAGTGTCCTTGACATATCGCTTAAATCGCTTTTCGGCGGTCGGACGTACATAAGATGGCTGTGGTGTCGCAGTTGGAACCGGATCCGGTGCCTGCGCCGCCACTACAAATGCGCTGACCAGTGTCAGCAGGAGGGTAAAGAACAGTTTTTTCATAAAAATGGTTTTCGAACGAATCACGACAACGGATTCATTTCGCGAGCATCGGTTTTAGAGCTTTATAGACGTTTTCAGTCATGATCTTTTCGCCCTCGGCGTTCGGATGAATGCCGTCGGCCTGGTTTAGCTCTTTCTTTAGAGCAACGTTTTCGAGTAAGAACGGCAGAAATTCGACCTTATGCTCAGTAGCGAGGTCGGGGAATGCAACGGTGAATTGCTGTTGATAATCGCTACCCATCGACGGCGGAGCGAGCATTCCGCACAACAAAATACGCAAATTCTTGGCTTTTGCCTTGCGGATGATCTGGTCGAGATTTTTCTTCATTTGGGCGACCGGTATGCCGCGAAGCAGATCATTGGCACCGAGTTCGAGAATGACGATCTTGGCGTTGTCCTGTTCGAAGACCCAGTCCGCACGCTCCAACCCGCCAAGCGACGTATCGCCCGAGACACCCGCATTTATGACCTCAAAATCGTAGCCATCCGCCTTTAGCTTTTCCTGCAACAGATACGGATACGATTCTTTTTCGGATAGCCCAAATCCCGCCGTCAGGCTGTCGCCAAACGCGATGATCTTCGGTCGGTTCGCAACAACCTGAGGCGTCGCAAGCGGTTTGTTTGAAACCTCGTTGGCACTCTGTCTGCTACACGACGCAGCAAAACACGTGAGAAAAATGAAACTAACAACTGCTGTTTTTCGAATAAGATAACGCATAATTGAACGCTTTATTGTACGCTAAAATAATAGCGAAAGATGCAAAAAAGGGCTGAAATCAAAGGACCATGATCGAACTTAAAAATATTACCAAAACCGTCCGCTCCGGCACCGAAGATCTGACGATACTCAACGACGTGTCGATCGAGATACCGACGGCCAGTTTGTCGCGATCACCGGAGCGTCGGGCAGCGGCAAATCGACCTTGCTGGGCCTGATCGCAGGCTTGATGCACCTTCGTCGGGACAGATATTTATCGATGATGACGAGATAACCGCCACCGGCGAAGACGGCCTGGCACGTATCCGCAGCGAAAAGATCGGGTTTGTTTTTCAGTCGTTTCACCTGATCCCGAGCCTGACGGCATACGAAAATGTTCTGATACCAATGGAGATACTCGGCCTCGATGGTGTCGCGGCTCGAGCCGATAAATTGCTCAACGCGGTCGATCTGACAAACCGCGGCCACCATTATCCGGCGGAGCTTTCCGGCGGCGAACAGCAGCGTGTAGCGATCGCCCGAGCCTTTGCCAATTCACCCAAGATACTCCTCGCCGACGAGCCGACCGGCAATCTTGACAGCAAAAACGGCCAGCATATTTTCGATCTGATGACGCAGCTACACGCTCAAAACAAGGTAACGCTCGTGCTCGTGACACGACCCACGCTCCGGTGCCCCGCGGCAGATCGTCCTCGCACAACGACAGATCGTATTGATAGCCGCAGATTTGGCCGCGCAGATCTAGTGACGAGACAAAATGAAGTTTATTTTCAATCTTACCCGACGCGAGATCCGCTCTTCATGGCGGCGTTTGTTGTTTTTTTTCTGTGCATCGCGTTGGGTGTAGGCTCGATCGTCGCACTCCGTTCGCTGATACAAAACATTACCAAGGTTGTCGGCAATGACGCACGGGCGTTGATGACGGCGGACCTTGAGGTCAGCTCGACAAATGATTTTTCGCCGACCGATATCGCAAAGATCGAAGATGTGATAGGCAGATCAACGATCGTCGAGGCTCGAAACGAGACCATCTCGACCGCCTCGATGGCACGTCCGTCAGATCCGGCGAACGAGAGCCTAGAGTTTGTCGAGCTTAAAGGCATCGAGCAGCCGTTCCCGCTTGTCGGCACCTTTGCGACATCTGACGGCCAAACGTTCGATTTCAAACTGCTCGAAAATAACGGCGCCGTCATCGCCCGCATCCTGCTCGAAGAGCTTAAGGTCAAGGTCGGCGACAAGCTCAAGATCGGCGAGGCCGAGTTTCAAATACGCGGCACGATCGACGAGGAACCCCGGCGGAACGAGCGGTTTTCGTATGGGTGCTCGCATCTTTGTTGAGAAAAAATCATTTGACGACGCGGGCATCACCCGCAACACGAGCCGCATCCGTAGGCGAATACTTTACCGCACTTCGGAAAACCCGACCGAGCTTGTCACGCAACTTCGCGACGCTCTGAAAGGCACGACGATACAGGTCAATTCGTACCGCGAGCAGCAGGAAAATCTCAACGAGCAATTTGCTCGTACCGAGAATTATCTCTCGCTTACGGGGCTGCTGATCCTCGTCCTCGGCGGCGTCGGCGTGTGGAACGTTGCGAGGGCGTTTATCGAGCAAAAACGTAAGACCGTCGCCGTACTTAAATGTCTCGGAGCGACCGGCAATCGCGTGATCGCCGTTTATCTGCTGCAGATTTTAACACTCGGGGTGGTCGGCAGCTTGTTTGGCGTTTTTCTCGCACAATGCGGCCTGTGGGTCGCAAAATGGCGGTTTGTCGATGCTCTGCCGGCAAAGATGAGCTACGCAGTTACTTTCGCAACATCGTGGCAGGGCATCCTGCTCGGTGTACTGATATCGGTGCTTTTCTCGGCTCTGCCGCTGCTCCAGATCCGCTCGATCAAACCAAAACTGCTTTTACGTGATGAGAACAACGTAAACATCAACCGGCTTGATTGGTCAAAGTGGCTGTTTGGAGCCCTATGCGTCACAGCTCTACTCGGCATTGCTGTTTGGCAAGCGGGTTCGTTAAAGGTCGGAGCTTTTTTTCTAGGCGGGCTGGCCGGGACAGGGCTAGTACTTTACTCCGCCGCCGCGATCCTGACTTGGGTACTCAAACGAACTAAATCGCTCGGCACATTTTCGATCCGCCAAGCGATTAATTCGCTCTACCGTCCCGGCAATCAGACGCGGATCATATTGCTCGCCGTCGGGCTCGGGGCGTTTGTCGTGATCGCTGTCCAGGCGATGCAGACCAATCTCGTGCGGGAATTTGATTTCTCGCGTAACCAGCGGCTGCCGAGCATGATCTTTGTCGATGTGCAAAAAAGTCAGATCGACGGCGTCATGGCGATGATCGAAAAAGCCGTCGGCGAGAAAGCCGAGTCGGTACCGACTGTTCGGGCAAGAATAGCGGCGGTTAATGGCGAGTCTGTCGATTTTACCCAACGTGAGATCCGTCAGCAACAGGGCCAGATCGGCCGCGAATTTGCGATAACCTATCGTCCCAAACTCGACGACAACGAATCGATCACGGGTGGCGAATGGTGGACCTCCGCGAACCCGGACGAGCCCCAGGTCTCGGTCGAACAAACAATGGCCGAAACGCTTAAGGTTACGGCCGGAGATTCAATGACATTCGACATCTCGGGGCGAAAGCTCACTGCCCGCGTTGCCAACGTCCGCAAGATCGACGTTCGCAATGCCCGCACCGCATTCGTTTTTGTTTTCCGTCCGGGAACGCTCGACAAAGCTCCCCAGAGCTTTGCCGCGACCGTTCTCAAGCACGTTCCGGCAACGGACCGTCAGCGGCTGCAACGCGATATTTTAGAAAAATTTCCAAATGTGCAGATATTTGACGTCGCAGACATCATCGCGGCGGTCGATAAACTCGTCAGCAATTTTGTCATCGCGATATCGTTCGTCGGCAGTTTTGTGTTGCTGAGCGGCATCCTGATCCTCATCGGCTCGGTCGCTCTGACCAAATCACAGCGGATCTATGAGAATGCAATTCTAAAAACGCTTGGTGCAAAAAGGCTGACGCTTGCAACTATATTGTTTTCCGAATACGGGCTTTTAGGGCTGTTAGCCGGCGTGATCTCGACAGGCTTTGCTGTGAGTATGTCGTATGTCGTTTGCCGTTACCTGATGGCTATCGAATGGCAATTTGACCTGCCGCTTACCATCGGCGGTGTTTTGATAACTGCTCTGCTGGTGACATTTGTCGGCGTGGCCGCAAGCTTTGACGTTCTATTCCGCAAACCTCTCGCAACACTTCGCTCGCAATAAGGAAAGAAGAATCGTCCACAGATGGACACGGATAAACACAGATAATTTATTGGATACTATTATCTGTGTCCATCTGTGTTTATCTGTGGAGAAAATTTCTTAAGATTCAAACGGGTGTTCGGCGAGAACAGCGCGGAAATTGACCTGACCAAACAGCGTATCTAGGTAAGCACCAAATCTGTGCAATATCGGCACGAGGTCTTTGTTCTGTTTGGTGACGAGGATCTCTTCGATAAACCGCTCGACGGTCTCGGTGTCTTTATAAAATAGAAACCTAACTTTTGCCACCATAAAATCGCGAAGCGTACTCTGCAATTTCTCGATATTCTGCTTTTCGGGCTGTTGCTCCGCGGTCTGCACAAGCCGGGCCAGCGACGAAAGTTCAGTTCTCAATACGAGCGACTCACCTAATTTCTTCTTAAAATTTGGGAACAGGTCATGCCCCTTCGCTTTTGGATCGACCAGCCGTGCAAAGCCAATGAGCATCTGCTGAAAGCCTTCCGTAAGGAGCGAATACGCTGTCTCCATCCGGGCATAGATCGACGGCGACGGCCGCAGACGGGCGAGGCCGGCAAGCTCCTGCGTATAAACTTTCTTTAGCTCGATCGAGGCCGTATATGACGCCGCGTCGAGCGACGCAAAGATCGCCGCCTCTTCGTCGGGAAAGCTCTCAAGCCGGTTGTTGATCGAACCGATCAGCTCTTGCACCTGCTCATTCACACTCGAAAATATCAGCAATGCGGGCTTTAGAGGCTCGTCCGCTTCGAGCATTTTGCCGACCACGCTTAGCCATTTAAGTATCTTGCCAAATCGCGGCAGCACCAGCGCGAGTTCGGCGTGCTCGGGGTCATCCGACATCGCGTTAATAAGCTGTCGCAGTTGTGAGGGTAAAAACTGTTCGCCTTCGGCCTCGGCCAAACGGACGATCTTTTTGAATGCCGTCAGGTGCGTCAGTCTATCCGCGAGCGAACTGCTCCAAGCTTTCCACTCCGCGACACCGATATGCTCGGAGCGGATCATGCTTTCCGAGATAAGTATCGAATCTCGTATTGCGGCAGCAAGGTCGCTAAGTTCACGGCCTGAGATCTGACCAGCGGTTTGTTCCGTTTTGTGGACGCTGAGCAGTAACGCATTCAAACGGGCGACCCGCAAAAGAGCCGAGTGGGCAATGCGAAATTCCTTGACCATGTCCGCGGTTCCTTTAACGTCACCGCCGTCCGCAAACGAATAACGTCCCGACGCCAGAAAACTCTCCATCCCGGACAGCCAGACCCCTAGCTCGGTAATGACCTCAGTCTCGTTTATGACGGGCGGCTTGGCTTTGACCTTACGCCGCTCGGGCACGGGCGTTCGCTCGTCAATTTGCGCGTCGATCTGATTTTCGATCAAAATTGCTGCCAACTTGGAAATTCCTCACAAAACGGGTAAGAAAGAAAGGGTAAGAGCGGCAAAACCGCTATGTATTTTATACCTTGTTTGCTACCTTGATGGCAAGGGAAAAGTCTTGTTCTAATTGAGTCTTAGACCCGTTACGAAGCTAATAGAAATGAGAAGATTACTTGTCGCGACGCACAATTTGGGAAAGCTTGCAGAGCTGAGATCGTTGCTTGCTGAATTGCCCATCGAACTAATCGGCCTAAGCGACTTCGAAAATGTCACCGAGGTTGAGGAAACCGGTTTGACCTTCATTGACAATGCAAAGCTAAAAGCGAGCGGCTATGCACAACAAACTGGCTCGTTTGCGATCGCTGACGACTCGGGGCTAGAGGTCGATGCCCTGAACGGACGTCCAGGCGTGTTGTCTGCACGATACGGCGGTGATGTCGGTTTTGATAAAAAGATGCAGTTGCTGCTCGGCGAGATGGACAAGTCGTACAACCATTCCCGTGCCGCACGTTTTGTTTGTGCGATCGCTATCGCCGCTCCTGACGGCGGCATCCTGCACACCACCGAAGGCATTTGCACCGGAAATATCGCCGCCGCACCACGCGGAAATGGCGGTTTTGGATACGATCCGCTGTTCATGCCCGAGGGCTTTGAAGAGACGTTTGGCGAGCTTTCGGGCACTGTGAAACAGAAAATTAGCCATCGAGCACGTGCTTTTGAGCAAATAATGCCGTTTTTACGCGATTTTATTGCGGTTTGACTTGACCTTGCGCATATTCGGGCTTAGAATTCGACACTTGGAATCGTTTCCTTGGTGAAACAGACGGGGCATAGCACAGCCTGGTAGTGCGCTCGCTTTGGGAGCGAGAGGTCGCAAGTTCGAATCCTGCTGCCCCGACCAATCTTTTTTATCGGATTGGTAATTTCCCTACCCGGCCGATTGGATTTTAACGGTCAAGACAGTTCACTGAAGAAGTTTTTATAACACAACCAAACTTGGAGGTTAATTTAATTATGGCTCGTATGACACAGACTGAAATTATCAGCAGCTTGGCTGATTCAACCGGATGCAAAAAGACCGAGGTCAAAGCATTATTTGACGCTCTTGCGGCTCTCGCAACCAGCGAAGTAGTAAAGAATGGTGAATTTACCGTTCCTGGATTTGGAAAACTCAAGAAGACCCACCGCAAGGCTCGTGACGGTCGCAACCCCGCAACGGGAGCCGTGATCAAGATCCCGGCCAAGACAACTGTCAAGTTCAGCATCGGTAAAGCGATGAAAGACGCAGTTGCCTAAGTGCACTGCATAGTGTATGTGTTTTAAAAGAAACCGGTAAATCTTGTGGTTTACCGGTTTTTTCTTTTGCCTGCCGCCCGAAAAAAAAGTAGTGACATTTAGTTTTTAATTTGTTAACATCTCCTTACGGTTTGAGACGAAGGCTCGTATAAATTTTTTCAGCAACTATATAGCTGGAGGTTTCAACGTATTGCGTCGGTTCGGTGTTATGTTTCGCACCACCCGAAAATGTTTTGTCGGTGAGGCAGGACAAGTTTTTCCCGAAAGGGTTTAATTTCGAAACAAAGGAGAATAAAAAGTGGCAGCAGCTAGACCCATGACCTTGCAAGACAGAGTTTTGCAAATTGACCATATTCAGGCACGCCGGTTCTCAAAATTGACCGGCGATTGTGTAGAGATCGCAGCCGAGGGCATCATCAGACACCTGCGTGCTTGTGCACGTATGGATGTTAATCCTGACGCATCGGCCGTTCGCGAGATCATTGACGATGCCTTAAACGGCAGACGAGTTTTCGCCGAGACTTCGAACGATCTCTTGGCCGCCTAAAATAGTTTTAATATTTTATTAGTAATACAAGTTTGGACCGCTTTTCGAAGCGGTCTTTTTTTTATTTGAGCCTCAGTCGGTAGAGCACGTATTTACCAAATGTTTCGCCAGCATCGCGGTCGTACCATTGGTCGATGCGGTCAAAATATTGTTGGGGTTCGTTGGATGTGATGAGGTAATTGAGCCGTACAACACCGGGTTTTGTGGCGGCGAAAGTCTTGGCGTATTCGTCGTAGATGCGAGCCTCAGCGTCGATCTCGCCGAGTGTGAGAGGTTTGTACTGAGAGTTGAGCCGGTCGGTGTGACGCCCCCAGCCAAACAGGGCGATCATCGAAACAAAATCGTTACCGCTTTTCATGCCATTGGCGAGATCCCGCCCCGACACGCCCTGATAATATAGCTGCTGATAGTACCGCTCTTTGTTCTCGTCCCACGTAACGCCCGCAAACACATGCTGATGCCGTGCCCATAGCACAGCCTGCGGAGCGACCGTCGGCAGATCGTCGGCCTCGGCGATGCCAAGATGCAGGACAACCTGGTGGTGTTTGTCGGCGTCGTTCTGAGCCAGCTCCGCCAGACGGCGTGCGACCGGCAAAGCCTCATCACGCATCACATTCACATCATCAAGCACACGCACCGTGTAATGACACTCGACAAATCCCCATCCGGCGGCGACCAGAACGACCACGGTAAGAGCAATGCGAGAAACCAGCTTTTCGCTGCCGTCAGCGGTTCGCCAGATGAGCCCGAGTGTAAAAACGACCGCCAGCCCCGCGACATAGTTACCGATAAAAACTTGATAATGTATCGGCTGCAGCGACTGGCCGGTGATGATCTGTTGATTAAAAACAACGATGGGCGTCAACGCCAGCGACACGGCAAAGAGCGTCCCGCGATCACGCACGGCAAACATCTTCATCGCTATCCCCATCGCGATCACGATCAGTACCACATAGCTTATAAGCTCCGGTACACGCGTCAGATCGGGTGCGTGCGTCCGTACGAGCATCTGGACATCGTCCATTGTATGCGAACGCTTAGACAGCAGCCACGCGTACGGAGCAAGGCTCAGAACACATCCCGCACCAAGCAGCACTAGCGACTTGATATCTTTCCAAACACCATCCGGCCGAACAACCAGCCAGCAAATACCCAGACACCCAAGCCACGCCGCCGCGGTCGTCCAGACGTAGAAGTAAGAGAAGACGGTGTAGGCAAACGCCGCAGCGGCTAAGGTGAGGAGTAGGGGAGTTGAGGAGTGGGGGAGACCTGAGTTTTTCTCCTCCCCAACTCCTTTACTCCCCTCCTCCTCCACTCTGCGAATCATCTTCCAGACCAACGCGATCAGGGCAAAGAACGCCGGGAACGCCATCGCCGGTATGTACCGTCGGAAACCGGGAAAATATGGATACGAAAACCCTCCGCCCACAACCTCTCCGACGGCGCCTTCGCCGGCAAAGAGCGCACCTCCGGCTAGTACTATGAGGCTCCCAGCCATTGCAAAGAGCGAATCCCGCGTCAGCATCCCGATCAGCCAAAATATCGCGAGTGCCGTCAAAAACGCCGCGACCGCACCCGAGATCGTCATTGCCCAAGTGGCGGGAACGCCCAATATCCGTGCAGGTATCGCGATCGTATATGGCCCGGCAAATTGTATCGAAAACAGAGACTCCGGTTGAGGGTTTTCAAGCGTATCGTCGCGGCCCGTGTACGGGTCATTCTTACGCGGCCGTCCGTCGATCAGGGCCTTGAGATACGACGCATACGCAACCTCGTCCACGTCGTTGTACGCGTAATGGCCGTTCCACTCCGCCCCACGAAGATACACCATCTTCAACTGCGGATAGAGAGAGAAAACGGCGAGAAATAACCCCGCGATAATGCCAAAACGCCAACGTAATTTCATAATGGACAACGGTTAATCGAAAAGCCTGTCAATGTCAACCTAAATAAGTATGTTTTTTTCTCATTTTCCATGTCTTTGCCTAGACCGTATGTTTTCTTAGACTCTAACCATGAGCTTACTAGAAACAATGGTCGCTGATATGACGGCGGCGATGAAGGCGAAAGATGCCGACAAACTATCAACGCTGCGGATGGTCAAGGCCAATCTGATGAACCGCAAGATCGAAAAGGGCGGCGAGTTGACCGACGAAGAGGTCATGAAAGCCCTGCAGTCGCTGGTCAAACAGCGACGGGATTCGATCGAGCAATATGAGAACGCCGGACGCAGCGATCTGGCCGCGAAAGAGGCTGTCGAGATAGCCGTGATCGAGGTCTATCTGCCACAGGCTGCGACCACGGAGGAAATAGCAGCTGCGGTGGCAGCGGCAGTGGCCGAAACAGGAGCCTCTTCGATGAAGGACATGGGAACGCTGATGAAAGCTACTATGGCACATCTTGCGGGCAAATCAGCCGACGGCAAGATGGTCAGCGAAGCCTAGTTAATAACTAAAAGTAACGATAAGTAATTTGTTACGCAATGCAGTTATCTCGGTCGACGGAGATTTTCAAATATTAGGTCAAATGACCCGAGGAAAAATGATAAAACAAATAATAATTTTCGCGTTCGCCAGCCTGTGCCTGATGGCATGCGGCGGAACTGCAACCAATACTAATACCAACACAAATGCGAACGCGGCCAACACAGCGGCCAATGCAAAACCAGCCAACACCAATGCAGTAAACGCCAACACCGCAGCAAATGCTAATACTGCCAAGCCCGTCGATGGCGAACCTACGCGGCTCTCATTTAAGAAAGGCACTGACAACACTGTAGAAAATTTTGACCTGGAACCCGGCCAGTCGAAAAAATTTGTCGTCGGTGCGAAAAAAGGTCAAGACGTAACGATCGCGGATGCCGACAAAGCGGCAAAGATAACAATGATCACACCCGCTAAAGGAAAGCTGGTTGACGTGACCGACGAAATTGGCAATTACAACGCGACAACTGTCGCTGACGGCGACCTCGTTTTCGAGATCAGCAATCCGACCAAAAAGAAGATCAAAGCCTCGATCAACGTCATGATCATAACGATCGGCGAAGACTAATTTTCTATTAACAACCTGATACTTTTTGACAAACGCTTTCGCCTTAACAGGTGAAGGCGTTTGTTTTTTGTGCATTCAATACACAGCCAAACGCCGTTAAATCTAATAGATGGAGACAGTTATGGCTACAAATATTGCGACATTGGATCAAATGGCCGCCAACAAAGGTTGGTGGTCGCGTCTTACATTTGAGCATAAATTCTTTTGGCGTTTTCGCTTTTCATACCGTTGCTCACGGTCATCGGCTACGCACAGACGTATTATCTCAAGCCGCTTTTTAACACGCCGCCGCTGCCGAGCGGGCTCGTTCATGTGCACGCGTTGCTGATGTCGTCGTGGATCGTGCTGTTTGGCGTACAGGCGTATCTTGTTTCGTCAAAGCGGATCAAATTGCACATTTCGCTCGGGATGCTGGGCATATCGCTCGCGACGGCGATGGTGATCATCGGCACGATGACGGGGTTTGCGGCTCTCAAACGCGGTGTCGGATTTCCCGGCTATTCGCCGAGCGTTTTCTTTATGATACCGATGGGCGATATGACGCTACGTATGGCGATCGCATATACCGAGACGTGGGAGCACTTTACGAATTGGCTGGTGAGCTAAACGAAATAACTAAAAACTAAAAGTGGGGGAACGCATTTGTTATCGCTCCCCCACTTTCCACTTTTAGTTTTTCACTTTTAACTATCCAAAGATATTCCGCACCTTGTCGATAAACGATTCATCCGAAAAATCGACATCCTCGATCTCGGAGAGTTGTTCGAGCAACTTACGTTGTTCTTTTGTAAGCGTTTTTGGTGTAACAACCGTCGCCGCGACGAAGAGGTCGCCGTGGCCGCGGGCCGCGAGGTTGGGCATTCCTTTGCCTTTGACGCGAAAAACGGTGCCGGTCTGGGTGCCGGGCGGTACCTTGAGATCCTCTTCGCCGTCGAGGGTTTTGACTTTGATATCGGCACCGAGAGCCGCTTGGGCAAAGGTGACCGGAACGGCCGAGTAGAGATTTGCACCCTGACGTTCAAACTGCTCGTGCTCTGCTACGTGCAAGACGATGAACAGATCGCCCGACGGTCCGCCATTTACACCGCCCTCGCCTTCGCCGGTCACGCGTAGGCGCGAGCCCGTTTCGACACCCGCTGGTATCTTGATCTCGATAGTCTTTTCTTTCTCAACACGCCCGGCTCCGCGACATTTATTACACGGGGTTTTGATGATCTGACCTTTCCCCTGACAGTTGCCGCAGGTGCGCATGACGCTAAAAAAGCCCTGCTGATACCGCGTTTGTCCGCTACCCTGGCACGTGATGCAACTCTCAGCGGTCGTGCCTTTTTCAGCGCCGGAGCCGGAACATTCATCGCATTTTTCGAGACGGGGAATGCGGAGCTTTTCATCCTTGCCGGTCGCGGCTTCTTCGAGCGAGATCTCGAGATCATAACGCAGGTCCGAGCCGCGTTGAACGGTCGTCCGCCGCCGCCCTTGCTGCCCGCCAAACATATCGCCGAAACCAAAGATGTCGAAAATATCCTCAATATTCGAAAATCCAGGATCAAATCCGCCCGCACCGGCACCGACGCCCTGATGGCCAAAACGGTCGTAAGCGGCGCGTTTTTGCGAATCCGACAGGACGGCGTAAGCCTCGGCGGCTTCTTTAAATTTGTCCTCAGCAGCCGCATCGCCGGGATTTTTGTCCGGGTGATGCTGCACCGCGAGGCTGCGATACGCGCGTTTGATCTCGGCGTCGGTGGCCGTCTTAGAAACGCTTAATACTTCGTAATAATCTCTTTTGCTCATTTAATACAATTTCAAATTTGAGATCTGAAATTTCAAAAGCGTCAGTCCATCCGTATGAACTGACGCTTTTATTATTTTGCGACAGTTGCCGCGTTTTCTCAAGTCATTGTATCGCCCTACGTCATCGTCAGCATCGCTGCTGTGATCTTGTTGGCGGCGGTTTCGACGTGGCCGAGCTGGATCTTGATCTCGTCAACGCTGGTTGTCGAGAGAGCCGCGTCCGCGTCGTTGAGGACGGCGTTGATCGCCTGTTGTTCCTCAAGCTCAAATGACTTGCCAACCTCGTTCATCGCACGGCGGGCGTTTTTGATGAGCGTGTCGAGACGGTTCTTTTCGACGATCAGTTCTTTTTCGTCGCGGTCCTTTTCGATCGAGGTTTCGGCTTCGATGATGAGGCGTTCGATCTCGTCCGGAGCGAGTCCCGACGAAGGCGTGATCTGCACAGCCTGTTCGAGGCCGGTCATCTTGTCCTTGGCCGAAACACTGACGATACCGTTGGCGTCGATCTCAAACGTAACATCGACCTGCGGCACGCCGCGTGGTGCTGGTGGGATTCCTACTAATTCAAACTTAGCGAGGCTGCGGTTGGCGCTCGATATTTCGCGTTCGCCTTGTAGAATGTGGATCTCGACCGACTGCTGATTATCGACAACGGTCGTAAACGTCATCGTATTTTTGAGCGGAATGGTCGAGTTTCGCGGGATAAGTTTGACGAACAAACCGCCACGTGTCTCAAGACCAAGCGAAAGAGGCAGCACGTCGAGCAGGACGATATCCTTGACGTCGCCCGTGAGCACGCCGCCCTGGATCGCCGCACCCATCGCAACGACTTCGTCGGGGTTGATCTCGGCTGACGGTTCTTTGCCAAAAACTTCGGTCACGGTCTTGGTGATGATCGGCGAACGCGTCTGGCCGCCGACGAGGATGACCTTGTCGATGTCCGAAGGCTGCAGCTTTGCGTCCCACAGAGCTTTCTGACACGGCTCGACCGACCCTTCGACCAGGTCGAGGACGATCTCTTCAAATTTTTCACGCGTAAGCGTCGCGTTAATATGCTTTGGCCCGGTGGCGTCCGCTGCAATAAATGGCAGGCTAACGGTCGTCTCGGCAACGCTTGAGAGTTCGCACTTGGCACGTTCTGCGGCTTCTTTTAGCCGCTGTAGAGCAAGCCGGTCGGTTCGCAGGTCGATGTTGTGCTCGGTCTGAAAACCTTCGACAAGCCAGTCGATGATGCGGTGGTCAAAATCCTCACCGCCGAGAAATGTATTGCCCGATGTCGAGAGCACCTCAAAAACACCGTCGTTTATCTCAAGTATCGAGATATCAAAAGTGCCGCCGCCGAGGTCATACACGGCGATCTTTTCGTTCTTGTTCTTACCGAAACCATACGCCAGGGCAGCGGCTGTTGGCTCGTTGATTATGCGTTCGACCTCTAGGCCGGCGATCTTACCGGCGTCGCGGGTCGCCTGCCGCTGCATATCGTCAAAATACGCGGGAACGGTGATGATGGCTTCGGTGATCTTGTCGCCGAGAAATTCTTCGGCAGCGAGTTTTAATCTCTGCAGCACGATCGCCGATATCTCGGGCGGGCTATAGATGCGGTCGAGCACGCGGATGTGGGCATCGCCGTTCGGAGCCTTGCAGATGTCAAAGGGCACGGTCGTGCGCATCTTTTCGACCTCAGGAGCGTCAAACTTACGCCCGATCAGACGCTTGACCGCGTAGAGCGTATTTGCCGCGTTGGTCACGGCCTGACGCTTGGCGATCTGGCCGACCAGCCGCTCGTCTTTATCGGTAAAACCGACGACCGACGGCGTTGTGCGGCCGCCTTCTTTGTTAGAAATGATCTGCACCGTGCCGCCTTCTAAAACAGAAACGCAGCAGTTTGTCGTGCCCAGATCGATGCCTATTACTTTGCCCATATGATTGTCCTTAGTGCTTTATCAGCCTCTGGCGAGGCTAATTTTTTTCGGTAAGTGTTTCGTCGAGATCAAAGATGTCTGCCGGATCGGGCAGCGCATCTTCGGGTGCGGGAATAGGAGTTGCGGAGGTTTCCGGTGCGGGCTCACTTTTTGCAGGAGCGGCTCCGGCGGTTACTTTCACCATCGAATGGCGGATCACGCGATTGCCGATGCGGTAGCCGCGAAGCATCTCGCCGGTGACGGTATTTGGCGGCTCGGTAGAATCTTCTTCGATCGCGACCGCCTCATGAAAGTTCGGGTCAAATGTCTCGCCGACGGTGGCGATCGGCTGCACGCCCATGTCCGAAAATATCTCGTTCACCTGGTGATGCACCAGGGCGATGCCGTCATAAAACTGTTGAAACTCGTCGCTCTTTTTGTCCTTGAGCCCGCCGACCGAGCTGATCGCACGTTCGAGATTATCTAGCACCGGCAGCATTTTCGAAGCAAGATTGCTGATCTGGTCAATAAACGCGCCGCGGCGTTCGCGGTCCATGCGGTACTTATAATTTTCAAAATCCTTGAGCCGACGGTCGCTCTTTTCCTGAACCTCGTTTCGCTCTTCACGCAGCCCCGACAGCCTTTTCTTTAGCGACTCGACCTCTTGCTCAAGCTCGTAAATACGAGTCTTCGCCCCGACAGTCGGCTGCTGTGCTGCAGATGGAGCAGCCGCGGGTGCTTCAGGAACAAAGGCAGGTGCATTGCGCGGGTCGTACTCTGACTGTTCGATCTCGATCGTCAGGTCGGCCGTTATATGCAGGTCCTTTTCCTTCTCTTCGAGCTGCTTGATAAAATCATCGACCGAACCGGTCGCATCCATATCAAGCTCTTCGAGAGATTCTTCGGGCTTTGGAATTTGTTCTTTGTGGTTCATGTAAATGCGGTGTGGCGGGAAGGTCTTCAACCGCGCATGCTAGTTTTGCGAGATATCGGCCGACATCATTCTTTCGAGTGTGCGGGCGACATAATTGACTATTGAGATCATCCGGGCGTATTCCATACGGGTTGGCCCGAGGACGCTCAATGTGCCTACCGCCGTGCTGTTTCCGATCCGGTATGGGGCCGAGATCAGCGTACAGTTTTGAAACGACGGTGTGCGGTTTTCAGAGCCGATGACGACCGAAACGTCGCCTTTGGCTGCTGTATCGCGTTCGATGCATTCGGTCAGGATCTGCATCAGCCGCGACTTTTCGCCTATGGTGTGCAGCAGCTCACGCAGGCGTTCGAGGTCGGCAAAATCGCGTTTCGTCAGGATATTCGACGTGCCGTCCACAAAAATTTCACCCAGCCGGTCTTCCTCGTCCTCGATAGTTCCCGAGCAGAGGATCACGGCTGTTTGAAGCAATTTGTCAAAGAGTGCCTTTTCCTCGTGCATCAACATCATGATCTCAGCACGAATTTCGGCAAGGCTTTTTCCGGCAAATTCCCTGTTCAGGTAGTTTGCCGTGCGTTCCAGTTCGTCGCGGGCAAAGCTGACGTTGAGCCGTATTATCTTGTTATGGACAATGTTTGGCGCCGACACCAGCACAACCAAAATACGGTTGTCGCTCAGATTGACGAACTCGATATGCTGCAGGCGGTCACTTGCCAAACTAGGCGAAACTACGATGCCTACATTATTAGAAAGAGCCGATAACAAATGAGAGGTCCGCTCCATCAACCTATCCGGAGTCTCCGTCGGATCGAGTGCATTCAGACCGTATTCGACACCGATGCGCTGCAGATCGTCGTTTGAAATGCTCAAAACTCCCAGCAGATTGTCAACGTAAAAGCGGTAGCCACTATCGGTCGGAACTCGTCCGGCTGAGGTGTGAGGCTGCTCTAGCATCCCCATTTCCTCGAGTTCACCCATCACGTTGCGAATTGTTGCCGAGCTCATACCGCTAGCGTTGGCAAACTTTTCTGCAAGCACTTTCGAACCGACAGGCTCGCCCGTGACAAAGTGTTCGTTGATAATGGCCGTCAGGATAACCTGTCCGCGGGAATCGGGAAAACCGGTATTTTTTTCACCGTCACGAACAGATTTTGGGTTGATTTGATGCATACGGCCAATCGGCTGTATGCTTTTCCCATATAAAGGAATAGCATTTTGACAGCCGCAGTGTCAATAAAAATAGTTAAATTAAGTTAAACATCGTTGTGACACATCAACTTGACGAAATACGGGAAATTTACGCCGAGGCTTATCGCTGGTACGATCCGAAACGCGCCGTGCCCATGCTCCACCTTTCATTTTACCCGTATGTCGGCATAAATCATACAATTAGAATACGCAGCGGCGAAATTTTTGTCCGCATTGGCGAGATCTGCCGCGAGATGCCCCTCGCCTGCCACAAAGGCCTCGCCTATATCCTCGTCGGCAAACTGCTCCGAAAAAAGATCCCCGCCGGTGCGAGAGAGGTCTATTCGGCATACGTTAAATCCGACGCCATTCGTCTGCAAGCCGCCGATAACAAACGTGCAAAGGGCCGCAAGGTCGTCACAACATCAAAAGGCTCCATCTACGATCTCGACGAAATATTTGCCGAGCTAAACGCCAAATATTTCTACGACACCATCCCCAAACCGGCCCTCACATGGTCCGCCAAAAAAACTTACCGCATCCTGGGCCATCACGACGCGACCCACGATCACATCACGATCAGCAAGTCTTTAGACACAACGGCTACGCCGCGATACGTGGTTGAGTACGTCGTTTTCCACGAAATGCTCCACATCCACCACCCAACCAAACATATCAACGGCCGCCGCTACAACCACACGGCAGCGTTCAAAAAAGATGAGCAAAAATTTGCCTATTACGAACAAGCCGAGACCTGGATCGAACGAAACGTCCGGCGGATGAAGCGTGAAGCAAAGAGAAATTAACCGCAGATGGACGCGCTTGTCGCCCAACTGAGCAATGATCGCCCCGATCAGCCCAAAGTCCGAGGTCGTCTTGCGTTCCATGCCGGATTTTGTGAAACGGGTTTCGGTGAGGTAGGTTGAAACGGCTTGGGTATCGCCGTGCCCCTCGCGGGCGAACATATCGATTAGTTGAAGAATCGTCCCGTGGTCGCGGCCAACCGTTACTATCGGGGCATCGCTCTCCGCCATTAGCCGTAAGGTGTCAGGTACTTGAGCCCCACGGTGGAGCCTGATTTTCTTTACTTGTTCGGCAGGACCCATTGTTATCAGGCCACGCTCGAAATCAATATCTGTATCGCCATCCAACGTGCTCCACCAACTGTAGCCATCCTCGCCATACCGAGGAGGCTTCATGTCCTTTACGAGCGACTTCTGCGTCAGCCCTTGATCGCCACTCATTGAAAGCAGTACCGACTCGTCACTGTCAGCGTCCATCCGTACGGTAATAATGTTTGGGATCCTGTCAGGCTTTCCACCGAGCGACGATAGGAATAGTACTGGATCTTGAATTCCGTATGGTTCGAACAGACCATTGCTAATTATCCCGACGATATTTGAGCCAATTGCATCCAGTCGGCTTTGAGATACAAGAAGGGCACTTCTCCAGGCAACTTGCGGAGATTTCAAATTGTAACGCGTTACGCTTTCCACATCGGACGGAATTCGGGAAAGGATGCCGTCGGCGACTAGTCGTTGTTTCTCGGACGAGGGATCGCTAACAACCGTCTCGTTGAAAACTCGCGAAATGTCATCGGCCATCGTCACGGACCATTTGTCTTCAATTCCATGCTCCGTCTTGGTGGATGTCCATGTAATATCCTTCACCGAGTTGCGGATGAGCTGCGGCAAAATACCGGCGATAGCGGATTGGACCTCGGAGTATTCGCCGGCTTCGGAGGCGAATTTTAGGCCGACAATATTGGCGATCTGGGCGACGCCGTCGGTTGAGACGTAGCCGGAGGCAAGAGTTTCTGGGACGCAGGTTTCACCTTTCCGGCTTTTGCGACGCTGTCGGCTTCACCGCGTTTTACGGCTAGGAATTTGTCGATCGCAGATTCGTCGTTGCCAAAATAGATAATGCTGTCAATGACGAGAGCGTATGCTTTACGGCCATCTGCGGCTGTCCAGATAAAATACTTGCCGCCGTGTTTGTCGCTACGCTCGAGCGTCGGCTCGCTGTCGTAGATGTCGGCCACAAAACCGCCAAGCTTTTTCTCGGCAAAGGCAACAGCCTGATAATTCCAAGCGTGCGTATCAGCGACCGCGACAAAATGCGGCTGCACACGTCCGACACTGTGTTCATCGGTCAGCTTTTCTTCTGAGGTCTCAAAACCGGTGACTGCGACCGCAAGCTGCACGCCTTTTAACGCCGAAAAATCAGGCTTGCTCTTCGCGACATCTTTGAAAGGCTTGGCGTCAACGATCGGCTGCAAAGCCGCCGCAAGGTCGTTAGTCTCAAGATAAACAAGCGTCTCCGCCGGGACGAGCGTCCTCATATCCGTCGGTTTGGTCGAGCAGGAAGAAAGGAGGATTATCCACAGATAAACACAGATGGACACAGATAGGAGAAGAAATCGGCAAGGTTGCGAGCCTCTGTCTGCCCATTCTTAAATCTGTGTGTATCTGTGTTCATCTGTGGACAAATCTCTGCTAAAATCCCAATCAATATGGACAAAATATTTGCTGACAACATTTTACAGGGTAAGGTCGCGTTTGTAACAGGCGGCGGCACGGGAATAACGGGCGGCGTCGCTCGGGCGTTTGCCGAGCAAGGTGCCAAGCTCGCGATCGTGAGCCGCAAGATCGAGAATCTCGAAGCAATGAAAGCCGAGGTCGAGGCTTTTGGCGGCGAGTGTTTTACAGTCGCGGCGGACGTTCGCGAATATGAGGCTATAGAAAATGCTATCAAGCAAACCGTCGAGCACTACGGCAAAATAGACATCGTGGTCAACGGAGCGGCGGGCAATTTTTTGTGTGCGGCGGATCAGCTGTCGCCAAACGGTTTTGGCACGGTCGTCGATATCGACACCAAGGGCACATTCAACGTCTGCCGTGCGTCATTCGAGGCTTTGAAAGAATCCAAAGGCCAGATCCTCAACATCTCGGCGACGCTACACTATCTGGCAACGCCGATGCAGATACACGTCTCGGCGGCAAAGGCCGGCGTCGATGCGATCACGCGAAATCTGTCCGTCGAATGGGGCCGCCACGGCATCCGCGTCAACGGCATCGCCCCGGGCCCGATCGAGGACACCGAGGGCATGAAGCGTCTGCTGATGCCGGAGCTCAAAGAAAAACTGACGCGAAAAATACCGCTAGGACGTTTTGGCCGCATCGCAGATATCGAAAACGCAGCCCTGTTTTTAACCTCCGACGCCGCCAGCTACGTCAACGGCGTAACGCTCGTTGTGGACGGTGGGAGTTGGTTGCTCGGCACAAGCTTAACGTAACCATGCTGCTTGTAATCGACAATTACGACTCATTTACCTACAACCTCGTCCAATATCTTGGCGAGCTTGGAGCCGAAATGCGTGTCGTTCGCAATGACGAAGTAACGGTCGATGAGATCGCTGACGAGCTAAAACCAGAACGCATCCTGATCTCGCCAGGACCCGGAACGCCGGACGCGGCGGGCATTTCGCTGGAGGTTATCGAACGGTTTGCCGACAAATTGCCTATTCTCGGCGTATGTCTCGGCCATCAGGCGATCGGGCAGTATTTTGGCGGCAAAGTGTCGCGTGCACCTGAGCCGGTGCACGGAAAGCCGGTCGAGATCATTCACGACGGCAAAACTGTTTTCTCCGGCATTCCAAATAATTTCGCGGCGGGGCGGTACCACAGCCTGATCGTCGAGCGTGACAGCATGCCCGATACGCTTGAGATTTCCGCCGAGTCGCCGGATGGGCTTGTGATGGGGCTGCGTCACAAGACGCTGAAAATAGAGGGCGTGCAGTTTCACCCGGAGTCGATATTGACCGAGCACGGCAGAAAGTTATTGCAAAATTTCCTCGAACTCTGACATAGTAGATGTAGGGATCTGTTCCCTTTTGCCGCTCTCGATCCGCTCTCAGCACACTAATTTTTATGACCCGCACACGAGCCGATTGGCTGCCCTCGGCACCGATCACCGCCACCAATCCAAAAGCCGACACGCCGCTGTTCCCGTTTTTCGCGCGCCTTTTGCGTGGCGAAGACCTGTCGGCAAACGAAGCTGCGGACTTTTTCCGGGCACTCACTGACGGACGGACCGGGTCGAATCAGATCGCCGGAGCATTGACGGCCCTGACCGCCAAAGGCGAGACGCACGAAGAGCTTGCCGGTATGGCGAGCGTGATGAGATCGCTCGCGGTAAAGGTGCCGGGATCAAAAAAGGCTTTTGATATCGCGGGAACAGGTTCCTCGACGGCACGAACATTTAACGTCTCGACCGCCGCCGCTCTTGTCGCCGCCGGTGCGGGGCTCGTCATTGCAAAACAAAGCAATCGCGGCGTGACCAGCAAAGCCGGCAGTGCCGATGTGCTCGGCGAGCTTGGCGTCAAAGTGTCGAGCGAACCGGACGTCGCCCAAATGGCCCTCAACGGCGTTGGTCTGAGCTTTCTATTTGCCCCAAAATTTCACCCAGCTCTACGGCGGCTAGCGGATGTCCGCAGCAGTTTGGGCATTCGCACTTGCCTGAACATTCTCGGCCTCTTAGCAAACCCGGCAAACGTCTCGCGGCAGCTCATCGGCGTCTGGCATCAATCGATGCTCGAACCGACCGCACGGGCGCTTGCGATGCTGAAAACGGAAAAGGCCTGGGTTGTACACGGCTCTGACGGGCTCGACGAGATAACGCTGGCGGGCAAAACATTTGTCGCCGCCGTGACCGGAACGGACGTAAAAGCCCATGTCATATCGCCCAACGATTTCGGCCTCAAACCGGCAAAGATCGACCACCTGAAAGCAAGCTCTGCCAAAGAAAGTGCAAAGATCATCCGCGAAGTGCTCGCCAGCCGACGCCGCGACGAGGCCCGTTCGCTGATCGTCCTAAACGCCGGTGCCGCCCTGTTTCTTGGCGGCATTGCCAAAGACCCGATGCATGCAGCCCGCCTCGCCGAACAAAGCATCGACAGCGGCCAGGCACAGAATAAGCTTGATCGGCTCATTCAAGTTACAAATAAGAAAGTGAACAGTTAATAGTGAATAGTTTTTATCGATATCAATTGGTAATTAACAATTGATAATTGATAATTAACGACGATGCTATCGCTGCTGTCAGCCATCTACGGAAAAGTTGCGGACATTCGAAATGCGCTTTATGATAAGGGCGTTTTCGAATCGCACGATCTCGGTGCGCGTGTTATAAGTATTGGCAATATTACGACCGGTGGTACGGGAAAGACGCCGCTTGTTGCGTATGTTGCCAATATTTTGGCGGAGCGTGGTGAAAAAGTTTGCATCCTAACTCGCGGCTACGGACGCAACAATCCTAGAAATCGCGTCCTCGTATCCGACGGCGAAAACATACTCGCAACCGCTACCGAATCTGGAGACGAGCCGTTTGAATTAGCAAATAAATTACTTTGCAAAGCCATCGTCATCGCCGATGCGGATCGCGTGGCGGCCGCCGAGTGGGCAAAGCGGCGATTTGGCGTAACCGTATTTGTCCTCGATGACGGGTTTCAGCACCGCAAGGCAAAGCGCGATGTCGATATTGTTTGCATCGATGCGACAAACCCGTTTGGTGGCGGCAAGATGCTACCCGCCGGGCGTCTACGTGAGCCGCTGCGTAATCTATCACGGGCAGATGTTGTTGTTATCACGCGAGCGGATCTGGTTAGCACTCAAACAGTTTCAATTTTGAGATCTGAAATTTCAAATTGGAATAGCAGTGCTCCCGTTTTTGAAATATCAAATAGTCTCTTGGGTTTTAGAGAGTTGCATTCAACGGATCTAAGCACGACGATTTTGACCGGAAAGAATGTCTATGCGTTTTGCGCGCTGGGTAACCCGGAAAGTTTTTTTAAGATGCTTACCAATGCAGGCCTAGATATTCGAGAAGACTGGGCGTTTGAGGATCACCATTTATATAGTCAGCTTGATGTGGATCTAATAGAAAGCGATGCTCAGGGCCAGAGCCATCTATGCGAAGCATTGGTCGTAACAGCGAAAGACGCAGTTAAACTTGAAGGGCTGAGTTTTGAGACGCCTTGCTATGTCGCGGAGATCGAGATCAAAGTCGATGATGACACGGTTTTTAGAGAGCTTCTTTAACGCTTTTTAGTCGGCGGCTCTTTTTTATCGCCCCAGTAAAATGCTTTTACTACGAGTACATAGATCAGGATGCTCAGAGCGAGCAGCACGAAAAAGAATACGACCAGCCATGCTATCGAAGACATTTTAGGCTCCTGCCTCCGGGTGGGATTCGGCGTCTTGGATCCAGCCTGAGACGAGGCCGCGTGCTCCGCGATGCTCTAATACGTGGCGATAGATGACGGTCGCGACGGCAACTATCGGGATCGCTAAGAACACTCCGGGAATGCCGGCAACCTGCTCGCCGGCAAGCACCGACAATATGATCGCCAGCGGATGCAGATGTATGCCGCCGCGGACGATGCGTGGATAGGTGACGTAATCGTGGATGATCCGCAGCACGATCAAAAAGATCGCAACGTATAGAGCTTTCCATGGGTCGTCAGAGGCTGCAGCCGTGGTGATAACGATCAGGCCGATGGTAACGGGCCCAAGCAGCGGAACAAATTCGAAAATACCGGCGAGGATTCCCAACAACAAAGCGTATTTGAGCCCGAGCGCGTAAAAACCGATCGTACACAGAATTGCTATGAGGACGCACGAGATGATCTGCTCCGCGTATAGGCGGCAAGCGTCGTGTTTACCTCTTGCAGCACGGCCTCGGCACGCATACGATAGGGGCCGGCCGGGAACATGCGTAATACAGCCAACCGAAATTGATTTACATCTTTCAAAAAGAAAAATGCGAGAATCGGCACCAGCAAAAACCACGGCAGATAGGTGACCGACATTAGCACAAAATTACCTACCGCGGCCGTAATGCTGCTACCGATATCGGTTGCCTTTTTATTGATCTCATTTTGAACCTCATCAGGGATTCGCAGACGGTCAAATCGCTGGTTTAGTTCGTTTCCCCGGGCCCGTAATGACTGGCCGTATGACGGGATGTTTGCCCCAAATTCTTTTGCCTGATCAATTACGCGCGGTGCGATGTTTGAGATCGCAATGCCGAGCACCGTAAAAACGAAAAGATACGCGATGACTATCGCAAACGAACGCGGCATCCATTTTTCAAGACCTCGATCTTTGAAAGGCCGCCGGATGAGCCGCACGAGCGGGTCGATCAGATATGCAAAAAACACCGACAGGACGACGAGGAAAAATAGCGAGGCGATCGAGCTGATGACCGTCTGGACAGAACCTGCGATAAACAAAATGATCAGCGTGATTATTACGACACGCAATATCGACCGCAACGACGGCGACGATGGGTCGAGCACGACACGGGTTGCCGGCGTCGCTGGCACCTCAGGCGGAGCCGGCGGATCGATATTTGGCGTTTTCAGCTCGGGCATATTCAGTAATAATATACGCTACTTATTCGCGTTTGCGTTCGTATTTGCCACTGGAGGAGGAGAATAATTTTCGACAGCGAAACGGGCCATTAGAACGAACATATTCTTTGGCGGTATTTGTGTGTTAGTGCCGATAATAAACGCCTTGTCATCGTCGGATGACATCCGGCGGTTCGCATCCGTCGTCTGGGCCTTAATGACGCTGCGGTCCTCGGCGTCGATCTTGCCTCCGTCCTTTCGCCGCAAAACATAAACAAAACGAAAATCCGCCGTCCGCATTGACCCGAGATCTTCTTCGAATACGGACTTGGTCAGCTGGGCATTTGACGATGCGGGCGTTTCCTTGCCCGATTTGAGAGTGCCGTCATTCGCACCGCAAGCCCCAGTCAGAGCGATGAAAAAGGTCAGGACGAGCGTTCCGACAACTTCCCTACTCCTGCTCTCCTCTACTCCTCTACTAATTTTCCGGGTCATCATTATCGGCATTTGCGTTCACGTTTTTAGCGTCGTTGCGTTCCTCTTCGTCGAGTATCTTTTGCTCTTCGGGCGTCGCGGGAGGTTCGTCTTTTGCATCATTAGGAGCATCGCCTTTGACGGCACGTATCTTTAACAGACGTGCGTCGTCATCCTCATAGATCGTCTCAACCCAGCCGCTTTCGAGAGCTTTGGCGATCATGTCCGTGTTTTCTTTGGCATCGGCGAAGATGTAGTTTGCACCAAATTTTTCGCGTATCACGGGCGCCGGATCGTCGATCTTGCCTTCGGTCAGGTCTTTGAGCAATTTGTACAACTCAGGATTTTCCGAATAGAGATAATTGGGGTCGAGGCCATAAACGTAAGTGTGTTTGGTGTCGTAAAAAAACAGCTTTGGAAAATCGTCCCAAGTGCAGTTAAATATCCGCTCGCCTTTCGGGATGTTGTCGGCACCGGTCTCATCTAGACCCGTGGCAAACTGCATCGCACGTTTGTACTTGTCGCCGGGCTCGTTGGTTTTGATATTGTCGATCATCCCGGCTTCGTCAAAACCAAATTTGTGCAGCCCGATCATGTTGTAGAGCCAAAAGATACACAACAAAATACCGACAACCCAGGGCGTCGCTTGACGTGCGGCGTGGAGCCATGATTGCCGCTCGGTCGGTTTGTCGGCGTCTAGATAGGGGTCGATATCGCGTTGAAATTCGTCGGGCAGCTCGGCAGCCTTTGGCGCGGTAAAGGCGCTGTATGCAAACGCTGCAAACAGTATTGCGAATGGCGGAAAATACTCAGCAAAGCGTTTTGAACGAAACTGTGCCGCGAGCAATATGCTGGTAAATACCAGAAAGAACGAAGCTTTTTCGGGCAATTTGGTTCCCTTTGGCACGAACAGAATATAACCCATGAGCATTGCCGCGAGAGCCACGGGGAAATTCATCAGCAATTCCATGCCGGAATACGGATACCATTCGCCGCCGACCGCGACGACAAAATCGGAGCCGACCTTAAATTTCGTGGCGAAATGCTCGTAGAAAAGATAGAGATTTGTCGGGAAATACGGGTTGATGATATTTCCGGCGATCATGCCGCCCATCGTGTAGACAAACGGCCGCCATTCGAACCGGCGTTCGTTCCACGCGATGATGAGTGTCCAGATAATTGCCGCAAACAGCAGCAGCGGAAACAGGCTGTACGTCCACACAAATGCAAACATCAGCGGCAGCAGCCATTTGTAATTTCTCTGAAACAGCAGATGCACGCCGAGCACCGTGATGATGATCGTGAGCGGCGGGGCCTTGCCCATGTTCATCCGGTAATAAAAGGCGTTTGAGCAGACCATGATCGCCGCGAGCCACAGCAATTGATGCTTGATCTCGTAGCGGTAGATCAGCCAATAGACGGAGAAAATGGCGAGCGTTGCGTAAAAAACCGTCGCGACCTTTGCCGCCGTGACCGGCTCAAAAAACCACAAGAACGGGATTTGTAAGAGGTGGAAAAGAAAATGGTGGTCAGCGTAATCCGCCGGATTTAGCACCGTCAGCGGCAGCCACTCAAATGTCGGCAGCCATTTGAATTGCTTGAAATTTTCCCACAGCAGCGACGACCATTTGATGTGATAATAGCCGTCCCAGTCGCCGCAGCAGATCGCGTCCGTCCGCGTCTGCAAAAACGTCATCACCATCAGGATCGCGAGAAACCCGAAAATCAGATAGATAATGCGGACTGCATGCTCGCTCTCGAGAAACTCGCTCCAGCTTTGCTTAGGTTTTGGCGGTTGTTCGTCCGTGATAGCGGGCGTTTCGTTTATGATCTCTTCCATGAAAATAAAGATAAATTAAATGAAAAAGTATCACGGAAACAGGGGGAAACAATTGGAGACCACAAAAAAACAAAAAAAAAAAAAAAAATTTTCCCCTTTTTTCTTACCCCCCCCCCCCTCCCAACTTAAACTCCCAACATTTGCTTAGATAGTCTCCAGAATCTAAAATCAAGAATTCGAACATGTATCCAAAAGGCAGTCTTTACATCCCTGCATCACACGGCCAGCTTGAGGCGATCCTGAAAAAACCTGCGGGCGAGCGCCGTGGCATCGGACTGGTATGTCACCCACATCCGCTCGGCGGCGGGACGATGCATAACAAGGTGGTGTTTCGTGCGGCGGCCGGACTAGTTGACGCCGGACTGACGACACTGAGGTTTAACTTTCGCGGCGTTGGCGATTCGACTGGTGAACATAACGAGGTCGAGGGCGGCAGAGAGGATGTGGCCGACGCACTCGCGTATATGTTCGACCAATACCCGGGCGAAGACACGACTCTCGCGGGGTTTTCGTTTGGATCTCGAACAGCGCTTGAGGTCGGTTATGCTGACGACCGTATAGCACGCCTCATCAGCATCGGCACGCCGGTCGATAAATACGGCGATTACGATTTCCTGACCGCTGTAAAAAAGCCGATACTTTTTGTACACGGTGACCAAGACGAATTTGGCTCGATCGACAGCCTTCGCAGCCTCATCGACCAGATCCCTCACGCCGAGGTCGTCGTATTTGAAAACTGCGGACACTTTTTCGACGAGCATTTGAACGAGCTGCGGGACACGATTCGCGACTGGACTTAAAAGAATTAACCGCGGATGGACGCTGATTAACGCAGATAAGAAATACCAAAATTCTTTAGATATCTGCGTTAATTTGCGTTTATCTGCGTTAAAAAAATTTGGAACGAAAAAACAATCAGAGATGCGGCGATACGCCTGACGATGATGCCGCGTGATACTAACGCACACGGCACCGTTTTTGGCGGCGTTATATTGAGCTATATCGACGTCGCCGGCGGTGTCGAGGCCGTCAGGCATACAAAGCACGAGCGTTTTGTAACGGTCGCGATGAACGAGGTCATTTTTCATGAGCCAGTGTTTATTGGCGACCTGGTAAGTTTTTACGCGACGACTCTAAAGGTGGGCAGGACCTCGATCACCATCCATGTAGAGGTCGAAGCCGAACGTTTTGGGAATAAAGGACAGGTCGTGCGCGTTACGTCGGCCGATCTGATCTTTGTCGCGATCAACGCAAATCGCGAAAAAGTTGTCATCGGAAAATAGCGGATTTTGCACATTCACCGCAGCAAACTAGAATAGAGATATAGGAGATCTTTAATGCCACATATTATTGCTGAAACAGCAACTGGAACAATTTCATTCGAGACGGAGACCGGTAAGAAACTGGTTCTCGCACTCGAGGACAACGGTGTTGACATTTTGCATCGCTGCGGCGGCAACGCACGCTGCACGACTTGCCGCGTCGAGGTCGTGGTCGGCGACGCCGGAACGATGGGCCCCGACGAAGAAGCCATTTTATCGACCAAGGGCGATCTTGCACCAAACACGCGTCTGTCATGCCAGATCCGCTGCGAGAACGACATGGAAGTAAAAGTTATCAATCAGGCCAGCGTTGCGGGTATTGACGCTGGAACCAGACCGCAGGATTAGGAGAAACAAGATGGGAACTAACACGACATACACAGCAAAATCATTTGACCTGAGCGACCTGACCGGCATCTCGAACGAGACGCTGGCGATGCATTTTAAGCTCTATGAGGGCTACGTCACTAACACCAACGTCCTCAACCAGCGCATTGCCGACCTGATCGGCAGCGGCACGCTCGACCCGACACAATCGGCGGCGTTCAGCGAGATGAAACGGCGTTTTGGCTTTGAGTACAACGGCATGGTTTTGCACGAATATTATTTCGAAAATATGCAAAAACACGGCACCGGCGACCCTTCGACGGGCGACCAGTTCGTCAACGCCGCGTCAGAAAGTTTTGGCGACTACGACGTGTGGAAAGCCGATTTTATGAACACCGGCAAGATGCGCGGCGTGGGTTGGGCAGCGGTCTATCAAGACCCTTCGAACGGCGCGATCTCGAACCACTGGATCAACCTGCACGAAACCGGCAATGTAGCCGGATACAAGCCGATCCTCATAATGGACGTGTGGGAACATGCGTTTATCAAAGATTACGCACCGGTCGATCGCCCAAAATACATCGAGGCATTTTTTGCCAACATTAACTGGGATGTCGTAAATTCGCGACTCGGATAAAAGAAGAATTTTAGCCACAGATAGGCACAGATAAACACGGATGGGTTGAAGAAACATCAGTGTCCATCTGTGTTAATCTGTGGTTAATAGTTTTATGATCGAGGAAAAAGTTTTAGTTCAAGAATTCCTGAACCGCAAGCAGCGTGAGCGGCTTAAAAAGCCTGATTGGTTAAAGATCAAGCTCGGTGACCCGCGCAATCAGAATGCCGTGCTTGAGTTGATCGACGGGCTAAATCTGCACACCGTCTGTCAGGAAGCCAAATGCCCGAACATCTTTGAATGCTGGACGGACAAGACCGCGACCTTTATGCTCGGCGGCGACACTTGCACGCGGCATTGCGGTTTTTGTGCGGTCAATAAGGGCAAGCCGATGGATCTTGATCCGCTCGAACCGACACACGTCGCCGAGGCCGTAAAACATCTCGATCTCGCCCATGCAGTTATCACTTCGGTAAATCGTGACGACCTCCCTGACGGCGGTTCGATGCACTGGGCCGAGACGATCACAAAAGTCCGCGAAATGAATCCGACATGTAAGGTCGAAGTTCTGATTCCCGATTTTAACGGCGACGAGCAGGCTCTTAATAACGTTCTGGTCGCGCGTCCTGACATCCTAAACCACAACACCGAGACGATCGCACGTCTGTACCGCCGGGTTCGCCCCGACGCAAAATACGATCAAACGCTCGAACTGCTCGAACGCTCAGCCCATTTTCGCGACACGCAGTTCGCCGCGATGAAGACCAAAAGCGGCATCATGGCCGGCCTCGGCGAAACTTTCGAAGAGGTCGTCGACCTCATGAAAGACCTCCGCAGCGTCTCTTGCGACATCATGACCATCGGCCAATACCTCCAACCGTACGAAAAACGCCTGCCCGTCGAACGCTACGTCACGCCCGAAGAATTCGCCGAATGGAAAGCAATCGGCATGGCAATGGGCTTCAAACACGTCGAATCATCGCCGCTGACACGGAGTTCATATCATGCTAGGGAGCAGGCGGAATAGCTTAGATCGGACGGCATCGGGCGTTAGAATTTCTTTACAAATCGTCCGGACCATAACTAACGACGGGCTTTGAGGTGCCCGTTAGGATTTTTATTGAGATCGTAAAACTGAGATGAATGTTTTAGAAACCGACAGGCTGACACTACGTAAACTGGACTCCGCTCTCGATGCGGAGTTTATTTTTGAGCTGCTCAACACGCCAAAGTTTATCCAATACATCGGCGACCGCGGCGTCCGTTCGGCGGACGATGCAAGCGATTTTATCGAGGACCGCTACCGCCAGAGCTATCGCGACCACGGCTACGGCCTCTACGCGGTAGAGCTCAAAACAGACAACACTGCGGTCGGGCTGTGCGGCTTTGTAAAACGTGACCATTTCGAATTTCCCGATCTCGGCTTTGCTTTTTTGCCGGAGTATGAGGGAAATGGCTATGGCTTCGAATCCGCCTCAGCCATGATGACATACGGCCGCGAAAAGCACGGCTTTACCGAAATTCATGCGATCACATCGCTCGACAATGAAGTCTCAGGCCGCCTGCTCGAAAAGCTCGGATTTACCTTTACAGGCTTGATAGATTCGCCCGAAGGTGAAAAACTACGCCTTTTCGCAAACAAGCCCTAGTTCCCCAACAGTTCCCTGACAGCACGGTCAAGCTGCGAATCTTTTCCCGTCAACGTCTCGCCGATCGGCCGCGTCATCGGCACGTCCGGCGTGCGTGGATTTAGCTCCATATTCTTACCATCCGAGCCGCGAATCAACTGTCGCGGCAGGCGAATTGTGGTCCCGTCAAACAGGTTGGTGTTCCACGTAAAGATGATCCAACCTGATGTCGGTTCGCCGACCACCTTGCCGAGCTTGAGCGATTTATAGCCTTCGGTCAGGTCTTCGGCGTCTGATAGCGAATGCTGATTGGTAACGAGGACCGTGGGGCGTTCGAGGGCTCGCTGGCCGAGAGCGGAGCGAGCGGGCACTTCCCACATGCCGCGTTCCTGCATGGTCAGATAGCCGCGTCGGGCAAGCACATCGATCACATACGGATTGATAAACCCGCCGTTGTTGTTACGAATATCGATCACCACACCCTGTTTTGCTTGATTTTCCACATCGAGATCGATATAGAGCTGATTTAGCGAGCCTTGGCCCATGTCGGGCAGGTGAACATAACCGAGCTTTCCCCCGCTGACACGATCGACATATGCACGATTGCTCTCAACCCATTGGCGGTAGAGTAGGTTTTTCTCGGCTCCGGTCGAGATCGGTTTTAGAATGACCTCGCGTTTGTTCGAGCCGTCAGCAGATGAGGAAAATTCGAGTTCCACACGTTTTCCGACCTTGCCCTCGAGCAGTTCGTCGATATTCACACCGGAGGCGATCTTAGCCCCTTCGACGCTTATCAGATAATCGCCGACGGCAACGTCTTTCGTAACTGCTGCGGGGCTAAGCGTAATTATTTCGGTGATCTTTAGCCGACCGCTGCGCTCGTATTCGTTACGGTCAAAACGCAGTCCGAGCTTACCGACTGTTGTCGCTGTAAACGCTGGCGGTCCGCCAACACCTAGGTCTTTTCCTGGGCAAAATTGACGTTCATATCCATGCTCACGCTGAGCGGCCGTACGTCGCGGCGGTCGAGGCTTACAATGTTGATACGGCCATTTTCGACGTAATAAACCTCTTTGCTATCTGGCGAAAATTGAGCCTGTGATTTGAACCCCGGTGTCGAGGTCAGTTGGCGTGACGACTGGTCGTTCGACAGCTCATCGAGCGGCATCGTGTACAGATTAAATTGCCCCTCGGCAGCACCAAGGATCAGAAGGGTTTTGCCGTCCGGACTGATAATGACGCCGTTATTGTTGACGCCGGTGTTGATAAAGCTCAGCCGTTTGCGAATGTCCTCAAAAACGATCTCGGTCGTTTTCGACTCATCTTTTTCTCGGCAACAGGCGAGGCCACTGGCGATGGCTGCGGCGATACAGGAGGCCCCGCTGGCTTGTCACGCGGATTTTCCTGTTTGAAAAGATCGCGAAACTGGTCTTCGCGAAACTTTGGCGTTCGAAGTTTGAGATCGATGCGGGCGATCATGCCGTCCTCGGTTCGCTGGCTTGAGCCGTAAAGAATGTACGAGCCGTCAGCACTCCATGCGATCGACCCTGCGTTTGAATTCGACAAAAAGCTGATCTGCTTTGCAACCCCGCCGGTTGACGGCACAACGCTCACGTTTGAGTACGAACGTGATGTCGGCGACGCCGTGAGAAATGCGATCCATTTTCCGTCCGGCGACCATTTGAAAGATTCGCCCCCAAGCGGAGCCGGGTCGGCGAATGTTTTGCAAAGCTCTTTTTCAGCTTTCGTTTCGACGTTGTAGGTAGATATCGCACGAGCATTTCGGACAAACGCGATCAACTTACCGTCGGGCGAGAATGTTGGCGAAATGTCGTCGTTCGCACCTCGTGTCAATTGGGTTTCCGTCTCGGTCACGAAATCGTATTGAAATATCTCGCTTGTCCCGCTGCGTTCGGACGTATAAACAAGCTTTTTACTATCCGGCGACCAGGCGACGGATGATTCCGGGGCGACCGTATTTGTTACGCGAACCGCTTCGCCGCCGTCTTTTGACGAGGCTGCAAATATCTCGCCGTGCGAAACGATAGCGACCTTTTTGCCATCGGGTGAGAGTGCGAGCTCGCCGACCTGCGTCGATAGGCTCAATCGCTCGATCATCGGGCTCGATGCCGCACCGCGTAAGGTTATCGCCAGTTCCTGCGGCTTGCCGCCGTCGGCTTTCATTTTCCAGATACGAAAATTGCGCTCGAAAACAATTTCTTGACCGTCATGCGACAGGCTCGGCCACAACACGCGGCCATCGGTGAAATTGGTCATTTGTTTTACCTGTCCGCCGCGGGGCATCAACCATATATTTTGAGGGCCGGTGCGGTCTGAGACAAAATAAACCCGCGAGCCGTCGGCGGTCGCCATCGGCCACATTTGCTTGGCTCCGCGTTGGGTTAGCTGTGTATAAGTATCGCCCGATTTCTGCCACAATTCGCTTTCGTCCAAATGGCTGCGTCCGCGTCGCCACCATTGGGCAGCCGAATTACCACGGGCCGCAAATATGATCGACCCATCGGCAAGCGGCGTCGATTCAAACTCGTTCGTGAATCGATCCGAGCTGACCTGCATCGCCGTACCGCCTGTGACAGGTATGCGATAAATGTCGTTCATACCTGCGATATCGCGGCTGTTCGAGAAAAAATATATCCATTTTCCATCACGCGACCAGGCGTCGATCTGTTCGTTTACGTCGTCAAATGTCAGCCGCCTCAAGTTGCCGGTCTCGATCTCAAGTAAGTAAACATCGCCATTACCGGTCCGGTTCGAGCCAAACGCGAGCCAGCGTCCATCCGGCGAGTACAGCGGACGGGACTCAGTTGCCTGATGCGAGACCAACAGCCTAGCCGCTCCGCCATCGGCACCGACGGTCCAAATATCGCCACCCGAGACAAACGCGATCTCTTTCCGGTCCGGCGAAAGCGACGGTTCGGTTAGATAGTTAGTTTGCCCGATGGCAGCCGCTGCAAACAGGACAACGAGAGCTAAGGACGACAAAACTTTGATTTTCATAAGCTTATTTTATCTAGCTACTACGCAAAGACTCTGTAATTTGTTTATGGGTGTGAATACAGAATTGTACGGTTGCCCGTTCTGGGAATCAATCGGATAATTGAAAGAGACTATGCAATATGGCCTGATCGCCGGAAACGGCACTTTTCCTTTTCTCGTAATTGATGGCGCCCGTAGGGCGGGTGTTTCGCTGTCGGTCGTCGCGATCAAAGAAGAGACCGATCCGTCGATCGAAGATGTCGCGGAGAATGTTGCGTGGGTCGGCATTGGTCAGCTTGGCAAGATGTTGTCGTTCTTTAAAGACGCGAATATCGAAAAGGTCATCATGGCCGGCCACGTAAAGCACGTCCAACTATTTTCGAGTGCGATCCCTGATATGCGCATGGTCAAGATGCTCTGGGGCCTAAAGCGTCGAAATACTAACGCTCTCATCGGCGGTATAGCGGATGAACTTGGCAAGGAAGGCATCGAACTCATCGATTCCACGCACTTTGTTCCGGACATGCTCGCTCCTAACGGCCTGATGACAAAGCGAAAACCGACCGATATGGAATTAGAGAATATCGAGTACGGGTTGCATATCACGTCTGAAACCGCCCGGCTCGATCTCGGCCAGACGGTCGTCGTTCGTGGCAAAGCCTGTGTTGCCATCGAGGCGATGGAGGGCACCGACGCGACCATCAAACGGGCCGGAGAGTTGGCAAACGGCAAGCTGACCGTCGTCAAAGTCGCAAAGCCGGATCAGGACATGCGGTTTGACGTACCGGTCGTCGGGGTTTCGACAATTGAGACGATGATCGCCGCCGGTGCGACATGTCTTTCTCTGACCGCAGGAAAAACGCTCATTTTTGACCGCGACGAAATGATCGATCTTGCTAATAAAAATAAGATCGCGATCATCGGCATTCCATCCTGACGAAACAATTTCCGCAAAACCTCGTAAAACTATAAGAATTTACGACATCTTAATTTCTGGAGAAAAAATGAAACGAAATATTTTTGCATATCTGCTGATCGCCGCGTTTGTGGTGCAATCGGCATTTGGCCAAGCGGTCGCGCCTGCGATCAAGATCTCGGCCGATGAGAAAAAGATCGCCGAGGGCGTCACCGCGAAACAGTTGAGCGACTATCTCTACTTTGTCGCATCGGATGAGATGGAGGGCCGCGACACGCCCTCACGCGGGCTTGATACGACCGCGAAATTTATCGGCATGAACCTGTCGCGCTGGGGATTCAAACCGGCGGGCGACGACGGCACTTTTTACCAAAAAATGGCGCTCAAACGTGACGCGATCGACCCGGCGGCAACATCGGTTGAGATCGGCGGCCAAAAATATTCCTACGGCGACGATATCGTCCGTGCGTCCGGAAACACGACCGGCAACATGACCGCAAAGATCGTTTTTGCCGGCAACGGCTGGATGGTCAAATCTAAGAATTTGAATCCGTATGCCGGGCTCGACGTTAAGGGCAAGATCATCGCGGTATTTGGCGAAGGCCCGATGGGCGGACGTAATCTCGTACCAATGCCCGCAGGCATCACACAGGCCGACCTGACCGGAACACGCGGAAAAGATTGGGCAGATGCTGTGACTTACGCCCGTGAAAACGGAGCGGCCGGCGTCATGGTGCTGTCATCAAAATTCCTCGCAGCAAACTGGGGAGCGGTCACGCAGATGTTTGGCCGCAGCCGTATGGTTGTCGAAAAGCTGCAGCCGCAGGCGACCGCTCAGACGGGTCCTGTGCCGACGGTGTTTTTAGCGTCCGAAAAGCTTGCGAATGCAGTTTTTGCGGGCGAAGCAGGTAATCCGCTCACTGGTTACACCAATTCATTTGAGCTGACCAAAGATTTTAATTTCAGCATCGCCACTAAATCCGAAACCGCCTGGACACAAAATGTCGTTGCGATTTGGGAAGGTAGCGACCCGGTGCTCAAAAAAGAAATGGTCGCAATCGGTGCCCATTATGACCACGTTGGCATCAACCCGAACGCTCCCGGGCCGGATAAGATCTTTAACGGTGCCGACGATGACGGTTCAGGCACGGTTGCTGTGCTATCGATCGCCGAGGCTCTGGCAAAAGCTCCGAAACGTCCAAAACGCTCTGTGTTGTTCGTTTGGCATTGCGGCGAGGAAAAGGGATTGTGGGGTAGCGAATATTTCAACAAGTTCCCCACCGTTGATATCAAACAGGTCATCGCTCAGCTCAATATCGACATGATCGGCCGCAGCCGCAAGGCCGGCAACACAGAGCCGCGTGATAAGGATCTGACGGACGAAAATACGATCTATGTGATCGGCAAGGACATGATGAGCTCGACGCTAGGTAGCGTTGTTGACGGCACAAACAAGGGCTATCTAAACATGGCCTACGACACCCGTTACGACGACCCGAAAGACACGAACCGGTTCTTTTTCCGCTCGGACCACTTTAATTACGCGGTCAATGGGATACCGATCGCGTTCTGGTTTGACGGTGTCCACGTCGATTATCACGGAGCAGGCGACAGCCCGGACAAGATCGATTACGCCAAGATGGAAAAGGTCTCGCGGACGATCCTCATCACTCTGTTAAAACTGACCGACCTCAAAGAACGGCCAAAAATTGATAAGCAATTACCGCCTGAGCTATCGCAAAGGTAGATCCAAGGTAAACGTAAAAGGGCAAGATTGAGAGTAGTAACTTATGGTCTTGCCTTTTTACTTTTGCTTTTTACTTTCGTTTGCCGGTAGGCCTCTGACTTGCTCAGCCCAAATTCTTTCGCCGCTTTCTTGAGAGCGTTTTTGGCATCAACACCCTCTTTTTCCAATTCTTTGACACGATTTGAGATCGATTTTGGCGTCAGAGTTTCGTGTTTCGGTGTTGCCAACGGAGCCCGCTCGATGACCAGAACGATCTCGCCTTTCAGAGATTGAGTCGCAAACCTATCGGCTAGTCCTGCCAAACTGCCTCGATGATTTCTTCGTGCAGTTTGGTCAGTTCCCGACGACCGCCGCTTTACGCGTCCCAAGAATCTCGGCACAGTCCACTAAAGATTTGGCGATGCGGTGCGGGGTCTCGTAGAGAACAAGCGTCGCCGGAATATCACGTATCTCTTCGAGCCGCTTGCGGCGGTCGCCTTTTTTTGACGGCAAAAACCCGCCAAAGAAAATTGAATCGGTCGAGATGCCGGATGCAACGACCGCATTTACAAACGCGACCGCTCCCGGGATCGGAACGACAGCCACACCAACCTCTATTGCCCGCTGCACAATGCGAAATGCGGGATCACAAATTCCCGGTGTACCCGCGTCGGAAACGATAGCGATTGATGCTCCCGCGACGAGACGGTCGGCAAGCTCTTCGGCTCGTTCGAGTTCGTTGTGCTCGTGATAGCTGATGAGACGGTTTGAGATGCGAAAATGGTTAAGCAACTTGAGCGTGTGGCGCGTGTCTTCGCAGGCGATGAGATCGACGGTGCGCAGCACTTCTAGAGCGCGATGCGTCACGTCCTGAAGATTGCCGATCGGCGTCGCAACCAAGTAAAGCGTTCCGTCCATTCTCTGACTATAACAAAAAAAGCCCGCGTCACTAGAGACGCGGGCATAAAGAAGATAGGTGAACTTATCTGGTTAGAAAGGCCACCAGCTCGGCATGCCGTTACGGCCATTACCGTTGCCACGACCGTTGCCCCAACCGCCGTTGCCGCGTCCGCCGTTATTGTTGTATGCATTGGCGACGATACGCAGATCGTTGCTGATCTGGTTCCAGTTATAGAGGTTGAGACGGCTACGGCGGATCTCGCGATCTAACTGCGAACCGAGTTCAAGCACGCGACGAGCCTCGTTTGAGCTCTTATACTGATCGCGGCCGTCATCGTATCTGTCCTCAAGTTTGTCAGCTGCTTTGCGAAACTGGTCAGCCAGATTCTTTAGCGAGCGGACGTCAACGTTATTGTTGTAACCACCGTTGCCGTAGCCGCCGTTGTTCCAACCGCCATTGTTGTTGCCATAACCACCATTATTCCAACCGCCGTTATTTCTGCGGTCGTCTAGGCGATCGATCTCTTTCTTGAGGTCTTTGCTGCGGTCTTTTAGGTCGCGGACGGTCGATTTGATATTCGTATAATAGCCGTTATTGCCATACTGGCCGTTGTTATAACCGCCATTACCATAACCGCCGCCGTATTGAGCCGATGCGATGGCCGGCAAGATAAGCACCATTATTGATAATGCCGAAATTGTCATTAAACTTTTGATCTTGTTCATTGTTGTCTCCCTTTTCATAAAACTCGGGCAATGATTTGGCCATTGCTCACTGCCATTAATGGCAAAGAGCGTGCCATTCGGCGATAATAGTGCCCACAAAAGCGTAAAGCCCTGTTTTCACAAGGCTTTACGTTTCGATTATTTTTTGTTAAATGAACGTCTACATGCCCCAATTCGGAGCAATTGTTCCAAATCGTTAGTCTAATGTTGCAGATGGTTTAGCACCTTACCGGCAATGGCATTTGCCGCGCAGATACGTCCGCCGGTCGCGACTTTGCCGTCGAGCGTATCGATCTTATCGGCTGTCGATAGCAGACGCTCGCGGAGCTTTTCCATCGAGATCTTTGGTTCAGCGGCAATGATGAGGGCCGCAACGCCTGAAACATAAGGCGTCGCCATCGACGTACCCGAAGCCTCGCGATATGCACCATTAAGCCAAGTGGAAAGGATATCTTTGCCCGGAGCGGCGATGTGGACGGTTTTAACGCCAAAGTTTGAAAAGCCCGCGAGCCGGTCGTTGCGGTCGAGCGCGGCGACGCTGATGACGTTTGGTAGATCGTAATTCGACGGGTAATGCGGCCGGCTGTCGTTATTGGAGCCGTCATTTCCGGCGGCGGCGATAAACAAAATGCCAGCGTCACCAGCGGCACGGATCGTGTCCTCAAGCGCTTTTGATTTGGATGTCGAGCCCCAGCTTGCGCTGATGATGCGGATATTGACGCCGTTCTTTTTACGGTCGATGGCGTAGTTGATCGCCTCGATCGCATCCTCGGTCGTTCCCATTCCGCCACGACCTAAAAACTTGAGCGGCATGATCTTGACCTTTTGATTGATGCCCGTGATGCCTTCGCCATTGTCGCCCTCGGCCCCGATGATGCCGGCGCAATGCGTGCCGTGGCCATTGTCGTCCATCGGGTCAGCGATCTTGTCAGTGCCGTTATAGCCGTTCATGTCGTTAAAGGTGCCAAGCTCGTCGTCTGCGTACGCCGGGACATTTGCCGGACGCGTCCACATATTTCCCTTGAGATCGACGTGCGTAAAATCAACGCCGCTGTCGAGCACGGCTACGACAACCTCATCGCTGCCCTTGGTCTTAGACCATGCCTCAAGAGCGTCAATGTCAGCCCGCTTCGTACCACCGTCCTGTCCCAGGTTATTGAGCGCCCATTGATCGCCGAATAGCGGATCGTTTGGCATTTCGGCTGTCGTTTCGCGATACAAGCCATCTTTAATCTCGTCTTTTTGGATCGGATCATCGAGCTTAATCCGGTAATTAACCTCAGCATAGGCCACCGTGTCGCTCATAGCTGCGTATTGGTCGGCGACCGACTGAGCATCGGCGTTGTCGAGATCGTCAATGACCGCGAGGCCGCTGACGGATTCGATCTCGTCTGTGAGAGCATCGTGATTCGCCGTTGCTATCGACCTGATCTGAGAAAGGCTGACGCCGGGTTTGAAACGCACGAGCACCTCCGGTGCTGTATTAGCGCCTATTTGGTCAGCTTTGATCGTTTCGACCCGCTTTTGAACGGCGTCCGAGCGGTCATGCAGAGACTCTTTCCAGCGGCCGATCTGCCCCAAAACTGCGGCCATCGTGATCAAAACCACAGCGATGCCGATATGTATCCATATATTATTGCGATTCATAGAAAAAACCTCGATCTATGACTGTATGACGTAATTCTTACCCTTGAAGTTGTGCAGTCGTAGCTGATATTTATCGGCACGATACTCGTAATTTTCACTATCTGCCGACAGTTTTATCAGCCATCCGCTTGAGATCATCTGTGCCGACATCTCGCCGTCAATAGCCGCACCGAGCGACATATCGGGGAAATCTTTGTCATCGATATCAACGACGTCGACGCTACCCACGTCAATATTTAAACGTTTGGCAAGGTCGGTTATTGCAAGCTCAGCGGCAGATTCTCTGGTAAAACTCATGTGTTTTTCAATCTTGCTCTTTTTACGAAACCGAGTCAATAAAAGTTCGGACTGAGAAAATTAGCCACAGATGGACACAGATAAACACGGATAAGAATTAAATAACTAAATCTTCTCATCTGTGTCTATCTGTGTTTATCTGTGGCTACTTTTTCTTTGAGTGAGATTTCGCGTTATCTCGACGATCGCCGGAACGATGTATGTCGCGCAGGCGACGCCCAGGATCAGGCCGGTGATGAAACGTGAAAGGTGTGTGTTTTCCCAAATACCAAAGATGGTCAGCGACCAGTCGATGCCGATCGGGATGAGCGAAAGAAACAGCCAGAAACGCGGAAGCGGCTCGATCTCAGTGATGTTTCGCCAGAGTGGATAGATGGCAAAGCCGAATGCCAGTCCGAAATACACGCCGAAACATCGCGAACATACGGCGAACTGTTCACCCTCGACGTGAAACGAGCGATCCGATATTTGATGGCAGATATAGCTAAAGAAACTGTAGAGCGGTGAGGAAACGCCAACAAAGCCATTCGCCTTGGCCAGCGGAGCGACAACGGTCAGCAAAACCCAAGTTCCAACAACGACAAAACCGGCCATCCAAACCCGTATCGCTTGTTTTCGCATTTTAGCTGCGAGGTCAAGCGAGACGTAATTCGAGGCCGGCTCGGTCATTACTTTTTATTTACTTAAACGGTCGCTGCTTCGGCGGCCGGGGCAGCCTTAGCGGCGGCACGTCTTGCCAATTCTTCCTCTGGCAGATCGCCGCAATCTTCACGCAAATGCTTGAGCATATTAGGCTTGAGCGTTGCGAGCAGCTCGGCACGGGTTTTGACCTCGATCGGCTTTCCGGTGTAGATCTTGCCCATTTTTGCGAGCCGTTTTTCGGATAGCAATCCGGCGAACATCAGCAGCGGATAGGTAAAGTTTGGCCCGTTGAGCCGACGAAGCTTATACAGCCACATACCGATCGAGCCGAGCCGCCAAGCGGTCGGGCCCCACCAGCTATACTGGCCGGGACGCAGGTTCATCTTCCAGCATTTCATCATCAACTGCCATTGCAGCGGAGTCAGATCGCGGGTCTGGGTGACGCCTTTTTCCATCTCCATGCGTGTATCGTGGAGCGGCGTAAAGATCGACGGGATGAGGAACGCAAACAACCCGCGGCGTTCCATCTCATAAATGAGATCGAGCGTCGCCATGTTGTCTTCGTCGGTCTCGTCGGGGTTACCAACGATCAGCGTCATTGCCGGGAACCAATTGTTCTCGTTCATGACCCTGAGGCCTTCGAGAACAACGCTCTGCCAATGGTCGATCGAGAACGGCACTCCCTTACTCGCCATGACTTTTTTCGCCATCTTGATCGAGCCGGTCTCAAGACCAATAAGCGGGGCAAGCGCCTTTTTCTCGGGATGGGTACTCAGGTACGGGAAATGGATCGGGCTCTTAGGCAGCAGCATATCCGATAGCTCTTTAATAAGAACCGGATCGACGACCGCCGGAGCGATAGTCGCGTGGCTGAGCACGTGCTGCTCAACGCCCGGAGTATCGACGATCGAGCCGTACAGATCGAGCAGAGCCTCGCGGTTTGGAAAATAGAACGGAATGTCGGTATGCACCTGACCCCAGATAAACATATCCTCGGTCGCCAGCGAGATCTGCTTGTTGCCCTCTCGGACATTAGCAAGCACGGCACCCATGATCTTGTCTTTTGGCAGATCGATCTGCGGATTGAGATCGGGCACGCAGAATTTACAGCGACGGCCGCAGCCCGTGGTCATTTCGACCACGCCAAATGTCGTTCGCGTGTCGGGGAACATGATCGAATCGCGATCGACCGGATGTTTTACGACTACCTCTTTCGGCAGTTCTTCCTGACGGATCGCCTTGGCAAACAGATCGAGCGTATCGGTCGATTCGCTGCGTCCGTCTACGACACAATCGATGCCCAACTCTTCGTAAAGATCGGTCTGGATGATCTGCCAGCCGCCTGAGCCGCCGACGATCACCTTGAAATTATCGCGGTACTGATTGCCTTTGATCTGAGCAAACAGCTCACGTGAGTAATGAGAATTGATCGGCATCTTTGACGAGCCAAAGATCGATGTATAAACACCCGCCGCAAAGGTCACACCAAGCGGATTATGCGTCGAAACACCGATAACACGAGTACGCGGGCCGATAAATTTCTCGAGATCCTCGGGATAGCACGAGACAATGTCGTCACTCTCGTAAACACGGGAAAGCGACTTTTCGACCAAGCGGACACCGGCCGGCATATATTTTGCCGAGCCGTCGCCGTAATGCTCGACCTCACGCCATTTCGGATATTTACGGTTGATGACCGGCTCCATCCATATGGGGATCGACGCCATCGCCATTTGAATAAAATACCCGGCGTGATCGATCGCCTCGGTCAACGGAGCCGTCAGCACGATCAATTTACCCTGATCGTCCGCCGGTTTGGTTCCATTCGTTTTATGGCCGTTGCCATTTACATGGCCGTTGCCGTTTGTATTCTGCTCACTAACACTACTCATTCATATCCTCCAAACAATATTGAATCCTAACTCAATCACGCTGACTAAGCTAGTCATTTTACGCTAAAACCTAATAACTGCGTCGGGTCCGCCCTCAACGTGAACGGTATCGACAAAGCGGATGCTCTTACTGTCGGTCGTCATTACCACCGAATGTGTCCGCTTGCCCGAGCCAAAGAACCGCACACCGCGTAGCAGAGCACCGTCAGTCACGCCCGTTGCGGCAAAGATTATCTTTTTGCCGGGAGCGAGATCGTTAGTGTCATAGACCTTGTTCGGGTCGTTGATGCCCATTTCATCGAGGCGTTTCATCACCTCGTCATGCGGCGGCACTTTCGATTTATCGACACCTAATCTTTCGGGATCCCAGACGAGCTTGGCGAGTATCTCGCCGTTGAGGCATTTCATCGCCGCCGCTGTAATGACGCCCTCAGGAGCTCCGCCGATGCCCATCAGAGCATGGATGTTCGTTCCGGCCACCGCCGCCGAGATGCCTGCCGAAAGGTCGCCGTCCGAGATCAGACGAATACGCGCCCCGGCCGCACGGACTTCATCGATCAGGGCCTTGTGCCGCGCACGGTCCAAACACATAACGGTCAGATCATCGACATCACGCCCAAGCCGCCGTGCGATGTTTTTAAGATTTTCCGTAACCGGAGCATCGATATCGACCGCACCACGACACGAAGGTCCGACGACGATCTTGTCCATGTACAGGTCAGGTGCGTTAAGCAGCCCGCCGCGTTCCGCTGCTGCCAAAACCGCAATGGCGTTGTTTGCACCAAGAGCACACAGATTTGTTCCCTCTAGCGGATCGACCGCGATATCGACCTCCGGAAATTCTGCCCGTGCATCCTCTGAAAAGATGCCGCCGCCGACTTCTTCGCCGATGTAGAGCATCGGAGCCTCGTCGCGTTCGCCCTCGCCGATGACGATGCGGCCGCGCATCGGGACGGTGTCCATTACCTCGCGCATCGCTTCGACGGCGACGTGGTCACTGTATTTGCGGTCGCCCTGGCCCATTGTTTTGGCCGATTCGATCGCCGCTGCCTCGGTCACACGCAAAAAATCGAGCGATAATTCGCGTTCTGCTTTAATAGTTTTCATTCTTGTTTCCCTTACGGAAATTGACCCGCTTCTGGTTAGCTTATTACGGCATTTTACCACTTGTTAAGGCGGATTTGACAAGTTAGACTCAGGATATTACGGTTTTAAGTTGCTACGTGCTAGAAAAAGAGGAGAATTTCAAAAGTAAATGACCTATATCACTACACCGCCGTGCGTCGATTGTAAGTACACCGATTGCGCCGCCGTCTGTCCCGTCGAGGCTTTTCACGAGACGCCTGACCGGCTTTTGATCAATCCTGACAACTGCATCGACTGTGACGCATGTCTGCCCGAATGCCCCGTCGAAGCCATCTTTTCCGACATGTCGATACCCGAAGAATATATGGATTGGCTCGAAAAGAACGCCGAGGCCGAAAATTACCCGATCATCAGCACCAAGATCCCGGCCCTCATGGGCCCCGGCTGCTCCGGCCCGCCGGAGTAAATAGTCTCGTTTTAGAATTTCATATAGGCCGTCCGAAGCGATCTTTGGATGGCCTATTTTCATGCTGAACAGAAAAAATCATTGAAAAAGGAACGCGGCAGTGTTTAAATATGTATTAACTTGGGCAATTTCGTAAGATTTGCCCTAAAATGCTTATGCACGACACTGTGACACCAAACACTAGAAAAATTTTGCGAAGCGCGGTTGATTGGCGGATGAAGGTTCTCGTCCTGTTTGGGACGCGGCCCGAGGCGATCAAGCTTGCGCCTGTGATCCACGAACTGCGAAAGAAATTTTTTCAGACGGTCGTCGTCTCGTCCAGCCAGCACAAACACCTGCTCACGCCGTTTCTCGCGTCGCTCGAGATCGATGTCGATTTTGATCTCGGCGTGATGAAACGCAACCAATCGCCGTCCGATGTCTGTTCGCGGGTGATGTCAAAACTCGACAAAATACTCGCACTGGAGAAACCCGATCTGATCTTGGTACAGGGTGATACAACCACGACGCTTGCCGGGGCATTGGCCGGATTTTATCGGAAGATACCTGTCGGCCATGTCGAGGCTGGTTTGCGTTCGGGTAATCTGATGAGCCCGTATCCTGAGGAGATGAACCGCCGTGTCGTGTCGCAGATCGCATCGTTTCACTTTGCCGCGACCGAAAAGAACCGCCGTAACCTGCTCGCTGAGGATGTGCCGTCCGAAAAGATCTTTGTCACCGGCAACCCTGTCGTCGATGCGATGAAGCACATGCTCAAAAATCTCGACGTCAGCCCCGAGATCGCCGAGCTGATCAAAAAGACCGAGGGCAAAAAGCGTCTGTTGCTGACGACGCACCGCCGCGAGAGCTTTGGCTCGACGATGACGACAAATCTCAAAGTGCTCCGTGATTTTGTCGATAAGACGCGAAAATGTCTGTCTGTTTTTCCCGGTCCACCCAAACCCAAATGTTAAGGGCATCGCCAAAGAGATCCTCGGCAAACGCGAGCGGATATATCTGCTCGACCCGCTCGATTATTCGGACTTTTTGGCTATTATGCGCTCCGCGTGGCTGATCGTGTCGGATTCCGGCGGCGTGCAAGAAGAGGCTCCATCATTAGGCAAACCGCTGCTCGTAATGCGTGAAAACACCGAGCGGCCCGAGGCGATACGCTCCGGCGTCTCAAAACTCATCGGCAACAGCCCCGGCTCTCTGAAACAGATGCTCGAGGAAAATTATTCGGTCGAAACGTGGATCAAATCTGTCAAAGAGGTCGCAAACCCATTTGGCGACGGCCGCTCGGCCGCGAGGATCGTCCGCGTCATCGAGGAAAAGCTTGCCGCCAAAGACCGCGCCGCAAAAGTCGATCAAGGCACTCTTTTCTGATCTGCCACCATTCCCACTTCGTAAAAAAACTTCACTCTAAATACGGAAACTCAACCCGTTTAAAAGTTTATTAACAAAGGAGCGTACTTCGGGCGTTTGCACCCGGCTCCTTTCATGTTTATTCGGCAGCCCCGCGATAAACAGGAAAACGCAATACACGACCCCGTCTTCCCACAAAAGGTTTTTGGCGTCCGGCCCGGCCGGAGCACACTTTTTAGGATCGAATATGAGTGCCGAGTTAAAAAGATCAAAAAGCCTGCTGACCATTCTGGTCGAGGATTATTTTCATGTCGGAGCGTTTGAGAATCTTATTCAACAGCGCAACTGGCAGAATTTTGAACCTCGATACGAGCAAAACACCCTAAAAACACTCGACCTGCTCGATCGCTACGACACCAAAGCTACGTTTTTTGTGCTGGGTTGGATCGCTGAGGCCAATCCAGACCTGATCCGCGAGATCGCCTCGCGCGGCCACGAAGTCGCAAGCCGTGGATTTTATCACCGCAGCCCACGCAATCTGACGCCAAACGAATTTCGCGGGGACCTCCGCCGCACAAACCGTGTGATCGAAGACGCCTGCGGACAAAAAGTGATCGGCTATCGCGCCGCCGAAAAGCTGGCGTTTGACCAAAGCGGCTGGGTTTTGGACACGCTCGCGGACGAGGGGTTTACCTACGACGCGTCATTCTTACCCACGTCAAAAACTGAAAAAGCAAAACGTATTGCACACGAGATACAGCTTGGCGACCGCTCGATCTGGGAATTTCCATATTCGACGACCGATCTCGGCGTCGGCCTGTTACCGATCTCGGGCGGTAATTATTTCCGCCAGTTGCCCTACACGCTGATGCGTAAAGCGGTGAAAAATTGGCACGACAAACATGAGGATCCGTTCATATTTTACTTTCATGTCTGGGAACTCGACCCCGAACAGCCGCGTATCATGGCCGCGTCGAGAGTATAACCGCATCCGCCATTACCGCAAACTCGACAAGATGGAGTGGATATTGCACGAAAATCCTAGCGTTATACGGTTGCACCGGCGTCGCCGACCATCTCGGCTTGAGCCGTGAGCTGGCTGAGAGCGTCGCTGCCAAGATCGCCGACATCGAGCCGGTCGCTCACGACCTAAATACGCTGACGCCCGTCTCGATCGTCATTCCGTGCTACAACGAAGAGGAATCGCTGCCGTATTTGGCAAAAACACTCGCGTCAGTCGAAACACGTCTCAATGACATCGGCTACACATCTGAGCTGGTCTTTGTCGACGACAAAAGCCAGGACGATACATTCAACGTGATGCATTCGCTTTTTGGGCAGCATCGAAATGTCCAGATAATCCAGCACGAGGTCAACAAAGGCGTCGCCGGCGGCATCATGACCGGCATCCGTGCGGCCAAGACCGAGATCGTTTGCTCGATCGACTGCGATTGCACGTTTGACCCGCACGAGCTGGTCAAGATGATCCCGCTGCTAAAAGAAGATGTGGATATGGTAACGGCATCGCCGTACCACAAAGACGGCGGCGTGCAGAATGTACCAGGCTGGCGGCTATTGCTTTCAAAAGGAGCATCGGTGCTTTACCGCCGCGTTCTCCGGACAAAGATCGCGTCATACACGAGTTGCTTCCGCGTTTTCCGCCGCTCGGCGATGGTCAATATCAATCCGACCGCTCCGGGCTTTCACGGCGTTCCAGAAATGCTCGGCCTGCTCGATCTCGACGGCGGCAAGATCGTCGAATTCCCTACCGTTTTGGCGGTCAGGCTGTTTGGCGTATCAAAGATGAACACGCTCAAAACCATTGTCGGCACGATCAAACTGCTGTCGCATCTCGCGGTGCTGCGGATGTTTGGCAAACCCGAACCGGTCCGCCCGACGCTGACACCGGCCACGCTGACCTCCGTTCCAGAAGATCTGCCCAAATAAGCTACTAGATATGAAACAGAATATTGCCATTGTCGGTTCCGGCTTTTTAGGTATGACGCTCGCAATGCGTTACGCCGACGCGGGAGCAAAAGTGACGCTTTTCGAATCCGCCGCCGAGATCGGCGGGCTGGCATCGGTCTGGGACATCGGCGATATCGTCTGGGACAAGCACTATCACGTCGTGCTCGCGTCCGACCGGCACACGCGCAACATTATCGAAGAGATCGGCCTCGGCGACGAATTTCGCTGGGTCGAGACGAAAACGGGTTTTTATACCGACGGCGAGCTGCTATCGATGTCCGACACGATGGAGTTTCTCAAATTCAAGCCGCTCGACATCATCAGCAAACTGCGGCTCGGAGCGACCATCTTCTACGCTTCAAAGGTCAAGGACTGGAAACGTCTCGAAAAGATCACGGTCGAAAAATGGCTGACAAAGCTTTCCGGCAAAAAGACATTTGAAAAAATGTGGAAGCCTCTTCTCAAAGCAAAACTTGGCGAAGCGTATAAGGAAACCGCAGCATCATTTATCTGGGCGACGATCCAGCGGATGTATTCAGCCCGCAACTCGGGCATGAAACGCGAGATGTTTGGCTACGTTCGCGGCGGCTACGCCCGTGTGCTTGAACGTTTTGGCGAAGTGCTGGTCGAAAAAGGCGTCGAGATCAGGCTCAACTCACGTGTCGATAAGATCGAGCGGCTCGATTCGGGCAAGGTTCGCGTCACGCCCGCCGCCGCCCGCCGTCACAAAGACGTTAAGCCAAAGATCGTGCCCCAAGAGACAAAATACGCCAAGTATCAAACCGCAACAGTTACATCTCCGGGATTTTCGGCCGGATTTATGACCGAGCCTAATCCGGCCAAACCTACGGTCCGCCAATTTCCACGCAACAGTTCGTCCGACATTTTTGACCGCGTGATCCTCACCTGTCCGTCAAATGTCGCCGCCAAGATGCTGCCACAGCTCGAAAAAACCGAACGGCAGGACCTCGAAAGCATCAGTTATCAAGGCATCGTCTGTGCGTCGGTTTTGATGAAATGCTCGCTGTCCAATTATTACGTGACAAACATCACCGACGACACACCGTTCACCGGTATCATCGAAATGTCGGCGATCGTGGACAAACGAGAATTTAACGGCAACGCCCTCATCTATCTGCCGCGATACGTCGCACCCGACGATGAACTATTTGATAAAACCGACGAAGAGATCGAACGGTATTTCTTGAACGGACTCGAACAGATGTATCCGCATTTCAGGAAAAAAGACGTCGTGGCGTTTAAGATCTCACGCGTCCGCCAGGTTTTCCCGATCCCGACCGTCCGGTATTCCGAAGGATTGTCCCCGATGAAGTCGTCCGTCGATGGCGTCCATATCGTCAATTCGTCGCACATCGTCAACGGCACGCTGAACATCAACGAGACTGTCGCCCTAGCTGAAAACTTTTTTTAGCAAGATTTTACCGCAGATGAACGCGGATAACGCGGATCAAAACAGATTCAGAATCTTATCTGCGTCATCTGCGTTTATCTGCGGCTAAATTTCTAAAGGTTATGAAGCAAATTGCGAGCCTTTCGCTCGATCTCGACAATCAGTGGGCATACATGAAAACGCATGGCGATGCGGGCTGGGAATCTTTCCCGTCGTATCTCGACATGGCCGTGCCGCGTATCCTTGCTTTTTTGAAAGAGCGAAATCTCAAGATCACATTTTTTATCGTCGGACAGGATGCCGCTCTGGAGAAAAACCGCGCGGCGATCAGGTCGATCTACGACGCCGGCCACGAGATCGCAAACCACAGTTTTAACCACGAACCGTGGCTGCACCTGTATTCGCGGGACGAGATCGTCGAGGAATTTGAAAAAACTGAAAACGCAATTGAAAGCATAACTGGAACGCGACCGGTCGGCTTTCGAGGCCCCGGTTTTAGCCTGTCGCCAACCGTCATCGACGTGCTTGGCGAACGCGGTTACGAATACGATTGCTCAACCCTTCCGACATACGTCGCACCGCTTGCGCGGGCGTTTTACTTTATAAAATCGCCTAAAGATGAGCCCCGAGGAAAAGGAAAAGCTCAAAAAGCTCTTTGGTAAGTTTTCCGACGGCTTTCAAACTCTAAAACCGCACTTTGTCGAAACGGCAGGCAAAAGCCTTGTCGAAATACCGGTCACGACTAAAACTCGATCTCGTCAACGGCTTCCTCGATACATATACCCGGTCTTTTGACGTGGTGACGATGCGTGAACACGCAAATTCGGTTCGTCGCGTCCAACCTGCAACCCAGCAGCCAAGCGAACTCGCGTTGTAAGATAGCTGTTAATGGAAATGACGGATCGCACCAGCTATCTAAAATACGGCGTCGGTTTGCTGATACTCGTTCATCTGCTCATCGCTCTCCCGCTCGCATATTACCTAAACATCTGGACCGACGAAGCCTCGACGCTCTACGCGACGCAAAACGGTTTTTCGGTGGCATTTCAAACCGCTGTCATCGAACAAAAACAGGCTCCGCTCTATTTTTGGGTTCTAAGTTTTTGGCGGCAGATGAGCGAGTCGATCTTTTTTGCGAGGCTATTTTCAATACTCTGCAGCGTCGCGGCCATTTGGCTTTTTGCAAAGCTTGCGGATCGCATAATGCGTCCTAAAGCGGCATTGCTTGCAACCGCATTCTTTGCACTTCATCCTTTTCTGTTCTGGGCCAGCGTCGAGATCAGGGTCTATTCGCTGGTGATCCTGCTGTCGCTTGGGTTGATCTATACCTTTCTCGATGCGTTTTGGGACAATGCCGGGAATCGCATCGCCCCGATAGTGCGGTTTGCGATCTTGGCGGTCATCGCCCTCTATACAAATTACTATCTCGGGCCGATGCTGGTTGGATTTTTGATACCGCTCATCATCTATCGTCGCTGGCGTGCGGTCGTAAACTATCTTGCGACAATGGCCGTTGTCGGACTTCTGTTCCTCCCGATGATTCTCTTTGTACGGTCTGAGATGAACGCGCGAAGCAGTGTCTTTATCGAGGACAAATCCGTTATATCAGGACTCAAGATACTGTGGAATCATGTGCTCACATATCTATTGCCGACCGAGATATTTTCGACCGGATTGACATCCGCCGCCGCTGTCGCGAGACTGTGGCTCGTACGTGTTTTGTTGGTCATTATCGCCGGATTCGCAATAGCTAGGCGTCGGCTGGTTTCAGGCCAAACGATAGTTCTCGCAACAACGGTCGCGACGATTCTCGCATTTCTACTCGTTGCATATTTTATTGTCGGCAGCTGGCTGGTCGCTATTAGACACGCTTCGCTCCTATTTCCGCCGCTGATACTGTTTTTTGCGTCGCTGCTCAACGACCTTTTTGGTGAGGATGAAAAGAGCCGCAGCGTGTTTAGGTTTGCGATACCAGCCTTCGCAGCCATCGTGCTTGCTTGCTTTGCTTATACGCTCGTCAATCTCTATCCGCACATGGCAAAACGCGGCGACTGGGCGCGTGTCGGGCAATTCATTGAACAAAACGAAAAGCCCGATCAGCCGATCGTGATCTTTCACACATACGACGCACTTTCGCTGCCGTACCACTATCGCGGCATGAATAGGATATTGCCGGACGAGCGCTATTTTGAGTTTGATTTTGGAACGCCGACGCCGGAATTTGTCGCGCGGCGAACCGATTACACGCTGTCAAAAATACCAAAAGACGCATCGGAAATATGGCTGCTAATGAATGATGAATGCAAAACGCCCGGCATCTGTGAGTCGTTCGAAGAATATATCGCCGCAAACTACACGGTCGTGACCGAGCAAAGCTTTTTTGGACAAAAGGTGTATTTGCTGAGAAAACGAGTGTCTTGATCGACTCTCTTTCGGCAACCATGCATTTCCTGTTATATTCGAAAAAGGGATTCGCAAGGAAACAACATTATGGAAACGTCAGAAAAGCCGGCTGTCAGATGCTCAAAATGTGACCGCGAAATGGATCACTACAATACGTTTTTATCTCCGACGAACGAGGAGAGTGTTGTTTGCTGGCAGTGTCTCGCACGCGAGGAAAAAGGCTTTAACGCAAAACGCGATTTCCACCGCACCGCACGCACGGGTGTGATCGGTCGATAGTTCACCAGTGATACGTGCCAAAAACCTGCATTCCCACCGATTGCATAAAAACTAACGCCGCAAGCAGCAACCGGCCCGAAGATCCTACCTGGGCATCATCAAGATAATACCCAACCGGAAACAATAGATACGGATAGATATAAGCACACGCCCGTGCCGTCTCGCCGGTACGCCAAGCACCTACTGCGTACATCCCGAGCAGCGATGTGCAGGCCAGAACCGTCAAAACGGACAAAGGCCGCAGCCGTAAGTCTGCGAGAGGCCGGAGTTGGAATTTTGTCCTGAACCCGCGAACAAGCAGAACCAGCAAAAACGGCCCGAAAAAGAATAGGATCTCGGCGACATCTTCGATACGCGTAAACAAATAATTTACCGGATCGACAAACAGCATAAATCCCTTGGGGTTTTCGTAATGCGAGGCCTCACGGAATACATGCCATGCGTCATAACCGGTGAGAAAATATAACAGAGCATGAATACCGACCATCCCGCCTATTACGATCACTGATCGCCTCAGGCTTCGTCGAACGATGAGATCAAACCCGACCAATACGGGTAAGATAAAAAGACTGACGAAGGTCAGCAAGAAAGAGCCGGTCAGTAACAACAACCCACCCACGACCGATTTATACCCTTTCCCAAAACAAAATAGATAAAGAACCCCTGTCAAAAGTGCGACGATCAAAGCATCAAGCGTGGCGAGATAATATATCTGAACCGCCGGTAAAAGCACCATCAAAAACGCCATATACCGCGCCGTTTCGTCCTTCAGTTCCGTTCGCATCAGACGATAAAAAAGAAGATCGTCGGAATTGCAGCGAGGATCATTATGACGACCGAGATGATCGCCGGGTCTCGAAACAGTTTTGTCAGAACATAAAACGTCAGCACCGCTCCGGGCGGATGCGTGTGTCCGTGCATGTGGAGCGTCGGCTGTATCTCGTTATAACGGCGGAAAAAATCGATGGGATCGGTAATGTTTAGAGCGTCGTGAAAATACTCCTGACCGTCCAACGAATACGGCGTGAGCACGCCCGTCCGGGCATCACCGGCGACCGGAGCGTAATAGCCGATCTCGAGTCCGTGAATAAAATTTAATCCGGCGATCAGCACCACGCCAAACACGATCGACAGCACAATGTTAAATCGTTTGGCTTCCAGAACGCGAAAAAACAAAAAGAACGAGCCCGTTACCGCCGCCGCGACTACCAGATCACGCACCGACGGAAAACGCGGGCCAAAAATGCTCACCGGCCAGTAATATGTGTAGTCAAACGCGACGATGTGCTCGGCAACGTAACGCAGCAACCGCTGGAGAATAGTCGTTATGCCGACAAAAGCGACCGTGTAAATCAATACTTGCCGCCAGGAAAATAGACGTGAGCTGGTCATTAGATCTGTTTTGTTATCGATATCGAACCGCTATAAACTATGTGTATGTGAAACTTGTCTGTAACGGCCGTAGCCGTTAGAACAAGATTTTATGCTAAATAACGTGAAAGAACCATTGAGATCTTGTTTATGGCAATTAGGAAAATAACAGAATATCCGGGTGAAGTTCTTGGAAAGATCGGACAGCCGGTAACGAAATTCGATCAGGAACTGGCCGATCTGTGCGTGGATATGTTTGACACAATGTACGACGCCGAAGGCGTCGGGCTAGCGGCACCACAGATCGGGCTCAATTTGAGATTGTTTGTAATGGATTGCGAGGGCACTAAACTCATCGCCGCAAACCCCGAGATCATCGCGACCGATGGCGAGCAATCCAGCCCCGAGGGTTGCCTGTCCGTCGGGAAAGTCCCCGCCGTCGTCGTCCGCCCGATGAACGCCACGCTCAGAGCACAGGACGAAAAAGGCGAGTGGTTCGAACGCGAAGCCAGCGGCTACGCCGCCCGCGCATTCATGCACGAAACCGACCACTGCAACGGCACACTATTCATCGACCATCTGCCTAAACTGCGTCGTGAGATGATCCTCAAGCGGTTCAAAAAAGAAAAGAATTGGAAGTAGAAATACAGCTAACAGCTTATAGCTGTCAGCTAATAAGCTGCTTTTAACCAAGCCGAGTGAACAATGTTCGATAAACAGGCAAGGCTCTGTCCTCGACCGAAATTTCCCTCTCGGTCTTTACCGGAAACGGATTTGTGCTCGTCCCGACCTCGCTCAATCTCTTATCGGCTCTAAATAATTCAAACATCTCATCGGCCAAAAATTCGATGTCGGTCTGAACAAATATCTTTCCGCCCGGAGCAATCTTATCGACCACCGTCGCTACCAACTCAGCATTGACCATCCGCCGTTTAGCGTGGCGTTTCTTGAACCACGGATCCGGAAACTGAATCGTCACCACTTGCAGCACGTCGTCCGGCACATCCGCGAGTAACTGCCGCAGCCGAAGCATCGCGTTACAAAAAACGTAATTTAAATTAGTGAGTCCGGCTTCCGTCGCAAGCCGGTTTGCCTCTTCGACAAGCGGCTCGCGGATCTCTACGCCGAGGAAATTCCATTCCGGCTGAGCCGCAGCCATCCGCAAAATAAACCGCCCGCGTGCGCAGCCGATGTCGAGATGCAGCGGCTGTGCCGGATCGGCAAAAAGCGCCGACAGATCGACTGGCTCCTGCTCTTGGAGATAGTACGGCGATAACGGATTGACGTGTTGATGAACGCGGACACGGGCCATGAGTTAGACGATACGGAGAATTAGCAAAATACTAAAAGCACAAGCGGCAATATAGATACCGAGCGACGCGAGCCCTGCGAACTGGGCCGTCGAACCCGCATCTCGCGGGTCGATATGGACATCCGTCGGGATCTGTAAAAATCCATAGACGGCTCCGGTTATAAGCCCGCCAATATGGCCAAAATTATCGATCGTCTGATATAGCACCAAGCCAAATACGAGAATAAAGCCGATGTTTACAAGCAGGTTCTTTCGAAACGCCGGCGAGATGAAATCGCGGCGGCGAAAAGCATAGACCGCCAGATAACCGATGAGCCCCACGATGCCGCCCGAGGCTCCGACCGAAATGCCGTCAGGCTGAAACACGAGACTTAAAATGCCGCCGCCCATAGCAGACAGCAAAAAGACTATCGCAAGATGAGCCCGGTTTGACAGCATTTCGAAAATGCGGCCAAAGCTGTAAAACGCGTAGCAGTTCATCGCGACGTGCAAGATGCTACCGTGCGTTGTCGCACCGGTCAGTATCCGCCAATATTCATGCTGTTTGAGGAAAAGCGGTTTATCAAACCCCACCGCCGCGATCGACGCGTCAAGGCCGGTCAAAAACTGTGTCAGAGCGACCGCACCGATCGCCACGATAAATGTGATCGTATAGATAGGTGGCGGTGAAGCGGGCTGTTCGACCGCCTCATCTTGCTGCTCTTGCAACTCGTCCTCTTCGGTTTGATAGTTGAGCGACATTAATTCTCACATCGCCAAGCCGCCGTCAGGCTGGATGACCTGTCCGGTAATGTACGCGGCAGCCGGTGAGAGCATAAAGCACGCAATTTCAGCGACCTCGGTGACGTTACCAAGCCGTCCAAGCGGGATCATTGCGAGGATCTTTTCGCGGTATTCGTCGTTCATCTCGCTCGCCATATCGGTCTCGATCAGGCCGAGTGCAAGAGCATTGACGGTAACCTTTTTTGCTGGCGATCTCTTTGGCAAGCGATTTTGTCAGGCCGATCATACCGGCCTTTGACGCTGAATAATTTGATTGGCCAAGCATACCGACAACGCCTGAGATCGATGATATATTCAATATCGAGCCGCCGTTCTCATTACGCATCATCGGGCGGATCGCGGCTTTTGAAAAATTCCACGCGCCTTAAGATTAGTGTCGATGACCGAATCCCAATCTTCTTCTTTCATCCGCAGGATAAGCTGATCGCGTGTAATGCCTGCGTTATTGACGAGGTAATCGACCGTGCCAAAAGCCTCTTTGACCTGACCGACAAATGCCGCCGCGGCCTCAGTGCTGGCAACATCGCATTGCTCGGCAATGGCTTTTACACCAAGCTTTTCGACCTCGGCCTTTAACGCCTCGGCCTCGTCGGAGCTTTTCGAATAGTTAAATGCAACATTGCATCCACGCCGTGCCAGTTCCAACACGATCGCCTTGCCGATACCACGCGTACCGCCAGTGACGATCGCCGATTTTCCTTCAAATTGTTTCTCGCTCATATTATCCTTTCAACGCATTGCGTTGGATCTCAAATAAATTATTAACGCCGATCTCGGCGAGCACGAGCATCTCGTCCATCTGCTCGCGGGTAAAAGGCTCGCGTTCGGCGGTGCCTTGGATCTCGATAAATTTACCGGCCCCGGTGCAGACGATGTTCATATCGACATCGGCGGTCGAGTCTTCGGTGTAGGCGAGGTCGAGTATCGTCGTGCCCTCAATAACGCCGACGCTGACAGCCGCGACCTCGCTGATAATCGGGTTGGTTTTGATGGAGCCCTGTTTTACCAGCTTGCGGCAAGCCAAAGCTAACGCAACATACGCACCGGTGATCGACGCACAACGTGTGCCGCCGTCTGCCTGGATAACATCGCAATCGAGGTATATCTGACGTTCGCCAAGCAATTTGGTATCGACGACCGCCCGCAAACTGCGGCCGATAAGTCGCTGGATCTCCTGCGTCCGTCCCGACGGGCCGTTCTTTGTCTCACGCTGCGTGCGCGTATTGGTCGCACGCGGCAGCATCGAATACTCCGCCGTCACCCAGCCAAGCCCCTTGTTTCGCATAAACATCGGCACACGGTCCTCGACCGATGCCGTGCAAATTACCTTGGTCCCGCCGACCTCAATGAGCGCCGAACCCTCGGCATACGGCGAAATATTCGGCGTGATCTTGGTATTGCGTAACTGGTCGTGGGTGCGGTTGTCTTGTCTTGTATAACTCATTTAGTTTTGCCCACGAAAAACACGAAATACTCGAAAAAGATTCTTTCTGTTTCGTATGTTTCGTGTTTTTCGTGGGCTATATCTTCCCTAATTCATCTACACCGTACACCTCGACAGCTTCGAGCTTTGACGGCTTTGTTCCTAAAAATCGTTCGGCGACGCGGGCAAATCTGTCGGCGGCGTCGGTGACGTAAAAATGGTCGAGGTCGTCGCACAGCTCCCGTTTGCCGCTGACAGCATTTGGGTTTTCGAGTCCTTTTTCCTTTAACAGAGCCGCCACCTCGTCCGCGGTCGCCTCGCCGGAATCGACAAGTTTAACATTTTCACCGACCGTCTGCTGTATCACATCCCGAAGTATCGGGTAATGCGTACAGCCCAGCACGAGTGCGTCTGGCGCAAAATCTTTCATCGCCGCGAGGTATTTTTCGGCTATAGAAAATGTCTCGGGCTCGCTGGTCCAGTTCTCCTCTGCAAGCGGCACAAACAACGGACAGCCCGCCTGCATGACCTCAGCGGTATCGGACGCACGGCGGATGGCTTCGTAATATGCGTTGCTCGCAACGGTCGCCTCGGTCGCGATGACGCCGATCTTTGCGTGCGGATTATCCTTTGTGATCTCAACCGCTTTTCGTCCACCAGGACCGATCACACCGACGCCATCGAGACCGATCTTTTCGCGGATCTTTGGTAGGGCAAGTGCCGATGCCGTATTACAAGCTACCACGAGCATCTTTATCCCGCGTGACGCGAGAAAAACCGAGTTCTCAATAGCATACCGCTCAACCGTCGCCATTGATTTGGTGCCATACGGCACGCGGGCCGTGTCTCCCAAATAAATAAAATGCTCATTCGGCAAACGGTCATGCAAAGCGCGGTAAACCGTCAGGCCGCCGACGCCCGAATCGAATATGCCGATCGGCATTTCGTTGATAGATCTATTGCTCATTACCAAAGTAATGAGCATAACGCCGTAGCGTCACAAAATCCAAGATCTGAAATTTGATATTTGAAAAAGATGGTGGAGGCGGCGGGAATCGAACCCGCATCCAAAGGTTGCGACCAGTAAAATCTACACGTTTAGTCTATTCACTTGATTTTCGCCGCTGATGAGCAGATGAACAGACAAGACCTCATCGGCAGCTAACCCGGCTAACTTTAACTTCACGCCGCAGGTGGTGGCGTGATGCGAGCCCGAACTATTTTATGCCTTAGCCGGTCGCATCAGGCTGACTTCCGGTAAGACACTTCTGGTTTAGAGTTAACTAAGCAGCAAGAGCTAATTCTTGATTAGCATTTGTTTTTGTATAGTTTTGTTAACGAGCTCACCATACAAAAGCCCGACGTGCATTCAAAGATCTATACAAGCCCCTGTCGAAGCCTGTCGCCCCCACATTGAGGAAGGTTAGTTTACGCTATTTAGATGAAGATTGAAAGGTTTGCGTGGTATTTCAACGCTCATTGCGCAGTCGGCTTCAACACTAACTACTACTTTTCTTTCTTCATTTCACCGACAGCTTTTTTGAAAGTCACACTGTCCGCAAAGTTTTTAAACGAATCGTCCACCAGCGGATCCGGGAAGTCCTCACCGACAACCATATTTTTTTTATGTTTGAAAGCTAGCCGTAGATATTTTATTGCGTTCGGCTCATCGCCTCCCGTACTGCCGTGAATAAAACATCGGATTCCTCTTGGAAACCTATTCGCGTCAATTTTCAGGTCCCTGCCCTGGCCATTGCCAGATTGTCGACAATGCAAACCAAGATTCTTTTCGTCGCGTTTTCCAGATGCCTTTAAGGGTTCGACGCTGGTATAGAACCGAAAGGCTCAATATTCAACGCTTTTGCGGCTTTTCGACCCCCACAGTATTGAACTTAAGAAGCCAAAGGCTTGAAAAGATCAGCTGAAGTTTTTTCATAGTCATAATAGTTTGCCCTCTATTTTCGCGAGTTCCAAATGAAAGATGTTTGGAAATAATTACGCAGCTTTGCCGTTAGCGATGAGTGTCGGGTATTTGCCGCTCCAGCAGGCGTTGCAGGTTGATGCGGGGATGAGGCCGATGGCCTCAAGCATTCCTTTGAGTGAGAGGTAGCCGAGGCTGTCGGCACCGATGTATTGGCGGACCTCTTCGACATACATGTTGGCGGCGATGAGGTCTTTGCGATCCGGGGTGTCGACGCCGTAGTAGCACGAATGTGCGGTCGGCGGGCACGAGATACGCATGTGAACCTCAGCGGCACCGGCCTCGCGGACCATCTCGACGATCTTTTTCGAGGTCGTGCCGCGAACGATAGAATCATCGACGAGCACGATGCGGTTGCCGTTTATCAGATCTTTGATGGGATTAAGTTTAAGGCGCACGCCAAATGAGCGGATCGATTGCGACGGCTCGATGAACGTGCGCCCGACGTAATGATTGCGAATGATCGCCTGGCGAAAATTGATGCCCGACCAGCGTGCATAGCCGATCGCGGCGGCGACGCCGGAATCGGGAACCGGCACGACGAGATCGGCTTCGACGGGGTGTTCGGCGGCGAGCTGTTTGCCCATCTTGTGCCGCGATTCGTTGACCGAGCGGCCAAAGATTATCGAGTCGGGACGGGAAAAATAAACGTGCTCAAATGTGCAAACCGCGTGAGCCTTGACCTCAAACGGCTTTGACGAATGAAGCCCGTCGGCGTCGATGATGAGCATCTCGCCGGGCTCGACCTCGCGGACGTATTCGGCGTCGATCAGGTCAAACGCACACGTCTCGCTCGCGACGCACCAGGCACCTTGAAACTTGCCCAATACCAGCGGACGGAAACCCCGCGGATCGCGAACCGCGATCAATGCCGTCGGCGTCAAGAACAGCAGCGAAAATGCTCCTTCGGTTGTCGCGAGAACTTTTTTGATGGCGTCAATTGCGTCTGTGGCAGGCGTGCGGGCGATGCCGTGGAGGATGGTTTCGGTGTCGGATGTCGAGGAAAAGATCGCCCCGTCACGCTCAAGCTCGCGGCGGCGGGCCTCGGCGAACGGCAGATTGCCGTTATGACAGACCGCGATCTTGCCGTGCTGGCAGGTCACCGAAAACGGCTGGACCTCGTCGAGCGTATTCTTTCCGGCGGTCGAATATCGAGTGTGGCCGATGGCCGAGGTGCCGGTGAGCTTCTTTAACACCTCAGGATTAAGGACGTCCGCCACAAGCCCGACCTCGCGATATTGCAGCAACTCGCTACCCTCAGCGGTCACAATGCCGCAAGCCTCCTGCCCGCGATGCTGCAACGCAAACAGCCCAAGCTGCGTCAGCGTCGACGCCTCAGCGTGGCCAAAGATGCCAAAAATACCGCATTCCTCGTGAAGTTTGTCGAGAGCCAGATCCATTTACTTACTATCTTAAAACACCTCAGCCAAAGAAATAATGGAAGGCAGAAATAAAAGGTCAGGGAACACAAAGACCGTTGGTATTGCAGTTGTTTGGGTTGGGGCTCCCGGCTCACAGGGAGACGAACCCTCCCCTTTTTCGCTGGCAAAAACCTTAATCCGCGGGTAAGATCCGACCCCGGCATTCGCCGAAGCCTATGCGTCTAAAGCCTTCGCGTTCGCAGTAGCCTTTCATGATTATTTCGTCGCCGTCTTCGAGAAAGCGGCGGGTTTCGCCGGATGGGAGTTGGATGGGTTCGGTGCCTCGCCAAGAGAGCTCAAGCATCGAGCCGCGTTCCGATTTTTCTTTGCCGGAGATCGTGCCGGTGGCGATGAGGTCGCCGGTCTGGAGGTTGCAGCCGCCGGAGGCGTGGTGCGTTAGCATCTGGCCGATGGTCCAGTAGAGGTCCTTCATATTCGAGCGAGACAGCATGAACGGCTCGATGTTTTCGGCACGCATCTTCTCAGTCTGGATGAAGACCTCAAGATTGATGTCGATGCCGCCGAATTTCTCGTTGTTGACATCCGCGAGATAATCGAGCGGTGCGGGATCGCCCGGTTCGCGTTCGAACGCCTTTGTGCGGAACGGTGCGAGAGCTTCCATCGTGACGACGAAGGGCGAGATGGTCGTGGCGAAATTCTTTGCGAGAAACGGCCCGAGCGGCTGGTATTCCCACGCCTGTATGTCGCGGGCGGACCAGTCGTTGACGAGGCACAGCCCGAAGATATGTTTCTCCGCCTCGCCGATCGGGATCGACGTGCCGAGCTCATTCCCGCGGCCCACAAAAAACCCGACCTCCATCTCGTAATCGAGATTCTTGCACGGGATAAACACCGGCGGAGCTTCCTGATCGGTCCGGTTCTGCCCCTTAGGCCGCTTGATGTCCGTCCCCGAGATCACGATCGACGAAGCCCGCCCGTGATACCCGATCGGCACATATTTATAATTCGGCAGCAAAGGATTGTCCGGCCGAAACATCGACCCCACATTCGTCGCATGATAGATCGAGCAGTAGAAATCGGTATAGTCGCCGATCTCAAATGCGAGTTCTGGGTCCGCCTTACTCATTAGCACCATGCAGTCTTTCGCATCTTCGATGATCTCGGGCTCAGCGTCCTCGCGGAGGACTTCGAACGCCGACCGCCGCAGGTCCGTAAGGATCGCTGTGCCGTAAACCTCAGTTAGAAATGATAGGTCGCAGAGCTCGATCTCTTCGGCTAACGGATCGAATCCACTGCCCAGCAGCCCCGCAACGATCGCTTGATTGAGGTCAAAAATATAGTCACCGATACCGATGCCCAAATGTGGAAGATCTGTTGCGGGCCAAGGCATACAGAACGGCAGATTCTGTATCGGAAAATCCGTATTCGGATCGTTGGCGGATTCGACCCAGCTTTTGAGGTTCGGGTCGTGGGTTTCGTTTATTTCGTAAGTCATAATTCAATATTAGCGTCATCAGGGCGGAAACCCGACCTGTAGGGAGGGTGCTCAACGTTAGAAGTCTGGAAGATCATCTCCCTGTCCGTCTCCACTCCCCCCCCCCCCCCCCCCGGCCCCCCCCCGCCCCCCCCCCCCCCCCCCCCCCCCCCTGCCGGGCCCCCCCCCCCCCCTCCCCTCTCCCCCCCCGCGCCTCCCCGGCTATTTTTCGGGGGCATGCAATCCACTTCCACGCAAACCCCTTATTGCTCGTTCGACGACCCTCCGTTTCTTGCCATCCAACACGAAGGCCCCGCTTCAGTCATTATTTTCTGGCGCGGCCTTCGGCCCTATCCGCTGAAGTTTTCCCCCTGAGCCAGTTCCGTAAGTTCGAAAGTGATAAGAAAAGGACGGTGCCGTGTCTTTCGTGGTCGTTCCTTGCACCCTACCGGTCGGGTTTCCGCCTTCACAGCACGCCCAGTTTTTGCAGATCCGCCACGGGTTCGTCGAAAGAGCATGAGCCGAACGACTGGATGCCTTTTTCGCGGAGCGTCTCGATGTGCCGCAGGTTTAGCGTGTAGTCTTCGCGCCAGATGACGGCTTGGTCTGTAAAAGCAAAGACCTCGTCAAATTCCTCTTCCATCACATCAACGAGCAGGCTCTCGCGGTAGCCTTCGAGGGCGAAACCGGTCATGAGAAAAAGGTTGAGAAAGCCGTGCATCGTGCCGGTGACCGCGTTTTCTTCGTAGGTCAGCGGGCGAAAACAGCGGATCGGATGATGCAGCCCGGCGGTCGCTTTGAACGGCACGTTTGCCGCAAGGCACGTCCGCACAAACCGGATAATGTCCTGCGTCTTTGGAAAAGCGTCCGGCGTGATGCCGCCCGTGCGGATCTTTGCCCGCTGGCCGCATCCCGCAAGCGTGGCGATCAGATCGGGCAGCTTTTCATCAAGGGCCAGCTCGAAATAGGCCGTCACATCATCCGGCACGGAGGCCGCTGCATTCTCAATAACGCCCGCCGAATCGGCTTTGATCTCAAGCGTATCGACGACGATCCCGGGGCCGTTCGCGGCGTTAAAATCTTTGATCTGGTTGATGGTGTTAACCACTTCGTCGCCGACCACGACGCTGACACGCCACGCATTGCCCGCGTCACGCGAGACAAAATCTCGGGCACATTCGTAAAACTCATCCAGCCGCGCCGCAGTTACGACAAAACGCCCGAGCATCCAGTTGTAGTTGCTCGTGCGATACATCGCGTAGTTGATCACCGCCTCAGGCATCGACAGCCCCGCCGGCGGAAACAGCCCCGCATAGTCCACCGCCCCATCGAGCAACGCCCGAACCGATCGCATTACATTAGTGGCGGCAGTGTCCATGGGTAAAATCAGATGATAAAAGATTTTGACGCCAAAGAAGAAAGTTAACCGCAGATGGACGCAGATGAACAGAGATAAATCAGGGCGATCGGTATCTGTGTGAATCTGTGTTCATCTGTGGAGAATCTTCCTTTTCGTCCCCTCCGCTTGCATTCAACCTTTTTTTTGGAGTATCTTTGCTTAAATTTAGGAAGTAGTTTGAAACAAACATGCGCGTTTTAGGGATCGATCCAGGCAGCGAAACGCTCGGTTGGGGCGTGGTCGACGGGAGCGGCTCGAAATATGCGCTTGTGGATTTTGGCACCGTTAAGTCGAATACCAAGCAGCCTTTTTCAAAGCGTCTGCTCAATATCTACGACGGCGTGGCCGAGGTAATGGCGACGCATTCGCCGGATGTGCTGTCAGTAGAGGATACATTTTATGCGGTGAATGTTGGTGTTGCGTTAAAGCTGGGGCAAGTCCGCGGGCTGATGCTATTACTTGCTGAGCAGCGTGGGCTCGGTATCGCTGAATATGCCCCGAGACTGATAAAGCAGACTGTCGTAGGTTACGGAAACGCCGAAAAGCAGCAGGTCGGGCAGATGGTAAAGATACTGCTCGGGCTAAAAGAGGTGCCAAAGCCGCACGACGCTGCCGACGCACTAGCGATCGCGATCTGTCATTTTCACCACGCGGGCGTGCAGGAGCGAATAGATAGGGCCGCGAAGAAAAAATAATAAGTTAAGGGAGACTATATGAAATTCCCCGTTTCCACAATTTTGCTCATCATTCTCGTCGCGACGGGGCACATCTTTGCACAAAAACGTACCGCTACCCCTATAAAACCAAAAACGACGGCGACCAAATCCGCCGAGGTTGGCCAAACCGCCATTGTGATTGACGAAACGCTCTCCATTCTCCGCAAAACCCCGAGCCTATTTTCCGAGGTGGTCCACCGAATGCAGCGTGGGCGCAAGGTGCAGATCCTCGGTGTTGCCGAGGCGGACGGGGTTAAGTTTTATAAGGTAACAGCACCGCCCGCCAATTTTGGCTGGGTTCAGGCTGACGCTGTGTTTGGCAAGTTCAGGCCCGGCGACGAAGAGCGCCTTGCAAAGCTTGTGCAGGCAATTGACGCTTTTGACCAGATCGAGGTCGCCGGCCATTTTTTCCAGCTTTATCCTGCGTCCAAATTTCGACCCGCGATCTTGCTGCTCTACGGCGACGTGCTTGAAGAAGCTGCTGCAAAGCTGACGAAATCCGCGTCATCACAATTGAAACGAGATGAAATGGCCGCGTCCGGCGCTCCGTTGCATAGCTATTACCTCAATTTCAATATGCTCGACCGCTACCGCCGGCTGGGCATAATATTTTTATTTAATTCCGCCGCAAAACAATTTCATTACGACGGCGCGTCTTGGAAAGAGATCGTCACGAAGTTTCCGGGCACAAATGAGGCCGTCGAGGCTCAGAAACGGCTGGATGCTCTGAAAGCGAAGATGGAAAAGAAATAGTCAGAAGCCCGCGCTAAGCGGGCGTTGGTGAACGAAATGCCGCCGGGGTCTGCCTGCGGCTTCTGCCACGGATCGGGCGGGTGTTATTTTCGAGCAGGGCGATGTTTGCGGCGAGTGTTCGTCCGCCGCTGCGCGTCGACATCTGTGAGAGCAGAAACGGTGTGATCTCTTTGCCACCTACGCCTTTTTCGTCAGCGAGTTTTAATGCTTCGGCGAGGATCGATTCTAGTTCGCTGCGGTCAATCTCAAATTCTGCCGGAACGGGAACCGTAACTAAGATCGAGTTTTTCAACCCAAGTTCGTCGCGGGCAGCGGCGATCGCGGCGACCTCACTTCCATTCTCAACTCTTTCATCTATCGCCAATCCACTGACGCGCGAATAAAACGCCGGCAGCTCATCGCATTGCCAGCCGAGAACGGTGATGCCGTTGGTTTCGAGCCATTCGCGGGTGCGTTCGAGGTCGAGTACGATCTTTGCTCCGGAGCAGACGACAGTGATCGGCGTCTGTGCAAGCTCCGGCAGGTCCGCCGAAATGTCCGCTTCGAAACCGCGATGCACCCCGCCAATACCGCCGGTCGCAAACACCTTGATCCCCGCCATATGAGCGATAAACGTGGTCGTCGCAACGGTCGTCGCACAGTCGAGCTTGTTTGCGACGGCAATCGGCAGATCGCGGCGTGAGATCTTTCGGATGTCTTTGCGTGTAGCAAGTTGCTCGATCTGGTCGCGGGTTAATCCAACACAAAACTCACCACCAAAAACCGCGATCGTTGCCGGAACAGAACCGCCAGCACGAACGGCGGCCTCGCATTTCATTGCAGTTTCGATGTTTTGCGGATAGGGCAGGCCGTGGGCGATTACGGTTGATTCAAGAGCGACGACCGGCGAGCCGCGTCTTATTGCCTCACCCACTTCGTCGCTAATACTCAATTTCATAGATCCTTAATTATTAATTAATAATTGAGTAATTATTAATTAAAAGAAATAGAAATATTTATCCAATTTACAATCCCTATTTTACAAATTTCCCGATGCGGCTCAGACGCGGGTGTGTGATACACGACAGCATACTGCCGTCCGACGCTCCGCGGTCGCAGGACCAATAGACGAACATCGCTCGTCCAACGATCAACTCACGCGGGACAAATCCCCATACGCGGCCGTCTTCGCTGGCGTCGCGGCTGTCACCCATGCAAAAAAAGCTGTTCGGCGGCACGATCATCGTCTTGCCCGCTACTCCAAATTCGTACCCGCGGCGGGTCACGTGGCCGCCGCCTTTGATGATGTCCATCGAGCTCTTTGAGTAATAAACATCCCATTTATCCTCAGCACGACGCTCTTCAAATTCAGTCGCGGTCAGTGCCGATTGGCTGTCCGGCGCGTCGCCGATAACACGATGCTCCGGCAAAAGAACGTCGTTGATAAAGACCTGATTGTCGCGAAACTCGACCTTTTCGCCCGGCAACCCGATGACGCGTTTTACATAATTGACCTGATACGCGATCGCCGACGAACCGTGGGCTCGGTCCATCTCTGGGTGCAGTTTGTTTCCCGGATATTTGAAAACGACGATGTCGCCGCGCTGTATCTCACGCTGCGGCAGAAACGGTAGGCTTTGGCCGCCCGGCGTAAAGATAAACTTATTGACCAGCAGATAATCGCCCACAAGGATCGTATTTTGCATCGACCCGGTCGGCACGGTTACCGCCTGCAAAATAAAGGTCATGCCAAATATCGCCATGACGAGTGTCACAACGAACGATTCGAAATATTCGCGAAATACCGATTTTGGCGGACCCGTAGGTTTTGGTTCAGCTGCGGCCTTTGTTTCTTTGTTTTCGTCACTCATACAGTAGCTAAATGATACGTTAATTTTTGCCCACGCGTTTCGTCTTAGTTTCTTTTTGCGGTGCGAGCATATTCAGAGCCTCAGCCGCGGCCATCATCTCGGCCGCCTTGATCGAGGTGCCTGTCCCGCGCGCCTTACCGGTTTCCCAGACGGCCTCGACGAGGAACGTCCGGTCATGCGGAGGACCGTCTGTTTTGACGACGTTGTAAGCCGGTGCCGTCATCTTTTCTGCCTGAAGAATCTCTTGGAGCATCGTCTTATAATCAAGTGAATTTTTCGGCGTCGCACTGCGGATCTCGTCGGCGAATATCCGCCCGAGAAATACACGAGCAGCGCTATAGCCGCCATCAAGGAAAACAGCCGCGATCACCGCCTCAAGCGTATTTGCAAGCAGCGCCTGCTTTTTTCGACCGCCGGTTTTCTCTTCGCCGCGTCCGACGCGGACGTAATCGCCGAGACCTAAATTCTCAGCGATCCGTGCAAGCGTAGTCGTGCTGACGAGATGATGTTTCATCAGCGTCAGGTCGCCCTCGCTCGATTTTGGATTGTTTTGATATAGCCGCTCGGCGATCATCAGCCCGAGCACCGAATCGCCGACAAACTCCATCGACTCGTTTTGGGCATCGCGAATAGCCTCATCCGACTCGCCCTGCAAGTTCTCATACGCCCACGAGCGGTGCGTCAGGGCACGCTCAAGCAAGTTTGCGTCCGCAAAGCGGTGGCCTATCAGGGCCTCAAGTTTTGCGAGCTTTGGCGTCATCGACGGTAATTTTAACAAAAAAAAAGGCCGGATGCGTTTTTACACGTACCCGGCCAATTTTTAGATCAACTAACAGTACTAAACCGTCTTTTTCTTAGCGGTCTTTTTCTTAACTGACCCACTAGGCTTTGCCGGGTTTTTGACCGAGGTTGCAGCCGGTTTAGCCGGAGCTGATGTAGCCGGTTTTGCCTGTGTCGTCACGGGCGGCTTGACCGTCGTTGCCGGAGCCGTCACCGGTGGCGTCGTTGGCTGGGTAACGGGAGCGACCGGTTCCGGATCCTTGATCGGTTCGATCGGCGTCGTTGGATTTATGAACGGTTTTGCGACGGCGGTAGTGATCCAAGGATCGACACCGTCTTTTTTACCAAAGCGCACGTTATATGCATCCTCGACATTCTTTTTCATCTTGGCCTTGTATGCCGGAGCCTGTCCCATCGTGTATGCACGCGAGAAAGCGTCCATTGCACGTTCGGCAGTACCGTTTGACATCGCAACCTTTGCCTTGATCTCATCAACGATCTTTTGCAGCTCTTCGGGCGTGATCCCCGGCTTGTTTTGGCTGGCACTCAAGGCCGCGATCTGTTCGACGATCTTATTGAGTTCGGCAAAGTAGTAATTACCAACTAGCTCATAAGCGATAGGGTTCTTGCTCGCCTCTGAGGTGCCCTGAGTCGTCTTATAGAGATACTGCAGCGAACCAACTTGATTTTTTTGCGAAACGCTGGTGATGTAACCGATGGTCAGGTTCATGTAACCAAGAGCATCTTCCTTTGGTCTTATAGATATAAGGATTGACGCCAAAGGTCGTGAACGTTTTGCCTGACTCAAGGTCGGCTATAGCCGCCTTTGCGAAACGCAAGCCGTCGTCATTATATTTGGTATTACCCTTATACGCCTCATCAAAGGCGATCGAACCAAGCACGATCTCAGCGGCACGGTATTTATCAGGATATTTTGCAAGCACCTCTTTACCGGTGACATAGACCTCGTCAAAGTTCTTTGCTTTCATAGCCGCGTCAAACCGGCCAACGAGTTCAGCTTCAGCTTTGGCACCACGGTCAAGAATAATCTTTGCTTCCATCTTAGGAATGTTGATCTTGAGCCAATCGACACGAACTTTTGCCGGTTCGCATGATCCGTATTTTTCAAGAAATGCCTTTCCCGAATCTATTGCTTTCTGACGAACATTGAGGTTAACCTTAACTGCATAGAGAGCGTCAAACTCGTCCTGCATCTTGGTCTGCCCGTCGGCATCCGTGCACGGGTCCTGGGCCATTCCGGCCACAGCTCCAAATGCGATAATTGCGGCCAATATAAGCAGCAAATTTGTTGATCTAAAAATCGTTTTCATCGAAATACTTCCTCCGCCTAATGCGTAATTCCAAAATAAATTTCCAGTTGCGGCCCCAAAGAATATATCTTTGGTTTCGCGTGAAATCAGATGTGCTGCCGCACAAAATAGTTGCTATATTTTGCGCGGCGGTATGATGGCTTTATATAAAAAACTATCGCTCAAAAGAAAACTTTTGAAAAGGTAAATAATCCGTAAGTTTGCTATGCAAGTCAAGCCGAAATGCGAATTTCATTACAAAATCCGCATCGTTTCGGCCCTATATTGTTGACTTGCTTACGGCTTGCGTTTCTTTTCTTTTTCGTCCTTGTCGTAGGTAATGACTACCGGAGGGAAAACGGGACGGGAATCTGCAGTCTTAGTGACCATTTTTTTCTGCGGCGGGGCACTCGGCACGATTATCACGTTGCGATCACCGACCGGGGTCGTCGTTACGTCAGTCTCATCCGCCTCATCATCGTCGGCTAGATCGGCAAGCCGTGCGTCAGCTTTTGTAACTGCAACGTTTTTCGGTGCGATCTTAAATTCGGTCTGGGCCAGATTGCGGTCCGTCCTGACGATGTTTCCGGCTAAGGCGTTATAAACCTGAGCGGCAATGGCAGCGGCATAGCGGCCGCGTTCGCGTTGCCCGCGGGTAATGACGGCTACGGCGTATTTTGGCTGCTCGATCGGGGCGACCGAGGCAAAGAGCCCGACCCACGAGCCTTTGTCGATGCACGAACCCGTCTTACCGGCGACGCCAAGCGTCTGATTCATGTTGCGGCGGGCGGTGCCGTATTCGGCTGCGCCCATCATACCGGGTATGACGCGTCGTACGCTTGGGCTGGGCACATCGACGTTCGCCTTATAAAATGTCTGAAATCTCGCATTCTCGACGCCTTTACGCGGGATACGCGGCAAAACGCGGTGGCCGCCATTCGTGATCGCGGCAGCCATCACTGCAAGCTGTAACGTCGAAACTTCAGTATCGTCACCATGCGAATAGATTCGCGGATTGCTGTTGCTAAAAGGCAGCCGTCCGGTCGCCTCGCCCTCGAGATTGACGCCCGTTTGCTGCCCAAGGCCGAGTTTCTGGCCGTATTCGACAAGCTTGGTGTTGCCCATCTGGACGCCGGCACGCTGAAAATATGCGTTGTCAGAAAACGCGATCGCGTCATCGAGCTTGCGGCGGGTCGAAACATTTTTGACCGAACCGTCTTCTTTACTAATAACACCCTCATTGAGTGCCGCAACGCCGGTCACGAGTTTGATCGTCGAACACGGACGTATAGTGCTGCGTACGGCCCAATCCTGATTTACAATTGTCAAAACCTTGCCCGTCTGGGCCTCCATCACAACGACCGAACCGGCGTGCCCGCCAAGTGCGTTGATCGCAACGTTGCGGATGTTGAGGTCCTCGCCCTCGGTGTTGTCTTTCGAAATATTTGCGACTGTCTCAATGCGGAGTCCGTTCTCAAATGCTGCTTTGCGGGCGATCGCTTCGCGGCGGGCCTGTTCGCGGCGGCGCTGCTCGGCAATGATCGCGGCACGGCGTTCGGCGTCTTTGCGGCGGCGTTCGGCAAGAGCGGCTTTTGATTCAGCGGCTTTTTTAGTGTCCTTTTTTGCTTTGTCGTTTTTGGTGTCTTTAGTTTTGGCTGTTAATTTTTCCTTTTTGTCCTGTTTGGCCTTGGCGATTGCCTTGGCCTTGTCGCGATCTTTCTTGGCATCTTTTGCGTTGGTTACAGGCTTCTTAGCTACGGCCTTTTTGGCGGGTGCGGCCTTTTTCGCCTGTGCCGAAACGCTACCGGTTAGCAGCATTGCAACAACGACGAGCACAAAAAAAGAACTGACGCGGGACAATTTGGGGAACATTAACTTCATGCTTTACCTCAGAATACGTAAGATTGTTGTAGAAACCAGGTGGAGCTCAGAGATCTCGCTATACCGGAAAATAAGCCGTTTCCGGCGGTTGCTTAAAAACTAAGGTTGAATATAACATTCAACCGACGAGTAGCGCAAGCATTTTCTCATAAGTAATTTTGTTGGCATCTATGAGATTCTTTAATACATTTCGCGGCAGGCTGTTGCTGATACTCGCCGTGTTGCTGATGGCGACGCTGAGTTTTCAGTACTACCTCAATCTAGTGACGCAGGGCGAAAATAATGTCCGCCTCGAGGCACAGTCGCGGGCGCTCGTCGCAGGCATCGCTCTCGGGTCTAATGGACTTACCACCGGAGAGTATATGCAGGATCTGATCGACCGCAACGGCCAGACCTTTTTCGATCAAGAAGCAGCAGCACTTATAAAAGACGTAATTATTGTAGATAACATCTGGCGGGTATCCGACAGCCTCAATCCTGACTACCTGCCGTCTAGCGAACCTGATGGAACGATCGTCTATAAGCGGCTCGCCGAACTCAAGGAACTGCCGCCGTTGATGGAAGGATCACGTCTCGGCACCGATCTGGCCCAATTCCCTAATCAACGCACCGACGCTAACAAATTTACCGACGACGAGGCTCATGCCGTTCCGATAGAAACGAGCAAGGGCCGCTGGTATGTGATGGTGCTGCTCAAAAATGATAAGAGCGCCGCTGCCTTGCGTGCCGCTCGTCCGTTGATATTTACGCTCGGCGTTCTGCTCGTCTCGTCACTGATCACGTTTATGCTCGTCTGGCGGTTTTCGCGACCGATAGCCGATCTTTCAAATGCCGCCCGCCAGGTTGCTGACGGCAATTTGACCGTCCGCGTGCCTGATTCGCGAAACGACGAGCTCGGAAATCTGGCGACAAATTTCAACGAAATGACCGCCGAGCTCGAGAAAAAACGCGACCTGGAGGCCCAATTGCAACAAGCCGAAAAATCCGCCGTCGTCGGACGGCTCGGCTCCGCGATCGCCCACGAGATTCGCAACCCGCTCAATTACATCAACTTGACACTCGACCATCTGCGGTCGAAATTTGCACCGGAGGAACCCGAACGGCGTGAGACGTTTGAAAAGCTGACCTCACAATTAAAGACCGAGGTTGCCCGCATCAATCAGCAGATCTCCGATTTCCTAAACTATTCGCGTCCGGCGACCGCCAAGCTCGTCCCGCTCGACGCCCGCAAGGCCATTGAGGAATCGCTCCGCATCGTCGAGCCGCAAGCCGAAGAAAAAAACATCACCATCGCCGTCGTCGAGCACGAAAATGTGCCGCAGGTAATGGGCGACCCCGAATTTCTTAGGTCGGTATTTAATAACCTATTGATCAACGGTGTCCAGGCAATGGAATCCAACGGCGGTCATCTCGGCATCAAGATATTGCCCGACGAGGGCGGCGAATTTGTCCGCTTTGAGATAACGGATACGGGCAACGGCATCTCGCCCGAGAGCCTCTCAAAGATATTCGAGCCGTATTTTTCGACCAAAGAAACCGGCACCGGCCTCGGCCTCGCCATCGTGCAAAAAATCGTCGATATCCATAACGGCAAGATCGAGGTCGAATCCACCGAGGGCGAAGGGACAAAGTTTATTGTGCGATTGCCAAAGGCTTTATGAATCAAATGTCCAGAAGTTACCTACCACTACCTTTGGTCTCCTTTCTATTTGCACTCATGGGTAATGTGATATTGGCCCAGTCGCCTGCACCAACACCCTTTTCGACCATTTCGAAAATTGCTCTGATGGACACCGACAAATTTGATAACTATCAATCTCCAATTAAGGAATATGCTGAGGTCTATGCCCAATTAGAAAAAGAGCTCGCCCCCAAACTTGCGGACCTAACTGCCAGAAACCAAGTAATCAAAACTTTATCGGATGAAATGCTTGCGTGTTCTAAATTACCTGAGTGCGAAATATCAAATCGTAAATTGGAGCAGGCACGATTGCTGTCGCTAGAGATACGCGAAAAAAAGGAAGATTACGATACATATCTTGAGAAAAGAACTGAAGAGTTGAAAGGCGGTTTGGATAAGAAAGTTCGGGATCAATTGAGAAAATTTGCCGCAGAGAGGGGTATAAAACTGATATTTGATATTTCAAAAAACAAGCCTTTAATCGGTGACCTTTCTGATTGTCCAGATGTAACCACTGAATTTATTGATTATTATAATCGAAGTCTAGCCGTAAAAAATTGAGTCTATTATCCATCGTTGAAAATTAGATATGGCACGCAAATCAATACTTGTAGTTGATGATGAAAAGAATCAACGAGAAATTTTAGAAACGATCCTGTCGGGCGAGGGCTATGACGTGACGACGGCGAGCTCGGGCGAAGCGGCGATGAAATTTGTCGCTGACCGGCATTTTGACCTCGTCCTGACCGACCTCAAAATGACCGGCATGAGCGGGCTCGAGCTGCTCAAGGCCCTGACCGATTTTGACAAATCGATCATCGTCATCCTGCTCACCGCCCACGGCACGATCGATTCGGCCGTCGATGCTTTGCGGCTCGGGGCGTTCGAGTATCTGCAAAAACCGTACGACAGCGAAAAGCTGCTTGAGACGGTTTCACGAGCGCTGAAAAAATTGACGATGCTCGATGCCGAGATCGTCTCAGTCTCGCCCGAGATGGACAAGGTCAAAAAGCTCATCCTCAAGATCGCCAAGTCCAGTTCGACCGTCCTCATCCGCGGCGAAAGCGGCACCGGCAAAGAGCTGATCGCGCGTGCGATCCATAAAAACAGCCTGCGGTCTAACGAAGTTTTCCAGGCCGTCAACTGTGCCGCGATCAACGAGAACCTGCTCGAATCCGAGCTATTCGGCCACGAAAAAGGCTCATTTACCGGGGCCGTGTCCGACAAAAAAGGCCTCTTTGAGATCGCCGACGGCGGGACGCTTTTTCTCGATGAGATCGGCGAGCTCGATATCGCTCTGCAGGCAAAGATATTGCGGGCCTTGCAGGAAAAACAGATCCGCCGCGTCGGCGGCGTTCGCGAACTCAACGTCGATGTCCGCGTCGTTACCGCGACAAACCGCGACCTGCTCCACATGGTCGGCGAACAGCGTTTTCGCGAGGACCTCTATTACCGGCTCAACGTGCTCTCGATCGAGCTGCCGGCCTTGCGGGAACGCCGCACCGACATTCCTGTGCTCATCGACTATTTCGTCGCCAAACACACCAAAGGCACGAACCGCAAGATCACATTCGCCCCCGACGCCCGAAAGCTGCTCGACGAATACGCCTATCCCGGCAACGTCCGCCAACTCGAATCCGCACTCGAACGCTCAATATTGCTCTGCGAAGACGACCGCGTCACCCTCGACGACCTGCCGCCCGAGATGACCCAATCCGGCGGCCGAACCGCAACCACCGCCGCATCAGGCGACCTTTTCGCCCTGCCCACCGAAGGCGTAAATTTCGAAGACGTCGAACGCAGTCTAATAATGCAAGCCATGGAACGCACCGACAACAACATCACGAAATCGGCAAAGTTGCTAGGGTTGACGTTCAGAACGTTGCAATACAGGCTCGAAAAATTCGGATTTAAGAAGGACGAAGGAACTGAGGAAGGCGAAGAATCGTAAATTGGAGCGGAGAATTAAACAGGAGGTACAAGATAAACAGGATCGGTTCTTGAGTTATCCTGCACATCCTGTCTATCCTGTTTGATAATAGCCTAGGCGGAGGAAATCGCAATGGAATGGTTCTCAACATTAAGTCTGGCTCTCGGTTCGGCGTGGACGTCTGGCATCAACCTTTATGCCACGGTGACGATCCTTGGGCTGCTGCAAAAGTTTGGTGCGACCAAGCTGCCGGGCGGGCTCGACGCGCTTGATAACTGGTGGATCATCGGCGTCGCCGGCGGGCTGTATGTGATCGAATTTTTCGCTGATAAATTCCCTTACGTCGATAGCGTTTGGGATGTCGTCCACACATTTATCCGCGTGCCCGCGGGTGCGGTCGTTGCGTACGCGGCGACAAATCAGCTTGACTCAAGCGTCTATATCCCGGCCGCGCTTATCGGCGGGGGGTTGGCACTAGCATCGCACGGAACGAAAGCGGCAGCACGCGTCGGAGCAAATCTGTCGCCCGAACCGATCTCAAACTGGGCCCTGTCTTTTTTCGAAGACGGCCTCGTGATCGTCGGCGTGATCCTCGCGGTCTTTGCCCCGATGGCTATTGCTATCGTGCTATTTTTGTTCGTGCTGTTCTTTGTCTGGTTTTTACCAAAAGTTTTTCGCAGCTTTCGGCGGATGTTTCGTGCGGTCGGGGCGTATTTTCGCGGCGAAGGATTTAACGACGTGGCCGTCCGATGAACTGGGAACGCACATTCCAATTGCTCTCTGTCGTCTTTGCCGGAATTGCTGCAGTTTTCTACTGGCGGGGCAATTATGACGCGATGTTTGTCACATCCGTCGTCGGTGCGGTTGCGTTTTTTCTAAGCATCCGTATGCAGGTGAAAACGCGGCTCGACGAGCGTCGTACAAAAGAATCGGAAGCGAAGACCCCGAAATTTAACCTCAATAAAATATGTCACGCATCGTCCTCTCGACAATGGGCAGCCTCGGCGACCTGCATCCGATGATGGCCCTCGGGCTCGAACTCAAGAAACGCGGACACAGCGTCGTCGTCAATACTTGGCAAGGTTACAGCGAAAAGATCATCGAAAACGGGCTCGAATTTGCACCGCTCCGCCCTGATCTCGACCCGACCGACGCCGAACTCATCCGGAAAACAATGGACGCCCGCACCGGTCCTGAGATGGTCATCCGCGAGATCATCTTGCCAAGTATTCGCGATATGTACGAAGATATGCTCGCGGCGGTCGATGGGGCAGACGTTTTTTTGAATGGTGAGATCGTTTACACAGCCGCATGGATCGCCGAGAAAACCGGCGTGAAATGGATCACTACGACCCTTTCACCGCTCTGCATGTTTTCGTCTCATGACCCGAACGTTTATCCGCAAGCGACCTGGCTAGAATATCTGCGTCCCCTGCCCGCTGTATTTCACCGCGAACTGTTTCGCGTAATGCGTTGGACCGTCAGCGGCTGGTACGAGCCGTATAAGACTCTGCGACGCGAACTCAGCTTAGACCCCAACCACGATCCAATATTCACGGACAAATTTTCGCCGCTCCGGCATCTCGCGATGTTTTCCGAAGCGATCGGAAAGCCGCAGCCGGATTGGCCCTCGCAGACGATCCAAACCGGGTTTTGTTTTTACGACGAGAGCGAAACGCTGGAGTTGCAGCCCGAACTTGCCGCTTTTCTTGACGCCGGAGATCCGCCGATCGTTTTCACGCTTGGCTCGGCTGCAGTGATGGACGCACGAGATTTTTTTGACGAGAGTGCAAAAGCAGCAAAGCTGCTCGGACGTCGGGCGGTTTTGCTATACGGCAGGGACAACGCTCCGCCAAAGGGGCTTGATGAAAATATCGTCGGGTTTGAGTTTGCACCATATTCGCTGATTTTTCCGCGGGCGGCGTGTGTCGTTCATCAGGCTGGCGTCGGCACGACCGCACAGGTTTTACGTGCCGGAGTGCCGCATCTTATTGTTCCGTTTAGTCACGATCAGCCGGATAATGCCGCCCGCTGCCGTCGTGCCGGCGTTGCTGAGATCATCGGCCGCGACCGCTACAATGCCGAAAGTGCGGCGAAAGCACTGTCCGCGATCCTCGCCAACGAAAAATATCGCGCAAACGCTTTGCCGTTAAAACGAATCATAGATTCGGAAAATGGCACCAAAACCGCATGTGACGCTATCGAAGATATTTTGCGCTGACCGCTATCAAGGTTAAACTATCTCGAGCGAATACTATTGTGAGCGAATTACAGCATCTACTCGAAAACAACAAACGTTGGGCATCGCGTATGACCGACGAAGACCCAAATTTTTTCGTCGATCTCGCAGCACAGCAAACTCCGGAATATCTTTGGATCGGATGTTCGGACAGCCGCGTCTCGGCAAGCCGATCGTCGATCTCAATCCGGGCGAGGTCTTTGTTCATCGCAACGTCGCAAATCTCGTGATCCATACAGATATGAATTGCCTGGCGGTGCTGCAATTTGCCGTCGAGGTGCTAAAGGTCAAACACATCATCGTCTGCGGCCATTATAATTGCGGTGGTGTCGTCGCGTCGCTAGATGGAAAGAGCCATGGCCTGATCGACAATTGGCTGCGGCACATTCAGGACACGGCAAACTATATGGAAGCCGAGCTGTCGGCGATCGAAGATCAGACCGAACGCGTCAACCGCCTGTGCGAACTCAACGTTTGCGAACAGGTCATCAACGTTGGCGAAACTACCATTGTTAAGGAAGCGTGGAACCGCGGGCAGGAACTGACCGTTAACGGCTGGATCTACGGCCTCAAAGGACGGCCACATCAGCGACCTCGGATATCTCTATGAAAAGCGAGGCCGACCTTGTTAATCTCAGGCAGCGATTTTTCTCGCACGGCCGTCAAAATACACTCTAAATCATTATGATCCGTCATAAATACATTGCTTTTGTTTTGATCCTGTTGCTCTCCGCAACCGCCGCTAACGCTCAGATGGCCCGTAAGCCGTCGCCGACCCGCGAACCTAAGGGTGCAATGGACAAAAAGCCCGACTCGTCCAAAAACTCGCTGCCAAAGATCGAGTCGCGCAACGCTTTTGATTCGATCGCCCGCGTCTATCATGCCGGCACGCCGTACTCGATGCCGCACGTGATGTTTATCATCGACCGGCGTTCAAACAACAAGATCTATTACGTCAATTCGCAAAAGTATCGCTTTCACAAAGATTTTTTGCTCGCGACCTATCTGATACCCCGCGGCACCGAGATATTTAAGCCGATATATGTCGATCTCGACCGCAGATTTATCGTCGGCACCATCGCATGGCAGGCCCCGGTAGAAAAGTTTACCTGGGAACTGTGGGAAGGCGATCTCGCCTCAGCCGAGATCATCAAAACGGCAAACGCGACGATCAACGCCTCTTTCTTTCAAAAAGCGACATATAAACCAAATTCGATCCGTCAGGAAGATGTGTCCGCAAACATTGGCATCGACCGCATTTTGCAGGACGAGCTAAATCGCAATCAGGCTTATCTCGCTCTCAACACCGGCACCGCCATCGGCCGCGTCCACATCATCGACAAGCTCGACGACACTGTCGAGATCGGTGATAACGAGATCCTCATCTTAAAAGAATTGCCGCTCAACCTGCCGCCGGTTCGGGGCGTTATCGTGGCAAAACCTTCGTCGCCGTTATCGCACATCAACATCCTCGCCAAGGGTTGGAACATCCCAAATGTATATATCAAGGACGCTGACAAGCTCTTTCGCGATTACGACACATTCGTGATGAAGCTGAGTGCAAATCTCACGGATTACAGCTTTGACCGTGCGTCGCAGGATGATATCAAAGAAAAATTTGTCTCACCCGATCAACAGATCCCGCCCGCCGACCTTAAAACGACTAAGCTCGCCGGACTCCGGGAAATGCGAAAGGCGGACAGCATAAAATACGGAGCAAAATCGGCAAATCTTGGCGAAATGCTCAACAAAAAACGAACGACTTTGTCCATAACCCAAAGGTCAGGCGGCAAAAGCTGGACGAATTTCGCGCCGCGATCCAGAAAGGTAAATTTGATGATAACTTGCGAGCTGAGATCATCGCCAGATGGAAAACACAACTGGGCGGCAAACCCGTTTTTGTCCGCAGTTCGTCAAACAGCGAAGACCTGCCAAATTTTAGCGGTGCCGGTCTTTATTCGAGCGTCGCGAATGTGATCGCCGAGGACAAACTGATCGACGCTGTGAAAAAAGTTTGGTCCTCGCTATGGAATTTTCAGGGCTATGAGGCCCGCGTCCGCAATTACGTCAGCCAGTCCGATGTCTATATGTCGGCTCTCGTTCAGGTCGGCGTCGATATGGAACGCGGCGGCGTGATGATCACTAAGGATCCGTTTGACGATCGCAGTAAGAACAGCGTCTACATCAGCGCCGTCTGCGGGCATAATTCAAAAGTTGTCGATAACACCGGCATCCCGGAGCAGATATTGTTCAACCCGAAGTCAAACTCGGTCGTCGTTATGACACTGTCGCAACAGGAAAATGCACTAGCGTTCGACGCAAACGGCGACCTCAAAGTAACCGTCGATAAATGTGCCGGAGCAAAAAAACGCGTGTTGACCGACCTGCAAGCCCGTGCACTAGCAAAAGCCGCCATCAACATCCGCACAGCTTTTGGCGGCAAAAAAGAACAGGACATCGAATGGGGTATACTGAACGGCAAGATTTACATCGTCCAGGCCCGGCCTTATATTGATAAGAAATAGTTAGACAACTTAACCATGAAAAAAATATTAGTTTTACTCGTCTCCGCAATATTCATCATTGGCTGCAACAACGCCGCAAAACCGGTCGCGCAGGATACAAACGCGGCAAAGCCGGGAAATACCGAACGGTCGCAGACGGCCATTTCCCACACCACTGAAAACCAGACGCCGCCCGCAAATACGGGAGCACCGTCTAAATGGAAACAGAGCGGCGACCCTATCGACACCAAGGTCTATGATACGGCGATAGCGACAGCCGAGGTTTCGTTTAAGAAAAAACAGGATGATGCCGCCGCTAAGAAAGCTCTTGCCGAAGCATATTACAAACGTGCCGACGCCCTGACCGCCGCGCGCCAATATGCATCGGCGCTTGGCGACTATCGCCGGACGCTAAAATACGATGCGGACAACAAAGACGCCAAAGATTGGATCGAAAAGATCACGATGATCTACGGCAGCATGAACAAAGAGGCGCCGCCCGAGGGACAAGAACCACCGCCGCTGACGCTTGAAAAAGGAAAATAAACAATGAAAAGGATAGCCATCACCATCTTTGCATTTATGATCTTGGGCGTTGCCGTTTCGGCGGCATCGGCACAAACGGCAAAACGCATTACATTCAAACGAGGTGCTACTTCGGCGACCGTCACCGGAACATTGTCGAGCTACAAATCGAAACGCGTCTTTGTCATTCGCGTCCGCGACGGACAGACGATGAAAACCGAAAACACGGGAAGCAGATCGATATCCATCTTTATCGAGGGCCCCGCAGGATCGGGTTACGAGCAAGATATGGCAGCCGACTGTCACGCAAATAACGAGGCTACACCCACCGTCGCGGGCGACTATAAATTCACCATTCAGGAATGCACTAAGGCCGACGCGTGGAAAGGGACGTTCAAGTTCAAGGTAACCGTTGACTAGACAGTTTTGTCAGAACCCTGAGCGATAGCGACGGGGTTCCGAGTCAGGTAGGTTATGACAGATGTCTCCTTGTCAGTTAATATGTATGATTGTCGCTTTTATGAACCCGGTCGCTACTGCTCCCGGTTCTGACAACGCAATTTTACATAACGGAGATTTGATCAAGTTTTATGGCACTTTCAGCAAACGATATTAGAAAAGGTATGGTCATCGTCCACGAGGGCGTGCCGGTCCGCGTGATGGAATTTCACCACCACACGCCCGGCAATCTGCGTGCGATGGTCCAGGCGAGGCTTCGCAATCTGATCACGGGCAACTCGTTTGAGTTTCGCTTTCGTTCGAACGACACGCTCGACAAGGTGACTCTCGAACAGCACAAGATGGATTACCTCTACTCGGACGGCTCGCACCACCATTTTATGAACTCGGAAACCTACGAGCAGGTCGCTCTGACCGAGGACGAGCTCGGTGACGCCGCTCAGTGGCTGATGCCAAACCTGAAGATCGAGGTCGAGTTTTACGACGGCACACCGATCGGCGTGGCTCTGCCGGCAACAATGGATCTGACCGTTTCGCGGACCGATCCACCTCTTAAGGGTGCGACCGCTTCGAATTCGAACAAACCCGCGACACTCGAAAATGGCGTTACGGTGTCAGTTCCACCATTTATCGTCGAGGGCGAAATGATACGCGTCAACCCGACCGAGGCCAAGTACATGGAGCGCGTCAAGTAGGTCAGTTTTTTTGATCGGCGAAAAAGCCCGCGAAGTCCGGAGAGGTTCGAATTGTCGTTTCTTTCAGGATTTTACGGGCTTTTAGCACTTTTTTAGGCTTAGAAAATGTTCTTTTTGTACGGCCTTTTATACACGCTGGCGTTTATTTTGATGCTGCCGGTGTTTGCACTGAGCGCGGTCTTTCGCGGCAAACACGCGGCGGGCTTTTTTCAGCGCCTCGGGTTTTTGCCCAAATTCAAAATAGATAAACGCCCCGTCGTCTGGGTCCACTGCGTCTCGGTCGGCGAGACGAACGCAGCACGTCCGCTGGTCGAAGAGCTAAAGACAAAATTCCCCGGCCACCGCGTGATCGTTTCGACCGTCACCCGCACCGGACAAAAGCTCGCGAGGGCGATCTTCAAGGACACTGCCGACTGCGTTTTCTACGTGCCGTTTGATTTTCGGTGGACTGTGCGGCGCGTATTGAGGCATTTCGAACCGCGTGTTTTGCTGCTGATGGAAACCGAGATCTGGTTCAATCTCATCCGCGAAACCTATAAATCGAAGGCCCGCATCGCTATCGTCAACGGGCGTCTATCACAGCGTTCGCTCGACCGTTACACCAAGATCAAACGGTTTATGAAACGCATCCTCGGCTATCTCGATTTTGCGTTAATGCAGGAAAATGACGACGCCACGCGAATAATGTCGCTGGGTTTAAGGGCAAGTAAGGTCCGCGTGCTGGGCAATCTAAAATTTGATCACGACCTCGACGAAAACGAAAACGCCATCACCGCCGAGCTGCAAGAGCGTTTTGGCATCGCCTCCGACGCACCGCTGATCATTGCCGCAAGCACCCATTCGCCCGAAGAAAAATGGATACTCGACGCATTCAAAGAGATATGGAAATCGTCCGGCGACAATCTGCCACGCCTGATGCTCGCACCGCGTCATCCCGAAAGATTTGACGAGGTCGCCGCGCTGATGAAAACCACCGGATTTACGTGGGTGCGGCGTTCCGAAAAGGTCTCATCCCGAGATAAAACCGCCGAGATCATCCTGCTCGATTCGATCGGCGAGTTGCGTGCGGCATATCCGCTGGCCGAGGCGGTATTTGTCGGCGGCAGCCTGATACCGCACGGCGGACAGAGCATTTTCGAGCCCGCCGCAACCGGCAAGGCCATTATCACCGGTTCATATACTGCAAATTTCGAAGCGTCCGTTAATGAGTTTTTGGATAAATACGCGCTCATCCAGCTCGAAAAGGTAACCGAAAACACAGCGGCTTCGACGCTCGCAACCGCGTTTGGCGATCTGCTCAAAGACGAGAAAAAGCGAAAGGAGCTTGGCCTAAACGCTCTTGAGGTAATGGAGCATAATCGCGGAGCGGCCGTCCGCACCATCGATTACATCACGCCGATGTTAAACGCACGCGGGCCGAGATGATCTTTGTCTTTTACTTTTTCGCCGCCATCCTCGTCTGGCTTAGTTTTAAGTCATTTCTCGGCGGCATCGCCTATCTCAAATTCTTTCGCGAACAACTAGCCAAACCGCGATCCGACTACACGCCATTCGCAACGATCATCGTTCCCTGCCGCGGCGTCGACAAAGGCCTGGACGAAAATCTCGCCGCGTTTCTTAAACAAGACTATCCGAAATACGAGGTTATTTTCGTCGTCGATGACAAAAACGATCCCGCCGTCGCAGTGATCTAGAACATTTTGCCGATAGTGACAGAGGCCAAAAGACAAACAAGGGAAGGATTGTCTGCCTACTCGAAACTTGATCATCTGCATCTGCGAAAGCAATCCACTCCAACATTCCAGCCAAAAGTCGAAAACCTCCGCGAAGCCGTCCTCCACGTTTCCGACCAAAGCCAGATCTTTGTTTTCGCCGATTCCGATGCTCGTCCGTCAATGGATTGGCTACGGGCTCTCATCGCTCCGCACGCCGATGCAAACGTCGGAGCATCAACAGGCTATCGTTGGTTCATCTCGAAAAATCCGACATTCGGTTCGGAATTGCGGTCCGCTTGGAACGCATCGATCACGTCTGCACTCGGGCCAAATATCAAGTCCAATTTCTGCTGGGGCGGCTCGATGGCGATGCGTCGCGACACATTTGAGCGGCTCGAAATGTGTGAGAAATGGAGCGGCGTGTTGTCCGACGATTTTGCCGTTACGCGAGCTGTCAAAGCGGCGGGGCTGTCGATAATCTTTGTCCCACAAGCACTTACGGCCACGGTCGAAGATTGCACATTAACCGAGACGGTCGAATTTACGACCCGCCAGATGAAGATCACACGTGTCTATGCGACGCCGCTGTGGATCGTTTCGCTCATCGGTACCACTATTTTTAACGCCGTGCTGATCGCCGCTTTGCTGATCGTCATACTCAGTAAGACAAACAGCATCGCCGTGTGGGTGAGCCTTGCGACGCTAATATTCGTGACCGTTTTCAGCACCGGCAAAGCATGGCTGCGTCTTAATGCCGTCAGGCTCGTTTTGCCCCAACATGAAGCCGACCTAAAGAGTCAGTTTTGGACACAAAATACTTTGTGGCTGATCGCACCCTCATTATTTCTCTATAATTCGCTGGCCGCGTGGGCTTCGCGGCGGATGATTTGGCGGGGCATCACCTACGAATTGAAATCGCCGACGGAAACTGTCATCATTGCCCGAGATGACGCCTAGCATTTTTGACGAAGAAAAAGAGCCGAAAAGGACGAGCAGCCCGTCGTGCTAGTTCCCTTTTCGCCCGAATCCACCGAGGAAAACGTCCGCCGCAGCGGCTTGGCGTGGTCCGCCGGGATCGCGTTTTTTGGCGCGGTCGCATTTTGTCTATTTCTCGGCTGGCTTGCCGATCTCTTGCTCGGAACTTCGCCTTGGGGCATCGTCGGCGGCATCGTGCTCGGTTCGATCATCGGGTTTATCCAGTTCTTTCGGCTCAGTTCGCAGATCTACAGCACGAAAAAGCCCTCACCTGAGATCCGTCCGCTGATGTCCCGCGACGAGGACGATAAACTCTAAAACCTAGGTTTTTCCGCGCCTCTCTTTTGAACTTTTCCGTGTTTATTTGTAAAATTTAAGTTTCGCAATGGGTGAGGATATTGACCCTTTGACAACTGACAATGGCGCGATGTCGCATCGCGGTATTTTGATAATAATGGCGGTGCTTGTCATCGTCGGTTCGGCTGCCGGTTTTGCCGTTCGCGGCACGCTGTTTGGCGTCGGCGTCCTGTTTGGCGGGGTGCTCGCGTTTGCCAATTATTTTTGGCTCGACCGCGTGACCAAGGCAATGTTTAGCGGCGACGCGATCTACTCGACCGGCATTTTGGCCGCAAAGTACATCATGCGTTACGCGGCTCTCGGCCTTGTTTTATTGGCCGTACATTTGACCGGGGCTTTGCCCATCGCTGCAGTAATAGCGGGTCTTGCGGCATTTGCTTTCGCCGTTGTCATCCAGGGATTGCGAAGTATTTTTACTAGTTCGACCTAAAAGGTATTTTTAAGATGTTTCTATTTGCAGAAGGCGGCGGCCATCACACACCGATGATCGTCGAGTTCATCAACCACTATCTCGGCGAGCCCGTCTATCGTTTTCAGATGGCTTATACCAAGCCGGTCTGGGACAAATTCTTTGCCAATTTTGGCACGACGCCCGAAAAGGTTTTTGGTGCCGAGTACAGCCCCGAGAACGCTATCCCTTGGTACACGATCATGTTTGTGATCGCGTGTCTGCTGACGGTTTTTATCGTTTATTTGCTCAAGGGCAAACTGAGCGAGGACGATCCGCAACCGGGACAGCTTACGCTCGAGGCCGGATTTCTCGCCGTCAAAGACATGATCGGCAGCATCATCGGCAATCACGGAGCACGGCATTTCCCGGTAGTCGCGACATTTGGCGTGCTTATTTTGGTATCGAACCTGATGGGCCAGTTCCCGATGTTTATGTCGCCGACCGCGTCGGTTAACGTCACATTCGCACTCGGCGTTTCGTCGTTTGTCTATTACAACTACGTCGGCATCAGTGAAAACGGCATCCTCAAGCACATCGGCCATTTTGCGGGCCCCAAACTGCCTTTTGTAATGGCTTGATAATCACGCCGCTCATCTTTTCGATCGAGGTTATCAGTAGTTCGATCAGGCCGTTCACGCTTGGCGTCCGGCTGTTTGCGAATATGTTTTCGGACGAAAAAGTTTTTGCCGAGATCACAAACATCGCACCGCCATTTACACACTTTCTCGTGCCGCTTATATTGACGCTGCTGGGTGTTTTTGTGGCGTTCGTACAGGCATTTGTTTTCACGCTGCTCTCGATGATCTATATCGGCGAGGTCTCACACGCCCCGCATGATCACGATGAGCACGAGCATGACGCCCACGGCGAAGCCGCCGTTGCTCATGCGTAATAAGCTTGGAGTCCCGGTTTATCAGCTATCTTTGGTGACGGAGTGGCCGACTAAAGTTGGTACTCCAAACAGGTAAGACCGCGATCGGTCGGTTTGAAAATCAAGCTTGCTCATAAAGCACGAGGAGCACAGGCACCTCACATGCCCGCACGAATCAGGAGCTTTGGACTCTTTGGGAGTATAAAATCCACGGCATACCGGAAATGAGGCGAAATAATACCCCGCAAGCTGCGTTTTTAGATTGTAGATCAGGTCTTCTAACTTAAATAAAAGGAAGATAAAAAAATGAACAAAATTAAATATGTTGTATTTGCGACACTCGCACTTGCATTGATGGCTATCCCGGCTCTTGCTCAGGGTGCTGCTGATAACGAATCGTCGGTTGCCGCAGCTAAAGCTATCGGCGGCGGCATCGGTTTCGGACTCGCAGCCGGTTTGGCCGGTATCGGACAGGGCCTCGTAGGTTCGCGTGCCGCTGAGGGTGCTGCCCGTAACCCGGGTGCAGCCGGAACAGTCCAGACGATGATGATCATCGCACTCGCTCTGATCGAATCACTCGTGCTGTTCGCACTGCTCATCGTATTCGTTAAGCTCTAGATCGCAACTAATTGCAGAGGCCCGCGCGTAAGCAAGGGCGTAACATTCAACTAGAGTGATACGCCCTTGCTCACACGCGGGCTTCTGCATATCCTATTCTTTACTTGCAACTATTACGCCCTAAAAGCGTTCTAATACGTAATGATCGAAGACATTGTAGGAAAATTAGTAGCTGATAAATACCGCATCGAAAGCCTCATTTGCGAGGGTTCGGCGGGCGACCTTTTTGCGGGTAAACACGAGATCTCGGACAAGCCCGTGACGATAATGGTGCTACCGCAGGCACTCGCCATCGACGCCCGCTGGTCGAAAAAGTTCATCGACGCGGCCCGCTCGGCATCCTCAGTTTCACATCTAAATATCTTAAACGTCACCGATTTTGGCACCGATGCTAAGGGCGTGTCATACGCTGTGTTTGAACCGGCGAGCGGCGAAACATTGAGCGGATTGCTTGCCGACGGTACGGCCATCGATGAAAAGCAGGCATTGAGCTTTGCCCACCAAATAGCGTCCGGCGTTGCTGCCGCACACGAGAAAAAGATAATCCACGCTGCCCTTGCCCCGGCAAATGTTTTTGTTGAGAACGACACGGCCAAGGTCTATGGCTTTGGCGGCGATCCGCTAGACATCGCAAAAGGGGCCGATCCGCGTTATCTCGCACCTGAGCAATCAAATGCTTATCCGGTGGCTGACGAGCGTTCGGAAATCTATTCACTCGGCATAATGCTGTACGAAATGCTCACGGGCGTCGTGCCGTATGACGGTGCGACCGCAGCCGAGGTTCTAAAAAAACAAAACGCCGAACCGGCCCCGCCGCTTTCGACATTTAGACGCGACCTGCACCCTGACATCGAGCCGATCTTGTTAAGTGCGATCGCTCTCGATCCGGAACGCCGTTACCAGACAATGACAGCGTTTGCCGAGGACCTCGAAATGCTCTCGACGGGCAAGGTCAAAGCTGCCGCCGCGACTGCCGGTACGGGCTCGAAACACAACATCTGGCAAACCGCGTTCATAGCGCTTGCCGGGATCACTTTGCTAGCGGCCGCGTTGATATATTTTACGTCGGTTAGAAAGACCGATCCGACGGCACAGCTTACTGCCGACGCAGGCAGCTTACCTGTCCAGCCGATCGGCCCGGCGACCGGAGCTCAAGAAGAAAGCCTTGCAAAACTGCCCGAAATGACCGAAGCCGAAATCATGGCCGCCTCAGCCGGCATGATGGAGCAGCCTCCGGGAACTCTGCCCGGCGGTGACGGATATAACGCCTGGTCAGGTAACGGCGCTCCGCCCATCGGTGCACCTGTACCCGGAGCACCCGCGACCGGAATGCCGCAACCATACACACCTCCGGGCGGACAGACCGTAGTCATCGACCCAAACGGCGGCAGCCAATTTATGCCTCAGGACAGCGGAGTCATTCTCGTTCCCGTTCCGGCTCAGACAGATACAAACACCGCTCCGACAACAAAACCTACTCCAAACACCCCGGCAGCTAATGCGACGGTCAAACCGACACCAAAACCGATGGCAACGCCGCCGCCAAAGGCCCCTAAGACTACGGGCAAGCCTCAACCTGCCGACACCAAAAAATCAGGGACCGATGGAGCCCCTGATGAGGTGCAGTAAGTTCTTTCAATTATCTATTTAAGTAGTTTTGAGATCTCTGTGTGCCCATTTAGCGTCGCCAGATCAGCCGCAGTTCGGCCTTTAAGATCCCTGACTTGAGTCTTTGCTTTAAGCCGCATCAACGCCTCAACGACATTTCGATGTCCAGCTGCCGCCGCGAGCATGAGCGCTGTCATGCCCTTCGTATCGCGCAGATCGATGTCTATCCGTCTAAATACCCTCGCCGTCGCCAACGCATCTTTGGCATCCTCTTTCGATAATCTGGGAGCCTTAGCCGCGATGCCCGCCGCAAAAGTCTTGGCGTTTTCATACGCACGAACGGCATCGATATTACCTCTTTCCGCTGCAGTCATTAACGGCGTACGTCCCGCACTATTTCGCAGATTTGCATCCGACCTGGCGAGCAAGATAAAGGTAGATCCAAAATAACCATACTCCGCAGAATAATCTAGGGCAGTACGGCCGGTGTTGTCACGCTTTTCGGCCATTGCCCCGGCTAACAATATTTTCCTGACCAACCAGTCGTTATCAAATCGGGCGGCTCTCATCAGCGCGGTTTCCCCGGCATTATTTGCGGTGTTAGCAGCAACGCGGTCAATGCTTAACAGATCTGACGAATAGATCGTCGTCCGGCTGGCCATGTAAAACAGATAGTTCTCGCCATTTTTATCGACCTCACGCTGCCATTCCGCCCCGCCCCGCTCCGGCAAAGTGCCAAATTGTATCCCGTAATATGAAGCCGCCATCATCGAGGTCGCCGATGTCGAATGCCGTGGCATTTTTCGCACATTTTTACGGATCGTGGACAGTAATGAATAAAGCTGTCGAACCAAATTCATTAGTCGCATTTACATCCGCTCCCGCTTGTAAGAGCAGCCGAATGACCTCAGGAGTATTGCGAAATACATTAAACCCAAGTGCCGCGCGTATTATCGCCGGCTGGCCAAAGATGTCGCGTGAATTCGGCGAGATGCCGGCTGCGAGATAAGCCTTTACCTTGCCGATGTCTGCATTTTCACAAGCGCGTAGGAACATTTCCCGCTGGATCCAGTCGGGCACATTACCATTCTGTGCCTTTGCAAAGGCAGCAAAACATAAAACTACGATCGCAGCCGTGGCAGCTAACCTACAGAGCCTCATCTTGGAACTTCCACTGTTTTGATGATGTCGGAAATAACTGCGTCCGTCGTTGCGCCGTCTAGCTCGGCCTCGGCACGTAATGCCAGCCGGTGACGCAGAACCGGCGGGGCGACGTCGCGGATATCGTCCGGTGTCGGAAAATCACGCCCGCGGATCGCAGCCAAAGCCTTTGAGCACAATAATAACGCAACGGAAGCACGCGGGCTGGCACCATAGAGTATCGTTGGGTGCGTTCGCGTACGCCGAACGATCTCGACCACATATTTCTGCACGCCGGGTTCCATACGCATTTCGCGGACCTCCATCCGGCATCGCTGTATCGCCGTTGCATCCGGCAAAGGGGCGATCTGAACCTGGTCGAGGTTCCGCGAATTAAATCCCGCGTCCCAACGCGTGACGATCTCTTCTTCGTCAGTCTGCTCGGGGTAATCGATCAATATTTTCATCAAAAACCGGTCGAGCTGTGCCTCTGGCAGCGGATAGGTGCCTTCGTATTCGATCGGGTTTTCGGTCGCGAGCACGGTGAACAGCGGCGAGAGCGGATAGCGTTCGCCGTCGATGGTCGTCTGGCGTTCCTCCATCGCTTCGAGCAGAGCGGCCTGGGTTTTTGGCGGGGTGCGATTGATCTCATCGGCGAGTAGGATATCGGTAAAGATCGGCCCCTGCCGCAGAGAGAACTGCGACGTCTGCATATTAAAAACATTTGTACCCGTGATATCCGACGGCATCAGATCGGGCGTGAACTGGATACGCGAAAACTCCGCCCCGATGATCTGAGCGAGCGACTTAACGGTCAGCGTCTTTGCCGTGCCGGGGACGCCCTCGATCAATGCGTGGCCCTCGGCGAGGATCGCTACGAGGATCTGTTCGATAACGTCATCCTGCCCGACGATCGTCTTGCGAAGCTCGTTCAGGATATGTGCAACTGTTGTAGGTGTGTAAGTTAGCATCTTAAATAAAATCGTAAAGTGTTTTTACTGCAAGCAAAATAACCGTCGTTAAAAAGATCCGCCGCAGCCAGACATCGTTTAATTTTGTCACGAAATGAGCCCCGATGTAAGCCCCGGCAAACATCGTCACGCCCAGCATCAGCCCAAGTTTGTAATCCACTAAACCGTGCCACATAAATATTAGCGTGGCAATCGCGGACGAAAAAACGTTGATCAGCTTGGTCGACGCGACGGCCTCGCCGTACCGCATCCCGTAAATGCCCACGCAGACCGCCGTCAGCACGGTAACATATCCGCCGCTAAACAGCCCGCCATAAATCCCGAGCAAAAATACCAGCACATACGTCAGCGGCACAGAGTATCGTCGTGGTTCGATATCATCGCCGACGCCCGCGTTACTCCTCACAAGCGTAAATATAGCAACGGCGATCATCGCGGTCGAGACGATCAACTTTATCCCGTCGCCGCTGATGACGCCAACGAGCATCGCACCGATCGCCGAACTGAAGACCGTCAGGACGATAAAGGGCGAGAGCTTGCGGTAGTCGATCTTTTTTTGCCGGACGAATGGTAACGTGCCGCCGATCGACATAAACACCAGCGCGAACATATTCGTCGCGACCGCCACACGCGGATCAATCCCAAACTGAAACATCACCGGCACCGCGATGAGCGAATTGCTGCCCGTGACGACGCCGACGACGCTTGTCACAAAAAAAACCGCGATCAAAATGATCAGAGCGTAAGTGGTCATCATTCAGATCTTTTTGTCGGCCGCACGCCGGATGCCAAGCTTTGCCTCGATCTCGCGCAGAGCGGTCGTTAGTTCGACGACCTCGCGTTTATTTGTCGGCTCGCCGCGAATGATCTCTTCGCATTTGAATAGGATGTCCTCGGTCTGCTGACGGTCGAGCCCGCTGCGGTCAGCGATAGCGGCCGACGACTCTCGTGGCTTGACTGTCAGATTATCGAGTCCCAGCAGACGGCTGACGCGGCGGCGAAAATCCGTATAAATATTCTCAACGGCCAGATCGAATGCCCGCGTTCGCTGCTGCAGCTCGGCCATTGCGGCGACGTATTCGAGCTTTGACAGCCGATCCGGCTCAGGCTCCGGCACGGCACGGGCAAAGCGGCGGCTTTGGGAAAAAAAGACGAGGCCGACGAGCAGGACCGCTTGCAGAAATATCGACACGACCGGCGTCCCGGCAAAAAATTGTAAGAATCGATTACTGTCCGCACCGTATCCCTGATGGTATTCGTCAAACGCGACCACGCCATCGGCGGACACAAGATTGACAGCAAGCTGGGCGTTATCGACGAGAGCAATGCCGTCGTTGGCAATTATAAAAGGGTCGGAAAATATCACGATACGGCCTGAACCATACGGTACGTCAACGAGCAAATTATTCTGAGCTTGAGCGATATGAACGGTCGGTGCGGCTTCGTCAACCGCAACATACGGGTCGCTCTTCGACGACATCGACCTCGGCGGCGGCCTATCCGTATCATTACCTTTTTCATTACCCTGCCGCTCAAAAGTGATGGTTGACGCAAACTGCGAAGGCTGCACGGCGTTGACGCCGCTAGTAAAGTGCGACGGCTGGACAGGTTTTGCCGCAGCCATATCGCCCGTCATTTGCTTTGTGTCCGACGGATCGACCGACATGATCTCGTAGCCGGGTTTCACCTCAACGTCTATCGTCCACGCACCCGACATTTTCATGAGATCTGCTGTCGGTTCGCGGTCGATCAATACCAGACGGCCGCCGCCGGAGACCCAACGCAGCAGATCATCAGCCTCGGCGGTCGTGAATTCGCGTCTAACCTGACCCGCGACGACAAAGACCGACGGTTTGCTCCGTGCGGTCAGCAGTGCGGCGGGCGGCTCTTGCCAGCGGACGGTCTTGCGGCCCGTCTCACTCAGCAGAGTATAAAAAGCCTGCAGTCCCGTCGCACCCGAGTTAAAGGTCGAGCGTCGGGGCAACGCCTCGCTGTCGGGCGTCTTTTCTTTCTGCGTATAGGTCGCGGCATTTAGCCCGACCAATATGGCGACCAGAAAGATCAGGAAAATAAAAATGAAAAGCTTTTGCTTCACTTAGAGATTACCCTTTTACACCCGCGATAGTTTGTTTATAGCTGTCTCTAAAATCTTCCCAATCTTGTGCGTCTGTCGGCCGCAGACCGTACCAGTTGCGTTCAAAATTGAGCGTCATCCCGTTCATATTTTCGAACAGGTCGGCACGCTTGCGTACATCACGGAGATAGTCACGATTTGTTTTGTGACGGGCAAGGCCGATCAGCTTGCGGTCGCTGAGCTCGCAAAGCAGCGCGATATAGCCTTTGCGGATCGCACCACGCAGGTTGCCCTCGCGGGCGAGCAGCTCGGCTTCGTCAAACAGGCTCGCGGCCGATTCGTCGCTAGCGACCCGTTCGCCGAGTATGACGCGATCGCCTTTTTCTTTTTTCTTTTTGTGCCCGCGGCGGCCAAAGAACGGAACAAATTTATAGATCAAAAACCCGACGAGCCCGATGACCAAAGCAAAGACGAGGATCTGCAACCCCATCTTTAGCGAACCGGTTCCGGGATCTGAACTAGGAGTGGCGGGCGTTCGCGGAAAGACCTTTGCCAGCCATTCCATAAATTCACGCAGCCAACGCTGAAATATACTTTCCTCTTTTGCCTGAGCCTTTTGATACTCTTCGCGTTGCAGTATCTCGGCGAGCTTTTGTTTGTCTTCATCCTTTGTACGGCTCGACGCGGCGGCTTTTTGCAGCAGATCCACCTCGCGTGCGATGGACGTAAGCCGTTCGTTAACAGCGGTCAGGATCACGCCGCGTTTGGCCGGATCGCCTTCGTTTTGAAATTGTTCGAGCGACGCATAAAGCCACTGGTTCGCTGTCTCGACCGAGCCGCCCGGCCACTCGACTTTTTCCGTCGGCGGCAGCACACGGCGGATGTGTGCGATCACTTCGTTTTCATGCGGCACATCACGCTTACCTTGCTCGGAATTGCCGACCTCCGCCAAAAGCTCCTCGACATAAATATGAACCGATTCGACCCGCTGGCGATAATCGTTCAGCGACGCCGCCGATGCAGTTAGAACCACGGTCAATACGAAACACAACGCCAGGCCCGCCCTCAAGCAGAACCTCATATATATGTGTCGTAGATTCAACGGCATATCTTATTTTAGCCCGAGAGTCGTAATATTCGATCTGTTCGCCACCGGAGTGGGTTCGGTATTAACTGCCGTCGCCGATAGAGCTGGTTGCAGCGGATTGATATACGTTGTTGGCACTGTCGGTATCTCTCCCAGTCTCCGTGCCGCCATTAGCTCGATATCGTACCCCTCACCCCGCACCCGCTCATCCACATAAAGCAGACAAAGCCCCGCCATCCACACTGGCGACAGCAGGATAAAGCTGATCTGCCAGATCAGGTTATAAGCGATCTCGTACCACGCCGGGATGAGGTCGGCGTCAAATGACATCAACTGAACGCCATTCGCCGACGCGTACCACGCGAGCGGTACGTAGAGCAGCGCGAGAGCGGAGTATGCCGCAACGGTCGTAAATACAAATAACGCTGCCAGACGCTTTACGTTGCCGCTGGCAAGCGATGCACTACGCCCAATTGCCGAGAAAACGCCTTGTCCCTCGACGAGCATAACCTGCGGCACATACGCGACCCGCGATGCCGCCAGAAAGAACAGCCAGATCGATGCCCCCGCGACCGCTATGCCCACAACGACCGACACGATAAATGCTAAGGCGGGCAAAAACTAAAGATGTAGATGATCAGCAGGATCAGCAGCCCGCCTACGGTCATTCCAAAATAAAAGATCGCGATCCCCAACGTACCCAGTATCACCGTTATCAGCGAAGACGCCACCACGAGCCCGCCTAGGCGTTTCCAGACATTGGCATAAGTTTCGCGAAAAGTGATCGCCTCACCAAACAACAGATGCCGGACAAAGTTTCGCGAAGCTCCGCCCATGACAACAAGCGTCGCGATGGTCTCGGCCAGCCATATCACGGACGATCGATCAGGTCACCCGCACCCAATGCCCTAATACCTAGATTTTGGTCGTTATCGATAGCAGCCAAGATGCAGAAATTTTACCACACCAAAGAAAAAGGCGTTGCCGGTTTCCCGACAACGCCTAAGGTTAAGTTCGATAACAACTTGGTTTAGAAGTTAATTCTAAGCAAGAAATCAACGAGTCTCCCGCCTGGATCATTCGATCCGTTTGGATCCTGATACGAGGTTCCGGTAAGCAGCTGACCAAAGGTGGTTCCACCAAGTCCAAGTTGGTTAACGTTTCCTGTCCATCCACCGATCCTCCAATTGGTGCGATTGAGGACATCAAATGCAGTGACCCGCATCTCGATACTTCTCTTTTCACCAATTGCGATCTTCTTGAGAACCGAAGCATCGAATTTGAAGAACGAAGGTCCATAAAGTACGAACTTACGGAATCCGCATTGACCGGCTGAACGCTGTTGGCAGTTGCCATAGCCCGCCGGAGCGAGGAATCGACCCGTAGGTGTAGTAGCCGCACTAGTGTATCCCGAAACAGTTGTTCCAACCGTTGAAAACGCCCGGATAGTGTTTTCAATGATGTCTTGAGGAAGGAACGAAACGGGTATTACGACTCCGTTGATCGTCTGGTTGTAGTACACCTTGACGGCTTTCTGCAGATCCTTGCCGGACATGCCAACGATCTGGAAATCAGTGATACCGACTGGTGAACCGCTCTGCCAACGAACAACCGGCAGCTCCCAGCCGCCAAAGAAGGCGTTGGAGCCCCAGTTGCTTGAGGACATAAATTTACGGCCTTTTCCGAAAGGAAGGTCAAAGGTAGCATCTACCTTGAAGGCATGACGCAAATCGACCTGAGCGTAGGTTCTATCCAACGAGCGGTTCCTAAGCGTAGCAGTTGAGATGTTTCGCTGATCCGAAACCCCATTGTTGCCGCTTAGGCTTGATGCAAGTGCGTAAGCATTTGTAAATCTTTTGCCCGAACATAGTTCCCTGGAACTCTAGTACCGGCCGAAAGACGGCGTCTCAATTCAACCTGGAATGAGTCGTACCTACTGTTTCGCTGCTTTTGTCAGCAGGAAACAGAAACCGAGGTGGTTGGACAATTGTGAACTTAATTAGCCGGACGGCCCACCAGGAACGAAAGCAACCGGTGTTTCGCCGTAGCACCAAAGTTCGAATCAAGGGTATTGATCATACCCTGGATCTGGGGATTTGCCGCAGACAGTTGACCAAGAAATGTAGCGTTTGCAAATAATGTTCCAGCATAGCTAGCAGTATTACTAGGATCCGCGTTGTTGCCAGCGAGATACGACATAATGATCGGCAATTGGAAGGTACCAGTACCGAGACCAAACCAGCGGTGCACAAACGGTCATTGTTCAACAGATTCTGCTGTGCTAACGCAAATTCAGCACCAAAACCATTCTCTATAGCATTGACCTCGTTTTGTGAAACGAGGCTCGCCATATTTTTACCACGGTTTCCAACGTAGCGAAATTCGACAACCGTATCACGGCCAAATTGACGCTGATAACCAAAGCTAAACGAATCGACATAACCCGATGTAAGTTTTGGATCAAAGGCTACCGCCGAATCAGCCGTGGTCAAAGTTCGTGGATAAACAGGTGTATCGTTAAACGTTGGAACAGACAGATTAGGATTGCCAGGAGTTCTGAGCAACGTACCAAGCGTCAACTGCAACGAACCGGTAAGGTTAGTCGCACGGCTAAGCGAGATGTTGCCGCCGGGATTAAGCGGAAGTGAGCCTTCGACGAGGAACGTACCTTCACGAATAAATGCTCTCGAGAAACCACCTCTGAATACACTCGAACCACTTCTGCCGAAGATCTTTTGCCAAACCCCCGCTCCGAATTCCGGACTCCAAACAACGCCCACACTAGGGGCAAAAGTTATTTAGGTCGTTGGCAAACGCCTTTTCACCGATCGAATTACCTGTAACGGTCGGAACCGTTCCGGTAAGTGTACCCGGCTTAAAGATATTACCCGGACCCGAAACATCATAGAGCATGTTGAAGTTAGTCAATCGCGAGTAATTGGCAGTCATCAATTCTGCTCCAGTCTGAGGCTGCCACCGCACACCCAAGCTGAGAGTCAAATTTGGACGAATACGCCATGTGTCCTGCGCAAATACACCCATGGTTTGTTGACGGATCCTTGAAGTACGCGTGGTCCAGAGGCAACATATTTACCGTCGCCGCCGAGGTAGCCCGTGTTCGCATATCCAGAGATCCTACCCGTCAACGTTGCGTACAAACCGGCAGCGTTCGCAAGGTCGGTTGTTGTTGCCCCCGGGAAGTTAACCGGCTGATTTGCTGAATTGAACAATGCATTCGCAGGGTCAAGCGTCGCGTTAATACCGAAGCAGTCGGCACTAGCCGCCTGTGCTGTGGTGGCCGAAATTTGTTTCAATCCGTTTGAATTGTCCGCCGAAATTGAAAGTGTGGTTGCCGGTGATCCAAGTAAAAGAGTCTGTAAAGTCATGGATCGGCGACGAACGGCGGCTGTATGCATTTCGTATCGTCGGGCCCGTTGGCCTGCACCCAGTCCGAAAGTAAAACCGCCCGGAATGATCAAAGAACTCTCTACCCCCCTTGAGAATAAAGTACGATTACCGAACAGCTTTGAAAAAACGAGATCTGTATGCCACCTTATTCTGGCCAAAGCTCGAACGCAATGCGGTCGAATTTGAGTAACGGTCCGAATCTGCGAACCGCTATTTGTAAGCCCCGGGAATGCCGGGTCAACGCCGTTAAGCAAGTCAACATTCGAACGGAACGGTTGATAGTTAAATACGTTCTCTAAACTGTGGTTTTTGGTCAAATTAAAATCGACACGAACCGCAAGGAATTGGCGACGGGATAGAGCCGGATTATAAAAGTTAAAATTCTGGCGATGACCGATACCCGAAACCGGTGTAAATGTTCCTGTACCTGATGTCGTCGCACGGATCAGGTTGAACATCGCATTGACCGTCGGGCACAAGGTTTGGGACACACCTGATTTCCCGGAGTGTTCGGGTCACAGCAAATGCTGCCATTGTTGCGGGCAAAAAGGTTCGCCGTAAATTGGCCCGTTCACTGATAACGGAAATGCACCGTCTGCCCCTCCTGGGTGAGGACTGGCGGGTTGAGGCACCGATGATTCAGGTCTAATTGATTCCTTCATAGTTAACAAAGAAAAATCGCTTGTCCTTTCCAGAATCAAATGCGGGAACACCTTCGCCGAAGCCAAGGAAAGCCAATGGGCCGCCGAAACTACCACCGTACGATTGGTTCAGAAGGAGTTTTGCCTTTTGAAGGCGTTGGAAGCGTTGTTAAAAAGTTATTAGCAACAAAATTTCGAGTCACGATGCTGCCAGAAACCACTGCCCCTTATAATCGTTGGTGCCGCGACGGGTCGCAAGTCTGATCTGAGCACCATCGTCAGCTCTATCTGCGCCTTGGTTCAGGTGGTGATACCGTTAACTCGTCGATCGCATCGATACGCGGCCGAACAAAAGTCAAAAATCCATCCGAAGATTTAAATAGTATCTTGGACATTGACACCGCATCGATCTGGATCGTCAATGCACTGTTAGGCAGGCCGTTGATCGATGAGGTGCGAACTGAACCTAAGGTGTTGGTCCCCGGCCAGCAATGTCGTCAAGGTGAGCGGCATACGCGATTGATCGGAGGTTGCGAGGATCTGACGACCCTGGATCGTGGTCCCAACGTTTGCCGTTTCGGTCTGCAGCACCTCGGCACCACTCGTAACAACGACCTGCTCCGAGATCTGTCCAGCCTGTAAAGTTGTATTAACAGTCGCCGGTGTTCCAACGTCAACCTTTACATTTTGCACGACCGCAGTCTTAAAGTTCGGTGCTGTAATGGTTACCGTGTAATTTGGGTTCCTGCCGCAATTACCTCCGGAATGGTAAAGTAGCCAGACTCATTAGTTGTTGCAGAATAACCTCTTACCGGCTTGTCCTGTCGCGGTGACCGATGCCCCGGCAACAACCATCCGGTCCAGAAACCAGTACCGGAAAGATCCGGCCGTTAACTGAGCCTGAATAGCCGCCTGTGCCAATAAAAGCATCAGACCGAGAGTCAGGATTTTGGTAAACTTTCTCATCTTTCCTCCTAAGAAATTAAATCTAATTCACTTACAAAAATTTAAGTGCGAATCATGAGTGGATCAATAAGCTTGAGCCGTGCTGTTTACGGCATTTCCTGCCGCGGAATAAATTGAAATTATGGTAAACACTGATACCCAAAGAAAATGGCAAGTTTCGTGCCAAAACTGCCCTAGCGTTACAGAAATGTTTAACTTACTGACTTTTAAGTAGATACGGTTATTTTTCGTGCCAAGTCAGCGGCGTTTTGCAATGTTTTTGGGGAGAATTGAGAAGATTTTTGTAGATTATTCCAATTATTTGGATATGCGTATCATGCCGATTTTGTCTGGATATTATAGCTTTTGATCTTTGAGTTGAGGGTTGTGGGGTTGAGACCGAGCAGACGGGCCGCTCGCGACTGGTGTCCGCCGGTCTGATCGAGGGCTCGACGGATTAGGTCGATCTCGTAGTTTTTGATCTCGTCGTAAAAGCTTACGCCATGCGAGAGATCAATGCTGCCGGATTTGCCGGCCGATGCCGACATCCTCTCCATTGCACTTTGCGGATCACGAACCTCCGGCCGCAGACAGTCGACCGTGATCTCGTCAGTTGTTGCGATTACGATGGCTCGCTCGATAATGTTTTCAAGCTCGCGGACATTACCCGGATAGTTGTAATTCTCAAGTAGTGAGAGGACATCGGGCGAAAGATTTTCGGAAATATTGCGGCCATTTTCCTCCGCATATTTGCGGATAAAATGCTGGGCCAATGGAAGTATTCCCTCACGCCGTTCGCGCAATGGCGGGATCTCGATAGGAACTACAGATAGTCGAAAATAGAGATCCTCGCGAAACTGTCCGTTTTTCACAGCTTCTTTTAGATCGACGTTAGTCGCAGCGATTATGCGGACATCGACCTTTGTCGGAGTAGTTTCTCCGATCGGTGTAAACTCTCTTTCCTGAATGACACGCAGCAACCGGACTTGAGTTTCCGGCCGAAGATCACCGATCTCATCTAGAAAGATCGAGCCTGTATCCGCTACTTCAAAAAGCCCCTTCTTCGCTCCGACTGCTCCAGTAAATGCCCCTTTGGTGTGACCAAATAGCTCTGATTCAAGCAGTTCGGAAGGAATATTTGTACAATTTACAACCACAAACGGCTTGTCTGCACGCGGACTCGCTGCGTGAACTGCCTTGGCAACGAGCTCTTTTCCAGTTCCTGATTCGCCCGTTATCAAAACCGTCGAACGAGCCGGCCCGACCCTATCGACTAGTCGGAAAATATTCTCCATTTTCTCCGAATGGACAACGATCAAGTCGCGCTGGACCGACCGAACCATCGCCTGACGAAGGACCTGACGTTCCTCTTCTTTACGGCGTGTTTTGATACCTTTGGCGACAAGAGCCAGTATCTGTTCATTTTGAAACGGTTTGCGGATGACGCCCGCGGCACCTTTTTCCCAGGCCGAGATCGCCGTGTCAAAGGTTGCGTAAGCGGTCACCATGAGTACGACGACTTCCGCATCGAGGTTTACCAGTTCTTCAAGCGCCGTCAGCCCGCCCATTCCGGGCATCGACACATCCATCAGGACGACTTCATAGGCTTTTTGCGAATACATTTCAACGGCCTCTTCGCCGGTTTTGGCGAGATCGACCTTATAACCGGCGCTCGACATTATCGTGCCGAGCACGTCACGCATTATCTCTTCGTCGTCGCAGATCAGAATTGAGGCCTTTTTTGCCATAAACTGTGAATATACCAAAATTATCGTCCGACGTTATAGTGCGGTATTCTTTTGATGCACAAAACCGCCCGACAAAAGCACCACACAATGATTAAAACTTTTGCCGCCAAATGACGTAATATAACTCAAGTAATACGTGGTATTTGGCGTACATTTTTATCGATCTAGCGGGTAATTATCAACGATGGCAATGTCAAAAACAGGTAAGCTCTTTTTACTGTTCGGCGGGATTCTATTAGCTCTGCTCGTTGTGGCGGTCATCGCGATCGCCTTTGCGGCGAGAAATATGGGCGAGCCTTCCGTCGCAAATAACAGCGTGTTGGTCCTCAGCATTTCAGGCGAGCTGCCGGATTATGTCGCCGAGGAACCGCTTGCCAAAGCATTTGGCATTTCGCAGCCGCAGTCTTTTACGAGCCTGCTCACCCAACTGCGCAAAGCAAAGGTCGATCCGCGTATCGGCGCAGTCGTACTCGATATCAATTTTCCCGGCATCGGTTGGGGCAAAGCCGACGAACTCCGCGACGCCATCAAGGATCTCAAAACATCAGGCAAGCCGGTCTATGCCTATATGGAGATCGGGATGAACAAGGAATATTACATCGCGACCGCGGCTGACAAGATATTTCTGCCGCCGTCGGGCGATATTTATATCAATGGCCTGGCGGCAAAATACAAGAGTGCTCCCGACCAATACACCAAAACCGCGATGGGCGACGGCCAGCGTGAGGTCACGAACGCACTGCTCGACGAATTTTTTGGCCGTTTTACAAATGCCATCGCCGAGTCGCGAAAGAAATCTGTCGAGGACGTTAAAGCGTTGATCGATAGCGCTCCGTACAACGCCAAGAAAGCCAAAGAGCTCGGCCTGATCGATGACGCATATTATCGCGAACAGGTCGATACCGAACTAAAAGCAAAGCTTAGATACCGGGAAACCGACACGCTTCGCACTATTCGCGGCGGCGAATATCGCGAGATCCCGTCGGATACGCTCGGCCTCAATAATGGCGAAAGGGTCGCGGTCATTTACGCCTCTGGTGCCATTATGAGTGGACGTTCGTCGAGCGGCGTGCTCAACGGTGAGATGCTTGGCTCAGACACCATCGTCGCCGCTGTAAATGATGCTGCAAATGATAATTCGGTTAAGGCGATCGTACTCCGTGTCGATTCCGGCGGCGGTTCGACGCTCGCATCAGACCTGATGTGGTACGCCTCGAAAATGCGAGGGCCAAAAAACCGGTCGTGGTCTCGATGGGCGATGTCGCAGCGTCCGGCGGTTATTACATCGCTTGTAACGCGAACAAGATCGTCGCCGAACCATCGACCATCACCGGCTCGATCGGCATTTTTGCCTTTAAGCCTAATATCAAAGGCTTTTACGACTGGATCGGTGTCTCGAACGAATACACAATGCGTGGCAAAAATGCCGGTATTTTTCGCGCCACCGAAAAATGGACGCCCGAAGAACGTGCCAAGATGGAATCGCAGATCGGCGGCTTCTATTACGACAGCTTTATCCCTAAGGTCGCCACCGGACGTAAGAAAACGCCCGAAGAAGCAAATGCCCTCGGTCAGGGCCGCGTCTGGACCGGAACCCAAGCTAAAGCGAATGGCTTGATCGACGAATTTGGGGGCCTAGAAAAAGCCATCAGCATCGCCAAAGAGCTTGCTAATCTGCCCGCCGACAAAGACGTGCGCCGAGTTGTTTTCCCGGCACCGCGGCCGTTCTTTGAGACTTTATTCAATGACGAAACCTCGTCCGAAGCAAAAGCACAAGAGGTTGTTATCAAATCGCTTCCGTCGGATATCCGCCGATCATTCCGGTACATGGCTATGTTCGATCAGATGCAGCAGGGGCGGGGAATGATGATGATGCCATTCGAACTCACCATTAAGTAACATTGACATTTTTTGCATCTGCGAATAAAGTTTTGTTCGCACAAACTAAACAAGGACAAGGGGAGTTTTTACCTAAAATTTCTATTGTCCTTTTTCTTTTACTGGAGGAAGAATGGGTCGAATCATCTTAGGTATTATAGTCGGATTTGTCGTGTGGTCGATCGTCTGGGTAGGCGGCGAGCAAACCATTGGCAGATTTTGGGC
>JADJRV010000018.1 GCA_016712045.1 Chloracidobacterium sp. | reverse complement strand
AACGGGCGTCAGGATATAATTGGAGTCATACGTGAGCGATAATTCCGAAAAAATTGTAACCATATTTGGCGGGGCGAAATGCAAAGAAGCTTCGCCCGAATACCAGTCTGCCAAGGAGATGGGCCGACGGCTCGCCGAGGCCGGATTTACCATCTGTACCGGCGGATATCTGGGAATCATGGAGGCCGCTTCGCGCGGGGCACGTGAGGCCGGCGGGCGTGTGCTGGGCATCGTGATGAATCAGTTCAAGCACGAGCCCAACCGCTTTTGACCGACAAGGTCGCGACCGACCATTTCTACGACCGTCTGCAAAACCTTATTACGCGATCCGTCGGCTTTGTCGCTTTCGCGGCGGCATGGGCACAGTCACCGAAATCTCGCTTGTCTGGAACAAACTGACGACCGGCGTTATCGGCAGACGTCCGCTTGTGCTTGTCGGCGATTGCTGGAAACCTGTCGTGGATGCGTGGCAGCAGCATCTTGTCGTCAGCGATGCGGACACGAACTTTTTGGATTTTGCCGACACGGCGGCTTCGGCGTCCGACATAATCATCGAGAGATCAAAAGGAGTCGTTATATGAATTGTCCGAAATGCACGGTGGACCTAATGGATGGAGCGAAATTTTGCGGCTCGTGCGGCTTTACGATCGCCGATGCGGTGATTGTCGGGGCACCACCACCGGTTTCGTCCGCACCACCTCCAGCAGCCGCACCTACTTCGGGCGGCGCGTTTCACTTTGACGCCGACGGTCGCGGACAGGGACGCGGATACACTTGGGAGATCAAGCATCAGGGAGCATTTGCCCTCGCAGTCGTCAATCTTCAGCCCGAGCAAACGATCGCCGCCGAGGCCGGTGCCATGGTTTCGATGTCCGCAAATGTCGAGCTTTATTCCGAGATGAAAGGCGGGGTATTTGGCGCATTAAAACGTGCCGTTGGCGGGGAATCTGCGTTTGTCTCGACATTCACCGCCAAAGGCGGCCCCGGCGAGGTGACATTTGCACCCGGAGCTCCCGGCGACGTTGCCGGTATCGAGATGCAGAATCAGACCTTTATGGTCCAGTCGAGCTCGTATCTCGCGGGAGACACTTCGCTGGTCGTCGATACAAAGTTTGGCGGTGCGAAATCATTCTTTGGCGGCGAAGGCCTCTTTCTACTGCAGATCTCAGGTGCGGGATTGCTCCTTGTCTCCTCATTCGGTGCGATCCATCGCCGCGTGCTGCGTCCGGGCGAGCAATATGTCGTCGACACCGGCCATCTCGTCGCTTGGGAAGGCCATATGAAATACGACATCCGCAAGGCCGCGAAAGCAGGATATCTACGCAGTTTCTTGAGCGGCGAGGGAATGGTCGCGGAATTCACCGGTCCCGGCGAGATATTGATCCAAACCCGAAATCTGGCGGCGTTTGCCGGAATGCTCAAGCCTTTCTTCCCATCCCAAGGCGGCAGCGGCGGCGGTTTTAGCTTTGGCAATTAGCAAGGTAGTAAAGCGTTTTGCAGGAAAAAGCATTATCCAAAGATCCGGCTGACAACGGATCCGAACTCAGGATCCCCGCAACCGCTGTCTCACGCGGCATCGGCATCGGCCGAGCGGTATTCCTCAATGGCGACGGTCCCTCTCCAATTAGACATAGCATTAGCGCTGACGCGGTCGATTCGGAGATCGAAAGACTACAACGTGCAGTTCAGCATTCGCTTGGCGAGATAATCGAGCTGTCATCTGCGCCGTCGCCCGATTCGGCGGCGGATATCTTTGGCGTTCACAGCCTGATCCTCGAAAGCTCGTCGCTTATTCCCGACATTGAATCCGAAATACGTTCGCATTTGGTTAATGCCGAATGGGCGATTCGTAATGTGTCGCAAGAATATTCAACCCGCCAACGCTCCGCAGCCGACCAGCACATAAGCGATAAATATCTTGACGTTATTGACGTTGCAGAAAGGCTGTTAAACGCTTTGGGCGGCTCACCTGAATCGGGTGGCGGAGGTTCTGATTCGGTACTTATAGTTAAAGAACTAATGCCTTCGCGGCTAATGGAACTGGCAAAAACCGCACCGAAAGCGATCATTTCCGAACACGGCGGCTGGACATCGCATTCGTCGATCCTCGCCCGCGAGCTAAAACTGCCTGTCGTCACCGGTGTTAAGAATATAGAACAACTTATCGCAGATGGCGACGCTGTAATTGTTGATGGCATTGACGGTGAGGTGATTATACGCCCGACAAGTGGCTCGATAACTCAATTTTCGTCAATCACGAACAACACGGGCTTATTTGAGCAACTCTCGCCCGCCGGAAATGGCAAAACCATCACAAAAGATGGCATCGAAATTGTAATCCGTGTAAATACCGACGCCCCAGAGATATATCGACAGGCGAAGGATCAGGGTGCGACAGGCATTGGCCTTTACCGGTCCGAGGCCATATTTGACCGGACGGGCAGCTTTCCCAGCGAAGACGAGCAATTTGCAGCCTATTCGCAGATCGCGGCCGCCACGGGCGATGCGGGTGTCAGGATACGGACGTTTGACGTTGGTGTCGGCCAACTCGCGGGTGATAAAAAAGTGTTCGAGCACAACCCTTCGCTCGGTCTCCGTTCGATAAGGTTAAGCCTCACGGACCAAAGCTATTTCAGAACACAGATACGAGCGATCCTGCGTGCGTCTTACGATAACAAGATCGACATCGTGCTGCCGATGATATCGGGGGTTGATGACATATTTAGACTACGAACGATTATCGATGAAGAAAGGGCCAAACTAACGACAGCCGGCGTGTCGATTGGCAAACCGTTGCTCGGGGCTATGATCGAGGTGCCGTCAGCCGTCATAACGGCCAACGAAATAGCCGAAAATGTTGACTTTCTATGCCTTGGAACAAATGACCTCGTTCAGTACCTGCTTGCGGTTGACCGTGATAACGAAGCTGTTGCCGATTGGTATCAGACGCTCCATCCGGCGGTGATACGTTCGATTCGCGAGGTTGTCGATGCTGCGAATAAGGCAAATATCCCGCTAAATATCTGCGGCGAGGTCGCCGGATCGCCCTTTTTATACGCCGCTGTTGCTTGGGCTCGGGGCTCGTGAGCTTAGTATGAATGTAAATTCGATCCCAAGTATTCGCCGATTAGTCTCAGGCATTACTTTTAGCGAAGCCGCACAACTTGTTGATTCTATTAGCCATTACTCGACCGCTGCCAAGATCGAAGAAAAACTACGCTCACACTATCTCGCAAACTGGAGCGAGCTTTTCCCGCCCGGGCTTTTGTCCGCAAAAAATCTCTAAATAATCCGAAAAAAAATAGAATCCTATCGGTTTTATCTGTTTATTAAACCGTGACAGTCGGGCGCGATTGTTATGTCTAATTGGCCGCTCCGGCCTGTAAGAGGAAGATAAACCTGCCATGATCCAACTTTTTCTATCAAAAAGATCGCCTTTGCTCGCTCGCCCTTGTCGTATTGGCCGCAGCTACCAGTATTTCTGCCCAAAAATTGGATAAGAAAGGGAATAACAATCCATATTCGCCGAGCCCCACTGCGACGACGAGTGAGAATGTCGCCATTTCCGATCCTGTTAGCACTAAAAGTTCTGATGCTATAACGGCAAAGATCAGCCGCGACATGGAGGTAATTCGCACACCCGCACAGCCGGTCGTGCCGCCGACATCAACGCCCGCTAAGAATATTGATAGAACACCGGGAAAACCAACCGATATCTACAATATTGGTATCGGCGACGTGATCTTTGTAAATCTAAAAAATGCGCCTAATGCATCGGGCTATTACACGGTTCGTGACGACGGAACAATTGATTTTCCGCTGGCGGGGGACAATGTCGTTGTCAAAGGACAAAACGGCCAGTGAAATAACCAGAATGATCCAGTCTGCTGTGACGCTTTACTCAAACCCGCAGGTCGAGGTAAAGGTTCGCGAATTTAGCAGCCACAAGATAAACGTAACCGGCATGGCCGAACGTAAAGGCGAACGCACCATTCAGCGTGAAGCGGTGCCGCTTTTTGTCGTTCGGGCCGATGTTAATGTCGACCCAAAAGCAACAAAGGTACTGATCCGCCGCAATGAACTTGCTAATGTCGAGTCTTTTGACCTGCAGGATGCCAAAACCGACAATATTTTGATCTATCCAGGCAATTCGATCGAATTTGCCGACGACGAATACGGCGCTACACTTTCGACGACCGGTTTTTACTATATTGCGGGCGAGATCAATACCGCCGGACAAAAAGAATATGCCGCCGGGATGACGCTGTTTCAGGCAATTACAGCATCAGGCGGAGCAAAGGGAAATCCAAAAAAAGCCATGATCCGCCGCAAAGGCGATAAAGGAACACTAAATGTTTCAGACTATGATCTAAGGGCGATCAAAGCGGGCAAGGCGACCGATCCGGTATTATCCCCCGGTGACATGATCGAGATCGTAAATTAATGGCGTTGTAACATTACTTTTGATTGTTCAACCCTTTTTGTTATAATTTTCAAACCTTGCCTGTGAAGCGCGTCGGGTGATCGCTTTTGCCTTGGCAAAAGAGGAAAGTCCGAACACCATAGGGCAGCGAGCCGGATAACGACCGGGCACCTTTGCAAAAGGGTGACGACAAGTGCAACAGAGAATATACCGGCCCGAAAGGGTAAAGGGTGAAACGGTGAGGTAAGAGCTCACCGGCGTGTCTGGTAACAGATGCGGCCAGGTAAACTCCTCGCGGTGCAAGGCCAAATAGGGAAACGTTATTGAACTGCTCGTTCAATGCCCCGAGTAATTGGGGCGGCGTTTCCGGGTAGGCCGCTCGAGCCATGTGGTAACTCATGGCCTAGATGAATGATCGCCTCTCGCTTCGGCGGAAGACAAGATTCGGCTTATAGACGCGCTTCACTACGCTTGGTATCAAGTGTTTTTCGACTAAAAACAGGAGAAATCTCATTATATGGCAAACCGTAAAGGTGTATTTATCGGTGCGTATGTTCCTAACGAGTTAAAAGAATCACTCCGCCGCCGGGCCGCGGGCGAACATCGTACGCTTTCACAAGAGATCACACGCATACTCGTCGAGGCCGTTCACGGCAAGGGTTTGCCTGCGGGCAGCGTTGACCGCCGAGGTGATGCCATCGTCCCGCGTCGCCGTGCGACCGATCCGCCGATCCGTCGCCGTGCCGAGGATCTGCCGTATATTGCTCCTGACGGCAAAAAAGAAATAACAGATTTTGGATGTATACATCTGGCGTTGCGTGATCTCTATCTCGCAACGCTTTTTTATTCCCACAGCTAGTTTTGCTAACATCGATCTAATGAATAAGAACAGCGTTATGTTTATCGTTTTGGGCGTGGTCGCAGGGTTTGTCGCCGGTTTTGTTTTTGCAAACAAACTCAACGGCTCCGAGATGAATGCCCTCAAATCTCAAACCGGTCAGCAAATGCCTGCCAATTCTAATTCCGCGAATGCCCCGGCAAATGACACCCTGACGGAAGAGGAACTGAGAACAAAGATCGCCGAGGCTGATCGCAATGCGGACAATTTCGCATTTCAAAAGAGCCTCGGCATTTCGCTTTACCGGTATGCGTCAATGAAACAAAGCATTTCGTTGCTCACCGAATCCATACGCATCCTGACGCGGGCTAGCACGCTCGATGCCAAAGATTTCGACTCACTGGTCGCACTTGGCAATGCTCACTTTGACCTCGGGTTCTTTAAGAAGGACCTCGCAAGTTTTACAACGGCCCGCAGCGTTTACGCTAAAGCTCTTGCCATCAAGCCGGGTGATGCCGATGTGAGTACGGATGTTGGCATTTCGTATTATGTTCAGGAACCGCCGGATTACGATAAGACGCTCGCGGAATTGCAGAAAGTTATTGCCGCCAATCCGAAGCACGATCGTGCGATACAGTTCATGGTTCAGGCTTACGCCAAGCAGGGAAAGGTCGATGACGCGGAGAAAGCGCTCGCTAAGATCATCGAGATCAACCCCACAAACCCAGCTATCACCGAACTCCGCTCTGAGATCGCCGCCGCCAAAAGCGGTGCCAAATAGATGAGAGAGATCTTCGTTATTCTCGTTGTGATATTGGTTCTGCTCGGCCTGACCGCGCTTCGCTATCGCAAGCAGATCGCCGGGATACTTGGCCTTGCACGTGCCCTAAAAGACGCAAAAGATGCCGTCGGACAGTCGCGAGCCATTGGTTCCGATGAAAAGACCAGTATTCCTTTGGTAAATTGTTCTAAATGCGGCGTCTGGGTTCCACAAAACAAGGCGAGAAAGATCTGCGAGATCTTCTACTGCTCGGACGAATGCGTTCAACTTCAAAGAACCTCTTAATGCAGAAGCCCGCACGTGAGTAAGGGCGTAACATCCAACCGGCGAGTCAATCCGTCGCCCCCGCATTACATAAACTTCGCCAGATACCACGCGATCATCTTGTCGCCGAAGAGCATTGCGACGATCGATCCGATCCCGAGAAAGATGCCAAACGGTATTTGCGTTTGCAGATCCTTGTCCTTTTGCCTCGATATAAGCGCCACTCCAGCGATCGCTCCGGTAAACGCTCCGATAAATATTGTCAATATCGTCAGCCGCCAGCCGAGCAGAGCTCCGATCCCAAACAACAGCTTCACATCCCCAAACCCCATTGCATCTACACCGCGAAGCAGTTTCCATATCGCTCCGACCAGCCATAACGAGCCCCCGCCGATCAATGCTCCTAATAATGCTCCTGCAAGCGAAACAGCCCACGGCGGCCAACCTTGCAGCGATGATATCGGTGCGTATGTCGTGTCCGAGAAATAATTCGCGTCGGTAAAGACTATCGGATACACAACCCGTACGATCAGTGCGATGACAAACATCGGGTACGTAATAACATTTGGCAAGATCATGTGCTCGGCGTCGATAAATATCAGCGCGAGCATCGCCGCGACGAACGCGAGGGCGACCGGCAAGTACGGCGTCAGCCCGATCTGCCAATACACAAGACAAAAAACGAGCGCCGTGAGCAGTTCGACGGCCGGATAACGCCACGCGATCGGTTCTTTGCAATTCGCACATTTACCACCAAGCATCAGCCAGCCGAGGATCGGAATATTGTGGTAAAACTTGATCGCGTTGTCGCAGTTTGGACATTTCGACGGCGTCATCAGAGACTTTTCGTTCGGCACGCGATAGATGACGACGTTCAAAAAGCTGCCGATACAAGCGCCCAGCACGAACACAAAAATAAACCCGGCCCATTCGGGTATCCCGAGAGCCGCCTCAAGCGAAGCTAAAAATGTTGTCTGCATCTGTTCTAAAAGTGTCAGTACCGCCTGCGTAAGCGGGTGGGTTCTTATCCAAGATCTCCCGCCCGAATAATAATAAAACTATCGTGAACAAAAAGGAAGATGCCCCCAAATGTTGCAGACAGTATTTGGCTACACATTGTCATCAGATAGCCACGAATCTCTTGCGTATCGCGGCAAAGATGCTTATCATCACCAAAACCGCTCGTCACTCATTTATGAAAAATCTTGTAATTATTTTCGCATCGCTATTTTTGTTTTGTGCATCGACCAATGCACAGACTTATAACAATTACACAAAAGAATACACGCTTGTATCGCAGACCGAAGCGGGAATCGAGGCGGACCGGACGCATCGGATGGTTTTGTGTGATTATCAGCCGTCGGGGCTGTATGTGAAAAAAGGCGAGCGGATCGGGTTTGCGGTCAGCGGGCTTGATGGCAAGTACAAACTGTCTTCGATGATCGGTTTTAAGCCGATGTGGGGGAATCGCAACAAAACGCAGGAGAACGCTCTGCAAAACGGCGCGAACACCGTCAACGCGACCCAGGACGGCATCTTGTCGTTTATCTTTGTCAGAGCCGAGGGCTACGACACCAATCCATCCAGCGTCAATGTCAAGGTAACGGGCGGCAAGGCTTTTCCGCTGTACCATCTTGGCAGATCTAATATTCTCAACTGGGAAAACGATCTAAAGACGATGAAAGACGCAAACTTTGTCCAGTTGATCTCGGACAAAGCTCTGCTGACCATCACCTACAAGGATTACGTCAAAAAACCGATCCGCGACCTCGCAGCGAGTTTTCAGTCGATCCACTCCGTTATCATCTGGGAAGATGAGCTTGCGGGCTTTGACAACTCAACGCCCCAGAACAGAGTGACGCGAAACCGTATCAATTACCTGATAGATCTCTATTCAACCCTAAAGAAGCCGAGGACTATTACATGTACGCCTCAAATTACTTCATCGGCATGAAGCGCGACAATTACACGGACCTGACCGAAAAGCTCAAAACAGAATGGGGCATCTGGCATGAGACGGGACACACACACCAACAGCGTTCGTGGACGTGGGATTCGATCGGCGAGATCTCGGTCAATCTGTTTTCGCTCTACGTGCAGGAAAAATACGGCCGCCCGTCCACCCTTGCACAGGTCCAGGGCGGCGAAACGTTGACTAACTTTGAGAAAGCCAGGAAATACATCGCCGATCCGAACAAAAACTATCTCGTCTCTAACGAAGAAGCCGATTACAACGAACTGTTCTCCAAGCTTGTGATGTTTCACCAGCTAAAGAGCGTCTATGGATGGGACGTGTTCAAAAAGCTGCATCAATATTTCCGCCAAAAACCCTACGTCGATATCGAAGACGAAACCGACGCTGACATGGCGAATAAATTCATCTATGCTATGTGCAGTATTACCAAAAACAATCTCATGCCGTTTTTCAAAAAGTGGGGCCTCGCAACGAACGCCGCGACGACAAAAAAAGATCAACGACCTAAAATTGCCGTTGCCAAAGACCGATCCGTCAAAGATATTTTCGTAACGAGAGGCCGGAGGATAAAATATTATGACAACAACATTTGAATTTAGCCGTATGAAATTGGTAGTCGCAGTTATGTTAGCCAGCCTGATCTTTGCCGCGGGAGCGTCGGCACAGAAAAGCACCGATCCTATATTGGATGAGGACGGCCTTGCGTCGCTGCTCACAGAACTCAAGGAAGGCCTGACGGAATTCATCGCCGACGAAGCCAAAGTAACGGCGATCGCCGAAAAATGGGATGCTCGCGAAGACCTCGCCGAGAAAAACAGATACGGCGTTATCCGTCTGCTGATCGAAGATGTCAGGGCGATCATCACTGACCAAAAGCTCAGCCTTAAGATCTGGCATAAATGGAACGGCGTCGCCGAAGAACCCGAGATCGCCCCGAAACCTGAGCCGGTACGAAAGCCCGACAATTGGATCAAGTTTGTTCATGCGGGTGCCTATATCGCGCATTTTGACGTTACCTGGGATGAGCCGGATAGGCCAAATCGAAGCTGGAATGGCGGCGGCAAGACTGCGGGCTGGCGGGACTTGGCCTATATCCCCGCCGCCGCGACAAACATCCGTGTGCGGATGCGAAACGATACCGGCCTTGTCTGGCAGCCGCAGCGGGAGATCCTAAACAAGGTCTTGCAGCCGTCTGATCTGAATAAATGTTATCGCGTGACCGGCACGACGCTTGGCTCAAACTACGATAACGACTGTCAGTAAGGCATGTTCTTTGCAGAAAATCGATGCAGAAGCCCGCACGTGAGTAAGGGCGTAACATCCAACTTGAGATGTACGCCCTTGCTTACGCGCAGGCCTCCGCATTTCAGCTAATCCAAAATATACGGCATGAGGAGTTTCATCCAGGAGCGGTTGGCGCGGTTGTATTCTTCGCTGCAGCGTTCGGCGCGTTCGCGGGGGAGTCTGGTCGGTGAGACCATGAACGAATTCTTTTCGGGGTTGCTGCCATAGACGAGGCAGATCATATCGTAAAAGCGGGTCTTGCTAAACGAATGTTCGTCCCAAAACAGCATATTTTCTTTGTCATCGTCCTTTGACGCGATGTCCCACAATAGCGAAGCGTTGACAGCACTCTTTTGCCCGGCGGGCGAACCGTCGAGCATCAGGATCATCGCCAGTTGGTCAACAGCGTCCTCTTCGCGGCCCGTTGCGGGCAATTCCCAGACATCGATCAGGCAATGCCCGAGTTCGTGAAAAAAGATCTGTACAAAAGCGTCGCTGACCATATCATCAACCTTTGTCTGATTTTTTTCGATCGTCTTAAAAGCCTCTTCGAAATACGCGATGTACTCATAGCACATCGTGATCTCAGATGTCTCCGGGTTGTAAAAGCGTTTGGCTCGCCGCAGGTGTCGAGATTTAGATATACGTCACGCGGCAGGGCGACCATGCCGTTTAGCGACGCCGCCATACCATCGAGGGCATCGTGTTCCTCTTTGGGCATCGCTTTCTTTGGCGTGCGAGCCTTTGTGATCGGCGAAAAACCTACTTTGAAATCGCCCTTGTCAAACGCGTTTTTACCGCGGGCTTGGCGGGCGTCGCTGCGGGTTTTGCACCGGGCTGAGCAAAGACATAGGCGGTCGCGAGCGCAAGCGTAAAGATCAAAAGTGTAAAGATTCGAACGGCAGATGTTTTCATGTGATGGGCCTTCCTTTTCGTTTTTTAAGATATGAACGGCAAGGGAAGAGCCGTTCGCGATAAAAGCTTTTCGCGTGAGTATAAGCCAATTTAGTGGCAAATACATAACAGTAATTCTCACTTTTAGATTTTTGCCGATGTTGGGCTACAATCCCTCGTGCGCTCTAAACAGATGCAAGATAAAGAAGGTGCGATGCACAGAATATGGGCGGCATTTACGCGCCCAGTCGACGCTCTGCCGATAGATCTTTTCCGCATCTGCGTAGGCGTCGTGATGCTCGCCTATTTTATCCGCACGTTCATGGAGGTCGACGATTTCAGTGGCCTCGACGGCTTGCTCGACCATGAGCTGATACTGAAGATGTATTGGTTCACCGAGATCGGTATCTTTCGTCCGTGGATGGGTGCTGAGTGGTTTTATGTCGCGTTTGGTATCGCTTGTCTATGTTGTATTCCCCTAATACTCGGGTATCGCGTGAAACTTTTCGCCGTCATTCTATACGTCATCGCGGTCAGTACCTATCGACGCAATTTCATCGTTATGTACGTCGATGATGCGATCATGCATCTGCTGCTGTTCTGGATGCTCGTCCTGCCGGTCGGGCGAACGCTGGTGCTAGGTGAATGGCTGAAAGATCGTGGGGCCGCGTGGTCGAAATGGAAAGAGGTAACAGTGCCCGGAGCCGCTCTTCGGTGTTTCTTTTGGAATCTAATACTGCTCTATCTCGTCGCCGGCCTCTGGAAATGGACAAGCCCAATGTGGCTCGACGGCACGGCGTTATATGTGGTCTTTAAACTGCCGGTGTCGTACTTTCACGAATTCTGGAACGCCGGACACATGCCTTTGCTCAAGGTGTTTAATTACGGAACTTTAGTTTTAGAACCATTGGTGCCGCTGATGTTCTTTTTGCGACGCGGTTCTCGGTTGAAATATATCTTGCTTGCCGCATTTATCGGCCTGCACGTGCTTTCAGCTCTCACGCTGAACATCCCATTCGCCAACATTGCCTGCGCCGCGACCGCGATTCTGATGTTCAGCAGGGAAATCATGACTCATTTGCGCGGCGGAAAGTATGTGGAACCAACCGGGAAACCGCAGTTTGGCTTTGCCGGTGCGATCTCGCTGTTTATGGTTGTCATGCTGACGTTGGCGATGATCTCGGGGATCACGATGATGAACTGGCGAACGCCGCCGCGTGTATTAAAATCCACCGGTCAATCTGTAAACTCAACTGCAAAGGCTCCGCAGCTCGTCGATGGCCGAGCGGATGGTTTGGGAAGCGTCCAAATGAGCTTTTATAGCGTTCTTTGGCTAATGGGGATTGCTCAGCAGTATCAGCTTTTCAACTGGATCGACGACCGAAACTACGCGACGCATTACCGCGTCGTTATTGCCGGCAAAGAAGCCGATTCGGACCAGATGTTTGTCCGAAGTTTGCGTGGAGTATTGCTCGATTTCTACATCCACGACATAACATGGATGCGCGTTCCACCGGAACACCGTGAGGAATTGCGTCAAAGCATCTTGCAACGAACCGCAACGAGATATTGCCGCCTCGCAAAACCCGTTGGCGTGGTCGAGGCACATTCGTCTTTCGAACGCATCGACCCAAACGGCGGCCCGGGCGAATTTGATAACGTAGTATTGATGAAGTTTAGCTGTCAGGGCGAAACGCCTTTGTTTGCCGTCGCTCCGTAGATCTTATGTGTGGGATCGTCGCCATTTTTAATAACGAACGCGAGGTCACGGCTGAGTCGCTGGATCGCGCGATCGACGCTCTCGTTCCGCGCGGGCCGGACGAGCAAAACTCGTGGTTCTCAAACAACCGCCGCGTTGGGTTAGGTCACGCTCGCCTTTCGATAATCGATCTAAACACCGGCAACCAACCGATCGCCAGCGAAGACGGTAAGCTGCACATCATCCACAACGGCGAATTCTACGATTACGAACGCATAACCCGCGAACTCGAATCTCGCGGTCACAAGTTCCGAACGAAGTCCGACAGTGAGATCGCTCTGCATCTGTATAAAGAAATGGGTGCCGCATGTCTCGAACATCTTCGCGGCGAATTCGCTTTTGTCATTTGGGACGATGAGAACGAAACGCTGTTTGCCGCACGAGATCGATTTGGAATAAAGCCGCTGTTTTATGTTGAGACTGACGAAGGTTTGAGTTTATCTTCTGAAGCGAAAGCATTGTTCGCGTCTGGCGTCGAAGCGGCTTGGGATCATGAATCGGTTTTTCAGAACCTGTTCTTTTCGTTCGATCAAGACAGAACACTATTTAGGGGTATTCGCCAACTTTCGCCCGGACATTACCTCATCGCCAAGCGGGAAGTGTTACGATAAAACGGTATTGGGATGTCGATTATCCGAAGGCTAATGCCGCTCACCCGCACATTTCCGAGACAGAATGTGTCGATAACGTCCGTAATTTGCTCGATGAATCGATTCGTCTGCGAATGCGGGCGGATGTCCCGGTTGGATGTTATCTGAGCGGTGGCGTAGATTCTTCGTCGGTGCTGGGGATGGCGAGGAGATATTCGGCGGGGAAGTTTACGGCGTTTACGATAGCCTTCGATCACCCCGATTTTGACGAAAGTGGCCCGGCGAAACGCATGGCGGAGTTTGCCGGAGCAGATTTTCGGCCCATTCCGGTCAAAGGCGGCGACTTTGCGGACGTTTTCTTCGACGCTGTTTGGAAAGGCGAGATGATCCATTATAACGCTCACGGTGCGGCTCGTTATCACCTAAGCCGTGCCGTCCGCAGCGAAGGTTACAAGGTCGTCATTGGCGGCGAGGGTGCAGATGAACTGTTTGCGGGTTACGATTTTTCGAGCGCGCTTTACTTGGCGGTTCGTCGGGCGGCATCGGCAAATGGTTTAAGATGTTCGGACGTTTGATCCGTCCCAGAACCGAGACCGAACGCCGCATCGCCGCGACTTCACCTTGGCTCGCGAGGCTTGGTATAACCCTCGCGTTCCCGCCGCATCTGACGGATTACGTGGCAGACAAGTTCACTTTTCTCCACTCGATCATCGCGCCGGAGTTTGCTGGCGAATTTGCGAAACGCGATCCTTACCGCGAGTTCTTTCGTCAGTTCGACTACCGCAAAACTCTTTACGGCAGGGAACCCGCAAAGCAGATACTCTATCTCTGGGTGAAATCGCTGTTCGTCAACTACGTCCTCGCCGCCGAAAGGCTCGATATGGCGAATGCTGTTGAGGTGCGGCTGCCGTTTCTCGATCACAAGCTGTTCGAATTTGGCCGATCGATCCCCGGATCGATGCTTGCGAAAGACGGAACTATCAAATACATCCTTCGCGAAGCCACCAAAAATTACATCACCGACGAAGTCTATCGCGGACTCAAGCAGCCGTTCCTCGCACCTCCGACGACCAAGCGAAACGACGACGCCATGTTCGTGATGCTTCAGGATATTTTGCGTAGCGAAAGCTTCGCGAGCGTACCGTTCATTGACCTCACGGCGGTGATAAAGATGCTCGACGGCATAAACGATCTCGACGATGCGGCGCGTGCTTCGATGGACCCAATTCTTTATATGATGGCGTCGATCGGCGTTTTGCACGAAAAGTATCGTCTATAAACGCAACGACAGCCTTGTTTGCTAGTAAACGCGGGCGACATCATTTATCATTGAATTGCGGTAAACACTCAAGACAAAAAGGAAATATCGACTTGAAACCTACTAACATTCAAGATCCCGAATACTTTCACAAAGTTGTCGATTGCCAGTACGCGTGCCCGGCTCATACGCCGGTGCCGGAGTACATCAGGTTGATCGCCGAAGGCCGTTACACCGAGGCCTATATGATCAACTGGGACTCGAACGTCTTTCCCGGCGTGCTCGGTCGAACGTGTGATCGCCCCTGCGAGCCTGCGTGTCGGCGCGGACGCATCGACGAAGAGCCCGTGGCGATATGCCGTCTCAAACGCGTCGCCGCGGACAATCGCGATGACGTCATCCCGTACATGCCCCAAGGCCCTTTTCCGCCCAATGGCAAGAAGGTCGCGTTGATCGGCGGCGGGCCTGCGAGTTTGACCGTAGCGCGAGACCTCGCGCCGTTGGGATATGAGGTCCATCTCTTTGATGAGCAAAAACTCGGCGGCGGGTTCATGCGTTCGCAGATACCGGCGTTCCGCTTGCCCGAACATGTGCTCAATGATGAGGTCAATTACATCTTGCGCCTCGGTATACACACACAGTTTGAACACTACGTTGAATCGCTAAAAGACGTACTTGAGAAAGATTACGACGCAGTCTTCGTCGGAACCGGCGCGCCTCGAGGCCGTGATCTTCCGGATCTGCCCGGACGTCAGGAAGGCGACGCGAATATTCACATCGGCATCAACTGGCTCGGCTCAGTCGCGTTCGAACATACGGAAAAGATCGGCAAACGCGTCATCGTTCTCGGCGGAGGCAACACCGCGATGGATTGTTGTCGCACAGCGCGTCGGCTTGGCGGCGAAGACGTGAAAGTCATCGTCCGCTCGCCGTTTGCATCGATGAAAGCCTCGCCCTGGGAGAAAGAGGATGCCCAGCACGAAGACATTCCGATCATCGACAACCATGTCCCCAAGTCCTTTGTCATTGAGGACGGCAAACTCGCGGGCATGACCTTCGAAAAAGTCGAAGCCGTCTTCGACGAAGCGGGCAAACGCTCCCTCGTGCCGACTGGCGAGCCCGAAGTGTTCTTTCCCGCGGACGACGTGCTCATTGCGGTCGGGCAAGAGAACTCATTTCCTTGGATCGAGCGGACAGTGGGCGTTGATTTTGACAAATGGGAGATGCCGGTTGTCGATAAGACGACGTTCCAATCGACGAATCCGCGGGTTTTCTTCGGAGGCGACGCGGCATTTGGGCCGGAGAACGTGATCACGGCGGTTGCGCACGGCCACCAAGCCGCAGTGTCGATCGATCTGTTCTGCAACGGCAAGAATTTGCTCACCGAACGCCTTCATCCAATGACCAATCTCATCTCGCAGAAGATGGGCATCCACGAATGGGCGTTTGACAGCACGATCGACGAATACGATCGCCTGGTTGTGCCGCAAGCGGACAAGTCTGTGACGCTTCGCGACCGAAAGAAGGAAGTCGAACTGGGATTTGATCCGCTAGCCGGTTACGAAGAAGCCAAACGCTGTCTCAATTGCGACGTACAGACCGTCTTCGAAGCCCCAAAGTGCATCGAATGCGACGCGTGCGTCGATATATGTCCGACAGCCTGCATCACGTTCACCACAGACGGCGACGAGAGCGACCTCCGCTCCCGCACAAAGGTCCCGGCGCTCAACATAAGTCAAGACATCTACGTCGCCGACGGCCTAAAAACCGGCCGCGTCATGGTCAAAGACGAAGACGTCTGCCTCCACTGCGGCCTCTGTGCCGAACGCTGCCCCACCGCCGCCTGGGACATGCAAAAGTTCTGGTACAACGTAACCAAAGCCGGCGAGGTCAAGTACAACGTCGTACAGATCACGAGGAATGGCAGTGCTTTGTCAGAACCGCCTGCGTAAGCGGACGGCCAGTTCGATGCGATATAATTAACAAGAGGAGATCTTATGACAGCTCAAACAATGGAGATAATGGACGTGGTCGATTCGCTTCCGATCGATATGAAGCTGGAGATCATAGACCACCTTCTCGAAAGCATCACGCCGAGGCGAAAGGATGTAGAAGAGGCTTGGGAGGAGGAAGTCGAGCGTCGCATCGACGAGGTCGAGTCTGGCAAGGTAAAACTCATACCACTCGAAGAGGTTCGAGAGCGAATGATGAAACGCTACAGCAAATGATGCGGTCGATCCACCCAGAGGCGGACGCTGAGTTTCGAGCGGCGGCTGAGTTTTACGATGAAAGCGAGGAAGGTCTTGGAAATAGCTTTTCGGCAGAAGTCTTCGCGACTATTGACCGCATCATCGATTATCCGAACTCTTGGCCGCGAAGTTCTAAGCGTACCCGTCGTTGTCTTTGTAATAGGTTTCCGTATTCCGTCATTTACCGGCACACGGAGACATATCTAACGATATATGCCGTCGCTCATCAAAAACGAAAGCCTGGGTATTGGAAGGATCGTTTGAGCTAAATCACGATGAATAACGAACGAGTATTCGCGATGAGTTTTGCTGGTGTTTACCCGCATTATGTGGCGAAGGTGGAGAAGAAGGGGCGTTCGGTTGAGGAGTTGCATGAGGTTATTGCTTGGTTGACGGGTTATACGGCGGAGGGGCTTGAAGATGTGATCGCCGATAAGGTGAGTTTTAGGGATTTCTTTGAAGATGCCCCACGGCTCAACCCGAATGTCGCATTGATCACAGGCGTGGTCTGCGGGATCCGCGTCGAAGACATCGAAGACCCGCTGATGCAAAAGATCCGCTGGCTCGATAAGCTCGTGGACGAACTTGCGAAGGGAAAGAAGATGGAGAAGATCTTGAGGACGGCGGTGTAAATGCGACAGGCGTTGAACTATGCAGCGTTTGTTATGATCTTTGTCGCCGGGATCTGGTTGATAGGCTTAGCGGTCGTTGCCTTTGTGAGGCCCGAGCGAGTAAAGGCCTTCTTTGGGAAGTTTGCAAGCTCTGCTTTCGCACATTTCCTTGAGATGTTTGTAAGACTCATCGTTGGTGCGGCGTTTGTTGTCTATGCACCTCAGATGTTATTCACTACGGTTTTTACCGCTTTTGGTTGGCTATTGATATTTACGACTGCGGTTCTTAGCTTTGTGCCGTGGAAGCTGCATCGTAAGTTTGCCGACCGATCGTTGCCGCTGATGTACGAATGGATGACGATGTTTGGAATCGTATCGCTCGCTGGTGGCGGATTCATTGTTTACTCATTGTTGTTCGATGCGAATTAGGTCATGTGTTATTGAGGATAAGATTGTCGATATAATAGGAAGTTAATGGCAGAAACGAAGATAAATGATTTCGTAGTTAGGTTTGCAAACGTGAATGGCACTGGGTCGGCTTCGGCTAACGCTTTGTTTACTAAGGCGGTGTTTCGGATGGGTGTGCCGGTGACGCCGAAGAACATTTTCCCTTCGAATATTCAGGGTTTGCCGACTTGGTACGAGGTGCGTGTCTCGGAGAAAGGATATTTGGGGAGACGCGAGGGCGTCGATCTGATGATCGCGGTCAATCCGCAGTCAATGAAGAAAGATTATGCGGACGTGCACGCGGGCGGATACTTTCTTTATGACTCGTCAAAGCCTTTGCCGCCGGGTTATGACCGCAAGGACATCACGCATATCGGCATTCCGCTGATGGCACTGTGCAATGCGGAGTTCACGGACGCACGGCAGCGGCAGTTGTTCAAGAACATAATATATATAGGTGCATTGTCGGCGTTGTTGGACATTGAGTTTGCGGTGCTTGAGGGACAGCTCGCCGAGCAGTTCAAGGGGAAAGAGAAACTCATCGAGCCGAACATCAAAGCATTGAACATCGGCGTCGATTACTGCAAAGAGAACTTTGATTGTCCTTTGGATATTCGAGTCGAACGCCGCGATCTGCTTGGCGATAAGATATTGTTCGGCGGCAACTCCGCATGCGGACTCGGCGCAGTCTATGCCGGAGCGACCGTTGCGGCTTGGTACCCGATCACGCCTTCGACGAGCGTGGTAGATGCCTTTGCGAAGTACGCCGCTAAGTATCGCGTCGACGCAGATACGGGCAAGAACAACTACGCCATCGTACAGGCCGAAGACGAACTCGCCGCTATCGGCATGGTAATGGGCGCTTGTTGGAATGGTGCGAGATCTTTCACCGCCACAAGCGGCCCGGGCGTGAGTTTGATGAACGAGTTCCTCGGTTTGGGCTACTTCGCCGAAGTTCCGACGGTTCTTATCGATGTTCAGCGAACTGGGCCTTCGACCGGGATGCCAACGCGGACGCAGCAGTCAGATATCTTACTCGCGGCGTATGCTTCGCACGGAGATACGAAGCATCCGCTGCTGTTTCCAGCTTCTCCGAAAGAATGTTTCGAGATGACCGTCGATGCGTTCGACCTAACCGAGCGGCTTCAAACCCCAGTCATCATCATGACCGACCTAGATCTCGGCATGAACGACCACATCTCCGAGCCCCTCACTTGGGACGATTCGCGTGTCTATGATCGAGGGAAAGTGCTGACTTCGGAGCAGCTCGATAAGATATATCACGTCGTCGCCGCGACCAACGGCAACGGCAATAACGCCGAGGCCCAGCCCGATCAAGAAGCGGAGCACGCCGGTGACTTTTTGGAGCAGTTCAACAGCAAATGGGGACGATATTTGGACATTGACGACGACGGCATCCCTTATCGGACCATCGCCGGTACGAACCCGACGCGAGGCGCGTTCGTAACGCGGGGCTCCTCCCGCGACGAATACGGCGTCTATACCGAAGACGGAGCCGCATATCAGCGGAACGTCGATCGTTTAGCGAAGAAGTGGGAAACCGCGAAGGAGTTAGTTCCGCAACCGGAGATCTTCAAAAGCTCCCCTCCTTACGAAGGAGGGGTGGCAGCCGCTTCGGCTGACGGGGTGGTTCTCTCCGCACGCGACGGCGTCATCTATTTCGGCACATCATCATACGCTGCCGAAGAAGCCCTCGAGTTCCTTGCCGCCGATGGCATACATCTCGACGCAATGCGGGCTCGTGGTTTTCCGTTCGGCACATCATTCCGCGATTTCGTCGATTCGCATGAACGCATCTTCGTCATCGAACAAAACCGCGACGCCCAATTCCGCAGCCTGATCATGATCGAGCTCGGCGTCGACGCGTCAAAACTCGTTTCGGTGCTGAATTATGACGGCATGCCGATCACGGCGGATAATATCTTTAGGCAAATCAAAGGGAATTTTCGTTAAATCATGAAAAGTCATAAGATTATAGCCTGGCTGTTTACACTTATAATTATTGCTCCGGCAACATTTGCCCAGCAGCCTACGCCTACACTTTCGCCTGCTCCGTCACTGACGGTAACAGGGCCCCAGCCGACGATCAGGACTGGGGAGTTAGACAGCAAGTTAATGGCAAAAAAGATGCCGTACAGCGTTGTCCTGCCCGCCAATTACGAAAGCGAAAAAGAGACCCGGTTTCCGGTAATTTACATGCTGCACGGACTGGGCGGAAATCATAAGATCACGAAGCTTAGTTCTGTAAAATATACGGACAAGCAAAGGGTCATACTTGTCTTTGTCGAGGGCGGAACCGGATTTTACACAGACAGCTCAACGATAGCGAGTAATAAGTACGAATCGTATGTAGTCAACGAATTGGTCAACGAGATAGACAAAGCTTTTCGCACGATCGCCGAGCGTAAAGGCCGAGCCGTCGCCGGCGTCTCAATGGGCGGGTACGGTGCGTTGAAATACGGCATCAAATATCCTCAATTATTCTCGCTCGCCGTTTCATGGAGCGGAGCCGTTAATGTAACAGGCTTCTTGGAAGCTAAATCGTTGCCGCTGATACCTGGTCTCAAAGCAATGTTAACGACTGTTTTTGGCGACGGTAAGGATCGCCAGGTCGTTACGGCAAACGATCTTTTTAAGTTGTTCGCGGAATATCCGGAGGACAAGCTCAAAGACTTGCCTTTTTTCTATCTTGATTGCGGGACGGAGGACGAACTTGGGCTATTCAAACCGAATCGCGACCTATCCGAGATCATGATCAACAGAAAGATACCGCACGAGTATCGCGAGTTTCCTGGAGGTCATGGCGTAAGCCCGGCGAACCAATTTCCGGACCTTTATCAATTGAGTGAGCGAATATTCAAGAAGCAAGAAGCAGCTTCGCGTGCTAAATAAAATATGACTTACGTTAGATCAACATTCCGCCATCCGGCATTGCCAAAGAACGACCTTGGGTACACGGTCGATTATTATGAGGGCTCGCTTTCGACGCTTTGTGCGGGTTGCGGGCATGATTCGATCAACGCCGCGATCGTCGAGGCGTGTTGGCAGATGAACATCGAGCCGCACAAAGTGGCGAAACTTTCGGGTATTGGGTGTTCGTCGAAATCCCCGGCATATTTTCTGAGCAATTCGCACGGATTCAATTCGGTCCACGGGCGTATGCCTTCGGTAGCGACGGGAGCGAATCTCGCGAACCGCGACCTGATCTATTTCGGCGTCTCAGGCGACGGCGACACGGCCTCGATCGGAATGGGGCAGTTCGTCCACGTCGTCCGGCGAAACCTGAACATGGTTTACCTCGTGATGAACAACGGCTGCTACGGCCTGACGAAAGGCCAAGACAGCGCTACTGCGGATGCCGGTTCTAAGAGTAAAGCGGGAAGTGTCAACCTTTTCGAAGCCATCGACCTCGCGAGCCTCGCGATCGAACTCGGAGCGACATTCGTAGGGCAAAGCTTTTCGGGCGATAAGGATCAACTGATTCCGCTGATGAAAGCCGCGATGTCACACAATGGCTTTGCGTTTCTAAACGTCATCTCGCCGTGCGTTACATTCAACAACAACACCGGTTCAACGAAATCTTACGATTACGTCCGCGAACACGTCGAGGTCACCGGCACGATGGATTTTGTGCCGATGATGACGGAGATCAAAGCCAGCTATGAGGCTGGCGATGTTTCGGACATAATAATGCATGACGGGTCGGAAATCCGTCTGCACAAGCTACAGAAAGACTGGGATCCGACAAACCGCCGCTCAGCGATGAACGCGGTTCAAAATGCCAAGTACAAAGGCGAGATACTTACCGGCCTGCTTTACATTGACGAATCATCAACAGAACTTCACGATCTGATCAATACAAACAGCCGGCCGCTTAATGCGCTGGCAAAGGGTGACTTATGTCCCGGAACCGACGTACTGTCCAAGATCAATGCCTCGTTAAGATAGCGTTGCCTCGTGCCTTCAACACAGCACCACCATAGCCACGAAACGATCCGCATTTTGGGTTGTTTTGCGTTCGCAATGGATATTAACCCATTAAGCCATCTCGATCTTACTGCGTAGTTTTTCCACACGGTCGCGTAGAATTACGTAATTCAATTCACCCTGTCTTTTCGCTTCGCCTACTAATTACCTATTAGTCCACGATTTTCGAGGCCCTCGTTGCTGGCACAAGTCTTGCACTTACAACGTATTGCAAGATAAGTGTGACAGTTTTCTGAGAAGCGGAGGGCACAACGTTGATACGAGATGATCTCACATTGCAAACTGATCTAACGGAACATGGACAAGGCACCGGGCCGATCCGGTCAAGGCGGCCGGCGTACATCGATTTTTTTCCGCCATGTAATAATGCGTGTCCGGCGGGTGAAAACATACAATCATGGCTCGCTCTCACGCAGGAAGGGAAGCATTTTGAAGCATGGCAAAAGCTGACGGAAGACAATCCATTTCCGGCGATCCATGGGCGTGTCTGCTACCACACGTGTGAAGAATCATGCAATCGCGGGGCGATCGACACTTCCGTAAGCATTCACTCCGTCGAGCGTTTTCTAGGTGATCTGGCGATTACCGAAGGGTGGAAATTCTCAAAGCCAAAGCGAAAGACACAGAAAAGCATCCTCGTCGTTGGGGCTGGGCCTAGCGGCCTTTCAGCCGCCTATCACCTTGCTCGACTCGGAAATGATGTTGTTATTTACGAAGCCGGCCCGATAGCGGGCGGCATGATGAATTTTGGAATTCCGGCCTATCGACTGCCTCGAGATGTACTGAAAACGGAGGTCGCACGAATCGAGGATCTCGGCGTAACGATAGAGTTGGGCCGTAAGGTGACCGATCTGCTTGCAGAAAAGACATCGGGTAATTTCGATGCCGTATTCATAGCGATCGGGGCACACATTGGAAAAAAGACCGATATCCCGGCGAGGGATGCCAACAAAATACTCGACGCTGTTACCTTTTTAAAAGACGTCGAGCTCGGCAGGGCTCCTCAGATCGGCCGCCGGGTCGCGATATACGGCGGCGGAAACACCGCAATGGATGCGGCCAGAACAGCAAAGCGGCTCGGTGCTGAGGAGGCATTGATCATATATCGGCGTGACCGCGAACACATGCCCGCGCGATTTTGAGGCTGACGAAGCCCTTAGCGAGGGGATCAAGATCCATTGGCTGCGTACCATCAAGGATCTTGATTCCACATCATTGACGGTCGAAAAAATGGAGATCGTAGACGGCCGCCCCGTACCGACTGGCGTCTTGGAGACGCTCGCAGCGGATTCGGTAATTCTTGCCCTAGGACAAACAACTGAAACTGCCTTTCTCGCTGGTATCCCGGGAATTGTCTTTGACAAAGACGGGACAGTCATTGTCGATAAGAATATGATGACAGGCCATGATGGGATCTTTGCCGGCGGCGATATGGTCCCGAGCGAGCGAACCGTCACGGTCGCGACAGGCCACGGCAAAAAGGCTGCCCGTAACATCGACGCCTGGCTCAACGGCCGCAGTTTTGTGAAAGCACCCAACAACCCGTCAGTTTCGGCCGAGCAGCTTAGCGTTTGGTACCGTACAGACGCTCTCCCCAAACAACAGGAGCATATAGAACCCGAGATCGCGATCTCCGGATTTGACGAGATCGTTGGCGGGCTTTCAATGGACGAAGCCGTCTACGAGGCGCAACGCTGCTACTCATGCGGCAACTGTTTTGAATGTGACGGTTGCTTCGGGGCTTGCCCTGAACGGGCGATCATTAAGTTGGGTGCCGGGCTTAGGTATAAGATCAGCTACAACCTATGCACCGGTTGCGGCGTTTGCTATGAGCAATGCCCTTGTCACGCGATCGATATGATCGGCGAATCGGAGGTATCGTAATGTCCGACCTGAATACTAGTTGTGCGGTGACGCTTGATGGAAACGAAGCGGCCGTTTACGTTGCGTATCGCGTAAATGAGGTATGTGCTATCTATCCGATCACTCCTTCTTCAGCAATGGCAGAATTTGCGGATGAATGGTCTGCAAAGGACATCCAGAATATTTGGGGGAATATTCCCGAAGTCATGGAAATGCAGAGCGAAGGTGGAGCCGCAGGCACTGTTCACGGAGCGCTGCAAACCGGATCGCTTACCACCACCTTTACTGCATCACAGGGCTTGATGTTGATGCTGCCGAATATGTACAAGATCGCCGGCGAATTGACAGCCACCGTCTTTCACGTCGCGGCACGTTCGCTTGCGGCTCAGGGGCTGTCTATCTTTGGTGATCACCAGGATGTTATGGCGGCGCGAACGACTGGTTTTGCCTTGCTAGCCTCTGCCAGTGTACAGGAAGCCCACGATATGGCCCTGATCACTCAAGCTACTACGCTGAGGTCTCGCATACCGTTCATTCATTTCTTTGACGGCTTTCGCACTTCTCACGAAGTTAATAAGATCAACTTTCTATCTGATGAACAGATTCGAGGCATGATCGACGACGATCTCGTCTTCGCATCGCAAACGCGGTCTCAATCCCGACAACCCATTTATTCGGGGAACCGCTCAAAATCCTGATGTTTATTTTCAGGGCCGCGAAACTGTGAACACATTCTATTCGGCGGTCGTCGGCATTTTGAAGGATGAAATGCGTAAGTTCGCCGCCCTCACCGGCCGGGAATATTCCCCGGTCAGATACTATGGAGCGGCAGACGCCGAAGATGTGATAGTTATTATGGGGTCCGGCGTTGAAACGGCATCCGAAACGGCCTTATTCCTTGCCAAAAGCGGCGAAAAGGTCGGCGTTATACAGATGACGCTTTATCGCCCTTTCCCAAACGACGAATTCATCGCGGCCCTGCCCAAGGGCGTAAAACGTATCGCAGTTCTCGATCGAACAAAGGAAGCAGGTTCCTCGGGCGAACCTCTCTATCAGGACGTCATGATCACGTTGATGGAGGCGGTGTCTAAACGGCAATGGCCTGCGATGCCGTTAGTCGTCGGCGGCCGCTATGGCCTGTCATCAAAGGAGTTTACTCCTGCGATGGTTAAATCAGTGTTTGATAATCTAACGTCAGGATCACCGAAAAATCATTTTACCGTTGGGATCAACGACGATGTTGGAAAGACAAGCCTTGATGTAGATACAACCTTCGCTCTGGACGAATCAGACTGGACACAGGCTCTCTTTTTTGGGCTCGGTGCGGACGGAACCGTCGGAGCAAATAAGAACAGTATCAAGATCATCGGCGAGAATACAGATCTTTTTGCACAGGGCTATTTTGTTTACGATTCGAAAAAATCGGGAGCAATGACAGTCTCACATCTTCGTTTCGGCAAGAAACCGATCAAGGCACCTTACTTGATCAGATCGGCAGATTTCATTGCTTGCCATCAATTCAATTTTCTCGAGAAGGAAGAAATGCTTGCATTTGCTAAGCCGGGTGCGACATTCCTTCTTAATAGCCCGTTTCCGTTTGACGAGGTCTGGAACCGAATCCCGCTTGCCGTACAGCGCGTCATTATCGACAAGGCGATAAAACTTTACGTGATCGACGCCGATGATGTTGCCCAAAAAACGGGCATGGCCGGACGGATCAATACCATAATGCAAACGTGCTTTTTCGCTCTTTCCGGTGTGTTGCCCCCTGACGAGGCGATCTCCCAGATAAAAAAGGCGATAGAAAAGACCTATCTGAAAAAAGGGCAGTCGGTGGTTGAAAAGAACTTTAAGGCGGTTGACCAAACACTTGCGAATCTTTTTGAAGTTCCTATCCCAGCAAATACGACGGCAACAAATGGTCATGCGGCGGGAATATCAGCACAAGCCCCCGAATTCGTCCGCACTGTGACCCAAGCAATGATAAAAGGGCTCGGAGACAGCATTCCGGTGAGCGCATTGCCGGTCGACGGAACCTATCCGAGCGGTACGTCAAAATGGGAGAAACGAAACGTATCAAGCCGTATCGCAGTCTGGGAACCGGATCTTTGCATCCAGTGCGGAAATTGCGGCTTTGTTTGCCCGCACAGCGTCATCAGGGCAAAGTTTTTTCACAAGGATCATCTCGACGGAGCCCCCGTGGGATTCAAATCGGCGCCTATCAATGCCCGTGGCTTTCCTGAAACAAAATACTCGCTAAACGTATACCTCGAAGACTGTACCGGTTGCAATCTCTGCTACGAGGTATGTCCCGTAGATGCTCCAGATGGCAAAGGCAACAGTGGATATCCCTAGCGGAGAAGTCCGCAGATCTTGGGCCCGATCGAGAAAACATCGGTTTTTTTGAAGGATTGCCCCAGAACGATAAGCCCGAGGTCGATTTTTTCGACGGTTCACGGCGTACAGTTTCTTGAACCCTTTTGAGTTTTCTGGTGCCTGTGCCGGATGCGGCGAAACGCCATATATCAAGGTGCTGACGCAGCTTTTCGGCGATCGTTTGCTCGTAGCGAATGCGACGGGTTGTTCCTCGATATATGGCGGGAACCTTCCAACCACACCATGGACCTCCAACTCTCTCGGACGCGGGCCCGCTTGGTCAAATTCGCTGTTTGAAGACAATGCCGAATTTGGATTGGGGATGAGGCTGACGGCGGACAAGCAACTCGATACCGCCCATCAACTACTTAGGGCTCTGCGGCCTGAGCTCGGCGACGAGCTCGTAGACAATCTCATCGGGGCTCCGCAGCATTTGGAAAGCGAGATATCTGATCAGCGCCGGCGAGTTGCAGAACTAAAGTCTAAACTTGCCGGGATCGACAATACACAGGCTAAACACCTGACGTCGGTTGCGGATCAGCTTGTACACCGAAGCGTCTGGCTCGTTGGAGGCGACGGTTGGGCATATGATATTGGTTCAGGCGGCCTCGACCATGCGTTGGCGACCGGGCGTAATGTCAATGTTCTTGTCTTGGATACTGAGGTTTACTCTAATACGGGCGGCCAAATGTCAAAAGCTACGCCGACCGCTGCCTCGGCTAAGTTCGCTGCGGCAGGGAAACGAGTTGGCAAAAAAGATCTCGCATTGCAAGCTATATCGTATGGCAACGTCTATGTCGCGCAAGTCGCAATGGGGGCAATCCTCAGCAAACGCTGCTCGCTCTGCGCGAAGCCGAGGCATACGATGGGCCTTCGCTAATTTTGGCCTATAGTCATTGCATAGCCCACGGCATCGACATGGAAAAAGGGTTAAATCAGCAAAAGCTCGCGGTCGCCAGCGGCTATTGGCCGCTCATCCGATTCAATCCTGTATTGCGAAAAAACGGTCATAATCCGTTTGTGCTGGATTCGCCAAGACCGACGATCTCATTAAAGAAATACGCCTATAACGAACTGAGATATAAGGTGCTTACGCAAACGGCACCGCTCGAGGCAGAGCGTTTGATGACGCTCGCACAAGAGATCGTAGACCTTAGATGGAAGACCTACGAAGAAATGGCCGGTTTTGGGGCGAGTTCGTTCCAACCGGTTTACTAAGAACCCAGAGGAGAAAAAATATGCCGGATCTTAGAACAACATATTTGGGATTGAGTCTTCGATCGCCATTGGTCGTATCAGCCAACCCATTATCGCAAAAGCTGGACAATATGCTAGCGATGGAAGATGCAGGGGCCGGAGCTATTGTCTTGTTCTCTCTCTTCGAGGAACAGATACGGCAAGAAACTGCGACTCTCGAAAAGGTTTACCGCTCTACAACCAACTTTTCGTCCGAGGCTTCAGATTTCTTTCCGGATTTACATGACTATTCGGTTGGTACGGCCAAATACCTTGAGATAATAAGAAAAGCAAAGGAAAGAGTCGATATTCCGATAATCGCTAGTCTTAACGGCATAACTCCCGAAGGCTGGATCGAATATGCCCGTGAGATCGAACAAGCTGGTGCGGATGGGCTAGAGATGAACATATTTTTCATTCCTGCCGACATCAATATGACATCCGCCGATGTCGAAAAGCGCTATCTCGATATCGTTAATTTGGTTCGCGAAACGATCAGTATTCCGATCGCGGTAAAGCTCAGTCCTTATTTTTCGTCCATCGGCAACATCTCAAAGCAACTTCATGAGGCCGGTGCCAATGCTCTTGTTTTGTTCAATAGATTTTACCAGCCTGATTTCGACATTGAAGAGCTATCGATCAAGACTAACCTTGACCTAAGTGTCAGATCCGAGATTCGGCTACCACTTCTCTGGATCGCTGTACTCTATGGACGTGTTCCAGTTTCGCTGGCCGCGACAACAGGTATTCAAGGAGCGACTGAGCTAATAAAGTACATTCTTGCGGGAGCCGATATTGGAATGTGCGCTTCAGCATTGTTAAGTAACGGTATCCCTTGGATAAAAACCGTGCTTGAAGACCTTGAGCTTTACATGAACGACATGCCGTTTCACTCCATCGACGAAATGAAGGGGCAGATGAGCCAGCAACACATTGCCGACCCGACGGCCTATGAGCGAAGCAACTATATTCAGATCCTCGAAAGCAAAGGAAGGCGATAGTTCTGCAGTGTTTCTTTCAACGCTTGTACAGACGGTACGTAGGCACGGGCAAAGTTGAACGTATCGCACAGGTAGTTGTAATATAAACGCTTGAAATTTGAATATTAGGAAGACTTCAAACCACTATGAAAAAATTGATGATCTTAGTCTCCGTTGTTTTTCTCGCTTCGCTTTTTGCTGCCTGTGGCGGTGCTGCGAATACAGCCGTGAATAATACGAACGCGAACACAAACGCGGCAAAGACCAATGCCGCAACGCCAGCTCCGAGTGCAACGCCTGCACCGACAGCTGCGAATAACGCTAATGCTAATGCTGCTCCGAAACTTCAGGCAAAAGGTGACGAAGGCGAGGTCGATGGAGAACTGCAGGTCGGCAAGACCGAATCGGTCATTCTCTATGTTGGCGAAGAGTCTGGCGATTACGCCGCGTATTGCTTTGCAAACGATTCCGACGCGGGCAAGGCGATCCTGGCGGCTTGTAAGGACAAACAGCAGTGCGAAGTAAAGGGAACTATCGATGGTACAGCCAAGTGCAAAGTCCCGGGACTCGAAGCAGATCTTTCCGACAGCGGCCGAATAACCTCAGTTAAATCAGCCAAATCGCTGGGCAAGAAAAAGTAAATTCAACGCAATTAACAATTGAAAAGGGCGGCCATCAATAACCGCCCATTTCTTTTTATCACAAACCAGAGATCAAATCCCCGGCTGTTTTAAGATCGCAGCCAAAGCCTGCATTTTCGCCATGTACGGGTCATTTCTCATTAGACGCGACTGCTTTTGAACCGAGGCGGCGAAACCAGCAAGCTTACTTCGAACTGGCTTGTCCAACGCTGCGCGAATATTGGTGCTCTCAGCAGCCGACAAAGCAGAAACACGTTCTAGCTGATCTACATACGCCTTGGCGACGAGTATTTTGCTTGACCACTCGATCTTTTGCTGATTCTGCACATTTAGCTCAGCCACACGAACTGATTTGGCAGCGTCAATCTCATTTTGCGATAGGTTCTTGGTCGGCGTCAGTTCAAAAACGTCGAGCCCACGGGCGATCTCTGACGAGTAGATGTTGCCGTTGTACCAGTATGCCGACCACGATCCGCCGAGAATAACCATCTTGGGGTCGATAGGCCCGCGGTCAAAATATGCGATCTCCATCGGTTTCGACGGGTCAGTAAAATCCATGATTGAGATGCCGCCCTGATACCAAGCCTGCACCTTAATATCGCGGCCCGGAACAGGAATGAGCGAGCCGTTGTGGGCTACGCAGTTTTCACTATCGCCCTGAGCCGACGGCATCTTGTAATAACTCGCAAACTCAGCTTGTTATTATTTAGGTTAAAGATCGCATTTGCTCCCCAGACATTTGGATCGGTCGCACGGCAACGGGCTCCCATTCCGCCACCCCATTCGTCGGTGAACACGACCTTTTTGCCGTCGTTTGAGAACGCCGCGGAGTGCCAGTATGAATAATTTTGTCGTTAACGGCGTCGACGCGTTTTGGATTTGCCGGATCTTTGATGTCCAGAATAATTCCGTTGCCGGAACATGCTCCGGCTGCCAGACCGATCGCCGAGTACACGGTAATGTCATGACATTGGTCGGTGTCGGCGGGTTTGCCGGTGCCATCACCATCGTGCGAACCGCCGTTGTTCAGGCCGTTGACAACGCCAGTTCGCGGATCCATAAAGATACGCGGACTCGACACGATCTTTGCGTTTTGCGGAGCCGCAACCGGGACTTTTATCACCTCAATGCGAAACTTTGCTGTATCCGGATTTTTTTCCGGTGTACCGTCTGAGCAACCGGCAAGTTCTTCATTTGGCCGGACAAACGAGGTGCCCGAGACGTAGATGTAGACATTATCCTTATCTTTCGGATCGTTGACCAATGTGTGTGTGTGCGAACCGCGGCAGGTCTGGACGGCACCCACTTGTTTTGGATTCTTGATGTCAGAGATATCAAATATCCTGACGCCGCGAAAACGGTCTTTTTGAGCGGCAGGAGGCCCTGGATTCTGTCCGGCCGCCGGTGGCGGATTTGGCGGAAATCCGTCAGTACTGCAATCGAGCCGTCCGTTTTGCATTTCCACCGACATGAACATGAGGTTTTTATAAACCGACACGTCGCCTTGTCCACCGGGACAGAGCATCGAGGTCAGCAATTTTGGATTCGCGGGGTCAGCGATGTCAAAAATATTCATCCCGTAAAAATTACCAAGAAAGAGATGATTGCCCTGAAAAGCTAGGTCAGAATTGGCAAACGCCAAGCCAGCAAACGCCATTTTTACTGTGGCGGAATTTGCTCCTGCGGGTACGCCCAAAGATTTAAGGGCTTTTGCGACCTGGGGACTGTTTGGATCAATACCGAGCTGAAAGCGTCCGGTTTTTAAGCAACATCAGATGTTTCATGCCAAAGCTGCTTCGCCCGCATCCCACAGCCCCGGTGTCAGTTTGTATCGCGGATCGTTAACGTCCGAACCGGTCATCCCGGCCGGAGCGGCGGCGCCTTTTCAATTGCATCTTGTGCAAGCGTGCCCGCACCAAAACAAGCACATAGAAATAGGGAAGTTGCTAGTAAGCGGAAAATGTATCCTCGGTTCATCTTTTCTCCTAATTGTTTTTACCCAACATTGTCTGCATTATCTTGATCTCGGCCCGCTGGCCGCTGTCGACATCGGTCGTAAAATTGAAAAGCTCGGCATCCTGTCCGGCTCCGGCCGTGTCAAACATATCTTTTACCATGACCAAGGCACCCTTATGGTGCTGGATCATGCCCTCGAGAAACAGCCTGTCAAACTCAGCACCTTTGGCCTTTGCGGGCGTCCATCTGCTTTGCCGAAAGCATGCCCGGCATCAGATGACTATGGCTGCAGTGATCCATGCCCTGCATGTCGTCCATTTCCATCGCCATTTCAGTAGGCTCGCCTCTGTTTTCGAGCCACCGTTTCATAAAATTCATTTCGTCCGACTGTGACTGGCTTATACGCGCACCTAGAAGCCGAAGTTCCTTGTTATCAGTACGGGCTTCGATAAGCGCCGTCATCTCAACGGCCTGGGCATGATGCATTATCATCCCCTGCATAAACTCAATATCTTTTGTCGAAAGTGGTGGCAGCACGGCTCGCGTTGTTGAAGGCAGAATCTTGGTCGGCTGCCCTGGAGCCCCGGCTGGACGATCACCGGCTGCTGGGCTAAAACCGGCATCGACACAAAAAGATGAATGCAAGCACTGCTAAAAGCCGCATGCCGCATAAGAAACAGATATGTGGGTTAATTGAACACGCATTGAAATATCACATTAACACAAATCAGATGCCAGCCAAAAAATGCGTGCACAAAAAAGCGACCAGATATGGCCGCTGACTAACGCTTTCGTAAATTTGGAGGCGGTGATCGGAATTGAACCGATGAATAAAGGTTTTGCAGACCTCTGCCTTACCACTTGGCTACACCGCCGTAATTGAAAGAATAAGTAGAAAGGGTAAGGAGAAAGGTAAAGCCGGAACTTTATCCTTTCTCCTTTACCCTTCTCTTAAATTGGAGCGGGAGACGAGACTTGAACTCGCGACTTCGACCTTGGCAAGGTCGCGCTCTACCACTGAGCTACTCCCGCGTGGCAAATGATAATTTTACCGTTTGCAATTAAATTGTCAAGTATCTCAAGCACACCTCCATTACTGCAAAGTAATGTCTTTCAAAAAACTCCAGTCGCCGCTGCCGCTCATCTTGACGTTACCAATCCGTTTGTTCGAGACGACGATGTTTGCCGGATACCAAAGCGGTAAGAGCGGAAGTTCAGAGCTGACCAGATCCCAGGTTTTGCCGTAAAGCGATGTTGCTGCAGCCTTATCCACAGAGTTAACCGCATCTTCGACTAGTTTATCCACTTCATTATTTGCGTAACGACTGCGGTTGCAGCACGAAACGGTGCCGCCCCCGTATTTAAATGTGATCGGCTCGTTTTTATACCCGGCCTCTTGCAGCAACTGCTTTGCCTTTGCCGGATCAAATTTATATGCAGTTCCCGCGGTATACGCCCATGATTGCGGCGGCAAGATCGAACTCGCGACCTTTGCCTGGCCGGAAAGCAATTCAGTCACAATTTTTTGCCGGTCGATGGCATAGCCGATCGCCTGGCGGACCTTTGGATTATTTAGCGGAGCGGACTGGGTGTTGAAAACTAGGTATTGAATATTCGAACCGTCAAACTGATCGACCTTTAGATTGCCGCTGCTCATTGTCTTGAGCATATCGGGCGGCAGATTTGACGGGTTTGGTGCTATATCGACACCGCCGGACTGAAGCTCGGCTTGCAAGGAAGTCGCGTCCGTCACGGTCTTGACTCTGAGTTTTGCAATCTTTGGTGCACCTTCCCAATACTCGGGATTTGCCGCGAGTTCGACGATATTTTGCGAGGCGTCAAAGCTGATAAATTTGAACGGCCCGGAGCCGACAGGCTTGTCTTTTTGCTCTGCCGCAGTCCCTTGTCGGGATGATCGGGATCGCGACGAGATTTGAAAGCAGTTGGTTGCGAAGAGCCGGCCGCGTAACCGTAAAAACAACGGTTTTAGCATCGGGCGTCTCGATCGACGTGATGTGCGCGACACGTTTTGGTTTTGGCTCCTTCGACGGGCTTTGCGGCGGCGTTGCTTCAATTCGCGTTAGCGGCGGGGATGCGGCCGGGGCGGTTTTGGAGCTTCGGTCTTTTCGAGCGGCACCGTGTCAAAAAATGCACCCGATTTATAACCATTGCTCTTAAAAAGCTCTTCGAATGTATATTTCACATCCGCCGATGTAAATGCCGCACCGTTATGAAATTTGACGTTATCCTGTAGCGTAAATGTGATCGTTTTGCCGTCCTGCGAAGTCTTGATCTCTTTTGCCAGTTCGCCGACATATTCAAAATTCTCGTTCTTTTGACCAGCGAGTTAAATATCAGGTTCTTGATCCGCTCGGCCGAGGCGTCCGAAGCCGTCGATGTAAGCGTGTCAAAGGCAGTGAATTTTTCGGGCAAGGCAACCGTGACGTACTCAGGGCTGCGTTTGCGGCAGGTCGACGCGGTGGCGAAAAAAGAGAGGGCAATTACGATCAATATCAATTTACGCATAGGTTCTATTCTCCTTAATTACGAGCGAGATCTTCGTTAAATGCAGCGATTTCGCCCGATAATTCGCCGATCCGGTCGGCATTAAACTCGAGCGGACCGGAAAGGCTCTCTTTAAGGCGGCAATTCGGACGAGCGACTCATCAATGCGATCCTCGGTCAGTTCGCCGCTGTTTACAGCATCTAAAATCGCTCGGTGTCCCTCGCGAAAAGCATGCGGATCGGCGCATATCGCGAGCATGTCGATGCCGGCACCGACCGCCATTTTACAGGCGTCGCCGATGCCGTAATTTTTAACGATCGCTCCCATTTCGAGGTCATCCGTGATGGCAAGCCCGTCAAACCCGAGAGTGCCGCGAAGGAGAGTGTTGATAAAATTATTACTCAACGAAGACGGTAAAAGTTTCCCACTTTGGTCAATTTCCTGCAACCCATTGCGTGGAAACGCCGTGTGCGCCGCCATCATAGCCTTTGCCTCGCCGGTGGCAAGCAATTCGCGATAAGGGTAAAGGTCGATCTCATTCAACTCGTTTTCTGATACCTCGACCTGCGGAAGCTCTTCGTGCGAATCGACCTTTGCCGCTCCGAGGCCGGGAAAATGTTTAAGACAACCGATGATACCGTTTTCTTGTAGTGACTTAAGAAATGCTCCGGCAAGCGCGACGACATCTTCTTTTGAACGGCCAAATTCGCGGGAAATAAGCCGTTTGTGGTTTTGCCGCTCTGTGTCGATGACATCGACGACCGGAGCAAAATCCATATTAAACCAAGGATCGAAGCGTTTCGCCGATGATCATCTGCAAGCCGCATAGCATCGGCAGCATTTCGCATCTTGTTCGCCGCAGGCATAGGCGTCATTATCCGACGCAACCGGTCAACAAGGCCGCCTTCCTGATCGATGCTCAAGAACGGCGATACCTTGCTGATGTCTCGGATGTCATCCAACAATTTCCGCGTTTGTGCCGCCTCACGAATATTTCTCGCAAACAGGCAAACTCCACCGGGGGCGATCTCGCTTAAAAGCTCGCGCGTCGCATCGTCTACATCCGGGCCGGATATTCCGATAAAGAATAATTGTCCGATTCTTTCTTTTAGCGGCAGGGCACGCAGTTGTTCGATCATCGACAGGCTCTCGTGAAAAACTAAAATACGAGTTTAACAGCCACGCCGATTTTTATAAAGCAGGTCATATTTGATGTAATAAGCCTATGAGCGACGATTTTTATTGCGACAATGTGCTGAGCGGCAAGATCGACGTCAATAAAGTGCACGAGACCGACAACGTGCTCGCGTATCACCACACGCGGCCGTTTTGGCGAACGCATATTGTAGTTATCCCCAAACGCCATATTTCGTCGCTGCTTACGCTTGAAAGCTCAGACGACGCATTATTTATGGAGTTGTTCGAGGTGATTAGAAAGGTTGCGGATTCTGTTGTGGCTGAAAAAGGAGCTGCAAGAGTTCTGACCAACCTAGGCGATTATCAAGACTCAAAGCACTTGCACTTTCACGTCTATTCCGGTGACCGGGTTCAAAAATGACTTTTGGATTTGATGACCGTGCCGATAGGATACAGTGAATTTGTTACCGAGTAAGTAAACCCTTTCACCACAGAAAAAGCCCCGACCTCGCCTTTTTTTGAGATAGCGACAAACCCTACCTGTAGCTCCTTTGCCTTTGCCGGATCGCGTTTTACGACACGCATAACTGCCTCACGGCAAGCCGCTTCCGGCGAACGTCCCATCCGCATCTGTTCGATGACGGTATGCGTGCCGCAGATGCGGACAACCTCTTCGCCCACGCCCGAGCTTGTCGCGGCACCGACCTCATTATCGACAAAAAGCCCCGCTCCGATCACCGGTGAATCGCCAACGCGGCCATGCATCTTAAATGCCATCCCGCTCGTCGTACATGCTCCCGAAAGGTCGCCATTCGCGTCCAAAGCGATCGTCCCCATTGTGTCGTGATTCGCCGAGCCGTCGTCAAAGAAAGGTGGAGCCGACGGGGAATTGAGACTCATTGGCTTACGGTTCTCGATATTTATCACAGGCTTGTATTCAGATTTTTTCAGCCATTCTTTCCACGCCTTTTCAGCATCCGCTGACCGTCTTCGGCCGAACGTGCAGCCTGTTCGACTCCGTCGATCGCCTTGCCGCCTTTTCCAAGACTTTCCACGCCGCCGCATTCGCCCGCAGACCACTGTCCCAAGTCGAGACGACAAGCGGTTTCTTATAGACCTGAACCGCCGATTTTTGGCCGACGGCCTCGGTCGCGGCCAATAATGGCAATCCGGCAAGTGATGCTTTTAAGAACGATCTGCGGTTTGTCATATGATCTTTCCTTTGATTTTGGTCAGTAACTCTTTAGATTCGTCTGCCGTTAGATCTTCGACATTTACACCACGAAGTTCGTCGATAGCAGTTTCATTCGTAACGGCAAAAGCGAGACTTGCGAGGCAAGCCGTCCAGCGGCGGCTTTTGCCAGGCCGTCTTTTTTCTCATCCGCAAAAACGGCAAGCTCATATTTTTCGAGCTTTTCAAGCACGCTTTTTGCCCGTTCGATGACCGAAACGGGAAGCCCCGCGAGTTTTGCGACCGCAATACCGTAAGATTTTGACGCCTTGCCAGGCTGCATTTTGTGCAGGAACACAACGTCACCGTCGCGTTCGGTTGCCGTAAGCTGATAATTTTTAGCTCCCGGTAGATTTTCCGCAAGTTCGGTCAATTCGTGATAATGCGTCGCAAATAAGGTCTTCGCCGAGTGTTCCGGCGAGTTATGCAAAAACTCGGCGACAGCCCAAGCGATCGAAAGCCCGTCAAACGTCGATGTCCCCCGTCCGATCTCATCAAGCAAGATCAGGCTCCGCGGGCTGGCGTTGTGCAGGATCGACGCGGTTTCGGTCATCTCGACCATAAATGTCGAGCGGCCCGAGGCGAGATCATCCGACGCCCCGACACGCGTCCAGATCCGATCAAGTATCGGCAATCTTGCCGATGTCGCGGGAACGAACGACCCGATTTGGGCAAGTATTTGTATTAACGCAACCTGCCTCAAAATGGTCGATTTACCGCCCATGTTCGCTCCGGTGAGTATTAGTAGACGGTCGGTCGAGTTGTTCATCAACGTATCGTTCGGGATGAACGCATTCCCGAGAGCAGCCTCAACGACCGGATGACGGCCATTTTTTATCTCGATCTCATCGCCGTCGTGCAGGATAGGGCAAACATAGTTTCGCCGCGATGCCGTCTCAGCTAACGCACAAAGCGCGTCTAGGGTCGCGATAGCTCGTGCGGTCGATTGCAGTTTGCGAGTCTCTTCGCAAACTTTGGCTTTGACCTGCGTGAACAAAGCCGCCTCGATCTGGGCGATGCGTTCCTCGGCACCGAGCACGTTTTGCTCCCACTCTTTTAGCTGCGGCGTGGTAAATCGCTCGGCATTGGCAAGCGTCTGTCGGCGTTCGTAATCGTCGGGAACACGGGAAACCTGCCCCTTTGATATCTCGATGTAATAGCCAAAGACGTTATTGAACCGGATCTTTAGATTGGCGATGCCGGTGCGTGTCTTTTCCTGCTCCTCAAACGCCGCGATGATCTGTTTTGCCGAGGTCGAAATGCCTCGAATTTCATCAAGCTCGGCGTCAAAGCCCGCTCGTATCACACCGCCGTCGCTGACATTTACCGGCGGCTCGTCGCCGATGGCTCGGTCGATCAGATCGCGGGTCTCAGGCAATTCAAATATGTTCTCGGATAAAACTTGCAGCAGCAAAGAACTTGAGTCAGCCAGTGTTTGATTTAACAACGGAGTCTGATCCATCGAACGCTTTAGAGCGATCAGATCGCGGGGCGTTGCCGTGCCAAGATTGAGGCGGCCGACGAGGCGTTCGAGATCGCTGACCTCTTTCATTAGGAATCGCAACTTGTCGCGGAGTATCAGATCAGAAAGCTCGGTGACAGCCGCAAGCCGAGTCTGAATCTCAGTGCGTTTTAAGGATGGACGCTGGACCCATTGTTTCAGCAGCCGCGAACCCATTCCGGTCGCGGTCTCATCGATCACTCCGAAAAGCGTGTTTTTATTTTTATCGCCGCGCGAATCAAATATTTCAAGATTTCTGAGCGTCACCGCATCGAGAATCATCGCGTCTGACGGCTCAAAATAGCTTATCTCCGTGATATGTCCCGCGGTCGCCCGCTGTGTGTCTTGGGCGTATTTGAGACACGCACCCGCCGCACCGATTGCCGCCGCGTGGCCATCGAGGCCAAATCCGGCGAGGTTTGCGACCTCCATGTGTTTTTTTAACAGGGAAGTGCTGGCTCGTTCGTCAAATGACGAATCATCCAGCGGCGTCAATGTGATCGCGTTCGTTTGTGGTGATTGCTCACGCTCGGTAAACAGCCCCGCCGAAACATTTCCGCCGCCAAACGAACTTTCGATCAGCTTTTCCAAGTTGCGTGGATACAACAATTCTCGCGGGGAACGCGATTCGATCTCGTCGCGAATCTTTGACCACGAATCTGAGCCGGTTATCTCAGTTGTCGCAAAACTGCCCGATGAGGTTTCGAGAAACGCCGCTCCATATGTGTCGCCGCTGCCACAAATAGATGCGAGGTAAACCGTATCTTTTGCTTCGACAAGCTGCGGATCGATCGCCGTTCCGGGCGTAATGACGCGGACGACCTCACGTTTGACGAGCTTTGTGCCCTTGGTCGGCGTTTCAGTTTGCTCGCAAATCGCAACACGATAGCCTTTACGCACCAATCGGGCAATGTAGTTTGGAGCGGCGTGGTAGGGAACACCGCACATCGGCACCGGATTTGGCGAGTCTTTGTGACGTGCCGTTAACGTAATATCGAGCTCACGCGAACCGGTGACCGCGTCTTCGTTGAACATCTCGTAAAAATCTCCTAGCCGGAAAAACAGTATCGTTCCCGGATAGAGCTTTTTGATCTCAAGATATTGCCGAAGCATCGGCGTCGCGGTTTCCATGTGAAGTAATGTGTTTCAAAGTTTAGCCAATTTGTTCGAATCGTTCAAAGCATCTGTTTTCAAACATTTCGGCATTTGCTAGTATTAACCTTTGCCAGCGGCAACATTGTCAACGTTACCATTAAGATATGAGCGAACAACCGAGGGTTTTGGTGACTGGTGCGGGCGGCTTTATCGGCAGCCATCTCGTGACGTATCTGCGGGCTCGCGGGTATTGGGTGCGTGGCGTGGATATCAAATTGCCTGAGTTTGGCCCGACTGATGCCGATGAATTTGAATTGCTCGACCTTCGCCGATGGGAAAACTGCCAGCAAGCGACAAAAGGCGTCGATCAAGTCTATGCCCTCGCCGCCGACATGGGCGGAATGGGATTTATCTCAAATCATCACGCTCAGATCCTTTACAACAATTCGCTGATAAATCTGCATTCGCTCGAAGCCGCTCGCGAAAATGGCGTCAAACGTTATCTTTATACAAGCTCAGCCTGTATCTATCCTGAACATTTGCAAGAGGAGACAGATGTCGCTCCGCTAAAAGAGGCTGATGCATATCCTGCATACCCGCAGGATGCTTACGGCTGGGAAAAGCTGATATCCGAGCGGCTTTGCATGCATTATATGCAGGATTACGGCATCGAAACCCGTACGGTCCGCTTTCATAATATATTTGGCGAAAACGGCACTTGGGATGGCGGGCGCGAAAAAGCTCCCGCTGCGTTAAGCCGAAAAATTGCCATCGCAAAGCTTACCGGCAACCACGAGATCGAGATCTGGGGCGACGGCGAACAGACGCGATCTTTTTGCTACATCGACGATTGCGTTGAGGGCATTTATAGACTGATGCAATCAGATTTTGCCGAACCGATAAATCTTGGCCAGGACCGAATGATCTCGATCAATGAGCTTGCCGATATGATCGCAAATGTAGCCGGTGTCGAGATCACAAAGAAACACATCGACGGGCCGCAAGGCGTTCGCGGACGCAATTCGGATAATTCTAAGCTTCGCGAAGTGCTTGGCTGGGAACCGTCTGTGTCGCTAGAAGATGGACTTGGAAAAACGTACGCCTGGATCGAAGAACAGGTAAAAGGCAGCGGGCTAAATGTGGCGGCTGGTCGATAAAATATGATCGTATTTACAAACGGCTGTTTTGACATCATACATCCGGGCCACGTAGATCTGCTTGCCCGGGCGAAAGCTCTTGGTGACAAACTTATCGTCGGCATTAACAGCGATAGATCCGTGAGTTCGATCAAGGGGCCTGGACGCCCTCTGCAGGATCAAGAAGCCCGCAAAGCTGTTCTTTTAGGACTGTCGTCAGTCGATGAGGTGGTAATTTATGATGAATTGACGCCGGAGGAAACGATCAAACGATTAAAACCCGATGTCCTTGTTAAAGGCAACGACTGGAAAGAGGACGAGATAATCGGTGCGGATTTTGTAAAAGCAAATGGCGGTAAGGTCGTGTCGCTTCCGTTCGTGCCGGGGTTCTCAACCAGCTCGATCGCTGAAAAGATGGGTCAAAGTGAAAATAATTCGCAGGATACCGGTGGTTCGATCACCGCAACATCATTAAATGAACACCTCCGTGTGTTTCAAGCGGTTCTAGATTCTGGCGAAGAAACCATCAATGCTTGTGCCAAACTGCTGCTTGATACCTTTAATAATGGAAATAAAGTCCTCATCTGCGGCAACGGCGGCAGTGCGGCGGATGCTCAGCACATCGCGGCCGAGTTTGTCGGGCGTTACGAGACCGAAAGGCGTGCGTTGCCGGCAATCGCTTTGACCACTGATACGTCGGCATTGACCGCTCTTGCCAATGATTATGATTTCGAACGAATATTCGCCCGCCAGGTCGAGGCTCTCGCCGTCGAGGGCGATTGCCTGATAGCGATAAGTACCAGCGGTAATTCGCGAAACGTCATTGCGGCAGTTATGGAAGCCAGACGAAAGAATTGCAAGATCATAGGCATGACAGGAGCAGCGGGCAAAAAATTAGCGTCGCTTTGCGATGCGTGTATCATGGTCCCGTCGGAACGCACCGCTCGTATTCAAGAGGCTCACATAACTATTGCACATATATGGTGTGAGACGGTCGACGCCGCGTTTCCCTCAAAATAACCTTGATGAATATCCTAGATAGCTTTGCCAATACAAAGGTCCTCGTGATCGGTGATGTGATGCTCGACCGCTATTGGTGGGGAAGTGTCAGCCGTATTTCGCCCGAGGCTCCGGTGCCAGTCGTCAAACTAGACAATATGACGCTAGCGGCTGGGGGAGCGGCAAATGTTGCCGCTAATGTCTGCGGTCTGGGAGCAACGCCGATGTTAGTTGGGATCATCGGTGACGACGCCGAGGGGGAATTGATTCCCGATGTACTTTCCAAGGTCGGTGTTTCACACGAGCATTTGATAACAATTGCCGGAAGGCCAACCACCGTAAAAACCCGTATCATCGCCCACAGCCAACAAATGGCCCGCATCGATCAAGAGACTGATACTAATCTCTCAACGAAAGACGAGGAATGGGTTTGGGCAAAGATAGAGCCGCTAATAACGGACTCGCAGGCCGTTGTCATCTCAGATTACGCAAAAGGCTTTTTGAGTGATCCGTTATTGCGTCGTGTGATCGATCTTGCAACTAGCGTCAATGTTCCTGTTCTAGTCGATCCAAAAGGCAAGGATTACACAAAATATTGCGCTGCTTCGTTATTGACACCAAACCGCCGCGAAGCGGCAGACGCATGCGGACTCGAAGAAAACACACAGCAAATGGTCGACATCGCGGGGAATAAACTGCTTACCGACCTCAATTTAAATAGCGTTTTGATCACTCAAGGAGAAGATGGAATGACCCTGTTTCGGAAAAACGGTGAACCATTCCACCTAAATACCCTCGCACGCGAAGTCTATGATGTAACAGGTGCTGGCGATACGGTCATCGCTTCGCTTGCTGTTGCGATAGGTTCCGGGGCAGATCTTGAGACAGCGGCCAAAATTGCGAATACAGCAGCCGGGCTCGTTGTCGAACAGGTCGGCACAACTGCCATATCGCTCACGGAATTACGGAAGGCGTTATCTGACAATATCTAAGTTATGAAAGTAATGACCGTCTTTGGTTCAAGGCCGGAGATAATCAAACTTAGCCTTATGTTAAAAGTGCTAGACCAGCACTCAGAGCACATCGTTGTCCAAATAGTCACGAATTCGGAAAGGGAAATGTGCGACGATCTGGTCCGCGATCTTGAGATACGCTCACCCAACTATCAGTTGGTCGTAGATTCGCATTTGAATGGACCCGAGCAAATTTCGTCAGAACTTAAAGCTATTGTTGCCGAACATAAACCTGACCGCATCCTTGCACTTGGAGGATCAACAGCCGCACTAGCCGCAACTTCCGTCTCGGGAAAAGAGATACCTGTATTTCATTTGGAAGCCGGCATCCGATGTTTCGACAACGAAAACGTCGAAGAGGACAACCGTATCGCGGTCGACCATACGAGCTCAGTCCTACTACCTTATACATCTCGATCAATGAGCAATCTAATTAGAGAAGGCATCGAGACGAAAAAGATCTTTGTTACCGGCAACCCTATAAAAGAGGTGCATGACAGCTTTGCCGACCAGATCGAATCGAGCAGTGTAATGAAAGGTTTGGGTGTTAAACCGTTTGATTATTTTTTAGCGACAATACACAGTGCGGTCAATATAGATACAAAAGGGGGAATTCAAAAGATCTTTGACGGATTTGCGGCCGTCGCCACGAAATTCGACAAAACTGTCTTAGTCTCCGCCCACCCCAGAACGGCGGAAAAGCTACAGCTACTTGGCGTGCGGCCGACCACGCCAAGCATCCGATTGCTCAAATCCTTAATTTTTTTTGATTTCGCCAAACTTGCAAAAAATTCACTTGCGGTGCTGACGGACAGTAGCACCGTTCAAGACGAATGCGCGATCTTTCGCATCCCTAATGTGACGCTTAGTAGGGTGACAGACCGACCGGAGACGATCGATTGCGGCAGCAATATCCTCAGCGGCACAGAATCCGACGCTATCGTGCGGGCGGTAGAACTCGCCATATCGCAGCCTGCGGCCTGGACAGCACCCGCAGAATACCTAACGTCTAATGTTTCACAGATAGTGACAAAGATCGTATTAGGACAGATCAACTGCTAACGCTATGAACGTTGCGACGAACCAAAATTCTCACATCGATGTCCGATCATTCGATTTCGAATGTTATGGGGTCAAGATCCGTCTGGATGGGAACGATCAGGGGGTTATTGATGAGGCGGAGCTCGTTACACGCAAGGCTTTACTCAACGATATTCGCCCCCTGACGACAGAAAATTTTGATACGACCTTTACTTTCACCCGTGATGCGACGGGCTTCATCTTCTTTCCCACGATGGTGAATTGATCGAATATGGCGATGTCCCCGAATATTTCTTCAATCATTTCAACAGTCTTATCCGGGTGGCTGTTGCGGAAAGGGCAGTAGATCGTCTATTTATTCACGCGGGAGCTGTTGGATGGAAGGGAAAGGCGATCATCCTGCCGGGTACAAGTTTTGTTGGGAAATCCACACTGGTTGCCGAGTTGGTTCGTAATGGGGCCGTCTATTACTCAGATGATTACGCGATATTTGACCGCGATGGACTTTTGTATCCCTTCCCACGAACCCTGTCGATGCGTGCGGATGACGAAAACTTTACCCGATTTGAACTAACGCCATCCGGCCTTGGCGGCGTGGTTGGAACAGAGCCAATTGCTGTCGGCACGGTTCTTTTGACGGAATACAAACCGGATGCAAAATGGGATCCTAAGATATTGACTGCAGGGAGCGCAGCACTCGAAATGGTGCCCTTTACATTTTCGTTTGTAAACAGGCCTGATTTTTCGCTTGGCGTCTTGAATAATATTTCGAGCCGTGCCATAATTATTTCCAGTCAAAGAGGTTCCGCTGATAATTTTGCTGAAACTTTGCTTGATTTCGTTGACAAACACGTAAATTGAGTTAGAATGACGTTGAACAGTTTTTTGTGTTATCTCATTATCGTTGACAAAAACGAAAACTGAGGTACAATGGCCTTACCTTAATTGTGCTTAATATCTAACGCTTGGAGGAGAAGATGAATAATCCGAATAATACGCAGAATCCGATGGCCCGACATAATGGTCTAGTGGTTCAAGAAATGCCCGACGAGGTGCTCGTCTATGACATGGACACCAATAAAGCTCATTGTTTGAATCAGTCGGCTGCTTTTGTTTGGAAATCGTGTGACGGTAACAACACGGTGGGAGACATAGTGCGGCAGTTTGAAGCAAACGGAAATGGCAAGGTCACCGAAGATTTCGTGTGGCTCGCTATTGACCAGCTAAATGAGAACGGCCTTATGGACAGCAAGATCGCCCCTCGTTTTGAGGGTCAGTCACGCCGACAGGTCTTAAAGACCATTGGCTTGGCTTCGATGGTCGCTCTTCCAGTGATCGCTTCGCTTGTCGCTCCTCAGAAAGCACTTGGTAGCGTATCGTGCACATGTAGTGCGGCTCCGTGCCCAGGTTCGGGTTGCCCGACAACTGTTTGTACTGCTGGCGTTTGCCAGTAGTTCAGGAAATCGTTCCTAGTTAGAGATTCTAAAGAGTAGTAAGGATGTAATATCTTTGCTACTCTTTTTTATTGTGACCCAAACTCAACAGCCCGAAGAAATATCAACCACCGCACCGGATCGCTGGGGCCTTATCAAAAATAAGGCGACTGAGGCACGTGCTTGTCTTGCGTTTAAGTTATTTCGCGAAAAGGGTATTGAGCCCATACTGATCAAGGGGCTCGCGGCCGCCCAGTATTATCCCCAAGGACAATTTAGAGATTCGATGGACATGGATATAGCGGTCTCTGATTCAGAGTTTGCTATCGCAAAGAAAGTGGTTGAATCCGAAGACGCTAACGGAATGGCGATAGATCTGCATCGAGAACTCCGCCATCTCGACACTGTCCATTGGACGGATCTGGTTGCGAATTCAAAGCTTGTTAATTTCGACGGCGGGACCATTCGGGTGCTTAGGCCAGAAGATCATCTTCGTGTAGTTTGTATTCATTGGCTTACCGATGGAGCATCAAACAAAGATCGGCTTTGGGACATTTATCATGCCGTTAAAAACCGGCCGGCCGACTTTGACTGGGACAGATTCCTAAATGTTTTTGACCAAAAGCGTAAGCGCTGGGTGACTTGTACGATCGTGCTCTCCGATCGTTACCTGGGTCTCGATCTCGTCGGTACACCTATAGAAAAGAGGCTAACGACATTCCGGATTGGTTAATAAAAGCGGTGGAAAAGGAGTGGGCATCCGATACGCCATTTTGGCCGTTATTTTCGAGCCTTCATGATCCAAAATTATTTTTTGCACAGGTCAAAAAGAGACTGCCGCCCAATCCAGTTACAGCTACTGTTTTGGTGAATGGCAGTTTTGATGCCAAGACACGTTTCTTTTACCAGATCGGCACCATCTTTGCACGTATTGGCCCTTCTATCGTCAACATCACAAAGGCATTATTAGCGAGGCCCAAATGAAACGACCTCATATTGTTTTAGCGATCGAATCTGCCATCAACGGCGGAAGCCTTTCATTATTGCGGGACGGTTACGAAATATCGCATTGGATCGGCTCAGCCAGCGTATCTAAGGCCGAGGCACTCCTCGTGAACATCGACGCCATGCTTCAAAAATCCGGCGTTTCACAAAATGAGATCAATATGGTCGCAGTGTCTGCCGGGCCTGGAAGTTTTACCGGCATAAGGATCGGCATCGCAACGGCACTAGGTCTTAAGAACGGACTTAATATTGAAATGTCGAGCGTATCTGCGATGGCAGCTGTCGTCGCAGCCACTGAGGTACAGGGAACATTGGTCGCCGCGGTCCCAACCGGGCGGAACGCTATTTGTGTCCAGGACTTCAAAAGTAACGGCAACCTTTCGTCTGTCTCTGAACCGCATACAATTACTGAGGCGGCTTTTGCCGACGCCCTTCGTACGAAACAAGACATACATTTCGTCTTACACGATTCATTATGTTCATTCGTCGACGAGTCGACCTCCTTTACAAATGCAGGTGTAAACATTGCTCAATCCATCGGCCGCTATTGCTCTGCTCGACCGGCAACAGTCGTTGAACCGCTTTTTGTTAGTAAGAGTTTCTGATGAAAGACCTGCAAGACAAAATTACAGACGATCTGCGGATACGTCCGGTCGATCGTTCGCATATAGCGGATCTGATCAGGATCGCTGACGAAACAAATCTAAGCGCGTGGTCGGCGCAAAATTATCTCGATGAGTTTCAAATGCCCGGTTCGATCATGCTGCGGCTCGAGTCTGAATTAAACGTGACCATCGGGTTTGTGGTAGGGCGGATTGTCGAAGGGGGCGTCGTCGAGACTGAGCAGCAAGCAGAGATTTATAATATAGCGATCGAAAAGAGCGAGCAGGGAAATGGCTTTGGGCAGTTACTACTTGATGCTTTCATTGAAAAATGTCGTCAATATAACGTCACGAGCATCTGGCTCGAAGTACGCGAATCAAACGAAAAAGCCATCGGTTTTTACAAAACTAATGGATTCGAACACGTCCAGAGCCGTAATAATTTCTACGACAACCCTCGTGAGGCAGCACTTTTGATGAAACTTATCCTGAAATAACATTAGGCTTGATAATTTATTTGGATAGGTCTAGAATTGGATTTAAGCCTGTTACAAATTTCTTAAATTCGCACCAGGCCCAGAAAACTTTGATAAGTGAGGAAAAAACGCTATGGACATGTCAATAGCTGACCCGGTTAGAGACGAGTTGCTTAAAAGCAACAACGCCTTTCGAGATCTGGTACATCAGCACGAGGGATTCGAAAAACGGTTAAGTGAGCTTGCTCATCTTACCTATCCAAATGACGACGAACAGTTAGAAGAAGTTACTCTTAAGAAAAAGAAACTTGCGATCAAAGACGAAATTTATACCATGATGCAGCAGCACGCCGTTTCGCATTAGAAACAGTTTTGCTGCTCAATTTATTTTAAACAGACGGTGCGAGCCATGAGTTAACTGGTTCGCTCCGTCTTTTATTGTTTGGGACAGGGACTCAAGCTGTGAGCGTAAATAGCGGTGTCGGTGACCGTAAGAATTAGCCCGCCTGACATCACCGGATCCGCCGTCAGCGTTTCGTCTGCACCGAGAGCGATCTGTCCCGCGACCTTGCCTTTCACAAGTTCGATCAAAACCACCGAATGATCATCGACCGCCGATACGATAATGTATTTGTCGTTGATGAGAGAAAGGTGCGACACACGACCGGACAGACGCCGTTTCCAGGCAAGGCTGCCGTTACTCGTATAAAGCGAATAAGCAAAATTGTCGTGTGACGTGACAAAGAGGTTGCCGTTGGCGGCCAAGATCTTTGAGATCGCTCCGCCGCTGCGAAATTTCCAGCTAGGCTTCTCGCTGCCGCCGAGAAACAGGGAAACGTTGCCGAGGCCATCGCCGACTGTCACATCGCCGGTAGAAACACGCCCGACCGATGTAACTCCCGCCTCGATCTTTCGCAGCGAGAGTATCTCACCGGTCGCAAGCATTATCGTGAACGCCTGTTTCGCTGTCGAGCCGACCACGACCGCGTCTCCGCCAAACCTTGGCTCCCCGGCAAAACCTTCGGCGATCTCGCGTTTCCACTTGACCGTTCCGTCCTTGATATCGAGCGATTGCACCACGCCGTTGCCTGAAACTACGATGATCGAACCTTGATAGAGCTCTAAAAAATGGCGTTCCGCGGTCGGCAGTTTCGCCGTCCAGCTTGTGATACCCGTTTCCTTACTTACGACGCGAAGCACGCTCCCGGACTTCGCCGCATCATCAGAGACTGTAGCCGTCACGAGAAAAAGTCCTGCGTCCGTCGGCATCAGATTCGAGTTAATATCGCCGCCAAACTCCGTCGCCCACAGCTTTTTTCCGTCAAGCGACAGTGCCTCGACCTTCGCTCCGGAGCTGCCGATATAAACGTTTGCCGCGTCCGCCGCGAGCGTTGAGGCCGTGTTATCGCTCAGCGGGTACGCCCAGCATTTGGCGATATCGACCTCGCCGGCGGGCTTGGTCTGGCCAAACGCCGTCAGGCAGAGCGTAATCACAACTAATATTTTGGGAAGTGCCTTACGGAGCATTACCATTTCCTTGCCGTCGACGTAGCGAAACAAGGATTTTAGCACACGCCCCTTGTCGTGTTATATTGATGCCTATACCGAAGTCAGAGTTTGACCAAAACTGGGATCGATCCCGCTTTTTCTTACTTGGCGTCTACTTTGCGGACTTTGCGAGCTCCGGGTGAAACATCTCACGCTAAGCCGCAAAGATCGCGAAGCAAGAATAAAAGGTATATAAATAGCTAAAAATTACACAAAAGAGGAAACAATATGTCATTTAACAAGATCATTCTGGTGGGCAATCTCGGCAAAGACCCTGAGCTCCGCTACACACCGCAGGGAACTGCTGTTTGCAGTTTTTCGATGGCCACCAACGAGAGGAAAAAGGATAAATCCGGCGAATTTCAAGACGTTGCGACGTGGTTCAAAGTCACGCTCTGGGGCAATCAAGCCGAGACAGCCTCAAAATACCTAGCCAAAGGCCGTCAGGTCTATATCGAGGGCCGTTTGCGTGTCGAAGAATGGACCGATCGCGATAACAACGCCCGGCAATCGCTCGAGGTCAACGCGACCGATATGCAATTCCTTGGCGGCCAGGAACGCGGCGAAGGCGGCGGCGAATACAGCGGCGGCGGCCATCAGGACGACCAAGACACACACTCCGGCCCACCCGTCGAACGCTCATCAGGAGCCTCGTCCGGCGCCGGATCAACCCCAGTCGCTCCAGTTCCACCAGATGATGACATACCGTTCTAAATAGTCATCAGGGATTAATCTTAGGCGCAAGCCCGCACGAAGTAAGGGCGTTACCTCCAACTTGAGAGTAACGCCCTTACTCCGTGCGGGCTTGTGCCCATGAGAACGTCCGCGAGCGTAATGTTCGCGGCCTTTTCGCCATTAGGAATCAAACCGTCGGAGACGGTGAAATAGTTGTAGCCCACATCGCGAGATGTGGGGAAGCCGTTACACATCGATCCGAACCGTCGGAGACGGTGGTATAACAATTAAGGCCGGATATTATGCCGCCGTTTCCAACGGCTCGATTATTTGGTTGGTGTCGTACCCACATCTGGCGATGTGGGCTACAAATATGCCGTCCGCTCCGCAGACTGAAGAATCACAGAAGCGGTCGGATATTTGGATTTGGTGTCACGGGAAGTAAGGAGTGTTAGCTAACTGCTGAGCAATCGAATGCCAAAGGTTTTTGAGCGGCAATTTCACAAGCCGCCTGCATGCCGTTAAGAAATACCTTTCCTGATTCAGTCAGAGTAAAACTTTCGGCCCGGTTTAATTCATCACGTAAAGCGGAAATCTCACCAGCTGCAAAGAATGCATCTTGGTAAAAATCCTCGATTCTCGCGAGTAATGGATACTCTTTGAGCGATTCCTTAAAGGCCAAATCATCACGAGCGTAAAAAGCGTCATCGTACCGAACCCCGTATTCGCGTTCGAGCCGTACCGCACCGAGTGTGTCGAAGAAAAAGGAATACCACTCGCCATCTGCGAAGGCAATATCCGTGTTGCGATCACCATTTTCCGGTGACCATGAACCAAATGGATCCTTCATCAATGCGACATCAAGCCCGTTACTCATACTTTGCTAAACCCACTCACCCATCTTGCGGAACTTATTATAACGTTCGTCGAGCAGCGTTTTTGTGTCGAGGGCGGAGAGGGCTTTGATCTCGCGGAGGAGGCTCTTTTTTAGGCTGGCGAGGATGTGGTCGTAGGTTTTTTGCGATTTTTTGTCGCTGTCGGACGGGACGGTCCAGGGTTCGGGTTCGGGGACGATCTCGTCGATGATGTCAAACTTTTTGAGATTATCGGCGGTCAGTTTGAGGCCTTCGGCGGCGTCGGGGGCACGGCCGGCGTCTTTCCAGAGGATGGCGGCGCAGCCTTCGGGGGTGATGACGGAGTAGACGGCGTTTTCCATCATCAGCACGCGGTCGCCGATACCGATCGCAAGCGCCCCCGCCGCTGCCGCCTTCGCCAAGCACGACGACGACGATCGGCACTTTGAGCCCCGCCATCTCACGCAGGTTAAACGCGATCGCCTCGGCCTGGCCGCGCTCCTCGGCGTCGATGCCCGGATACGCTCCCGGCGTGTCGATGATCGTGATGATCGGGCGGCCAAATTTTTCAGCCATGTTCATCATCCGCAGGGCCTTGCGATAGCCTTCGGGTTTGGACATCGCAAAGTTGCGGTGACGGCGTTCGTTAATGTCGCGGCCCTTTTGCTGGCCGATAACGCAGACCTCGGTGCCGTCGAGCCGCGCAAATCCCGTGATCATCGCCGGATCGTCCGCAAACCGCCGGTCGCCGTGGATCTCAACGAAATCGGTAAACAATGTCTGAAACAGATCCATCGCATACGGCCGATCCGGATGCCTCGCCGTCTGTACGCGTTCAAATGCAGTAGTCGCCATAAATTAGATGATACAACAATAAAAAGAGGTAGGAAATTTCACCACAGATGAACACGGATAAACACAGATCGGGGATTTGTTATATGTCTTAAATATCTGTGTTTATCTGTGTTTATCTGTGGACAATTTTCTTAATGCACCCACTCAACAGCACAGCCCTGAGCCTCAAGTTCACGCTGCAGGCTGCGGCTCGCGCTTACGCGGAGGCCGTCGGCGTATAGTTTGACGCGGGTTTCGTCCGCGGACATCGTCAGAGAGACCGGGCAGCGGCCTTGTTCGCGTTCGAGCAGGCGGTAAAGCTCTTCGAAATACGCCTCGTTTGCCACGCCCTCGGGCATCGTGATGTTTAGCTCGCGCGCCCGCGAAGCCTCGGCTTCGTCGAGCGATTGCAGGCTGCTGATCTTGAGCGTCGGCTCTTGTCCCTCGGCCGCCTCGATGTTGCCCTCGGCGATAAACATCGCGTCGTCGGCCACCATTGACCCCAGTTTGTTAAAATTCTCGCCCAGCAGAACGCCTTTTAACCCGCCCGAGCGGTCCTCAAATCGGAACTGCGCAAAGCGGTTGCCGCGTTTGCTCGTGCGCACCTGCAAGCCCGTGATCATGCCCGCGAGCCTGATCATATCGCCCGATTTGAGGTCGTCATGCTCGGCGACATTTTTGAGCTTCATCCCCGCGAGCAGCTTTTTATAGCCGTCGAGCGGGTGCGTCGAGAGATAAAACCCGACCGCCGCTTTTTCCCGCTTAGCAAGCTCCGTCTGCGACCACGCCTCGGCGTCCGGCAGCATTTGCGACGCGGAATCTTCCTCTTCGTTGCCGCCAAACAAAGCACTTTGACCGCGCAGTTTGTCCTCCGACATCCGCTGCCCCTGCGCCAGAGCCGACTCGATCGCCCCGTGCAGCCTCGCACGCCACGATCCGGTATCGCTGTCCTCCGGCATCATCGAATCAAAAGCACCCGCAGCGATCAGGCTCTCAAGCCCTCGGCGATTGACCATCCCCGAACCGAGGCGGGCACAGAAATCAAAGATCGAAGTAAATTTACCATCCTTTACGGGCGGCGACAATCGCCTGAACGCTCGATGTGCCCATGCCCTTGATCGCGGTAAGCCCGTAACGGACCGTGTCATCGACCGGCGTGAAATCTTCGCCGCTCTCGTTCACATCGGGCGGCAGCAGGGAAAGGCCCATCGATTTTAGCTCGGTCGTATATTTATAGACCTTTGCCGCATCCTGGGCTTCGTGCGAGAGCACCGACGCGTAAAAATAGGCAGGGAAGTGTGCCTTTAAGTAAGCCGTCTGAAACGCGAGCACCGCGTACGCCATCGAGTGGCTGCGGTTAAATCCGTAATCGGCGAATTTCGCCATCAGGTCAAAGATCTCTTTGGCCGTCTTTTTAGGGATCTTGTTGGCGATCGCACCGTCAACGAACGTCTGTTCGTGAACGGCCATCTCCTCGATCTTTTTCTTACCCATCGCCCGCCGCATCAGATCGGCCTGGCCGAGGCTGTATCCGGCCAGCTTTTGCGCGAGCTGCATGATCTGCTCTTGGTAAACGAGGACGCCAAACGTGTTGCCAAGAATATCTTCCATCTCAGGCAGCAGATATTCGGTAGGCTTGAGCCGCGATGACGGTCAATAAAATCGTCGATCATACCGCCATCGAGCGGGCCGGGACGATAGAGGGCGTTTAATGCGGACAGATCTTCGAGCTCTTTGGGACGCAGGCGGCGGCACATGTCGGCCATGCCGGACGATTCAAACTGAAATATCGCCTCGGTCCGCCCCTCGCCAAAAAGCTGCATCGTCTTTTCGTCGTTATTTGGGATCTTTGTCCAATCTATCTCGACGCCGATCTTTTCCTTCATTGACGCAAGACAATCGGCGATGACAGTCAACGTCGTCAGGCCGAGGAAATCCATCTTGAGCATCCCGACCTTTTCGAGATCGCCCATCGGATACTGGCTCGTGAATTCGTCTTTGTCGTTGGTCTTGACCGGAACAAGTTCGTGCAGCGGACGCGGGCTGATCACAACGCCGGCGGCGTGTACCGATGTGTGTCGCGAACACCCTTCGAGTTTGAGCGCGAGATCGACGAGTTCCTTGACCTGCTTTTCGCTGTCATACGCCTTTTTCATTTCAGGCACGGTTTCAAGTGCCTGAGAGATACTCACGTTGCGGCCGCGAATCGGCGGCGGTATCATCTTCGCGACCTTTTCGACCGCTCCGAATTCCATCCCCAACGCACGTCCCACGTCCTTAATAGCTGCACGCGACGCCATCGTTCCAAACGTGATGATCTGACAGACCGATTCCTGTCCGTAAAACTCGGTCACGTGATTGATGACCTGGCCGCGTCCGCGAATACAGAAATCGATGTCGATATCGGGCATCGAGATACGTTCCGGATTGAGAAAGCGCTCAAACAGCAGATCGTATTGCAGCGGATCAACGTCCGTTATCCGCATACAATACGCCGCCAGCGAACCCGCAGCCGAACCGCGTCCCGGGCCGACCGGGATGCCTTGCTCGCGGGCGTATTTTATAAATTCCCAAACGATCAAAAAGTATCCCGGAAAGCCCATTTTATTAATCGTAGCGATCTCGATATCGAGCCGCTTGCGATAATCTTCGAGCGGATATTTAAGCGTGCCGTTGGCGATACGCGGCTCCCATTCTTCTTTCAGCCGCTCCTCAAACCCCTCACGCAAGATCTGATCGAAATACTGCTCCTCCGTCAGCCCCTTTATCGGGATGGGAAAACTTGGCAATTGCCGCTCGTCATCACCCTGCGGGATCACCAGGTCGCACATTTCAGCGATTCTGAGAGTGTTATTTAACGAATCCGGCAATTCATCGCCAAAAATCTCCCACATCTCCTCCGCCGAGCGAAGATAATTTATGCCCTCGTTACGCACCGTTTCCGAGATCGTCCGCCCTTCGCCTATGCAGATAAGCATCTGCTGGGCCCGTGCGTCATCGGAATTTAGATAATGGACATCGTTGGTCGCAACGAGCGGAATACCCCTGGTTTTTGACAGCTCGGACGTATCTTTTATCAGCTGTTTGCCTTGTTCCGACAGACTGTCACTGATCTCAAGGAAAAAATTACCTTTCCCAAGCACATCTTCGATAGCCTTCGCATTAGCCAAAGCCCTCTTCTGATCATCGTTGTAAAGAAAATGACCGATCGGCCCATGCATGCCGCCCGAAAGCCCGATCAATCCGGCACTTCGCTCCGCGAGCAGCTCAATGTCGATTCGAGGCTTATAGTAAAACCCGTCGGTATAAGCCTTTGAAGCAAGATGGACGAGATTCTTATAACCCTCTATATCTTTCGCCAGTAAAATGAGGTTGTAATAAGCCCTTTCACCCGCATTTACCGCCGTCGAACGCTCAAAACGGCTGTCAAATCTGAAATATGCCTCGTAGCCTATGATCGGCTTGATGCCGTTGTAGGTCATCGCGTTAAAAAACGCGACCGCACCAAACATATTGCCGTAATCCGTGATCGCGCACGACGACATATCCAGCTCGTTTAGCCGCTTCGCGAGAGGCTTAAGTTGGATTGTGCTTTGCAACAGGCTATAATCTGAATGCAAATGCAGATGGCAAAAGTCGCGTGTTTTAGCGGGTTTTGGGCTGATATCTTGCGGCATGAAATGAAAAAAGTCTTTCTCGAAACCTGGGGTTGTCAGATGAACGTGTCCGATTCGGAACGCGTCACGGGCAATCTTGCGCGAGACGGATATCAAGTGACAACTGACGAAAATTCGGCTGATATCATCATACTCAATACCTGCTCAGTACGCGAGAAAGCCGAGCATAAATTGTACTCCCGCGTCGGCCGGATCCGTCATAAGAGCGAGATAAAACCCGTCATCGGCGTTATGGGCTGCGTCGCGCAATTAGAGGGCGAAACGCTATTTGACAAGATCGAAGGCGTCGATTTTGTACTCGGAACGCGTGCAGTAGGACGTGTTTCGACTGCGATTGATCAGGCAATAAAAACCGGACGTTATTTTGACGTCGGCGAACGCGAGGATGAATACGACTGGACCGTCGCTGATACTCACCGCCACTCGCCGTATGTCGCTTTTTTGCCGATAATTGAAGGCTGTAACAAGTTTTGCACCTATTGTATCGTCCCGTTTTCACGCGGCAGGGAACGCAGCCTGCCGGCATCGGACATCATCCGTCAAGTGCTCGAATTACGTCGAACCGGCGTCAAAGAAGTGCATCTGATCGGCCAAAACGTCAATAGTTATAAGCCTGAAACCGGCTCTGGCCTCGAAGGATTTGCAGGGAAGTCGGCCTTTTCACGGCTTTTGCGTGCCGTTGCGGCCACGGGGATCGAGCGAATTAAATTTAACACCTCATTTCCCCGTGATTTTAATGACGATATCGTTGACGCGATCGAGGAACACGAAAATCTTTGCAATTGGGTGCATCTTCCGGTGCAATCAGGTTCGAGCCGGGTGCTTAAACTTATGAAACGCGGCCATACGATCGAGAAATATCTCGCAAAGATCGACCGGATTAAAAGCGTCAAGCCGTGATATCGCTCTTACGACTGACATTATCGTCGGTTTTCCGGGCGAAACTGAAGAAGATTTTCAGGACACGCTCAATATGGTGAAATATTGCGGGTTTGATATGGCGTATATGTTCAAATATTCGCCCCGGCCCGGGACACCGGCATTTGAAATGGCGGATGATGTTTCCGAGGCGGAAAAAACATTACGTTTTCTAGAGCTAGAGAAAGCCCAGAAAGATATACAGAACAATCAGTTACAGCGATATCTTAATAAAGTGCTTAAAGTGTTGGTTGAGGGTGTTTCAAGCCGTTCTGAAACAAGCCTGACGGGCCATTCGACCTGTCACAAGGTTGTAAATTTCAAAGGCTCGCGTGATCAACTGGGCAAGATCGTCGATGTCCGCATTACTGATATTAAGGCAAATTCATTATTTGGTGAGGTTCAATAGGTTTTCATGGATATAGACCGCAATTTGATCGAGGTTAAGATCGGTGCATTAATAATGGACCCGAACACCAATTCGCCCATCGTAGTGCTTAAGGGCGTTGAGTCCGAGACAGTCCTCCCCATTTGGGTCGGTGCTTTTGAGGCCAACGCGATTGCCCTTGAGATAGAAAAGGTCGTCCCGCAGCGTCCGATGACGCACGATCTGCTTAGGAACATCATCATCGAATGCCGCCTTTCAGCCGCAAGCGTGATAATCACCGATCTACAGGACAATACATTCTACGCGCGGATCGAGCTGCTCGATCGCGGTGGTGATGCGGTATTGCTCGACGCACGTCCGTCCGATGCAATTGCTCTCGCTCTAAGAATGGATTGTCCGATCTATGTCGAGCAAAAGGTAATTGACCTTTCTGCGTCGTCAAACCCGACCGAGGAGCCGTCAGATGACATTGAGGCCCCCACGGACGATTGGCCGGAGCTTATTGGATAGTTTGGCTGCTCTCACTTCGGCATTCGCATCTATTACATAATCTCTATTATCAGACGCAGCCGATATCTGATACCACGAAAATTTAAGTACGAAGCTTGCTTTGACGTGTTCCCGCTTTGACACCATTCGGGTAAAAAGCTATGATTATCGTTTTGTTATCTATCAAAGATTCCAATTAATACAACCCTATAAAAGGAGTTACGTAAACAATTGAGTAACGGAAATTTTCTATTCACATCGGAGTCGGTGACCGAGGGTCATCCGGATAAAATTGCGGATCATATAAGTGATGCCATTTTGGATGCCATTTTGGCACAGGACCCAATGGCCCGCGTTGCGTGCGAAACGCTTGTGACAACCGGCCTGGCAGTCGTCGCGGGTGAGATCACCACAACGGCCGACGTCAATTACAAGCAGATCATTCGTGAAACTATCGAAGAGATCGGCTATAACAACGCTGAATTCGGCTACGACTCGAACACCTGTAGCGTTATCGACGCTATCGGCACACAGTCACCGGATATCGCGCAGGGCGTTGATACCGGCGGTGCTGGCGATCAAGGGCTTATGTTTGGTTACGCTTGTAACGAGACGCCCGAGCTGATGCCGATGCCGATCCAGATGGCACATAATCTGACTCGCAAACTGAGCGAAGTTCGACGTGACGGCACGATTCCCTACTTGCGTCCGGACGGAAAATCGCAGGTTTCGATCGAGTATCGCGACGGCCGGCCGTTTCGCGTTGAGGCTGTTGTTATCTCGTCGCAGACCGCGGATCTCGATATCGAGGACATTCGCCGCGACATTATGGAGCACGTAATTAAGCCGGTGATCCCTGCCGAACTTCTCGACGATCAAACCAAATATCACATCAATCCGACCGGTAAATTCGTTGTCGGAGGCCCGATGGGCGATGCCGGCGTAACCGGCCGTAAGATCATCGTCGACACATACGGCGGCTATGCCCCGCACGGCGGCGGTGCTTTTTCGGTAAGGACCCTACAAAGGTTGACCGCTCGGCGGCTTACATGGCTCGCTATATTGCGAAGAACGTCGTTGCTGCCGGATTTGCCGATAAATGCACTGTCCAGTTGGCTTACGCGATCGGCGTTGCCGAGCCTGTATCGGTTTTGATCGATTCGCACGGCACCGGGACGATCGATGACGAGCGTATTGCCGACATCGTTCGTGAAAATTTCACCCTGACGCCGGCGGCGATCATCGAAGCTCTCGACCTGCGTCGCCCGATCTACAAAGCGACAGCACGATTTGGCCACTTTGGCCGTAAAAACGGTGAGTTTACTTGGGAAGTAACAGATAAAGCCGAGGCTCTGAGAACTGCGGCTGACGAACATAAAGGAGCTGCGACAAATGGCTAATCCGGGTACATCAATGGAATACGACATCAAAGACATCAATCTTGCCCCCCAAGGCAAGCAGCGCATTGAGTGGGCCGACCGCGAAATGCCGGTTTTAAGGCTCATTCGCGAGCGTTTTGAAAAGGAAAAGCCGCTGACGGGCGTCAAAATGGTCGCCTGTGCTCACATCACGACCGAGACGGCCAATCTGGCGCGTACATTCCAAGCCGGTGGAGCTGAGGCACTGCTGATCGCTTCGAATCCGCTCTCGACGCAGGACGACGTTGCCGCTTCCCTTGTGGCCGACTGGGGCATCCCGGTCATGGCGATAAAGGGTGAATCGACAGACACTTACGTCCGCCACGTTAAAGCTGCACTTGAAACAAATCCAAATCTCATTATTGATGACGGATCGGACGTTGTCGCAACGATGATCAAGGAAAAGCCTGAGCTTATCCCAAATCTCATCGGTACGACCGAAGAAACGACGACCGGTATCGTCCGTCTTAACGCAATGGTCAAAGCGGGCGTGCTTACGTTCCCTTCGATCGCGGTTAACGACGCACAGACGAAGCATTTCTTTGATAACCGCTACGGCACGGGCCAGTCGACACTCGACGGTATCATCCGTGCAACCAACATCCTGCTAGCCGGAAAGACGCTTGTCACGGTCGGTTACGGCTGGTGTGGTAAAGGCGTTGCGATGCGTGCCCGCGGTATGGGTGCGAACGTCGTCGTCTGCGAGATCGACCCGATCAAGGCAATCGAAGCCGTTATGGACGGTATGCGTGTGCTGCCGATCAAGGATGCCGCGAAGATCGGTGATTTCTTTGTCACCGTGACCGGCAACCGCCACGTCATCGACCGCGAGCATTTTGAAGTGATGAAAGACGGTGCGATCGTCTGTAATTCGGGCCACTTTGACCTCGAGTTAAACCTCGACGCACTCCGCGATATGTCGGCACCGGCCGTCAAACGCCGTCCGTTCGTCGAAGAATACATCAGCAAAGACGGTGGTAAGAGCGTGATCGTGCTTGGCGAAGGCCGCCTGATCAACCTCGCCGCCGCCGAAGGCCACCCGGCCAGCGTGATGGATATGTCCTTCGCCAATCAGGCCCTGTCTGCCGAATATCTGGTCAAACAGAAAGGCAAACTCGGCGCCGGCGTCCACGTCCTGCCTAAGGAAGTCGATCAAGAGATCGCCAGCCTCAAACTCCACGCCATGGGCATCAACATGGACGTCCTAACCCCGGAAATGCTCGAGTATATGACGAGCTGGGAAACGGGCACTTAAGAAAGTGACGAGTGACAAGTAAACAGTGACGAGGGCCTGGCGGCAACGCCGGGCCTTTTTCTTTTCGGCCCTTATTCCCTACCACCTGTCACCTGTCACCCGTCACCGGTTTCCATTACGGCTCGACTATATATGAGATGAACTTAAACGTGTTTCCCGATTTGATAAAAGTCAGGTGCGAGGCGCTTTCGGTCGAGATGGTGTAGGTCTGATCGTCGCCCCCTTCGAACCACGGATTTTTGTCCATCTTATACTCGCCAAAGAAATCGCCTGTGACATCTTTGAAGTGCTTTAAGAATTGCGTCCTCGTGTACTTCCCTTCGTCGCCGGCGTCGTAGCCATACGCAAACGGAAAACGGGTCATCGCGGTGACCTGAGTTTTACTGTTCTTTTCAACTGCGTTGCGAAACTTTGCAAAAAACGTCCGAAAAGCCTTTGGAGCAGAATCCAGCCGATCCCGCTTAGGCTCCGGTGCATACTGTGCGGCAATAGGAAGTGCGGTTAGTAAGATGACGAGCACAATAATTATTCGTGTTTTCATGAGTCCATTTATTGCACAGATTCTATCCGACTAAGATAGATATTACTTCGAACCAAATTCAGCCAAATATCTTAGATTGACCTGTGACGTGTCGTAAACGATGCACTCGTGATTTTGCACACCGCCACGGCCGGGTTCTACCCATGTGGTATGAGAACCTCGGGCGGGATAGTGCCCGCCAACGGTTCGAGGTTTATGCACTTTCCCAAGAGCAACATCACAAAGGAACATAAACGTCCGCTGATTACGTATACCGCTCCGGTTCCAAAAATCTGTCGCGTAGTTTAGGGCTTTGGTGCTTTGCAAGCTCGTATATATTCCGTTTCCAAACATCCGGCCAGTACAATGTGCCGCATTTGCAGGTGGAATGACCAGGCCATGCTTGAGAATGCTGAGCAGATTTGAGGCTCTCGTTCCGTGCCACAAATCACTGCGAACATTTCCAAGATCTTTTGCAGCAATTTCATACTTTCGTTTCATCTCAGCGATCTCGACCTCATAGAGCCGCGTGATCTGCAGCCCCGCTACACCCGGATGGTGCTGTGTATTTCGTGTCTTAATATATAGATCGCGAACATTGCGAAATAGATCGCGGCCCTCTTCTGTGTAGTGAGGGATCTTGACGAGACGGGATTCGAATAGCTTTTGCTTCGCGGCGGGGGGTATGTTGGTCGAAATGGCTGATTCGAGAGCGTCGAGTATCGCCGCCTCTTCTTGAAATTGCTCTTCGGTCGCGATAAGAGTCTCGGCTGGTGGGATTTTCATTCCAAAATCCTTTGGCACCAGATAAAAATACTCTCGAACCGTTTCGGCGCGTTTCTTTTTCTGTTTCCGTTGCAAAGAGTCGAGTCTTCGCAATTCGCCCAGCAGATCGCGGGCCGCGCTGATCGCCTCAGGAGTTAGGACGCCGAGTGGTGTTGAGAATACTCCCGTTTTGGCATCATATTTTATGTTTGTCGAATGCGTGATGTGATGGATATTGATCTCAGCGAGATATTTGATCAGTTCGCTCGTAACCCTACCCGTGGCTCCCTCGATCTCGTCAGCGGCTACCTTTGCAAGGCTTACCTTTTTATCCTTAGTAATTGCGGCTGCTACGTTATTATCGAGAACTACCGTATCCTTATAGCCCTTTCTGAGCTTTTCACGTCGCTTTCGCTCAAGCTCATTCTCCGCGCCAAATTGCGTATCAAATTTTTTGTGGCTTGAAACCAGATTGGCTTCGTCCCTTACTCGTCCAAATTGCGTCTCAAAACTTCCGTCATCATAGGCTATTCCGATCCAAACTTTATTCGAATTTCCTGCCGGATCAAAGTAATTCATCCGGTACTGGCGGGTAATTGTACCCGAGGTTGTTTTCGCCGGATTGAGATTGCCTAGTGATCCAAACGCTGACCACAGAGTTGGCATCCAGCCACTGCCGCGCAATTTGCGGATCACGAAATATAGCCCGGTCCCGATTCCGACAGTGGCTATGACACCCAAAAACCAATATCCAATTGCTGGTTGCTTAGTCACTGCCGCCGGCATCTCCGCGAGCATTCGCACTCCAGTCGCAAGGGCTATCATTATGAATACAACTTTAAAACCGTCTTTCATATTTGATTTAGTCTGGCTACGAGAATGTGGCTACTCCTGATAAACACACCGCAACCCGCCGACATTCGTCGACTTTTGCGTATCGAGGTCTAGTTTTTTGCCTTGGACCCATCCGACGGTGCCGCCTTGGCGTTTCCATTTGGGGGCTTCTTTGCAGGTGGAGATCGGGCCTTTTTTGGTAGAAGGGGCGTCGAAATAAAGGTACCGAGCGGCTTCGATGCGGGGGCTGCCAATGTAATCGACCGTCGTGACCGCGTCGCCGGACTCAGTGCGAAAGACGAGCAGCGTACGCTCTCCGGCGGAGGTTCCCTGATCGACAAACATATAAACTGCCGATATGCCGTAGAACGAATTATTGTCTGAGTTTTTGATCATGTAATCCGGGTTCGTACCCATGCGGCATGCGTCGGCCCCCTTGGCGGTTCCTTTGCGGATCCAGACATTGACGTCGTCGCCGCCTTCGTCCGTCGGCTCAGAGAGCACGATGTACGTTTTGAAAACGAGACACTGGCCGTGGTCGCCGGACTCTTGGTACTCCGGCGTCGCCGATCCTTTCATCGGCCTGAACTGATATTCCTGGCCAAACACAGAGCCGCTCGCGGCCATTATTAACGCGCACAAAAACACGATCATTCTCATATGATTTTCCTCCGGAACGATAATATTACCACTAGAATGGTTTAATATACCGCTCAATTCGCCGATCCCAAACCCTATCTTTTTTCGCTTTACCGCAACTAAACCGCAAAACGCTACGTAGTAAGAGTTGGCGTTTGTGACCAAACTACATTTTTAGTCATTTTTTGACTTAAAGTGTCACGAATCGACCCGCGGCGGTGTTTACCTTTCAAGAAGTAGCTCTGCCACAAAATTTATATCAGTTATACGGCGGTATTCAGCAATACGGAGTACGCGAGAAATGCATAATAAAGTAGTACGTTTTTTACCATCACCTTTTATATTCGTTTTATTCATAACCCTTTCGGCAACAAACATCTTTTCACAGGCACCGCTTACGGCCGGTGCCGACACGGGTCCGAAAGAGGTTGTTAAGGATACGACGGCGGTAACATCAGCAGACGATATGCCGAGTTCGTTGTATGTAAAGAAAAATGCTCCGGTCAGTATTCCCCGCATGGCGACACCGCCGGTGCTCGACGGTGTGTTGGGTGACGACGTCTGGAAAGGTGCGGCTGTTTTTGGAGATTTTGTCAAGATCCAGACGGGCGACAACGTCGCACCGAAACACCCGACCGAATTTATGATGGCGTACGACGCAAAGAATCTGTATTTTGCGTTTCGCGTCAAACAGGACAAGGCAACGGTGCGTTCGTCGATCTCTCGCCGCGACAATATTTTTAACGACGATTATGTGTTGATGTACATCGATACTTTTAACGACAAGCGTCAGGCGTATATTTTTGCATTCAACCCGCTTGGGATACAGGGCGACGGCACCGTGACCGAGGGCCGCGGCGAAGATTTTAGTATTGATCTGGTTTTTGAATCTAAGGGCGTGCTAACCGAGGACGGTTTTACAGTCGAGGCGGCGATCCCATTTAAGTCGCTGCGTTATGAGGCCGGCAAAGGCAAACAATGGGGCGTGCACATTTTTCGCCGGGTGAAATACAACAACAATGAGCTCGATTCGTGGATGCCGGTGAGCCGGGCGATCAACGGAATGCTCGGGCAAACCGGACATATTACGGGGCTAGAAGATATCTCGACGACGCGTCAGCTTGAGATCAACCCGAGCTTTACCGTCAGCCAGACAGGCCGGCGTTCACGGTACACTTTTTGACAATGATCCGGCCGGCCGTTACGTCAACGAGGGCGTCAAAGGCGATTTTGGCATGACCGCAAAGTTTGGCCTGACGCCGACGATCACGCTCGATTTTGCATACAATCCCGATTTTGCACAGGTCGAAGCAGACGCACCGGTCAGCACCGCCAACGTGCGCTTCCCTATCTTTTTTGCTGAAAAGCGCCCATTTTTCCTCGAACGCATCGACATTTTCCAAAGTGGACTGAACCTTGTAAACACCCGTACGATCGTCGATCCGGACATCGCATTAAAGCTTACGGGCCGTCGCGGGAAGAATACTTTTGGCGTGATGTACGCCTCCGACAACGCTCCCGGTAACTATTCGGTGGATGAGCGTGAGAACCTGCTGGCCTGTCAGCGTCTGCGGCTGACAAATCCTAGCGTCGTTTGTGGAATCGAGCGTTATGTCGATGAAAATGCGGATATTGGCGTGTTGCGTGTAAAACGTGATATCGGAGCTCAAAGCAATCTAGGATTTTTTGCAACGACGTATAATTTTGTCGATAAACATAACAATACTGCGTCGTTCGATGGCAGATTTAAGCTAAGCCCGAGCACTGTTGCCGAGTTTCAGGTTGTTGGGACTAACTCGAGACGTTATTTTTACAATCCGGACAGTAACGCCAACCAGTACCGCACAGGCAGCGGGTTTGGTTATCGCGGATTTGTGCAGCGTTCGGGACGCAATCTCTATTTGGAGCTGTCAGCGAGCGGACGGACACAGGATTACCGTGCAGATGTAGGTTTTACCAGCCGTACGGACACCAATTTTCTAGGCACGTTTGTCCAATATCAGACGGACCGCGACGCTAAGAAAAAAATCATTTCGAAGCGTCTATTTAATCAAACGAATATCACTTACGATTGGAAATCACGTTTGCAAGGCATGCAGTCTAACACCCAGGGCATGATCGCTCTGCAGCGACAGATCTATATCGGGACAGGGCTCGAATTTGGATATGAACGCGTTTTCGAGCACGAATTTGGCCCCCGACGAACGGCTACGCAACAAGGTGCTTTCTTTGGCCCAAGCTCGGAACGCTCGGCTAACCGCAAAGAGGTTTATGGCTTTATCGAGGCGACACCGTCCAAGCAATTATTTTTCTTCGTGCTGCTGAGTCAAAATTTTGGCAGCCTCGATTATGATTTCGGAGCAGGGCCAAAATATCCGCGTGTCAGTGCACCCTATGTAAACTGGTTTAATACGTGCGCTTTAGTTCCCGGCTGCACAACGCCGGCCCCGCGTCAGGATCCGGGAGCCGGCAATCTTACTTATTTTGAATCGTCCGTCCGCTATCAACCGACATCGGCATTTCAGGTACAGCTAAATTACAACCGATCGCGGTTGACGCGTAACGATACAAAGCAGGTGGCGTTTGATGACAATATTGTAAGTTTGCGTTCGACGTATCAATTTACACGCAGCACTTTTGCCCGTCTACGGCTGGATTATTCAAATATCTCGACCCGAATTCGCCCGCAGCTTGTAGTCGGCTGGACGCCGAGCCCCGGTACAGCCATTTACGCCGGGTACAACGACGACCTGAATTACAAAGGCTACAATCCATACACCGGCCAGCCGGAACCGGGCTTACAGGGCAACGGACGCAGCTTTTTTATAAAGATGTCGTATCTATTTAAGCGGAGTTTTTAGCGGTTCAGGTTCGGACTTTTGTGAGGAGATAAACGCCGAACATCGAAAATATGACGAGCGGCGACCATACTGCGAGCGTTGGCGATAAGAGACCGTTGAGGCCGAGTTGTTCGAAAACGCTATTGGTACCGGTAAATAACAGCCACAGCCCGATCGAATAGCCGACCGTGACCACATTTCCCTTTCGGCTCAGGCTGAGGGCGAATGGAGCGGCGAACAGCGCCATGATAAACGGCAAAAACAGCGTCGTGTATTTTTTCTCAAGCGCAACGGAAAGGTTTCGACGCTCAACCTCGGATTCGCTTGACGCGATCTGCTTTTTAACTTCGCCCGTACTCAACTGGCTCGGCTTTGACCGCAATCCCAGAAAAGGATCTTGCGACTCCGCAACTTCCCCACCGCTGGAGTTTTCAGTTTCGATCCGGCCATCACGCATGTAGCTTTTCTCGACGTTCCCGCAAAAGATATTTTCCCGCGTTCCCAAACTGCATTTTTGCACGGTACACGGATTGCAATGCCGTCCCGTTATTATCAAATTGGTAGATCGACAGATCGTGCAAGCAGCCGGCGGAGCATGGGGCAGCGGGTTTATCGTTATCAGACGCAGGAGCGGGTGCGGCGGCGGCTCCATTTGTCGTCAATGCTTGAGAGCCATCTCCTTGGCGTTATCAGACGCAGCCTCGACTGTTCTAAATGAATATATACGTTGGTCGCTCGCGATCCAGTATTTTCCCGACTTATCTTCCACCTTTCCGCGTGCACGGAGCTGGTCTCGAATTCCGTCTTGCAGACGATTAGATTTTGGCAGCAGGATCTCTTGAAGTCCAAAATTCAATCCACCAAGTAACGCCATTAGCACAAAACTAGGCACGAGAAGTCGATAAACACTCTGTCCCGCCGAGGTCCATGTAACTATTTCGTTCTGACGGGATTTAATCGCGTAGGTCGCGAGCACTCCGATCATTGCCGCCGACGGAACAAGCTGGAGATATACGAACGGTAATAGGTAGAACAGATATTTAGCCAACAGCACGATGCCGCCGTCCATCGAGCCGGCAAATTTCCATAATTCAAACGCAGTAAAGATGATAAAGATCGCCGTCAAAAAGGACAGCGTTAACAGAAAGTTTTTTAGCAGATTTCGGACGATATCAAAATCACGCAGACCTGTCGTGAGATCCACAAAAATATTGCGAAACTGTATTTTGCTTCTCGATCGGTTTAGTCCCCCGATCGCGGCTTTGATCTTTTCAACGGGCACGCTCCAAAATCGAGCCGCCGTGAATAGTTGAACCACAAGATAGCCATCGCTGACGATGATCGGGATCAGACTTCCCTGCGTAACGCTGATCGTGCCGGTGCGAGCGAGCTGTTCGCCAAGGAATGACAGCAGATAAAAGGCGATGAGCACTGCCAATGCGACAGCAATTCCCCGCCCGCGGCCACCGCGGTTAAACCGCAAAACCATCACCGTCCCGAGCACGCAAAAATAAAAGGCGTTATCGAGAGCAGTAGTCTCCGCTGCCAGATCAGCTCCGCCTCGACGCGATCCTTCCCTTCCTTGCTTGCTGCGTACGTCGAAAGCTGCGAAAGTCCGAGTTCCTCCGGCGTTAATTCGGGCTTTTGGAGTTTGTCGATCAGATCCCCGCGTTTTGTTTTGATCGCGAGCCGCACCTCTCCGATGCTTTCGGAAATGTATTTCCCCGCTCCGGGCATCATTGGCAGAGTCGAAACCGACGCATTCTCGAGCACTAGTTCCGAAGATTCGTCCGCCGTATCGACACGCCCCTGTGTTGACGTTATCAGACGCACATTGTGATTTGCGGCGTCTTCGCTGTAGATAAAGATGTTTTTCCATCGGCCGGTTTCGATGTCGCCGCCTTTAACATATATGGTGTATCCGGCGACCTCGGTATTAAAACACCCGGTTCGAGCGGCGATTCGAGCTTTTTATTGCCGTTTGGAGGCGACGTTCCTGACAAGTGACGCAGCAAGCGGAACGCCTTTTAGATTTACAAGAAATGCAAAACCTGAAAGCAGAACGCCAAGTACGATGATCGGCACCGCAATCTGCAGATTGCCGACGCCGGAAGCTCGTATCGCGACCAGTTCGCTGTCGCCCTGCATTTTTGAGAGGCCAATTATCGTGCCGACAAGCATCGCCATCGGACACGTGAACGCGATGACATTTGGGATCAGGGCGATCGTCAATTGCCAGACGAGATTGGTCGGGATATTTGCGCTAAAGAAGATGTCCGAATATCTGCTCGCCTGTTGGACAAACAAGATCACGCTCAACAGCAGCCACGCCATCGCAAAATACGGGACGATGACCCGCAGCAAATATGTCGAAATTAGCCAACCAATGCGTTTCATTTACCCTGTGTTTTGATCGCCAGCGATTTCTCCCCGGTCACTTCCCTGCCTATCGAGCTCGAGACAATTAGCTTAAGTATAATAGATAACGCCTTTAGAGCGTCATGCTGGTTGGCGGTAAACTCCGCAAATTTGCTCGGACTCAGGTTTCTGGCTGCCGCGGCGATAGACCGGCTTATCCCGTCAAACGGCCGCGTTGCCGCTCCTCGGCGGCATGTCGGGCAAATCAGGTGAAAATTAACCTGTAAATTGGCGATCTCTGCATCGTCAAACTCCCGCCCGCAGGCATTGCAGTGCCCCCAGTCCGGCAAATACCCCGCGAGCCGCAGCATCCACAATTCGAAATAAACGCCCGTGCTCAATAGCGTCGAACGATCATTCGACGCGGTTTCGACACACGCTTTGACCATACGGTAAAGCGTTTCGTTGGGATCGTGCGGAGGCGATAGGGTCAGGAGCAGATCGCCGAGATATGAAAATTTCTGCAGAAAATCAGGGTCGCTCGCAGCGTCAAAATTTGATTGGATCAGGTCCGTTTTCTGTATCGAAACCAGCTCGACCGAGTCCTTTTGAAAATAGGTCGCCTGAACGACGGAAAAAGGCTCAAGCCCGCTGCCAAACTTGCTCTTAAGACGCTTTGCCCCCTTAGCAACGCCGCGAACCACACCGTGATCATGCGTCAAAAAGACGACGATACGGTCGGCTTCGGCCAAATTGTAGCTCTTGATGACCAGGCCCTCGGTCTCGACAAGCGGCATTTCGCTCCTATGATCTGCGTCTGGTCCACCTTGGTCCACTCTGGTCCACCTGGTCCGGACCGGACCAAAAAGTTCAGGATTTTTTGAGAGAAACTCGTGTTTCTACCACGGGATAAAATACAGGATCCAAGCCAATACGAGGCTGATCACCGTAAACTGCAAAAACGTTTTGACGCCGTAAAATACTCGTTCCCGCGTCGTTCCGTTAGAAAATATCGCAAACGCTGTCGAGACAAAAATGCGAATCCTATCAGGTAAAGAAAATGGATCATTTTTTCCTCCCGAGCGAGATATCGACAGCATCGACCGTTGCCAGATAATTGAGCAGCCCGGCAACCTCAAGAAACCGTCCGCCATATTCAAATGTAGCAAGTGCGGCAACCTGGGGAGAAGGCGTTCCGGCCATGATAAAACTCACGATCGCCCTAAACCCGTTGCCGAAACGGGCAAAAGCATTTAGCAGATAGAGCAGCGTGCCGTCCTTGAAATCAAAGCCCGGATAATGAGCACCGCCGCTCAACAGAGCGATAACGAACATCGACCAAACGATCACCGCAATGATCGCCCCGCGAACCACCCGCCCCTGCATCAAATGCCCGAGGCCGGGTACGAACCATGAAATTAAACCTACCAGTATCGGATTATCCATCGATATTTGCTCTCAATTATCTACTTTAACTTTTGCCTGTAATTACTGTTAATAAATGTGTTGCAACACCTAAGAAATTACTTTAACTGCCAAAAATCGCAATACCGGTCTCAATCATACGAACCCCAGGTCCGAAGTTACGCCTTTCTGCATTTCTCGACAAAAGCTCGAATATCTCTCGGAAAGTGTGTCCGTCGGTGCGTCATTTCAGGATGCCATTGAACACCCATAATAAAACGGCCCTTTCGCATATCTTCAACGCATTCGATCACGCCGTCTTTCGCCCATGCAACGTCTTTTAAATTCTTCCCGACCTTATTCACCGCTTGATGATGCGACGAATTAACTCGGATATCGCCTTTTGCACCTTTTACCGCCGCAAGACCGGCTAAAACACTGCCTTTTGCGATTTTTAGGCTGTGCGAATTCCGCGTGTGCGGAGCACCTTGTTCGTGCTTATGACTTCCCTTTACCTGCGATTCAATGTCCTGTACCAGCGAACCTCCGCGAAAGACATTCAACGCCTGCATACCGTAGCAAATACCCAAAAGCGGCAATCCGAGCTTTTCAGCCTCTGCCAAAACAAGCTGATCGGTTTGATCTTTTTCCGTGATCACCGTTCCGAGCCGATGATGCGGCTCTTCGCCGTAGTAATGCGGATCGATATCGGTATTGCTCCCCGGGAGCAGAATCCCGTCTAGTCCCGCGACAGCCTCAGCAATATACCCCGCCTTTGGTATCAACGAGATATGCACCGGAACGCCGCCGCAAGCCTCAATGGCTTCGCTGTAATCGCGTCCAAGATAAAACCTGCGGTTTCCATCTCCAGCCGCATCGTGATGCCTATTCTCGGACGCTTTCCCATAAACCCTTTAATGTTCAGATATATCGACCAAATATGTCAATTTGAGCATTTGAAATTAAAACCTTATCATTGAGTTTTTATGCGGCAAGAAAGCAATATGGCGAGAATTCGCTCGACGACGGTACTGCTCGTGACACGCAACGGCCAAACAGCGATGGCTGGCGACGGTCAGGTCACGCTCGGCGAAACTGTCATCAAATCCAATGCCCGCAAGGTCCGGCGTATCTCGAATGGCAAGATACTCGCCGGTTTTGCCGGTTCAACAGCCGATGCATTTTCACTGTTGACGAGGTTCGAAACAAAGCTCGAACAGTTTCAAGGCCAGCTCGAGCGTGCCGCGATCGAACTCAGCAAAGACTGGCGCACCGATAAATACTTGCGAAATCTCGAAGCCCTACTCATCGTCGCCGACGGCACCGACGCATTTCTCATATCCGGCAAAGGCGATGTGATCTCTTCGGATGACGGTTTGCTGTCGGTCGGTTCGGGCAGTATGTATGCCCTCGCAGCGGCCCGTGCTTGATGAAACATACGTCGCTGACAGCCAAAGAGATCGCCGAAGAATCTTTGAGGATAGCAGCGGAGATCTGTATTTACACAAATTCGGACATCGTGGTTGAGGAGATATAGGTGGCGATTTATTTAGGCGGTGAGACCGCCGAAAAACTAAACCTCGATGACCTCACGCCCCGGCAGATCGTGGCTGAGTTGGATAAGTATGTCGTCGGCCAGAACGCCGCTAAAAAGGCCGTTGCGGTGGCTCTACGCAACCGGATCCGCCGTCAGAAGCTGCCGCCGGAGATCGCCGAAGATGTTTTACCTAAGAACATTCTGATGATCGGCTCGACCGGCGTCGGCAAGACCGAGATCGCCCGGCGGCTCGCGCGCCTCGCAAATTCCCCGTTCATCAAGATCGAAGCGTCAAAATTCACCGAGGTCGGCTATGTCGGACGCGATGTCGAGAGCATGGTGCGCGAACTCGCCGATGTTGCCGTCGATATGGCAAAGCAGGGGGCATTTGAAGACGTGCTGCCGCGAGCCGAACGAAACGTCGAGGAACGTCTGCTTGATCTATTGCTCCGGCCGTCCGACTTTAGTTATCAGACGCAGGACGACGAGGAACCGGCTGAGACACCTCAATCAATCCACCGCACCCGTGAAAAGCTTCGCGAACAGCTTGTAAACGGTGATCTTGATGACCGTTTGATCGACATCGAAACCACCGATCGCGGAAACGCGACGATCGATTTTATCGGCGGCCAGGGCATGGAAGAGATGGGTGTCAATTTCAAGGATATGTTCGGGAATATGTTCCCGGCTAAGACCGTACAAAAGAAACTGACCGTCCGCGAAGCCCGTAAATACATGCTTCGCGACGAACAGGAAAGCCTTGTTGATATGGAGCAGATAACGCGTCAAGCGCTTGAAAAAGCTGCGTCATCCGGCATCATCTTCCTTGACGAACTCGACAAAGTCGCCGGACGCGAGACAGGAGGGAACCCGGACGTTTCGCGCGAAGGCGTCCAACGCGACCTACTGCCGATCGTCGAGGGCACCAACGTCAACACCAAATACGGCATGTTAAGCACAGACCACATCCTGTTCATCGCCGCCGGTGCGTTTCACGTATCAAAGCCTTCTGACCTTATTCCCGAGCTCCAAGGCCGCTTTCCGATCCGTGTCGAACTCGAATCGTTGACGATCGACGACCTTAAGCGGATCCTCGTGCAGCCGAAAAATTCGTTAATTAAGCAGTATCAGGCACTATTAGGTACAGAGGGAATCGAGCTTACTTTTACCGATGATGCAATTGATCGGTTGGCCGAAATGACCGAGGAGATCAATAAGACTACGGAAAACATTGGTGCCCGTCGTTTACATACACTCGTCGAGAAACTTCTCGAGGACATCAGTTTTGCGGGCAGCGAGCTCGATGAAAAGCAGCAGCGTATCGACGCCGCTTACGTTGACGAACACTTAAGCACCCTGATCGAGGATCAGGATCTGCGGCAGTACATTTTATAATTAAACAGATGTTATACATTGTCGCGCGAGACAGGAAATCGTTAAACATTGCCGTTAAGCACTTTGCTCTTAAAGCGCTGTTAGCACTTATAGCGCTTGTGGTGCTTATCGGTGCGGGCTGTGGTAAGCGCGGGGCTCCGGTACCGCCTAAGGAACGTGTTTTGCAGCGAGTTGAGATCTTTGGGTTTCAGCGTGGTAATCAGGTAATTCTCTCTTGGAAGATGCCCGCAAAAAATGCACCAGTCGGGAATGTCCAAAACATCAGCCGTGCGGATATCTATCGGCTAGCTGAACCTGTGACTTCCCCGCAGGCTCTCTCGGAGGAAGAATTTGCCAACCGCAGCACGCTCATCATCGCGATGCCGATCTCGGATAGTGATTTTGGCAATAAAACCCTGCAGTTCAAAGATACGCTGCAATTTGCGGGGCAAGCGGCACGGCTGAGATACGCGATACGGTTTGTGAATTCTTCGGGACAAAAAGCTGCGTTTTCGAATTCCCTACTGATCGAACCAACATCAAAGGTCGCGGGCGGCCCGGCTTCCCTGCTTGCCGAGGCTTCGCAGGGCGCGATCCAGTTAAAGTGGCAGGGTCCGACGGCGAATATCGACGGATCGCAGCCGGTGAGTGTGCTTGGGTACAATGTCTACCGATCGAATTCGGAAAAAGAACCGGCTCGGCTTTTGAATAAGACACCGATCACGACGACCAATTTTGACGACGAATTCTTTGATTTTGGAAAGGATTATTACTATTTCGTGCGTGCAGTTTCGATAGGAGTGCAGGCCGAACCTGTCGAGAGTGTCGAGTCAAACATTTTGAAGTTTAAGGCTGTGGATACGTTTGCTCCGTCGGCTCCCTCGGCGATAACCGTTGCAGCAGCTCCGAATGCGATCTCGATTTTCTTTGCGGTAAACCCGGAAAAGGATATCGCCGGTTATAAGATCTATCGATCTACCGATAAGGATCTTGCTAAGGAGCAATGGACGCTGCTTACGCCGCAATTATTGCAAACAAATACCTTTCAGGATACGAAGGTTGAGTCCGGTAAGACTTACCATTACTACATAACCGCGACGGATAAGACTGGTAATGTGAGTGCCGTGTCCGATGTTGTTTCCGAGACCGTGCCGTAAATTATGAAGATCGAGCTTTCACAAGTTCCCCTTCCGTCAAAGATCGTCTGCGTCGGGCGCAATTATGCCGAGCATGCTGCCGAGCTTGGCAATGACGTGCCGGCTGAGCCTTTGCTATTTCTGAAGGCCCCGTCCGCGTTGATCCATAATGGCGAGGATATAGTGATACCTGAGCAAAGCGATCAGGTTGAGCATGAAGGTGAGCTTGCGGTGGTTATCTCTAAGACGTGTAAAGGGTTAACTGATGCTGATAATGTACATGAATATATTTTAGGCTACACCTGTCTCAATGATGTGACGGCTCGCGATATCCAACGAAAGGACGTGCAATTTACACGCGGCAAATCGTTTGACACCTTTTGTCCGATCGGGCCGCATATTGAGACTGAGCTTTATGTGACTGATCTCGCCGTTACCGTTCGGGTAAACGGTGAGGTCAGACAGAGCGGACGGACATCGCAAATGGTCTTCCCCGTAGACTTTCTGATACGATATATTTCAAATATGATGACGCTCAACGCGTGTGATATTATCGCGACTGGCACACCGTCGGGAGTATCGAAGATGAATCCGGGAGATGTTTGTGAAGTGGAGATCGAGGGTATCGGAGTATTGAAAAACACTGTGAGATGAATATTACGCCCTTGCTTACGCGCGGGCTTCTGCAACGAATATTATGAAATTTTTTATAGACACAGCAAATCTTGATGAGATCAGAGAGGCAAATGAGCTTGGAATGATCGATGGGGTAACGACTAATCCGAGTCTGGTTGCGAAAGAGGGCGATATTGACTTTAAGGAGCATATCGCGGCGATTTGCGCGTTGGTTGAGGGCGACGTTTCCGCCGAGGTTACCGCCCTGGATACCGAGGAATGCTGAAAGAAGGACGCGCACTGGCAAAGATCGCCGAGAACGTTGTGATCAAGGTACCGCTTACGCTCGACGGGCTAAAGGCGTGTCGTACGTTTCCGTGCTGAGGGTACGTCTTGACGACATTGCACAGGACGGAATGCAGTTGATCCGTGACATTGTGCAGATCTATGACAACTACGGATTCGCGACTGAGGTATTGGCCGCGTCGATACGGCATCCGGTGCATATTGTGGATTGTGCGTTGGCGGGGGCCGATGTCGCGACGATCCCATTCAAGGTAATACAACAGCTCGTCAAACACCCGTTAACGGATAAAGGACTCGAAGGCTTTTTGAACGACTGGAAAAAGAGCGGACGGTCGTAACCAAGTAAAAAGGCTGCGAATATCACGTTCGCGGCCTTTGTTTTTGTTGAACTGCCCTCTTTGGTCCGGTCCGGACCAGGTGGACCAGGGTGGACCAAGGTGGACCAGCCATTATCAGACGCTAGTCGCTTCTCATAAGGGTCCGGAGCTGGCTATGGAGTCCGGCGGCGTCTGGGTCACGTTGGATAGAAAATTGATATTTGGCTTTAAAATACTCATCCGGCTCACGCATCTCCACTAGTTCTGCAACCTTTTCAAGGTTCGCCTCGATCATACCGGCCTCAATTCCCTCTTTTGACGCAAACATTTCATCGATCTCAACGATCAGTATTGAGAATTTACGCAGCCAGGCAAAATCCTCGTCCTCCATTAAAAGGTTGACGAACTGCACGGGCGTTAGCTCGCCGTGGATGCCCTCGTACATTTCCCGCTCTAGATCAAGTAGCGATTTGTGCAGCTTAAGCAAAATATTGCGTGCATTTTTAAGCTTTTCAGCATTTTCCATAAATTAATGTTAGCCCACTTTGGTAATAAAACATATCGTGCTAATTTTTAATTGTTAGCATCCTAATCATATTTAGTTAGCTGGCTAATCTTATAATAACAGGAGGCTAACTAAATCAGATTACCCTGCTAATTGTTTAAGTTAAGCGTATGAAAACAGGTGCCGTTATGGAAGAAGAGATCATTTTTCAAAAGACCATCAGCTACCTTTTGGCTCGTGTGACGACCGCGTACAAGACGGTGCTTGAGCGACACATGGGTCTGATCGGGCTGCATGCCGGGCAGGTTTTTCTCTTGCTCGAATTGTGGACCGAAGATGGTCTGCGTCAGGTCGATCTCGCCCGCCGCTTGAGCCTCGCTGCCCCGACGGTCAGTAAGATGATCAAGGGGTTGGTCGAGATCAATCTTGTCGAGATCGAGCGCGAAGATGGCGACGGGCGTTCGACGCGGGTGTATCTGACGGATCAAGGTCATGAGATGCGTGATGATGTGAATGCGCAGTGGCTTGAGCTTGAGACAAATTATCTTGCCGATCTTAACGAGACAGAACGGCTGATCTTGCCGGAGTTGCTCACCAAACTGCGAAAAGCGTACACGGGAGCCGCCGACGCCGAAGAGGATCAACGATGGCCGAGCGGCAGATCACGATCAATTCGCGAAAGTATGACGGACACATCAGCCGCACCTGGCCGGGCGGGCTTATCAGCGAGAGCGAAGATATGCTCGTCGTCGTCGGCCGGTTTCGAGAGGATGTCCAGCATGACGATCTGGGATTGATAAAAGAAGGCACGATCTCTTTTGAGCATTTTTGGGTTGACCGCTGGTACAACATCTTTCGTTTTCACGAACCGGACGGCCAACTCCGTAACTATTACTGCAATATCACAATGCCGCCGACATTTGCAGATGATGTGATCGATTACGTCGATCTGGATCTGGATGTAATTGTCTGGCCGGAAAAGGGTTACGAAGTGCTTGATCGCGACGATCTTGAAAAGAACGCGATCAAATACGGCTATCCGGGTGAGGTTATCGCCAATGCCGAGAAGAGTTTGGTAGAAATAATAGCCTTGATCGAAAGCGGTGGGCTACCGTAGTCAGATCGTCAGTATTCTGAGCGTATAACTGCAAACAGTTAGCGGGACGCCAGGCGTTACGGCGATACGTTGTCCGGCGGGTAGTTCCTGATTATTGATCGCCGCGGGATTTTTTCCTTCGTTGACCGCCCAAAACCCGCCTTTTCCGTCCGTTACGAGCGTCAGATGACGCCGGCTGATCTCAACATCGCCCGCAAGCGGTATATCGACGGGCTTTGAACGCGAACCGCGACCCACAACAACCTCCGTCTGAAAAACAGGTATCACATTTTGACGCACGCCTCCGCGCCATATTTCAAGCCGGTAAAGCTCGGTCATACGGCTCTTAACGTGGGTCATTTCTTCCCTGTCTTCGGCGGGGATCGGCTCGGCTTGTCGAATGCTGGAAACCGGGGCGGCAACGGCGGGTTGCGGCGTATTTCTAGCAATATTTGGGGCGGTCGCAGGCGTCTGCGTTGCGATTGGCGGTAGATCTGGCAGACCTTTCGGACGGACGAGGACACCGGTTTTGTTACTAGCTGAGTCTTCCCAGCTGTGCTGAACCCGAACCCCACCTTTATCCAGAGTGCCGTCGATACGCAACTCAATTACAAATGATTTAGTCTCAAGCTTTTTCTTGCCAGCCAGCTCTTTCGCCCGCTCGGCTAGGATGTGATACAGCCCCTGTTCGAGCCCTTTGCGCTTTACGCCTTGCCACTCTTTATCGTCATCGGTGCTAAGGAAAATGATGTATTCGCTGGGAATGATCGTCGTGCCTTGCGGTAAAGAAATGATCTCTTTCTGCATGACGCTCTCGACCTCACGGGCGATCTTGACGATAAATTCTTCGGCCTGGCTGCGCGGTTTGACCTGTGCGTCACGGGCCGCTTCTTCGAGAACCAGCTCGGACGAATCACCATCGATCCAGCGTCTGACTTTGTCTAAAATGCTCATTTTGATATAAAAATAGCCACAGAGGTCACAGAGGTTAATTTGAACCCCGCCGGATACTTTCCACACGAACAAATCTCTCTGTGTCCTCTGTGGCCGATCCTAGTTCTGCGAAATGTCAAGATACTTTCCATTTAACCAGCCGCGTGTCGCGTTTGCGTCGCCTGTTCGTGTGCGTCCTTGTTCGACGACATCAACTTGATACCAATTATTTTGCTCTTTTACAATGCGGACTTTCGAATTTTTGGTCACGAGGCCGATCTGATCGTTGGTGGCATCGGGACCAGAACGTAGGTAAATATCGGTCTTAGCTACCGCTGTCTTCGCTGAAAATGGATTTGATATATCCGGAATAAGCCCACGCCCGCGCATATATGTGGCCGTTCCGTAAAGAATCCCCGTGAAAATGCCAATGATGACGACAAAGGTCGCAAGCCGACGCAGCGTCCGGCGTTTTTTTGTCTTGGCAACGATCGGCGATTCAGCAGTGATCGGCACAGGTTTTGAGGCAATTGGAACCTCGGCAGTGATCGGGATCGGCTTTGCTGCTACGTTCTTGACCGGCGTATATACGGGACGCGTGTAAGTCGGAACGTTTGGAGGAGGTACAGCGATCGTTTCTGGGATCGGCTCAAAATTTGGCTGTGCGGGCGGCAGTGGCGAATAGCCGCGTGAGACGTGCGGCTGAGGTGCCTCAACCCGCGAACGCACCATTGTGCTATATTCCCCGTCGGCGGCGATCTGCCGAACGACGGCAAGGTCTGCCCAGAGGTCATCAACCGTTTGATGCCGCTCACGCGGATCAGCGGCGGTCGCCTTTCCAAAGACTCGCAACAGTTCATCTGCCCATTCTTCGCTACGGACTGATTCGGGCAATCCGGCAATAGGTTCGTGTGCGTATGCTCTTGGTGCCTCGCCGGTGATCAGTGTGTATGCCGATTTGGCGAGCGAATAGATATCGGCGGCGGGCGTCAGGCGTGAGTATTCGAGATTGCCCGTCTGGCCGGCGAACATGGGACTGTGCTCGGGCGGGGCATAGATATTGGTGCCGACACGCGTGATCGGCGAATCGGAAAGATTAACGCGGGCAACACCAAAATCGGCGATCTTTACGGTCGAGCGGTCCGCCGTCAGCAATAGATTTTGCGGTTTGATGTCGCGGTGGATGATGCCTTTATCGTGAGCGTGGCCGAGTCCCGCACAGATCTGCTCGATAAAGCTGAGTGCTTGCTGCAGCGGTATCTGCTGTTTACGTACAAACGCCTGCAGGTCACCGCCTGATAGATATTCGAGTACTAGGTAATGAAAGACCGTTCCTTTTAGATCGCGTGCGGTACCGTGGCCGATGCGGCTGATGATGTTTGGGTGGCGAACTCGGTCTAGAGCGACCGCTTCGTTTTGGAAATTTTCGACCAACGTGCGTTCGAGATCGGCGTCAAGATCATCCTGTAAAAAGACGTTGAGAGCCTTGATGACAACCTCGCTATGCGGCGACTGCGGCGAAGCGATCGTGTCGCGTGCAAGAAAAACCTCCGCGTAGCTGCCCTTACCCAGTTGGTCGTGGATATCGTATCGCCGGTCAAGCCGACAGTTGATCAGGACAAGCTCTTTCATCGCTCTTTCGTCGGATGGGTCCTTGCGTTTTCGCAAATCGCGAACCTGAGACCCATTACGATATTACAACGACATTGTTCAAAAAACGACGTGGAAAATGAGCGACATTCGCGGGCGGCTTTGGTTGCGGGTTATCGCAGTAAAATGGTATTTTTCTCAAATGGCGGTTACCCCCCTTCCAACCCGGCCCCGCCAGGCTGCAACCCGTATGGATCGCAGCCCTTTTTATTATCCGGCCCTGGAGGATACCGGAACTGAATTTATGAAAGTGGTGTCGCGGATGTAACCGATATGCTTCCGGTCGCGACAGTGCATTGGGCGTTATTTACGTCGGTCGCGTCCCCGGCGTACATAACGCCGTCCGTTGCCACGGCGATATTGCGGATGCCGGTCGCAAAAGCTCCGCTTCCCGATACAGGGACGGCGCGAAGACAAAAACTTGAGGGCCAACCGCCGGTCGTATCGACCTTGCCGCCAGTAAATACATAGCCGCTTTTTAGGCCGCCTGCGAGTTGGCGGTCGATGATGCCGTTTGCTCCAAGCTGTGTGAAAGGTTCGAGGTCGACAGTGCCGGCATTACCTGCAAACAGGCCTTTGCCAAGTGACGAAGCGTATGTCATCTGGGCGCCGTGGACCATTCTGAGGTCTGAGACGGCCGAGCCTTCGTTTGCCGAACGGCGGGATGCGAGTAGGTTGGGAATCGCGATCGCTGCCAAAATACCGATTATCACTACCACGATGAGAAGCTCTACTAATGAAAAGCCTCGATGGTTTATTGTTTTCATATTTTTCTCGATGTGGGTTAGAGGGTGGGTGGTAGTAAATTTGGGCTGCGACCGTGATGATCGCAGCCCTTTGGGTCGAAGTTGAGCTGCCGAATAGGCGGCTTAGTTGTTTGTCTTTTGGAAGCCTGTCGTCTGGATGTACTGGAAATATGGTGTTCCAGGCGGTAACCGGTCAGGATCAAGAAACGTGCTGTCAAACACCCAGTTACGAAACGGCGGGTTGTACACGGTGTTGCAGCATTTGAATGTGCCGTTGTTATTTTGCGACACAAACAGATTAACCAGCGATCCGCTAAAATCGAGCCGTTGTCCGGACCACGTTTCGAGGTAGCGTTTGAAATTGTGGACGCCGCCGTTCAAACTTTGCCAAGGGCCGCTGCCGCCCTGTCCCGGCGAGAGATCCCTGTTCGCAAGCGTATCACCCGCGATCATAGCGAATCTGACGGTCGTGTTAGATGCCACTCGCGAATCCGCATCATACGGCGTTGCAAAACTCTCGGCATCATTCCACGAATTCGAAAGTATTGTCACGGCGTCCGCTACAACCGATGCCGGAATGTGCATGCTTGTATTGAACGGGCGATATTCTGAATACGCCGAGTTCCCTGTCGATGGCACACTGTTTACGCCGGTCGCATTGTAGTTTCCTCGTACATAGACGCCGTTCTCCGACGCAAAGGTGAAACCTCTGGTATTGGACGGTGTCGCCGTATCGTAAATACCGGGGATAGTCGTACCGTTGATGAGCCTGACGCCGCGACGAAAATACTTTTGATCATCCACGGCGGCATAGTCCGGAGTGATGGACGATGAGTATTTTGCCGCCTCGCATGTCGTTGCCGGGCTAATGCACGACTCGGAAGTATCGCTGGAATAATATTTGGCATCGAGCACGCCGTTGCCGTTTACATCCTCATTCGCCTGGAGCACGCCGTCGTTGCCCGGCGAACCTCCATAGACATCTTCCATATCGTACTGCCCGTCAAAATCCGCATCGCCGCGTCGGTCCGAAACATACATCACCCAGCCTTGTCGATTAGGAACGTCGGTGCTGCGTAACCCAGACGGGAAATTGGTCGATGGCTGAAAGAGTCCGTCAAAATCGCCGCGTAGGAATCGCCTGAGATTGGCAACATCGATATCGATCATGCTCATCGTACCGTTTTGGGTTACCTGTCCTGATGTGTACCTCGATGCATCATCGTAATACTCACCTTCGCGCGAATCGAACATCTCTATGGGAAATGGTACGACCGCCTCATCCGCCGTTCCGTTAAGAGTGGCACGATATAGGTGAGCATATTGTTCGAGTCCGGTATTGGGGTTTATGTTACGCGCCGTACAACCTGATGCACAGCCTGCCGCGGCTTCCGCAGCCGTTACGCCGCTATAACGCCGTACAACATTTATTGCTGACGTGCCTGAACCATACGAATAAAGATAGTTACCTGTATTCGGAATCGCGGGGCCAAATATCTCAAACCGCTGCAGTTTGATCACCGAACGGCTGTCCGGATAGGTTGTCGCTGTTTGAGCAGAGGTAGCGGTGATATTGGCGCTCGGGCTGGTTGCGGTACCGTTATCCGCACGCGTACCGGAATAAGTGGTAATTGCGATATTTGTCGATGCGGCTTCGGTAATGCCGAGGCTTAAAAAATCTTCGGTGATATCCCTGGTCGTGATCACCCCGGTTCCAGCGTTACTATCAACGGTCTCGACCTTTATCCAAACTTCGCGTGTGCCGCCAGTGTACAATCTTTCGCCATTTGCTCTTGTCGGAACGTAAGCATAGGTTGACGCGGCAGAATTTAGCTTCATTCCCTTTGGCTGATAACCGCGGGCCCGATCGGGCGTTGCGGATGGTGACGGCGTAGGGACAGGTCCAGTACCATCCTTATAACCGTCTAAGCGAACCCCGCACGGACCGGTTATCGCAGTCGTGCCCGTTCCGGACGCACAGCCCGGAAGTTTTGCTTTGCTGTCTGCCAGTGAAATACGGATGCCGGCCTTGTTGGCAAAGCGCTCTTCTTTTAGGATGTCCGAGTCGGCAGTCGCCGCGACAACTGGGGCGAGCGTGCCGCCGTTATTCCAAAGATCTCCGCCGGACGAATCCGCGATCTTTTTTGGACGTTTGATCATTTCGATCAAGTCAGTTGTGTCGCTGTCAATCTTGATAGGCAGCTTTAACGGCTTGACCAAATTTTGCAGGTTACCGTCAAAGATGCTGCTCTGAGTCGTAAAGCTCGTGTTCAATCTACTCGGCGGCATCGTAGGGTCCGCGGCAAATATGTTGTTCGCCGCACCCACCGTCGTATTCAAAACGCTGCCCATTGTCGGTAGCAATTGCTGATCAACACCCGATGCGTTTTTGATATATGTTTCGTCGTTGCCGCTATCTGAGGTCGACCAGTTACGCCATGACTGGGTAACAATATGTCCGACCGTCGTCACGCGCGAGTTAAAATAGACGCCTTCGGACCCTGGAGATAGGAAAAAATTGCGGTTCGAGTGTACGCGTCCCCCAAAACTAAATCGCGGCGGGCGGAAAAGCTCGAGATCGTCGTCGTAAAAAATACCAAACTGAAAGATCGGGATACGGTTATTTAATACGTTTCTCGTCAGTTGAACCTGCACACCGATATTATTTGTCGCCGTTGTGCGAAGTCGCCAATTGTCGCGGATCGCATAGAGCCCGGCAAACGGGCCACCGGAAAGGACGACATTCGACCGGGTCGATGTTTGATCCAGTTCCTGTGTGAATGTATATCCGGTCAGGCCGGCGACTGTTCCATTACGGACCGCGTCAAGTTCGGTCGTTGTCGGGTTAAGTTTGACCTCAAACACCTTATTAAAGTTACGGGTCATCGTCTCGAGGCTGCCCTGAGCGGCGTAAAACGTACGGCCCTCGGCGGACTCGTTACCGGATGCGGCGGCCTCAGCCGACGAACGCGACAGAGCCAGAGCAACAAATACCGTTATTAAGGCGAGGACAAATAGCGAAATTACGATCGCCGAGCCTTTCTGGCCGGGATCGTTTTTCAAACCGTTGTTATGAGATCTGCCTATTTCTGATCGTTTCATATCACTTAACCTTAATTCCTTAACTCGCATCGTATCCAAGATTTCGTGTGCTAAATGTAGCCGTCATCGTCTGTCGATAAGGCTGGTTCGAAGAGTTTTTCTCAACCGAACGGACGCTGATCGTTACCCTGATCTGACGAACCGCAGCGAGATTTGACTGAGTGTCGTCAGCCGTTCCAGCAATGCCGTCCGGGCCGGCACTCGGATTATCCAACAGCGTGCCATTATCCATCACGTATTTGATCTGAAAATCCTCCACGTTATACACCAGCGGTTCGTCGATATAGCTTCCCGTGGTTGCATTTGCATATTCTCGGCGCGTCAATGTGCCGTCTGCCGCGACATAGTACGTCACCATCAAAACACGCTGAATACTCGCCGGAACTGTGATCGAGCGTAGCGGACCGGTTGACCCGGTTTGATTGATCGCAAGTACGTCGCCGTTGGAAAACTGAACAATGTTTGTCCCGCTCATGGCGGTAGCAACACCGAGTGTCGAACCCGAATTACCTGTTATCAGATAGATATCGTTGACGCGGCATAGCGTGTTACTGCCGGAAATCGGAACGATCTCATCGATGCCGCTACCGTTAGTTGTCGCAGCATTTATGCTCAACGGCTGCGAAACCGCTGCGGCTCCGGTACCGACGAGGTTAAATGTAGAATCCTTAAAAAGAAACGTTACCTGATCGGTGCGGATGTTAGCCGCCGTGTTGAAAGTGTTCAGCGTAATGTTGTTGCCAGCGATGATCGGCGGCACGGTGTCTCGTGTCGAATCCGTATCGACCGGGATAGCAAGCAATGTCGAGATGCGGTTATCAGGCAAAACCACTGTATTTCGAAGCGGATAACCAAATCCCGCATTGTAAGTATCACGGCCAATAAGATTTAGGCCGAGACGGACGTTCTTTTGCAGATCGACCTGCTGATTAACGACCGATCGGCTCATCTGCGCCGCCCTCAATACGCCCCAGACCGCCCCCGTAACGATCATGAAAAGCATCATCGACACAACAAGTTCGAGCAGTGAAAATCCCTGTTCGCCTTTCGATCTGACCTTGTGTTTGCACTTTAAATTCACCTGATCGTGTCTCATATTGCTTTGCTAGTTATTCGTGACCGCGTAATCGGTAAGCACTGTTTGTAGAACCTCTTGGCGTTGCATCGCTCCGACAAAATAACGCACTGTGACCGTAATTGCCCTTATTCGGATCGCGGAAGTGCCCGGCGGGCTACATATCGGTGACGGGCGGTCCGGATCGCATACATCGGTTATTGCGATGCTCCGCTGCATTGCTTGCACTTGGGTTCCGGTATCGTCAGTCGTGCCGATGATCTCGTCCGGGCCCGGATCCATATATACATCTCTTAAACCGGCAGGAAAAATACCCTGATTTACGCCATTTTCATCGGGATTAGTACCAACATTTCCGATAGCTCCCCAACCGAGCCGCGTTGGGTCCGTTTCTTTGACCGACATGATCGATTCCATTGTGGATGTTGCAACCTGCTTGGCGACAAGCTGCTGTTCATGCCCTTTGGATTGGAGGATCGAGGCCGATATGCCCGCGAGCAACGCCAGCACGCCGACCATAAGTATGACCAGCGCGATCATTACGTCGATGTAAGAAAATCCGGATTCAGAACTGCGTTTCATATAGATTAGTTTCAGCTCCTATTGATCTGCGACGAGCCCGACGCCATTGTGTTTCCAATATCTGATCGCACCGCTGCCGCCAAAAATCGTAATTGCACGAACCTCGGTCTTATTACGCGGTGTGGTGCTGCCCGGAGTTTGCGGCGGCCATACATAGATGTTCGCGCTAATCGGATTATTCGCGGCGTTGACGACCGAGCCGTCGCTGCGAAACCTTGCGGCCCAGACACTGTGGCCCGTTACCGTCGTCGAGCCTTCGAGATGGCCGAGGGAATCAGTCGCAAAGGTGATATCCGTGTAGTTCGGCGGGTTCGGTTTTGTTACACCGACGGGTATCATGTCGACACGGACCTCTTTGGTCATTTCCAGAGGAATGTTCTTGATCCTTACGTCCGCACTAGTGCCGTTCTCATCGATGATATTGATCTCGTTATCCGTCAGGTCTATTTCAAATCGAAACGTCCGCCGCTTTTGTAGAGCCAATTGCGCGGTTTCGCGCATTACGTCGATCATCCTTAAGGTTTGATCTTCGGATCGATAGCCCTTTTTGTAATTGAGCAGGTACGGGATCGATATCGCCGACATGACGGCGATGATGGCCAAAACCACGAGGAGCTCAACGGCGGAGAATCCTTTGGCTGATTTTTTTGTTTTATAGGCTTCGATATTCATAAAACCTGCGTTTCGCATCCCTTTCCCCAAAGAGTGAGAATTGTAAATTCAGGGCGCTAAGTAAGGAAAGTAGAAATGAATAAACATTTCCAAAAAAGATTTTACATTGTTTAACCACAGAAAGCAATAATTTCATTTACTTTTCTTTAGGGCCGAAGTTGGTTAGAATTAACGCTGAACTTATCCGACCCTTTCGCCGTTTACATCGCTACATGACGGAAAAAACACCATCACCAAAAAAGGGATTTTCCGCAGATTGGCTGATGCGTGGAGCATTAACCAAAATTGGCGACACCGTGGACCGTTTTACGGGACGCAAATGGACCCCATCGAGCAGCCTCGCGACAAGCGAATTAATAGAACGGATCAAAAAACTCCTCGACAGCGAAGCCAAGGAAGTAACGGGCAAAGGTACCGTAGTGCCCCATAACATTAAGCTAAAAGTCCAGTGGGACAAATTTTCGACCGACTCGGAAGAAGCCCTCACTCGTCTCGAAAACGAATTGCTCGTTGCGACCGCGGACCACATAAACGATTCTCTCTATTACACATACGCCCCGCTCTCAATCGAAGTAAAGCCCGATTATTTTATTGACGGCGTCAAGCTGCTCGTTAGTTTTGATAAATTCGTCGATGACGCGGAAACCGACGTTGAAATGAATGTAACGATTACCGGGGTTAACGTAGCCGGTGGGATGCCTCAGTTTATAGAACAACCTAGACGATCGTCGACATACATCGCACGATTTTCCGTGAACGGCGTTAAACAAGAAAAGACGCTCGATCTGATTGCGGGTGGCAGCATTTCGGTGGGACGCACAGGTTCTAACGCTCTAATCATCGACGAACCAAGCCTATCGAAAATACACGCTTCCCTGTCGGTCGATGATGACGGAGTTTTATCCGTAGCTGACACGGGCTCGACCAACGGAACATTCATTAACGGCCAGCGTATTTCTTACGGCAAGGCAACGCGTTTGGTGGCAGGAGATGGTTTGAAATTTGGCACCGTCGAGGTCGAGTTTGAGCCGGTCGAAAGTCCGTCAAATAAAGACGAAACCAACGGGGAACTAACCAACGCGAAAACCATCGCGATCGACGGTTTTGAATTTACGAGCCGGACATCGAGCGAGGAAACTCCCGGCGACGAGAAATCCGCCGAACCCGTCGAAGAATCTGAAAAATGAGCCTGTTATCACTCATATTTATCGATTGGTCCAAATGGAAGCCGGAGTATATCTTTGGCGGGCAGGTGCTCGAGCGGACGCCGGCCGGACTCTCGATCCTCTACATGATCGGGCTCGGCATCCTCATTGGATTTCTCATTATCACTTTCTTTGATAATTTTCGCCGTCCAAAATTCATATTTGAACAGAGCCTGCCAAAAGAGGTTGAGCGTCGACTGACCCAAACCGTCGCCAATCGCGGGCTGTATGTTTGGCAGTCTTTCTTTGCGGTCATCGCGTTGGCCGTTTTTGGTTTTCAGGTCTATTGGACGTATTACGCGGATGAAACAAACGAACAGTTTCAGGCGTTGAGCTACAAAGACCTGCGTACACGCAGAACGACAGCGGCGACATTGCGCGGCTGGATGCTCGACCGCACAGGTAAGCTCGATGCGGCTCTCGCCCGCTATAAAGTCAATCAAAATGGCGAGATCGAGCGTTCATTTCCTCTCGAAAAAGAAATGGCGCATCTTCTCGGCACCGAACGCGGTACGCCGGGCCTCGAACGCACTTTATATAAGAAAGAAGCAGATCCGATGCCCGAGGCGTGGGAGATCCTGACCAAATACCGCAAACCCGAACCCGAACAGAAAGATATCAGGACGACCCTGGACCGCGATCTGCAATTATTTGTCGCAAAACAGCTTGAAGGCAAAAAAGGTGCGATCGTCGTCCTTAATCCGCAGACCGGCGACGTGCTTGCGATGTATTCAAACCCCTCATATAACCTGTCGGAAGCCCAAAATCTCAATTCTTATCTGAAATTAGAGGCTGACAAAAATCAAAAACCGTTGCTCAATCGCGCGACTCGCGAATATTACGTGCCCGGATCGACATTTAAGACGATGACGATGATCTCGGCTTTTCGGGCGAACAAGCAAGACCTGCTGCTTGACGATCTGCCCGCACCTGATTGCTACACGCCGTTTCGCGGTTCGCGACCGATCTGCGATGACGGCGGGAGTTGCGATGTGTGCGCGACAAACGTCCCGATCCGTGAGGCTTTTAAGGTCTCGAGTAACCAATATTTCGCACATTTAGCGAATGAACTTGGGCGGGAACGTATGGCCGAAACTGCCCGTTTACTCGGCATAATGCCGGTCGATGCCACTAAAGACGCATTAACCCAAGGTTATTTTGCCGATATCTGGAACACGAGTGATAAGCGCATCGCCGCCGCCCTCGCACCGGCCCGGGCAACAATCGTTACCGGCAAAGAGCTGAGCCTTTATGATTTTGGCATCGAGGGCATGGGCCAGGGGCTCGCGTCGCAGATGACGCCATTTCAGATGGCCCTCATCGCCGCCGCACCCGCAAATCTAAAGGGCCAGTTGATGAAGCCAAAGATCGAAGCCGAACAGCCGCCGGCAGCGTATGCCAATGTGTTGTCACCCCAACAGGCCGCCGTGGTCCGCGAAATAATGTCCACCGTAACGGAAGAAGCCGGCGGCACCGGCGGCCGCGTACGAGCCGCCCTAGCGGGCACAGGCATCATGGCCGGAGGCAAGACAGGCACCGCCGAAAAGGACGATGCACCGCGATATGACCCAAAAACGGGCGAGCGGATGTTCGTCATGAAAAAGAAAAAGGACGCGAGTGGCAATCTCATAGAATATAAAGAATTCCTCACATATAACCGTACCGACGGATGGTTTATCTGTATCGCCCCGATCGAAAATCCCCAGCTTGCGATCGCGGTCGTCATCGAGGACATAGGTAATCAATACGGCGGCGGAACGGCGGCTCCGGTTGCTGCAAACGTGATACTAAAGGCACGCGAACTTGGACTGTTGGGTGACAAATACCGGCCAAAAGCCCCGGCGGCACAAAAGCCCGTCGCTAAAAAGAAGAAATAGGTGAAAAACAGAACCTCTTCACATTTTTTTATCCTTGCATTGATCGTACTGATGACGGCGATCTCGCACTATTCGATCCATTATGGAGCCCTGATACGCGGATATGACACATCGTCGCTGACGGCTATCCGCAATCTATTACTTCTTTCTTTGCTTGCAGTTATACCTGTTCTATTAAAGCGGTTTATCAGATTTGACGGTAACTGGACGCTTTACACATCGGCGGTTCTGCTGTTCTCCATCGGCCTAACGGTTCAATACCGCCTGTTCAGCGATCCTGAGTACACCTCGCGAAAAGACAAAGCCGAAGCGAGACAGGAAAAGCTCAAAACCCTGCAATTGCACTACATACAGGAAAACTACTCCGCAGAAAAGAAGCAGATAATGGGTCTGCCCGCAACACCGCCATCGCCGGTCGATCTGTCCGCTGAAACCCCGACGCCATCTACGGACACATACAGCAGCGTATTTTTATCGGGAAATACGATAAATCCACTACTCGCATTCGTCGGCCTGATCGGTGCGTTTATCGTCATCAGGCGAGAGGATGTACTTAAACTACTACAAAAGAACGGGTTCCTGATAGTACTGCTTACGCTCGGGCCGCTTATTTTGGCGGCGATCACCTCGCGGGCGGGCAAATCTATCGGTAACATGACGCCTTGGGAACCGGCGAAAATTCCCTTTTTGATAGGTTTTGCAGCTATATTATCGGTGCTTTACCGCAATCTTGCCCGCACATACTGGGGCGTTCCGCGTGCAAAGGACGTCGTGCCGCTTGTTTTTATGGCAGCATTGCCGTTCTTACCGTTCTTTTTGCTCAAAGATTTTGGGCAGATGATGGTTTTCAGTTCGGTGTACGCGACGCTGTATCTGATCGCGGTTCGACGATTCTCACAGCGATTTGTGTTGGTAGGCAGTGTTTTGCTGGTCGTTTCGATTCTCGTAGTCGGAGCTTTACCGGAAAATACACAGCAAAAAATACCGCTCCTCCCTAGTGCGGCGGCTCCGGTCAAGAAGATCTTACCCGACCGCATTCAGCAGCGATTTCACCTGTGGCTGGACGGATTTGATCCGCCCGATCCACAGACTGCATGGTGGAAAGGCGATTACGACGAGTACTATCAAAAGCTAGTCGAAAAAGATCCGAACCTCCCACAGATGATCGCCGAAGACCCGAATCTGCAGCGGACGATCAATGTCGATGCATGGTTTGATATTTTGGCATTTCAGCCTGCTCAGGCGACGTTTGGGCTCGCATCAGGCGGCACGACGGGACGCGGGCTTGGACTCGGTTATCCGGAGTTGATACCGGTCGCAGATTCCGACTACATCTTCTCCGCTTTGGCCGAAGAACTTGGACTTTTTGGGGGTTTATTGGTAACCTTTGCGCTGATCGTGTTTGTCAGTGCCGGCGTCCAAACCGCCCGCGAATCGCGCGATATGTTCAGCAAATTGTGCGGTATCGGGTTGTCGGCCTTTATCGGATTTCAGGCTTTAGTAAATATCGGCGGCATCACGCGGGCATTGCCAATGACCGGCATCACGTTGCCGTTTGTCAGTCATGGCGGCTTTAGTCTGATCACGAGTTTTTGCATGTTGGGGATGTTGATGGCATTTTCGCATCGAAATGCAATGGATCGCCGCAAAGATCAATTTGAAGTAACGCCTGAATAACACAGGTGTAAGTGATAGTAATATAAAGTCTTGGAGACCGTCGCAATGGATACCAGTACCCGCATTTTGTCAGCCGCAGTAAGCGATCGCGGCCTGAGCGATAAACGCCCTCAAAATGAGGATTCATTCCTCGAAATGAACAAAAGCGGCATTTTTGCCGTCGCTGATGGCGTCGGCGGCGCCCAGGCTGGCGAAGTGGCGTCACAAATGGCGATGGAGATCCTTGGCGAGGCATTTATTAACCTGCCGACCGGAGCCGATGCCGAGACGGTAATGCGAACGGCCATTGAGCGGGCAAATACCGCAATTCATCAGATGGCGCACGAGCTGCCGCAACTGGCGTCAATGGCAACGACCATCGTTGCCCTGCACATTGACGGCCCGGTCGCGACGATCGGGCATGTCGGCGATTCACGGCTGTATCGCGTTGATCGCGAAGGCGATCTCTACCGCGAAACTGACGATCATTCGGTGGTTGCTGACGAGGTTCGGGCCGGCCGGATGACCGAGGAACAGGCCGAAAATCACCCCAGCCGCAACGTCATAAGCCGTGCTCTTGGGGCCGAGGCCACGGTGGACGTCGAGATCAAAACGATCATGATCGAACCCGGCACTTCGTTTTTGATATGCTCTGACGGCATTACGCGGCACATTGCGGACGCCGAAATTAAAGGCGTTCTGACGTTTGGCGGCGATCCGGTCGATATTTGCGAATACCTCAAAGGTCTCTGCTACGAACGCGGTGCCGAAGACAATCTCACCGCCGTCGTCGTCAAAGTTTCCGCCACCGCAGCCACGATCGATGCCGACGCCGAGACCATCCAGTTCACCGCCCCGCTGGCGATCGAAGAAGACGAGCCAACCGTCGCCACGGCACGAACGGCGTTTGATGTTGTTGACGATGAGCCCGAATTACTTGAGCTTGAAACAAAAGAGCTAGAAATCCCCGAATCTAGCGATGTCGCATCGGCTATCGAAGAAAAAATGTCCGAGCCGGTCGTTGAGCAAGAAATTGTTCAGGAACCTGAGATCGAATCCACTCCTGAGCCTTCATCTGAAACAGAACAAGCTTCTGCAGTTCCCGCCACGCCAGCCGAGCAGCCATTCTCAATGTTTGGCGGCGAAGCGGAAACGTCAGAGCCCGAAGAAAAATCCGGTTTGTTGGGCCGTATCGCTACCGCTGTCGGGATGCTTGTGATCGGGAGTGCGATCGGGCTTGGGGTTTATCATTTTGCCCTCGCGCCAAAGGCCGTCGAGACGCTGCCGCAGTTGTCCGAAATGCGTTCGGCAAATATCCCTCTGAGTGCTTTCGAAGAGAACCGCCGGGCCGTCGATAAAGACCCTGCCGGTTACGTGCAAAAAAATTCATCGCCGCAGGACGCCGAAGACTATTACCTCGTCGGCCGGGCTCATATGTTGACAGGCGATTATGTTAAGGCTCGCACCGCTCTGCTCGCCGCACGCGACCGCCTTGCCGAAGCCGACCCGACAAACGCCGATGTGCTCCGCGACGACATCGCGATCCTGCTCGCCGTAACCAACGACACGACGATCCAAAATATATTGAAAAAGGAATTCGAAACGGTGAAAAAGCCCGCGAATACTAACGCCAACGTCAGTAATCGGTAGTCGGTAGTCAGTAGTCAGTAGTCAGTAGTCAGATCTCAGTTATCCGTTTTCAGTTGTCAGTTGTCAGTTGTCGGACCGCCTCAAACATTATGATCCCGGCGGAAACGGCGAGGTTTAGGCTCTCGACGCCGTTGGCCATTGGGATAAGTATCTTGTTATCTACGCTTAAGAGTTCCGCGACGCTCAGGCCGTGTGCTTCCGAACCGAATATCAGCATCGCGCCGCTTGTCCAATCCGTATCCGCATAGCTCTTATCCGCCGAGATATCAGCGGCGATCGTCTTCAAGCCTAAACCTTTTGCCCACTCGACGCCCTCGTCAAACGTCACGCCGTCCCATACCGGCACGCGAAAGCTCGCGCCCATCGCCGCACGCGTAGCTTTTGGCGAATGCACATCCGCCGAACCCGTCGAGACGACCACACCGGCGACACCCGCCGCCTCAGCCGTACGCATTATCGCCCCGAGATTTGCGGGGTTATTGATCTCTTTCAGAAACAGCACGAGCGGCACCGTCCCTTCACCCGCACGCAGCCGCTGCTCGATAGTTTCGCGGCCGTTTGCCGGGCGTTTTGCGATCAGGATGATGCCTTGCGGGTTTTTAGTATCCGCTATCGAATTAAACAGCTTTGCCGACAGCTCAAAAGTGCCTTTCGCGCGATCCGCCACCGTGTACAACAGGTCTTCATCGTCAAACCCGCTAGTAAAGTAGCATTCGTCGATCTCAACGCCCGACCGCAGAGCTTCCGCCACGAGCCGCTTCCCTTCGACAAATATCCGCCCGTCTTCGCGTCCGTCACGCACCTTCCGCGCATATACCAGACGCTGATTGTCGCGGCTTGTTATTTTTTCGATCTCATTCATCGCATATCAATTTAATCATTTCCCGTCGTATTTTGAAAAACCCCTTAAAATCGCTAAACTTATGCGATATGCAGCCGGAATCGAAAGCTAAAAACAAAATTGAACTCCTGAAAGAAAGATCGCTGGTCGCGGAAGAGGGCGGCGGTGCGAAACGTATCGAAAAACAAAAGGCCGGGGGCAAAATGACTGCCCGCGAGCGGGTCGAATTTTTCCTCGATGACGGCAGTTTTGAGGAGTTTGACAAGTTTGTCGTCCACCGCTCGACCGATTTTGGAATGGAGGAGCAAAAATTCCCCGGCGACGGCGTTATCACCGGCCACGGACTGGTCGATGGCCGCGAGGTTTTTGTTTTCGCACAGGATTTTACCGTGTTTGGCGGCTCTCTGAGCGAGACGCACGCGCAAAAGATCTGCAAGGTCATGGACATGGCGATGAAGGTCGGTGCTCCGGTGATCGGGCTTAATGATTCGGGCGGTGCCCGCATTCAGGAAGGCGTTGTTTCACTGGGCGGTTACGCCGATATCTTTTTGCGAAACACCCTTGCAAGCGGCGTCGTGCCTCAGATCTCGTGCATCCTCGGCCCTTGCGCGGGCGGCGCGGTGTATTCGCCTGCAATTACGGACTTTAACGTGATGGTCAAGGACACGTCGTATATGTTCATCACCGGGCCGGACGTCATCAAAACCGTCACGCACGAGGACGTGACCAAGGACGAGCTGGGCGGTGCGATGACGCATAACGCCAAATCGGGCGTCGCACATTTTGCGGCGGACAACGACGAACACGCTCTGCGGATCACCCGCGAACTGCTGTCGTTCATGCCTTCGAACAACATGGATTCGCCGCCGTTCGTGCCGACGACGGACCCTGCGGACCGCGCCGACGAAGCCATGAATTCGATCGTCCCCGAATCGCCAACACAGCCATATGACATCCGAGACATCGTCCATAATGTTGTCGATGAGAACTATTTCTTTGAGGTGCAGGAGCATTACGCTCCAAATATCGTCGTCGGATTTGCACGTCTCGGCGGCTTTTCGGTCGGGATCGTGGCGAATCAGCCGGCTTACCTTGCGGGCGTTTTGGATATTGACGCTTCGGTCAAAGCGGCGAGATTTGTGCGGTTTTGTGATAGTTTCAACATTCCGCTGATAACGTTCGAAGACGTCCCCGGCTTTCTGCCCGGAGTTAACCAAGAGCATCAGGGCATCATCCGCCACGGTGCAAAGCTGCTCTACGCATTCGCCGAGGCGACTGTGCCAAAGATCACGGTCATCACCCGCAAGGCTTACGGCGGAGCGTATTGCGTGATGGCTTCGAAACACATCAGAACGGACATCAACTTTGCCTACCCGACCGCCGAGATCGCCGTCATGGGGGCCGAGGGAGCTGTCGGCGTGCTGTTAAAACGGGAGATAGCCGAAAACGACGAGGCTTATCGTGTGGCAAAAGTGGCGGAATTCACGGACAAGTTCGCAAACCCATACGTCGCCGCCGAACGAGGTTATATCGACGAGGTCATCGAACCAAAATACACGCGTCCAAAACTGATCCGTGCGTTATCGTTGCTGCAAAACAAGCGTGATACAAATCCGCCGAAAAAACACGGGAATATTCCGTTGTAATAAAAAGACCGGTCGTTTTCTCACATTAGTAATTACTAATTAGTTAATTAATAATTATTAATGAAACAATAAAACTTGAGTTCCTCAGACTGCAAGATGCCCCTGCAAACCAAAAAGCGTCCGACCGAAGCACTGATCGATCTAGACGCTCTCGCATTTAATTTTCAGTCATCAAAACAATTCATCGGCAGCGACCTCAAATACATGGCTGTCGTTAAGGCTGACGCATACGGCCATGGAGCACCGGAATGTGCGTTGCGTCTCGAAGCCGATGGTGTTGATTGGTTTGGCGTCGCAATTCCTGAGGAAGGCGTCGAGCTACGGCAAGCCGGCGTCACGAGGCCAATACTTTGTTTGGGGTCATTTTGGCCCGGGCAGGAAGCGCTGATCGTCGAACATCATCTGACGCCGGTTATCTTTGACGAACACATAGCCGATCTGCTCAACAAATACGCCGTCGGTGTTGGCGTTGATATCGATATCCACGTAAAGATCGACACCGGCATGGGCCGCGTGGGCGTTAGATATGAACGGGCGGCTGAGTTTGCGGCGACGCTCAAGCGGTTTGAGAACCTCCATGTTAACGGTCTCATGACGCATTTTGCATCGGCGGAAGATCCGGCGGAGAATGAGTTTACCGGCAAGCAGATCGAGCGATTTAATGCGGCGTTAGATCAGTTTCTCATTGCAGCTCATTCACCTGAATGGATCGATCTTGCGAATTCGCCTGGAGCGATCCGCCATCATGATTCACGCGGCAATCTCATTCGTCTCGGCGGAGCTCTATATGGCTTGCTCGACGATATATTGATACCGGAAACGGAAAGCCCGCAACTAAAACCCGTCCTATCTTTGCGTTCGGAGATCGCTCATATAAAACAAATAGCTGCCGGCGAGAGCCTCGGGTATGGCCGGACTTTTTTTACAAAACGCGATTCGCTGATAGCTCTTGTTCCGGTTGGATACGCTGATGGTTATCCGCGTAATGATTCCGATCGTGGTCGCGTCTGCGTCAAGGGCCAAGCCGCACCGGTCGTTGGACGTATTTCGATGGACTGGACGTTGATCGACGTTACGGATATCGAGAACGCGGCGGTCGGTGACGAAGTTTTGCTTATTGGTAGATCGAATGGCTGCTATATAACAGCCGCTGATATCGCGAGAGAAATTGACACTATTGGTTACGAGATCACCTGCGGCATAAGCCCCAGAGTGCCGAGAATATTTAAGGAGAAACAATGAACTACCCGTTAAATCTATCATTCAAACTACTGGCACTTGCCAGCCAGATCTACGTGCGCGATGCGAATGGCAACCTCATCGGCTATGTAAAGCAAAAGCTGCTCAAGCTAAAAGAGGACATCAATGTCTTTGCCGACGAAGGGCAGACGCAGCACCTATTTAACATCAAGGCCGACCGCATTATCGATTTTTCGGCCAAATATAATTTCACAAGTGCATCAGGCGGCAGTCTCGGGTCGATCAGCCGCAAAGGAATGCGGTCGATCTTTAAGGCCCATTACATGATCTTTGACGAGAACGGCACTCAGACGATGGAGATCAACGAGGAAAATGGGTGGGTCAAAGTGGTCGATGCTCTCCTCGGAGAGATACCCCTTTTGGGAATGTTCACCGGATATTTTTTCAATCCATCTTATATCGTGTCGCGTATAGATGGCACGCAAGTAGCACGGCTTAAGAAGCAGCCTGCGTTTTTCGAAGGCGTTTTTCAACTCGAACCGCTGACACAAATGGGCGATGACGAAGAAACAAAAGTGATGCTGTCGGTTTTGACCATGACCCTGCTCGAGCGTGCTCGCGGATAACTAAAATGGCAGCGGTAAAAGCATTTGAATGGAAGCGATTTTTCGTACTGCTCTACGAGCGGTCGTTTGACGCCGATATTTTTAACCGGGCGGCTCAGGTCGCTTTCTATTTTTCATTTGCGCTGTTTCCGCTGCTCTATTTTCTTGTCAGCCTTTTTGGTATCGTCTTGGAATCGTCCGAAGGGCTTCGCGGTGAGCTATTTTCGTATTTACGGCAGATAATGCCGCTCTCTGTTTTTGAGCTTGTAAGAAAAACCATCGACGAGATCGTCGCGAACAGCTCGACAGGAAAGGCGACTCTGGGTTTGGTCATCGCTCTGTGGTCGGCGTCGGCGGGCGTTGATGCGATCCGCAGTGCTTTGAATTCGATCAACGGATTGAAAGAAACGCGTATATGGTTCAAGACCAAGCTGCAGTCGATCTTGTTCACATTTCTCGTCACACTCCTGACGATGGTCATGCTGGCGATAGTATTTTACGGCTGGCAGTTGGTGCAATTGTGCCTAGCGGGTATCGGGGTGCAAGTCACGTCGCCGCTGGTTTTGATCGCGATCCAGTGGGCGTCGATCTTGCTCGTAATGCTGTTCGCGTGCGAGATCATCTACAATCTGCTGCCCGATTTCAAATCGTTCAAATGGATCTGGATCACATACGGTTCGCTCGTCGCGATCGTTTTGTGGATCGTGTTGACGACCGGCTTTAGGACTTATCTCAGTTATTTCAACTCGTATAACAAAGCCTACGGCTCGCTCGGTGCGGTGATAATTATGATGCTGTGGCTATATTTGACGGCAGTCGCCCTGATGATCGGCGGCGTTATTAATGCCGCGCTTGCCGATATGAATGTTAAAAATCTCGAAGAAACATTGAGTTAAATTATGGATATCAAGATCGGCGATAAGTTTTCAAAAACGCGTGTGGTGACGGACGAACTGATACGTGCGTTTGCCGAAGTGTCGGGTGACTACAACCCGATACATCTCGACGAAGAGTCTGCCAAAACTACCCGATTTGGCCGCCGCATTGCGCACGGTATGCTCAGCGGTGCATTTATTTCGGCTGTGCTCGGTTACGAATTTGAGGCCCGTAAGATCGTCTATCTGTCGCAGACTATGCGCTTCGTTGCACCTGTATTTATTGACGATACGATCACGACGACGGGCACAGTCACGAACATTCGTGAAGACAAAGGTATCGTCACGCTCGAAACCGTTTGTACAAATCAGAACGGGGAGATGACGGTAATAGGCGAGGCAATGGTGATGCTGTTGCCGTAATTTGTTTATCTCCGATAGCCAATGGCATTAAAACTCTCCAAATACCTTTTCTTGCTGTTGGTCTTCTCGCTGCCGCTTGTTCGGCCATTCAATTTCACGTTTTTTGGTCTGCTGGTTCCCTACACCGATCTGATCTTTCTTGCTGCGTTCGGAGCTTGGTGCGTTGCTCTCATCCGGCGGGAAGCTTCGCTTCGAATTGACCGCTTATTTATATTTATTGGTATATACGCGGCGGCTTTCACGCTCTCGACTTTTCTGTCTGTAGATCCGACAGCTAGCTTTTATAAGCTGCTCGGCGAATATTATCTCTTTGGACTTTGTTTTCTAACATTCAATCTAGCCAACGAACGTCGGTTTCAAAAACAGATCATATTCGCGTGGCTGGCCGGGACTGGAGTGACGGCTGTTGCGTCAATTGCCGGTTTTGTGCTTTTTTACGCCGGGTTTAAGACCAACCTTGATAATTATTTTTTGTCGCATCTCGGCAGCCTGCCAGAGGGCGACTATCCTCGCATTCATGCGCTGTTCGCAAATGCGAATATGCTTTGTAATTATCTCAACGTAAGTGTTGTGCTGATCTTACTTGCAGAGCATCTCGGTTGGATCAAAAAACGAATGGCCCTTATTTTAGGAGCTGGAACACTATTCTCTGCCCTGTTCTCTATTTCTCCGGGTTTGGGCGGCATCGCCCTGAGCGTTGGTCTGTGGGTTTTGGCCGGAGGGCAGAAAAGATGGATTGCAAGACCAGCGTTGGCTTGCGGCATTATCCTTGCCGTTTTAGCATTTGCCGCGACGCTCGTCTCGCCGGATACAAATAACACTGCTCAAGAAATACCACTCCCGTTTATCGAAAAAAAGCTCGAGCCTTCCGTCCGCGTCCTCGTCTGGCAAGACACGGCGCAGACGGTGCGTCAGTATCCGTGGTTTGGCAAAGGCACGGGTATGGATGTCGCAAATACACGATACGAAGTTTTATCGGGGATGCAGCAGCTGCTTCGTGATTCACACAATATGTGGCTCAACATCTTAGGACAAACAGGCATCTTCGGACTTGCCGCGTTTTTGCTGTTGCTCGGATATTTGATAAAACGATGTCGATTTCGAATCGGAGATGGGGGTGATGGGCGTTATATTCACCTTGCCCTATCTACCGCGTTAGTCGGAGCTTTTTTATATCAAGGTTTGGGAGGCTCGTTCGAGGACGCACGGCATTTGTGGGTTTTGCTGGGATTGCTCGGAGCAATAGGCTATGCGGGAACTAACGCAGAAAACGATACTTCACTAGCGTCCACAAAGCCTTAACTCCGTCTTTCCACTTTATCTTTTTACCCTCAAGCGTCGTTCGCGGCCGATATGAGATCGGTACTTCGGCGATCTTATACCCCAATTGCGCAAATTGAGCGGTGATCTCAGGCTCGATATCAAAGCGGTTCGCCTCAAGGTTCAATTTCCCCGCCGCCTCTCGCGTAAAGACCTTATACGCCGTCTCCATATCGGTTAGTCGCGTACGGAATAGCAGATTTGTCGCAAGCGTCAGCAACTGATTTGCCAGCAATCGAATGTGTGGCACTTTGTTCTCTTTCAAAAATCGCGAGCCATAAACGACCAATGCGTCGCCCGACAAGATCGGCTTGAGTAGCTCACAATATTCATTTGGATCAAGTTCCAGATCGGCGTCTTGGATAAGGATGATGTCGCCTGTTGCTAACGTCAGCCCAATGCGGACCGCCGCGCCTTTGCCAATATTTACCGGCGTTAGATATGTGTGTGTGAGTTTTGCACGGCTCAGTTCCAGAGCTTCGACCGTGCCGTCGGTCGAGCCGTCATCGACGACGATGATCTCAAGTTCGAGCGGAAGATCGACACGCGAGACCTTATCGATCACCTCAGTGATCGTAGAGCTTTCGTTATAAACGGGGATGATAACGGAAAGTAGTTTGTATGATTCCGCCATCGCTTCAGTTAGCTGAGAGAATTGAGCAGAGCCTCGCGCATCGCTCCGGCGGTTCGCCAACGCGACTCAACGTGTTTTGATAGGGCAGTTTCGATGACGGCTGCGACCTTTGGCGGAACGTGAGGTTCGCGGCTGAGGATCGGGATGATCGGCTTTTCAAATATCGCCTTGACCGTCTCGGCGATGCCGGCCTTTGGACCGATGTCGAGGGCGTTCGCTCCGGTCAACAGGCTGTAGGCGGTCATCCCAACAGCATAAATATCTGACGGCGGACGCACTTCCTTAAAATCGCGAACCTGCTCCGGCGGCATATAGGCGATCGTCCCGGCAACATCGCCGACCATCGTCACGCCGCTCATTCCGGTTTCTTTGAAGCTCTTGGACAAACCAAAATCCGTCAGCTTTGCGGTCGAATTTGGATAATCGCCGGTCACGAGGATGTTCTGTTCTTTGATGTCGCGATGGACAAAACCCTGTTGATGAGCAAAATCAAGGGCCGATAGTGTCTGTTCAACGATCCGTGCCATTTCGCGGTAATCGAGCTTGCCGCCGCGATGTTTTGCGAGTCGTCCGGCATCCATACCAACGACGAATTCAGTTATCAGATAGACGAGCCCGTTGTGCGTGCCGTTTTCGACAAACTCGACAATATTCGGATGTTTGAGCGTAGCCGCGACATCGATCTCGCGCAGAAAGCGTTTGAGCGATTGCTCGCTTACCGCGACCTCCGGCAACAGAGTTTTGATTGCAACGGCTCGTCCATCTTTTTCGGAACGAGCAAGCATTACGCTGCCCATCCCGCCCTGGCCGATGACGCGGATCATCTGATAATTTGGGATCGGCTGCGGGTTTTCTTTGAGTTTTTCGCGGCAGCTATCACAAATGAAAGAAAGCGTAGCGTCGGGCTGATCGGCTTCGACCGTCGCCGGGATACTGCAATTCAAACATTTGACAGCAACAAGCGAGACGTTGGTGCTAGTTGCCCCTCGCAGCGTTGCGTCAAACTCCTCCAGCCCCGTCGAGACCTCGACCTCGAGGACCGTTTCGCCGCCCTGTATCCGGTCGCCGCTTTTGAGATACGCCGTATCGACCCGCATCCCGTTGACAAATGTCCCGTTGGTCGAGCCAAGGTCGCGGATAAATGCCTGTGGGGGAGCGATCTCAAGAATACAATGATGGCGCGAAAAAAAACGATCCTGAGGCAAGCAAAATTGGGCGTTTTCGCTCCGCCCGATCATAAAAGTATCGTGCTGATCGAATGTAAAGGTACGTCCGGTCTGAGGCCCAGCAACGACGTTTAGGTTGACGCGCATTATAAAATCAGGTAAATCAGAACCGCTTATTTAATGATCGATGCCAGAATGACGAACGCCAGCAAACAAATATACAAAACTAGGAATACGCTGCCAATGCCCATGCCTGCGAGAGCCAATCCGCGCCCTGTATATTTGTCTGGATCCTTTTTGATTTGCGAAAGTGCGATAAATCCGGTGATCAACGCCGCTGGTGCGAGCAGTAAACCAAGCGAACAGCACCAGCCGATCGTCATACTTCCGATACCAAGCCCTAAGGATGCAATCGCGAGTGTCTGCGTCGGCGACATCTGCACACCGTATGGGGCAAATCCCTGCTGTTGATACGGCACGGGCGACTGCTGCTGCCAACCGGAGGCGGGAGGTGTGTTGGGCCAGTTCGACGGGTTTGTCACCCGCGAAGGGTCCATCACCATTGTCGGCGGATCGTCCGCGTAGCGTGCCGGCGGCGGCTCCGACGCAAACGCCGTCAGCATCTCGCCGTCCTCAAGGCAAAAATTGAGGTTAACGTCCGTGTACGTGTGAAAACATTTCGGGCACTGCTTCATAGGTATATGATTTCGAATTACGAATGGACGAATGGTCAAAGATGTTAGATCTGCCATTTTCTATTTCCTGATCTCAAGATTCTTAAACGCGATCTTTACGCCGTCGCCGGAATACAGCCCCGGGACGCCGCCGGCGTAGCCGTACGTGTTTGTGATGGACTTGACCATCGTTCCGTTGATGTAAAGCTCGATCTTATCCGCCAGGTCCCGCACCTCAAGCGTATTCTCTTCCTTGCCCGGTTTGATCGCCGTCGACGCCGTCCAAGGCACATCCGATTTCTCGTTTTGCGGCGTGTGATGGACTACGCGAAACTTTTTGGTCTTGGTGTTGATCAAAAACGCGTATCCTTGCTGCAGCGGCGTCGGATTGCTGTGAAATATCAGCCCGTACCCGAGGCTCGAAGCCGCGTCGTCGATGTTGCGAAGCGTTACCCGCGTATCGGAATCGTCAGTCGTGTATTCGTCCGGGGCAACGAGGGCATAATAGTAGCCCTTTTGCTTAGCACCCATGATCAGCTCGCCGCCGGTGTATTCGGTCGTGCCGTAAACCGAAAATTCCTTGACCCATTTTGAAATATCGATCGACTCAACGTCTGTTCGGTCCGAAGTCGGAGAGGTCGAGGTCGTAGTATTTGTATTCGCCGCAGTTTTGTTGGCGTTAGCCGTTGTAGTATTACTTCCCTTCGTCGGCGTCGATGAATTGTTGATCGTGTTCGCCGCCTTTTCCGCCTGCGAACCAACATACGCCAAAAAACCGACAAACCCGCCACCACACAACAGCGCGAGTCCCCCAAGTATCAAGAGCACCCACACCCACGCCTTAGATTTCTTGGCCGGCGGCTGCATCGAATACTGCTGCGGGGCCGTGTTCCACTGCGGTTGAGCTCGGCTGGCTCGGCATCGTCTGCTGCTGCTGCGTCGGCATCGCCTGATTTATCATCGTCGGCGGCGGCTCGGCAGCGGCCTGAGTCAGCACAGAACCGTCCTCAAGGCAGAAATTAAGGTTATCGTCCGAATATGTCTTTTGACAGCGAGGGCAAATTTTCATCGTTTTTCACCGGTTTTAGAAAGATAATCCTAAGATGGAAACATTATAACCACTACTCACCAAAAACGCGACTGTTTTGGTTACGCATATTGTCAGAACGGTGTTCCCGGGGAAATCGTCTTGGGGTATCGGTGTCGCCGTAGATGACGGAAATAATAGCCCGGGGAGAATCCCAGGATTGATCCACCACGGCGATGCCTGTCAATGGCCACCGGCTATTGGCGAAGGAGATTCAGGTAGTTGGGGCAGTGCATTCAAGAACGACAAATAAGGTAGGAAAATCCACCCCAATAAGGCGATTAGCAGTACGAAGCCTACTACAATGACCACTCCTTTTGAGAAGCGGGCCCATCGTTCCTGCCCTGCCAAGGCGACCTTAACATCGTTCCAAAGGAAGAAGTAAAACAGCCCGGTACCTAACAAATAGGCAGCAATAGAAGCACTAAGATATATGATGCCGTAGACGTGTATATGATCGCTTGCAAGACATTGCCATATTGAATGCTGTTCTTTACAGGCCGCATGAAACGCATCCAAGAACAAGGGACCCGTGTAGAACGCCGCCAAAATCGCGAGTAGTAGCCCGAGAACCGCCAGATAGGTCGTCTGGCGTGTTTCTCTGGCTTGCCTCGTCGCTTCTGCCTCCTCACGGGAGGTTCTAGCTCTTTCTAACTCCAGCGAGAATTCGCGTTGTTTGAAATAGACTAAGAAACTAGTCATTTCGTCAATATTCTGTTGGATATGGCGCACTAGTTCGGGGAATCGGAAAACTTTTTCGTTTAGGTGATTGAACTTATTCACTGCATGCTCAGAAAGGAATGACGAAGCCCCGACCGATACCTCACGAATTGCCGGTAGGTTTCGAAGTACGCCCGCCACCGTCTCGGCTATCTTATCCATCTCAACCTGCAGAGTCTCTTCAATCTTGGTCGTAATTTCCGGAGTTGCTACTTCGGAAAGATTAAAATCCGCCAAGAGCCGTGTCTCGTCTTCGGAGTACTTATCAATTCCCGAAGCTGTCGTCTCAGCCTTCGCTACTTTTTCATATAAATTGAGAAGGCGCAGGAGGCGAGGAATATCCTCCATTCTATTTCGCGTCCATGACTCGTAGAGATGGAGCGTGGTTCGTACTGAGACTGTATGTTCGATCCCTCTAGTTATCGTCCTCCAATAATCAGAGTAGTTCACGAACCTACCATCCTTTTCCAGTATGATTTTAGGATTAAAGAATATTAGACATCGATCGGCCCCGAAGACACATATTTCGTCTTCCCAAGTCGATTCATTTTTCAGGCTCTTCTGGGCGCGTTTTGAAAGGTCGGGCGGGCCGTACGCTTTTTTGTTGTTTTCGGCGACGACCATAGTACCCTCAAGTAGACCCCTGATAATTCGCGGGTGTTCCCACAATATCGAGGGGCGTACGGATTCTCTACCGTTCTGCTCGTTTGTCAAACGGGACATCATTACTACAGTATATCGCTGACGAACCCTTTGAATCCTGGGGACATCGTCTTCGTTTGACGGATCCCAAGCGTCAATAATGCGTACGCCTCCGGATTTGAATTGTTCTAAAAGTTCCCTTACGAAGTCCCTAACGCAACGATGTATATCCTCGACTTTCTTTACCGGTTGGTCGCCTATTCGCAGAAGCAACTTAAGAAACTCGAAAAGCGTGTTATTTTGGTCGTCGAGCTCAACAACCTCGCGTACTTCGAGAATTCCGGTTCTTGATAATCGAATAAAAATACCAGCATCGGGGTGGCAGTTCGTCTCTGGAGCATACTTGTAAGTCCGAGTAGATAGCCAGTTGGGCCTAATTGCCCCAGAGGAATCTGTGCGGGGACGAATCAACCGGTTCCGAAAGACTCCAAGGTGATTTCCGTCATCAGATAAGAGATCCTCAAAACTAGTAACATCGATCCAGATGTCCCCTGACAGATCACAATCTGTACCCGAATAGAACTCTGCTAGGCGGTTAATCAAATGCCACTTATTTCTGTCAATAAAGTTTCCTATCCAAAACGTGTGAAACGTATACAACCACACTCGGGGATAGGTTCGTAACAACAAATTATCGTGACTGATGGCTTCAGCGTACGTTCTATCGGCATGGCAACTCACCGAAAGCTTGACGTTCTGGCCGTCGCAAAACTTTCCAAGATGCTTCAATCGATCTTTAAGTTTTTTGTTACTAGGCTTGGCACCATTCAGTGAGAAAGCGAACTCGTCGTTAAATGATCCGAACAGAGATATCTTCTTTCGTAGGGAACGGCTCTCTTCACTGTAGGTGAAGTCAAAGTTAAACCACTTTGGCTCGCCAACTGGGAGACTGCAATTATCGAGTGGCTCAAAAACTAGAATTGGAAGAACGAGCCAGTCCGGTCGAGAACTATCGAAATCGAACCTTCTAAGATTTCCTTTAGATGAGGGCATACCGTTTAGGAGTCGACGCCTTCCACATTAGCATATTAGAGGCATCTATGGGGATTCCAGTCCGGGTCTGCGACAATCTTCGGGTGCCCTGATAAATCCGTCAGATTCCCGAAATTCTACTTGTAATCATCGGGCATCTCGTACTTTCTTTTCCATTACGTTAGTTCCTCCAAATCTCTTAACTAGCTATTGCAGCGTCAATCCGCAGCGGCCGCAGAATTTTATGTGGGCGGGGTAGGCTCCGCCGCAGCGTTGGCATAGTCTTTCCGCCTGCGGCGGGAGAGACGGGAGACTGGAGACCGGAGACAGGAGAAAAAGACGGCGAGCCCGAGCTTTGCGAACTGGCGGGCGGGGACGTGATATTTAAACCGCAGCGGCCGCAGAAGCGGGCGTTGTTGGCTAGTGGGTTTGCGCATCGGGGGCATGGGTATGTGCCGACGGCGGCGATGACTCCGGCGAAGCTGCCGCTGCCGCAGCGGCCGCAAAATCTGACGCCCTCGGCAAAGCGGGTTTGGCAATTGGTGCAAGCCACGACGCCGGGCATGACGCTCGATTGCGGGGCTCCGCTTGAGCTGCCCTGTGAAGACGATGGTTGGCTCGATGTGCCGAGCGGCGGACGTAGCTGGGCCTGGATGACCTGTTCGTTGGCTCCATCGCGGATCTCGATAACGCGTTCGTCGTCGCGTTCGCCGGCTTTGGACACACGCAAAATGTGGCGTCCGGCGGGGATGTCGGTCAGCACGACGCGGCCCGAGCTGCCGATACTTCCCTTGCGTTCGTCGTTGACATAGACCTCGGCTCCGAGTGGGGCGAGGACGACGAGCCGCGAGATACCCGCACGTTTTTTGTCCTCGATGTCTTCGGACGCGGCTTCGAGCTCGGCGATCCATTCGGCGACAGAGTTTGGCCGGTCGTTAGGATCGATCTCAAGCGCGTGCATTATCACGCGATCGACATCCGCCGGCACGTCCGACCTGATCGACGTGAGCGACACAGGTTTATGCATGATTTTCTGCATAATGAGCTGCATCATGTCGCCCGTGAACGGCGTTTTGCCGCCGAGCATCAGATACGCGATGGTGCCGAGAGCGTAGAGGTCCGCACGTTTGTCGACGCCCATTTCGGGCTGCATCTGCTCGGGCGACATAAACTCCGGCGTGCCGATGATGCCGCGCGAAGATGGCGTGGCGTTTGACGAAGTGTCGGTGATCGTCTGGTTGACGATCTTTGCAAGGCCAAAATCGCCGACCTTGACGAACCCGTCGCCGCCCTTGCCCTTTTGCATGATGAAGATGTTTGCGGGTTTGAGATCGCGGTGGAGGATGTTGAGGTCGTGTGCCGCATCGACGCCATCGGCTATTTGACGAAGTAATCTAACGGCTCTTGGCACGGGTAGAGTTCCCTCTCGGCGGAGCAGTTTGTGCAAAGTCTCGCCCTCGACGTACTCCATCACGAGATAGAAAATGCCGTCAACCGTCTCGCCAAAATCCGTTACGCTGACGGTATTTGGATGCTGGATCGACGCGGCGGCCTGAGCTTCGCGCTCGAATCGGGCGATGGCCTCGCCCTCTTGGAGGTCGTCGCTGTTGAGGATGTCCTGGCGGACGGTCTTGACCGCGAGCTTTTTGGTGGCAAATTTTTTGTCTTTAGCAAGATAAACCTGCCCCATCGCCCCGCGTCCAAGACGGCTCTCAAGCAAATAACGGTCAGCGATCGTCTGCGAACCCGGCAACGAAAGGCGCGTCGGCGTCTCGTCCGCCGGACACACCGATATTTCGTCTTCGTAACAAACCTCGCATTTGGGGCATTCTTTCATCGCTGTTAGATATTTTCAACGCTACGACGCAAAGAAGCAAAGGCAGAAGGTCCACAGATGAACACGAAACAGCCTTATTATCTGTCTGTGTCTCTGCCATGGTAATTTTCTTGCGTGTTGGCACAAAACATTGGTTTGTTATAATTCAGTTTCGTTTTTGGGTCGATAGCTCAGTCGGTAGAGCAACGGACTCTTAATCCGTGGGTCGCAGGTTCGATCCCTGCTCGGCCTACCAAAACACAAGTGCACAGTTTAAGAATGCACAATGCATAATTAAGGAAATTATTCCGAAATTGTGCATTGTGCATTGTGCATTTCTACACCGAACTAGACTTGGTCCCGCCATTTCAACACTTCGTCACGCAAGATGGGATTTTGCTGAAAGCTGCCCGTTTGCCCATGGGCGGCGGTTGCTCGTTGGATATGCCAGTAGCTGAGGCCCAATTTGCCGATCGCACGGACGTAGCGGCTGCGGGCTTTGAATTTACCGTTAAACAGCCCGCCGAGAACCCAACCCGAGCTTTTGAAAGCCGATGTTGCTACTTTTGCGTGTTCCGTCGGTATGAGGCCGCGGGCGATGTCGATGGCGAGCATTTCGTTGAGGATCTTGTTTTGCCGCCGCATGATGTAGAGCGAAAATCCGACAAAGATCAAAAAGAACGGTATCTCAAGCACAAGATAGCCTAGTAGAAAGCCTTGCAACCCACCAATGACCGCCATGCCGTTCCAAATCGCGTGCAGAGCGACCGCACCGAAATAGCCGACGATCGGCATCAGGAAACGCACGGCTTTATTGTGAGATTCGCGGGCGATACCACAGCCAATACCCGTCATTGCGGTAAAGCTAACGTGAGCAAACGGCGACATGATGCCGCGTAAAACAAACAGCAATGCGAGCCCTTCAAAACCACCGCCTGCGAGTCCACGACCGTAATAGAGAACATTCTCGACGGTCGCAAAACCAAGTGCGATGACGCCCGCAAAGACGATTCCGTCCAGGATATCGTCAAAATAGCGGCGAAAGGCGATGAGCAAGATCACGAGGCCGATGCCCTTTGAGCCCTCTTCGAAAACAGGAGCTGATATAACGGCTCCGACAAATTCGCCCGCCTCTGGCGAAACGCCGATCGCAAACACGACGCCGATGATCGTATTCACAATAAACGACACGACCACCGCAACCAAAGCTCCCCACGCGAACGCAGCAGCCAACAGCCAAGCCGGCTCAGGATCATATCTGTCGAGCCACATAAGCGGCAAAATATATATCGCCGCCGGGACGAAAGCCACAACCGCAGCGATCACCGCCGGGACGATACCAACGCTTGCAAACATCAGCAACGCGACGATGATCGAGAGAAAAATGACGACAAATATCGTGATCGCAATACCGATATACTGCCCGGTCTTGCTCGGCTCAGGCTTAACGGCGGCCATGCTGTTGAGGCCAAAGTTTGCCATCGATGACTGGAAACTAGCCGGTTCCTGTGCCGCAGTTTGGTTAAATTGCTGTATCTCAAGCTCACGGTAATTTTGCTGCGATTGCTGAGAATCGATCCGCACGGTCGCCGTCGTGCCGTTTGTGCCAAACTGGATCTGGTCGCCGGAGTTGAGCTTGACCGACTCGATCCGCTGGCCGTTGACAAGCGTACCGTTAGTGCTCTGATTGTCACGGACGTAAAATCCGTCAGCCTTGGCCTCAATAAACGCGTGCTGTTTCGAAGCAATACGCTCAGACATCGGGTCAAACCGGATGCTGCACGTTTCGCTGCGCCCGACGGTCAAAAAGCCGGTTTCGAGTTCGTAGGTTTGGCCCGCAAGCGACCCGCCGTTAACGGTTACGAATATTTTCATACTGCAATCATAGAAACAAAAAGCCCAAAGTCAAGTGTCTCAACTGACTTCGGGCGTTAAAGTAATATTCAAAATTTTATTGAGGCTGTATCGACGCCGGCGAAGGCAGGTCGCCCGCCTGTCCGAAAACCCGGTCGATCGTGTTCCCGTTCGTGCTGTTGATCCGCAACCACTGATTTGTGCTCGGCCTAAATACTGCAAAATCAGACTTGCCGTCGCCGTCGTAATCAGCAGGGATAGGAGTATCTTCGGGATTGCCCCAGACAAAACTGGACGAAACTCCGGTAACAGGATCGCGGAAATACCAAGTACCATTCGTCGGCCGATACACAGCCATGTCACTAATGCCATTGCCGTCAAAGTCTGCAGAAACAGGTTTGTCACCGTTCTGCCCCAGCACGACCGTCAGCAAGATCGAAGATGAACTTTGTTGAATATAAAAAGTACCGGTCGAAGCCCTCCAAACGCCAAGGTCGATCTTGCCATCTCCGTCGTAGTCACCGATGAGTGGTTTGTCGGTACTTACCTGAGTGAGTGTGCTGCCTGTTCCACGAAATTCGGTCCACAACACCGTTCGTGTCCCGAGAGTGCTACGCCATATTTGCCAAGTTCCGGTTGATGGACGCCATTGGGCTACATCCGTCCGCCCATCTGCATCATAATCCGCCGGTACCGGGATATCGCCGGGCGAGCCGTAAATGCCGTTGATAAGATTCCTCGCGGGGCCGAATGGACGCACTTTTCGCACCGTCCATTGAGACGTTGACGGACGGTATGTGCCGATCTCTGAAATGCCGTCTCCGTCATAATCGCCGGGAACAATAACATCACCGGCGGGAGCCGCCCTCAACCGAATCGGTACCGCCAATCCGTCAGAACTGCGCTCGATCTGCCAGCCGCCATTCGAAGGGTGAAATACCGAGAAATCAGTGCGTTTGTCACCGTCGAAATCAGAGACGACATTCTTTGGGATAGACGCTACGCCCGTGGCATCGAGGACGAGCAGGCCATTGGTCATATCACCGGCGAGCACCTTGTCCTGTCCGATCAAAGGAAATACCGCCCAGTTACCGTCATAGCTAGACGGCAGCGCATTTTGCAGATTTTCTGCCCCGCAGACAATATCCCAGGGTTCGCTATCGGCAAGTGCACTGTTTCGGGTCTTTTTGATGCCTTTGGTAGTGTCCGGCACTACCGCGGGCGGAGCAAAAGTCGGTGAAAAAGTATCATACTGAGCTATTTTCTTTGGAAATGTCGGGTCTGTTAGGTCAAATACCTGAATTCCCGCCTGGTACCATGCGATGTAAAGATAGTTGCCGACAACAACAGGGTTGTGCGGCGTCACGGCGTTGAGGCCGAGTTCGCTCGTTTTAATACTTCTGACAAGCACCGGAGCCGCCGGATTTAGTACGTCATAAACACGCAGATCACCGTCCAGCGTTTCGCGGCAAGAATAGAGATATCTGCCGTCCTCGCTAGTCCAGGTACTGTGATTGGTGGTGTTTCCAACGATCGATCCGATCAAAACGGGTGCCTGTGTCGCAAGATTACTAATATCATAGATCTCGATGCGACCGCCCCAGCCTGACGTGTACATACGGTTTCCGCGAATGTGAAATGCGTGAACCCATGTAACGTCGATCGGTGTAAATTCCCACTTTAGAACCGGAACTGCCGGGTTTGTGATGTTGATGATCTTGAGCGGCTTTGTACTGGTCGAATTAAAATTCTCGAGCAAATAGGTCGCTCCACCCTGATCAAAAACCATCATCTCGTGGATGCTATTGTGCCCGCTACCGCTCGTCGAGTTGACCCTTCCCAAAAGGATCGGGTTAGATGGATTTGAAAGGTCGGTAATATAAACACCGCCGCCGTTGCCGCTGCCAAAATAGCCGCGATTGCCAACGACAATAGCTTCTAGGAACTGTTCATTAGTGCTCGCAGTTCCGGGACGGATCGGGTTGTACCACGTCGAAAGCGTCGGAGCGTCCGGATTAGAAATGTCATAGATCGCAGCTCCGCGGCAATTGTAGCTGCCCTGAACGGCAATATTGCCATCAGCAAAAATATCGGCAAATTTCCAAGTCGGAGTGCCGGAAACAGCCGTGCAGTTTGGCGTGATCTGTGATCGGAGACGTACCTTTTGTGCGGGCACGTTCGAGATAACAAGCAAAACCGCAAATATGATGGCCACGACCGGCGTCGCTCGAGTGAATAGGGTTGGGTTAGAGGACATTATTTACCGTCTCCAAAATATGATCGCAGAATAGAATCTAAACTCTCTTTTTACTAGCATTTGCCCGAAAAAGCAAGCAAAAAGCCGGGTGCTACTCTCAGCACCCGGCTTTCTAAAATTGTATGTTTTCTACGAAGCGGCCTGTATCGCCTCGCGCATGACGAGATCGAACGTTCCCGGATCGACCTTCTTAAATCGGCGATTACGGTTAAGCGAAACGGCGATCGAGATCGTCGGATTGTTTCCCTTAAATTTCATCCCGCCGGAAATGAGCATATTGTATAAATCATTTACATGCAGCGGACCGCCTGCTTCACGCAACAAGAGCGTGCAAGCCTGTGTGATGGTGCGGTCGTTGAACCGGTTACTGACCGCAGCTCCGTGATGCGAGATCGACGGGAATACCGCGATTTGTTCCGATATATGAGACCGGATTATCGCGCTGATAGGTTCGCGGCATCGTTTCGCGATATGGGACAGATGCGGCGGCTCTTTCGCGTTTTGTACTAACCGGAACCTCGGCGTCCTCAATAGTTATTGACTTGCCGATGTTCATCGAGCGCGAACGCGAACCCGAACGCCGCGTTACAAGCAATCCATCGATCATCTGTTCGGTCTGCGAAGCACTATTTTCCAGGGTACCGATCTCGTTGCGCAACATATCGACCTCATTTTCAGCTTCGCGAAGACGCGCCATCAGGCGGTTTTGCTCATTTCGCGTCTGCTGCAAAAATTGTTCAAGTGTTGCTATAAGATTTTCGTCCATACTGTTAACAGATACGTTACGGGAAGGATATGTTTTGGTTCGATAATGTAGCGCTGTTGGTGAGATCAGTTGTTTCTCTTGGTTACAAAGCCCAAAGTATCCTCCAAACAAGAACGATACTCTGATTCCCGCAAAACATCAAGACTTTTTCTTGCGCGGTCAACATAGCCTTCGGCAACGAGTTTGATCTCGTTTAGCGTGCCGTTGGTATCGAGCCGCTCTTTTAGCTCTTCGCGGGTGAGGTGGGCGTAGTCACCGTCGAGCATTACCTTTTCGAGCCGTGGCTTTAACTCAGGATGTTTTTGCAATAACGATATAAGCGGTAACGTCAGTTTACCCTCGAGTAGATCGGTTCCGGCTGCCTTACCAAGCTTTTCAGCGTCGGATGTGAGGTCGAGGATGTCGTCGGATAGCTGAAACGCAACGCCAAGTTCCATACCGTAATTGGCTAGCGCCGTCTGTTCTTCACGGGTCGCTCCGCCAAGTATCGCACCGATCTCGCAACACGCCGAAAATAGATACGCCGTCTTGCGCCGCAGGATGTCAAAATAGTCGTTCTCAGTAATGCTCAGACTGCCGATGAGCGTCATCTGGATCAGCTCGCCCTCGGTCATCTTTCGCGTCAGCCGCGTCAAAATATCGAGGATCTCCAGCGAACGCTCTTTGAGGCTCGTTTGAAACGCCGACATATACAGCCAATCGCCCATCAACACCGCCGTATGATTGCCAAAACGTGCGTTGATCGACGTCCGGTTTCGCCGCACGTCCGCATTATCAATAATGTCGTCATGCACCAGCGTCGCCGTATGCAGCATCTCCATCACCGTCGCAAGCCGGATAACATTGTCCGCATTCCCTGTACCACCGACGGCGTAATTTGCCAGTATCAACAACGCCGGCCGCACACGTTTACCGCCCGACGCCCGCAGGTAATCCCCCAAATAATTGATTACCTGTATATTCGAACTCGCCTGATCCTGAAACTCGGCCTCGACCAGCGACAGTTCTTCACCGATCAAACCAAATATCTGCTTGGCCGCCGCTGCCGGGAACAGTTTTTCTTTAATGGGTGCGAATGACTGCATTGTCTCCCCCCCCCCATAACGTGCGACTAATTTGACCCCCCCCCCCCCCCCCCCCTTTCTTTCTGCCCCCCCCCCCGGCCCGGCGCCCCCCGGGCCCCCCCCCCCCCCCCCCCCCCGATTTTCCTTCCCCCCCGGGGGGCGGGGGGGGGGGGGGGGGTTCCCCCTGGGGGCCGGCCCCGCCCCCCCCCCCCCCCCCCGCCCCCCCCCCGCCCCCCGCCGCCCCCCCCCCGGGGGCCCCCCCCCCCCCCGCCCGCCCCCCCCCCCCCCCCCAATTTTTTTTTTCCCCGGGGGAATCGGGGACCCCCCCCCCCCCCCCCCGGGCCCCCCGGGCCTCCCCCCCCAACCCCCCCCCCCCCCCCCCCCCCGGCGGCCGCCCGGGGGGGGGGCCCGGGAAACCCCCCCCCCCCCGGCCCCCCCCCCCCAAAAGCAAGGGGGGGGGCGCGGCCACCCCGCCCCGCCCCCTCCCCCCCCCCCACGTCACCGGTAATTATCAAACGTCATATCGATGCCAAAATCGTTGGCTTTGAGCTTTGCCATAACGTCTTGGAGCGTGTCGCGGTCTTTGCCGGAGACGCGGACGGTCTCGCCCTGAATAGATGCTTGGACTTTGAATTTAGCGTCTTTGATAAAGCGGACGACCTCTTTGGCCTTTTCGATCGGGATGCCCTGCTGAACCTTTACGAGCTGGCGAACGGTACCGCCGGCGGCGGGTTCGATCCGCTGATAATCAAGGGCCTTGAGCGAAATGCCGCGTTTGACGAGCTTGCTCTGCAAAATGTCGTTCATATTGCGAAGCCGCGTCTCGTCTTCGGCGGTGAGCATCAGGTCTTTTGCCTGTAGCTCGACCGCCGCCTTGCTGCCCTTAAAATCAAACCGCTGCGAGATCTCTTTCTCCGTCTGGTTAAGAGCGTTGGTCAGTTCGGCGTAATCGGTTTTTGAAACGATATCAAATGAATTTTCTTTAGCCATAAGAATTATTTAACCACAGATAAACACAGATACACACGGATAGGAAAAGAAAACATCAGTGTTTATCTGTGTCCATCTGTGGTTTCATACTGATCTTAAAAAAATCAAGAAAATTTCGGGTTGTGTGTTCAGCGATGGTTTCTACATCAACTCCGTAAAAGTCAGCCAAAAATTGGGCCGTGTGGACTACAAAGCTCGGCTCGTTGCGTTTCCCTCGAAACGGAACTGGCGTCAGAAAAGGGCAATCGGTCTCGATCAGCAACCTATCAAGCGGCACAACACGAGCTGCGTCACGCAGATTATCAGCCTTTTTGAACGTCACATTGCCCGCAAACGAGATCAGAAACCCCAGCGGCATCAACGCCTCCGCCATCGCCGCCGTCCCGCCAAAGCAATGCATTATCCCGCGAAAACCGTCGTACGAACATTCCTCTGTCAATATCTCGACCGTCTCATCATCGGCATCGCGGCTGTGAATGATTATCGGCAGGTCGAGCTCCTTTGCCGTTTTTATCTGTCGCCGAAACACTTCTTGCTGCACTCCGCGCGGGCTGTGATCATAATAATAGTCAAGCCCGATCTCGCCCCAAGCGATTACCTTCGGATTCGCAGCAAGCTCAACTAAATGTTGCTCCGCTTTGTCATCATAAAGCTTCGCGTCATGCGGATGAACGCCGACCGAGGCGTAAACATTCTCATACTTCTCAGCAACCGCAACCGCCCGCCGAAAATCATCCGAGTTCGGATCGCCCGTGCCGATATTGAGCATCGCCACGACACCCGATGCACGAGCCCGCTCGACAGCCGCATCGCGGTCCGCGTCAAACCGCTCGCCGTCAATATGGCAGTGGGAATCGATTAAGATCATTTCAACCGTGCGCCGATCTCGACATCCTCAATAAACGTCGCAAGTGCCGGTTTTGGGCCCGAGTTGTCTTCGAGACTGGCGGCGCAGATCATGCCTTGCGATTCTAGGCCTCTCATTTTGCGGGGTTTGAGGTTTGCGACGACGACGACCTTGCGGCCGATGAGCGTTTCAGTGTCGTAATATTCGGCAAGCCCGGCAAGTATCTGCCGTGGCTTCTCTTCTCCGAGATCGACCTCAAAACGCAGCAATTTATCCGCGTCTGGGATTCGTTCGGCAACTTTTATCACGCCTACACGCAGATCGACCTTGATAAAATCGTCTATTGTGATGAAATTGTCCTTTAGTTCAACTTCGGCTTCCGTCGGCACAGGAGACCCAGTCGCTATCGCTCCCGGTTCTGACTCGGCTGACCGCTGATCGCTGACTGCTGACTGCTCTTTTATCTCATTCATAACTTTATTCTTATCAATTCTCGGGAAAACACCGACCGTCTCACCGATCTTGGTGCCGGCGGCGAGGCCGCCCCATTTTAGATTTGCCGGATCGATGGCCGCGATGTTCTCGCTAAGCCCGATCTGGCTATAAATATTCTTTGTCGCCTCCGGCATTACCGGATAAAGCAAAACGCACAGCCACCGTAGCGTCTCGGACGCACGGTAAAGCACAGCATTGAGCGTCTCGGCCTGTTTGTCGTCTTTTATCAGTTCCCAAGGCTTTGCATCGGAAATGAGCTTATCGACACGGGCGATGACCGTCCACACCGTTTCAAGTGCCAAACTAAACTCAAAATTATCAAACCGCCGTAAAAACTCATCGCGAGCGTGTTCGATCACCGATACAAGCTCTTGTTCATCCGGACTGACACCCGCACGTTTGGCGTTGATGTAGTTTTCCTCGGCGATCTTGCCGCTTGGGATCAGGCCTTCGCGGTATTTGGTGATCATTGAGAATGTTCGGCTCGCGAGATTGCCAAGCCCGCTTGCCAGGTCCGCATTTGCACGGTCAATTAGATTTTCATAGCCAAACTTGCCGTCTTGGCCAAAAACCATCTCGCGAAGCAAAAAATACCGCAAAGCATCGACTTGAAAATGCTCATGTAATACATCAACTTCGATGACGTTACCTATTGTCTTGCCCATCTTTCGACCATCGGCATCAAGCCACATGCCGTGAGCATAAACTGTCTTTGGCAGCGGCAATCCGGCGGCCGTCAGGAATGAGAGCCAATACACCGTATGAAACCGCAAGATGTCTTTGCCGACCAAATGCACCGCATTTTGCCAATACTTTTCAAACCCGACTGACGCCTTCTCAGAGTTTCCGTAACCAAGCGCCGTTATGTAATTTGAAAGAGCGTCGAGCCAAACATACATCACATGATTTTCGTCGCCGGGAACCGGAATTCCCCACGAAACCGATGCTGTTTGACGGCTTATCGACAGGTCCTGCAAACCGCCGCGAATAAAAGACAAAACCTCGTTCCGACGGGCGGCGGGCCGCACAAGACCAGCGTCTTTCTCGATAAGATCGATCAAAAATTCGTCGTAATCCGAAAGCCGAAAGAAAAAGCTTTCCTCGGCGACCTTGTCTAGCGGGCGTTCGTGTATCAGACAATTTGGGATATCTGAACCATCGACCAAAACGTATTGCTCCTCGGTCTTAAATTCAGCACACGGGGCACAAAACCAGCCTTCGTAGAAGCCTTTGTAGATCGTGTCTTTCCCTTTTGGCGTCTTGTTTTTCGCGATCTCACGCCACAGATGCTGTACGCCCTCGTAGTGAAACGGCTCGGTCGTCCGCATAAAAACGTCGTAACCGCCGTTCTCCGTGTCGAGCCGGAAATCGTGGAACATCCGCTTTAGCTCGCCCGAAATGTGGTCGACCTGTTCCTGCGGCGTTTTACCGTTCATTTCAGCCGCCCGCTGGATGTTTATGCCGTGCTCGTCCGTCCCGGTCAGAAAATACGTGTCAAAACCACGCTGTTTTTTGCTCCGCTGGATCACATCCGCAACAATCGTCGAATACAGATGCCCCAGATGCGGCAAGCTGTTCGCATAATAGATCGGCGTTGTAATGTAAAAAGTCTGTGTCATTCCTTACCCTTTGATCAGCGACATCGCCTCGGCTCGCGTGCGAGGATCTTTGCGGAAACCGCCTAATACCGCAGACGTTATTGTCACCGCACCGGGTTTCTTGACGCCTCGGAGCGTCATACATGTATGCTCAGCCTCGATGACGACCATCACGCCCACGGGCGCGAGCTTGTCGAACAAAGTTTGAGCGATCTGCTGCGTCAGGCGTTCCTGCACCTGCAACCTGTGCGAAAAAACCTCGGCGATTCGCGCAAGCTTTGAAAGCCCGACTATTCGGCCGCCTTTCGGGATATACGCGATGTGGCATTTTCCGGTGAATGGCGCGAGATGATGCTCGCATACCGAAGCTATTGAGATGTCTTTGACGATGACCATTTCGTCGTGGCTATCGCCCGGCAGCGGCACGATGTGCTCGCTCGCGTCGATCCACATGCCCTCGGTCAGCTCGGCATAAAATTCGGCAACCCGCTCCGGCGTCTTTACCAAACCGTCGCGATCCGGATCCTCGCCAATGCCCTCAAGCATTAACCGGACGCCGTCAGCGATCTTTTTTAGATCGATCTCTCTCTTTACCTTTTTTGCCATATCAGCGTTTTATCTCAAACGTCTGATTTTAGCTGTTTTATCGCGAAAACCAAAGGTGACCCGCCAGTCGTTCTTTTGCTAAATCCACCACCGAAAGTCTATAATTACCGTTTATTTTGCTGGTTTTGATATTACCTTAATGACCATTACTGAGATCCAAAAAACACTTCGCGACGCTGTGAAGGCTACGGCTTTGGCCCAATTTGGCGTCGAACTCGAGACAATTGTCGCCGAAACACCGCCAAAAACTGAGCTTGGCGATGTTGCTTTCCCTGTAGCTTTTGAGCTGGTGAAGCAGATAAAGCAAGCGACCGGCGAGAAGAGAAATCCGCGTGAGATAGCCGAAACGCTTAGATCCGCGTTAGAAACAGTCGAATTCGTCGGCAAGGTCGAGGTTGCGGGAGCCGGATATCTCAACGTTTTCTTTGACCGGGCGAGGTTTTTGTCCGAAAACGCGGCATCCGAGCCGCTACCAAATGTCCGTAAAGCTGGTGTTAAGGTGTGTGTCGAACATACTTCGGTCAATCCGAATAAAGCTGCACATATTGGCCATGTACGGAATTCGGTGCTCGGCGACACATTTCACCGCGTTCTAAAAGCTACAGGTAAACGTGTCGAAGTGCAGAATTACATCGACAATACTGGTGTTCAGGTTGCTGATGTTGTGGTTGGGTTTTTATTCATGCAGCAGATGAATCTGGAAGACATAAAGACTCTCGATAAACAACTTATCGACGATGGTAAGAGCTTTGATTATTACTGCTGGGATCTTTACACAAAGGTTGGTGTTGAATATCAGACAAACGAAGAGTTAAAAGAAAAACGAGCCGAAGTGCTGCAACTTGTCGAAGAAGGCGGCAATCCGACCGCTGAACTTGCGGATTATGTCGCAACACGCAATGTTGAGTGCATACTCGACACGATGGAGCGGCTCTCGATCCGCTACGATCTGCTCCCGCGTGAGTCGGAGATCTTGCATCTGCATTTTGGGATAAGGCTTTCGAGCAGATGAAACAGCTCGGCGTCATTCATTACGAGTCCGAAGGCAAACAGGCTGGCTGTTGGGTGATGCCGTTCGAGGAGCACACAGGAAACGAAGATAACGAAGGCGACAAGATACTCGTAAGATCGAATGGAACAGTAACTTACACCGGCAAAGATATTGCCTATCAAATGTGGAAGCTCGGCATTCTTGGCCTTGATTTCAATTATAAGCACTTTCATACATACAAAAATGGCCAGGACGTTTGGATATCAACCGCTGATGCGAACGTAAATGAGCACCCCGTGTTTGGCGGCGGAGAGACGATCTATAACGTGATCGATTCTCGGCAATCGTATCCGCAAGACATCGTCCGTAAGGGGGTTGCGGCAATATCGCCCGAACGCGGCGAAAAGGCGAGTATTCATCTGTCCTACGAGATGGTCGCGTTGTCTCCTGCTGCGGCAGAGGAACTTGGTTTTAAGCTCTCCCACGAGGATAGGAAGCGACCGTTTATCGAAATGAGCGGCCGCAAGGGTCTCGGCGTCAAGGCCGATGACCTGATCGACCGTCTTGAAGCAAACGCCCTGGCCGAAGTCGAATTCCGGCATTCTGACTCGACGGACGAAGTAAAACGCGGCATCGCACACCAACTTGCTGTTGGCGCGTTACGGTATTTTCTGCTCAAATTTACGCGAAATACCGTGATCGTATTCGATTTCAAAGAAGCGTTGTCTTTTGAAGGTGAAACGGGTTGTTTTTGTCAGTATTCGGCGGTTCGGGCGAACTCGATCTTTAGAAAACTTGCGGAAAAGGATAATATCGCCTCGTGCCGATTGCGTATCGCAGATCAAGGCGGCATTGAAGCGATCCTTTCGACCGAAACCGGCAACGACATTTGGTCGATGGCAATTTTGGCGTCGCGATTAGAGGAAACGGTCGAGGCCGCAGCCAACGCGAATGAGCCCGCAATTCTTGCAAAATATACGTTTACGCTCGCTAAGGCTTTTAACCTGTTCTATCACAACCACAAGATCCTGATCGAGGCCGACGACACAAAACGGGCATTGCTCATCGTCGTTGCGGACATGGCTCGGCGGGCTCTGACCTCAGCCCTCGACACGCTTGGTATCGAAGTGCCTGAAAAGATGTAGGTTGACAGACGGTTTCCGAGTCTGCTAAAAATGCTGTAATGAATTTTGTTCAGACAAACATCCAAACGACAGGCGCGTGGCGAACTAACATAGGTTGGTGGCAATTAGCGGCGCCGGTTGGGTTTTGATTTGATGGACTATTAGCAAACATCAACAAACGTTTTACCAGACGCCGTTCGAAATAGATTCGAGCGGTGTTTTTTATTCCACCAAAGAGAAACAGAGGACACAGAGAAAAAGAAAGTGAGTTCATCGGACGCAAACAAAACCAGAGTAAACGTCATTCCCGTTGTCGAGACGATGCCGGCTGACCTGTTGACGCCGTTGAGTGTTTATCTAAAGCTGTCGGCTACCGCAAAAAACTCATTTCTGCTCGAATCGGTCGAAGGCGGTAAGAGTTTGGCGAGGTATTCGTTCATTGGGGCTGATCCGGAAAGTGTGTTGGACGCAAGGAGCGAAGATACGTTTGAGTATTTAAAAACGCATTTTGCCGAATTACAAGCCGTATCTGACGCAGATTTGCCGGCTTTTATTGGCGGGGCGATAGGCTATCTGGGGTTTGATTGCTCAGGGTGGTTTGAACCGTATCTGCGGCAAGAGAATACTACTGTCAAAGACGCGGCGTTTATGTTTTTCCGTTCGACCGTTGCCTTTGACCACGCAAAACAGGTCATCAAGATAATTTCCCTCGTATTTACAGACGAAGCGGCCGACGACGAAGATCTGCATAAGCTGTATAACGAGGCGTCGGAGCGTAACCGGGAGATCAAGGAACGGCTTGAACATGGTGCGTTGAGCATCCCGACGAATACAGACAAAGCACAAAACTCGGCTGTTTCATCCAACTGGGAACGCGAAGATTTCGAATCTGCCGTCACCGAGATCAAAGAGTTGATAAACGCCGGAGAGGCCTATCAAGTCGTACTCTCACAATGCTTTACCAAGCAAACAAATGCGTCGCCGGTCGCGATATATCGTGCAATTCGCTCGATTAACCCGTCACCGTATATGTTTTTGCTGCAATTTGAGGATAAGGCCATAGTCGGTGCGTCACCCGAAATGCTTGTTCGGTGTGAGAATGACCGGCTTGAATATCGCCCGATCGCTGGAACACGGCCGCGGGGCAAAACAACCGCTGAGGACGAGGCTCTTGCCGAGGAAATGCGTTGTGACAAAAAAGAAGTTGCCGAACATCTCATGCTCGTTGATCTTGGCCGCAACGACCTTGGTCGCGTTGCCGAATACGGTAGCGTTAAGGTTGATACGTTAATGAGCGTTGAGAAATATTCACATGTTCAGCATCTTGTTAGTTCCCTGTCGGCGAAGTTGAGAAGGGGCCTTGATCGTTTCGACGCCCTCGCCGCTTGCTTCCCCGCCGGAACCGTTACCGGTGCCCCTAAAGTCCGGGCGATCGAGATCATCCGCAATTTGGAACCGACGCCACGCGGCGTTTATGCCGGAGCAGTAGGCTACTTTGATTACGCCGGAAATATGGACACATGCATCGCGATCCGCACACTGGTGTTGGAGAACGGAGTTGCAAAAATACAGGCAGGTGCGGGTATCGTCGCCGATTCCGTGCCGGCATTAGAGTTTGAAGAGACGGTAAATAAGGCTCGCGTATTGTTAAAAGCGATCGAGATCGCCGAGAGCGGCTCAGTGTAAATGGACGACCGAATTTTAGAACATTATCTCGAAGAATTTCGCCTCGGCTCGGACATCCCGCCCGACGAGGCCGAGACTCTGTTCGACGCTCTCATTGGCCACAATGAGGAACAACTGCTTTTTGAAGTGCTCACAGCCTGGAACGAGAAAGGCACTACAGAAGACGAGCTATTTGCCTTTGCAACGCTAATGCGGAGCCGGATGAAACGTATTGAATCCCAGCACGAAACCTTAGTCGATATTGTTGGCACAGGCGGGAGTAGTTTTAAATCTTTTAACGTCTCAACCGCTGCCGCTTTTGTAATTTCTGGTTTGGGTATTCCGGTCGCAAAACATGGCAATCGAGCGGCAACAAGCAATTCCGGAAGTTCGGACGCCCTTATTGAACTTGGCATCAATGTCGATGTTGAAACTGACAGAACAGAACAACATCTAAACGAGCACGGCCTCTGTTTCATGTTCGCCCCTCGTCATCACTCGCTATCGGCAACGCTCGCCAACGCCCGCCGCGCAGTTGGCAGACCGACGATATTTAATAATCTGGGCCCGCTCTGCAATCCGGCATCTGCATCGCACAGCGTTATCGGTGTTTACGACAAACATCTGCTCGAAAGCACGGCTCGAGTGCTGTCGAGGCTCGGAACAAAGCGTGCGTGGGTCATTTACGGCGAAAATGGCCTGGACGAGATCGCGTTAAAAGGAACGACTCTAGTTGCGGATGTTGATGGCGAAAATGTGAATGTGTTTGAAATTTCGGCGGCTGATTTTGATGTTTACACGCTCGGGAAAGATCTGCCGTCAAATTGCACCGCCGAGCAAAGTGCTGCGATCATTCGCGACATTCTGGACAATAAAATGAGAGATCGCGATGCTGAGCGATTAGTACTTATTAACGCTGCGGCAGCTATATTTATCACCGGGAACGCTGAAACTTTATCAGATGCATACAAACAAGCCGAAGAAAGTATTCGTAGCGGACAAGCTTTACACAAACTTATTAAATTAACTGGGGGAGCTGGAAATTGAGCGAGACATTTCTACAAAAAGTGACCGCAGAAACTCGGGAGCGTATCGCCGCAGCACGCGCGAACGGCTATCTGCCAAAGCTCAGAAAAAGAGCAGAAATGACCGCGTCACAAAATGAAAGCGGCCGATTTCGCCACGCTATCTCACGCTCTGACAGCATCAATATCATCGCCGAGATCAAGCGGTCGTCACCGTCGAAAGGTGTTATTAGGGCTGGGGTTGACGCCGCCAAAACGGCTAAACTTTATGCGGCGGGCGGTGCAGCCGCAATTTCTGTGTTGACCGAGCCAAATCATTTTGACGGTTCGATCTCCGACCTTGTCTCGGTCGCAAGATCAGTTGATCTACCAATATTGCGCAAAGATTTCATCGTGGATGAATATCAGATCATCGAGGCCGCTGCTGCCGGTGCGTCGGCGATACTGCTGATCGTCGCCGCTTTGCCGGTTGATGAAATTCGTTCACTACATCAAATCGCAGCAAATTTCGGGCTGGACGTTCTGGTCGAGGTTCACGACTCCAACGAATTTGACACTGCGATCGAGATCGGAGCAGATATCATCGGCGTCAATAACCGCGACCTGCATTCGCTTGAGGTCTCGCTCGACACTTCGCGGCAGTTGATCGAGCGGCGTCCCGAACGCGTCGTTATGATCGCCGAAAGCGGCATCACGACCCGCGATGAGATCGTGGAGCTTTGCGGTATCGGTTACGACGGCTTTTTGATAGGCGAAACCTTAATGCGAAGCACAAATATCGTAGAAACACTGGGAGGTTTGACCTGAACAAACCTCATTTAAGATACAAGGATCAGACCCCGCGTGAACGGACGTGGACCATCCACTTTATCTCGATTACGAAGGTAATAAAGGGTTTGATCCTTGTCGCAGTTGGTATCAAGCTACTCAGCTTGATCGGCCGTGACGTAGAGGCTTGGGCAACTGATTTTGTGTCTCGGCATGGCATAGATCTCGCAAATAGATACGTTCACGCCGCGATCGAAAAGCTGCAAGGTGTTAGCAGCACGCAGCTAATGCAAATGAGCGGCGTCGCGTTCGGCTATTCGTGCCTACTGTTTACAGAGGGCGTTGGCCTATGGCTACAAAAACGATGGGCCGAATATCTCACGGCGATCGCAACTTCCCTCTTTATCCCGCTCGAATTGTACGAGATCTTTGAGCGGTTTACTTGGGTACGGATCGGGATATTGGCTTTGAATCTATTTATTGTTTGGTATCTCGTAAACCGGCTTAAGGACGAAAAGGCAGAACAGCACAAAACTCGGATCAAGATCTGCGGCATTACGAACCTCGAAGACGCAATGTTGGCGGTTAGTGCGGGTGCAGACGAACTGGGGTTTAATTTTTTCGAAGGCAGCCCGCGATATGTCCCGCCCGAGACTGCAAGCGTTATTACCGGCAGATTACCCGCGGATAGTCCCAAGGTGGGCGTGTTTGTAAATCAAACGGCCGAGCGTGTACTAGAGATCGCGTCGGTTACCGGTCTCAATGCGATCCAACTGCACGGCGAAGAAGATGCAGCTTTTATTAATGAGATCCGTAAATCATCCGAGCTGACGATCATTAAGGTGCTGCGGGTTTCACCTCAATTCGAACCAACGGAAGCGGTTTTATTTGGCCCGATGCGATCCTTCTCGACAGCTATTCGAGTAATGAGAAAGGCGGAACAGGAGCAACTTTTGATTGGGATATAGCAAAACATGTATCGAACCTTGTTCCGGTTTTGTATCTCGCGGGCGGACTGACCCCGGAGAACGTCAGCGAGGCGATCAAACAAGTACGGCCTTATGCTGTCGATGTATGTAGCCGAATTGAATCTACTCCCGGCAAAAAAGACGAAGACAAATTAAGGCGGTTCATCGCCGCCGTAAGAAAAGCAATATGAACTACGAGCCGGACGAACAGGGATATTTTGGCGAATACGGCGGACGATTTGTGCCTGAGACTCTGGTCGCTCCGCTTGATGAACTGACGGCGGCGTATTATGGTGTTCGCGATGATGGGGCGTTTCAGGCAGAATTTCACGATCTACTCAAAAATTATGTGGGCCGCCCTTCGCCGCTCTATTATGCAAAACGGCTCTCGGAAACGCTTGGTGGGGCAAAGATCTATCTCAAACGCGAAGACCTAAATCACACCGGTGCTCACAAGATAAATAATTGTATCGGCCAGATCTTGCTTGCCCGTAAAATGGGCAAAAAGCGGATCATTGCCGAAACCGGAGCGGGACAGCACGGCGTCGCTACGGCGACGGTTTGTGCTTTGTTTGGCCTCGAATGCGTCGTTTATATGGGCACCGAAGACATGCGACGGCAAGAGGTCAATGTCTTTCGAATGCGGCTGCTCGGTGCGGAGGTTCGCGGAGTTGATTCCGGTTCGCGGACTCTAAAAGACGCGATAAACGAAGCTCTTCGCGATTGGGTAACCAATGTAGAAACCACATATTACCTGCTGGGTTCAGCACTTGGCCCACATCCGTATCCGCTGATGGTTCGCGATTTTCAGTCTGTCATCGGCCGCGAGGCTCGCGAACAGATTCTCGAACACGAAGACCGCTTACCCGACGTTCTAGTCGCCTGCGTCGGCGGCGGATCAAACTCTATCGGACTATTTCATCCGTTTTTGAATGACGATGTCCGAATGATCGGCGTCGAAGCGGGTGGACGCAGCAATTCAATTGGGGAACACGCCGCAAGGTTTATGGACGGCGGCAACGTCGGAGTATTGCAAGGGACCAAGAGCTATCTGTTACAGGACAATGACGGTCAGATCGCTATGACACATTCGGTTTCCGCAGGACTCGACTACGCATCGATCGGCCCCGAGCATGCGTTTCTGCACGATACGGGTCGTATCGAATATGTTTCAGCTAACGACGACGAAGCTCTGGCCGCATTTGAAACGCTGTCCGAAACCGAAGGTATAATCCCGGCTCTCGAATCGTCGCACGCCATTGCACATGCGATGAAAATTGCACCGACGTTGTCCCGCGATCACTTCATGATCGTCAATCTGTCGGGCCGTGGCGATAAAGATATAAATACGGTGCGGGAGGAGCTGGGGAATTAATGAGCCTAATTACGCAGAAATTAAAAGCTCGTAGTGGGAAGGGCTTTATTCCATTCGTCACTGCCGGCGATCCTGATCTCGACACTTCCCTGTCGATCATTTTGAAACTCGCCGAAATGGGAGCCGATGTGATCGAGCTCGGCGTTCCGTTCAGCGACCCAATGGCAGACGGGCCAACGATCCAGCGTTCGTCGCAAAGAGCGTTGGACAGAGGAACAACATTGAGCGATGTTTTGAACCTAGCACGCGAGTTTAGAAAGCAGAGCGACGTTCCTATTGTTTTGTTCAGCTATTTTAATCCGGTCATGCGTTTTGGCATCGACAAATTTTGCGAAGCCACCGCCGATGCGGGCATTTGCGGCTTGCTTTTGACTGACGTGATCGAGGACGAAGCTACGAAAATATCAACGCGATCGGCCGAATACAATATCGACCTGATCTCGCTTATAGCTCCGACCACGACAGACGAACGCCTGAAAGCCATATGCGAGAATGCTCGTGTGTTTATTTATGCAGTCTCGGGTGCCGGCGTGACCGGAGCACAGGAAACGACAAGTTCAGCGGCATCACAATTGGTGGCACGAGCGAGAAGATTCACCGATCTGCCGATAGCTGTCGGATTTGGTATTTCGACGCGCGAACAGGTCGAGGATGTTTGGCGATTTGCCGATGCGGCTGTCGTTGGTTCGGCGATAGTCGCGGAAATTGAAAAGGCCGATTCGCCTGTTGATGCGGTATCGCGAGTTGAGGCTTTTGTCGGGCAATTATTGCCGCAAGTTGCAAAAAACGGTGCTGAAAACTAAAGTTAGAGTTTTGCACCCACAGGGGTTTATTCGCTTATGTTGATCGTAATGAAACCGGACGCACTAGCGTCTGATGTAGATAAGGTTCTCCAGGTAATCGAGGCACTCGGCTTTCGCGGCCACACGTTGCCGGGCGAAAATCGCACGGCGATCGGCGTTACGGGTAACAAAGGCTCGGTCGATCCAGCGCATTTTGAGAATCTGCCGGGTGTCGCCGACGCCATCCGCGTCACCAAACCGTACAAGCTCATCTCAAAGGAACTGCGTCCCGAAAAATCCGTCATCACGGTCGGCAACGCGACCATCGGCGGCAGCGAACTCGCGATAATCGCCGGCCCTTGTGCTCTCGAAAATCACGATCAAGTTTTTGCTGCAGCCGAGGCTGTTGCCGAGAGCGGTGCACGATTCTTTCGCGGCGGAGCATTTAAGCCACGCACATCACCGTATGCGTTCCAGGGGCTTGGAATTGACGGATTGAAGATGCTCGCTGATGTTCGCGATCAATATGGCCTGAATATCGTCACCGAAGCGATGGACGAGCACGGCGTCGATGCTGTTGCCGAATATGGCGATTGCATCCAGATCGGTGCCCGCAATATGCAAAACTTTTCGCTGCTGCGATACGCTGGACTAACCAAAAAGCCTGTCTTGCTAAAACGCGGATTGTCGGCAACGCTTGACGAGCTACTGCTCGCCGCTGAATACATTATGGCTGAGGGCAACTACGACGTTATCCTTTGCGAACGCGGCATCCGCACCTTTGCCGATCATGCGCGCAACACGATTGATCTATCGATCGTCCCGGCTGTCCATCGCCTGACGCATCTACCGATCATCGTCGATCCTTCGCATGGTACCGGACATAATTATATGGTCACTCCGCTCGCAAGAGCAGGTGTTGCAGTCGGAGCCGATGGACTGATAATCGAGGTCCATCCGAAACCCGAACAAGCACTTTGCGACGGTGCACAAGCCCTGACGCCGGCACAGTATGCTGACCTTGTTTCGCAGGTTCGAGCCATTTACGACCTGGTCGCCGAACCGGCACATGCTTTTGTTGAGAGTAATTGACTTAACTGAATTTCAAATAGAAAAAGATCCGCGCATGTTCCCGAAACATGTGCGGATCTTTCTTTACCTCTCGCTAAGCGCCTTTTGCCTATTTTGCAAAGCGGAGTTTCATCAAACCGTAAAACTGGATATAGCAACTAACCATTGACGCAAGGATCAAGAACATCATCGGCACGAACCGCATCGATTCCGGCATGACCGTACCTGTGCCTTGATTGAGGGCAACGCCGAAAATCATTCCCAACAGGGCAAACCCGCCGCGGGCGAGTATCCAGTTTGAGAACGTCGGACGCTCGGCGGTTGATGGCAGAAAATAAGGCAGCACACATATCATCGACATCGTGATCCCCATCAAAAGTCCGTCCATCGAAAATGCTTGGACGGCTCGTCCGTATTCGATAGCCAGAAAAAACAACACGATCATCGTGTCCGTTCCATATCCGCGTCCAATGTTTAATGTCTTATCTTGTGTGTGCGTCATATTAAGTTTCGTGGTTTGTGCTGATGTTTGTATGGTTATTTTTTGTTGGTCGAGCCGCTAAACTGCTGGTATGCAACGCGGAAGAGCTCTGACAGTGCGTTTGCCGTCTCAGGCGTTAAGTTTTTGTCAGCACGCAGGTGAGCCTCGACGATGTCCGCGGTCGCCTCGTGCGGGTAATAGATGACCGGCTCGACGTTGGCATTTGAGTGTTTCATCAAACGATCGACCGGCATATCTAGCCACTGCGTAAGACGCGCAATGTTGTCGGCGTCGGGGCGGCCCGTGCCGTTCTCGATACGCGAGAGCGTCGATGCCGAGACCTCGGTCACATCCGCTACGTCACGCAGGCTGAGTTTTAATTCTTCGCGGCGGCGTTTGATCGCTTTGCCAAGCTCTACTGTGCTGATAAGACTTTCATTTTTGAATCCCATAATTATCATTTCCTCCATGGATTATTAAGTGTCACGGATACACTTTTCATTTCACAGATAAAACATAACACATGATTTTTTTAAATGCAACACTTTGTTTCGCACTTGCAACAAATAAATTATTCTGATACAGTGTTTCATAGATGCAACGTCTCGGCTCGAAACAATGCATCTATTGACAATGAAAACTGAGTCGTGTGGTCTGACACACGGCGAACAGGGATCGAACAAATCCAGTAATTACCGGCACTTCAGACAAGCCGGTGCAACTATTACTGATATTAAAACGATCCGGTAACTAACACAGGAGATAAAAAATGAAACGCAACACGATAAACGAAACGCCACAGACAGAAACAACGAGAAAATTTATTTTCTGCAGAGAACACAAATAATGTGCTCGATTTTTCGACGACGTTAAAAGAGCTTCGTAAAACGGTCGACCCAAATCTGATCCGCCAGCGTGCCGGACGACGTGACCGGGACGGTAATGTCCACATGGTCGAGTATGTCGAGTGGCACACTGTTGCTGACGTCTTGGACGACAACGCTCCAAACTGGGCACACACCGTTAAAGACATCCGTTCGATAGGCGACATCGTCACCGTAACGGTCGCGATCACCATCGACGGCGTCACCCGCGAAGGCATCGGTACCGGAAAAGCGATCAGCGAGACCGGCATTATAAAGGCAGAGCACGACGCTCTGAAACGTGCAGCGGTGAAATTTGGCATCGCCCGCGAGCTTTATAAGAAAGAGTTTGACGCCATCGAACAGACGGACGAGCCGCAGGTTTTTGAACCGAAAGCAATATCCGATCCTATCGCAAAGAGCCTTGGCGATATGGTCACCGGCAAACAACTCGGCATGATCCGTGCCATCGCCCGCGAAGCCAATATCGACGCCGAAGCCGAGTGTTCGCAGATGATGCGATGCGGTATTGATGAACTTTCAAAACGGGCAGCGTCCGATCTGATCGAGCATTTACAAAATTTGCAGCGAAATACGGTAACGCCGATGCGACGCGTCGGGTAGCTTTAGTTCCCTGCTAACCGAAGTTTTGAGTTGTGATAAATAAGCCATCCGCTTGTCTCCATGAGCGGCCGCTCCCACATTCACAACTCAAAACCCTTTTCCCTCTCCCACAAAAACTTTCGCCCACAAACGTGCGTAATAGCTGATATTCGACTAAGATAAATTCACATTTTTTATAAGGAGAAACCCCTCGATGTCACAAGAAGCAAGTGAAATGGCAGGTTTTGCGGGACCGTCACCCGGCAGTTTTTGCTGGACCGAGATCGCAAGCACCGAGGCCGCAAAATGCAAAGCGTTTTACACGAACGTATTTGGCTGGAAATTTCAGGATAGCGACGCCACGGACGGAGCGTTTGCGTACCACGAATACTGACCGGCGGCGATTATCCGGCCGGCGGTATTGTATCAGATCTCCCCAGAGATGTTTCGAGCCGGTCAACCTATTCCGCCGCCGCATTTTTTGACTTACGTTGCGGTCGAGGATGTCGATGAAAATGCGCGTCAGGCAGTCGAGCTTGGCGGCACTGTCATTAGACAACCGATGGATATTCCGAACACCGGTCGTTTTGCAGTGATCGCAGATCCGACCGGAGCAATGTTTGCAACATTTAAGATGGCCGCAGGAGGACACGATGGCTGAATTTAATGTACCAAGTCCCGGCGACGTCATCGACGGCGTCGCACAAGGCGGTATGATGGCGACCGACGAAAACTGGCCGCCGGAAACGCCATCACATTGGGCAACCTATATTGCCGTCGCGAACGCCGACGAGACTGTAGCGAGCATCACCGAAAATGGCGGCAGCATCCGTGTCCCGCCGTTTGACGCTCCGGGCGTCGGGCGAATGGCGATGGTCGCCGATCCGTCCGGTGCGGATTTTGCGATCATCCAGTTTACCTAGCCGATGTAAGATTTTGCCCAGAAATACGACCGGTAGGCACTAAATAAAGAAAAACTTCTTTTTTGCGCCTTTCGCGTATTCGTGGGTCGTGTTTCTGCTTTCCTTCTGTGTCGAAGATCTCGACCGTTGCAGCGTATTCTTTCGCTTGCGGCAACACATCACCCGCATCACCGACTATCACGATCGCCATTTCGTCTGGGCGGACGTGTTTGACAGCGACGCGCTGGACGTCGTCCGCCGTTACGGCACTGACATTATCGCGATAGGTTTGTAGATAATCTTCGGGCAGGCCGTAAAGATGTTGGTTGACGATAAGATTTGTGAGGCCCTCTTGCGTTTCGGCCCGGAGCGGAAAGACCCCTGTGAGGAAATTTTTTGCATCGGCAAGCTCTTCGTCACCGACCTTTTCATCGCGAATACGTTCGAGTTCGTAGAAAAACTCTTTTAGCGACGTACCTGTAACATCGTTACGAACCTCGGCGGTCGCCTCCATATCACCCGCAAGCCGCCGCGTATTCAATCGTGTATAGGCTCCATATGTATAGCCCTTCTCCTCCCGGAGATTCATAAACACACGAGACGAAGCCCCAGCACCCAGAACCTGATTCATCACGATCATCGGGAAATAGTCAGGATCGTTGCGGTCGATGCCAAGGTTGGTGATAACGATATTTGACTGTGCGGAACCCGGCCGGTCAACGATGGTCAAGCTTCGTGAATCACGTTTTGGTGGGGCGTCAAACTTTTGGTCCGCGACACTTCCCTGCTGCCAGTCCCCGAAATGCTCGTTGAGTTCGGCAATAAATTCATCACGTTCGACATCGCCAACGACGATCAGTATCGCGTTGTTCGGGATAAATTTTGCGGCGTGAAACCTTGCGATCTTTTCGCGATCAAGCTTCTCTATATCCGTGGCTTTCGGTGAGACGACAGCATACGGATGTTTACCATAGACCAGCCGTGCGGCCTGTTCGCCGGCAAGAAACCCAGGTTGCGAACGTTGAAACTTGAGGCTCTCGATAGTATTGCGGCGATAGAGGTCAAGCTCGTTCTCAGGAAAGGTTGGACGCAGCACGACCTCGGCCAACAACGAGAGAATATCGGAGCTGTATAGCGAAAGCGATGAGGCCGAGACGATCGTAAAATCATCCGACGCACTCGCACCAATGCCTGCACCGAGCCGCTCGATCTTTTCGGCAAGCTGCAGGCTGGTATAATTTTCCGTCCCCTCGGTCAGCATCGAAACCATTGCCGAGTTAATGCCTTTCGCACCCGCCGGATCATCAATATCGCCCGAGTGAAACGCGAGCCGTATGCTAACAAGCGGCAAGCGTGTTTCTTCGAATATAACCACACGCAGGCCGTTCGCGAGCGTCGTCTGAAACGGCTGAGGGATATCAAATGATGTCGGAGCCAGCGGCTCAGGTGCTGATTTTCTTAATTCTGGTGTCATAACTTAATAATTCGCCGAGTACTGATAACAGAGAGTGGAGGGGAGGAAGCAAATTAATAAAAGCATTTTCTTCTCTCCGCCACTCCTGTGACTCTGTGGCTAAATTTCTTAACCTTGTCCGGAAGGAACGACGTCGAGCAGTGACCGATTTTCAGTATTTAGATAGACGCCGACGGCGTGGCGTATTTGCTCGGCTGTCACGGCTAGTAGCTCATCGAGGTCGGTGTTTATCAATTTGGGGTCGCCGTCGTACAAAGCATATTCGGCGATGGACTGTGCCCGAGACATCGACGATTGCCGCATACGGACGGAGTCGTTGATAAGCTGATTTTCGATCTTTTCCATCTCCTCTGCGGTCGGGCCGTGGGCAGCGAGATCGTGGATCTCGTTCATTATCGTCTCGCGGATCTTGCTCAGATCTTTGTCGGGTTTGGGGATCGCTCCGACAAAAATGCTCGACGGCCCGCGTCGTTCATCGGTAAAACCAAACAGCTGAATGACCGACTCTTCGCCCTTGACCAGCTTTTGATAGAGCCGCGAACTGTCGCCGTCATAAAGCACCTTACCGGCGAGATACAGAGCATTAAACTCGGGCGTGCGGCGCTTTGGTATCTTCCAGCCGATGAGAAACGCCGGGAACGGAGCGAGCGGGTCTTCCCATTCGCGATAGTTGGAGGCGACCTCGTCCGGCTCGCTCACATCCAGATCGGGCGGTAGCGGCTGCGAAGGTATGTCACCAAAATACGTTTCGATGAGATGTTTTGCCTCGTCGGTTTCAAACGCTCCGGACAGCACGAGCACAGCGTTATTCGGGGCGTAGTAAACGCGGAAAAATTCCTGCACATCCTCAACCGACGCTTCGTCGAGATGTTCCATCGAACCGATCGTCGAATGACTATTGGCAAAATTCTTATAGATCATCTCGTTGATGAGATCGAAAATTTGCCCGTACGGCTGATTATCGTATCGAAGCCGCTTTTCTTCCTTGACGGCCTCGCGTTGGTTATCAAGATTCTCCTGCGTGACGGCCAGCGAACGCATCCTGTCCGATTCGAGCCACAGCCCGAGCGGCAGTTGGTTTGCCGGCAGCGTCTCGTAATAATTCGTCCGCTCGCTCGACGTGGTGCCGTTCATCGTGCCGCCGGCTTTCATAATGTGCTGAAAATGCCCGGCCTTTGGCACGTTTTCGGACCCCTGAAACATCATGTGTTCAAAGAGGTGAGCAAAGCCCGTGCGATCATCGCGTTCGTTGCGTGAACCAACGTTGTAATACACGGCAAGCGAAACGACCGGTGCGACTGTGTCGCGGTTAAGCACGACGCGCAGGCCGTTGGTTAGGGCGTATTCTTCGATATCGAGCGGCGGTAATTTGAATGAATGGGTCATATTTACTTTATATTTTATGAGAACACTTCCGCAGACAAAAATCAAAGCACCTCTATCAGTGAAATTTTCGCCACAAAATTTGGAAATCCATACCGTTTGAGTGTATAAAGTAGGCATACCAAATGTGTGATCGGCGGTAATTAAGTGCCGTTAATTCCGCCGATCTTTTTTTCGGACAGGCCGCCTCGCGGGTGTGCCAGTCATGGGTCTATTTGTTTTTCATTTCGCCTATGTACCAAGCTGGCCGCATTTTAAGTATCTTTCTGATCGTAACTGCTGCGACGGCGAGTTTCCCCGCTCAGAGATCACCATTAAATGCGCCGGCCGAGCCTTTCTCGATCAAACGCGGCAGTACATTTGCAGCATCTGGCGGCTCGGCGACAATTCCGCCAAATGCCGAGCCGGAAACTAAAACTTCGAGGATCGCCGCAGAGATACGCGAAGCCGAGGACATCATCGCCCGCAGCTACATCGACGGCCGAAAGATCAGCCGTGCCGAAATGACCGAGTCTGCTCTGACCGGGGCACTGCACACGCTCGATCCGCACTCCAATTTTCACGGCGTCGCCGACTGGAAAGATCTGCTCGACGAACAAAAAAGCGGCTATACGGGCATCGGTGCGACGATCGCCAATTTTGAACGCTCGGGCGTGCTCGATACATTTATCCTGGCGACGTTTCCGGGTTCACCTGCGTCAAAAGCACAACTTCACTACGGCGATAAGATAGTCGCCATCAACGGCGAGAAAATGACCGGCAAGGAGTCGGACGACGTTCGCGATAAGATACGAGGGGCAAATGGGACGGTGCTTCGGATGTCGATCGAACGGGCGGCGACAAACCAGATCGAAACGGTCGAGTTACGACGCGGACGCGTATCGCAACCATCGATACCTGATGCGTATATATTGCGTCCAGGCGTTGGCTATATTGAGTTATCAGAGGGATTTAACTACACGACCAGCGATGAATTTGACGTAGCAATGCGCAGCCTCAAACAACAAGGGATGCGTTCGCTCGTGCTTGATCTGAGAAATAACGGCGGTGGCATTGTTGATCAGGCGGTAAAGGTCGCCGAGAAATTTCTGCCGGCAGGAACGCTTATCCTTTCGCAAAAGGGCCGCTCGCGTATCGACAATCGCGTTTGGCGGTCGGCTAATACCAACCCGGAGACTATGCCGCTCGTCGTGCTTGTAAACGAAGATACCGCATCTGCCTCAGAGATCGTCGCCGGAGCCTTTCAGGACAACGACCGTGCGATGATCGTTGGCGATAAGACTTTTGGCAAGGGCCTCGTCCAAAGCGTACTCGACCTGCCGGGCAACACCGGCTTGACACTAACGACCGCACGTTACCTGACGCCATCCGGCCGCTCCATCCAGCGAGATTATACTCGGATGGATCTTTACGACTATTTCAATCACACCGAAAACGCCGCCGCGCTTGTCGGTTCCTCGATAGCTACGCGAACGGTGACGGATAGAACAGTTTTTGGCGGCGACGGCATCACGCCCGACGAAAAGGTCAAAGCCGACGAGATCACTGCTCTGCGTGCCGCCCTGATCGACCCGATCTTTTTCTTTGCCCTCGAGGTCGTCTCTGGCCGTGTTGCAGGCCTGGAATCATACACCGCGACGTCTTTTACCCTCGGCAAACGCGTAACGCCGGGAGATCTTCCCTCAACCGAGGCTCTCAAAACTGCGTTCCTAACATATGTAAAGAAACAAGGAACGTGGAGAATCAGCGACAAACAGCTCACTGCCGAGGCAGCGTTTATCAAGCTCCGTCTCCGCTACAACATCATAATGGCTTCGTACGGCGTCAACGCGGCTCAACAGGTCGTGACAGAAGACGATCCCCAAGTCGCTAAAGCGGTAGAAACCCTTCCCCGTGCCGGCCAACTTGCTCAGTTGGCAGCAAAGCAACGGCTCAATAAATAAAAAGCTCTGCCGCCCTTTTCAGAACGGCAGAGGCAATAAAACCAGACGCAGCTTAAGTTAGAAACTCAGCTTACCTGAGAACTGTATTCTACGTGAGTTGTTTGCAACACCGGCTCCTGGATTCCGGTTAGAATCAAACAACTTGCCAAACTGAGGCGAAAACATAGTCATGTTGTCGTTCTGAGACGAAATATCAAAGTCGACATGATTTGTCAGATTTCTCGCATCGACACGAAGATCAAACGCCCAACGTTCGCCAAACTTGAATTTTCGCAATAGCGACAAATCGGTCTGGAAATATGGGGCATTGCGGAAGTAGTTTCTGCCTGTGTTACCGATCGTTCCCGGGGTGGGAACTGAAAACATCGCACGCTGGGCTGCACTAAAAAAGGTATTAGTACCAGCTTCAAGAAAGACCGAGCCCATGTTTGGCGTACAGCCATTACAATTTGCCGGTGTCTGAATGACGTTACCCATAGTCAGACGTCCCGAGTACACGGTGAACGGCCTTCCCGTCATATTGAGCGTTGTGCCCGAAACCTGCCACCCGTCCACAATATAATTTAGGACACTGTTCCCCGGATTGATCCATTTTCCCTTGCCAAACGGCAATTCGTAAACATAGGTCATCTGAACAACATGGCGTCGGTCGAAATCGGAGTACGCATAGTTCAGATTTCTATTACGATTGTCGAACGGAGTACTCGATCCGGCCTGTGAATTACCCGTATTGATGGTACTAAGTGATGGATCCCATGATCGATTGTCCTTTGACGTAGACCATGTATAAGCAACCTGGAAGCCGAGCCCGCTGGTCATTCTGCGTTTAAAGATGAATTGCAGCCCGTGGTAACTCGAGTAATCGCTACTGTCAAAAACATTCACCCCGCCATTAAACTGCGGATAGTTTTGAAAATAATAAGGGCTAAACCCACGTGATGTCAGCGATGTCGCCCCAGACTGACGAGCTAGCGTCTGTGCGGAACTACCAACATTACCATCATTTAGATTGGTCGAGAACTGGGTCCTGAACGCAACCGAGTTACCCGTTGCCAAGCCGCCCGTCAGAAGCGATGCCAAGCAATTTGTATTAGCAGCACCGGCTGCATCTTGAGCCTGAATGAACGCCTGTACAAATGTCTGAGCTCCGCAACGAGGATCTGTTGCGAAAATATTAACCTGATTAGCATTATATCCGCCAGTGAGGTGTACGCCGTGCTTTCCAATATAGTTAAACTCAGCGACATATCCGTTACCGATCTCGCGTTGGAAGCTAGCGGACCATTCGTGGATCTGTGGGAACTCTAGGTCAGGGTCGATCACGCTCGTGCTCAAGGCACCAAAAGCCGCAGGCTGACGTGCCTGACCAGGAGTCTGTGTCGGGATTAACCCAGCAATGATCGGAGCGACGTCACGATAGAGGCCGCCTGCCTGTCCAAAAGCTGTATTCGTCGCACCAAGTGTATTGCCGAGCGCACTCTGAAAGATCGACGATCCAAACAAAAATGTAGCAATGCGGTCTGACGCCAGCCTGTAATTTGCCCTGATCGAGGTTTTGCCTGTCTTAAAGGATCCCACGCAAACCCGACCGAAGGTAAGATTTTTCCAAAGTCCGTATCGAATAACTTACCCTCGACAAACTTTATCGTATTTGACGGAGCCGCTCCAAGTTTCATTGGCTGGTCAGGCACAAGGATCGGCCGACCGTCTATCGCCGGCGTTGCCTTTACCTCCCAGCGAACACCGATGTCGAATACGAGTTGGCCGAAATCGCCAATTATCTTGAAAGTAAGAATCGTATTCCTTGTATTTTGCTTTGTTTAGCCAATGGGAACCAGGCTGAAAGGAACGCATTTGGATTCGAGGGATCGGCAACAAACGCCCGGGAAACCGAATTAATCCGCCCTAAAAAGTCTGCTATCGTGTTGTGCAGCCGTGTCAGGTCAGTTGAATTAATACCGGTGGTATTTGCGGGAATATTAAAATTTGAATACCCCGCGGACGATGTTCCAAACGAAAACGTCATCGCGGGCTCGACTGAAGTGCCGGCTACGCCCGATCGATCATCCTTATGTAGGTTGAATCTAAAGTTGATCCCAGTCTTTATCGTATGGTTCCCTTTCACCCAGGTCAAATTGTCTACGATCTGATTTGTAGTAACACCACGAGCGTTATACGAAAAGTTCGTATTTATGTCCGTCGGAAGTTGGAAAACAAAGGCGTAATTCGGGTCGGGTTGAGGCGTAGCAAATGAAAAGAAGAATTTGCTGAACCCGTAAATAAACTCATTTACAACTGTAGGCGAATGCGACCACCGCCAATTCACTGCGAGATTTTTTGGCGTTCGAGCCGTATCGACAAAATTAGGAGCATTCGGGAACCTTGGGCGGCCACCATTCCCTGCGTCGCCAAGGCTGCTTTGGCTACCCTGAGCGTAGCGCACGTATGACGAATGCCGTTCGTTGAACGTAAAATCAAGCTTTGTAGAGAGGTCATACTGTCTCTCTCTTTGGGGAGCTGCGAAATTAAAACCCGCCGTATTCAATCCGTCACCTGACGCGAAATTGTTCGGCAGCGGCATCGAATTGATATATCCCATCAACGTCGGATCGAAAAGTTGTCGGCGACAATGTCGCGATGTTATAGCTCGAGATACACGGCTGATTGGTCGGTGGAGGTCCTCCCGAACAGGCTGGAAGAACCGGATTTCCAATCGCATCAACTGCCGCGGTCGAGGTTCCGGCGGGAGCATTTGCCCGTCCGACCACATAACGGTACAGGCCAGCCCTTGCAGCTTGGGTATAAACGGTTCTAGTTACGAGAGCCGTGTCATATGCACGCAGGAGCTGAAGATTTACAAAAAAGAAAGCCTTGTTACGCAACAACTTAAAAGGCTCACCCTCTCCAAATCCAAAATTGGATAGCGGTCCACCCATGCTGCCGCCAAAAATGTGCTGAACGAACTGCCCTTTAGGTTGTTTCAGAAGCGTTTCTGCATAACTCTTCGCATTAAATCTAGGTGTTTGATAATACTCGAATAAATTTCCGTGAAAATCGTTTGTACCGGAACGCGTAACGAAAGTGACCTGCGCACCGCTGCTGCGGCCGAGTTCTGCGGTAAAGTTACTTGTAACGATCTGAAATTCTTGGACCGAATCCGGATTGGGACGCAGAGGGGTAAAGTTTGATCCACCGGCTGTCGACTCATTAATATCGATACCGTCCAGCGTAAAGTTAAAAGCACGGTCACGAGAACCATTTACATTTACCCCTCCGCCCGTATTTCCGCCATTTACAACACCCGGTTGAAAATTAAGCAGATCAAGAGGGTTTCGTCCACGGGCCCCCACGATCGGCAACGCTTCGAGAGTTCTCTGATCAATGGTCGTTCCAAGATTTCCCGATGTACTAGTCTGCACTGCCTCGGCTCCACCGGTTACGGTTACCGAGGCCGACACATCTCCGGCTTGCAGCACAATATTGATGGTCGACGGTAAATTAACAAATGCAGCGTTTCCAGTAGAAATTGTTTTCTTAAATCCTGCTTTTTCAACGGTAATGTCATATGTACCCGCCTGAATCAGGTCAAAGGTATAGGAGCCATTTTCATTGGTTTGTGCAATAGCTACCACAGCCCCAACGCCATCACGCCTAAGTGAAACATTAGCTCCTGGAACGACCGCACCTGACGAATCAGTAACGGTACCTGTAATACGCGAGGTCGTACCTTGCGCAAAATTTACGCTCGCGAGCGCAAAAGTAACTGCGAAAAGCGTAAACGCCTTAAAAAAGTGCTTTCTTAACATCTGTTTCCCTCCCAAGAAATAGATCGCAGATCAAATTTTGTGATATGTAAACGTAAAGTTAACGGAAATTGTTATGAAATATAACACAGTTTTACAAAAGTGTTAATTAAAGCGGGGGGGAAAAGCAGATTTTTTCTGATTATTTTTTGAACTGTAAAACGAGGCCTTTTGCACCGACGGCCCAGCCGTATTTTTTGTCCATATAAAGGCCGTAAATACGGTCGCGGGTACCGCTTTCCTGACGTATCCAGGATTTGCCTTTATCGCCCGAGCGGAGGATCGTTCCAGCGTATCCGACGGCCCAGCCGTTCTTGTCATCGGCAAAATCGACACGCATAAATGTGTCTTTGAAATTGGTACCGACCTTTTCCCAAAACGAGCCGCCGTTTTCGGTACGTAGGATGGTCCCCGATTTGCCGACGATATAGCCCTCTTTGCTATCGCGAAAATCGACATTGTAAAGTGGCATCGTCGTGCCGGAGGTTTGTTTGACCCAAGTGTTGCCTTCATCGGTCGAGGCTAATATCACGCCGCTGTCGCCGACGATCCAGCCGCGCGAATTGCCGTCAAAATCTAGGTGAAACAGCTCTGTCTTTGACGGGACAGTGATCCGCCGCCAAGTGTCACCGCCGTCTTCGGTCCGCATCAGCAGCGAATCGACCACGATGTCGTCATCACCGCTCGTCCGCAGGACAGAACCGACAACGTAGCCGCGTTTTTTGTCCGAAAATCGAATACTCAGAAACTCAGGCCGTCCGGCGCCAAATTCACCGCTGCGGTAGATACGGATCTCTTGCCAAGTCTTACCGCCGTCACGGGTGCTGTACATTTTCCGCCCTGCGACCAGATAACCGTTGTCGTCGTTGCGAAAATAGATCTCGTTGATGTCTTCCGTAGTGTTTAGCGGGTACGGAGTCCAGGATTTGCCGCCGTCGGACGTCGAAGCCAGATAGCCACTATCACCTGCGATCCAGCCTTTGTCGGAACCGGTGAAGTACACGGCGACGAGATCACGCTCGGTATTTGCCGATCGTTGCACCCAACCATTCTGGGCAAATGCCCCGCAGCCAAACTAACCACAAGTAATGAAAGGACGATAAAACTTTTCACTGCAAAGCCTCCGAAAAAAAAGGTGATCTCCGATAAATAGAATAAACATTCCACGCTCGAAAATCACCTCTCTGATGCAGAAGCCCGCCCGGAGCAAGGGCGTAACATCCAATTTGATGTTACGCCCTTACTCCGTGCGGGCTTATGCCTTATTTAGTTATTCGGTACACCATTCCCTTCCACACGACGACGACCTGTTCGCCGAGCGAGAGATACGGGGCGAGGCCCGGCTCGCGTTCGATGAGTTTGAAGTATTCGTCGCTCGCAAACTTCACGCCCGTCTCCGGCCGCTCTGAATTCGGGTTGAAATCCGTATCTACCCAGACACCGTTTTGGTTGATGAAGTTTTTATTTGCGACAAACTGATTGGTCTGAGTGTTTCTCAAAACAATCTGCTCCCTCGCATCTTTTTTGTCTTCATCATACAGACCCAGTTGACCTTCATCGCATTTTGCTGCGTGCTCATTGTAACCGCTCCGGCCCCGCTCTTTTCCTTGGCACGAGCCTGCCCGGCGACCAACATATCGGCTGCGGCCGGAGCGTCGCGGCTAATGTTTGCCATTGACCCGTCGGTCGCGAGATACGAAGTGTAAGGCGTCACAAGACCGTAGCGTGTGCCAAGTTGGACGACCTCGTCGCGGACTTCTTTTGTCTCGCCGTTGTTGCGGATCTGTTCGAGCAGCCAGCCGACGCGGCGGCTCGCCCAGAGACGCGGCAAAAGCTATTCTCATCCGAGCGAACAGGAAAATCAAGGTTCGTGTAGTTGAAAGAACGGCTTTCCGTTCCTGCTTTGCCCGTCAGCTTGAGCGTGATGTTTTTGAGATCATTGGTATTTTTATACCGCCCGATGATCGTCATCTGCATCCCGCGGAAAAGGTCGGTCAGCTTTCGCGGATAAGTATATTCGGTCAGCAACGGGCCAAAATCTAAGTCGAGATCGGCAAGCACCGGCGAACTCACTTTCTGGAAAAAGCTCGAAACCTTGATCTCAAGATCCTCTTTTGGTTGAACGTATTCGGAGATGCCCGAGTTTTCCGTACCGATCTTGTCGAGCAAAGTCGTATTGACATCGTAGCCAAACCCGAATGGGAAAATCCGAACATCGACGGTTTTGGCATTTTTCAAATTGGCGATGATCTTGTCTACATTCGTTTCACCGACCGTCGGCAAACCGTCGGTCATAAACACCAGCATCTTTGGCCGATCGCCTTTCTCAAATTGTTTTAGCGACTGTACAAGTGAGTCGTTAATGTTAGTGCCGCCTGTTGGCGTCAGCCGTTCGACAAATTCCTCGCCGCGTTTCTTGCCTGCGGCGTTGGCGGCGATCAGGCCACGTTCCATCAGATGTTCTTCGCCCGCAAAGTTGATGATGTTAAACCGGTCGCCGTCACGTAGCGTGCGGATGCCAAAAAGCAGTGCCTTTTTGGCCTTGTCCATCTTACCTTCGTCGGCCATCGAACCGATGTGTCGAGAACAAAGACGATGTCCTTGCTGACAAGTTCTTTTTCAGAAATGTTGTCTTTTGGCGAAAGCATCAGCAAAAAGTAGCCGTCCTTGCCGGGTTCGCGATAGGTGACGAGCGACATGCCAAAATCGTTGTTTGACAGCCCGTAGAACAGTGAGAAGTCGCTATCGTTGCTCGTCGTTTCAAAAGATATTTTCGCCGCCGTCTCGCCTTTGTTAGTCACCTCGATCTTGTGCGAAGGCGAGTAGATATTTCGAAGAGCTTCTTTACCGACGATCTCGATCGAACCTGACACTGTGCCAAACTGCTGCTTTGGTCCAATCGGGACAAGCCTGCCGTCGCGGCGGTCATAGACTGCGTCTTCAAGCTGTCGCGGACCGCGGTTTGCCCAGACATTTCGTCCGGTCCCGAGCGGATAGCGATACGCTACGGTACCCGAATCAGCCTTGAGCACCTCGGTATATGTCATTTCGAGTCTTTTGTCGGAATTCGGAGGAATTGGAAAGATCGATGCCTGGAAAAGGTCTTTGCCCGCATATTCGAGCAAGCCGGGATCTTTTGCCGACGGACTATCTCGTCGTATATCCGCCTCGCTTCTTCGCGGCTACGCACCTCGCCGACGAGCTTTTGCCGTTCTTCCCAGATCGCAAATTCCACGATCGACGCCGTTTCAGGGATCGGGAAAAAGTACGTCCCCTCAAGCGTAAAATTGGTGTCGTTTCTAAAAACCTGCTCGACGTGCGTCGTCGCCACCTGGCCGTTGATCTTGGTGTCGAGCTTGATCGATTTGACCGGCAGCGCGTTCGGCAACGGCTGCGGCACCGGCCGCGGCCGGCACGGACGCGTATCGCAAACTATCGGGATAATAATGCCCTGTGCGGGCGTCGTAATGTTAAAAAGAAATACGGAAAAAGCAATGCCGATAGCAGCGGCAAAAGATCTGTGCGTCATAATGTTCTCCCAATTGGTAATACAGCCCCGGTGCCTGACTCTTAGTTAGACATTATGAGAACGGACGAGGTTGTATTTCTTGCAGGATATTTTATCAACGTTTTGGTCCGGTCCGGACCAGGTGGACCAAGGTGGACCAAGATTCCAATAACAAGGCAGCGGGCCGCGCGTTTTTTTTTGGGGGGAAGCCCGAACGTAAGTGCGTTATTCCCGTGAATGTAACGCCCTTACTTCCGGGCTTCTCCAAATTCGCCCAAAGGCGGGACTCAAACAACTTCTAATTGTCTATCGGTGGATCGGTCAGGGCGTCGTCGATATCTTTTTCGAGTTTGAGGCGGAGCTTTTCGACGAGTTGGTCTGATTTTTGCAGGGTGACGGAGACCGTCGCCTTGTTGTTGACGATCTCGGTCAACAAAGATTCGAGATTGGATCGCTCGGCCGCGATGCTTTTGCGGCGATTTTCGCGGATCTCTTCGGGTTTCATCGATCCCGAGAGCTGCAATGTCCTTTCGATCATCTCCGGGCGAATTTCGTTATTTATCTGATCGATGCGCGATTTGACGGTGTTCTCTTTTCGATCATCTCGAAAAGTTGCTTGCGGAGACTATCACTCCGCTGCTCGGCACGCGTTAGGATATCGAGATTGAGCAGCATCCGCTTTTGTTTCTCGTCGTACGTGCTCGACTGGTTTCCCTCAAGCTTTTTGAGGCGTTCGTTCAGTTCTTTGATATTGGCGGCGTTGGTATTGGTATTGCTGGGCGTTTTGAGGGGTGTAGGTTTTACGGTTTCAAACTCCGTAAGGTCATCTGCGCGGCTGATGATCTCGGCTCCGCTCAGGATCGGAGGCGTCGCCATGGGTTTTGGCGTCTTTTTGGGCGTCTGAGCACTAACGTGCAAAATACACGCCGCCAATAACACCGCCGACATGAGCGTTCCCTTAATAATATCTCTCATCATACTTTCACCTTTTTCGCTTTGTCCGGGATAAAATCGCCCCTGACGAGCTCGACCACGTTTTTTGCCAGTCCGACGAAAGGTATCGCGTCGATGCCCGAATTTAGCAGGCCTTTACCAACACCCTTATTTTTAATGTCGCTGCCGACAAGTACGACGGCGACTACCGTTCCGCCAAAGGGGACCATCTTGGCGACGCGTTTTGCTACTTGCCAGCCGCCTGCGTGGAGCAGCTTTCGCTTGATAGTTTTCTTGCCGTCTGTCATCTTCGTCGAGTTTATACTTGCATTGATATGATGACAACAGCATACTTTTCTTTGCACGAAAACCGCCCGGATAAGTTTCATTTTCGCTAATATTATGACGCTGGCAGTCGATAAAATATCAAAACGCTATGGTAACGGTTGGGCACTGAAAGACGTGTCGTTCGAGGTCGAAGGCGGCAGCGTCATTGGCCTTTTTGGAGCATCTGGCTCAGGCAAGTCTTCCCTGCTCAAGGTAATCGCCGGCGGCGTCAAACATAACGGCGGCAAAATTTCGCTTGATGGCAACGACATTACCGTCGTCAAGGCAAAAGAACGCAACGTCACCTTTCACGACGGCAGCGATGCGAAAGGTTTCAAACAACTATTTGGCTATTTTGCGGGCGGCATATCGAGCGGCGAGGGGCAGTTTGATAAATTTGAGGAGGCGATCGCGAACGCCGGACGCGTTCTGTTACTGGACGATCCTTTTTCGCAGATGGACCCGGCTTTGCGAGACGCGGCCTTTGCCGCGATCCGTAAAGCCGCAAAACAGCGAAACCGTGTCGTGATCTTTGCGACGAGCGATTTTCACCAGATCCTGAGTCTGACGGACGAGGTAGCGTTCCTCTCACGCGGCGAGATAATGCAATCCGGCACGCCGCAGGATATTTATGACAACCCCGCAACGATCGAGGCCGCACGTATGACCGGCGAGAATAATCTGTTTGTCGCGAGACGGCTGTCTTCGTCTGACGATGATCTGCCGGAATTTCACACTATCGACGGCGAGCACCGCATATTCGCTCATCGTCCTGACAAAAAACGCCTAGGCCCGATCAATCAAAATATGACGCTCGCCATCCGGCCCGAATCGGTCTCGATGACGATCGGCGTATCACGGCCAGAGGACAATTTGCTCCGAGCTACGGTCAAGTCAGTCAATTTCAGAGGTGCAACTTCCATCGTTGAATTTGACGCTGACGGCCTGGCGATCACGACCTGCGTATTAAAGGTCCCTGCCCTACAACCCGGCGACGAATGTATGCTCGGGCTGCCTCCGCACCGAATACTCATCCTCAAAGACTAAAAAAAGGCGGCTCCGAAAAGCCGCCTTTGTAGTTTTACCAAGACCTGTGTCTTAGCCCTATTGCGGGCTAAAGACCAGATCCGTAACATTGTCATTGATCGCCAGCACCTGCGGTGCATACTGGAATCGACGTGACATGACGCTCAGTATGTAAGTGTGGCCAGTCTCTACCGCCGGGAACCGGAATGTACCATAAGCTCCGGTAAAGGCGTAGGTCTCATTGCCACTCTCATCCCGCAGCACTACACGAGCACCACGAAGCCCACGGCCATCAACGGTAGCAAGGACACGCCCTGAAACCTCGACATCGGCGGCAGTAGGTGCACATGTGAAACTACTGATGATCTGAACGTCATCAACGTTCACACCTGTCGAAGCCACAGACGAGTCGGAGGCCATTCGCCACCTGAATTGGACACTTTGTCCATTCGCCGCTGCCGGCAGGTTAACAACGGTGTCAATATAGCCACCTACAGAGGTTCCCGACCAGGCTTGACGATTTGCGATCGGGCTCGAGAATGTACCCGAGATCGTACGGTCATAGCCACCGCTAACAAACGAACCGCCAGCGGTGAGGATATCCTGAAACGCTCCCGCACCAATTTTCATTTCAAGCACCATGCCGTCAAATCCGACAGTCGCCGAGGTCGTGCTGGCCTCAGTAATGTACTTGTTTTTAAATTTCAATTGGGCAGCGGACGATGTGATCGGCACAACAGGGCTAACCAGTGACGACATATTTACGGTCGTCGGGTCATTGGCAAACATTGAGTTTGGTGCCGAACTAGGCCCGGTCGCCGTGCTCGCCCATACGATGGCCGTGCCGGTGTCTTGAGTCGTCGTCCAACCTGCAGGAAACGCAGGCGGAGCAACACCGTCAAAGTTTTCGACGATACCCGAAGGATTGCCAAGAGCAAAACTTCGTTGCACCGGCACTTGAGCACCAATTGCACTGCTGACGTTTATAGTCACATTTTGGGTGCTGCCGCATAGTGCCGCTCCGGGTATCGCAAACGGGATCTGCTGTGTAACAGTTTGACCGTCATTGATCGTACCGTAATTAGCATTTGGCCCGCCATTAATATTCACTTGAACATTTGTGACCGTCGCACCTGTGGCATTTGTTACCGGAACGCTCAACAAAACGTTTTCGCCTGGTTCCGGGAAGCCGTTATTATTTCCTGTCGTATCACTGACTGAGAACGGTGTGACGTGCTGCACATTTGCATTGTCAAAGGCTTCAGTAACAACAGTATTATTCGCTCCTGTTCCGGCGTTCTGGATACTGGCACTAAAGCCCATTCCGCGAACGCGGAATCCTTCGCGAACATCCGACACATCTGCGGACAAACTCGGAGCAAGTGTCAAAGCCGCCGCGGCCGCGATGATCGCGTCACGTTCTTGAAGGAAAGTCGGACCGACAGGAGCCAGTTTCATACCGTCCGTTACAACCTGCAGAACACGGGTCGTGCCGGCATCAAAGCCGAGACGCGTGACCATTCGGTTTCGGACTTCCCACAAAGCGCTGCTCCAGACCTCGCCTAGGTTATGCACCTGATCACATGCCTGCGAAGCTGAAGATGTCGAGATCACCGGATTTCGCGGAAACGCACTGCTCACCGCAGTTGACGTCGTTCCGAGGGTTGTATCGCAGTTTGAATTAACATGTTTGAAAGTAAACGGATTATGCGGCAGGTTATTTGGCCCGCCGGTAAATGTTATCGGAGCCCTCGGGAATCGACGAATGCCGTGATAGTAGTTGCTCTGCATTCCGCCTAAATTAAAGGTTGCGTATCCACCCGTGGTATAAACGCCGTTGATCGGATCAGTCGGCTCGGCAAGCAAGCCGTACCCGTAGAAATCGCCCCAGCCTTCGCCCATTCCGCGGGACATGTTGGTTGACAACCCTGATGCGTTGCCATGAAGTCGATTAGACAAGCCATGCGTGTGCTCATGAATGATCACCTCAGCATCTGCCGTTCCGTCATAGTCAGGTGTAGGGCCGCTCCAGACGTACATTTGCATCTTGCCGCGGCCACCGTCTGCAGGTGTCGAAAAGTTTGCGTTATTTGTACACGGCTGAGACGGACATGAACTACCAACCGTATTGTCCTGACCCTCGGCCGAGACGCGGTCGTTTCCTGTTCCCTGACCCGTAAAGTTGGTGGTTTGGAAATTTCGAGCAGCTTCGGTAAAGCCTAGTCGATACATCACATCGTGATAACGGTTCATCACATAAAACATTTGAATGACCGCACCGCGCTGGGCCTCAGTGGTCAACGGATCATCTCCCGGAGGAGGGCTTCCCGGTGCGGGGTTCCAAGTCGAACTAAATGTGCGGCTCACGCCAGTAACTGTCGCATCAACGCCATCCGGAGTGGTGCGATCGACGCCCGCTTCGACGCTGTTTCCATCCGTGATGTTAGCTCCATCGGTGATCCAACCGTTGTTGTTAAAAGTGTTAGGAGCTTCGTTACCGATCAAGGTAACGTTGGTTCTGGTTCCAAGAGCCGCTTGTGTGGTGATCGGCCCGGTCGGGCCGGGGGATAACGGAGCCGGACTATCTGCCGCAAGGAAATAAGAAGTTGCACTGTTATACACCTGATACGTAGCCTGTTGGCTTTGATCATCCGTGATGTTTATATGCCAGAGTATGGTGCCGGTATTCGCATCGACGATCACGTAAGACGCGGGATTCTTCCAAATCAAGACGCGCCATGCGGGAACAGCAACGCCCGGCTCTAACGGAAAGTACATTTTTTCGGCCGTTGTTGCCCAGTCACCAGATCCAAAAATCGCCTTAAGATCCGTTGAGGTCTTTTCGTTGGGGGCAAACTGATCTGTTCCTAATTGATGTTTAATGTGAGCAGCCGCAAATCGGACCGCGGTTGAAGGGTCACCAAACTCGGTCGGGACCTTTGTGTAATCCATTCCGGGAGCTAGGGTTATTGATCACGCGGATCATTTCACCTCGTGCCGTGAAACCAGCTTTTACCTCGCCGCGAAAGACGGGTACGCCATTAATTTTCTGCTCAAGATGGACGAACGATAGATTTCCATCCGGATTCGTATAATCAGCTGTAACATCTAGCGAATCGATCTGTCCCGCGTCCATACCAACCAAACTGCTGTACTGCTTGATAAAACCACGAAGGATATCCGGCCTGTTGGCGGACTTATTGCGGCCCGTAAGCCATTGGATCGTCCTTTTTTGAACATCAGGGCTTATGACCTCAGGTATTCTAATGTCCGTGTTGTATTCGACCTTAGCGTTTGGAAATTTCTGTTTTAGTAGTTGCTCACCGCGTACAAACTCGTCACGGATATCAGCAACTGCGACCGCGTCCTTTTGATTGGCACTACGATACGTTGAGACGGTTTGCAGGAGCTCTTCGCTTTTTTCGATCCGAATATCAAAGTCCTGCGGGATACCTTCTTCAACGCTGCTACCGCGCTGAAATAAACCTTTTTGTTTCGACCCTGCCGTTTGCGGCCAAAACCGCGGCCCGGCAATGAGTGCCGTGACGATAGCTAAAACGACCAAGCATAATAATATGCTCCAACGATTTTCCAAACCCGTTCTCTTATACATCTACTAACCCTCCGATTGAAATAGGCCGCCTTCCCTGCCTTGATAATTCGGGTCAGAACCCGACAACTAAAACCATACGTTGAGTCTTTTACACGAAAATATTTGCCGGATACCGAAAATAGGTTCGGGACTATCCATTTAGGAGGTCATTTTTGCCGTATTTTACAACAAGAATAGACTTCACTGACCGAGGGACTTCCTGTGGCCCGCGCGTTCTCAAATAATTAACTGATAAAGAAACAAGTTGCCAAAGTATAATCCGTGGACTATCTGCTGTCAATGAAAAGTGGTTTGTTATGGAACGGTAATAAATAGTAGATGCGATCATCTATACGGTTTTGCCGCTGCAGTTGCGCAAAAAAAGGCGGCCTTGCGGCCGCCTTTCCAGTGTTAATGCTTATCTCAACTTCCCTATTCAGGAGTAAAGACAAGATCCGTTATGCTGTCGTTTATGGTCAACACTTGCGGTGCGAACTGGAAACGACGATTGCGAATAGTCACGACATAGGTGTGTCCGGGCTCAACGTCGGCAAAGCGGAAATTACCCATTGCACCTGTCATCGTATTGATCTCGTTGCCGCTCTCATCTCTGAGGGTGACAACAGCACCACGAAGCCCACGGCCACCTGCCGATGTAAGAACCCTGCCCGACACCTCGACGCCCGCAGCCGTCGCACAACCACCCGTACCCGGAGCACACGCACCTGCGACGCGAGCAGCCGCCAGCCGCGTGCCTTGTGTAACGGACGCCGCGTTGAACGAAAACTCCGTAAACAACGTTCCGGTTGTCGCCGCTTGGACACCGATTGTCGACTCAGCTCCGCCAGTATGAGTACCGGCTCCCGTCGACGCATAATAGTAAGAGAAGTTGTCCGACCCTTCATTAAACACGATGGCGAAATTTGTCGAAATTCCCGCCTCAGCCGTGCCGCCATTCCAGTGTTGGGCTCGCCATTCTACGACCCACTGACGATTCGGTGCGACGCCAACGGTTTGTTGGTAAACGCCTAGGAGCGGCGACCGTGCCGTGGTCATTATCAAATCGTCCCAATACGGCATCAGGACGGGTGTCGAAAGGTCAAATGAACCGGTTCCAAATCCCGTACTGCCAGGACTCGGCAGCGCGGTATTTGCCTCTCGCGAGGAACCCGTCGCACTCGTGATCTGCATATTTCCGTTCGTATTGACGCGGAGCGTTGCACCACTGGCTACATTGGTCGTTCCATAAACGGTGAAAGCGAATGGTGCGGTAATATTCACCACCGCGTCATCGGCCTGGGTCCCTGTCACCAATACCCCATTCGCCGGAACGCCCGGGATCGTATTGCCCGTTGACGGTGTAAATGTATAGTTTGGATTTGCAGCCTGACCAACCGGCACGCTGAAATTAATGACCTGCGGAGAGGTTCCGCCTGTAAAGTTAACGGTTAAGGTCAGGCTGATACTTGTAAAGCACGCGACCGAGCCATTTGTTGATATCTGGAACGGGGTCGTGTTCGTCTGAGTACCGCCGGCCGCGATGTCTGGATAGGCCGAGTTTGGCTGTGTGATCGTCACATTTGGCGTTGTCGTCGAGAGAACCGCGCTCACCGCAGTCGCCGTGCCGGTGCCGCTATTCGTGACCGGCAGATTTATCGAATTACATTCATTCGGCTCAATAAATCCGTTACCAGTCGGAACCGATGGTGTCGTGGTCGGATCTAATACCGCGGCTGGCACTAAGCAATAGTTTGCTACAGTATTGGCGCCATTCGTGATGGTCACAGGCCCCGTAGCTCCCGCTCCGGATGTCCAACCTGCTTTAGTAGCAGTCGCGGTGTAATTTCCGCCCGGAGCGGTAACGGTATAAGCACCCGATCCAATTGAACCGCCTACATAACCACCGGGTGTCAATGTAACATTAGCTCCACTGATCGGGGCGGATGTCGCACAATTAGTGACTGTGCCTGATAAGGTGCCGGTTGGGACGCCGCAAGTTGGGAATTTGAAGCTACCCACACGCAGGCGCCACCCAGTGCCGCTTGTGACCGGATAGTATTCATTAACATGCCAAAATGTACAGTCATCGGTCGGGTCGATGGACATACTGGTGTAGTCACCCCAACGATTGAGAGAGGTGGCCGAACCAGTGCCGTTCATGATCGATGCTTCGCCTTGCGGCATGGTTCCCAGCGGATCATTTACCAGTCGACCCGTGTAGAAAATACTCGGGTTCATTGTCGGGCTTGATGCACTGTAACCCATACCCATGTTACCGCTGCCATCCATAGCGATGGCCCCCATCCAACGGTGTATACCGTCGGTTACGCCCGGCGAGAAAGTGCCCTCTTGGAAAATGACCGGACTACTGTTTGGGCTTCGGATCTCCCACCAGCGGATACCTGAAACCTCACCTCCGGGGCCGGTACCACCCGACACCGATTGGTTTGTAACAAGCGATTCGTGAGTACCAAAATTACGATAAGCAAGCCGGAAAAGCGGGCGCTGTCTATATCCTAGGTGGTCGATCTGGTGTGTTGTACCCAGTTGTGGGATACAAGCTCGAGTTCCCCCGCAGCGAGCAAGGATAGAATTAAATGCTCCGACGGGAACGGTATTGGTCAGCACAAAAGATGAGCTGGCGGGAACTGCAAAATTAGCCGTAAATTTCCATATATTAATAGCGTCACTTGGTGATGTGTACGGTCCATTTGTGTCTTGGGTCCCAACAAAATAATTTGGACTTCCGGGTGGCGGTGGGGTTGTGCCATCGAGGTCCGCCGGCAACAAACCGTCGCCAACCGATTCATCCGGAGTGGGTGGAGCCAAAAAAGAAAGAACTTGCGCCGCAGGGTTACCAGCCAATGCCTGTGTACGGTTGATCGCATAGGCTCCAACGCCTGCAAATCCGCCCGCATCAGGAAATTCACGCGTACTGATGTAATACGCATCCGACCACACACCCGCTTTGGGGTAATCCGGAAAATTCGACGTTCCTGTTTGGATGGCATAACGTGTATATGTTCCCGTAGGATCAGACGTCGTTGAGATAGCTACACAGACGAAATACGGTGCAGCCGCAGCCGTGAACTGCATGAGAAACCAACGGTCGGCAAGCTGATCGTAAAGGACGACAGGGTCACCCGCGTTCTCAGTCTGGCAAGCGCCGCCGAACCCGGAAAATAGGGTGTTGATATTAGCCGGCCCAAAAACTGATGTACCCGTTTTGGTAAAGATCTGAAACTGTGAATTCCACATCGTAACGACATGATTAGGTCCAACGTCACCATTCGGGTCCGGTGGAGCAAACCCGGCGGTGCTGGTAGGTGAACCATCAAACGACACTATTGGATTAGGTATCTCACGATCGCCAAGAAATGACTGGACCACTGGATCATTTTTCCACAACTCTTTGGGTATTTCGGGTGTACGAGGAATAATATCCCTTTCTTCATTAGGGCGCTTTGGGGTTTTATTGCCCAAGATCGGTTTCATATCGCGAAGTGGTATTGACGTATCCGACTTGGTGGGGGTGATCACACCGCGAAAGATGCCTTCGACGCGGGTAGCAGGTTTGGTTGATGCCGGTGTTGCTGTCGGCTGACCCGAATTCGCTGTTTGTTCCGCGTTCTTTTTAGCTCCGTCATTTTCGGCCGCATTGATCTGCCACGCCGCAATTCCAAACCCGGCAAGGCACAAAACGACGCCAAATAAAAGAAACATTCTACGATTCAAAGCAACAAATGACCCAAGAGATTTTTTCATGATGATTTTTACGCTCCACTAAAAAAATTAGAGTTTTCTGGCATCTTTCAGCCAAGGTTCGGTCTCTACGCTACCAATTAAGGTTTTTATTAGAAACAGCTATTTATCAGCACTGTTTCTATTTCGAATAAGTGAATTTGGGGGAATGTTAGCACAAAACGTGCGGAAATACTACTAGGCCCCGTACCTGATCTTTCTCAATCACGGGGTTTAGTATATTTTGAGATCCACGAAAGTTATTTTGCTAGGTCAGCGATCCGTCGGAACTAGGCTTAGCACCACCACCAAACGGCGGTTTTTTGCCCGGTTTGCGGCTGTCGTATTTGGAAAGAGCGGCGAACTTGCTCCATAACCTTTTGCGACGATGCGGCCCTCGGCAATTCCCAGAGACGCAAACTTATCTGCAACAAGATACGACCTTTTGTCGGTCATCGACTGTACCATCGACGGGTCGCCCGCGTTATCGGTGTGCGATTCGACCGCTATCCGGTAGTCTGGGTTGCTACTGAGGATCTCAGCCAGCGATGTGAGTTTGCCGTCAGCTTGTGGGACAAATGTGCTTGACCGGGTTCCCGTCCAAAGTGTCTCAGGCAGGGTCAACACGATACCCCGCTCATTTTTTGACACACTGCCATAGGTTTTGAGCGACGCGATAAGCTCGCCCTCAGCGGCCTTTATCCTTGCGGCTTTCGATTCACTTTGACGCTGCTGCTCGATCGCCTGTTTTTCCTTTTCGGCGGCCGCAAGCTTAGCGTTTGCATTTTCGGCCTCGACACGGATTCGCCCGAGTTCCTCTCGAAGGCGGCCATTCTCATCTCGAAGGTCTTTGACCTGATTTGAATAATTCATCGCATCACGTTCGGCAAGTTCGCGGTTTCGAGTCTCGCGAGCGAGTTCCGATTTAAGGTCGGTGATCTGATCCTGTGCTTCTGTAAAACGATTTTCGGCGCTGCGGATCTCCGAATCCGTGCGGATCTTTTCGTTACGTTTTTCGCGGGCCTCTTTGCGCTGTATGGCTAAGGATTCTGCCTTGACCGCGGCGCTGATGGATCGGCGGGCGGCGATATCGACGGTATCAGAGTCACGCTTTGCATCGAACGCGTTTATCGCGTTTTGCAGCAGCGTCGTCGCCTCGGCAAGCTCGACGGTTGCATCCCGATCTGCACCCGCATACTTGGCGAGGGCGACCGCCTGTCTCGCTTGCAAGATCGCCGGCGGCGTTTTGGCATAATCAGTTTCTGCTATTTCCGGCGTACGCGGGTCGCGAAAATAGTCGCTCGAATTGCCGAAATACGTTACCGAGGGTATCGTCCCGATACGTTTGCCGGTAGTCGTTGTAGGATAAAGATTTTCCATCATTATCTGCTGACTCGGCCGCGTGACCATAAAGTGCGGCTCGGCCGTGATAATGATCGCAAATGTCTGCAAAGGCGTTGTAACAGT